>LADR01000025.1 GCA_000961655.1 Desulfatitalea sp. BRH_c12
TAGGGCTTTAAATTGACAGCGCATCGTATTTTTGGGCGAACCTCGGGTTTGGACGGTGCGTTGATGTCAATGAATCCCTGAGACGGATGAACACCGTTATGTCCACGGTGCCCGCTGTAGGGGCGACCGGCGGTCGCCCGCGCGAACCTATGAATTCGGGTGATCGCACAAAATGGCGCAACCTTTTTCTCCCGCACACATGGTTGCCGGGGGTGGGGGGTTTGCACCCGAACCGGGCGACCGCCGGTCGCCCCTGCAGGTGGAGCCCCTGCGAGATTGGGCAATGAGGTTTGCGTAGGGCTTTAATTGACAGGGCATCGTTATTTTTGGGCGAACCTTGGGTTTGCCCGGTGCGTTGATGTCAATGAATCCCTGGGACGGATGAACACCGTTATGTCCACGATGCCCGCTGTAGGGGCGACCGGCGGTCGCCCGCGCGAACCTATGAATTCGGGTGATCGCACAAATGAATTCGGGTGATCGCACAAAATGGCGCAGCCTTTTTCTCCCGCACACATGATTGCCGGGTATGGCGGCGGCGCACCTCAAAGGTGGTCATTGCATCCAGCATGATTATGTTGGCCTAAACCGAGAAAGGAGCATGTGATGCCGTTGATTGATACCCCTGCGACGACGCTCAACTATCGTTTCGACGGACCTGCGGAGGGGCCGGTGGTTATGCTGGCGCATTCCCTGGCGGCCGACCTGAGCATGTGGGATCCGCAGATTGCGCCGCTTACCTCGGCCGGCTACCGCGTGTTACGCTACGATCACCGCGGGCACGGGCACTCCGCCGTGCCGCCGGGGCCGTACACGATGGCCGATCTGACCGACGATGCCGTGGGTTTGATGGATGCGCTCAACCTGCCCAAAGTCCACTTCTGCGGCCTGTCCATGGGCGGCATGGTCGGGCAGATGCTGGGCGCGCGCCATGGCGAACGGTTGCACTCGCTGGTTCTTTGTTCAACCGCCGCGCACATGCCGGCGCGCGACATCTGGGAGGAGCGCATCCGCACCGTCCGCGAGCAAGGGATGGCGGCCGTGGCCCCTGGCACCCTGGAACGCTGGTTCACGCCGGCCGGCCGTGAACGGCTGCCCGAAACCGTACGCAAAATCCGTAAAATCATCGAAAACAGCCCGGCGGAGGGATTCAGTGCCTGCTGTGCCGCCCTGCGCGACATGGACTTGCGCGACATCCTTTTTGACATCGACCGCCCCACCTTGATACTCGTCGGCGAACAGGACCAGGGCACGCCGGTCGCGGCGGCCCGCTTCATTCACGAACGCATTCCCGTCTCCCGCCTGGTCGTCATCGCCGAAGCAGCCCACTTGCAGAACATCGAGCAGGCCGAGACGTTTAACCGGACATTGCGGGAGTTTTTCACCGAACCTGCATAGCAGCTGGTTCACGGCACCGCACGTAGTGAGGTGGTTGTCCGCGCCACAGTCAGCCATGAGCTTTTCTGCGGGCGACCGCCGGTCGCCCCTACAAAAGGTGTGCGTAGGGGGCTTTGGGCCGCACTGTTTGAGCGCCAGCGAGTTTGCGGCCCGACCCTTTGTCTCACTTGAGCGAAATGGCGTGTGGCGCGGAACCAGCGACCGGCGTGCGCCGCATGCGGCCGTTATACATCAACATATCGATAAAAAGAGAGACCGTGACCATGCATACCGAAGATGAGGTCCTGCGCTACCATCAACACCCGCGCCCGGGAAAAACCGAAGTCGTCCCCACCAAACCCTTTCTGAGTCAGGCGGATTTGAGCCTGGCCTACACCCCGGGCGTTGCCATCCCGTGTCTCAAGATCCACGCCGATCCGGAACGCTCGTTCGACTACACCAACCGCGCCAACCTGATCGCCGTGATTACCAATGGCACGGCTGTCCTGGGCCTGGGCAACATCGGCGCCTTGGCCGGCAAGCCGGTCATGGAGGGCAAGGCGGTCTTGTTCAAGCGCTTTGCCAATATCGACGTGTTCGATCTGGAGGTCAATACACCCGACGCGGACGCGTTCATCCGCACCGTCAAGTGCCTGGAGCCGACCTTCGGAGGCATCAACCTGGAGGATATCAAGGCGCCGGACTGTTTTTACATTGAAGAACAGCTCAAACAGCAGATGTCGATCCCGGTGTTTCACGATGACCAGCACGGCACGGCCATTATCTCGGCGGCCGCCATGCTCAATGCGGTCCGGCTGACCGGGCGTGAACTGGACAGCCTGCGCGTGGTCATCAACGGCGCCGGTGCGGCCGGCATCGCCTGCGCCCGGCTGTATGTCCTGCTGGGCATCCCCAAAGAAAACCTGATGATGGTGGATACGCGCGGGGTCATCTATGCGGGGCGCGATGCGGGAATGAACCCGTACAAGGCGGAATTTGCCTGCGCGACGGGTTGCCGGACCCTGGCCGAAGCGGCCGAGGGCGCGGACCTGCTGGTCGGCATGTCGGCCAAGGGCGCGTTTACCCCGGACCTGCTGATGCGCATGGCCCCGCACCCCATCATCTTCGCCCTGGCCAATCCCGACCCTGAGATCGATTACCATGAGGCCAAGGTGGCGCGGCCGGATGCCATCGTGGCCACCGGCCGCTCCGACTATCCCAACCAGGTCAACAACGTGCTCGGTTTTCCGTACATATTCCGTGCCGCTCTGGATGTGCGCGCCACAAGCATCACCGAGGCCATGAAGCTCGCGGCCGTGCAAGCCCTGGCGGACCTGGCGCGCGAGGATGTTCCCGATGCCGTGATCCGCGCCTACGGCGGCAAACCCATCCGCTTCGGTGCCGATTACATCATCCCCAAACCCCTGGACGACCGCGTGCTGCTCAAAGTGGTGCCGGCCGTCGCCGCGGCTGCCGTGGACAGCGGGGTCGCGCGTCTTCAGCCGCCCGCCGGCTATGTGCAGCGCCTGGAGGCGTCGCTGGGACCGGAGCGCGAACTGATGCGCAAGATCATTATCCGCGCGCAGCAACAACCCCTGCGCATCGTACTGCCCGAAGGCAACCACCCCGTGATCATCCGGGCGGCCTACCGGGCTTTCCGCGAAGGCATCGCCCATCCGGTGCTGCTCGGCGATCCGGCGGAAATCCACGCCCAGGCCGCCGATCTTGATATAGCGTTGGACGGTATCGAGATCCTGAACCCGCGCCGGAATTCTCACCTGGAAGCGTTCGAAGAGAAACTGTTCGCCCTGCGCCAACGCAAGGGGTGGACGCTGTCCGAAACCCGCCGTCAACTGCAAAACCGCTACATCTACGGCGCCATGATGGTTCGCGAGGGGTTGGTCGACGGTCAGGTACACGGCATCGCCCAATCCTACCCCAATGCCATCCGGCCCGTGCTGCAGGTCATTCCGCGGCGCGCGGGCGTCACCAAGGTCTCCGGACTCTACCTGATGATGTCCAAGAACCGCACGCTGCTGTTTGCCGACACCACGGTCAATATCCGTCCCAGCGCCGAGGACCTGGCCGAAATCGCCTTGCTGGCTGCAGAGATAGCGCTTTTTTTCGACATGCAGCCGCGCGTGGCCATGCTGTCGTTTTCCAACTTCGGCAGCGTGCACCACCCGGAGGCCGAACGGGTCACCGCGGCCGTCGACCTGGTACGCCGCCGCAACCCGGCGCTCATCATTGACGGCGAGATGCAGGCCGACACGGCCATCGAGGATAAGGTGCTCAATGGCCTGTTCCCGTTCAACCGGCTGGAACAGGCCGCCAATGTACTGATTTTCCCCGATCTGGCCGCCGGCAACATCGCCTACAAGCTGATCGACCGGCTGGGGGCCGCAAAGGCGGTGGGCCCGCTCTTGATGGGCATCAGCAAGCCTTTCAATGTCCTGCAACGCAGTACGGATATGGAAAACGTGGTGAACGTCATGGCGATTACCGTGGCCCAGGCCCAGAACCATAAGAATGGACGTGCCGGGATGGTATAACACGATGGCACCCCGGAGGACGGCCAAAAAGTCCAAAAAAGCGCTTGACCCGCGCATACATATGCATATATGTACATGTGAACACTCAAACACATGAAGGGTCAGCCCCATGCCAAAAACGAGTTCCTGCGAAAACGATCCCGATAACTGTCTGACGCAATGCATCCACCCCGCGGCGATCCGGGCGGTGCGCGCCGCACTGCCCGCAAGAAGTCTATTAGCGGAGCTGGCTGAGTTCTACAAACTGTTCGGGGACGGCACCCGCTTGAGAATCCTCGCCGCCCTGAGCATCGCCGAGCTGTGCGTCTGCGACCTGAGCACCTTGCTCGATATGAAACAACCCGCCGTATCCCACCAGCTGCGCACCCTGAAGCAAGCCCGCATCGTCAAGGCGCGCCGGGAGGGCAAGGTCATCTACTACTCTTTGACCGACGAGCACATCCGCCATGTCCTGCGGGTCGGTATGGAACATCTGGGCGAACAGTACGAAACAACGGAGGCCTTGTAACATGGAACAAGCGACCATGCAGCGGTACCAGGTCCGCAATCTGGATTGCGCCGCCTGCGCTGCCAAACTCGAAAACAAATTGAAGCACATGCAAGGCGTCGAAGAGGCCATTCTGGATTTTGCCGGGCTTACGCTGCACATCAGAGCGCGCGAAACGGTGCAGATCGCGGAGATGGTCCGCAAGATCGAGCCGGGCGTGGATCTGATCCCCTTAGAGGAAGCCGGCAGGACGCCTGTGACCGACGTTGGCTATCACTTTACAAGGGAGCTGATCCTGTTAGGCAGCTCCTTTGCCCTGTTCCTGGTCCACCTGCTTTTTGAGCAACGCCTGCACGCCGCCGGCTGGATGGGCTGGGAGTATGGGCTGGTAGCGGTCGCGTATCTGCTGGCCGGCTGGAATGTCTTGGCCGGGGCTTGGCGAACCATACGGCACGGCGGATTCTTCGATGAAAATGTCCTGATGACCATTGCCACCCTTGGGGCCCTGGCGATCCATGCGCTTTCGGAAGCCGTGGGGGTGATGTTGTTCTACAAGGTGGGCGAGATGCTGCAGGAACGCGCGGTGTCGCGCTCGCGGCGGTCGGTCGGCGCCCTGCTGGCCG
>LADR01000077.1 GCA_000961655.1 Desulfatitalea sp. BRH_c12
TCGCGCGGGCGACCGCCGGTCGCCCCTACAGCGGGCATCGTGCCCATACGCATAATGCCCATAAGCCACGCATGGTGCCCATACGCATTATGCCCACACGACACGCATCGTGATCATACGCATTATGCCCATAAGCATCGTGCTCATTCGCATTTACGCGACCCTCGTTGCCGTAACATCGCAAGGGGCTCCACCTGTAGGGGCGACCGGCGGTCGCCCGGTGCGGGAGCAAGGCCAGCAATACCGGCAATCATGCGTGCGGGAAAATAAAGGCCGCGCCAGCCTTTTGCGATGACCGAACACAATGGTTCACGCGGGGCGACCGCCTCTATTTTGTAATGATAGGTGGTAAAGGTCCTCAGTGCTGGGTCAAATATGGGTCTCAAGGAACTGAGTGGGTTGGTTAGAACCAATCTTCGATGCGCAGGTTGTCAACCCGGCTGAATTCATTGACGTTGTGTGTGACAAGAATTCCGTTGTGTATAAGTGCGGTGGCGGCGATGAGAACATCATAGGGGCCTATCGGGCAGCCTCTGGTTTCAAGGTCGGCGCGAATATTGGCTGCACATTGGGCCTCATTGAGGCCAAAGGGGAACAGGTTCACCACACTCACAAGTTGTTCGAGTTGTTGCCTCCTCTTTTCGGGTGACGTCGATTTGGCGATGCCGACGTAAATTTCGTACAGAACAACAGATGGCAATCCGATTTCCTTTGGTGGAATAGAGAGTAGTCTTTGGGCAACATCTCCGACCCCTTTGAAAAAATAGATCACTGTGTTGGTGTCAAGAATGTACATTAAAAAGCTTCCCGTTTCACATCTTTTCCGATTTTTTTCCGGATAGTTTCAGCAGTGGGCATATCCTTCCAGGTGCCGGCAGCATCAATGATACTCTGAGGCCAGCATGAATCGGTTTCATGCCGTATCAAATCGGCGATCCATTTGCTCTTTGAAACCTTCTTTTCTCGTATGATGGCGTTTAGCTTTCGTTCGGTTTCAGTGTCCAAATAAATAGTGACTTGGCCCATTTCGCACCTCCTCCATAAACATAGCACATATATTTCCACATATATTTATCTGTCAAGGCTGTAAAGAGTGATAGGTAAAACAATTTCTACCGACCCCTGATCTATGCTGGTTTGCTGGGAATGTTCGCCGGTGCGGTGGTGTATATGCTGGTCTCGGTGTCCGATGACGACGCGACGCCCTCACCTGCCAGTCCGGCCACGCCCTGATGCGGTTGCGGTGAATGGGAGCATGGCGTGATGGCCATGCCGCGCATTTATCCATAGATCTCCTGAATTTTTAAAAAGGCCTGTCGCATGAGCGGCAGGCCTTTTTTTATCTGGGATCTGTCAATCTGGTAGTGCAGATACGCAAACCCTCGTTGCCGTAATATCGCAAGGGGTTCCACCTGTAGGGGCGACCGGCGGTCGCCCGGTGTGGGAGCAAGGCCAGCATCCCCGGCACGCATGGGTGTGGGAAAATAAAGGCGGCGCCAGCCTGTGCGATGTCCCGCACACAGAGGGCCGCGCGGGCGACCGCCGGTCGCCCCTACAGCGCAGCATCGTGTCCATCAGCATGATGCCCCTCAGCATCGCGATCATCAATGGCAGCTGAGTTGCCATTACCGATAAAGCTGATTACTATGCCCTTCGTGAAAGGCGCACGCACTTGAACCGACATGCATCACCCAAGCCTTTTAAGCCCCATTTTCAGCCCCGTCACCATGAGGAATATGGGCTGAATGTGATAATAGTCCGGCAAACTTCAATCAGGAGGGTGTTATGAAAAAACCGTTTGCGGTTCTTTTGGCGATGGCTCTGATACTGGGGATGGGCGTCTCAATCGCCATGGCCCAAGGTCCGGGGATGTACTTTTCAGGTAACGTGGGGGCGATCTGGCTCAAGGATTCGGATGTGACGTGGTTTGACGGCGAGCTTGACCAGGCTGAATTCGACACCGGTGTGGGGTTCACCGGTGCATTTGGATATGATTTCGGCGCCGGCTTTCGGACGGAAATCGAGCTGGGTTTCCGTTTTAACGATGTGGACAGACAATTTCCCGCCGGCCTCGACGGGGAAGTCTACTCTTCTTCAGTCATGGGCAATGCCTTCTTCGATTTTATGCCGGGCTACCAGGTCAGCCCGTTTATTGGCGCCGGCATCGGTTTTGCGAATGTGGAGTTCGATGTCGATTTTTGGGGTGAAGAAGATGACACCGTTTTTGCCTACCAGTTCATGGGAGGGGTGAGCTTTGCGGTGTCCTATAACATGTTCGTCGATATTCAATATCGCTACTTTGCCACCGAAGACCCCGATTTCGATTACTTTGAAGCCGAATACGAAACGCACAGCGTGATGGGTGGGTTTCGCATGCGCTTTTAAAGGTCCAATCGCTGGGGCAATAACAAAAAAAAAGGGCGCCTATTGGCGCCCTTTCTTATAGCTATCTACAGGCGTATGTTCAGTTGAATTCACCACCTTACATAATCATTGATTTTTTCAATCAAATCGATGACAAAGACGCATGCGCCTCGATTATGCCACGCTCGACCTGCTGAGCCGGAATCATCCGGCCTGGCGGCTGCTGCGCTCGGACCACGCCCCGTTGGTGGCGAGTTTCCTGCAACGGGTGTTTATCGCTGCCAACGTGCGCATCATGGCGCAGGCCGACTTGGTCGAGGCGCTCGAAGATGAGCTGTTTGCCTTGCGCGAACAGCTGGGTCAAAAGGCCTTTCCCAGATCCGCCCTGGATTACCTGAACGACTGGGCGCACAGCGACAAGGGCTGGCTGCGCAAATTTTATCCGCATGGATCGGATGAGCCCCATTTTGACGTAACGCCCGCTGTTGAAAAGGCGCTGGCCTGGTTGGCGGGTCTGACCGAGCGTGCTTTTGTCGGGACCGAATCGCGGCTGCTGACGTTGTTCGAACTGCTCCGACAGATGAGCGAGGGTAGCCAGAGCGACCCCGCCGCCCGCATCGCCGATCTCGAAAAGCGGCGCGGCGAGATCGATGCCGAAATCGGCCGCATTCGCGGGGGCGACATACCGCTGCTTGACGACACCGCCGTGAAGGATCGTTTTCAGCAGTTCCTGCAACTGGCGCGTGAATTGTTGGGCGACTTTCGTGAGGTGGAGCACAATTTTCGCACGCTGGACCGCCGCGTGCGCGAGCGTATCGCGCTTTGGGACCAAGGCAAGGGCGCGCTTCTCGAAGAGATCATGGGCGAGCGTGACGCCATCGCCGATTCGGATCAGGGTAAAAGCTTTCGCGCTTTCTGGGATTTTCTGATGTCGCAGAGCCGCCAGGAAGAGCTGTCCCGCCGGTTGGAGCAGGTCCTGGCCTTGCCGCCGGTGGTCGCGCTGCATCCCGAACCGCGCTTGCGCAGGGTGCATTACGACTGGCTGGAAGCCGGCGAGCAGACGCAGCGCACCGTAGCCCGCCTCTCGCAGCAGCTGCGTCGCTTTCTGGACGACCAGGCCTGGCTGGAGAACCGCCGCATCATGGAGATTCTGCGCGGCATCGAAACCGGCGCCCTGGCGGTGCGCGAAACGCCGCCGGGCGAGCGTTTCATGTTGCTGAACGACAGCGCCGCCGAGATCGATCTGCCGATGGAACGGCCGCTTTACAGGCCACCGATCAAGCCGCGCATCGCCGATATTGAAGTCTCCGCAGGCGAGGCGGGGCTGGATGCTGCGGCGCTTTTCGCGCAGGTGGTGATCGACCGGGCGGAACTGTCCCGGTATATCCGCCAGTCCCTGCAATCGCGCGCGCAGATCAGCCTGGCCGAACTGCTGGCCGCGCGGCCATTGCGCCAGGGGTTGGCTGAACTGGTGGCCTACCTGCAATTGGCCGGCGACCAGCCCCAAACGGTGGTCGACGAAGAGACGGTCGATTCGATAACGTGGCAAGCGGCGGATGGGATGGCGCGCCGCGCACGGATGCCGCGGGTGATATTCGTCCGCAAGTAGGTGCCGGCCGTTTGGCACAGGGCAACGTTCAACCTGTAACTACGCGCGCCATTTTGATGGCGTGTTATCGCGGGATTCTCCTCGTGTTATCGCAGGGGATACTCCTGTAGGGGCGACCGGCGGTCGCCCACGCGGCGCAAGGATTATGCGTGCCGGCACGCTGGGGCGTGCCCCTTGTTTTCTCGCGCAAACGATTGCCGGAGGTGTTGGTTTTTGCACCCGCACCGGGCGACCGCCGGTCGCCCCTACAGCGGTGCTCATCAGCATGGCTGTTGACCCATGGGCGCGCCAGGTAACTGAATCCTTGAACGTTACCCGGTTTATTTCGGTACCGTACGATCCGGAGGGGCGAACCTTGGGAAACGGATACCGTACGTATAAACAAGTGTGATAATGAGGATCCATGCGGCCCGGCCGGTTAGGAAAGTTTGAAACGATGACCACATTGCAAATCCCAGGCACTACCGCGGACGACACCACCGATCTTTCGGCCGTGGTGGTGCCGCTGCTCAAAGGCGTGCTTTACCAGGAAGAAAGCCCGACGCAGTGGCATGCATTGCTTGTATTGCAAGGGCGCGTGCGCGATTACGTGTCGGTGCTTGGCCTGGATCTGGTCCTGGACGAGGCCGAAGGCTATGCTTTTCTGCGTTCGCGCCCGGATGCCGACGACCCTGACGCGCCCAAACAGCCGCGCCTGGTGGCACGCCGGCAGTTGTCGTTTCCGGTCAGCTTGCTGCTGGCACTGTTGCGCAAGAAATTGGCCGAGTTCGATGCCGGCGGCGGGGAGACGCGCCTGATCCTTTCACGAGACGATGTGGTCGAACTGATCCGCGTCTTTCTGCCCGCGGGCAGCAACGAGACCCGCCTGATCGACCAGGTGGAGACTCATCTCAACAAGATCGTTGACCTGGGCTTTGTGCGTCCCTTGCGCGGTCAGTCGCACATGTTTGAAGTGCGCCGCATTCTCAAGGCCTTTGTCGATGCGCAGTGGCTGGCGGAGTTCGATCAGCGCCTGGATGACTACCGGCGGCAGCTGGCGCCATCGGAGGCGTAATAACGTTTTCTGGTTATGCAGTTCGCTCAAGCGGCTGTTGGCGAAGTGTAAAGTGTAAAGTTTAAAGTGTTAAGGGAGGCATTCTGTCGATTGGATATGCTCACCGCCCCATGTTGCTGGCTTTTACCGTGCATGCTTTTGTTAAAATGATGAAAACTGGCTATGCACTTCGTTCCAGTGATAAAAATTTTCAACCAGGTAGGGTGGGCACCGCCCACCATGGTCTTATGCTGATCGCCTCTGTGATTGGCCGTATTCAACGCTTCATCGCAATGTTCGATCCGGTGTCTATCCCATTGCTTGGGCGGGATCAGGAAAAGTGGTGGGCAGTGCCCACCCTACATTCTACCGGCGGCAGCTGGCGCCATCGGAGGCGGAATAACGTTTCTGGTTATGCAGTTCGCTCAAGCGGCTGTTGGCGAAGTGTAAAGTGTAAAGTTTAAAGTGTTAAGGGAGGCATTCTGTCGATTGGATATGCTCACCGCCCCATGTTGCTGGCTTTTACCGTGCATGCTTTTGTTAAAATGATGAAAACTGGCTATGCACTTCGTTCCAGTGATAAAAATTTTCAACCAGGTAGGGTGGGCACCGCCCACCATGGTCTTATGCTGATCG
>LADR01000016.1 GCA_000961655.1 Desulfatitalea sp. BRH_c12
GCGGACGCAACCGGCGCAGCGGATACGTTGGGCGCGACCGGCGCAGCCGTAGCTGCCGGCATGGCGAAGCCGGCCTGGGCCAGGTTGATCACCGGCGGGCCGCCCTGCGGATCGACGTTGACTTCGAAGTATTCGTTATCGACAAAGACATTGAACGCCCGGGCATTGTCGCTCTTGGCCGGCGCCTCTTTCTTCTTTTCCACCAGTTCGCCGGCCAGCGCTTTCTTGACCAACGCTTCGCGCTTTTTGACCTGCTCCAGGGTGGTGGGGCGTACGCTGGCGGGCGGCTCTTCCTTGCCGTACTTCCATTGCAGAAATTTCTTGCCGGTGACCGGATAGAGCGCGTAGACGAGCATGTCATCGGTATCCACGGCCAGGTCGCCGATCTCCTTCCTGGCTTTCTCCAATTCGGGCGCGATGACTTCGGCCGGCCGGCAGGTGATCGGTTTCTCACCGCGCGAGTAGCCTTTCAGGGCTTTCTTCTGCACTTCGGCGTCGATGGGCACGGCGGTTTTGCCGTACAAACCGTAGCACAGGTCCTTGACCTGATCGGTGATCATCTTGTATCGCTCTTCCTTGGTGTCAAACAACACATTGTTGACTGTCTGGATGCCGACGATCTGGCTGGTCGGCGTCACCAAAGGAATCTGACCCAGCTCTTTGCGCACGCGCGGCAGCTCTTTGTACACTTCGCCGATCTTGTCCAGAGCATCCATCTCGCGCAACTGATTGACCAGGTTTGACAGCATGCCGCCCGGCGTCTGATGCAGCAGCACGTTAATGTCGATGACCGACACCTTGGAGTCGTCGAGCAGGTGTTTGTATTTGGGCATGACCTCTTTTTCGAGCTTTTCGTTGATCTTGGCCAGCAATTGGATGTCGAAGCCCGTATCGCGACTGGTGCCCAACAAGGCCATCACCAGCGGTTCGATGGCCGCATGCGAGGTGCGGTAGGCATAGGGCGTCATGCAGGTGTCGATGATGTCTACGCCGGCTTCGATCGCTTTGAGATGCGTCATGGGCGACATGCCCGAGGTAAAGTGGCTGTGCAGGTGGACGGGCACTTTGACGGCCGCTTTGAGGGCCTTGATCAGCGCATAGGCGTCGTAGGGCGCCAGCAGGCCGGCCATGTCCTTGACGCAGACCGAATCGGCGCCCATGGATTCAAGGTCCTTGGCCTTTTTGACGTAGTACTCAATATTGTATACATCGCCGCCCATACGCGGTTCGGTCATGCTGTAGCACATGCAGCCCTGAAAATGTTTGCCGCTGGCCTTGATCTGTTTGACCACCGTTTCGAAGTTGCGGTAGTCGTTCAAGGCGTCGAAGGTGCGGAAGATGTCCATGCCGTTTTCTGCCGCGCGTTCCACGAAGGCTTGGGCGGTGTCATCGGCGTAGTTGCGGTAGCCGACCAGGTTTTGGGCGCGCAACAACATCGAAAAAGGCGTCTTTTTGATATAGCGCTTCAGGGTGCGGATGCGCTCCCAGGGATCTTCGTTCAAAAAGCGGTGCATGGTGTCGAAAGTGGCGCCGCCCCAGGTCTCGATCGCCCAGAACCCCACTTCGTCCATCATTTCGGCCACCGGAATCATGTCTTCGGTGCGACCGCGGGTGGCAAACAGCGACTGGTGGCCGTCGCGAATACTGAGATCTTCAATCTTGACCGGGTTTTTGGCCTTCGGCCGATCTTTGGCATAATTCATGGGGGTCATTTTAACTTGATCGTGGTCGCTCATCTTTGCGTCTCCTCCTGGTAAGGCGTTTAAACCGATGCAGACCTTATATGCGATGGAAGGCCTTGACCTGCATCAGGTTGCGCATCTGCATCATGCTCTGGCGTCCGCTCTGTCCCCACAGATTCATCACAGTCGACATCGGTGCCGGGGGAGGCGCCATAGCGGCGGCCAGCTGTTGGTGAAATACTTCTTCTTCCTGCTGCATGTACGCCGCCACAGCGGCAAGCGCGGCAGCCATTTGCTTTTCTTTGTCAGCCATATTTTACCTATCCGCTTTCATTGGATTGAAACCCATTGAGGCTCAAAGACTTCATCACACCCAAAATCAAATCACGGTATGATGATGCAGCCACCTCATCCAATCGACAGAAATACCTTCACTTGCAACTTGACACGGCACACCTAAAACCCGGCGACGCCGGATCAAAGCGGTATATTACCATGCTTCTTGGGCGGCCGCAGTTCCCGCTTGGTGCACATGATCTCCAGGGCGTCGATCAAGCGCGGCCGGGTTTCGCTGGGCCGGATGACGGCATCGACATACCCACGGCCGGCCGCGACGTAGGGATTGGCGAAAAGATCACGGTACTCGGCGATCTTCTCCTTGCGTTTGGCCTGCGGATCCCCGGCCGACTGAATCTCTTTGCGGTGGATGATGTTGGCAGCGCCTTCAGCGCCCATGACAGCAATTTCGGCCGACGGCCACGCGAAAACCATATCGGCGCCCAGATGGCGCGAGGACATGGCGATGTACGCCCCGCCGTAGTCCTTGCGCGTGATCAACAGCAATTTGGGCACGGTGGCCTCGCTGTAGCACCACAGCAACTTGGCGCCGTGGCGAATGATGCCGCCCCACTCCTGCTGACTGCCGGGCAAATAGCCGGGCACGTCGGCGATGGTCAGCAAGGGGATGTTGAAGGCATCGCAGAAACGAATGAAGCGGGTGGCCTTGTCCGAGGCGTCGATGTCCAGGCAGCCGGCCAGAAAATTGGGCTGATTGGCGATGATGCCGATGGTGCGGCCGTTGAGGCGCGCAAAACATACGACGATATTCTTGGCGAAATATTCGTGCGGCTCCAGTATCTCGCCATTGTCCACGATCGAGCGGATCACGTCCTTGATGTCGTATCCCATATTGGGATTTTCAGGAATGATGGCATCCAGGGCCGCATCGGTGCGCCGCGGATCGTCGCCGGTTTCCTTGCGCGGTGCATCTTCCATATTGTTGGAAGGCAAATAGGAGAGCAACGCGCGGATGCGGTCGAGCGCTTCGGCATCGCTGTCGCAGGCGAACTGGGCTACGCCGCTTTTTTCATTGTGCGCCATGGCGCCGCCCAGGTCCTCGAAGCTGATCGCTTCACCGGTGACCGCCTTGATGACTTCCGGTCCGGTAATGAACATGTAGCTGGAATTCTTCACCATGAAGACATAGTCGGTCATGGCCGGGGAGTAAACCGCGCCGCCGGCGGTGGGTCCCATGATGGCCGAAATCTGCGGGATGACACCTGAGGCCAGTGAGTTGCGGAAGAAAATATTGCCATAGCCGCACAGGGCGTCCACGCCTTCCTGGATGCGGGCCCCGCCCGAATCGTTGAGTCCCACAAAAGGCACACCGGCCTTGATGGCCAGATCCATTACTTTGCAGATCTTCTGGGCATGCATTTCGCCCAGACTGCCGGCGCGTGATGTGAAGTCCTGGGCAAAGGCGAACACCGGCCGTCCTTCGACCTGCCCGTGGCCGGTGATGACGCCGTCCGAGGGGATCTCCACCGTCTGCATATCGAAGTTGACGCTGCGATGTTTGACGAACATGTCGATTTCGCGAAACGTGCCCGGGTCGAACAACCGGTCGAGCCGTTCACGGGCCGTTAGACGGCCGTTTTCCTTCTGCTTGGCAATGGCCTTGTCGCCGCCCAAGGCTCGCATTTTGGCTTCGCGCGCGTTGAGCTCCTTGATTTTTTCTTCCACACTACCCATGCTGGCTTCCTTTCTCTCTATGTTGAGCGGATGGCCGTATCGTTCTACGTTGAAGCCGGGAAAGCGCCCGCCCCGGCGCGGACCGGCTGTTTTCCCTCGACAAGGGGCTTTTTGCGGTTGGATCAAAAATTCACATCTGTCGATTATCCGCGCCCGCTTTGTCAAGCAAAAAAAGCAGCTTGCGCGCCGCATGGGTCGGGGCCACCTCGGCCTGGCGAACCTGTCTGATCATGCGCGGCAAGAGTTCTTGTACATCCGGATCACTGTGGAAGCGCTCCCTCAAGCCTTCCTCGATCATATCCCACATCCACTGCAGCGCCTGCTCTTTACGGCGCTCGGGCAACTCTCCGCTGTCCGCCAGCACCCGACGATGGGCCAAGACCAGCTCCCATATCTGATCCAGTCCCGAAAAGGATTTGGCACTGCATGTCACCACTGGGGGTATCCAGGCACCGTTGGTCGGCTGCATCAGGTGCAGGGCCTTTGCCAATTCGTTGCGCGTGTGCTCGGCAGGCTGCAGATTGTCGCCGTCCGCCTTGTTGATCGCAACAGCATGGGCCAGTTCGAGGATGCCCTTCTTGATCCCCTGCAGGGCGTCGCCCGCGCCCGTAATCATCAGCAGCAGGAAAAAATCCACCATCGAGGCCACGGCCGCCTCGCTTTGGCCGACGCCCACCGTTTCTACAATGATCACGTCGAACCCGGCAGCCTCGCACAGCAGCATACTTTCGCGGGTCATCCGCGCCACCCCGCCCAGGGTGCCACCCGAAGGCGATGGCCGGATGAAAGCCCCGTCGGCCGAGGCCAGCCGTTGCATACGCGTCTTGTCGGCCAGGATGCTGCCCCCCGAGCGCTGCGAACTGGGATCGATCGCCAGTACCGCCAGGCGGTGCCCCCGCTCGACCAGGTGCATGCCGAAACTTTCGATGAAGGTGCTCTTACCCACGCCCGGGACACCCGAAATCCCCAGCCGAACGGCTTCGCCGGTCAGGGGCAGCACCGTGTCGATTAATTGCTGCGCCAGATCGCGATGCGCGGGCAGACGGCTTTCGACCAGCGTGATGGCTTTCGCCAAAATGCGACGATTGCCTTGGGCAAGGCCGTCCAGGTAGAAATTCAGGGACTGGATAGGCATCATAAAGTTTGCAGTTTACAAGTTTAAAAAAGTGCGGCGCAAGTCGAATCCTATTACAACCACGCCGTTTCACCGCTCGGGCTACGCTTCTTTTTCTAATGCATTCAGCACGTCATTGGCCGATTGAATCAGGGAGGTACCGGGGCCGAATATGCCCACTGCGCCCGCCTTGCGGAGAAATTCATAATCGGCCGGAGGAATCACACCGCCGACGACCACCCGGATCTCCGCGGCCCCCTGCTCTTTCAGGGCCGAGACCAACTGCGGCACCAGGGCTTTGTGGCCCGCGGCCAGGGTCGACACCCCCACCACGTGCACGTCGTTTTCCAGCGCCATTTTGGCCACTTCTTCCGGAGTCTGGAACATGGGACTGATATCCACGTCAAAGCCGAAGTCGGCAAAAGCGGTCGCGACCACCTTGATGCCCCGGTCATGGCCGTCCTGGCCCATCTTGGCCAGCAAAATGCGCGGGCGCCGTCCTTCGCGGCGCATGAAATCATCAGTGCGCTTGCGTAAACTGTCGATCACGGCGGGATCCTTATACTCCGCGGCATACACCCCGGAGATGACTTGAGTGGTGGCCACAAAACGGCCGAACACCTTTTCCATGGCATCGGAGATTTCCCCGACCGTGGCCCTGGCGCGAGCCGCCGGAATACAGGCCGCCAACAGATTCCCGCCGTTTTCGGCCGCCTGCGTCACGGCCGCCAGCGCCTCACGCACGGCTTCCTGGTTGCGTCCGGCCTTGATCTCCTGGAGACGCTGAACCTGCTCCTGGCGCACCGCTTCGGGCACTTCCAGGACATCCATCAGCGGTTCTTCCTTGACCTGATATTTGTTGACCCCCAAGATGACATCCTGGCCCTGATCGATGCGCGCCTGCTTGCGCGCGGCCGATTCTTCGATGCGCATTTTGGGCATGCCGGTTTCGATGGCCTTGGCCATGCCACCCAGTGCTTCCACCTCGGCGATGATCTCGCGCGCGGCATCGGCCATGGCGGCCGTCAGCGCCTCGACATAGTAAGAGCCGCCCAGCGGATCGATCACATGGGTGATCTCGGATTCCTCTTGAATGATCAACTGGGTGTTGCGGGCGATGCGCGCCGAAAAGTCGGTCGGCAATCCGATCGCTTCATCGAAAGCGTTGGTATGCAGCGATTGGGTGCCGCCCAGCACTGCGGCCAGCGCCTCCAAGGTGGTTCGAATCACGTTGTTATAAGGATCTTGCGCCGTCAGGCTCCAACCGGAGGTCTGCACATGCGTGCGCAGCATGGTCGAACGCGAGTCTTTCGGATCAAAGCGGCTGACCAGTTCGTGCCACAGCAGGCGCGCTGCGCGCAGCATGGCAATCTCCATGAAAAAATTCATGCCCACCCCGAAAAAGAACGACAGGCGCGGGGCAAAGGCATCGATAGCCAGCCCGGCCTTGAGGGCCGCGCGCACATACTCCAGACCGTCGGCCAGAGTGAAGGCCAGCTGCAGCACCGATGTGGCACCCGCCTCCATCATGTGATAGCCGCTGATGCTGACCGTGTTGAACCGCGGCATGTGCTCCGAACAATGGGCAATAATGTCGGCCACGATGCGCATCGAGGGAACGGGTGGATAAATGTAGGTGTTGCGCGTCAGGTACTCTTTGAGAATGTCATTCTGAATCGTGCCGGTAAGCTGTTCCTGTTTGACGCCCTGCTCTTCGGCCGCCACGATGTACATGGCCAGAATCGGCAGCACCGCGCCATTCATGGTCATGGAGACCGACATCTGGTCAAGCGGAATCTGGTCGAACAGAATCTTCATGTCCTCGACGGAATCAATGGCGACGCCGGCTTTGCCCACGTCGCCCAAGACTCTGGGATGATCCGAGTCATAGCCGCGGTGCGTGGCCAGATCAAAAGCCACTGACAACCCTTTCTGACCGGCGGCCAGGTTGCGCCGGTAAAAGGCGTTGGATTCGGTGGCCGTGGAAAAACCGGCATACTGACGGATGGTCCAGGGCCGGCCGGCGTACATGGTGGCCATCGGCCCGCGCACGAAAGGCGCAAGCCCCGGCATGGAACCCACATGTTCAAGGTTTTCAAGATCCTGTTCGGTATAGAGCGGCTTGACGGTGATGCCGTCGGGAGTATGCCAGTCGAGCTTTTCCAGGGGTTGTCCCTTGAGTTGCTTGGCGGCGATCGCCTTCCATGCATCCAGATTTGATTTTTGAGCCATGCGGTGCTCCTTTTTAGTTATTTATCTTCATTGCAAGAACCGGTCGTCATGCCCCGCCACACCATGTCGAACAGCACATTGGCCTGGGCGGCCAACCCCTCCCGGCGGCCCCGGCAGGTCCACATCACAAAGGTCCGTTGCACCAATCCCAACATGAAATCGAGCAGCACGCCCGCGCGCACCTTGGGATTGAGAATGCCTTGCGCTTGTCCTTTTTTGAGCACATCCAGATATAGATGGATCATCCGTTTTTGTTGAAATGTCTCGTCAGCCATCCAGGTGGCCATCGGCAAGGTCATGAACAAGATGCAGCCCAGGTGCGGGTTGCGCTCGTAGTAATCGAGCTGCAGCCAGAGCACCTTGCGTAACTTTTCCTTCATGTCCTCGATGCCTTGAAGGTGATCGACGATCCTTTCGGTCAAGTTGCCCAGCCAGACATCCACAAACGCGAAGACCAGGCGCTCCTTGCTGCCGTAGTATTTGTAAATGGTGCTGAAACTGACGCCCGCCTTTTTGGCCACGTCGCGGATGTTGGCTTTATGAAAATCTGAATGAGAAAAGATATCCAGGACCGCTTGTTCCAAACGGGCCTGAACTTCGGGACGCAAAGGAGGTAACATTGTTATCCTGTCTTCCGCGAGGGCATCGCAATGAACCCCCACAGCGGCAGCGGTGCCCCTGTGGGCCTGAAGGGCGGAGTGGTTTTCTGTAACCATCGCGAACAGCCTCTTTTCAGGTGCACCGGCCACATACAATGTGCGGCGAGCGCGGGGTTTCTGCAAAGAAATCAATCCACCGGCTTGATCATGGATGATCCGGCAACCGGCTGGTAGGCGATTCGAGCAGCTGAATACAGAAATTACCTGGAAAAAGCTCCTCAAACCATTGCAATGTCAGTTCAATTTAAACTGTCCCAATGAAACTGCTGAAATTCAGTAACATTGTTACTTACGAGAGTATAATCGTAGGTAATAAAGGGTGTCAATAGGAAACATGATTGCGATTCATTTGTTAAATTAAATGTCGAATCGTTGAATAGATAAATCGGCCATTCGTCAATCAGCGAACACGTACGACGCATCGAACTTAACAGATCGCTCAAATCAACGAGTCAACGAAATCACTGTCGCTCGCACAATTCCACCAGCACCCCCTGGGTGTCCTTGGGATGCAAAAAGGCGATGCGGGCGCCGCCGGCGCCTATGCGCGGGGTTTCATCAATCAGACGGACGCCTTTGGCCTTCAGCTCGGCCAGGGCCCCATCGATGTTCTCTACGCGAAAGGCTACATGCTGTATGCCCTGGCCGCGCTTGTCGATATATTTGGCCACGGGGCCGTCCGGCGCGGTGGATTCAAGCAGTTCCACTTCGCTTTCGCCCACCGGGAAAAAGGCCGTGGTAACCTTCTGTTCGGCAACGGTTTCATCGCCCTCGAAAGGCAAGCCCAACACATCGCTCCAGAAAGAACGGGCCTGGTCGATGCTGTTCACGGCGATGCCAAGGTGATCGATCTTAAGGATTTTCATGGTGTTTTCCTTTCCGTGGGCCGTGGCCCTGTTGTCCATAGTTGCCGAATAGGGCGCCCATCCCTGCCTATCGCAGCGCCATTTTTCTGTGAGGGCGAACCGATGGTCCGCACGTTCCCTAACGAAATTTCGCCATCACCCTGCGAAACCCCGGCAGTGCTCCGATGATCGTGCTGTCGTCGACGCAGAAGGCGATCCGGAAATGGCCGGGACCCTCGAACCCGCTGCCGGGCACCGCCAGAATCAGCTCCCGTTGCAGTTCGCCCACAAAGGCCACATCGTCGGCGATCGGCGTGCGCGGAAAAAGATAGAAGGCCCCTGAGGGCTTGACGAACGTGTACCCCGCGTCGGCCAGGCCGTCGCAGAGCAGGTCACGCTTTTTTCGGTATTGCGCCATGTCCACGCTGGTCCCCTGCAGGCAGGCCACGACACGCTGCATCAAGGCCGGCGCATTGACAAATCCCAGGATCCGGTTGGCCAGGGTCAGTCCGCCGCGAAGATCGAATCTGCAGGCAGCGCCGGGATTGATGGCCGCAAAGCCGATGCGTTCGCCGGGAATCGACAGATCCTTGGAATAGGAGGTGGCAATCAGACTCTCACTGTAAGCTTGAAAGATGCTCGGAACGGTAAGCCCGTCGAACACGATTTTACGATAGGGTTCATCGGAGACAAGATAAATGGTGCGGCCGGTCTCACTGCTTTTGGCGCGCAGCAGCGCGCCCAGCTGCGCAAGGCTGTCGGCTGAATAGATCTGGCCTGTCGGATTGTTGGGCGAATTGATCAGGACCACCTTGGTGCGTTCGTTGATGGCCGCCGCAATCGCCGCGATATCCAGCGTAAAATCGGGCTGGGTCGGGACCATGCGAATCGCGCCGCCATGATTGTCCACGTAGAAACGATATTCTACAAAACAGGGCGTGGGCACAATCACCTCATCGCCCGGGTCGAGCAGTGCTTTGAAAACCACGTTCAGCGCGCCCGCGGCGCCACAGGTCATAATGATGTCGGCGGACTCGACAGCCACACCCTGTTCGGCCCCCACATAATCGGCCACCGATTTGCACACCTGCGGATAACCGGCTTGCGGCATGTAACAATGATCCCCCATACCGCAGGCGGTGACCGCATCGCGCAATGTTTCGTGAAATATTTCAGGCGGTGGCAGATTGGGGTTTCCCAGGCTGAAGTCGAATACCTTGTCAGCGCCATGTTTGGCCTTCAGCAGGGCGCCTTCTTCGAACATCCTGCGGATCCAGGACGATTGCTGCATGGCACTGCTGATTTTACGGGCGACGGTCATGATCATCTCCTTGATAGATAGCAGACAAATACATCAGAAAAACTTTTATGTTTTAGGCATTCGTTGGCTAAAATTCAAGTCAAGACTTCGCCTATTTGCGAACCCACTGAATGGCATTCATACACAAAAACCGCCTCAATGTCCATAACAGGCATTAATACAGGTAACCGAATTTTGAGATTCAACCTTTTCATGACTTCTGGCACGGTGGATTTCAGCATCAGCTCTGTGCCGGATTTTGGGGAATTTTGTAAGGGCGAACCTTGTTTCGCCCAGGTTTCACAATAAATTTACGGCGAGAAGAACAACTGCCGTCACACGTAACGGGCGAAACACAAGGTTCGCCCCTACAGTCAGAACGATGTTCTGTTTCTGCAATCCGACAACTTTCAACGTTCCACTTTCGACCTCCATAAAACGAACAGGGGTGGGTATGATACCCACCCCTGTGATGATTCAAGGTTCGTGCGTTAATTGCGCGCGCGGGCCAGTCCGATAACTTGCAGTGCATCCGTGATCTCGTCCAGAATGACCGGATCATCGATAGTGGCCGGCATATTCCACGGCTTGTTATCGGCGATTTTCTGGATGGTGCCGCGCAGGATTTTGCCAGAACGGGTTTTGGGCAACCGCTTGACCACGGTGGCCTTTTTGAAAAATGCCACCGGCCCGATACGCTCGCGCACCATCTGGACTACCTCGCGCACGATATCCGCCTCGGACTTGGCCACACCGGCTTTGAGCACGATAAAACCAACCGGCACCTGGCCTTTGAGCTCATCGTCCACGCCCAACACGGCACATTCGGCCACATCGGGATGATCGGACAGCACCTCTTCCATGGCGCCGGTGGACAGCCGGTGCCCGGCCACATTGATGATGTCGTCGGTGCGGCTCATGATGTAGGCATAGCCGTCCTCATCGATAAAACCCGCATCGGCGGTCTTGTAGTACCCCGGAAACTCCTCCAGGTAGGAAGCGATAAAGCGGTCGTCATTGTTCCACAATGTGGGCAAGGCGCCCGGCGGCAAGGGCAGCTGAACCACGAGGGCGCCGATTTGGCCGGGCGGGTTGACTGTTTTGCTTTCCGGATCGAGCACTTTGAGGTGCCAGCCCGGCGCCGGCTTGGTCGGCGAGCCCTCCTTGACCTCGAAAGCGTGCAGGCCCATACAGTTCGCGCAGATCGCCCAACCGGTTTCGGTCTGCCACCAGTGATCGATCACCGGCACTCCCAGCAGATTGCGCGCCCAGCGCAGCGTGTCCGGGTCCAACCGTTCCCCCGCCAGAAACAAGGTCTTGAATTGGGACAGGTCATGCTGCTTCATCAGCGCGCCTTGGGGATCTTCGCGCTTGATGGCCCGAAAGGCGGTGGGCGCCGTAAACATGGCTTTGACCTTGTGCTGGGCGATCACCCGCCAGAAGACACCGGCATCCGGCGTGCCGACCGGCTTGCCTTCGAACAGGATCGTGGTGCACCCTTTGAGCAGCGGGGCATAAACGATATAAGAATGGCCCACGACCCAGCCCACGTCCGAAGCGGCCCAGTAGACATCGCCGGCCTCCATGCCGTAGATGGCCTTCATGCTCCATTTGAGCGCCACGGCGTGTCCGCCATGATCGCGCACGACCCCCTTGGGCTCGCCAGTGGTGCCCGAGGTATAGAGGATATACAAAGGGTCGGTGGCCTTGACCGGCACGCAATCGGCCGGCTGCGCGGTCTGCATGGCCGCGTCCCAGTCGACATCCCGGCCCGCAATCATTTCGGCAGCGACCATGGGCCGCTGAAAGATGATGCATTTCTGCGGTTTGCTGCGGGCCAGATCGATGGCCATATCCAGCAGCGGCTTATAGGCGATAATTTTTTTGACCTCTACACCGCACGAGGCCGTCACGATCACTTTGGGTTTGGCATCGTCGATGCGCGTGGCCAGTTCCTTGGCCGCAAAACCGCCGAACACCACCGAATGCACCGCCCCGATGCGGGCGCAGGCCAGCATGGCGATAGCCGCCTCGGGCACCATGGGCATATAGATGATCACCCGGTCGCCTTTTTCGACCCCCTGGGCGGCAAGCACGCCGGCAAAGCGCGCTACGATGTCGCGCAATTCTCCATACGTGTAGGTTCGGATCGTTCCGGTAACCGGGCTGTCGTAAATCAGGGCGGCCTGTGTCGCACGGCCCTGCTCGACGTGCACATCCAAGGCGTTGTAGCAGGTATTGAGCTCGCCGCCAACGAACCAGCGGTAAAACGGTGCGCGGCTCCCGTCCAGCACCTTGTCCCAGCGGCGGGTCCAGACGATCTGTTCGGCCGCTTCGCCCCAAAAAGCTTCCGGATCGTTGATCGAACGATTGTAGCTGTCATCATAAGCGTTGGTCATGACGATCTCCCGTTGTTGGATGAAGGGCGGGAACGCCCGTTGTTGCCGGCGCCCCCGCCCACATGCATATTGAAAAAGACTATCCGAAGAGCCCCCAACCGAACGAGGCGGTCCACAGGATCGAAAACCCCACAAGTATAATCATAACCAGATCTTCTTTTTTCATTGGCTATACTCCTGTCAGGCCGCGCCGCGCCGAGATGGCGCAGCGCAGAAATCTCGAATGTAAGCGAAATCGATCAAACGATAGACGCGGGCATCACTGTTCGATGACCAGCATTTGTTCCTTGTCGGCCCGTTCGACCATGGAAGGCGTTTCGGTGGAAAACTCAGCTTTGAAGCACAAGGCCCACATCATAAAGATGGCATAAATCCACCAGGCGATCTGCCAGGACCAAATGGGACTGAAGCCGGAGAAAGAAAACGCGCTCGAAGAGAGCAGGATGCCCGGCCCGATGGCGAAGAAGACCCACAACGGCACCAGTACCTTGCAGGCGCTGCGCCATTTGCGACCGGTTTCGCTGGGCGCGTCGATGCTATCCAGCCATGCGCGCACTTCGGCTTGGCGATCCTGCGTTTCCTGATCATCCTTGACCCCCAGGCCACGGAACAGATACGCCACCAGAAAGCCCAGACCTGCGCCCGAGGCGGCCGGGTGGATGAACAGGATCTTATAATGGTAAGTGATGACGACAGTGATCATGCCCACCACGAGACCAAAGACCGCGCCCATGCGCGGAAATTTCCAGCCCCACAACACGCCCAACTGGACGATGAACATGAGCACCCCGAAGGAAGTCGCAAAAGCACCCAGGATAACCAGCATGGCGGTGGATTTCATTGCCACGAAAAGCGCCAGCCCGGTGATCACAGTGGCGAAAAGGCGGTTGACCCAGATCTGCTCGCTATCACTGGCTTGTTTTTTGCGGAAATAGCGCCAGTAAACATCGCGCAGCAGAATGGACCCACCGGTATTAAGATAGGGCGCCGCGGTGGAATGGATGGCCGAGATGGCGCCCATGAAGACCAGGCCCAGCATGACCGGCCCCAGGTATGTTTTCATCAGCAGCGGCACGACGGCCGAATCCTTGACCAGATCCTTGAACCCTTCGACGCCCTGCAGTTGCAGTATTTTGGCGCCGATCCCCTGGAAAGCGGCAAAGAAAAACAGGGCGAAGCCGACCACGAAAACGGTCATGAAGGCCTGCTGCCACGCCAGCACTTTGGGGGATTTGAGGCCGAAGTTCCACATCGTGAAAGCCGGAGAACTCTGGATGCCCATCAAGGCCCACATGTAGGTCAGGATGTACATGGCGGTCCAGACGCCCTTTTGCTCGAACTGGATCAGTCCGGGCACCTCGAAGAACTTGGCATCCATTTTTTGGGTTTCCGCCATGAACGCGCTAAAACCGCCGAAATGGTTCAAGACATAGATACCCAGGATGATGATGCCGGCAATCATCAGGATGAACTGAATCACGCCCACCCAGGTGCTGGCTTTCATACCGCCGGCCACGACATAGAACCAGCAGATGAAGGCCATGAACAGCCCGCCCAGAACAACCGGCACCCCGCAGACCACGTTGAACAGCGCCGCGGCGGCCATCAACTGGACGGCCGAGTAAAAGACCGAATAGAGCACGGCCGTGAGGACGGTGATCCAGCGCAGCGCCTCGCTGTTATAATAGTACGCGTACATATCACCAGGCGTGATGAACCCATAGCGCTTGCCCATCAACCAGTTGCGCTTGGCGAAAAAAGTACCGGTGAGGGGAATCATGACCACGTACATAGAGCAAAACGCATAGACCAAACCGGCCGCCCAGATGGCGCCGGGATGGCCGATGAAAGTCCAACCGCTGAACGAGGCCGCCGAGGCAGCCATCAAAAATGCGATAAACGGAATAGACCGGCCGGCCACGGCATAATCGGCCGACGTCTTCGAGCTGAAATAGCCTCGCAACCCCATCCAGAAACAGTACCCGACATACAACGCGAGCATGATGTAAACCCAGGTCACACCGCCCATGACCGCCCTCCTCTTTGATGATCGTTTAGATCAAAGTCCCGGAGGCCTGCCTGGCCTTTGCGGGCGCCTTGCAGCGCCCCCGGGTTGCCCAGATAGATATTCCGGGATAAAGAAGAGCAATTTGTGTGCCGGGAAATATAGGCTTATTAAATAACTACAAAAGGTATGATTTGATGATGGTTTGACATTAGATTTATATAGTTCGTAGAATGAATTATATTCATAATTGGGACATTTTAGACCCTGCTTCGCCCATTCCTTATGCAATCAACTTAAATAATAGATATTTTTGATAGGGCCAAAAAAGTCCCAATCCGTGATCATTATGTCCGGGCACCGTGCCGATCGAATACCTTTATTTGGCGTGCTATTGAATGCAGAGCCGCTTCAGTTTTCTGAAAAGGGTGCGCCGGTCGATTCCCAGAATGGCGGCCACCCGCATCCGGTGCCACTGGTTGGCCTTGAGCAGCGCTTCGATATAGTCCCGCTCGAATTGCCGCACGGCGGCCTCGAGGGAGAGTTGTGCGCCGGGTTCCGGCCCCATGGCTTTCGCCTCAAGGGACATCGCGGCAGTGCCGACCGCCGGCGCCCCGAGCACATCCACCTCCTGCAACGCTAGATACTGACGCACGGCATTTTGCAGTTCACGCACGTTGCCGGGCCAATGATAGCGCTGCATGGCTTGCATGATCGCTTCGGGAATCGATTGCACCTTGGCCTCATCCCCATAAATCTGCAGAAAATGATGGATGAGCAAGGCGATATCCTCACGCCGTTCGCGCAGGGGCGGCAAAAAAATGGGCACCACGTGAATGCGGTAATAAAAATCCTTGCGGAACTGGCCAGTGGCCAGCTCCTGGCGCAGATCACGGTGCGTGGCGGCCACGATGCGGATATCGGGTTTGACCTCTTCGCTGCCGCCCAGAGGGCTGAAGCCCCCGCCTTCCACCGCGCGCAGGAGCTTCACCTGCATGCGGGTGGGAATTTCACCCACTTCATCCAAAAAGAGTGTACCGCCGTCGGCCGCACTTAAAAAACCGGCCTTGTCACGGTCCGCCCCGGTAAAGGCGCCTTTTTTATAACCGAAAAACTCGCTCTCGATCAGGTTGTCGGGTATGGCACCGCAGTTGACAACCACGAAGGGATGTCCGCCGCGTGCGCTCAGGGAATGAATCGTGCGGGCCACCAACTCTTTGCCCGTGCCAGATTCCCCGTAAATGATTGCATTGGCATCCGATTCGGCGGCCTTGAGCAAGGTCCTGTAGACAGTGTGCATTGCGGCGCTTTTGCCAATGATCTCGCCGAAACGCACCATGCCCTGGAAGGATGACAGCAGGCGCAGGTTCTGTTCGCGCAATTGCGCTTCACTGTGGCGCAAGGACTCTTCGGCCATCTTGCGCTCCTGGATGTCGATGATGACCGCCTGGCAGCCTTCGATGCGGCCGTCGGCCGCTACCTGGGGTGAATAGATGCCGTAATACCACCGTCCGTCGCGCGGGTTTTGCAGCTCGCTGCGCACGGTCTGTCCGGTTCGCACAGCCGGCAAGGGACACCAGGCGCAGGGCGCGTCGGTCCCATAGATGGCACGATGACAAACGGTGCCAACATCGGTCGGCCCGATCAGCGCGAGCAGCTTCGGATTCATAAAACGCAGGCGGTAATCGGGACCAACGGTATATATAATGCCTTCGAAGAGGCTGATAATATCAGTCAAGCTGGATTGGCTTTGCTGCAGGGCCTTTTCGGTGCGCTGGCGCTCGTGCATTTCGTTGCGCAGGTCCTGGTTGGTCTTTGAAAGATCACGGGTACGCTGTTCCAGTTCATGCGTGCGTTTGCGGATTTCGCTTTCCAGATGCTCCCGATAGCGGCGATTTTCCTGCTGCAGACGCGAGCGCTCGGTTGCTTTGCGCACCGCATGCTCCAGAATGGCCATATCGATAATGGGTTTGCTGATGAAGTCGAAAGCGCCCAGGCGCAAGGCTTCAATGGCATCCTTGAGCCCGCCCGCGCCGGTCACCACAATCACGGGGGTGTCCGGGTGACGTTCGGTCATAGCGCCCAGCACCTCGAGCCCATCCATCTCGGGCATGCGCAGGTCCAGCAGCACCACTTCGGGCGGATGCTGGGCTACGGCCACCAGGCCGCTGGGCCCGTCGTCGGCCTGGGCCACGTCGAACCCACTGTCGCTCAAATAGGTCGCGATGCTTTCGCGGATCAGGGCATCGTCATCGATGACCAGAACAGACCCGCTGTTATCGTAGTCGTGCACGCGCACTCCTTCTTGATCCAGCCTCGCCGGCGGGTGTCCAGGCGCCACTACCCCCTGCGAACCTTGTGGTCGCCAGTGCGTTCGCGCAGTCGTCGTTCACACTGGAACCCGTGCGTCAAAGGCGGGCGAACACAAGGTTCACCCTACAGATAAAACGTTGCCCCTCTCCCATACCAAAGGCCCCATGCCCCCTACATCGCCTGGGCCACGGATACGGCCTCTTCCGAAAACGGCAGGCGGATGATGAAGCGTGTGCCGCGCCCCGGTTCGGAATGGGCTTCCATGCTGCCGTTGTGATTGTTGGTGATGATAAAGTAGGAGACCGATAAACCCAGCCCCGTGCCGATGCCGATATCTTTGGTGGTGAAAAACGGCTCAAAGATCCGCTTGAGAATATGCGCCGGCATGCCCGGCCCATTGTCTTCGACCTCGATGAGGGCCATCCCGTCGCGGGCGTACAACCGCAGCACGATGGCGGATTCCTGTATGCCCGGTTCGTTCTCCGCCATGGCCTGGGCCGCATTGCGCAGCAGGTTCAACACGACCTGTTCGATCTCGGTATCGACGCACGGCACCGGGCGCAACCCATCGCTGAATTCACGCCGGATCCGGATGCGCCGGAAATCGTATTTCTTTTTCAAATCATAATCATGCGCAGCCAGCGACACGGTCTTGTCGAGCAACTCCGCCAAGGCCACCACACGTTTGTGCGATTCGCTCTTGCGGCTGAAATTGAGCATGTTGTCGACGATGGCGGACGCTTTTTGGCCTGACGCACGAATCCCCTCCAGGAAGGTGACAATCTTGCGCTGTTCCAGGTAGTCGCGCACGGCCGCCAGCGTCACCCCACACTGCCGGGCGACGGTGATGTTTTCTTTCAGGTCTGGGGAGATACGCCTTAAAATATTCTGAGCGCTCTGCACCATGGCCCCCAGCGGATTGTTTATTTCATGGGCCATGCCGGCCGCCAGACCGCCCACCGACATCATCTTTTCAGTCTGCACCATGACATCTTCCATTCTCACGCGGGCGCTGACATCGTCGATGCGGATCACCACGCCTTCAACCTGGTCGGCCACGATGGGATAGACCATGATATCGGCATGGCGCAAGTCGTCCTGGGCCGGATGGGCGACCCGCTCGATCTTCATGCTGGTCCGCTTTTCCACGGCATGGCGCACCATGTCCATGTGGGGCGCAAAGCGCGGCATGACCCCGATCACCGCGTTGCCCTCGGCCTGCTGCTGGGATATGCCGGTGCGCTTGCGCGCCTCCTGGTTCCATTGGGTGATACGACCCTCGAGATCCACGCCGATCAGCATGGAGGGCATGGAGTCGATGATTTTCTGCAGGTAGCGGCGCATACGCGCCATCTCCTGTTCGGCGCTGCGCGCCTCGGTGATGTCGTGGCCGATGCACAAGTATTCGACAATGCGGCCGGCGGCATCGCGCACGGCCTTGTTGGTCCAGGCCACCCAGACCCGCTCGCCGTCGCGGCGCATGTTCTCCATTTCATAATAGCCATGATCTTCCGGAAACCGGGCGATCTGTTCCATCATGGCGCGCATGCTGCGGCCGTTCGCGTCGTGCAGCGGCATGATGGTGCCCAGGCTGTTGTGTCCGATAATCTCCGCTTCGCTGTAATGGAAAAAACTCTGGGCGAATTCGTTAAAAAACGTGATTCTGCCCTGCGTGTCCACGCGCAGGATGATGCTGTTGGCATTTTGCACCAGTTCGCGGTACTTGGCCTCACTTTTACTAATAGCCTCTTCGGCCTTGCGGCGTACCTCGATTTCGGCTTTCAACGTGGCGCTGGAGTGCTCGAGCCGCTGCATGAACGAATTGAAATAGGCGGCCAGGATTCCCATTTCGTCGTTGGAGCCGCGGTGCATGCGCACCGAAATATCCCCCCGGGCACCTTCCGAAAAACGCTGCATCAACTCGCGCAGGGGGTTGGTAATGGTCGAACTGATCCACATCGTCAGCGGCAGGACCAGCAGCATCGACGCGGCGATGTTGAAGACAAAAATACGCTCGATCACAGCCAGCGGCGCATAGAACTCATCCAGGTAGCTCGACGACGCCACAATCCAGTCAAATTCGGGCAAGTGGTTGAAGATAACGAGTTTTTCGCGCCGATCGGTTTCATCCGGGTTTTTCCAGGCATAAACGATCTTGCCGCTGCGCTGACGGATCATGTCGCGAATGAAAAAACGGCCGAAGGCATCCTGCTCGTCGATGAGCAACGATCCTTCCAGCTTGGGATGGATGATCAACTTGCCATGGGTATCCAGCACGTACGAATACCCGGTATGTCCGAACTGCAGCGACAGGATGCTCTCGCGGAAATCGCTGACATTGACCAGTTCCCTGAACTCCTCCCGGTAGGAAGAGGCTGAAATAATCCAATCCCAAGGACTGAAGTAGGTCATGTAAAGCGCTTTGGGGCGCGTGCGGACCTCGTCCGGGTTTTTCCAGTCGTACTCCAGATAACCCACCTTGCGCTGCTTCTGATCCTGGATGAACGGATGGCCGGACAGATCCGTTAACATCAATGCTTCGTGCGGATGGTTGACGATGATGCCATCGCTGCTAAGGCAGTAAATATACCCGGTTTTCCCGATCGGTTGGCTGAGCAGCACCTTACGGGCGCGCTGCTGCGCCTCGGCCTCGGTCATCATCCCGTTCAGATACAAATCGTAATAATAAGCGGCCACATCGCGGTTTTTTTCGGCAACGGCCCGCAGGTAATTTTTGATACTCAGGTTGACGGCATTGCGCACCATGTTCAGGATCGTGGTGGTCGTGTTCTGCAATTCGCTTTCGATGTTGGATTGGATAGTCTGACGCACAAAATGATAGATGATGCTGTTGCCGACCATCAGCGACAGGATGAACACAGCCGAATAGGCCAGCAGCAGCTTGTAACGGATGCGCAAATCGGAAAATGGCCGGAAAAGGTGCATGTGTGACCTCATCGGCACGTGCCAACCTCTGCTGCGTCGCTATCCAGAGGTTGGACGGACCGCGGCGTACATCAAACGCGCAAAAAAAAAGCGCCGGGAAATAGCTCCCGACGCCGACTTTTCAGATTGATCTGTATTTGCGACTGCTGCGCCGCCACATTTTACCCGCTGCCGCCGGAAGGTGATAGAAGCCTAACACGCCAACGGCGGACTTGGCAACAGGCGTGACATGCGGCGCCAGGGCAATCGCATGTAAACCTTGGCACGCAGCGTGCTGTTATGAGTTCTTTACTTGGCGCCATATCTATCGTGCTGAAAACCCCGGTGATCCGGGTGGGTGGTCCGCGCCACCACCCACCCGGATCACCTCTTCCGTGCCAACCCTGTTTACGAATTCGGGTATCCTGAGAGAGTTTTTACATGCGATTGCCCTGCATGCGGCGCGGGCATTGGATGGCGTTAGCGGTTCCCCTTGGGGGTCCCCACACCGTTCAGACCGCCTCGACCTTCTTCACTTCGGGCACTTCCTGCTTGATGATGCGTTCGATGCCGTTTTTCAAGGTCATCTGGGACATGGGGCATCCGCGGCAGGCGCCCTGCAAGCGGACCTGGACGACGCCTTCCGGGCTGACGTCGACCAGTTCGACATTACCGCCGTCGGCTTTGAGCATCGGGCGTATCTTTTCAATGGCTGCTTCGACTTTTTCTTTCATTTTTTTTCCTTTCACTGGAATTTCAGGCCCTGCGTGCACCTTTACTGAAGTGTGACGTTTTTAAGTGTCCAGAAGGATATTGTGTCCATGATAACATCGATGACTTTTTTCCGTAATAGACACCCTTCATTGGCAATCATTTTCGGCGCCGTTTTGCTGCTGGCTGCGGAAATCCCGCCGGAACCGTTCAAAATCACCTTCCAATATAGCCATACGGGCCTCTTTGACAAGATTCAGATAAAAATGCAGGTTGTGGATGGTGGTCAGGCGGTGGGCTAAAATCTCCTTGGCCTGATACAAATGGCGCACATAGGCGCGCGAATAGTGACGGCAGGCGTAGCAGCCGCAGGCGGCGTCGATGGGCGCAGTGTCGTCGCGGTGCCGGGCATTGGCAATGTTGAGGATCCCTTGCGACGTAAACAGCTGACCGTTGCGCGCATTGCGCGTCGGCATGACGCAGTCAAACATATCCGCCCCCAGGCCGATCATCTCCACCAGATCCGACGGCGTGCCCACGCCCATCACATAGCGGGGGGCATCCGTGGGCAGCAATTTCAGCGTGTGGGCCGCCATTTCCAGCATCAATGCCTTGGGCTCGCCCACGCTCAAGCCACCGACCGCATACCCCGGAAAACCGATGGCCACAATCTCTTCGGCCGAGCGGCTGCGCAGGTCCTTGAACATGCCGCCCTGCACGATGCCGAACAGGCTGTTGGGGCATTCGGGTTCGGCCTGCCAGCGCGCCTTGCAGCGCCGCGCCCAGCGGGTGGTCAACGCCAACGCGCGCAAGGCTTCGTCGTGGCCGGCCGGATAGGCGATGCACTGGTCCAGGCACATCATGATGTCGCTGTTCAAGGCCAATTGCACTTCGATGGCCCTTTCCGGCGTCAACATATGCCTGGCGCCCCCGTCCAAATGGGATTGAAACGCGTAGCCCTCTTCGGACAGTTTGGACAGGCCGGCCAAGGAGAAAATCTGGAATCCGCCGCTGTCGGTCAAAACAGGGCCGTGCCAGTGCATGAACCCGTGCAACCCGCCGAACCGGCCAATCACCTCCGTGCCCGGACGCAGATAAAGGTGGTAGGTATTGCCCAGAATGATCTGCGCCCCCAACCCCACCAACTCCTCGGGACTCAGGGCCTTCACCGTCGCCTGGGTTCCGACGGGCATGAAAATCGGGGTATGGATAGTGCCGTGGGGGGTTTGCAGGAGGCCGGCACGGGGAGCTGAGGTGCTTTGATTTTCTAGTAAAAAAGTCATAAAAGTGTAAAGTGTTAAGTGTTAAGAGAAGGGAGCTTCTCGTTTGATTTTGATTTTACAAGACCTTGAAGCATACGCGACAGCTCTTTCACTCTGCAATCAGCGCCATCGCTTTTTCTTTGGAGATCGTGCCAACTTCAGTGGCAATGTAAAGTTGGGTGCGTAATTCAGCGGCTGAACCTTTGGCAATTCGTAAAAACCTAATAAATTCTGCAGTGGTGCCTCTTTCGGCACCTTCAGCTATATTGCTTGCAATCGAAATCGCGGCTCTTGTCATTTGATCTTTCAAGCCATAGTCAGTGTAGTCTTTCAGAAGGCGGTATACCTCAACAGCCAACCGGCAACTCCTTCTCCAAACCTCCAGATCCTCGAATGATGCATAAGCCATCGCTTTCCCCGCGCGTATAAATGAAAGAATGCCTTCCTCTTTACACTTTACACTTAACACTTCACACTTCATTGATAATTATCATTGCATCCCCATAACTATAAAACCGGTAGCCCTTTCGAATCGCTTCCGCATAGGCTTCAAGAATTTTCTCGCGTCCGGCGAAGGCGGAGACCAGCATCAGGAGCGTGGATTTGGGCAGATGAAAGTTGGTGACCATACCATCCACCAGTTTGAACGTGTAGCCGGGATACATAAAGAGGTCGCATTGACCGCTTTGGGGGGTCAGTCGACCATCGGCGCCGGTACAATATTCCAGGGTCCGCACACTGGTGGTCCCCACGGCCACCACGCGGCCGCCGTTGGCCTTGGCGGCATTCACGACGGCGCTGGTTTGCTCGGGCACCGTGAACCACTCGCTGTGCATGCGATGCTGCCGGATGTCATCGCTCTCCACGGGCAAAAAAGTGCCATAGCCCACATGCAGGGTCAGATAAACGATCTGCACACCTTGCTCGGCAAGTTGTGCGAGCAGAGGGCGGGTGAAGTGCAGGCCGGCCGTAGGCGCGGCAATGGCCCCTTTGTGCGCCGCGTACACCGTTTGATAGGTGTGTTGATCCTCCAGGGTGTCGCTGCGCCGGATGTAGGGCGGCAGCGGCACGTGACCGATGCGCTGCAGGACCTGAGAGAAATCCTGGTCGCATTCAAATGCCAGGGTGCAGGTGCGCTCCTGCACGGCAACCACAGTGGCCTCCAATGCCTCCCCAAAAATCAGCCGGGCGCCGGGCCGCGGCCGCTTGGAGGCTTTAACCAGGCATGTGAATTTTTTTTGCGCCGCGCCTTGGGCATAGTCCAGAATCAGCGCTTCCACTTTGCCGCCACTGTGCTTGCAGCCCAGGAGTCGTCCTGGGATCACCTCGGTATTATTGAGCACCAGCACATCGCCCGCACGCAGCAATCCCCCGACATCCCCAAAACGATGATGCGCCAAGCGCCCGGAAGTCCGCTCCAGGTGCAGCAGCCGGGAGTGATCGCGGACCGCCGCGGGCTGCTGGGCAATCGCAGCCTCCGGCAGGTTGAAATCATAATCGTCAAGCGTATACACGCAATTGTTCCTTAATCAGCAACCGGCCGTCATGCGGAAGCCTGCCGCCCGCGTCTCCCGAGCACGGCATGCCCTCAGTCATCGGACCCGATGCGCACCTTTGTGGTATTATCGCAGCAGGTCCACTTGTAGGGGCGACCGGCGGTCGCCCACGCGTCGCAACCGATCGGGGGCATGGCACGAAACGGCGAGCGCCCTGTTTGGTCGGCACGAATGATTACCTGGGGTAGTGATCACCCGCATGAGGCCGCGTGCCTGAATGCTATCCCAGCCGCCCCAGATACACCAATGCCAACCCGCCCAACATCAGCCCAAACCCCAGACCGCGCAAAGTGCGATCGGGCGCATCCATCAACTTCTGCAGCCACGGCTTAATTTTTTCGGGAAAGGCGAAATACGGCACCCCTTCCAGAATCATCACCATACCCAGAACACATATCAGAAACTGCATTTTTACGACCCCTTTGGAATCTCAAACCACAAAAAGAAAACACCACCCAACCTATTTGATTGAATCAAAATCGACAGAATACCTTCACTTAAGCACGTCCACTTCCGAGTTTTAAACGCCGGTGATCCGGGCGTGTTGTCCGCGCCACACGCTGGGAACAAGCTACTACCGGCTCGACGCCCGGTTGTAAAGGGGAAAATCCTTGACTTCGCACCTATAATTGGTCAAAGTTACCAGGTTTATTAAGGGTTTTCAGACGCTTTTAGCATCACCTTCACGCATTACGCGCATTGGCGACATACCATGAGGGATTTAATCGACGGACGACCTTCATACACCGCAAACGCCTGCGCCATGCGTGGTTTCACATTTAACACGCCGGCCATGCCGGTTCAGCCTTTTCGGCTCAAAGAAGAGGATGGCGTTTCATGCTGACATTCGAACCCGTGATCGGTCTGGAAGTGCATGCCCAACTGAAAACCGACACCAAAATATTCTGCGGATGCTCGACCCGGTTCGGCGCGCCGCCCAACACCCACACCTGCCCGGTCTGTCTGGGTATGCCGGGCGTGCTGCCGGTGCTCAACCGCAAGGTGGTGGAATACGCCTTGCGCATGGCCCTGGCCACGCACTGCACGGTCCCGGGGCCGAGCCGCTTCGCCCGTAAAAACTACTTTTATCCCGACCTGCCCAAGGGCTATCAGATTTCCCAGTATGAACTGCCCATCGCCGTCAAGGGCCATGTCGATATTCAGGTGGACGGACAAGAGCGGCGCATCGGGCTGACCCGCATTCACATGGAAGAGGATGCCGGCAAACTGGTACACGCCCCCGACCGGCCGATCAGCTTCGTGGACCTGAACCGCACCGGCGTGCCGCTGATCGAGATCGTCAGCGAGCCCGACATGCGTTCGGCCGAAGAAGCCGGCGCCTATCTGCGCATCCTGCGTTCGATCATCCGCTGGATCGACGTCGGCGACGGCAACATGGAGGAAGGCAGCTTCCGCTGCGATGCCAACGTCTCCATCCGGCCGGCCGGAACCACGACGCTGGGCACGCGCACCGAGGTCAAAAACCTCAACTCTTTCCGGCATGTGGAAAAGGCCCTGCGCCACGAAATCGCCCGCCAGACCGAAATTCTCCTCGACGGCGGCACGATCGTGCAGGAAACCCGCCTGTGGGACCCGGACAAAAACGCCACCGTTTCGATGCGCGGCAAGGAAGAAGCCCACGATTACCGCTATTTTCCTGACCCGGACCTGTTGCCGATCGTCATCGACGATGCGTGGATCCAGCGCGTGCGCAGCGAACTGCCCGAACTGCCCGACGAACGCCGCGCCCGCTTCGTCGCCGACTACCAACTGCCCGGCTACGATGCCGCTGTCCTGACCGCCAGCCGCGAGTTGGCCGATTATTTCGAAGCCTGCCTTGTGTTGTACGATCACCCCAAAACCGTCAGCAACTGGATCATGGGCCCTTTGCTGGGACTGCTCAACGCCCAGGAAAAACCCATCGAGCAGTCGCCGGTCAGTGCCGCCGATCTGGCCGACCTGCTCAAACGACTGGGCGCAGGCGTCATCAGCGGCAAGATTGCCAAAACCGTTTTTGATGAGATGGCGGTCAGCCGCCGGCCGGCCGCTGACATTATCGAAGCGCAGGGATTGGCCCAAGTCTCCGACAGCAGCGCCCTGGAAACCGCCGTGGACGCCGTTCTGGCGCAGTCTGCCGACGAGGTGACGCGCTACAAGGCCGGCCAGGTCAAGCTGATGGGATTCTTCGTGGGCCAGGTGATGAAGGCCACCAAGGGCAAGGCCAATCCGGGGATGGTGAATGCGATATTAAAGGAGAGATTGGGTTAAAAAATAGGGTTCGTGTTAAGATAAGGCAGTCTGGTTATACTCCAGTGATTATGGGCGAAGTGTTAAGTGTAAAGTTTAAAGTGTAAAGGGAGGTATTCTGTCGATTTGAAATGCTCATCTCCCCATGTTGCACGCTTTTACGTGCATGTTTTTGTTTTAAAGGTTCTAAAAATGACAACGTAACCTTCTTATGACACCCCATACCTGTGTCTTACTGGAGCGAAGTGCATAACCAGATAAGTCGTTCAGGTAAATGGAAAGAAGAAATTGGAAAGTGGATGGTGTGCCGTCATTCTGATTTTGCCGCTGGTGCCAATGTATGATGATGCGTTGCCGGCGAAACGTATCGCGTTCCTTCAACAGGAGTATTGCTTTGAAATTATCAGCTTTGAATAAAAAATGGATTCTGATTCTGGTGGGTGTTTTGGTGGTGCCGGTGTGTGCGATGGCGGCGCCGGCCAAGGTCGCCATTCTGCCGTTCAGCATTCATGCTGACAAAGATTATGCTTTTTTGCAAAAAGGCGTGGTGGAGATGCTGACGTCGCGCCTTTCCACGCCCGAAAAGGTGGAAGTGATCGATCCGCTGGCCACCGCACAGGCGCTGGAGGGTTTGCGCGGTCAGAGCGGCGATGCCCTGGCATTGGCCGCGGGCGCGAAACTCAATGCCGATTATGCCATTCATGGCAGCATCACGGTGCTGGGCGACAGCGTCAGCATCGATGCCAAAACACTGGATGTGACCGGTCAACGCGCGCCTCTGCCCTTTTATAAACAGACCCAGGGACTGGGCGGGGTCATCCCCCAGATCAACCTGATGGCGGGCGAGATCAACAGCCAGGTGTTCGGCATCCGGACCTCCGGTTCGGCGGCCGCCGCGACACCCGAGACCGGCCCCGCTGTGCAGGCGCCCACGCCCCAACCGGCTCCGCCAGCGCAGGCGGACATTCACATGCACCCTGAAAAACTGCTGCGGGACAATCCGCTGGTAGCGCCGGCGCCCCAATCCGCGCCGCTCTTGGACGGCGGCAATGCGTCAGCCCCGACCAATCCGCTCAACCCGGCTTTTCAGTCGACGCGCGCTGCGGAGTCTACGGAAACGGCCGGATTCTGGAAAAGCGCCAATTACGCGCACATGATCAATGGTGTTGACGTGGGCGATGTGGACAAGGACGGCCAGTTGGAAACGGTGGTGGCCACACCGCAGAAAATCATCATCTACCGCTTTGCCAACCAGCGCCAGCAGACCGTGGCCGAAATCGAAACGGGCAAGTACCGCCGCAACATCAGCGTCAGTGTCGGCGACATCAACGGCAATGGCACGGCCGAGATTTTCGTGACGGCGCTGACCTCCACCTTGAACGTCATGGAATCCTCGGTACTCGAATACAACGGCAGCGGCTTCAAACCGATCGTCGAAAAGAGCCGCTACTACTACAGCGTCGTCCAGCATCCCACTTTAGGCCTCCTGCTTCTCGGCCAGCACCAGAACAGCGGCAACAGCCCCAACAACGGTTCCGTGGTCGAACTGAAGTGGAAGGGGCGCGATTATGCAGAGGACCGCCGCATTTTGCCCGGCGGAAAGGCCAACCTGCTGGGCCTGGCCTACGGCGACATCATGAACGACGGCAACGACAGCGTTGTGGCTTTCGATCCGAGCGATCATTTGCGTGTCATGACGACCAATGGCAAGATCGAATGGAAGGATGAGGAGGCTTATGGCGGCACAACGCTCTACTTTGCCATGCCGTCCGCCGCTGCGGGAGACAGTGAAACACCTTTCTATCTGCCCGTGCGTATCCGTGCCGCCGATCTGAACAAGGACGGCAAGTTCGAGGTGCTCGTCTCGCGCAACACCGGCGGCACCGGCCGCAAATTGGGTGTGCGGCGCTCGTTCAGTAAAAGCACGCTGGAAGCCTTGAGTTGGGACGGCCTGGGCTTGACGCCGCTCTGGAAAACCCGCGAACTGGCCGGCCGCATTCAAGACTTTGTCGTCGCTGATTATGACAACGACGGCGCCGAAGAGCTGCTGGCGGCTGTCATCTCCAAGGAAGGTGCCATCATCTTCACCGACGCCCAGAGTAGCCTGATCGCTTTCGAATTGAAGCAACCTTGATGAATTTTATTAGAAAGCTGTATTAATCAGGGACGCGAAAGCATACGGGAACTTTCTTGTTCTGAGATGTGAGCCAAGTCGCCGCTTAAGAAATAGCCGCGGAATTTGTTGATTTCTGGCGATCGGACGGGGCTCCAAATGTTTCTTGCCGGACTATAAAAAAAGCCGGGGCATTTACCCCTGCTTTTTATTGGAAAATGTTACCTTCTAAATCGGACTGGAATCGATCCGGAAGTTAACGTCAATGTAAGTCATTGTGCCTAAATCGGTGCCTATCCCGAATGTAGAATGTAGGGTGGGCACCGCCCTGGGCACCGCCCACCACCATTGCCCGCAAACAACATCATCGGTTTCTGAATACGGCTAATCTCAGAGGATCGGCATAAGACAATGGTGGGCGATGCCCACCTACCAGGCTACCAGGCTTCGGCCAAGGGAGATACGGGTGTGGGTGACGTACGAAAGTCAAAGCCCCGGTGATCCGGGTGGGTGATCCGCGCCGCCCGGATCACCTCCTCCGTGCCAATCCCGAGGGTGGGCATTGCCCACCATTTTCCCCCAAACAACTCATCGGTTTCTGACACTGGTCTCGCCCAAGCGATTTGGATAGACACGAATCGAACATAAAGATGAAATGTTGAATACGGCCAATCGCAGAGATGATCCACATAAGACAATGGTGGGCGATGCCCACCCTACCAGGCTTCGGCCAAGTGAGATACGGATGTGGGTGACGTACGAAAGTCAAAGCCCCGGTGATCCGGGTGGGTGGCGCCGCCCGGATCACCTCCTCCGTGCCAATCCCGATTGTAGGGTGGGCATTGCCCACCAATTTCCCCGCAAACAACTCATCGGTTTCTGACACTGGTCTCGCCCAAGCGATTTGGATAGACACAATCGAACATAAAGATGAAATGTTGAATACGGCCGATCACAGAGGTGATCCACATAAGACAATGGTGGGCGGTGCCCACCCTACCTGGCTGGTCGTATGCCGCAAGGTCGACGGGATGAAGCGCGGAACAGTTGTGGTGGTCACACAAAAGCAAAAGCCGGGGCACAAGGCCCCGGCTTTCTAAATTAAGCTAAATTTCGGAAGGGATCAGAAATCGATCTGGAAAGCGATATCGAAATACGTCAAGGAGCCTAAATCGGTTTCGATAGGTCCAATTTTTGCTTCTTTACGGTCCAGGTAACCGATTTCAGGAGTAATCTTGAACCCCTTGGCCATGGTGATGGGGAGCTGAATGTAGTACAGAAAACCTTCCTGCTCGCCGTCAAATGTACCTAAAGGGGTAACAACGTTGTCTCTTTCACTTTTCCCATAGCCCACACCGGCTTCCACACCCAGCAAATCATTGATCTTCATGCCGACCACGAAGGTGCCCTGGAGCAAGGTGGCGTCTTCAACATCACCCGTGGCGTCAATTGCAGCATTCATGAAGGTGGGAGAAAGAACGTTGGTCTGGCCATAGTTGCCGGGGTTCTGCAGGTAAGAGGCGGTTGCCTTGACATAGGCCGGCCCCAGGGTCAGGCTGACACCCAGGCCAGCCATGTAGCTGTCGATACTCTCATCGGCAACACCGCCTGCGCTTTCCACATCATAGGTCTGGAAACCGACGACAGGGCGGATCGCGACGACGGGCGTCCGGAAGACATAAGCGGCCTCGATGCGCGGAAACGTGAAGTCCTTGTCGCCATATCCGTCAGCGGCATAGTTGGCTGCATCGGTGTTCGGCTGAATCAAAGCAAATTCAAAGGTGCCAAAGGTCAACTGAACCAATGGTTGACGGCCAATGTAGGCCAGACCATTCACCAGCATGACGGCTTCGCCCTGGGCGCCGGTGTCGCCACCCTGGTTGGAGTACCCCAGGAAGGTGCCGGGGGTATAATTTTTACCCACGGTCAATTTACCAGCTCCGAAGTTCCAGACGCCGTAGGCCAAACGCAGGTAGACGGCATTATCTTCCTCTGCCACGCCAGCGACCGCCTTCCGGCTCCCTTCGCGCAAACCGAACTCCACAACGGCAGCAAGGCTATCGGAAGCGATCGCTTTGACGCCGAAGCGGCTCTGGCCGCTAAGGCTCAACATGGTACCATAATCATCATCGCCATTCGCGGCGATCGTGCCATCCATGGCCGGACCGCCGATATAGGCTTCATCGACTTCATAATAGCCCAACCGGGTCCGCAGGCTGCCGTAAAAATTAAAGTCGGCGGCAATTGCCGGGGCTGCCAAGCCCAGCACTAAAAGTACTACCAATAGTTTCTTCATCTGTTGTCCTCCTAAAGAACGGGTTAATGGAACGCCAAACCAAACCTACAAACAAAAAAAGCCGAAATAGCTAAAGCTACCGGCCAATGACTCCCAGCTTCTTTCCTTTCGAGACGTTCTGCAGCATGGTTGCATTCGTTCGTTTCAATTGGATTAATGGGTTGAATACGTTATTGGCAGGTCGTTAGTTATACTCGGCCACTCACAGTATAGGGTGTTTTACCAAGGGTGAGTAGCTGTGTCAAGAGCTTTTCACCTCGATATTTCAGATCTGGAGGGGGATTGGAGGCCTCCGGCGGCCGGTTTTCAGTTCCATTGGCCTTCGCGGAAGATGTTGCAGCGCCAATCGGCTCCGGCGAAGCCTTTCCCCCAGCATGCGCGCCGAAGTCATGGCGGCAGCCGTTTCGGCATGCAAACACGCCCGAAGATGACCTTTTTGGAAGCACCTTTTGCGTGGATCGGGGGTTAGTCCCCCTGCCGCTCAAGCGCGATTCAGCCAATTCGGCCGAAGGCTTTTTCGATGTCGCGCAGGGTCCAACGGATCCAGGTGGGGCGTCCGTGCGGGCAATGGGCCGGGGTCTGGCACTGGTCCAGGTCGGATAGCAAGCGGCGGATCTCCGCTTCGGTCAGGTGCTGATGGGCGCGCACGGCGCGGTGGCAGGCCATGACCATGCGGCAGGCGTCCATGATCCGCTCCGGACCGGCGCCGAGGCCGATCTCCACCGCCTGTTCGGCCAGCTCGCGCACCAGACTGGCGATGTCGCGGTCGCCCAGCAGGCTGGGCACCGCCTTGACGGCGAAAGTCGTGCCGCCGAAGGGCTCGATGTCCAAGCCCAGGGCGGCAAGGCCTGGCAGCATCTTTTCGAGCACATGGGCCTCGCTGAACCCCAGCTCAATGGTTTCGGGCATCAGCAATTGCTGCGCTTCGACGCGTCCGGAACTTTGCCCCAGGCGTTCGTAGACGATGCGCTCGTGGGCCGCGTGCTGGTCGATCAGAATAAGATCGTCCCCGTCCTGGCAAAGAATATACGTACCGCGGAACTGGCCCAGCACAGTCAGGTCGGCTACGCCGCGCGCCGCCCACAAGGGCTGCTGGTCGGGGGCCGCCAGCGTGGGCTGGCTGGAAACAATGCCGGGCAGAACGGTGGCTGGCGCCCTTTCATAAGACGGCATCGGCGGCGCCGGCAGGCGCTCGGCCGGCAGCGTTTTACCTGCCGTAAAGCGGTCGGTACGCGGTG
>LADR01000040.1 GCA_000961655.1 Desulfatitalea sp. BRH_c12
GCCGAGCGCCGAACCATCCTGCGGCGCGTGGCCGAAGGATTGCGTGCGGCGCGGGCCGATCTGATCGGCGCAGCCGCCGCCAATACGGGCAAACTGTTCGGCGAGTCCGATATCGAAGTCTCCGAAGCCATCGACTTTGCCACCTACTATCCTCTTTCGGCGCGGGCGTTCGAACAGCGCGCGCATCTGCAGGTTCAGGGCAAAGGGTTGGGCGTGGTGGTGTCGCCCTGGAACTTTCCCATCGCTATTCCTTGCGGCGGCCTGCTGGCGGCCCTGGCAGCCGGCAACACGGTCATCTTCAAGCCTTCCTCGGAGGCCCTGCTGGTGGCCTGGCACTTATGCCAGGTGTTCTGGGCGGCGGGTGTGTCGCGCAGCACCCTGCAATTTCTGCCCTGCAGCGGCGGACGCGAAGGCGGTCATCTGACTGGCCATCCGGAGGTGGATTTCGTCATTCTGACCGGCGGCACCGCTACCGCTCTGGCCATGCTGCAGCAGCGTCCGGATCTGTTCCTGGCGTCTGAAACCGGCGGAAAAAACAGCACTATCGTGACCGCCCTGGCCGACCGCGAGCAGGCTGTACGCAATGTGATCGTCTCGGCTTTCGGCCATGGGGGGCAAAAATGTTCGGCCACCTCGCTGCTCATCCTGGAAAAGGAGGTGTATAACGATCCTCATTTCAAGGAGGTTTTAGTCGATGCCGTCCGCAGCCTGCCAGTCGGATCGGCCTGGGATTTCGTAAATCGGATGGGGCCGCTGATACATCCACCGGCCGGCGCGTTGCAGCGCGGCCTGACCCGCCTGGAACCAGGTGAAAGCTGGGCACTTGAACCCGGGCAACACGGCGACAATCCCCATCTGTGGACACCCGGCATCAAATGGGGCGTCCAGCCCGGCAGCTTCACCCACCTTACCGAGTTGTTCGGCCCAGTGTTGGGCGTGATGCGCGCGGACACCCTGGATGACGCCGTCGACCTGGCCAACCAGACCGGCTACGGCTTGACCGCCGGTATCGAAAGCCTGGACATTCGCGAGACCGACCACTGGCAGGCCACCATCCGGGCCGGCAATCTTTACATCAATCGCCCGACCACCGGCGCCATCACCTTGCGCCAACCGTTCGGCGGCATGGGCAAATCCGCCGTAGGTCCTGCCATTAAAGCCGGCAGTCCGAACTACGTGGCCCAGTTCATAGCTTTTTCCGAGGTCGCATCACCGCCGGCATCGGTCATCGGCGAAGAGCATGCCCTGCTGGCCCTGGCCCAGCGCTGGCAGCGCAAATGCCGCTGGGGCCAGCTGGGCAGGTTGCGCTCGGAACTGCAAAAAAGCGTGCTCGCCATCCAAAGCTACTTGCACTATGCGCAAACCGAGTTTGTCCCTGCCCAGGACCACTTTCATCTGCGCGGCCAGGATAATCACCTGCGCCACCTGCCCGCGGGCCGTCTGGCCGTGTGCCTGCACCCCGACGACAGCCTGTTCGAAACTATCGCCCGCCTGGCCGCAGCACGAATCAGTGGTTGCCAGGTGACCCTCAGCTGCCCACCTGACTTAGACAATGACACCACACACTTTCTGGAAGGCGATGAGGGCCGTGTGCTGCTGCAGGATGTGACCGTTCTGCACCAAACCGCAACGCAATTGGCCCAGATGCTGCCGCATATGCACCGCCTGCGCTATGCCGACCCCGGGCGGGTTCCGCAAAACGTGTATGCGGCAGCCGCGCAGGCCGGCCTTTATATCGCCCGCGCACCGGTGCTGATGGATGGCCGCGTGGAACTGCTGCACTACTATCTCGGCCAGAGTATCAGCCACAGCTATCATCGCCACGGCAACCTGGGCCAACGCGCTCTGCTGCGCTCAGGCGGTTGAAGGTCCGGCGGGCGATAATACCAAAACAAGGTTGCCGATTGGGTCGCTATCGATTAGAATCGGCCTCGATAACGGGCCGCCGTTCTGATCCCAAAGGACTACAGACCTCGACGTTGAATGACCTCGTAACGCTTGCCACTTCAAACTCCGGCCAAGCCGGTTGGCACGAAAGGAATTCATGCAGATACAAACAACCGGCCACATCGCCAATGGATTGTATGTCACCGGGTCAGCCGGCGTCCCGGTGTACCTTCTCGACGGGCCATCTCCGGTGCTGTTCGATGCCGGCATGACGGTGCTGGCCCAATGCTACGTCAACGATATCCGCGCCGTGCTGGGCACACGGTCGCCCGCTTACCTGTTTCTGACCCATGCCCATTTCGACCATGTGGGCGCGGCCGGATTTTTTAAAAATGTGTGGCCCGACATGCAGGTTGTGGCCTCGGCTCCCGGCCGGGATATCCTGTCCAGACCGGGTGCCATCGCATTGATCCGCACCTTGAACGCGGAAAGCGTCCAAATGGCGAAAGATGAAGGTCTGACCCCTTTGAACGACGCGCCCTTCGAAAGCGTTGCCATCGATGATGTGGCCGACCAAGGGTCGTGCTTCGAGTTGGGAGCGGGCACTGTAATCCAGGCCCTGCACTGTCCCGGGCATACCCGTGATTTTATGTGTTACTGGATCGCATCCAAAAAGATCCTGATCGCCTCCGAAGCGGTGGGCTGCGACGATGGAACGGGCTACATTCAGCCCGAATTCCTGGTGGATTACGACTGCTACATGGCCAATCTGACCCAACTGGCCCGCCTGGATGCCGACATTCTCTGCCCCGGCCACAAGATGGTGGTCACCGGTGACGATGCGCGCGATCACATGCGCCGTTCAGCGGACTACGCCCACCGTTTTCTGGCCATGGTGGAAACCTTTCTCACAGAAGCCGATGGCGACATCGATGCGGCGACCGCCAAGGTCAAAGCATCGGAATGGGATCCAAGGCCCTGGCCCAAACAACCTGAACATGCCTATCTTCTTAATACCCGCCAACGGGTACTCAAGACCTGGAACCGGATGCAGTTTTTGCAAGAAAATGCGCCGGGCCGAACGCGCGCCATGTAGTGGACTCTGGACATGGCTGGCGGTCCGAATCGCTTCCACACCTCGAATGGCCGGGGGCGATGCGGGTCTTTTAGTCTGGTAGATTGCGTTGACGCGCCAAGCGCTTATTGTTCAATCATGCAGCCGGAAAGACAGGTCACCGAAATGGTAAATTTGGTCGTCCATTTCGCTCCATCGGGAATGGCACGGAGCAGGTGATCCGGGTGGGTGGTCCGCGCCACGTCAGCCATGAGATTTAGTGAGGCATAAGGTGTGCGCAGGACGTAGGGCCGCACTGTTTGAGCGCAGCGAGTTTGCGGCCCGTCCGGAGCGCACCTTATAGCCTCACTTAATCGAATGGATGGTGGCGCGGACCACCCACCCGGATCACCGGGGATTGCAGATCATGGCGATCTCTTCTGCTAAAGCGCGATCAGTATCGACGAGAACCTGCATCTACTGAGAAAACGAACTTGACCCTCCTGCATTCGAACGGGACCCATACCCGCAAAAGCATGCCTATGTGATTGCACCAAACACATCATCGCCGGCCTTGCGCGCCGGAGGAGGTGCCCTGCATGAGAGTGCATCTGCTAAAGTATTGGGATCGTGTGCGTTCCAGTTTCTGGTTTGTCCCAGCGCTCATGTCAACCGGTGCGGTTGCGCTGGTTTTTGCGACCGTCGCCTTGGATGAACACACGACGGACGGGTGGCTGAGCGAATGGAACTGGGCATACACCGGCGGTGCCGAAGGTGCCAGCGCTGTTCTGGGAACGATCGCCGGATCGATGATGACCATCGCCGGCGTCGTCTTTTCGATGACGCTGGTCGCCCTGACGCTGGCCTCGTCCCAATTCGGGCCCCGCCTGCTGCGCAATTTCATGACCGACACCTCCAACCAGGTGGTGCTAGGCACGTTTGTCGCCACCTTCCTCTACTGCCTGCTCGTGCTTCGAACAATCCGACACGCCGAGGAGGACGCCTTCGTCCCGCACCTGTCGGTGACGCTCGGTGTGCTGTTCGCCCTGGTGAGCATGGGCGTATTGATCTACTTTATCCATCATGTGTCCGTTTCCATCCAGGCCGACGAGATTGTCTCACGGGTCGGCGCCGAGTTGATCGAGGGCATCGATCGCCTGTTTCCGGAACACATCGGCCAGGGGGCACCCGCCGACGCGGCTGAGGCCACACCCAACCTGCCGGGGGACTTCGATCGGCAAGCGCGCCCGATAGCCGTGAAAGGCGATGGCTACATTCAATTCATCGATGCCGATGTCCTGATGCGCGTGGCCACCCGGGATGACCTGCTCCTGCGACTCGAGCATCGCCCCGGGCACTATATCGTCGCCGGGAGCGCACTCGCGCTGGCCTGGCCGGCAGAACACATCAGCGAGCAACTCACGTCCGAAATCAACGAAGCGATTATCCTGGGCAATCAACGCACTCCGGCTCAGGATTTCGAGTTCGCGCTGAGCCAACTCGTCGAGATCGCGGTGCGGGCACTGTCACCCGGCGTCAACGATCCCTACACGGCGATCAGGTGTGTGGACCGTCTGGGATCCGCTTTGTGCCGCCTGGCCGGCCGGGCCGCGCCATCACCTTATCGGCGCGACAAGCAAAACCGCCTTCGGGTGATCGCTCCGCCCATCATGTTCCCGGCAATTGTGGATGCCGCGTTCAACCAGATTCGTCAAAATGCGCGCACATGCGCTGCGGTGCTGATCCGTCTGCTCGAAACGATCAGCGTGATCGGAAGCTGTGCGCAACGCCCGGAAGACCGGGCCGCGCTGTTGCGGCAAGCCGAGATCATCGCTCAGAGCACGCATGAAGGGCTACCGGATGTCGAAGATCGTCGGGACGTGGAAAAGCACCTCCGGACCGTCCGCCGCATCATCACTGAAAACCGGGATCTTTCAGGAAACAACCATACATAAGCACGCCCTTACCGAATCACGCGCGTTTTCCAACGCCTATCAAGCCCCGATATAGGCCTTGCGCACCTTCTCGTCCTTCTTCAGATCGCTGCACTGGCCCGACAGGACACAGCGGCCGCTTTCCAGGACATATCCGCGTTGGGTAATGTTCAACGCCATGTTGGCGTTCTGCTCGGAGAGAAAAACCGTGGTGTCCATCTCGTGGTTGATATTGGCGATGATGTCACCGATATGCTTGACGATCAATGGCGCCAGGCCCACTGAAGGCTCATCGAGAAGCAGCATTTTCGGCTCGCCCATCAAGGCGCGGCCGATGGCCAGCATCTGCTGTTCTCCACCGCTGAAGGTGCCGGCTTGTTGATTGACGCGTTCTTTCAGAATCGGAAAGAGTGCGAAGACGCGGTCCAGATTCTTCTGAATGCGTTTTTTGTCACCGCGCAGCGGAAACGCGCCGAGCAGCAAATTCTTCTGGACGGACAGTTGCGGGAACAGCTGCCGGCCTTGCGGGCAGAGCACCAGACCGAGCTCGACGATCTTATGGACAGGCAAGCGGTGGATCGGCACACCGTTGAATTCCACGGAACCCGACTTGGGCTTTAAAACCCCGGCGATGGTCCTGAACAGTGTGGTCTTGCCTGCGCCATTGCTGCCCAGCAGAGCGACGAACTCACCCTTTTCGATTTCAATGGAAACATCCTGAATGATCTGCAGTGCGCCGATATTGGTATGCACCTGTTTGAGCTTAAACATGAACCTCCCCTCCCAGGTAGGCCTCGATAACGGCCTGGTTCGACTTTATTTCATCAGGCGTTCCCTCGGCGATTTTTTTCCCGTAATTCAGAACGACGATGCGATCGGCCAGCCCCATGATCATCTGCATTTTGTGCTCTATGATGCAGACGGTCGTGCCTTGATCCCGTATGCGTTCGATCAGTCGCGTGATGCGATCGGTTTCCTCCTGGATCAATCCGCCGGTCGGTTCGTCCAGAAGAAGAATGCGTGGCTTGCTGACCATGGCGATGCCGATGGCCAGGCGCTTTTGTTCTTCCTGGGACAAAGCCGGAATGAAATACTCGGCCTTGTCGGCGAGCCCCAGGAATTCCAACATTTCCATGGCGCGCATGAACGCCTCGGTCTGATAGCGCTTCCACGCCGGCGTGTGCAGCAAGGTATTCCAGAACCCGATACGCGTGCGGTACTTGTAACCGATCAACAGGTTGTCGATCACACGCAGTTGATCGAACAGGCTCGTGGTCTGGAATGTGCGGGCGATCCCTTTAACGGCGACCTTGTTGGGCGGCAGCCCGCTGATGCGAACCTTCTCCATGAAGACCATGCCCGAGGTCGGCGTAATGGTTCCGGTCATCAGATTGAACACAGTAGACTTGCCCGCACCGTTAGGACCAATGATGGCCAGGATTTCTCCCTGATTGATCGTGAAGGTGACATCCTGGACCGCGATAATGCCATCAAAGTGTTTGGTCAGGGATTTAACGAGAAACATTGGCGCCCTCCGTTTGTTTGGGTTGGCGCCAGGCGACCACCTTTTGGTTGAGTTGGCGTAAACCGCCGACAAATCCTTGCGGGAAGTAAATAATCACGACCACCAGCAGGGCTCCGAAAATCAGCATCCGGTAATCTCCGAGAAACTGAAGCAATTCCATAATGATGGGGATGGCGAAAGCGCCGATCACCGAACCCGAAAGCGTGGCGATGCCGCCCAGTATGACATAAATGAGAAAGTTGAAAGTCATCAGGTGGCTGGCTGCGCTGGGACTGACGGCGCCGATAATGCTCGCATAGATGCCGCCGGCCATGCCGGCGATAAAGTTGGCGATCACAAAGGCCATCAGTTTGGTGGTGAACGGATCGATACCGACAGCGTCGGCCAGGGGCTCATTGTTGCGCATCGCCATGAAGGTCAAACCGAACATGGAGTAAATCAGGCGATGCAGCACGAACAGGGTCAGCAGCAGAAACGTCAGGGCCAGATAGTATTGAGCCGTTTGGCTGTAGAAATCGATTTCACCCAGGAAGGGAATCGGAATCGACGAGGGTAGCGGAATCCCGAAAATGCCGTTGTGGCCGCCGGTCAATTGAATCCAGTTACCGGCCACGATCCACAAAATGACGCCGAAGCAGAGCGTGACGATCGCGAAATAGTGTCCACGCGTGCGCAGGGAGGGAATCCCGATCACCGCGCCAATGCCGGCGGATATCAATGCGGCAAGCGGCAAGGCCAGCCAGAAAGATAATCCAGCCTTGGTCATGATCGCGACGCCGTAGGCGCCGATACCGAAAAAGGCGCCATGTGCCAGGGAGGCCTGTCCGGCAAACCCGATGATCAGGTTCATCGAAGAGGTGGCGATGGCGAAAAGAAAACTCATGATGACAATCTGGAAAATGTAAGCGTCCGGCACGTAAAAGGGCAGCAGCAGGGCCGCGACCAATAGAAGCAGGTACAGCAGGTTGTAGTGGAACGGCTTGGTGAACACGTTTTAGGCCTCCTTTTTGCCAAAAATGCCGGTGGGCTTGAAGGACAGGATCACGATCAGCGCGCCGAAGGCGAAGACATCCTTGTAGGCGGCGGAGACATATCCACCGCCGAGGGCCTCGATGAGCCCGAGAATATAGCCGCCGAGGATTGCGCCGGGGATACTGCCCATGCCACCCAGGATGACGATGATGAAGGCCTTCATGCCCAAAATGGCGCCCATCGAGGGCGAGAGCATGAAAATCGGGGAGAGAAAACTGGCCGCGATCGCCGCCGTGGCCGACGAAATGCCAAAGGTAATGGCCGATACGCGATTGACGTTGATGCCATTGAGCATGGCCCCTTCACGGTTCTGGGCGACCGCTTCGATGGTGGTGCCCATGAGCGTTTTCTTCATGAAGAGGTGCAGGCACAGGATGAGCACGGCTGCGCCGCCGATGACCAACAAGCGCTGCAGCCCCATGGTGATCCCCAGGAACTGGATGTTCTGCGGGTACGGATTGGGGATGCGTAATCCTTGCGGGCCCCATACGACCAAGGCCAGCGCCTCCAGAAAGAGCAGGGCGCCTATCGCCGCGATAAAGGCGTTGATATGCGGCTGATCGGTCAAAGGCCGGTAGACCATGCGCTCCATAAGCACCCCGATCAGCCCCAGGGTGATCACGGACAAGAGCATGCTCAGCCAGAAGCCCAGGCCGGTCGCACTGATGAAGAAAAAGGTGATATACCCGCCCAACATGTAAAGGTGTCCGTGGGCGAAGTTGGGGATGCTCAGGATCCCCATGACCAGCGTCAGGCCCAGCGCCACAATCGCATAAGTGCTGCCGAACATGATGCCGTTGAATATCTGCTGAAGTAAAAGCTCCATTTACCTGTTAGCCCTTTGCTATGAGTGGTCCTTGGCGTTCAGTCGAAAAAATCGGAAAGCACTATATCACCGGGGCCGACACGTCCATCTTGGACGAGAAGGCCCCGGGGTGAAGATGAAAAATGATTAATTTTGCAGATAGCCTTTGACCGGCAACCAGCGGACATCGATGTTGGGGCTGACGGCCAGGGTCTCTTTGGATTTGTTGAAGGCGGCCTCGTCCTTGGGCCACCATACATATTGATAACCCTTCTGGTACGCGCCCTTATCGATCACGCCGACAGCGCCATCCACCAGCAATTTCTGGGTCAAAATGCCCTGGTACGGCGTGGGCACCTTGTCTCCGGATTGCGGCAGAACTTTTGCGAAGGCGGCTTTGATCGCCTTGGGATCATCCACGGTGCCGGCGGCCTGCATGGCATCGGCTATAATGAACATAGACGAGTAGTTCAACGCGGCCTCGAAGGTGACGTGTACTTTATAGGTGTCCTCGTAGCGCTTGGTGAAATCCGCGACGATCTGGGCCGGAAGGTTCCGAACAGCATTGATGCCGATCACATTCTGCATAACCGACAGGTCGCCTTTGAAAACAACATTGGCGATGTAGTCCATCTTGGCTTGATCGACCAGCATGAAACCGCCCTTGAAACCCAGGTTGCGAGCCTGTTCGATGACCAGCCCGGTCGGCTCGGAGGGTCCGCCGATCAGCAGGAATTCGGGATTGGTCGCCAACGCGGCGCTAAGCTGGGATGAAAAATCGGTTTCCGTGTAGTAGTTGGCCGGTTTGTCGGCAACTACCTGACCGCCCTTTTCCGTCCAATAATGTTTGAATGTTTCACGCCATTCGTCGCCATAGGCGCCCAAAGTGACCACCATGGCTGCCTTGCGCCAGCCCTTCTCCCAGGCAATGTCTGAAAAAGCCTGCACATAAGCGGTAAAAGGAGGTGGTATGGACACTGTCGATTCATTTTTGATCTCTTCGATCTTAGGCGTGCTGCTGTACGCCATTAAAAGGAACTCGGAGCCGCGCTGTTCGTTGATCTGCATCAGAGGGGCGATCGTGTTGAAAACCGGGTTGTAGATAATGCGCGCACCGGAGCGCGAAACCAACCGGCGGGCATTGTTTACGGCGGCGGAGGGATCGATCATATCATCGAGCGCTTCCACCTTGAACGTGTATTTTTTCCCTTTGACGGTAATGCCCCCCGCTTTGTTGATATCATCGGCAGCCATCTTAAGGCCATTGGCATTGTCCCGGCCGTATCCGGCGCCCGGCCCACTCAAAGGTCCTGTGAAACCGATGACGATCTCTGCGGCCAAAGCGCCTGTACAGAGCATTCCCCATGCCAATAATGCGACAAGCAACCCCGTTGGAAATAATTTTGATCTTCTGGTCATCTGGCCCTCCCCCATGGTTTAGTGAGCGACGCGTTTACGAACACCCGCTATCGTTGGATATCGGGATCCTCGTTCCTGACATGCCTATTTGGCTTTGGATTTTTGGTAGAAAGAACATCGGTGATGGCGGCAATCGACAATTGAATGGACCGACTTTCCTTTGTGGTTCAAGTCAAAGACACGTTGAGGCAATCCCCATGATTTCAGAGAGCAGGTGCCGATGTGAAAAGTGGACATTCATATATTGGACCGTGATCAGTGATCTTGTCAATATAAAATGAACGATCGTTCTATTTTAAAACAATTTTAGCTTCCGTAAGGGTGAGCCGGCATGCATGCACTGCCGTTGTGGAATGTGGGACCAAAAAATGCTTCCCGCGAGCGGGAAGCATTCAGGGGTACGTTAAATCGATCGGGGCGCGGGCGCGCATCCTCCGAGTCGGCGCGGAACATCGCGCCACAGAAATAGGCGGTAAAGTGCCGATATACCGACCAGTACGTATATCAGGCGGCTGATAGCGCTCATTTCGCCGAACAAGGCGGCAACCAAATTGAAACCAAACAAACCGACGAGTCCCCAATTCAAGGCGCCGATGATGAGCAGTATAACTGCGGCCACATCGAATCCTTTCAGGACATTGCTGTTTTGTGCCATTGCGATACTCTCCTTTTACGTCACATATTCGGAACCCTTAGGGCTCCGGCGCAGGCCGGCGTGTGGCGGTGAGACAGGCTGAAACGATCTCCTGCGCTGTTAAAGAGACGGTAATATCGGAAAAGGGCATTGCAAGAGGCACATGCATTTCGGGGGAAAAGGCAGGGGAACGGGTCGCATGTGTCGGAAACAACAAAGAAGCACCTCCAACCGGGAGGTGCTTCCGTGAGACCACCTTTTTGCCCGTTTTTTATAGGCCCAAGACGAATGCCATTACGAATCCTGCTTTTTGGGTTTCGGCGCCAGCGCCTCGCGGTCGCCGCCGCTCATGCCGGCAATGTATTTGACCAACTTTTTGCGGGACGCGATATCGTACTGGGTCGTGATCGCGATTTGTTCCATGATGGGCGAACCGCCACCATGGTACCCGCCCACATTGTGGATGCCGCCCTTGGCCGAGCAGAGCACGTCGCCCAGGTAGCGCCAGAATTGGGCCTGATCCTCGGCCGACATGTCGGGATTGCGCTTGGTATACTTCAGTAGCAGGTCTTTGAGCTCAGGATTGAGGAAATCCTTTTCATGCGGGAAGGTCGCCACCACGCCGCCGGAGATGTCGCACAGAATTTCGGCTTCACGGAAGACGGATTCACCGGAAAGACAGCGGCCCACATTACAGTAAATCGAGTGGGGAATGTAAGAACCGGGGCCGTAAGGCACCAACCCCTGGCCCGGCATATATAGCTGCGGCCCACCGAGATCGGAGGCCGTGTAACCGGCGGCGTAGCCCAGTTCCGTGACCATGATCAATTCGGCCAGCTTTTCGCGAACATGCGAGGTCTTGTGCACGTTATTGACTTCGGCGGCCAAGGCGGCGGCGCCCATGATCACATCGCCGATAGCCGGCTTGCAACCTGAATAGGAGTGCCGATGGAACAGGGCGAACAACAGGGCATTGATGCCGCCATGCTGGTATTCACCGGCCAAAAACACCCGTTCCCAAGGTATGAAACAGTTTTCAAAGATCATGTAAGAATCGGTCGAAGCCGGCATCCAGCCACGCTTGAAATGCTCGCGCTCTCTGAAACGGTGGATGGTGGTGACCTGTTTGAGTCCATCCCAGTCGCCCGGCACGGCAAAGGAAACAGCGTAATCCTTGTCTTGGGGACGCAGGGCGCGGGTGGGCACCACCAGAACCTCATCGGCGACCGACGCTTCGGAAATGTGCACTTTGCAGCCTTCGACCACGATGCCGTCTTTGAGACGTTCCTTGATATACACATAAGAACCCGGATTAGGCTGGTCTGCCGGGCGCAACAGACGGTCACCCTTCACATCGGTCTGGGCGCAGCAGCCAATGAGGTCTTCAGTCTGAAAACGGGTCAGCCATTTTTTGAAGTTGGCATGGTACTCGGTGGCGCCGTTATTCGACTTATCGGCTTCGTAGGAAACATTGTAAATAGCGTTGGCGGCGTCCACCCCCATGCAACGCTGAATGCAGCCGCCGACCTTCTGGCACAACATGCGCGTCATATCCTGCTTCTTGTGCAAATCCTCTTTGTTCTGATGGATGTGCGTGAAGCGGTTGATGCGCTCGCCGGTCAGATGGGAAATGGCGGTCATCAGATCCTGGTTTTCGGGTTTGGCCGCTTCATCGTAAGTGGTGCCGATGTTGTTGATCACATGCATCTGAAGATCGTCGGTACGGTCGATCAATTGACCGTCAAAATAGACGTTGCGCTTCATTTTGGAAAGGCCGTTGATGTAATCCTGTTTGCTTCGCATTTTCTCTCCCTTTTTATAAAAATACCCGGATATGGGTCTACCAGCCGATTTGAGGGCTCTTGCATCCGCAATACACTGTCCACGACCAATATTTGAACGTGATCCATGACCTTGTCAATATAAAATGAACGTTCGTTCTATTTCGAGACATTTCCGACAGACGCACGCCTGGGGAACGAAGTGGGACGGCGCGCATGAAAGGGACCGTTTGAGAGGATGATCACGCTTTTTCGTTTAAGGCGAAAATTTTCCCGGGATTGAGGATGTTGCGGGGGTCAAGGGCCTGTTTGATACGGCGCATCATGTCGATCTGGGCGGGTTCCATCACAAGATGCATGTAATCGCGGCGTTTGTGTCCGATGCCGTGTTCGCCGCTGATGGTGCCGCCGAGCTGCGCGGTGACGGCATAAATCTCTTTCAGCAAGTCGTGTAGCTTTTCTTCCCAACGAAGGTCGGAAAGAGCAGGGTCTTTCATAGGCGTGGCGTGCAGATTACCGTCGCCGGCATGCCCGAAAACCGGGATGCGGGTATCATACGCCTGGCCGATGCGGTCCAGCGCTGCCACCAAAGGGGGAATGGCCGCAATGGGCACCACGATGTCTTCTATCGAGTGCACCGGGCTGGTGCGCTTGAGGACCCAGGGGATCTGTTTGCGGATTTTCCAGAACCGTTCGATACCGGGCTCGTCGCGGGCCACGAATGTGGCGCGGGCCCCCAGCTCGCAGCAGATCGCCTCGATCATCTCCGCTTCAGCAGCCACCACATCCGGACGGTTGCCGTCCACCTCCAGGAGCAGGGCCGCGCCGATATCCTGGGTCGGAAAGGATTCCTTCAGAGATTCGACCGTGCGGCCGTAGCAGAAGCGGTCCATGAATTCCACGGCCGTTGGCACCAGCCGTCCTGCTGTGACCACGCGCGGCACCACCGCGATGGCGTCGGCCACCTGCGCAAAGAGGGCCAGGATGGCCACGCGCGCGGTCGGCCGCGGCAGGAGCCGGACAAAGATTTTAGTGAAGATACCCAGGGTGCCTTCGGAGCCGACCATCAGGTGGACCAGATCGTAACCAGTGACATCCTTGACGCGCTTGCCCCCCAGTTGAACGATATCGCCGGTGGGGGTGACCATCTCCAGCCCGTGGATGTAGCGTCCGGTCACACCATATTTGATGGCGCGACCGCCGCCGGCATTTTCAGCCACGTTGCCGCCAATGAAGCAAAACTCGTCGCTCATAGGATAACCGGCGAAAAACAACCCATGCGGGCGCAACGCGTTGTCCAGCTGATTGGTAATGACGCCCGGTTCGACCACCACCATCAGATTGGCCACATCGATGTCCAGGATGCGGTCCATACGCTCAACCGACAGCAGGATACCCCCGTAAATAGGCACGGCGCCGCCGGACAGACCACTGCCGGCGGCGCGCGGCGTGACAGGAATGAGGGCGCGGTTGGCCAGTTGGACAATGGCGGCCACTTCCTGAGCTGTTTGCGGTTTTACGACCACCTCCGGCAGATGGGCGTACTTGTCGCCTGGCACCTGATCGTGGCCGTACTTGCGCAACGTCCCTGCGTCGTCTGCGGTCACATGCTCCCGGCCGCAGATTCGGATCAACGCTTCGATGATGGACGGCGTGACTGCCGCGTAGCCCTGGGATGACATGCGGACCCCCGAGTGGAATGGTTGACGAATCAGCAGCGCCCGGCTTAACAGGCTGTTGATAAACAACGCCTGAAGCCACCGCGCCTTTTAAAAATGCTCACATATGCCGTGTATACTGCGCTCTTGCAAAGCTGCGCGCCCTTGCCTGAAGACCTGCTTCTTGCTTTTCGACAGCCTGTTACAGGTCGATTTTTGTGCCCAGGACCTTCAAGAAAGCAGCCAGCCATTGCGGATGGGCGGGCCAGGCCGGTGCGCTGACCAGCTTGCCGTCGCAATGGGCCTGGTCCACGGCAATGTCCATGTACTGGCCGCCGGCCCGGCGCACATCCGGTCCGACCGCCGGATAGGCCGCGCAGCTGCGTCCCTTAAGGACATCGGCCGCAGCCAGCAGTTGGGCGCCGTGGCACACGGCCGCAATGGGCTTGTCGGCCTCGGCGAAATGGCGCACCATTTGAAGCACGCGCTCATCGAGCCGGATATATTCAGGGGCCCGTCCGCCGGGGATCACCAGGGCATCATATTCTTGAACCCGAATCTCTTCAAAATCGGCATTGAGGGTGAAATTGTGGCCGCGCTTTTCGCTGTAAGTCTGATCCCCTTCAAAGTCGTGAATTGCCGTGCGGACCGTTTCACCGGCCTTTTTGTTGGGACAGACGGCATGCACCGCATGCCCCACCATTTGCAGTGCCTGAAACGGCACCATCACCTCGTAATCTTCGACGTAGTCGCCGACCAGCATCAGGATTTTTTTGGCGCTCATGGGAGACCCTCCTGTTTAAGATGGTTTGCATTTGAAGCGCTTGCGCTGACGGTGCAAGGCGCAGCACCGTTTTTGCCCCAACGTGAGCGGAAGGAATGATTAGGACATTAAACACCCTGGACGGGTGCGTCAACCCGCACGGACGTGGGCTTCAGGCCATCGCATGTAAACCTTAGGTAGCGTGCTTTTACGCGTTTATTTGATTGGCTCCATATCTATCGTGCTGAAAACCCCGGTGATTCGGGTGGGTGGTCCGCGCCACCATCCATTCGATTAAGTGAGGCAATAAGGCATGCTCCGGACGGGCCGCAAACTCGCTGCGCTCAAACAGTGCGGCCCCACGTCCTACGCACGCCTTATGCCTCACTAAATCTCATGGCTGACGTGGCGCGGACCACCCACCCGAATCACCTCACTACGTGCCAATTACGAAAGGTGAACTCCTTAAAGCCGCGCGAATACAAACAGGTCGCTATCTTCGCTTGGCTGTCCTGGATTTTGCGCCGAACCGATCGGTGAGGGCCATCTTCTGGGCCGTTTTTTGGCGCAGGCTTTTTTCAACGAAAACCGGGTTTCCGCTAAACGGATCGATACCGGTGTAGTACATCAGGGTCGCATAAGTGGCCGGCGAGGGCGTGAAGATCTGCACCTGTTCTGGCACCAGGCGCAGGCGGCTGCGCGCATAGGCGGCCAGGGCGTGCATATCTTCGAGTGTGCAACCCGGGTGGGCGGCAAGAAAGTAATAGGTCAGGAAAGATTTGCGGTCCATGCACCGGTTGATCCGATCGAAAAGTGCGATGAAAGCCTCCAAGTCACCGCGCCCGGGCTTGCCCATGATACGCAGCACTGACTCCTGAATGTGTTCCGGGGCGATTTTGAGCTGCCCGGAGACATGGTGGCGCAATAATTCTTCCAGGTAAGCCGGTCCGGCCGTGCGATCGGCCAGGATCAGATCGTAACGCAGCCCCGAGGCCACAAACACTTTGCGGACACCCGGCACAGCCCGCAGGGCACGCAACAGGTGTATCTGGGGCGTATGATCCGGTGCCAGCCGGCGGCAGGCTTTGGGAAAAAGACAGCTGCGCTGAACACACTTGCCGTGAGACTGCGATCGGTCGCAATCCATGGCGTACATGTTGGCCGTGGGTCCGCCCACATCGTTGATGATCCCCTTAAAGGCCGAATGCTGCCCGATCGATCGGGCCTCGCGCAGAATGGAGGCCTGGGTGCGCGACACCACCTGCCGGCCCTGGTGGACGGCAATGGCGCAGAAGCGGCATTCGCCGAAGCAGCCCCGATGGGTGGTCAGCGAGAACCGGATCGTCTGCAGCGCCGGCACGTCACCCCCGCGCTTGTAAAAAGGATGCACATCGCGAGCATAGGGCAGTTCATAGACGGCATCCAGGGTGGCGGCCGTGGGCGGCAGCGGCGGCGGGTTGTGGACCAGATAGCGCGTATCCTGCTGCTGGATAAGCCGTCGGGCCACATACGGATCGGCATTGGCGTGGAACAGCCGGAACATGTCCGCAAAGGCCTGCTTGTCGGCGGCTGCCACCGCATGGGCGGGCAGCAGAATGTCCTCAACGTCGAAAGCGGACTCGGGCGCGGGCGATTCCCGGCTGATGTAGCACAGACCACGCAGGGAACTTGTCTCTTGGCCGTTTTGAAGCCGCCGCGCCAGAGTCACCACGGAGTCGTCGGCCATACCGTACAACAGAAAATCGGCTTTGGCATCGAACAAGATGGCGCGGCGCACGCTGTCGGACCAGGCGTCATAATGGGAGATACGCCGCAAACTGGCTTCGATGCCGCCTAAAACGATCGGGCGGGTCTGTTTGAAGTGGCGCCTGATCAGGTGGCTGTAAGCGAGCACGGCCCGGTCGGGGCGGCGGTTGTTCACACCGCCGGGGGTCATATCGTCGCTCTTGCGCCGCTTGCCGGATGCCGTAAAGTTGGCGATCATGGAATCGACACTGCCCGCGGAGACCCCCCAGAAAAGCAGAGGTTCGCCCAATCGCGTGATGTCTCGCCCGTCGCGGATATCCGGTTGCGCGATGATCCCCACGCGAAAACCGGCTGCCATCAGCACGCGCCCGATCACGGCCACGCCGAAATGGGATGCATCGATATAGGTGTCTCCGCTGATCAGGATCACATCCAGGGCGGACCAGCCCAGAGCAGCGCATTCTTCAGGCGTGGTTGGCATATAGGTGGGGTGGAACGCGGCGGGCATGCTGAATTATTCTCCTTAAAAATAGGTATCCTATGCCATTCGCACATGAAGGTCAATCGGTTAGCGACGTCCGGCCAGGGTAACCGCATTTGCGTATGGGCCGCATTTCAGAAATGGCACATCGTTCTTCCTCAGGGGCGAACCTTGGGTTTGCCCGGCGCGTAGATGTCGTTGAATCCTGGGGCGAATGGGCACCTTGATGGTCACGGTGCCCGCTGTAGGGGCGACCGGCGGTCGCCCGCGCGAACCAATGAATTTGGGGCATCACACAGGCTGGCGCCGGCCCTTTTTCTCCCGAACTCATGATTGCCGGAGGTGGTGGTTTTGCTCCCGCACCGGGCGACCGCCGGTCGCCCCTACAGGTGGAACCCCCTTGCGATGATAGGGCAATGAGGGTGTGCGTAAGGCTGCAAGCGGACAGGGCCTCGTCTGTTTTAGCGAACCTTGGGTTTGCCCGGTGCGTAGATGTCGTTGGTCCCTGGGGTGAATGGGCACCTTGATGGTCACGGTGCCCGCTGTAGGGGCGACCGGCGGTCGCCCGCGCGAACCAATGAATTTGGGGCATCACACAGGCTGGCGCCGGCCCTTTTTCTCCCGAACTCATGATTGCCGGAGGTGGTGGTTTTGCTCCCGCACCGGGCGACCGCCGGTCGCCCCTACAGG
>LADR01000039.1 GCA_000961655.1 Desulfatitalea sp. BRH_c12
GTAGGGTGGGCATGGCCCACCACTATTGCCCGCAAACAACTTCGGTTTCTGACACTGATCCCGCCCAAGCGATTGGATAGACACCGGATCGAACATAGCGTTGAAACGTTGAATACGGCCAATCACAGAGGCGATCGACATAAGACAATGGTGGGCGGTGCCCACCCTACCTGGCTGATCATCGGCAGTATCACGGGAATTATCCCGCATTGATCACACGGCCAACGAAGGATCCTGCCAAAGAGCACGCCCCAATCGCCCATAAAGAATGTAGGGTGGGCATGGCCCACCACTATTGCCCGCAAACAACTTCGGTTTCTGACACTGATCCCGCCCAAGCGATTGGATAGACACCGGATCGAACATAGCGTTGAAACGTTGAATACGGCCAATCACAGAGGCGATCGACATAAGACAATGGTGGGCGGTGCCCACCCTACCTGGCTGACTGGTAAAATTCATCCTGAACGGGAGACGCAAAGCGATGGGTAGCTTCAGGGCGCCGCTTTCTTGCGTCCAAAACCGGGCCGGTGCGAAATGGCCAATGTGGCAAGGGCCGAACCGGCGATCATCAACACGAAGGCAGCCAACCAGGCCTTACCTTGCGTGATGCCGCCGCCCATATGCAACCCCCAGCCGACGATCACCGGCCCGACGCCGCCGCCTAGAAATCCGAGAATCGAATGGACCGCCAAGGTGGCGCCCTGTTCTCCAGGGCGCGCGGCAGCAAGGGCGCCGGTCGTCAGGGCTCCCGAGTCGGCGGTCACGAGGAAATTATAGATAAAAAGGGCAGCCACAACCGCGCCAAACGAAAGATTGCCGCTCAGCCCGGCCAGAAGCCCCGCCACGCAACTGGCCAGTGCGATTGCGCGGATCATCCGTACGCGGCCGCGTTGCGAGGATACTTCGGCCCCGATGATGCTGGCCGGAACGCCAATCAGCACGATCATGGTGGACCACTGTGCGGCCGCTGTTCCGGCAGGCGCGCTGTGCGACTGCTGCCAGGCGAATACCAAGTAGGCGGGCAGCCAGGCCCGCAGCGCGAACAGCTCCCAGCAGTGACCACAGTAGGCAAGGATATAAGCCAAGGCTTCGCGGTTGCGAAAGGCCGGACGCAGGTCCAGCGGGTGCCGTCGGGGACCGGCAGGGGCTGGATCGGAAACGGCCGGGATGCCCGCAGTGGCCAGCGCCACCAGTCCGATTGCCGCCGCCGAGCATAAACCGCTGATCGCAAAGGCCGCCTGCCAACCGAGCAGCTGCGTTAGCCATCCGCTGCTCAGAAACGACAGACTCACGCCGATTCCGAAGCTGGCGGTATAATAAGCCACCACGCGCAGGCGCGCCGGGCCGCCCAAACGTTCGGTGAGGATGCGCAGCCCGGGCATGTAGGTGCCGGCCAACGATGCCCCTGCCAGCGCGCGGAATAGCATGGCCCCAGCCTGTCCGTCGGCCAGCCAGGCGAAGCCAACTCCGCCGCCAATGCCCAACAATGAGGCCCCATAGTATATGCGCCGTGCATCAAATCGATCGGTCAAACCTACCAGAAGTGGCACGGCCGCCACATAGCCGACGAAATAGGCGCCGCTGATCCAGCCCGCCTGGGTGGGGTCAATCTGCCAAATGCGCGTAAAATCGACCAGGGTTACAGCAAACGTCGAGAATCCGGCCATGCTGAAGATTTCGGCCAGGATCACCCCTCCGATCAGTCGCCACAGTCGTTTTGAATGCATTCACTTAACTTTCCACGTTCTACATCTATTTGCGCCAAAACTCAGGAACGATGAAAATCAGGACAGTGAAAATCTCCAGACGTCCCAGCAGCATACACCAGATTAACACCCATTTTGCCGCGTAAGGGATATGGGCGTAGTTCTCTACGGGTCCAATGCTGCCAAATCCTGGGCCGACATTGCCGATGGTAGCCGCCACGGCTGAAAAGGCCGTGACAAAATCAACGCCTAATCCGCCCAGGACGATAGCGGTAATGATGAACAATCCGACATAGAGCGCAAGAAAACCCAACACGCTGCGCATCACATCGTCGGAAACGGTTTTCCCACCGATTTTAATGCTGGTCACCGCTCTTGGATGCAATAATAAGAAAAGCTCTCGGTAACAATATTTGAAGCAAATCAAGATGCGCAGGCATTTCATCCCACCGCCGGTCGATCCTGCCGATGCGCCTAAAAACATGCAGGTAAATAAAATTACCTGAGACATAGCCGGCCATTGCTCGTAATCCGCGGTTGCATAGCCGGTGGTGGTGATCATTGAGACCACTTGAAAGGCCCCATAGCGCAAGGATTCGCCTAAGCTGACATAAACATCATGGCGGACGATATCCAAGGTGACCAACAGGACGAATGCCCCAACAATGGCCAAGAAAAAGCGGCACTCCCCATCTTTCCAGAAGGCCAGTGGCCGTCCGCGTAGCATTTGATAGTGCAAAGAGAAATTGATGCCGGCCATGATCATGAAAAAAATAATGACGACGTCCACATAAAGGCTGCCAAAGTGGGTTATGGAATCATTGTGTGTGGAAAATCCGCCCGTAGGCATCGTCGTAAAGGCATGGCATACGGCATCAAAAAAGGTCATGCCCCCCAGCATCAGCAATGCAATCTCGATGACGGAAAACAGGGCATACACTTTCCATAGAATCACGGCAGTATCCCGAATGCGCGGCTTTAATTTATCCGGCACAGGGCTGGGCACCTCCGCCTTGTACAACTGCATGCCGCCTACGCCGATAAAAGGCAATATGGCTATGGAGAGTACGATGATCCCCATGCCACCCAACCATTGAATGAAGCTTCGCCACATCAACAAGCCTTTCGGCAAAACTTCAATATCGGTCAAAATGGTAGCCCCGGTGGTTGTTAAACCGCTGACCGATTCGAAAAAAGCATCGACAAAGTACCAGGAATCACTGGCCAGATAGAAGGGCAGTGCCCCGAAAAGACCGACTGCAGTCCAACCGACCGCGACAATGGCCATGCCTTCGCGTTGACGGATATTTTCCTCGCGTCGTTTCCGAAACGACATAAACAGCAGAGCGCCGGCCGACACCGTCAGGCCAATTGATTTGATCAAAGGCGGCACACTTCGGTCCCCATAGTAAAGGCCGAATGCCAGAGGCAGAAGCATGCTGAACCCCAGGAAAAGAACAAGGGTCCCGACGATATACAGAATATAGCGCCAGCGCATCAGAAATACTCCAGCTTGACGGCCATGATTTTTTCAATGCCGCTGATGGCACGGCGCTGGGCAAAAATAATGATATGATCGTTGGGTTCGATGACACTTTCGCCGGTGGGGATGATGATCTGTTCTCCTCGAATGATCCCCGCCACGATAGCGCCCTTTGGAAAAGCGATGCGTCGCAAAGGCTTAGCCACGATATCGGATGTTTCCAATGCAACCGCTTCCATGACTTCGGCCTGCTCGCCTTTCAAGGATACAGCCGATAGCACTTTGCCCCGTCGAATGTGCTGGAGAATCGTATTGATGGCAGACAGGCGCGGGCTGACCACTTGTTCGATGCCGATGGCTTTCATTAATGGAAAATAGCTGAATTTGCTGATTTTGGTGATCGCTTTACCGGCACCCATGCTGGTAGCCAGTAAGGAAGAAAGAACATTGGTCTCTTCGTCGTTGGTGAGTGTTATCACCACGTCGATGTCAGCGATATTTTCCTCGTTGAGTAGTGTATGGTCCGACCCATCACCGTGCAAGACAACTGTTTTGTTTAGTTTCTCTGCAAGTTCAGCGCATCGCGAAGGATTTTTTTCGATGATTTTGCAGTAAATGGATTGCGCCTCCAACCGTACGGCCAATCGATAGCCGATGCGGCCACCACCAATAATCAGCACCCGTTTGATCGGTTTTGCATGCTTCTCGAAGATCGACAACGCCTCTGCTAATTGTTTTTCTTCGCAAATGAAGTAAACAAGATCGCCCGGTAAAAGCCTGTCCTTGCCCGTGGGAATGATAACCTCTTCTTCACGAACGATAACGGCGATGAGAAACCGTCGCTGACCTATTGTCGCAGGCAGTTCAGATAGCCGTATACCGGCAAGTCGGGATTGGCGGTCCAGATAGACCCCGACGAATTTGATACGCCCATCGGCAAACTCCCCGACATCGACGGCACCGGGTACGCGCATCAACCGCTCTATGGTCTTGACCACCTCGATTTCGGGGTTGATGATCGTGTCGATGTGAGGAGGCTGGTTTCGAAAGGTTTCGTGATATGCATCGAAATCCGCACCGCGAATGCGCGCGATCTTTAGCGTGGTCGGCGACAGCATGTTGGCCACCAGGCAGGCCACCAGATTGGTCTCATCCTGATTGGTGACGGCCAACAAGATGTCGGCATCCCGAATGCCGGCCTCTTCGAGAATGGATGGACTGCTGCCGCTGCCGGCAATTGTCTGCACATCCATATTCTCGGCCACGCGCCGAAGAGCAGCGGCATCTTTATCGAGCACGACCACATCTTTGTCTTCAAGAGCCAGACGACTCGCAATATGGTAGCCGACCTCTCCCGCACCAACGATTACGATTTTCAATGCGATCTCTCCGTCTGCGACACTTAATCCGGGAATCGGATGACGTCTATTTGAAAGCGAACCGACATTACTATACCTTTTCAAAGGGTGTCAAACGCAGGCAACCGACATTCCCATGCGGTCCGAGGCCCTAAGCCACATTAAGCTCACAATATTTCGGGGCTGACGTGGTGCGCACCGATCCACACGGATCACTTGGTCGGTGCCAACCTGCGATCTTTTTTAAAAGATGTAGATAAAATTCAGACTGATGATGTCCACGCTGGCGTCCCATTCACCTCGCAGAGCCCCCCGCGCCAGATCCTCATCCGTAGCCGGTTTATCCACCTTCGGGTCATCGACGAATATATGGACATAGCCGACATTCAGTTCGGCCCTGTCGGTGAAACTGTATCCGCCGCCGATCGCCAACCAGTACCGGTCCTCGTCGGGAATACGCGGTGTGCGGCGCTGTTCATTGGGGATGGGCGACTCATCATAGGCGATGCCGAAACGGCCGGTGAAACGATCGGTGACCTGATAGATCAGACCCACGTCGAAACGCCAGGTATCATCCCAGTCCAGGGTGATCACGGTGTCCGGTTGGCCGGTGTTGTATTGGATGCGTAATTCATCCAATCGCCGCCATTTGGTCCAGGTGGCACCGGCCACCACGGCCCATGTTGGATTGAAGGCATGATAAACACCCAAAGACACGGTTTCCGGCAGATCCACCTCGGCCGAGGCATCGCCGTTCACAAAATTACCGCCGACCGCAACGGCCTGGGCGATGGGATCTTCATACTCGTACCCGATCCGGCCTTTCAACGTATGGGAGATCATCGACCGAAAGGCGATGCCGAAGCGGGTACTATGGGTAGGCTCGAACAGTATCCCAAGATTGAATCCGTATCCCCAGTCATCGCCGTCCATCTCTGCAAACCCATCATGTCGCTGCGACTCGGTCGCCGGAAGAATGCCTCCGATAAATCCCGCAAAACCGAAATCGGCTTTGTTGCTCAAGGTTGCATCCGCCCATTGAATGCTCACCCCGGCCCCAATGGACCACTGGGGGGTGAGCCGATAGGCCAATGTGGGATTGATGTTGATGGTCTGCAATTCCGATTCAACGGCATGGTAGCGGCCCACCCAGTTTCTGTCATATTCTGTTTTTAAACCAAAAGGCGCATGCACGCCGATACCGATTTTGAGCTGCTCCGTCGCACTATGGGAATAATACGCGTTGGGGACCAAGGCAGATTCCCCACCGTCCCCACCTTCATTGTTGTGGACGTTTAAAGGTTGGCCGGTGACATGCGTGGAGCCGTGATCTTCGAACTTGGCCTTGGGGATGATATAATGGATGCCAGCTTCGAATTGGTGCCCCGAAAGTCTCGCCATTCCGGCCGGATTGTAAAATATTGTGCTTGGATCCTCGGCCAGGGCGGCCGAACCGGCGTAGGCGGTTCCTAATCCGCGCACGCTCTGTTCGACAATAGCAAATCCCGAGGCTTGAACGGCCACCGTCCAAAAATGCACGCTGCACACGCTGCAAAAGATCAGCGCGATCATCGACCAATGGACGCTTTTTCCCTTTTTCATAATCACCCCTCCATCTGTTTACGGGCAATCCGTCTCGGGAACAGACCGCTCTGCCCAGAAGGTATTTGCTGCAGCCGCCAAGACCCTCTTGGCGGTGTCGTCGTTAATGGAGGTGTTGCGTCTTCGGGGAATTGAGTACGATTGATGCCGCAGAAATGGAGCGCCAAGTGTGTTTCAACAGCCTGTTAAATGGCCATCGCCTGCCACATAACTTCAAAAATGGGTACTTCCTGATCAAAACCCTTAAGAAGCGAGCGGCCCTGGTCGCGATACACATATTTGGGGTCGCAGCATAGCTCTCGTACGACCTGGGAAATCAAGATTTGGCCGGGAGCGGATCTGGCGCAAATACGGGCGGCCAACTGCACGGTTGAGCCAAACAGGCGATGATCTTCCTCGATGGGTTCACCCGCGCTCAGGCCGATGCGAACAAGGATCGGCAAATCGGGCATATTTTTGTTGTGTGCAGAAAAGCAGGCCTGAATGGCTATGGCGCAGTCGATCGCGTTTGAAGCGGAAATGAAAGAGACGAAAAAGCCGTCGCCGGTATGCTGAATCTCCCTTCCTTGATGCGCTTTTATGGCTTTGCGCGCTAAGGCATTGTGAATTCGGAACAGTTCCAGGGCCCGGGTGTCTCCGAGACGCGTTGTGATGGCGGTGGAACCCTGCATGTCCGTAAACATCAGTGTCCGGAACGCAGAGTCTATAAGCGGTGTGTCGGGCAGCGCCCCACCTGCCGGCGCAGGATCTTCGATGCGTCCTAAAAACGATGCCACTATTTCCGGGTTTACTTCTAATATTTTATTAGGTATCGCCCCATGCGCTTCCGCATGCAATCGTGTGACCGATTCTTGTGTCGGAGCCTCCATCAGGCAAAATGCAGACCCTTTCTTTTCGTCGAACCAATAGGTCATCAGGTTCACGCCAAATTTACTTTGGAGTTTCAGGTCTTTTTGATGGGCATCAGCCAGAACTTTGGCTGTCGCACCTTCCATGCGATGTCGATCCATATAGATTGGCATAAAACTTACCTCCTCAATGAAAGTGGATCGAGGTGGCTATCTTTAAGTCCATCCCGATGCGCTGATTCCCGGCGAGGGGCGGACTATGTCAGATGCTGAAATGCAGGCAATCGCTTTGTAGCATGTTCGGTGAGTGTGGTCACATCCCGGTGGAGCCGTCAATCAGGGGGGATGAGCGCGCCTTCAGTTCAAAATGTCAGGTCAATGGTAAGCAGTCCGTCAGCTTAATTCAAATTTTATTTTATCCGCTTCGGTCAAGTAAGAAGGGTTTCTAAACGCCGGTGAGCCGAGCGGGATGCAGTCCAACTCAGGGTGCCTGGCGTTGATGGTGCTCTGGTGCTGCAACCTGATTGACAAATTAGGGAATTCTCGATAATGCTTACAGCGCGACAACAACCGACTTTGATAATCAAGGAATATTCTCTCAACCGATCAGGAGGCTCTAAATGCCAAAAATTCCAGTACCCCCGAACGCTGATAAACTTAGTGAAATGATCAACAAGGCGATTCTGGACTGCCAAATCACCAATGAAGAGTATAATGAAATCCAAGCTCTCGCTGATGCGGACGGTGTCACTGATAAAATGGAGGAGCAACTTTTGGCGCAACTTCATCAGATGATTGCAGATGGAACAGTTAAGCGCGTTTTCTGATTTTATTATGGCCCATGTAACTTGGGCCTGATGAATACACATTCATCACGTAAATCTTTTTATGTAAAAAGTTCTGTTTGCCTGGATGTCGTTTTCATCCGAGGGCGATATGTTGTCCAGTGCGCGCACTCTCCAACCGCCTATAATCACAATCTTATATAACAAGCCATTCGCGCCAGCCTTTATTTAAGAATAGGGCAGTGTCAAATTCATCGCGGCTTGAACTGTGGCAGGCCCTCTGAGATAGGCCTATCCTCGGTGGGGCCTGCAACAGCACCCCTGCTGTTATTGGTGGGGACTATCGCCTGTGTTTGGAAGGGGTTCGAACATGCCCTGAGCGCCCCCCTGAGCCAGGTAGGGTGGGCATCGCCCACCATTGTCTTATGTAGATCGCCTCTGTGACTGGCCGTGTTCAACGTTCCATTGCTATGTTCGCTCCGGTGGTCTATCCAATCGCTTGGGCGGGATCAGTATCAGAAACAGATGATGTTGTTTGCAGGGAATAGTGGTGGGCAATGCCCACCCTACATTCTTATATAGCCAGCCATTCGCTAACCTTTAATTTTACGAATAGGCAGCGTCAAAATCATCGCGGATTTGAACTGTGCAAGCCCCATCGAGGCAGGCCTCGGTGGGGCTTGCACAGGGACTATAGCCTGTGTTTTTGGACGAGGTTGCGAACATGCCCTGAGCGCCTCCCCTGAGATTGTCAAAACGTGTACGCCACAGTCAGCAACGGCGCCGTCAGTGCCACGCCGGGCCGGTCCTCGATGCCCACAAACCCGAAATCCGTCGACAGATCCAAGAGAAACCGCACCTGAAAATCCGTGAGTCCGAGTCGTTGCGCTTCCTGCATCAGGGGTGTGACATCGATCAACACGAACTTTCCCTGGTCCGAGGCGAACAAGTCCAATGATAGCGTTTCCAGAGGTGGAGAATCGAAATCCTCTGCGCGCAGACCGGAAACAGGATAAGCGACAAGGTCGAGCAGGGTAGGGACGACCGGCGCGAATTCGACCGTGTCGATGAACATTTCCAGGCTGGCCGAAACGATCCGCGCGTTCGCCGGTACCACATCCTGCCCCGTTGACCCATCCAGGGGAAAATCCAGGAAGGCGCGGTATTCCGGGAGATTAGGGTCCGAATCGTCGATGCCGAAAAACAGCGTGTCCGGCCCGGAGGTGATGGTAAAGTTCTGTCCGACAGGATCAAAAGCGATATCTCCGTCCGTGGGCTGATCACTCAGGATCTCGACGACAAAGACGTCTCGATGGTCCCCATTGCTGCCGCAACCGGCAAGGGCCAGCACCAGGACCGTCAGGATGCAGAAACACACTAATTTTCGCATAGAGGGCCTCTGAGATTTGGTTTGTTTAAACGTAAATTGCACAGGCCGACGGTGGGATTATCGTACCTGTCAGACTAGACGACTTGCATGCTATCCACGCCATCGGATCGTATATGCACGCAGTAAGCTGTTGGGGGGAACCCGGATGTCTTTTAAACCCCACTTGACAGCAATAGCATTCCATGTTCAAATTATTGAAATAAATGGACCTTGCTGACTCTCTCTTCCAGCGGATAATATTGGGACTTTTATCCGATACGCACCTTTAACCAGAACCACACGTAATCCGGGCAGACGTTTGAGGGGCCGTTTTCGTCACGAGAAGCGCGATGCGCTCCTACTTGCCCAAAGCTGTTGACTGTATGCCAGCCGCGCTGATGCTCGTTTCCTGAAAAGTGATTTACTGGCGCCACTGTAATCACGATATTCATTTTGGGCAAACGGGTCCGGGAAAGATCCAATTTGCAAACCAAGGGAGGTCGTATACGGCATATCTTACGATTGTTCAACATAAAGCCTGAAGAAGGCACACCCTGTCATGCGCCTATTTCTGTACTGTGGGCGTCCTCATCTCGACCATGTGACCCATTGCCTTAAACAACCGGAGGAAATGTATGAAAAAAATGACGCTCTTTTCATTGGTCTTGCTCGTAAGTCTGTTTTCATTGTTTTTCATGAGCACCGGCGCCTTGGCGGAAGAAGTCGTGATCGGCTTTACCGGTCCATTGAGCGGCCCGGCCGCCCAATATGGACGTGACAATGTGGCCGGTCTCGAAATGGCCGTTGCAGACCTCAATAAAGCCGGCGGGATCAAGGTGGCAGGCAAAAAATACTCCTTCAAGCTGGTCACCTATGATGATCACGTAGATCCCACCGCGGCCGTTAACAACGCGCGGCGCCTGGTCTCACGGGACAAGGCCAAGGTGATTTTCAACCCGGTTTTCAGCACACTGGCCCCTTTGACGGCAATCAACGAGCAACGCGGTTCTGAATTCCTTTTGATGGCCTATACCAGCACACCGGCCCTCGACCAGATTAAAAACAAACTGACCATTGCCATCCCGCCGCCCTTTGTCGCCTACTTGGAAGCTTACATGGAATACGCCTGGGAAAAAGGCTGGCGCAAGGGTGCCATGGTGGTGACATTGGGGGCTTATGGCGACGAGTGGCGCCAGGCCTTTAAAAAGAGCTGGATCGAAAAGGGCGGTGAAATCCTGGCCGACCAACCTGCCAACTATTATACTGAAACAGATTTTTCTTCGCATTTAGCGGCCGCATTGGCCACCAAGCCTGACTTTCTGCTCATCGGCGGTCCCTCCGATCCTACCGCGCTCGTGATCGAACAAGCCCGTAATCTCGGGTTCCAGGGCGGTTTCATCCTGGTGGACCAGGCCAAAATGAACTACATCGCGGATGTTGCCTTCAAAGGGGATCTGTCCAAGATGAATAACCTGGTCGGCGTCGCCAGAACGCTGGACATCGGCCCCAAACACATCATGCAACCGTTTATCGAACGATACAGCAAAGAATACAGCGGTAGAGTCGCCACCTCCGAGAACGTACTGAATTATTCGGCCATGCGTATGCTGGCAGCGGCCATGGAAAAAGCCGGTACGGTATCCGACCTGCCATCTATCAAAGCCGCGCTTCCAACAATTCTGCCCATGGACCCCAAAGTCAACCTGGTCGCTTACATGGGCATGCTGGAAACACGCTTTCTGGTCCCGGGCACTGTCCAATCGATCGAAAACGACCAGTACCAAACGTCGATCCAAAATGTCTGGTGGCCCAAAAACAAAGAAGAATTTGAAGAAGTTGTAAAACAAATACCGGAACGCGAAGTCATCAGCAAATATCTGCCGCTCGAAGGGTACAGTAAATAGCCCTTTGAAGGGATCTGCGCGAGGGGGCGCCTGGCAACCGGCGCCCTCCGCTTAAGTATGGAAACTTCCGGGAGACAGGATGACCACTTGGACACTGTCACAAGTTGATGATTTCAAGGGGCGTGCTGTCCGCTATGCGGTCTGCGGCGTCATCCTCCGATGGTGATGGCGTGGTCCTCATTCAACCTTCTATCCTTGATGAAAATGATACGTATTCAGTATGCATGGAGTGAACCCTTTTGGATTATGTCCTATCTTTATACCAGCGCTGGAATTTTTTACGGGCTGGACGAGGCCTTGAAGGGGGCCCAAGGTGCCTCTTTGCCTGTACCAAACCCTGGCGAAAAACCGCATATTTTCGCATATGAAAAAAAACGGCCTCAGTAAGTTACTGAAGCCGTTGACAAAAAGATATGTTTGGTGCCGAAGCCGGGATTTGAACCCGGACGCCTTGTGAGCACTACCCCCTCAAGATAGCGTGTCTACCAATTCCACCACTTCGGCATAAAATCAATCATAAGTCCAACATCGTACGTTATGGGTTCTTCTCGTCCGGAGTGTCAGTCGGTGCCGGTTCTTGGCTGGCCGGTGGTGCATCGACTGGCGCATTTCCCTCGCCCGGCTGTCCATCCGGTTGGCTCTGCATGGCCGGTGCCTCACCAGCATCTTTTTGCTCCGCAGGATCGGTCGTGGGTGCCGGTTGTGCTTCCTGTGCGGGCTGTGTTCTGGCCGGTGGTTCGGACAACAGCCGTGCGTCGCCGGCTCGGTTCCCGGACCTGTAAGCCAGGGTCAACGAGGTCAGCATGAAGATGATCGCCGCCGCCGTAGTGGCTTTGCTCAAGAAGGTGGACGCGCCGGTGGTACCGAACAAGGTCTGGCTCGCTCCTCCGCCGAACGCGGCGCCCATATCGGCTCCTTTGCCGGTTTGGAGCAGCACGATCATAATGAGTGACAGACAAACGATCACATGAATAACGACGATCAAAAGTGACATGACATACCTGTTTCTCAGCCTTGGTAATGTACCAGTTGGCTAAAAGTTTCCGGATCGAGGCTGGCGCCACCCACAAGGGCACCGTCAACATCCGGCATGGCCATCAGCTCTTTGACATTGGATGGCTTCACGCTGCCGCCATACAGGATCCGCAGTTTTTGAGCGAAACCGGAATCGATCATTTCGGCCAGTCGTTGACGCACATGGGCGTGCACTTCCTGGGCCTGTTCCTTGGTGGCTGTTTTGCCTGTGCCAATGGCCCATACCGGTTCATAGGCGACCACCAAGGATTCCAGATCCTGCAAAAGAAAACTCTCTAAACCGTTTTGGATCTGTTTGTCAAGTACAGAAAAAGTCTGCCCTGCTTCACGTTGGCTTTCGCTCTCGCCGATACAGAAGACAGGCTTCAACCCGGCAGCCACAGCTGCGCGGATTTTGCGATTGACGCTCTGGTCGGTTTCGCCGAAATACTGGCGCCGCTCCGAGTGGCCGAGGATCACATAGCGGCAACCCGCGGCCGTGAGCATGCCCGGTGCGATTTCTCCCGTATAGGCCCCTTCGGATTCCCAGTGCATGTTCTGGGCGCCCAGAGCGATGTTGCCGCCGGCTATTTCGACCGCCACCTGGCATAAGGCGGTAAACGGAGGCGCGATCATCACCTCTACGTCCGATACGCCTGACACGAGTTCTTTCAGACGTTTTGCCGTTTGGGCCGCCTCATCGCCGGTTTTGTACATTTTCCAATTGCCGGCGATCAGGGGAAGACGTTTTTGCATTGTAATCCTCCCAATGGTTTGGCGTGATGACAATGGCAGAAGCCATGGTCGAAGTTGCAAACGACAGCGAAGGTAGCGGTCATGGACCCTACCTTCGCTATCCTCCTCTACTTTGAAATAGCCGCTTTGTTTACAACATTTTTCCGATCATGTTGGCCAGATCGACCATGCGATGGGAGTAGCCCGATTCATTATCATACCAGGAGAGCACTTTGACCATCTGGTCGATGACATAGGTATTTTCGGCATCGACGATCGAAGAGGCGGCGCTGCCATTGAAGTCGGAAGAAACCAGGGGGAGTTCGTTGTATTCCAGAATGCCGGCCAGTTCACCCCGGGCCGCTTCTTTCAGGGCATTGTTGACATCCGATGCCGTGACGCCGCTTTTTTCGATATTGACCACGACATCCACCAGCGAGACGTTCGGAGTGGGCACCCGAATGGACAGACCGTTGAGTTTTCCGGCAAGTTCAGGCAGCACCAGGGCGACGGCTTTGGCCGCACCGGTAGTTGTTGGAATCATGGAAAGCGTTGCTGCCCGTGCCCGACGCAAGTCCTTGTGCGGTGTATCGAGCAGGCGCTGGTCGCTGGTGTATGAATGAATTGTGGTCATCAGGCCGTTCTGGATGCCGAAATTCTCCATCAACACTTTGGCGACCGGCGCCAGACAGTTGGTGGTGCACGAAGCGTTTGAAATAATATGGTGTTCCTTGGGATTGTAGGTAGTGTGGTTGACCCCCAGGACGATTGTGGCATCCGGTTCCTTGGCGGGCGCCGAGATGATGACTTTGCGGGCGCCGGCGGTCAAATGTTTGGATGCTCCGGCTTTGTCACGAAACAGTCCGGTGCATTCCATGGCGATATCCACGCCCATGGATTGCCACGGCAACTGCGCAGGATCCTTGTAGGCCGTATAGGCGATGCGTTGACCATCAACGGTGATGGCGTTGTCCTCGGCAATGATTTCCTTATCGAATTTGCCATGCACCGAATCGTATTTGAGCAGATGGGCCATTGTGGACGCGTCGGTCAGGTCGTTAATGGCGACCACCTTGATGTCCGGATTCTTCAACGCCGCCCGGAACACTACCCGTCCGATTCTGCCGAATCCATTAATAGCAATTTTGATGCTCATCATTCCTCCTTCGTGCCAAAAAGATGGTTGTGTTACCCTTGGCTGCGCTTGTTGCCCTTCAGTATGCCGCTGGCCAAAGAGATGCTTTTCTTGCCGAAATTCTCCAAGTATTCGGCTAATTCCGTCAATCCTTTAGAGCTGCGCAGCCCAACGGCTTTGACAACCATGGGCAAATTGACACCTGATATGACTTCGATTTGTCCTTCTTCCAAGAAGGCATAGCTGAGATTGGAGGGAGTACCGCCGAACATATCGGTTAAAATCAGCACGCCTTTGCCGTTGCCGACCTGTTTGATCCCTTTTTCGATCTTGGTCCGCAAATCGGCGGCATTTTCACGCAGGTCAATGGAAACGGCTTCCAGGGCGGGTGGTTTTTCCCCCAATATGAATTCGACGCAATCGATCAAAGCATCGCCGAGTTGCCGATGGCTGACAATAAGAATTCCGATCATTGGCTCTATTTTCCTTTTTAGGATTCGCGAGGACATCGCGTAAGTCCGAATAAATTGTCAGGTACGGCACGGGGTTAAGCCATATTTCACGACCTACGTCAAGCTTGCAATCTTTTCATGAACACACCTTTCGATCCCCGCCCGCCATCGGGGCCATTCTTCGGAAGCGTACGGGTCGGAATTCAGGAAAACTGAATGTCGCGATGGATCAGACGGACCGTTGGTTGGGTGCGTTTTATGTGTTCATAGAGTTTTTGCGCGATCACCACCGATCGGTGCCGCCCTCCGGTACATCCGATGGCGATGGTCAAGTAAGCCTTGCCTTCCTTTTGGTACAATGGGATCAAATGGTCGATCAACTTCGTATACGCATCTAAGAATAATCCGGTTTCGGGGTCTTTCAAGACAAAATCTTGAATTTCCTGGGTTTCGCCCGTAAGGGCCTTGAGTTCGGGAATGAAATACGGATTGTCCAGAAAGCGGACGTCCATCACCAGGTCGGCTTCGGGCGGTGAGCCGTGTTTGAAGCCGAAAGAGACCACATTGATTGCCATACCACTGATGGCTGTGTGTTTGCGGGCGATGTTGAGAATGGCGAATTTCAGTTCATGCACGCTGAAGCGGGAGGTGTCGAAGGCATGGTCGGCCTGTTTTCGCACCGGCTGCAGCTGTCTTTTTTCTTCGCGGATGGCATCGTGCAGGCTGCCGCAATGTCCCAGGGGATGATGGCGACGGGTCTGGCTATATCGTCTCAAAAGAATCTGCTCGTCCGCGTCCAGGAATACCAAGCTGACTGAATGACCGTTTTGTCTCAGTTCGGTGAGCAGCCCGGTGTAGTGCGGCAAAAAATTACGGTCCCGCAGGTCCATGCCAAAGGCCCAGCCGGCAATAGACTCGTTCTGGGCGTCGAGATCGGGTTGATTGGTGAAAAGGGCGACCAGGCGCACCGGCATGTTGTCAATGCAATAAAATCCTGCATCTTCAAATGCGGCCAAGGCCGTGCTTTTTCCGGATCCGGAAGTGCCGGTAACGATGATGATGGGCCGCTTTTGCATATAGGTGTCGGACATATCTGTGCCGGATCAGAACTCTTCATCTTTGGGCCGGATGACCTCAATCACATCTTCCGGGCGATGGGCTTGCATGAGCTGTGATTTGAACTCTTCATTTTTAAGTAGCCGCGAGATTCGCGCCAGCATTTTAAGGTGTAAGCCGGCAGCGTTTTCCGGTGTGAGTAACAGGAAAAATATGTGGGTGGGGCGCCCATCCATTGATTCGAAGGATACGCCGCTTCGACTCAGCCCAAACCCCATGAACAAGGCACTGAGATTTTTCAGCTTGCCGTGCGGTATGCCGATGCCGCCACCGATACCGGTGCTTCCGAGTCGTTCCCGTTCCATGAGGACCTTGACAAGATCTTCATGGGTGACCCCGGTCAACTTGGGCACTGGTGCCACAAGTTCATTCAGAACACCTCTTTTATCCTTAGCTTTCAAGTCCACGTTAATGGCTTCCAAGCTAAGCACATCCAGAATCTTCATGCCGTATCACCGAAGTTGCCAGTGCATTGCGCTGACCCGTATCATAACATCCACGCAACTGCGTGTACCACAGGAAAGGTCGTGGCGATGAAATCGTCAGACGCCTTCGCTGAACACTTGACACTTTAAACGTAACACGCCGGCAGAGCCGGTTTATGGATTGGGCTGAATAAGCCCGTAATGGCCGTCTTTCCGGCGATAAAGAACGTTGACCCGGTCGGATCGCGAGTTGGTGAAGACCATAAAATTGTCTTCGACCAGATCCATCTGCATGATCGCTTCGTCCACATCCATGGGTTTGTAATCGATGTTCTTTATCATAATCTGCCGCTCCCCATCATCGTCGGGCAGGGGGGATTCATCCATGATTGATTTGGATATGCCCTTGGGGGCACGCCGGTCTCTGAGTTTCTGCTTGTTTTTCTTGATTTGCTTTTCAAGTTTATCCAGGACCATATCGATGGCCGCATGCATGTCCTCGGTCTCTTCCTTGCCGTTGATCGTCATGCGGTCGCCAATGATATTGACTTCGGCAATGTTCCGGAACTTTTCAACCGAAAGCATGACGTTGGCCTCACCGGGGTTGTAAAAATATTTGTCGAAGCGGTTTAATTTTTCACTGACATAGTTTCTGAAGTGATCTGAAGGGTCGAGATTCTTAAAGGTAACCGATGTTTGCATACTAAGAAGCCTCCTTGGTGAGGGTCACAATACGTTCCAGGAATCGGTGCTGCCGTGCCTCGATGCACGTAGAAGTTAAAACGTGTTGAGCGGAAAGCAAATTTTTCATGGGCAATGATCAGCAGTACCGTTTGCGTTTGCTGGACGGCAACACGCCCATCATTTCACGGTATTTGGCTACCGTGCGCCGGGCAATGTCAATGTTTTCAGCTTTGAGCAGTTCGGCCATTTTGCTGTCGGAAAAGGGCTTGCGAGGATCTTCGGATTCAATCAGGTGCTTGATTTTAGCTTGGACACTGGCGGATGCAATGGCTTCGCCATGAACCCGTTTGATGGAGCTGTTGAAGAAATATTTGAGTTCGAAAATGCCCTGCGGCGTATAGGCGTATTTGTTGGTGGTCACCCGGCTGATCGTCGATTCATGCATGCCGATATCCTCGGCCACATCCCGCAATACCATGGGTTTCAACTGGGTGATGCCCTTGTCGAAAAATTCGCGCTGGTATTTAAGTATGCTCTCCATCACCTTGAAAATCGTTTTCTGGCGCTGATGGATGCTGCGGATCAGCCATGCGGCCGAGCGCAGTTTGTCCTGGATGTAGTTGCGGGCGTTGCCGTTGACCTCTTTGTCGTGAGTGATGGCTTGTTTGTAAAAGGAATTTACTTTCAGCTTGGGCAGGCCGTCATCATTGATCACAATGGCAAAATCATCTTCGGTCTTGTATACGTAGATGTCCGGGGTGATATATTGGGGTTCGTCATCGCTGAACTGCCGTCCGGGTTTGGGTTCCATGCGGGTGATGATCTCCACCGCGGCAATGACTTCCTCGATGGTGGTTTTCAATGACCGGCAAATGGCCTTGTAGTTCTTGTTTTCCAGATGATTCAGGTGGTGGGTGATAATGTCGGTGACCAATGTATTTTGCAGCCCCAGGTTGCGCGCCTGCAGCAGCAGGCATTCGGAGAGGTTGCGGGTACATACGCCGATGGGATCGAAGCTTTGCATCAAGAAAAGCACCTCTTCGATATCCTCCTCGGTGACACCGGCCTGCTCGGCCAGTTCCGCGGTGGTGGACAGCAAATAGCCGTCTTTGTCCAGATTGCCGATGATCAGGCTGCCGATGTGTTTTTCTTCGGGCGAGGGGGACGCCATCAACAATTGCCACAGAAGATGGTCGCTCAAGGACTCTTTGTGAGAGATGAAGGCCTCGTACTGCGGTGCGTCCCGATCTTCACTCTCGTGACGCACGCGGCCGGGCGAATCCTCCATGTAATTGTTCCAGTCGAGATCGTTGTGGATCTTTTCATCGATAGAGATCTCTTTGGGCTTTTCGATCACCTGAAGTTGCGACTGTTCTTCCGGGCTGAGCTGGTCTCGGGAGACCGAATCCAGCGATTCTTCCAAGGTAGGGTTTTCCTCAAGTTCCTGTCGAATGGCATCCATCAGCTCCAATCGTGACAGCTGAAGCAGCTTGATCGCCATTTGAAGTTGAGGCGTCATGATCAGTTGCTGGGTCAGTTTGAGTTGCTGTCGCAGTTCGATAGCCATGATTTACAACCTGAATTCTTCTCCCAGATAGATGCGCCGGGCGATTTTGCTGTCCGCAATGGCTTGGGGCGCCCCTGATTCGATGATTTGACCATCTGCCAGGATAAACGCTTCGTCACATGCTTCCAGTGTTTCTCGGACATTGTGATCGGATATCAAGATACCGATGTTGCGATTTTTCAAATGTCCGATGATTTTTTTGATATCTGCCACCGCCAGCGGGTCGATACCGGCAAAAGGTTCGTCGAGCAAAATAAACGAAGGATTGGTCGCCAACGCACGGCTTATCTCTAGACGCCGCCTTTCCCCGCCGGAAAGCACACTGGCTTTTTGCTGCATCAAGTGCCGGATACCCAATTCTTCCAGCAGCGATTCGGCGCGTTTTCTGCGTTCGGCTCGGGTCATCGGCATGGTCTCCAGAATCGCCATGATGTTCTGCTCCACCGTCAGCTTGCGGAAGATGGACGCTTCCTGGGGCAGGTATCCTACCCCTTTGCGTGCCCGCACATACATGGGAAAGTGGGTGATATCCTCGTTGTTTAAAAGAATTTGGCCCGAATCCGGCCGGACCATGCCCACTGCCATGTAAAATGTGGTGGTCTTGCCGGCGCCGTTGGGCCCCAGCAGACCGGTGACCTGCCCTGAGGTGACCGTCAGGCTGACCGTTTTGACCACACGCCGGCCGTTGTAACTTTTTGCTATTTTATCGATGGCTAATGTTGCCATTGTGTACCCATGTAATTGGAAGGCAGATATAACAGTTCGCCTATTTCAGTTCAAGCCCCTTTGCTCAGAGCGGATGATCATCTTGACCGGGCTTTGTTTGTCTCCGAGCATTTCGATCCGTCCACTGTCGCGGTAGAAGGTGATCACATTGCCTTCGGCGACATCCTCGCCACGGGTGACCTTGGTCCCGGGGCCCGAAAGTACCAGCTTTTGGTTTTTTGCAGTATAGATGGCCTTTGGACTTTCGGCAACCGCGTTGTCCATCACGATGCGCACGCTGCCGACCGCTTCGATTTTTTCGAAGTTGTCCGTACCGGCTTGCCCTTCAGTGCCGCTGCCGGATTTGTAAAAGAGTTTCAGGCGGTCGGCGGTGATGGTGGTTGCGCCTTGGACAACTTTGACATTGCCGCTGAACTCGGCATTGCGGCCATCGTTGTCGGTGATCAGGCGGTCGGAGGTAATATGGATCGGTTCCGCAGGTTTTTCCGTGGCGGGTTTGTCATCGGCGGCCAGTGCTTTGCCGCTGCACAGCAGGAAAAAAAACAGGAGCATCGCCGGAGCGGTCAACCCGGGACGGCGGTTGTTTACGGTTTCAGATAACCGGTCGTTCATTCAAGCGTCCTTTCACCCGGCCATCGAAGCTTGCCTGGTTGCGATCGAGGTCGTACGTCATCTGGTCAGCCTGTAAATCGAATTGCCGGCTGGAAATGACCACCGGCGTGGTTGATTTCAGAATGCGATTTTCGTGGTCATACGCCAGCGACTCCGTTTTCAACTTATATCGGTCGTTGTGAACTTGAACATTACCACTGACCTGCATGTTGTTGCTGCGGGTGTTGAGCATCCCCTTTTCGGCAGTCAGCAGGACTTTTCCCCCATCATCCATATAAAAAACCACGCTCGGTGAATTCAGAATCATGCGGGTGCCGCCTTCCTCCAACTGGGCCGATTCGGCATCCATTTCCCATTGCACTTTGCCGTCTTTGGTGGCGGTTTGATGCAGGCGCGCCAACGACATCACGGCATCTTTGGCAATATCGGGCAAAGGCAGGGGGGTTTGCTGCCGCTGCCGCAGTTGCAGAAAGAGAACGGCCAATGCAACCAGACCGAGCAAAACCAGTATCGTCATTGCCAGCTTAAGGGCACGTTTGCGGTCAGTCATTGAACAATTTGTTGATCAGTTCTTCCCAGCGGCCTTGGGATTTTAGTATTGTTTCGCACACTTCGCGCACCGCGCCTCGGCCGCCGGGCGCGCGCGTTGTCATGTGGGCGCACTGGCGAACCAGCGCATGCGCATTGGCCACGGCCACGGCCAGTCCTACGCGGCGCATGATGGGTATGTCGGGAAGGTCGTCGCCTACAAAGGCGGTCGCCTGCGCGGCAATGCCCGTGCGTTCCTTGACTTTTTCAAGAACGGCGCGCTTGTCGCGGATACCGTCGAAGATCAGGTCGATACCTAGATTGTTGCAACGATGGCGCAATGCGCTGCCCGTGCGACCTGTTACTATGCCAACGTCAATTCCAGCTTCTTTGAGCAGACGGATACCTAGGCCATCTTTGACATCGAAAATTTTAAGCTGGTTTCCGTTGTCGTCATAAATGATTTGGCCGGGGGTCAGCACGCCGTCCACATCCAGCAACACCAATTTGATTTGTTGGAGTCTGGCGGCGGTCATGGTGTGCCGGATCCTGGTGTGAGAGCGCTGCGGATGGCCTTGAGCTGTACTAATAGGGGTTCAAGCGTGTCGGTGGGCAGCGAGTTGGGTCCGTCGCACAAGGCATGGTCGGGGTCGGGATGAACCTCCATGAATATGGCGTCGGCACCCGCGGCCACGGCCGCCCGCGCCAGGACAGGGGCATATTGACGCTGTCCGCCGGAGTGGGTGCCCGCACCGCCGGGCAGTTGGACACTGTGCGTGGCGTCGAAAATGACCGGATATCCGGTGGCCTGCATAATTGGAACGGAACGAAAGTCCACGACCAGATTGTTGTAGCCGAACATGGCACCGCGTTCGGTGAGCAGGATTTGCCGATTGCCGACCGAAGCCATTTTTTCGATGATGTTGGCGACATCCCAGGGAGCCAGGAACTGTCCCTTTTTGATATTGATCGGCTTGCCGCTGCGGGCCACTTCCAGGATGAAATCGGTTTGACGGCACAGAAATGCCGGTACTTGAAGCACATCAAGCACCTGGGCCGCTTTTTCGATTTGATGGATGTCATGAACATCGGAGATCAGCGCTATGTCCAAATCGGCTTTGATCCGGGCCAGTGTCGCCAGTCCTTCATCCACGCCGGGGCCTCGGTAAGCATCGATCGACGTCCGATTGGCTTTGTCGTAAGAGGCTTTGAAGATGAACGGAATTTGCAGTTTGCCGGTCAAATTCTTCAAGAAAGCCGCAGTCTGATAGGTCGTCTCGAAATCTTCGATAACACATGGCCCGGCGATAATCGCTAATGGCATGCCCTGGCCGATATTTAAACTGGCTACTTGTACGATCGTTTTCATGGCAAAAATTTATCCCGACCCCCTTGAAAAGTCAAGCCGCGAAACTTTGCCTTGATTCGCAAATCCAGAGCTGGTATGGTTCGACGTTCATTTTTGCAAAGATGGGGGGATATAAGGTATTGAATAATAAAAATAAATTTTCGGTGACACGGTTGCTGGTCATCCCGGTGGTGCTTGTTCTTGGGGTGTCGGTGTTTTTACTTGTGAAACGCATGGAAGGCACGCCGCCGACAATTGAATTGACTCTGGAATCACCCAACCTGGGCTTGAACCAGACCATCCCGCTCAAAGTAGCGGACGCCAAGAGCGGACTGCGCGACGTGCAGGTGGTGTTGATCAAGGATGGTCAGGAAATCGCGCTGTTTTCCAAAACATACCCATCAGCGGGGGTTTTTTCGGGTGGCGTGGTGCGCGAAGAAGACCTGCGGATAGAATTCGATGCCTCGGCCAAGGGTGTCATAGATGGTAAGGCCGTTTTACGGTTGATGGTACGGGATTTTTCCTGGCGGGATTGGATGGGCGGCAACGAGAACCGGCAAGAGCTGGAAGTGGCGATCGACACCCGGCCGCCGGGGATCGATGTGCTCAGCCGCGCCAATTACTTCGCCCAGGGCGGCGCCGGCCTGGTGGCGTATAAAGTATCCGAAGAGTGCCGGACCAGTGGCGTCACCATCGGCGAAACGTTTTATCCCGGATTCAAAAGCCCCTTCGGCAGTTCCGATATTTATCTGGCCATGATCGCCGTGGCATACCGCCAGGGCCCGGGCACGCCGGTGTATGCGACTGCTGTAGACCTGGCCGGCAATCAGACCCGCGTCAGTCTGCCGCATCTGATCAATGCGCGTCGGTTCAAACAGGACAAAATCCCGTTGTCGGATAGTTTTCTGGACTGGAAGATGCCCGAGTTCGCCAACCAGGTCAGCGCGGGAGCGGGGGCGTCGAACGTGGACATTTTTCTTAAAGTCAATTCAGACCTGCGCAAGGCCAATTATGAAACGATCAAGCAACTGACCGCCAACCCCGATGGCCAGATCCATTGGGAGGGGGATTTCCTGCGTTTACCCGCAGCGGCCCCCAGGGCAGGCTTTGCCGACCATCGTTCTTATATTTATAAGGGTAAAAAAATTGACGAACAGACCCATATGGGCATCGATCTGGCTTCGCTGGAACAGGCATCCGTGCCCGCGGCCAACGCCGGTAAAGTGGTTTTTTCCGATACTCTTGGGATTTATGGCGGCACGATTCTGATCGACCATGGTCTGGGGTTGTTCAGCATGTACTCCCATTTGAGCCAAATGATCGCCAGTCCGGGTCAGATGGTGAGCAAGGGGGAGACGATCGGCAAAACCGGGGTGTCCGGCCTGGCGGGCGGCGATCATCTGCATTACAGCATGCTGGTGCATCAGACACTGATCAATCCGGTGGAATGGTGGGATTCGACATGGATCCGCAACAACATCAGCACCAAAATAGAAGCGGTGAAGCGATAGCTGCAGGAGAATACAAATGGCCCGGCCAGTGAAAAAAACCATTCAGGAGATCAATGCCCGGATCAAGAGCGGAGACGTTGTGGTGGTCACCGCCGACGAGATGACCCGGATTGTCAAAGATAAAGGGGCCGCCGCCGCCGCCCGCGAGATCGATGTCGTGACCACCGGCACCTTCGCGCCGATGTGCTCGTCGGGTGCGATGATCAACTTCGGGCATAGCGTCCCAGGGATCAAAGCCTCGAGTGTGCTGCTCAACAATGTGCCGGCCTATGGCGGCCTGGCGGCCGTGGATTGTTATATCGGGGCTACGGAACCGTGTCTGGACGACCCCCTGAACAAAGTCTATCCGGGCGAGTTCATTTATGGGGGCGGTCATGTGATCCAAGACCTGGTCGCGGGTAAATCGGTTTATTTGAAAGCCACCGCCTATGGGACCGACTGTTACCCCAACCGTGCCGTGGACAAAAAGTTGACGCTGGCCGAGTTGCCCAATGCGGTGCTGTGCAATCCACGCAACGGCTATCAGAACTATAATGTTGCCGTCAATTCGACCAATAAGACCATTTACACCTACATGGGGACCCTGAAGCCCAAGATGGGCAATGCCAATTACTGCAGCGCCGGTGAACTGAGCCCTTTGTTCAATGATCCTTACTACCGCACGATCGGATTGGGCACGCGCATCTTTCTCGGCGGTGCGGTGGGGTATGTGACCTGGCACGGCACCCAGCACAAGCCCGCCGTGGCGCGCGCCCCCAACGGCACACCGTTGCGACCGGCCGGCACCATGTGGGTCATGGGAGACATGAAACTGATGAGTCCGCGCTGGTTGGTCGGGGTCAGCATACAGGGCTATGGCTGCTCGATGGCCGTGGGCCTGGGTGTGCCGATTCCCATTTTGGATGAAGAGATGGCGCGCTACGCGGGCGTATCCGACGATGAGATTTTTACCCAGGTGATCGATTATGGCGAAGCCTATCCAAACGGCCATTCAGAGAGCCTGGCGCAGGTAAGCTACGCCGACCTTAAAAGCGGCGCCATTACCGTCCAGGGGCACACCATCCACACTGTACCGCTTTCAAGTATCGTCCGTGCACGGGAAATCGCCGGGAGCTTGAAGCGCTGGATCGAAAGTGGTGAATTCCTTTTGGGCGAGCCGCAATTTACGTTGCCGATGGAACATGTGGGCGGATGACTTTTTCCGTGATGCTTCCTTGGACGGCCTTGCCGCTGGGGACGCCCGGATGCGGAACAGCGATGCCAGGCCGGAGTCCATGGAAAAAACCATTCGCTCATTCATCGCTTTTGAATTGCCGACGGCTTTTGCCCAATTGGCCGCCGAACTGCAAAACCATCTCAAGGCCCAGGGGCTGAAGCTGCGCTGGGTGCGTCCGCAGAACATTCATTTGACATTGAAGTTTTTGGGAGAGCTCCCTGTCGGCCAAATAGCTGACGTGAGCCAGGCCATGCAGCGGGCCGCCGGGGCAGTGGCGCCGTTTAGGATGCAGGTGCAGGGAATGGGTGTTTTTCCCGGTATGCGCAGTCCGCGGGTATTGTGGATCGGTCTTGGCGGAATGACGGATGCGCTTGCAACGTTGCATGGCAGGCTCGAAGACGCCTTGGCCGACTTGGCATTTCCTAAAGAGAAACGGGCCTACAAGGCGCATCTGACTTTGGCGCGCATCGATCGGGGGGTGGATGCGCGCAAGCTGCTGGCATGCATCGCGCAAAGCGGCCAATTCGCGCCCGAGATTTTTCAGGCCTCCGAGTTGATCCTTTTTAAAAGCGATCTGCGGCCGCAAGGGGCGGTCTATAGCCCGTTGGCACGCGCGCCGCTGGGGGTGGCGTTACATGGGTAATTCGTTGATTCGGTCAATGGTCGATCCGTCGATTCGTGATCGAACATACAGCGATCGCGTTTTTTCTTTTTTCAGAAAATCACAAAGGTTCAACGATCCGGGCAATTTGCCAATGAGCCGATCGATCCGACGAAAACGATTGAACGAATCAACACTCCAACAATCCACGAATCCACGAAGACGGAGGTCATCATCATGAGTGCGACAGTAGATAGGACCAAAGCGATCGATTCAGCCATGAGTCAGATCGAACGCCAGTTCGGCAAAGGAGCGATCATGAAGCTGGGCAGCCGGCCCATCGTGGATGTCCCGGTGATCTCCACCGGTTCGATCGCCTTGGACCGGGCGCTGGGCGTGGGGGGATTTCCCCGTGGGCGGGTGATCGAGATCTATGGGCCGGAATCATCGGGCAAGACCACTTTGGCTTTGCATGCGGTCGCCAATGCCCAGAAAAAAGGGGGCATCGCCGCCTTTATCGACGCCGAGCATGCCCTGGATACCAGTTACGCCAAACACCTGGGCGTCAACTGCGATGAATTGCTGGTTTCGCAGCCAGACACAGGCGAGCAGGCCCTGGAAATCGCCGACATGCTGCTGCGCAGTGGCGCCATTGATGTGATGGTCATCGATTCGGTGGCAGCGTTGGTTCCGCGCGCCGAGATCGAGGGCGAAATGGGCGACTCCCATATGGGGTTGCAAGCGCGTCTGATGTCACAGGCTTTACGGAAATTGACCGGTACTATCGGCAAAACCAATACCTGCCTTATATTCATAAATCAGATCCGCATGAAGATCGGCGTGGTTTTCGGCAACCCGGAAACCACGACGGGCGGCAATGCGCTGAAATTCTATGCCTCCGTGCGCCTGGACATCCGGCGCATAGGGTCAATCAAAAACGGTCAGGACGTGGTCGGCAATCGTACGCGCGTCAAGGTGGTCAAAAATAAAATGGCGCCGCCCTTCAAAGAGGCTGAATTCGATGTCATGTATGGTGAAGGCATCTCCCGGGTGGGCGATCTGCTGGATATCGGCGTGGAGGCCGGCATTATCGATAAAAGCGGTGCATGGTACTCTTACAGTGGTGAACGCATCGGTCAAGGCCGTGAGAACGTGAAGACCTTTCTTACGGATAATCCGGATATGTTCGCCGCCATTGAAGAGAAGGTGCGCAGCTCGGTAGGTATCGTCAAGAAGAGCGAAGAGGCTGTCACGGAACCCGAAGAGTAGCGGCTTAGGTAAGCCAATGGAGCAGGCAATGACAGGCAACGACATACGCAAACGTTTTCTCGACTATTTTGAAAAGCATCACCACCGGGTAGTGCGCAGTTCGCCGCTGGTTCCGCACGATGACCCGACCCTTTTGTTCACGAATGCCGGCATGGTTCAATTCAAGCGTACCTTCATGGGCGAAGAGCAGCGTGACTACGTGCGCGCGGCAACCAGCCAGAAATGTGTGCGCGCCGGCGGCAAACACAATGATCTGGAAAACGTAGGGTATACCGCGCGCCATCATACCTTTTTCGAAATGCTGGGCAATTTCTCCTTTGGCGATTATTTCAAGGAAAAGGCTATCGAATTCGCCTGGGACCTGATGATCAATGGGTATGGCTTGCCGTCCGACAGACTGTGGGCATCGGTGTACACCGAGGACGACGAGGCCTATGACCTGTGGCACAAGCGCATCGGTATTCCCGCCGAACGCATGGTACGCCTGGGCAAAAAGGATAACTTCTGGGCCATGGGCGACACCGGACCGTGCGGGCCATGCAGCGAAATACACATCGACCGCGGCGAAGCGTTCGGCTGCGGGCGACCCGGCTGCGGGGTGGACTGCGATTGTGACCGGTTTCTGGAGATCTGGAACCTGGTGTTCATGCAGTTCAATCAAGACGGCAGCGGGCAGATGACGCCCCTGCCCAAGCCCAGCATCGATACCGGCATGGGACTGGAGCGCTTGGCCTCGGTGCTGCAGAACGTGACCACCAACTATGATACCGACCTGATCCGCCCAATTATTGCGCGGACCGAGGCGCTGTCCGAAAAAGCGTACGGTCGGAATACCAGCGTTGATGTGGCCATGAAGGTGATCGCCGACCACAGCCGGGCGGCCGCCTTTCTCATCGGCGACGGTGTGCTGCCTTCCAATGAGGGGCGGGGCTATGTTTTGCGCCGCATCATGCGCCGCGCCATCCGATATGGGCGCAATATCGGATTGGAAAAGCCGTTTTTGCACCAGACCACGGCAACCGTCTTCGAGATCATGCGCGCAGCCTACCCTGAACTGGCCGAATCAGCGGCGTTTATCCGCAATGTCATTCTGAACGAAGAACAACGTTTCACCGAGACATTGGACACCGGCCTCAAACTGCTCAACGAATCCCTGGCCGAGTTGCAGGCGCAAGGCCGCGAAGAGATTCCCGGAGATCTGATTTTCAAGCTTTACGACACGTACGGGTTCCCGGTGGATATCGTCCAGGATGTGGTGCGCGATACGCATATGGGCGTGGATTTGAAAGGGTTTGAAGCCCACATGGCGGCCCAGCGCACCCGCAGTCGCTCCAAGGTCAGTTTCGATGCCATGGGTGAGGCGTATAAATCGCTCGCCGCGCGGGCTGTCAAAGCGGAGTTCAAGGGCTATGATGCGTTGCGCTTGGACGCCGAGGTGCTGATGCTGGTGGCAAAGGGGCATGAGGTCCTACGGGCGGAGGCCGGCGATGTCATCGAAGTGGTTACTGCTGCAACCCCGTTTTATGCCGAATCAGGCGGGCAGGTCGGCGATCAGGGGACGATCAGCGGCCCCGGATTGAGCTTGGAGGTCGAATCCACGGTGAAGGACCCTACGGGGCTGATCATCCACAAGGGCACTGTGACTGCCGGTCGGATCGAAAAAGGCCAGACTGTCACATTGATGGTGGATGAGGAGAAGCGTCGGGCCACGGCGCGCAATCATACCGCCACCCATCTGCTGCACGCGGCCCTGCGGCGTATTCTGGGCGATCACGTCAAACAGGCCGGCTCGCTGGTGGCCCCCGATCGCTTGCGATTCGATTTCAGCCATTTTTCCCAGGTGGGACCTGAAACCCTTGACCGGATCGAAGACGATGTCAACGCACGCATCCGGGCCAACGTGCCGGTGCAAACCGAAGAGATGGCGGCGGATCAGGCCATGCACTCCGGGGCGATGGCCCTGTTCGAAGAAAAATATGGCGATCGGGTGCGCGTGGTTTCCCTGGCCGAATTCAGCAAGGAGCTGTGCGGTGGCACGCATACCACGAATACCGGTGACATCGGTCTGTTTAAAATCATAGGCGAAAGCAGCGTGGCATCCGGTGTGCGGCGCATCGAAGCGCTGACCGGCGCGGCGGCCCTGTTGCATGTACAAGAGGCCGTGCGCACCGCCCAACAGGTTGGTTATCTGCTGCGTGTCAAAGCCGAAGAGGTCGTGCCGCGGGTGCAGCAACTGCTCAGCGCCCAAAAAGCCTTCGAAAAAGAGGTCGAAAAACTTAAAGCCGGCCTGGCGGATGCCAAAGCCCAGTCGGGCGACGACAGTCAGCCGCGCACGATCAACGGTGTTTCGGTTCTGGTCAAAAAGGTGGCGGTGGACAAGCCGGCCGCCATGCGCGATCTGGCCGACCGCTTCAAAGACCGCCTTAAATCCGGTGTGGTGGTGTTGGGCAGTACGGCCGAGGACAAAGCCCTGCTGATCGTGGTGGTAACCCAAGACCTGGAAAAACGCTTTCACGCCGGCAAAATCGTCAAGGAGCTTTCTGCGGTTGTCGGCGGTGGTGGTGGTGGCCGCCCCGACATGGCGCAAGCAGGCGGGCCGAATGGCGCCCAGTTGGATGCGGCTTTGGAGAAGGCTTATACGGTTATCGAGGGAATGGGTTAATCTTTATTCCCATTCACCTTCAAAGCCACCTCGATAATCATCTCCCCCTTATCCGTCGTACAGGGGATGGTGATAATGGGGATTCCGGAGGGATAGCTGACTTTGTGTTTGCCGATGACGACGCTTGGCACGGAGATAGCGTTATCGGAGCTTGGGAAATCGGTTTTGGCATTGCCGGCGATCATATTGGCAATTTCTCCGATGGCATCGGTACACACTTCATCCACTTCATTGATCTCTTCGCCAATCAGAGCAGAAACCAGTTGAAACGCCACGGCATTTGAGAGACTGATGACCACGCATCCGCTCACGTTGCCGGACAACCCGATGATGCTGCTGATTTCGTGGGGTACTTCGTTCCCCTTCTTGAGAATGGGTTTTCCCAAAGAAAAGGGCACTGTGATCATGGTTTCGAAAACGCGTTTAACAGCGACGACGAATGGTTTGATGTAATTGGGGTCCATCTGTAGTGCACCTCGAATAGGTTGCCTGAGTGGAATCGAAATCTCTGCCGAGTCTCGCCTTCCGGGTTCTTTTCACTGGTGTCGCGCGTCTGGGCAGCTTGCGGTTGCTCGATCCGATTCGCGTCTAAGCTATCATCGGCACATGGCATGGGAACTTTACCCCACGTCCGCTACTTTTTAAATGGCCGCTTTCGGGGTTTTACGTGCAACCCACCCGGATCACCGGGGTTTTCCTACCTCACCCCACGCCCGTATCTCACTTGATAACCAGATATTATGACATTTCTCCGGCTTTCATCACATCGATCATGGAATAGGCCCTGCTTTTGACGCCCTCGGATACCTTGGCCGATAGAAAACGCACCGCATCCATGGTGCCCCCGCCATAAACTTCCCTGCCATTGATGTTGTGCGTGAACTCGAAGCGCACGGTTTCGTCCGGCGACACGAGAGTGTAGGTGTGCCAGGCGTGACCGCTCAGGTAATCGGCAGGGATGCCCCACTGGTTCAGCTGCCGTTGCGGATCGCGTTCCATTTCGATCTGGTCGGCGTTGAAAGCAATCCCCATGCGATTGAAGTAGCTGACCATGGCCTTGGCTGTACCGCTGGTGTCGGCTTTTCCGGCTTGGTGGCTTTCGCGGACGGTCAGTCGATAATCTTTGAATAGACCCGGAAAATTCTCGGCCGCATAGGCCATCATGGCTTGAAATCCGACGATCTCTTTAGCCATGTTGGGCGCGATAACGGCGACGCAGCCACTCTGTGCAACCTTGGCGGAAAGTCTCTCGCGGTCGCCGCCCGTGGTACCCATGACGAACGGCAGTTGATGACGGCAGTAAAAATCGGCATTGGCGTTAACCGCTGACGGATGGGTATAGTCGATGCTGATGAAAGAACCTTCGGCGCTTATTATGGCCGTTATCTCGCGTTCCTGGTCAGCAGGCCGGATCAATGCGATGGCCATGCCGTCGATCGTGCAGTGCGACGCCGCGATATCCGGACCGGTCAGCGCATAGGGCAGGACCTGAAAACGTGGGTTGCGGATGAAATGGCGCGCAATGACCGTAGCCACGTTGCCGGGCAATCCATTGATCATGACTTTGATTTGGGCCATCATGCTCTCCTTTTGATCTGTTGTACCGCTTGGGTCGGTAACTTTGGAGCTATAATTTTATTTTTTAGTCGGTGATGCGGGCCAAGTGTTGCCCAATCTGGGCAGCCATCGCAGCCAAGCGGGGCAACCGGGCCCCTGCCGGACCGTTCAGACGGCGCTGCAGGGTCGCCACCGCCTGCGGAATATAGATTTCAAACCGCCGCTTGCCCTTTACCCGGCTCAGGAAAGCAAAAGCGCCCAGCATTTGCAGGTTGCGGGTCAGTGCGCAATAGTCATATCCTTGCAAAAAGTACCTTGGGTCGACGCCCGCTATCCGTTGCAAGGCTTGCGCCGCATACTGCGCCAAACGCTTTTGCATTGTTTCGGGCAGCGCAATGTAAGGATCGATCAGCAAGGACGCCAGGTCATACTGCAGCGGCCCCAGTCTGCCACCCTGAAAATCGATGAACGCGATGCGTTTGTCTTGCACCATGATGTTGCGCGATTGCAGGTCGCGATGCATGAAGCCGGTTACGCTGTTCTGGAGGGCAAGTTCGGCTAGTATTTCGAACTCGCCCGACAGCGTCTCCTCGCAAACGTTAAGGCCCAGACAGCCCTTTAAAAAGGCCTCCACAAAGTAGTGGCACTCTCTTTCCAGAATCAGTTCCCGGCTGTAGTGGGTGCTCTGATAAGTCCACCCGGTATCGAAATGATGCGCACCTTCAAGGGCCATGTGCAGCCACAAATCGATAACTTGGCGGTAAAGGTCTTCTTGCGCCACGGGGGGCAGGGCTTGCGCAGCCTGTTGGAGATGGCACGCTCCGAGATCTTCGAGAAAGACCAGGCCTGAAAATGTATCGTGAAGATAGATCGCGGGTACGCAGGCGCCGCTGGCATGCAAATGGCGGCCGATATCCACGAAGGCGTCCACCTCCTGCCGGCTGTCGCGGCAGGTCCGGATGCCATGGTCGACCATGATGAGGGTGTGTCCGTCTGCTGTCAGACGGTGCCAGTGACGGTCCGAGCCATCGCCTTCGATGGGCTGATCGAGAACCGCTCCTGTCGGCGTTCGGCCGAACGCTTGCGCGAAGGCCGCCGGGGCCATATGGTCGAAGGCGGTTGCCTTGTAACTTGCGGGTGTGCCGATGTCCTGCCAGTAATGATTGCGAACGACCAGGGCCTTGATCTGTTCGCCAGCCGCAAGCATTTCGGCATAGGCATCGATGATGTGCGCGGGGCCATCCGGCGGCAGAAAGTCGAGTACCCGGCGATCGAGCACATGAATGCCGGTAAAAGCCATCTGACGGGCGGTCGCAGGGTGCGGCCGCACAGGGTCGAAGCCGAGCACGAAATCGTTCGCGTCCACGGCGACGGTATTGAATTGCGCGCGATCGTGCATCACCATGGTGACCGGACAAGAATGACTCAGATGATAGTCATACACGCATTTGAGGTCGATATCGCTCACGATGTCGGCGTTGATCACCAGCAATGGGGCGTCGGTCCAAAAATCCGCAATGTTGCGGATGGCGCCGCCGGTTCCCAGGATCTCTGCCTCCTGACGCGTACGCACGTTTGCGCCATACGCCCGGCCGGCCAGAAAGGTTTCGATCTGGTCGTGATGGTGATGGGTGTTGACCATGATGGCGGCGCAACCGGCCTGTTGCAGTTGTGCAATCGTCAGATCGATCACGGGTCGTCGATGGAGCGTGAACAACGGCTTGGGCGTGTGGGCCGTAAAAGGCGCCAAGCGGGTCCCCAGCCCCGCGGCAAGTATCAAGGCCTTCATTGTTTGGTCAGACCCATGAAGTTGCGGATAGCCTGTTCGTAAATTTCTATTTTTTCATCGTTTTCCGAACCGCGTACACCATGGCTGGTGAAGTAGCTGATCCCGTTTTCGTAATTGATTTTGGAAAGCGATTCGGCCAGTTGCAGTTCATGCTGCTTGAGCATGGTGCGGCCCAGGGATTGAATTTTTTTCATACGATCCTTGGTGACGGCGTCCGCGCGCGCCGTTTGTTTGAAATAATGCAAGACGACCCAGTAGGATTCAAAGTAGGTCAGCAAAAAGCGCGCGAACAGTTTCAGCTTGCGGTATCCGGCCGACGTGATTTGATAGGTGTCCGGCAAGGTCGGATGGGGTATCAGGATAGCATCGTCGATAAAGGATTTGACACTCTTGCGCACCAAACGTTCGGCACTGACGTCGTTATCGTAGGCGAATTCATATTTGAAGAAATTTTGCAGGTACCGGTAGCGATCGTGCAAGTTGATAGCCGAAAACTGGAAGGCATCCATTTCGAGAATGCTCAGGGCCGTAAACGCGGCCGGCACAAAATACCCAATGGCGTTGTTTTTGTAGTATTCGAGTTGCAGGCGTTCGTTGGCGCCCAGCAGGTATTGCGCCGACTCGACCGGCTGGTTTTTATCTCCGGTGGCCGGTGCGATGATTTTGCGCTGGATGTAGTTGTTCAATGCCTGTTCACAGGCCCGAGTGGGATCCAGCAGCAAGGTGTCGGTCAGTTTGGACTTTTGGGAAAGCAGGTAGGCCATATAGGTTTCCACGATCTGCATCAGATCTTCGCTGGAAAAACGCACGGTGGCGCAATTGAGCGCGGCCGAGGCCACCAGCGCATGGGGTGTGACCACACTGACCTGGTCGATCGCGTTGATAATGCGCCAACCCATGTTGCGGCACAGCGCATTTTGTTCTTTGGCAGGGATTTCATTCAGGGACTGATTGTTTTCCTCGAGCAGTTCCTTGAGCGACACAGGGGTGTGAAAGTTGATGTAAATTTTACCATACCGTTTTTTCAGAAAACGGCGTGCTTTCAATATTTGCGATATATTTTCAGGTTCTTTTTTTCCGCCGCTCACTTCCTGAAGGTAGGCCGTCTCTTCCAGGACCTGATCGTAGCCGATGAATACCGGTACAAAAATCATGTCCGGGCAGGCTTTTTCTTTGAAAGCATTGAACAGCAGCGTCAGAAGGCCGAGTTTTGGCATGAGCAGCTTGCCGCTGCGGCTGCGGCCCCCCTCGATGAACAACTCGATATTAAATCCTTCTTCCAGTAGTTTGAAGATATATTCGGCGAACACCTTGGAGTAGACGACCGCGCCGCTGAAGGTTCGCCGGACGAAAAAGGCTCCTGCGGCGCGGAACAGGGCCCCCATCGGCCAGAAGGAAAGGTTCTTGCCGGCGGCTGTGTGCGGCGCCGGCATGTTGTGGGTAAAGAAGATATAGGAGAGAATCAGATAATCCATGTGGCTTTTGTGACAAGGCACCAATATGAGCGGTCCTTTCCGCGACATGGTCTTGACCTGCTGAAGGCCTTCCTTATCGATCACGATACCATCGAACATCGTGTTCAGGAGCCAACTGACCGGTTTACAGGCGCAACTGACGAAGAAATGGTTATAACGTGCTGCAATTTCGGTAATATACGCATCGGCTTGCTTGCGAACCTCGTACACGCTCTGCTTGCGGCTCTCCGCATAATTCGCGATGAATTGGCGCAGGCGTTCACTGGACAGAATATTTTCTTTGAACTCTTCGTGACCTTTGACGACCGGTCCGGTGATGCTTTGGCGATGACGGTTGTGCTGGGTCAATAATTGGCGGCGCAGCATCAGGGCTTGATATTCCGTATTGTCGACAGAGGCATCGGACTTTTCGATAAACGTGCGAAGTTCCAGCGGCTGGGACACCTCTACAAATACCTTGCCGGGGCTGCGAAAAAGGATCATCAAACGGCGAATCAAGCCAGGGCGCTGCTCACTACCCAGAAAGAGATCACGCAATCGGGGCATGGGCGGCTGCGGGCTCTTGCTGAAAAACATCAGATGGGGAATCAGGTAGATCGGCCGGTCGGTGGTTTTTTGCAGCTCGATCAGAAACCGTAAAGGATCGGTGTGGGCTTTGACGAACCGCCGGTAAAACCCACGTCTTTCAACCAGAGGAAGAATGGCCACGCGGCCATGGAACAACTCTTGTTGCCAATACCCGTTCGTATAGGGATCCAGCCACTCATGCTTGCTGATCAGCCAATGAACGTGCGCCAGCATGCTGCGCAGAATGCGCGACACAGGTTGGTACAGCCATGGACGCAGACCGAAGGCCAGTTCCGGGGTCGGTACCTTTAATTTGCGGTAGCGAATATGATAGCAGAGGTATTCAAAAAAATTTTTGTACTTGATCGTATACACAAAGATGCCATTGGCGGGAAGGCGTCGCAGCACCTCCAGGTGATCGTCGTCGATTGTAATGCCATTGTACATGCGTTCCAGCAACCAGGATAGCAGACCAGAGCGGGAAGGCAGATGGAAAAGATAATGATCATGGGTTTCCTTCAGCACTCTCATGATCAACGCATTGCAGCGGCTGGGCCATGTTCGCTTGGTTTCGTTTGCAGACATCGCATGAACTTTCTAACTGTGCAGAGTTTGTACCCGTCGAACCTTTGGAAACGAAAGTAGAAAGCTAACAGAATTGGCCGCCATTTGCAATCCGGCGGGTGGTTTGCAGCCAATAAATTGGCATGAGAATGTCGGTGGTCATTAAAAAACGTCCGCTCAAAAGGGGGGGGGATTCTTTACATTGGCAGTCCAATGGTTAAAATCTCCAACTAAGCTTGGTGCAGACGCCGACCAATGCGATGGGGAGCTGAAATGACTCTAAAGTCCTGCAAAATTAGGCTTGCGCTGGTTTGGGCCTTATGGTAATTCACAACTCCTTAACCACCTGCGTTGCGGTCGCCACGACTCGCCTGTCGCATCTTCTTTTCCGGCAGGTTGCCATCTTGAAGTGGATTGCTCGTTTTCGAATCGTATTCGAAGGCACGAAGGCGCGCATCAGATGCTGGTGTATTTGGCTATGAGTCATAGCACCTTGTGACTGAACACTGAAAGTTGCTCCACGGGCAAAACAGGAACTGTGTTTAAAACAGTCTTCTTACAATGGCGAATGCGTGTTTGATAATGATTTTAAGTTTTAATTAAAGGAGGTTAGTACTTTATGAAGACATTAATCGGTGGCGCAATTGCAGCAGTGCTCGGACTTATCGGCTTGACCGTATGGTTTCGGCCCTTTCTTCAGCTTTTGGCAGGGGCGATTCCAATCATGCTTCTGCTCGGTGGCGGTCTGGCCATTTACCTGGGGTTTGATGAACTGAAGGATTCTTGGAAAAAAGAGGATCAAGAACCAAAAGAAGGTGGAGAAGGCACTGGTCCATACAAACAAGAGATCGACGAACTGAAAAAAGAGATCGAGACCCTTAAATCTGATAAAGCTTAACAGTTCAGCCTTTCAACCGATCAAACCCCTTCCGCCTGGCCCTTCGCGTTCAGGCAGAGGGGTTTTTTTATTGCGCCATATAGAGTGTGTTGTCAACCCGCTTGCTCCACGGCGCGAACCGCCAGGCGATCCGCTCGTTCGTTATCGACATGACCGGAATGCCCCTTTACTTTAACGAATCGTAACCGTTTGAAGGTGGCGGTCAACCGCCTGATTTCTTCCACCAGGGCGATGTTCTGCTTGGCTTTCCAACCTTTGGTCAACAATCCTAATGCATAGCTGCTGTCGGTGAAAACGATGACCGGCAAGTCACGATTTTTAACCGCCAGCAATCCGGTTTTGATCGCTTCCAATTCGGCAATGTTGTTGGTGCCCTGTCCGAGATACCGAGAGATCTCCTTGGTTTTTTCTTTATAGCGCAGCACCACGCCGATGCCGGCCGGTCCGGGATTGCCCGAACAGGCGCCATCCGTGTAAACACAGATGGCTTGCGCGCACGCTTCGGGTGTAACGGTTGTGGTATCCGCTGCGACGGACTTCGAAAAAGGCTTACGTGCAGCGGATTTTTTGGATGCAGGTGGATTTTCATCCTCTACGGGTGCAAGACGCGACAATGGCACCCAATATTCGTGGGGTTGATCCAGTTGGTATTTGATGAGCGATTTGCCGTTTTCAATCAGTGGCATCTGATTGGCATCCACGGCCAACCACACTTTGTTCGTTTTAAAACGCATTCGCTTCCAATGGGGATGATTTTTGGGGATAGACACAGTACCAACCTCAGGCGCCGGTTTGCCGGGGTGCCAAGAATAATGGGGGTGGACGTCAAAATGATCACCAGAGCGCATTGGTGACACTGGACACTATGGGTGAAAGCCTTTGTGATTCGCACCACGTGTTACGTCGCACGCATTGGCGCCCGTGCGACACCGAAAGCTATCCACCGATCTTCCTGCTGCACGCATTTTGCCTCGGTGAGATGACAATCCAATTAATAAAGAAAATAGTCGCGTCGCATGACGTCATAATCGGACAGGGCGTTTTGCCAGGCGCTTTCCAATGTATCGATGGGGGTCATCGCTTCCAGGGCCATTCGGAGGTGTTGATCCCCTAGTATAAGATCGATGGGCCAGCGCTCAAATTCATACTCGTAGGGCGGCATCTTCCATTCAAATGCCTCTTTATGGCAGCTCAGAATGGCTTGCAGCAGACATAGAGCTGTCCTGTACGGCCGGAACTGCGCAGGGTCGGTCACGTGAAGTTGAAATCCGCGGCACAGCTGGCCTTGCCATTTGTTGGCGGTCGGTTCGAATTCCATCGGCCGCAGTAGCACCCCAGGCAGTTGACCTTGGCCGAGGGCCTGTACGATGCGATCCGGATCGATATAAGGCGCGCCGAAAATCTCGAACGGCTGCGTGGTGCCGCGCCCTTCGGAAACATGGGTCCCCTCCCATATGACCTGACCGGGATACACCAGCGCTGATGTGGGGGTGGGCATATTGGGCGAGGGCGCCACCCACGGCAGGCCGGTTTGACTGAACAGCATGTCACGCCGCCAACCTTGCAGAGCGATCACTTCCAGATCGCATCCGATCCCGAACGCTTGATTAAACATCAGGGCCAGTTCACCTATCGTCATGCCATGGCGCATGGGCAGCGGATAGCGTCCCACAAACGAACGCCAGGCCATATCCAGACAGTTGCCTTCCACCAGGTGACCGCCGATAGGATTGGGCCGGTCCAGGACGACGACTTTTTTACCGTAGCGGCGGGCAGCCTCCAGGCAATACGACATCGTGTAAATAAAAGTGTACACCCGCGTGCCCACATCCTGCAAGTCGATCATCAGGACGTCAATGCCGTCAAACATCTCTCGGGTGGGAATGCGGGTCTTGCTGTAAAGGCTGTACACGGGAATGCGTAGCAGGGGGTCCTTGCGGTGCGCCGATTCGATCATGTTGTCCTGTTTTTCAGCGAACAAACCGTGTTGGGGCGTGAACAGGGTTGTCAAGCGCTCGCCGAAACAATCGTAGAGCAACTTACGGGCGTGATTCAGATGCCTGTCGAGGGAGGCGGCGTTGCACAAGAGCCCCACCCGCTGGTTGCGAAGGTGTGCGGGTGGCGCTGCCGCCAGTCGTTCGAGCCCCAATATCACATCAGCCATGTGCGATCCTTACATGTTTTTTATCTGGTTATGTCACTCGCTCAAGTGACCATTGGCGAAGTGTTAAGTGTACAGTTAAAGTGTAAAGGGAGGCATTCTGTCGATTTGATATGCTCACCTTTCCATGCCGCACGCTTTTACTTGCATGCTTTTTTTAAAGGTTCTAAAAATGACAACATAACCTGTTTAGGACACCCATACCTGTGTCTTACTTGAGCGAACTGCATAATCATAATTTTTAAAGAGGAACGTTTTCCAGAAATACCTTTAAATAATGGAAGCCGGATTGAAAGTAAACCTGAAACCTTGGGGACCTTGTGCCGTCCATAAAAATACCTGCCATGTATCCGCCCGACTGGTTCTTTGTGATAGGGTTCAGACCGGGCAATCGCATGTAGCTCCAGGTTCTTTAGTGTTCCAAATTCAATAGCATGTAACAAATATTTCACAATTTCCTAGCACGCAACACTTCTCCAACAGTAGGGTGGGCATTGCCCACCACTGCGCTATTACAGCATCATCGTTTCCGACACTGCCCGCTCTATCGATTGGGATAGACACCGGAGCGAACATAGCGAAAACGTTGAATACGGCCAACCACAGACGCGATCTAAATGAGACAAATGGTGGGCGGTGCCCAGCCTACCTGGCTGCATAATTGGTATATCGTGGATCATTTCGCATCTTGCCGGCATGCATCCGCAAGACGACTCGGGCGGAATGTAAGAAAATCAGGTAAAAAGTCTTAAACCCCTCGATCTAAAATGGGGATATTTAGGGGGTTTAGGCAGTTCAGGCAATTCCCGCTTGACACAATTTTGCGAAGTCAATAAGTTGAACGTTTCAAGTTGACCTGCAATGGGCCGCATTCAGACAGCCCCAGCGGATCAAGAAGGGGTGTTGTTGATGTGTGCAGAAATCCGCTTGCGCGGTATTGTCATCATCGTAGGGAATTACGGGAGCGGTAAAACTGAAGTGGCTATCAATCTGGCCGTGCACCAGCACGGGCAGGGGTGCCGTGTGCGCCTGGCCGACCTGGACCTGGTCAATCCCTATTTTCGAACCCGGGAGGCCCGTCATGTGCTGGCCGGAAGGGGCATCGATATCATTTTGCCCCCCCAAGGATTCCTTCAGGCCGATCTGCCGATTTTGGACCCGCAGGTAGCCGGTTTGATCCGTCAGCCAGGAGATCTGGCCATTCTGGATGCCGGTGGCGATGCCGTGGGTGCTACCGTGCTGGCGGCCCTGGGCAATGCTTTCCAAGCCGCGCTGCCGTCTCCGCAGATGCTGCAGGTCGTCAATCCATTTCGCCCAAACACAGACACCGTGGAGCGATGCCTGGCCATGCGCCGGGCGATCGAATCCGCCGCGCAGCTGAAGGTGACGGGTTGGATCGGCAATGCCCATATGATGGATGAGACAACACCCGTTCACATCCAGCAAGGGTATGCATTGATGCAAACGCTGGCCGAAGTCAGCGGCCTGCCGCTGGTTTGCATGACGGCTGATGAATCCTTGGCGAATCGAACCAAAGCGCTGCGCATGAGCTGCCCGGTGTTGACCATTCGAAGGCAATTGATGCCGCCCTGGCGCAAGCCCGCGGCACTGAGTTCAATAAAAAAAGAATAAAAGGAGAATAACGGCATGCCCTATCGCTATAGTATTGAAGAAGATCGATGCAAAGGGTGCGGATTGTGTGTCGCGGTATGCCCCAAAAAGGTGCTCGAAATATCCGGACAACTCAATAGCCTGGGATATTTTTCCGCCTATCAGGCCCGGCCGGAGAATTGCATCCTGTGTGCGCTCTGTTGTACCATGTGTCCGGACGTGGCCATATCCATCAGCGAGGTGGTGGCGTAGTGCATTGCACTTTGTCTGGACGGCATGGATTGCCCATATTGAATGACTATTGAACGGATTCTCGGGTCGCGCCTGCGTGCATCAGGCCGCTGACCCCAAGGGAGCGTAAAAAATGCCCAAAGTATTGATGAAAGGCAACGAAGCCATCGCCGAGGCGGCCATACGGGCCGGCTGTCTCAACTACTTCGCTTATCCCATTACGCCGCAGTCCGAGGTGGCCGAGTATCTGTCCTGGCGTATGCCCGAGGTCAACGGCGTCTTTCTGCAGGGTGAGAGTGAAGTCGCGGTTTCCTACATGATATTCGGCGCGGCGGGTGCCGGCGTAAGGGTCTTTACCACTTCTTCCAGTCCCGGCATCAGCTTGATGAGTGAAGCGATCAGTTACCTGTGCGGCGCCCAACTGCCGGCCGTGTTTGTCAATATTATGCGCGGCGGTCCCGGGCTGGGCGGCATTCTGCCTTCGCAGGCCGATTACCTGCAGGCCACCAAAGGCATCGGCCACGGCGACTGTCGTTTGCTGGTCATGGCGCCGGCCAGCGTCCAGGAAGCGGCCGAAATGGTCATGACGGCCTTTCCGCTGGCCGAAAAATATCGCAATCCGGTAATGATTCTGGGCGACGGTCTGATTGGCCAGATGATGGAACCGGTCGAATTTCCCGACCAACTTAAGAGTGAGGCATCCAACAAAGATGGTTGGGCCACTAACGGCATGGATCATCGCGGGAGCACCACCCGCAACCTGGTCAAGTCGCTGTTTCTGGATGCCGAGCAGTTGAACGATAATAATCTGATTCTTCGTGCCAAGTACGAGCGCATGAAGAAAGAAGACGTGCGCTGGGAATGCTGGAATACTGAAGAGACCTATGACGCGTTGATTGTGTCTTACGGCACCATGAGCCGCGTATGCAAAACCGCGATCAGCATGTTGAAGGAAGAGGGCATCGAGGTCGGACTGGTGAGGCCGCAGACGCTTTTTCCCTTCCCCGAACAGGCCGTGCGGCAGGCGGCTCAAAAAGAAGGCTGCCGGGTTGTGCTGTCCGTCGAAATGAGCATGGGACAAATGGTGGAGGATGTTGAGCGTTGCGTACAGGGTGCTCTGCCGGTGAAATGGTATGGAAAATGCGGTGGCGATGTGCCAACCCCTGAAGAGATTATCGATCTGGTGAAAACCACGCTGTCATCGCTATAACGTGCTGATCCCGCTCTGCCGCCGTATGCGGATTCAGGGCCGGTCATTTATAAGGAGCAATGCCAATGGCTAAGACCTTCAAAAAACCTGACTGCATGACCGATCAGAAAACACACTACTGCCCGGGGTGCACACATGGGATCATCCACCGCCTGGTGGCTGAAACCATCGATGAACTCGGCATCCGCGGACGCACAGTCGGCATCGCGCCGGTAGGCTGCGCTGTATTGGCGTACAACTATATTGATTGTGATTTTCAGGAAGCCGCCCATGGACGAGCGCCGGCCATGGCCACGGGCATCAAGCGCGTCCGGCCCGATCTGATGGTATTCACCTATCAGGGCGACGGCGATTTGGCCAGCATCGGGATGGGCGAAATCATCCATGCGGCCAATCGCGGCGAAAAATTCACCACGATTTTCGTGAACAATGCCATCTATGGCATGACCGGTGGACAGATGGCTCCGACGACCATGCCCAATCAGCGCACCACCACAACACCCTTCGGACGTAAATCCGATGAGGTCGGCATGCCGATCAGGGTTGCCGAACTGCTTGGAACGTTGGTCACGCCCGGCTATATCACCCGTCAGACGGTAATTTCGCCCAAATACATCCAAAAAGCCAAACGTGCCATCAAACAAGCTTTCATCTACCAGATGGAGAAACGCTGTTACTCTCTTGTCGAAGTACTCAGTACTTGTCCGACCAACTGGGGCATGACGCCTCAGGACGCGCTTCAATGGGTGCAGGATGTGCTGATGCCCTATTACCCCTTAGGCGATGTCAAAGTACCTGATAGCGAAAAGGTAACAGAAGCCGCCGCCGGCACAGCAAACTGAAACAGGTCCGCCGCAAGGCCCGCAGGCATAACGGCCCACGGGAAACGGGCAAACGGATATTATGGAGCGCTCAAGGAGATATCATGCAAAGTGAAGTGATGTTTGCCGGATTCGGCGGGCAAGGCATTCTGCTCATCGGCAAGATTCTGGCCCATGCGGCCATGGAGGAAGGCTTCGAAGTCGCCTGGATTCCCTCCTACGGACCGGAAATGCGTGGCGGCACAGCTTACTGCCTGGTTGTGATCGGCGATCGTCCGATCGGTTCGCCTATCATTAAAAACCCTTCCCACCTGGTGGCCATGAACCGGCCCTCCCTGGAGAAATTTGCGCCGGTCATTAAACCCGGTGGTGTTATTCTCAACAACATGTCATTGATTTCGATCGATTCGGGGCGCGCCGATGTCGATGAATTGAAAGTGCTGACCGCAGAACTCGCTGCCGACGTGGGCAATGCCAAAGCATCCAATATTGTGGCCCTGTCGGCTTTTGTGGCCCGCTCCAAGCTGGTGTCGCTCGACACGTTGAAGCACTGTATCGAAGAGGAGTTCGCGAAACGGCCCAAATTGATTCCCCTGAACCTGAAGGCGATGGACGCCGGTATCCAGGCCGCCCAGTAAATAACCGAGAGAGCATTCACCATGAATTTTAATGTTCCCGACTATATAAAAAATATCGCGCCTTATGTTCCGGGCAAGCCCATCGAGGAACTGGAGCGCGAATACGGGATCAGTGATTCAGTCAAACTGGCCTCCAACGAAAATCCGTTGGGCCCTTCTCCGAAAGCCATGGCTGCCATCGCGCACTCGGTGCGCAACCTGCACCGCTATCCGGACGGTGCCGGCTTCGATCTGATTCAGCGGCTGGCCGCCTATTTAAAAGTGCCGCCGGACCGTATCGTGATCGGCAATGGTTCGGACGACCTGCTGGGCATGCTGGCCCGCGTCTTGCTGCAGCCCGGCGACGAGGTGCTCGTGCCGGACCCGTCGTTCCTGATGTATACGATTGTTGCGCAGAGCGCCGGTGCGGTGCCGATCAAAGTGCCGCTCAAGGAGCTGGCCATCGATCCGGAGGCCATGCTATCCCGGGTCGGCCCGCGCACACGCATGGTTTTTATCTGCAACCCCAACAATCCGACTGGGGCCGTTGTCCGGCGCCCCGCGCTGGATGCGTTACTGGCGGCCCTGCCGCCGCGGGTCGTGGTCGTGGTGGATGAAGCCTATTTTGAATTTGTTCGCGATGAGAATTGCATATCGGGTTTGGCTTACCTGGATACCCGGCCGGCAGTGGTAACCTTGCGCACCTTTAGCAAAGCGTATGGATTGGCCGGTTTGCGGGTGGGCTACGGCGTCATGGCCGCACCCTTAGCCGAATTGCTCAACCGGGTGAGAATGCCGTTCAACGTCAACAGCCTGGCTCAGATCGCTGCCACGGCGGCCTTGGATGACGACGAATTTCTCAACAGGACGCTTGGCGTTGTCCACGAGGGAATGGACTTCTTGCATGCGGAATTGGCCCAGCGCGGGCTGCGCGCTTTCTCCAGCCAGGCCAACTTTTTTCTCGTAGATGTCGGCCGTCCCGCGGATGAAGTCTTTCAAGCGCTGCTGCATCACGGCGTCATTGTGCGGTCCATGCGGGCCTACGGATACCCTCGATTTATCCGGGTCAGCATCGGGTTGCCGGAAGAAAATCGGCGTTTTTTGAAAGCGTTGGATCTGGTGTGGACGTAAAAAGGCGACTTCGAGCTTCGCGCAGATCGATGAAATGCAGTTTGCTATGTGCGCACCGCCGTCCCCGCGTCTCTATGCAGGTTTGAAACCGGAAAGTCGCGTTAAGAATTAACCTGCCGGCGAAGCTGGTCGGTTTAGGACTTTCGGGTTCCAAACGCCGGATCACCTCACTACGTGCCGATCCCGAAAGTTGAGGAATAACTTATGGCCGAAGAATCTTCTAAAGCGCTCGTTGTCACCATCGATGGTCCTTCCGGAGCGGGCAAAACGTCGGTCAGCAAACTGTTGGCCCAAAAACTGGGCTATCGCTACATCGATACCGGGGCGCTCTACCGCGCGATCGCATTGGCCGCCCGTCAGCAAGGTGTGTCAGCCGACGACGAAAGCGGGCTGGCCGAGCTTTGCCTCCGGCTTACGATTGACCTGAAATCATCCGACAGCGGCTTGCGCGTCATTCTCGATCGCACCGATGTGACGGACGCCATCCGCGAACCGCATATTTCCATGCTGGCCTCGGCTGTTTCGGCGCAACCGGTGGTCCGGTCCTATTTACTGTCCCTGCAAAGGGCCCTGGCCAGCAAAAAAAATGTCGTGGCTGAAGGCCGTGACATGGGTACGGTGGTCTTGCCTTGGGCTGACGCCAAATTTTTCCTGGATGCCGATCCGCGCATCCGCGCCCAACGGCGGTTTGAAGAGCTGCGCGGGCATAATGATGCGCCCGACCTGGAATCGGTCGAGAAAGATATGCTCCTGCGGGATAAAAACGACAGCACACGCGCTGTCGCGCCCCTCGAACCGGCAAGCGATGCCATTCGCATCGATTCGACACGGCTTTCATTGCAGCAGGTGGTCGACTGCATGCTGGACCACATCCGTCGTATCCCCTAACTCGGAAAATCAGAAATTTTTCGTTGCAATTAAGCCATCCCTTGGGTATAGTGCTCGAATTACGCTGCCGTCATCAAACGATCGATGGTGCGAATATCAGGCCGAGGGGAGAACTTTTAGTCAAATGAATAACATCGCTGAAAACGAATCAGAAGCAACCATCGAACCAAACACTTCCACACCAGACGATCAGATGTCTGCCGACATGCAAGATGATGATGCGCTCGACGCATCCGATTCTGATGAAGCCTCCATGGATGACCTCATGGACCTTTACGAGGAAAGCTTCAAACGCTTTGCCGAAGGCGAAGTGGTCACCGGTCGGATCATCTCCGTTGATAAAGACCACGTGCTGGTCGATATCGGCTACAAATCCGAAGGGCAGATCCGTATCGGAGAGTTCCAGGATGAAATGGGCCAGGTCAACGTCCAGCCGGGAGACAAGGTCGAGGTGATGGTGGAATGGTGGGACGACGAAAATGAAGTCGTCGTGCTGTCCAAGGAAAAAGCCGAAAAAGTCAAAGTCTGGGAAGAGATCAAAAAAGCATTCGAGGCCGATGAACCCATTGAAGGTGTCATCGCCAGCCGCGTTAAAGGCGGATTCTCCGTCGATATCGGCGTCAATGCATTTTTGCCGGGCTCGCAGGCCGACTTGCGCCCTGTGCGCAATTTGGACGAGATGGTGGGTAAAACCTACCGCTTCAAAGTTCTCAAATTCAATCGCAAGCGCAGCAATATTGTGCTTTCGCGCCGCGTAATCCTTGAAGGCGAGCGCGAGTCCAAGCGCAGCACGACCCTGGCTTCCATCCATGAAGGCAAAGTGGTGGAAGGCGTTGTCAAGAACATCACCGAATACGGCGTGTTCGTCGATTTGGGCGGTGTGGACGGGCTGCTGCACATCACCGATATTTCTTGGGGCCGTGTCAAACACCCCTCCGAGCTCTTTTCGGTGGGTGACGAGATCAATGTGAAAATTCTCAATCTTGATCTTGAGCGCGAGCGGGTTTCCCTTGGCATGAAGCAGTTGGCTCCCGACCCATGGAGCACCGCGGCTGAAAAATACGCGATCGGTTCGCGCGTGGCTGGCCGCGTGGTCAGTCTCACCGATTACGGCGCCTTCGTGGAATTGGAAGAAGGCATCGAAGGCCTGATCCACGTATCCGAAATGTCCTGGACACGGAAAGTCCGCCATCCCAATAAAGTGGTGTCGGTGGGTGAAGAGGTCGAGGCTGTCGTTTTGGATATCAAACCGGAGAATCGCCGCATTTCTCTTGGCATGAAGCAGGCCATCCCTAACCCGTGGGATGTGATCAGCGACAAATACCCGATCGGCACCACGATCGAAGGCAAAATCAAGAACATCACCGATTTCGGGTTGTTCATCGGCATCGACGAAGGTATCGACGGCCTGGTGCACATCTCCGATTTGTCCTGGACCAAGCGCATCAAGCACCCTTCCGAGATTTACAAGAAGGGCGATACGGTGCAGGCGATTGTGCTCGAGATCGACAAGGACAACGAGCGTTTCTCCCTGGGTGTCAAACAGTTGCAGGCCGATCCCTGGGATACCGTCGCCCAGCGGTATGAAGTGGGCAAAGAGATCACCGGGACCGTGACCAATGTGACCGATTTCGGTGTCTTCGTTGAATTGGAAGAGGGTATCGAGGGGTTGGTGCATGTCTCTGAAATCAGCAAAGAGAAGATCAAGACCCCGGTCGGCATGTTTAACGTCGGCGATTCGCTCACCGCCCGCGTGATGAACATCAATAGTGACGAACGCCGCATCGGGCTGTCCATCAAACGCCTCGATATGGAGAGCGATCAGGATATGCTCAGCGACTATGTCAGCAATATCGGCCCGGCGACATCTTCGTTCGGAGAATTGCTGCGCGAGAATCTTCAGGAAAAACTCAACGAAGATTAGTCTTTTATTCTATAGAGCTTGTATTGAGCGGCCGGCAGAGGAAGTACTTCTGTCGGCCGTCCTGTTTATAGATTACTGTTTTTTTCAAAATATCTTCAATACTGACCGATCGAAAGGAGTAACGCCGCATGTTCTCCCGCAGGCATCCATATCTTCTCTTCCTGATGGTCATGGCCGCACTGGCGACCATAGGAATAGCGATTTTATCACTGGTGGTGGCGTCTGTCTCCGGCAAGAAGGCTGCCTACAATGGTGATATGGTGGGGGTGATTGAAATTGTCGGCGCCATTGTGGACAGCACTCCCATCATCGAACAGATCAAAGCCTTTCGTGAAGAGGAAAGCATCAAGGCCATCGTGTTGCGCATTGATTCCCCCGGTGGCGGGGTAGGCCCTTCCCAGGAGATTTATCGTGAGATACGCAAGACTTCGAGTGTCAAGAAGGTGATCACTTCCATGGGAGCGGTGGCGGCATCGGGTGGCTATTATGTGGCGGCCGCCTGCGACGGCATTGTCGCCAACCCAGGCACTATTACCGGCAGTATTGGGGTCATTATGGGTTATACCAACATGGAAGATCTGATGCAGAAAATCGGGCTGAGTGCCGTGGTGGTCAAAAGCGGGAAATACAAGGATATCGGTTCGCCGGTCCGGTCGATGTCGCCTGAAGAAAAATCGCTGCTGGAAGAGTTGACCCAATCCATTCACCGTCAGTTTGTCGGAGATATTGCCGCCGGTCGGCGCATGGAGACTGCGCAAGTCGAACCCCTTGCCGATGGTCGCATTTTCACCGGCGAAGCCGCCAAAGAGATGGGCTTGGTAGACCGCTTGGGCAACTTTCAGGACGCCGTGCAGTGGGCCGGCGAATTGGGCGGTATCGAAGGTGACGTGGAAACCGTTTATCCCGAAGAAGAACGACTGCCTTTATTCCGCTACCTCATGGAATCGGTACTGCAGTTGTGGCATCAGAGTCAGGTCGGCGTTCGATTGCCGCAGGCGCGCATGTGATTTTCTGCGGAGCCCGAGAGGCGCGCTGGCCTGGTCCACTTCGGATAGGATGCGTTTACAGATTATTGGCTATAGGCTGGACACATCCCCCAGCGCTTCGCGGAGCACTTCCGGTTCATCTCCGATCAGCGAGATCACACTGGAAGGTATACCGGGTACCGGGCCACCGTCGATAACGATATCGAGCAGTTTGCCGAAATGATCTTCGATCAACCATGGTTCAGCGAAAGCCTCACCGCCGCGCGTTGAGGCGCTGGTAGAGAGAATGGGGTTGCCCAGCGCACTGATCAGGGCCATGCAGATTGGATTGTCCGGCACGCGAATTCCGGCTGTCTTGCGTTTGGTCAGCATCATTTTAGGAACTTGGTGGGAGCCTTCCAGAATAATCGTGTAAGGACCGGGCAAAAGGCGCCGCATGGTTTTGTAGGCGTAATTGGAAACTTTGGCGTACTGGCTGATATTTTTCAGATCCGAGCAGATAAAGCTGAAAGGTTTGGTTTTGGGCCACTGTTTGATTTGATAAACCCGTTCAATCGCTTTTTTGTTCATGATGTCGCATCCAATGCCGTACATGGTGTCGGTGGGATAGGCGATCACCCCACCGCTGCGGAGCACATCGATGACCTGCGCTATCTTGCGCGGTTGGGGATTGACGGGATTGATTTCCAGCAGCACGTTGTTCGATCCTGTATAAGATATAAGTAAGCGTTGATAGTGTCAGTCGGTAAGCCAATGGGTTTTTTAATATCGACCGACGCTAATGTCAAATTCAGTTTGATGCCCGACAGGGTATTTTGTGCGAAATGATATCCATGTGTACTTAGCCCTTTAAGGCCAACACAAGATATGGTAAAAGTTACTGTTTAAGTACTCAATGGGTTGTATATATCGCTGATTTCAATTCAAAAATATAAAAATAGGCCGTAATTGCGACCATCTGGAGGTTATGATGAGCAAATTTCCGATCGAGGAAGGTTTTTCCTTTGATGATGTTCTGTTGCTTCCCAACTATTCTGATGTGCTTCCTAAAGATGCGGATGTAAGCACTCAATTGACGCGTAACCTTCGGTTGAATGTTCCCATCGTCAGTGCGGCCATGGATACCGTTACCGAGGCCCAGGCCGCGATCACTATGGCACGCGAAGGCGGCATCGGATTCGTTCATCGCAATATGAGTATCGAAAACCAGGCCATGGAAGTCGACCAGGTCAAAAAATCAGAAAGCGGCATGATTGTCGATCCGGTCACCATCGATCCCAACCAGCAGGTGCAGCAGGTCTTGGACATGATGGCCAAGTACCGCATTTCAGGGGTTCCGGTCGTCAAAAATGATCAACTGGTCGGCATTGTCACCAATCGCGACTTGCGCTTTGAAACCGACATGTCCAAGAAGGTTGCGGATGTGATGACCAAGGACAATCTGGTCACCGTTTCCGAAGGGATCAGCCTGGAAGAATCAAAAAAGAAGCTCCACGAGCATCGCATCGAAAAATTACTGGTGGTTGATGCCAGGGGACGTCTCAAAGGCATGATCACCATCAAGGATATCGAAAAAATCAAAAAATATCCCAAGGCCTGCAAAGACAGCATGGGGCGTCTGCGCGTCGGCGCCGCCATCGGGGTGGGCCCGGATCGTACCGAACGGACACAGGCGCTGCTCAATGCCGGTGCGGATGTGATTCTTATCGACACGTCCCATGGCCACTCGCTGAATGTGATCGAAACGGTGCGTGGACTTAAAAAAACCTTTCCCAACATCGAAGTCATCGCCGGCAATGTGGCCACCGCCGAAGGCGCCGAAGCCTTGATCAAGGCCGGTGTGGATGCCGTAAAAATCGGTATCGGACCGGGCTCTATCTGCACCACCCGCATCGTCGCCGGTGTGGGTGTGCCGCAGGTTACCGCCATTATGAATTGCAAGGCAACGTCCGATCGCACCGGCATTCCTTTGATCGCCGATGGTGGCATCAAATTTTCCGGGGACGTGACAAAGGCCATCGGCGCCGGCGCGCACTCGGTCATGATCGGCGGCCTCTTTGCCGGTACTGAGGAAAGCCCGGGCGAGAACATCCTTTTTCAGGGACGCAGCTACAAGGTCTATCGCGGTATGGGATCGATCGAAGCGATGAAAAAGGGCAGCAAGGATCGCTACTATCAGACCGAACAGGCTGAAGACGACAAGTTGGTTCCCGAAGGCATTGTCGGGCGCGTGCCCTATCGCGGTTCCCTGGCAGCCAACATCCACCAGTTAATCGGCGGTCTCAAAGCTGGCATGGGCTATGTGGGCTGCGACTCCATCGCGGCATTGCGCGAAAAAGCGCGCTTCTTGAGAATTACGGCGGCCGGCCTGCGTGAAAGCCATGTGCACGATGTGATCATCACCAAAGAGGCGCCCAACTACCGGGTGGATCAATAGGTCCGTGGCGCGTGGCCTGTATACCCGCCCTTGAAACGTCCTGGCAATGGGCCCTTGGATCAATACGCCATCACTACGGCACGAATAGCAACGCAACCCTCTGCGCGTAAGCCGCTTGCGGGCTAACCGGCTTACGCTAACGGGGAAAACGGGCCCACGGGCCTACGGGTAAACGGGCTGACGCAATGACCGATTTCGTCCACCTCCACGTGCATACCATGTACAGCCTGCTGGACGGGGCAATCCGCCTGGATGCGCTGTTCAAGCGCGCCAAGGAGTTCGGCATGCACAGTGTGGCCATGACCGATCATGGCACCATGTTCAATGTGCTCGAATTCTACCAGAAGGCCAAGAAGGCTGGCGTAAAGCCGATTATCGGGTGCGAGTGCTATGTCGCGCCGCGCACCATGGCCGACAAAACACCCATGGATGCCAAGGGTCTTACCCATCTGGTGCTGCTGGCTGAAACCCAGGAAGGCTACCGCAACCTGTGCCGTTTGGCCAGCCTTGGTCAGACGGAAGGCTTTTATTATAAGCCGCGCATCGATAAACAGTTACTGGCCGCGCACAGCAAAGGGCTGATCGGCATGTCGGCCTGCCTGCACGGCGAAATTCCCCAATTAATCAAAAACGGGCAGCTGGAGCGTGCCCAGGAGACGGCACGCTTTTATCAGGCGTTGTTCGGAGAAAATAATTTTTTTCTGGAAGTACAGAACAACGGTATCGATATCCAGGATATCGTCAACGCGGCTTTGCGTGAGATGAGCGCCCAATTATCCATTCCCCTGGTGGCCAGCAACGATTGCCACTATCTGGACAAAGCCGATGTGCGCGCCCACGACGTGTTGTTGTGCGTCCAGACCGGCAAAACAGTCCATGACGCGGACCGATTCCGTTTTCGCACCGATCAGCTCTACTTCAAGCCCAAAGAGGAGATGGTCGCCTATTTCAAGGATTTTCCAGGCGCGATCGAAAACACCGTTTCCATTGCCAGCCGCTGCAATGTGTCCTTCGATTTCGACACGTATCATTTTCCGCATTTCAGTGATCCGTCGGGGCTCAGTGCCGAAGAGCTTTTCACGCGCCAGACGCGCGAGGGGTTCGCGCGTGTTTGGGAGTTGATTCGTGCCAAGAACCCGGACGCCGATGAGCACATCTACCGCGAACGTCTTGAATATGAAATCGGCATCATCAACAAGATGGAGTTTCCCGGCTATTTTTTGATCGTGGCCGATTTCATCAATTATGCCAAGCAGAACAAAATTCCCGTGGGCCCGGGGCGCGGATCGGCGGCCGGCAGCCTTGTGGCGTATTCATTGGCGATCACCGATCTGGATCCGCTGGAGCATGGCCTGATTTTCGAGCGGTTTCTCAATCCCGATCGCATCAGCATGCCTGATATCGATGTGGACTTCTGCATCAATGGCCGTGAAAACGTTTTCAAGTACGTGGTCGAGCGCTATGGCGGCTGGGACTACGTGGCGCAGATCATCACCTTTGGAAAACTCAAGACCCGCGCCGTGATCCGCGATGTGGGCCGCGCCTTGGGCATTCCGCTCAGCGAGGTGGATGCCATCGCCAAACTGGTTCCGGACGTGCTGAACATTTCGTTGGATGAGGCACTCGAACAGGAGTCTCAGCTGCGCGACCTGCAGGCCACGCGTCCGGAGGTCGCCGATTTGATCGCTATCTGCCGCACCCTCGAAGGGTTGCCGCGCCACGCGTCCACCCACGCCGCCGGCGTGGTGATTGGCGATAAGCCCCTGGTCGATTATCTGCCCCTCTACAAAGGCAAAAAGGGCGAAGTGGTGACCCAGTTCGACATGAAGCATGTCGAACTGATCGGTCTGGTCAAGTTCGATTTTCTGGGGCTGCGCAACCTGACCGTTATCGATCACACCCTGGCGTTGATCGAACTGCAGGGCAAAACGCCTCCCGATCTTTCAAAACTCGATTTCAACGATGCGCCCACCTATGCCCTGCTGGCGGCCGGCGATACAACCGGCGTGTTCCAATTGGAAAGCTCGGGGATGAAGGATCTGCTGATGCGCTTGCGTCCCGAATCTTTTGCCGATGTCACCGCCCTGGTTGCCTTGTATCGGCCTGGCCCGCTGGACAGCGGTATGGTGGATGACTTTGTCGAGCGCAAACATGGCCGCAAGGCGGTCGAGTACATGCTGCCGGACCTTGCGCCGATTCTGCAAGAGACGTATGGCGTGATCATTTACCAGGAGCAGGTGATGAAAATCGCCAGCGCCCTGGCCAGCTACACCATGGCCGAAGCCGACGGGCTGCGCAAGGCCATGGGCAAGAAGATCGCCGCCATGATGGCCGAACATCGCGAGCGCTTTACCAAGGGGGCGGTGGCCAACGGCCATGACGAAAAGAAAACCATCGCCCTGTTCGACCTTATGGAGAAGTTCGGCGGCTACGGCTTTAACAAATCCCACAGCGCGGCGTATGCGTTGATCGCGTACCAGACCGCCTATCTCAAGGCGCATTTCCCGGTAGAGTTCATTGCGGCGCTGCTGACCAGTGAAATGCACTCCATCGACGGCGTGGTCAAATACATCAACGAGTGCCGCGCCCACCAGATCGAAGTCCTGCCACCGGACGTCAACAGCGGCGATACCACTTTTACCGTTGCCGATGGCAAAATCCGCTTTGGCCTGGTTGCTGTCAAAAATGTGGGCGAGGGCGCTGTCGAAGCGATCAGCGAAGAGCGCCGCGCCAATGGCCCGTTCACATCGCTTTTCAATTTTTGCGAACGGGTCGATCTGCGCAAGGTGAACAAACGGGTGGTGGAGAGTCTGATCGCCTGCGGCGCTTTCGATGGGACCGGTGCCGGCCGTGCCCAGTTGATGGCAGCGATGGAAGAAGCCCTTGATTATGGGCAAAAAGTCCAGAAAGAGCGCTGCGATCCACAGATGGGGCTCTTTGACGACGGTGCCGACTGCACCCTTTCCGTGACCCCGCCCGCATTGCCCAATTTGCCGGAATGGCCGGAAAGAGAGCGCCTGATGAAAGAGAAGGAAGCCCTGGGGTTCTATATTTCCGGCCACCCTTTGGCCCCGCATCAGCACATCATGACCAAATTCGGCAGTATCAGCAGCGCCACCATTGAAGAGGGCAGCGACGGCAAGACCGTGCGCATGGGCGGCATGGTGACCGGCCGCAAAGTGATCCGCACCAAAAAAGAAGAATTGATGGCTTTTATCCAACTCGAGGATATGGAAGGCAGTGTCGAGGTGGTGATATTTCCTTCAGTCTATGCCGGTTGCCAATTGCTGCTGACCGACGATCGGCCCATCCTTGTCCAGGGCAAGCTGCAGAAAGAAGAAAAAGGGGGCAAGCTGCTGGCCGACACCGTTATTGCCATGGAAGAAGCGGAGAAGTTTTGGGCGGCCGAGGTGCATATCACCATCGATACAGCACGCGTCGATCAGGGCATGCTTGCGCGCCTGCGTGAAATCGTACGCCGTTATCCAGGCGATTGTTCCGGCTGGTTGCACCTGAAGATGGCAGAAGATGTGGAGACGGTGATTGCCATGTCCGAAGCGTGGCAAATCCAACCCGGCGAGGGCCTCAGCCGCGAAATCAATGCGTTGCTGGGCTATGCGGCGGTCGAAACCCGCTGTGGCGAAATCAAGCCCGCGGCGGACAACGGGTTCAAAGCGCGCAACGGGAACGGGGGCCATAGGCGGGTTGGAAAATAGACGGAATAACCAGATAAGGATTTTGTCATTTGATGCAGGGAACTCCGGGCAAACGGTCTAACGACAAAGGAAAACGCTAAATGAAAGTAGCTTTGCTGGATTTGAAGGCGCAATATCAGACGATCAGGGAAGAAATTCGGGCGTGCATCGATGAGATCTGCGACAGCCAGATGTTCATTCTTGGGCCGCAGGTTGAACAGATGGAAGCCGATATCGCCCGGTATTGTCAAACCGGCCATGCCGTCGGCGTGTCGTCCGGGTCCGACGCATTGATAATCGCCTTGATGGCGGTCGGGATCGGACCGGGTGATCGGGTGATCACCACGCCCTACACCTTTTTCGCCACGGCCGGCGCCATTGCGCGGGTGGGGGCCGTACCCGTGTTCGTGGATATCGATCCAGCGACGTACAACCTGGATCCGGAACGCCTGGCGGCTTGCTTGGATGACATGGATGCCGCCGCGCGCGCGACCGTCAAAGCCGTGATTCCGGTACACCTGTATGGCCAGTGTGCGGACATGGACCCGATCCTGGACGTCTGCCGCCGTTACGGGCTTGTCGTCGTGGAAGATGCCGCCCAGGCCATCGGTGCGGAGTACAAAGGCCGGCGGGCCGGCAGCATGGGTGATTTTGGCTGTTTTTCTTTCTTTCCTTCCAAGAACCTCGGCGCCTTCGGCGATGGTGGCGTCGTGACCACGCGCTCACCCGAGTATGACCGTCAGTTGCGGTTGCTGCGCATGCACGGCATGGCACCCAAATACTACCACCAGGTCATCGGGGGCAACTTCCGCCTGGATGCCCTGCAGGCTGCTATCGTCAAAATCAAGTTGGCCTATCTGGATGATTGGACGCGCGCACGGCAGCACAATGCCGCCACTTACCGGCGCATGTTCGCGGATGCGGGGCTCGCCGAGCGCATCCAGGCACCGGCCGAAGTCCACACCCGGCATATCTACAATCAATTCATCATTCGGGTGGCCGAGGGCCGCGATGCGCTTCGCGACTACCTGGGCCAAAAAGAGATCGGTTGCGATATTTACTATCCAGTGCCGCTGCACCGCCAGGCGTGTTTCGCCTATTTAGATTACCGTCCCGGCGATTTTCCCGAATCGGAACGTGCCGCCGAGCAGACCCTGGCGCTGCCCATTTACCCGGAATTGCCGGCGGATCAGCTGGCGTATGTGGTGGCCTGTATTCAGGAATTTGTGCGTAAACAGTGATTATTAAGATGAAAAAGACAGGTGTTCCACTAATTTACTTGCCGCTTTCAACCCGGGTGAAACCGATATGAACATTTCCCTGGGCTTTTCGCCCTGCCCCAACGACACCTTCATCTTCAACGCCTTGGTCAACGGCCCTGCGCAGCCGCCGGGGCTCCACCTGCAGGTATCTTTGCACGATGTGGAAACCTTGAACCGGTTGGCCTTTGACGAGTGCCTGGATGTCACCAAACTCTCCTTTTACGCTTGGCTCAAGGTGCGCGAGAAGTATCGCCTGCTCTCAGCCGGCGGCGCTTTAGGCTACGGGTGCGGACCGTTGGTGATCGCCCGCAAGTCTTTTTCCCGGGCCGATATGGCCGGCTGCCGCATCGTGCTGCCAGGGCAGTGGACCACGGCCCATTTGCTTTTCCGCATGTGGGCGCCCCAAGCGCAGCAGCGCCGTTTTATTCCTTACGATACTATTTTCGCGGCCCTGGACAGCGGCGAAGCCGACTGCGGCGTCATCATTCACGAAAGCCGGTTTACTTTCGAGAGCAGAGGCTTTCAGGCCGTCATCGATCTGGGTGCCTGGTGGGAAGAAGAGACCGGCCAGCCGATCCCCCTGGGCTGCATCGCCGCCCACCGGCGTGTGCCCGAATCCGTGATCGAACACCTGGAAGCACAGATTCGCCAAAGCATTCACCTGGCGCGTCAGAACCCGGAGGCGGCACTACCGTACATCCGTGCTCACGCCCAGGAAATGACGGCCGACGTGCTGCGTGCCCACATTGCCACCTTTGTCAATGAATTCAGCTTGGACCTGGGCCCCGATGGGCGCGCGGCAGTTGCGGTTTTGGAGGCACGGGCCCAGCAGGCGGGGATTTTGTCATGATCGGTTTGCTGTTCGCTACCATGATGGAAGCACGGCCCTTTTTGTTGGCCTGCCGGGCTGAAGCTGTGGAATCGGGGCCGTTTGCAATGTATCGGACCGATCTGCAACCGGATCTTCGTATCGCGATCAGCGGCATGGGCAAGGTGGCTTCGGCGGTAACCTGCCAAGCCCTGATTCTTGTGCAGCAGGCCACCCGCATCGTCAACGCCGGCGCTTGCGGGGCTTTGCACGATTCACCCGAACTGAACGTGGGGCGACTTCTGGGTATCAGTGAGTCCGTGGAAGGCGATCATGATGTGTTCGGCAAACGTCTGCAGCCGGTGCCCTGTACGGCGCTGCCGCCTCTTGATTTGCCAGCGGCCCGTCTGGTGACTAGCGACCGGCCGGTTTTCGATACCCGCAGGCGGGCCGCATTCGCCAAACTTGGGGATGTGGTGGACATGGAAGGGGCGGCCATTGCCCGCGTGGCGCAATACTACCAGGTGCCCTGTTCATTGATTAAAGGGGTCTCCGATGGTGCCCGGCCGTTAGACCGCAAAACACTTCTTCAGAACCTGAGCGCGGTCAGCGAACAGATTGCTCAGAGTGTATGGCAGGCTTTGAAACCGTTTCCCGGAGTGGAAAGTTGACACGTGGAAAGTAAATCTATGCTGCGCAAGATACTGCGTTTTATCAAAGTGGAACATACCGCCTTCAGCGTACCGCTGCTGTTCACGGGCGCCTGGATGGGCGCCGGATATCGCTGGCCGCAGGTCGAGGTGCTGATCGGCATTGTCGCCGCCGCCATCGGCGCGCGCATTTTCGGTATGTCCTTCAACCGCATCTTCGACCGACGCATTGACGCCCAGAATCCCCGCACTGCCGGGCGCGAGCTGCCTTCAGGGGCCATGAGCGTCAGGCTCGCCGTGACCATTGCGTTGGGCGGCTTGCTGCTTTATCTGGCGGCATGCGCTTTTCTGGGGCCCTGGTGCCTCGCATTGTCACCGCTGCCGCTGATACCCCTGTTAGGGTATTCTCTCCTGAAACGCTACACAGCCCTATGTCATTTCGGGATCGGATTTTGTCTGGCGCTCGCACCGCTGGGGGCCTACGTGGCCGCGGCGGGCCATCCACGCTTGTCCTTGCCGGTTTTACTGTTTGCCGGTTTTGTCTTCTTCTGGCTCAGCGGCGCCGATATCATTTATGCCCAGCTGGACCTGGAAAACGATCGCCTCACGGGGATTCACAGCTTGCCGGCTGCATTGGGCGCCACCGGTGCACAATGGGTGGCGGGCGGGGCGCATCTGACCGCGCTGGTGATCCTGGCCCTGATCCTCCGCGCGGGGAGCAGCGGTCCGGCCGCGCTGGCGGCCTTTACCGTCACCAGCGCGCTTTTTGTCATGATGTACCTGCCGTTCATCCCTTTGCCCAAGCGATTTTTCCCCCTTGCCAGCCTGGCCGGGGTGGCAGGTGCCATTACACCGATGCTGATGTAGGTTGGCGGCAGGCCAAGAAACACTTTTTCTACTTCTTCTGCAACGCTTTCAAAGCATCTTCGACCGCTTGTTTGATGCCCTCCAGGTTGGCCGGGCGCACCATGCGACCATTGACGAAAACCGTCGGTGTCCCGCGAACGCCGGCCTGCTCGCCTTCCTGTTTGTCACGATTGACTTTCTCGATGGTCTGGGGGGCGTGCATCACCTTTTCGAAGGGGGCCTTTTTCAGGTTGAGCGTCGCGCGGATCTCGTCGATCTTCTCTTCATTCAATTGGCTGTAGTTTTGAAAGAGCAGGTCGTGGAATTCCCAGAATTTTCCCTGGGCGTCGGCGGCGATCGAGGCTTGGGAGGCCAGCTGGGCAAACTTGTGACTCGACAAAGGGAAGTGCTTGAAGACCGTTCTAGTGTTTTTGGGATACTCTTTGCGTACCTGGTCGATGATCGCTGGGATGCGGGCGCAGTAAGGGCACTGGAAATCACTGAAGACCACGATCGATACCGGCGCGTCGGCGGGTCCCTGGAAGGGCGACCCGGAGACGTTGATCTCCTGGGTGAATGTCAAGGTCATGACCTGGACGCTCTTATCTTTGCGGCTGCCGAGAAACAACACGTCATCGCGCGGACTGACCTTGATCTGATCCACATGGCCACCGACCGGAATGGTTTCGGTCAAGCCGCCGGTCATGTCATACACCAGGACATCCCCCTGATCGTCCAACACGAAAATACGCTGGCCGCTCAGCGATACCTCGATGTCCACCGGTGAAAAGGTCAACTTGTACGTATTGACAATGCGGGTGTCGACATCGGCCCATGTCTGCCCTGTTCCCAACGTGAGACATACGACACCCATAACCAATAACAGCCACGCTTTGGTCTTGATCATCATGCTCTCCTTTTAAGATCGTCGGATTCCAATCCGGGGTCAATTGAATGAACTGGATATGCGCCAAGATTCATTGCGCTCGCATGATCGCAGCATGCGGTTGCGATGCGCACGACCGGAGTCCTGACCGTGGATTCGGTTCCGGAGTTCAGACGGGATATGCCGTGCGTCGCCTTTTGAGCGACCCTGCAAAGGCAAACGGCTGCTTTTTGTAGCGCTATTTAAAGACATATTCAAGACCTCCCATAAAAATTGTCAGGAGGACCGCATTTGGAAATGCAGCCCTTTACGACTTCTCACCCTCATGTTTCGAAAAAGCTATCGTTCACCATAGGTGCGGACCATAGGGGGACGCCCCACTCGGCACTTAATCCCTTTTACCTGTAGGGGCGACCGGCGGTCGCCCGGCGCGGGTGCAAAGCCACCATGCCAGGCACTCATGGGTGCGGGAGAATCGGTCCGTGCCATTTTGTGCGGTGACCCGAATTCAGTGGTTCGCGTGGGCCACTGCCGGTCGCCCCTACAGCGGGCATCGTGGTCATCACGATGTCCATTCGCCCCAGGGACTCACCGATATATACGCGTCGGGCGAACACAAGGTTCGCCCCTGAGGAAGAACAATGTTCCATTTCTGAAATGCGGTTACCCTGACGCAAAGTGGGATTGGGCTTTATACAGGCCGGTGAATCTGTTATCTACACGGTGATCGTCAACTCTGCAGGAGGTTTTATGACACGCCCCAAACAGCCACCCTTGATCGTGGCCATGACCGGCGCCTCGGGTGCATACGCGGCCCAGCGACTGCTGGTCAAGTCGCCTTGGCCGACCATGTTGATCGCCAGTCGCTGGGGGCGCGAAATTGCCGTCCAGGAGTGCGGGTCGTTTGAGAAACTGGCGCAAGACGCCGGGCAGGTCTTCGAGCCCGACGATTTGAGTGCCCCGCCTTCGTCCGGGTCGACGGCGACCATGGGCATGGTGATTCTGCCTTGTTCGATCAACACCTTGGGACAGATCGCCGCCGGATTGGCCGACAATCTGATCACGCGTGCGGCCCATTGTCATCTGAAAGAGCGGCGGCCGCTGATTCTGGGGCTGCGTGAAACGCCCCTGACGCTTATTGACCTGAAGAACGCCGTGCGGGCGACATCGGCCGGCGCCCTGTTGATGCCGATATCGCCGCCGTTTTTCATGTTCAAGGGAAAAACGCCCCAACAGATTACGCTGCACGACCTGATGGATGCCTATGTGGACCGGGTGCTTTCGGTTCTGGGGCACCGCATGGCCGCCACGTGGGAGGATATACGCTGATGTATGCGGATTTGCGGTCTTTCATCGATGATTTGGAACGCCGCGGAGAGTTGGTACGTGTGCGGGCCGAGGTCGATCCCAACCAGGAGATCACGGTCATTCAGCATCGCGTGATTGCACAGGGCGGCCCCGCCTTGCTTTTCGAGCAGGTGAAGGGATCGCCTTTTCGCGTGGTGAGCAACCTTTTCGGTACAGCGCGTCGCGTGGCTCTGGCGTGCGGGGCCGATCCCGCGGAAATCGGGCAGCGACTGTCGCGTATCGGGCATCAACTGATGCCGCCCTCGCTGACGGGTTTGTGGCAAACGCGCAAAGATTTGCGCACACTGTTGCCGATGCGCATGCGCCGCGTGACCCGCGCGCCCATCCTCGACCATTGCATCGAACAGCCCGATCTGACGCAATTGCCCGTGCTGACCTGCTGGCCGCAGGACGGCGGACCGTTTTTCACGCTGCCCCTGGTCCATACGACCGATCCGCTCACGGGGCAGGGCAACCTGGGCATCTATCGTATGCAGCGCTTCGGCCCCGAGACGACCGGCATGCACTGGCAGATCGAAAAGGGCGGCGGTTTCCATTTCCATGCGGCCGCCCAGGCCGGCCGGTCGCTGCCGGTCAGCGTTATTCTCGGCGGACCGCCGGCCTTGGTGCTGGCGGCCGTGGCCCCCTTGCCCGAAGGCGTGGATGAACGCTTGTTCGCCGCCTATCTCATGGGACGCCCGCTGGATGTGGTGCGGCGTTCCGGCAGCGGCCACCGCATTCCCGCGCTGGCCGAATTTGTGCTCGAAGGGCAGGTGAGGCCGGGCGATACTCAGATGGAAGGGCCTTTCGGCGACCATTTCGGCCATTACTCGGCGGCCGCGCCATACCCTGTTTTTCGCGTGCAGCGTATCCTGGCCCGCAAAGGTGCCATCTATCCGGCCACGGTCGTGGGCAAACCGGTCCAGGAGGATTACTACATCGGTGAAGCGCTGCAGGAGATCACGATACCGTTGCTGCGGCTGATCAAGCCCGCCGTGGTCGACCTCTGGGCCTATCCCGAGACCGGTTTTCATCCCCTGGCCGTGCTTGCAGTGCGCCAGCGCTATCCCCAGGAAGCCCTCAAATTTACTCTGGGCATGCTCGGCGAAGGCCAGCTTTCCCTGACCAAGGTGATGATCACCGTCGATCCTGACGTCAACGTGCGCGATTTTCGTGCCGTGAGCGCCGCGTTATGGCGGCACTTAACGGCAGACGGAATGCATCTGCTGACGCCGACCGCCCAGGATACTCTGGATTTCACCGGCCCGGCCATGAATACCGGCAGCCGTCTGATCCTGCTGGCCACGCGTGCTTCCGCCGGGCCGGTGCGCGACGGGGCACCACCGGAAAGGCTGCCCGCCGCGGGTGATCTGCATGCAAGCGTGCGGGCGGTAAGCGCCTGCGGACCGGCTTTTCTACTGGTCCAGGTTGCGGAGGGCTTTGATGATTTCCAGAATCTGGCGGAAACGTTGCGCCGGAATGCGGCCGCCGGCGCCTACCTGTTTCACGTCGTGGTCAGTGAAGATGTACCGTTGGATGATCCGGTCATGCTGCTGTGGGGCTGGTTTACCCGATTCGATCCGGCCGCCGATCTGCATCCGGCAGGCCGCCGCATCGCCGGCAATCGCCTGCTGCTCGATTTTCCCATAGCCATTGACGCCCGCTGGAAAAAGGGCTATCCACAACCGGTCGCCTTCGATCCCGCGATCGTGCAGCGCGTGGACGCGCGCTGGAAGCGTTATGGATTGAATAAATGAATTGGAAGAACACATTGGCAACGGACACGCTTTTTGAAAGCGCACTGGAAAATGGGGCAAAGGGCCGGCGCCTCGACCGCGATGAAGCCATGGCCTTAGGCGCGTGTATCACGCCGGACCGTTTGCATGCCCTGGGACAGGCCGCGCTGGCCAACCGACGGTTACGCTTCGGGGACCGTGCCACCTTCGTCTTCAATCTGCAAATCAACCCGGCCAATATCTGCGGCGCGCGCTGCTCCTTTTGCAACTACGCCGCCTCGCGCAAAGACGCCCACGCCTATGTGATGAGCGAAGCGGAGATACTGGCCAAAGTGGCGCAGCTGCAGCCCACCGAGGCGCATATCGTGGGTGGCTTGAACCAGGTGTGGCCCTATGAACGCAACCTGGAACTGGTGCGCTTGCTGCGCACCCGCTATCCCAGTCTTCACATCAAGGCGTTTACGGCCGTGGAGATCGCTTATTTTGCCAAAACGGCAGGCAAAAGCGAAGAAGAGATCCTGCAAGCCCTCAAATCCGCCGGCGTCGAAGCCCTGCCGGGCGGTGGCGCTGAAATATTTTCCGAGCGGATGTATCGGCAGCATTGGAAAAACAAGATCGGGCCAACCGAATGGATCCGCCTGCACCAGATGGCACACGGCCTGGGATTGGCCACCAATGCGACCATGCTTTTCGGGTTCGGAGACACATGGGCCGAACGGATCGCGCACCTGCTGATCTTGCGTGAGGCCCAGGACCGCTCCAAGGGGTTTGCCTGTTTCATCCCCTTGGCGTTTCAACCCGGTACAGGCAATTTTCTGACCCATGGCCCCACGCCCCTGGAAACTCTGGCAGTGCTGGCCATTGCCCGGCTGGTGCTCGACAACATCCCCCATTTGAAGTCCTATTGGCCCATGAGCGGCGTCGAAACGGCGGCCGCCGGACTGAGCTGGGGCGCCGATGACATGGACGGCACCATTTCGGAAGAGAAAATCGCCCACCTGGCCGGCGCCCAGACCCCCAAGGGACTGGCCCGCGATCGCATGACCGAAACCATCCGCATGGCCGGATTTGTGCCGGTGGAGCGTGATGGGCGGTTCGGGACGAAAAAGCCATGAATCACCCCATAGCCATGATCCCCTATGCCAACATGGCGCCCTACGAAGCTTTGGGCCCGCCGCAGGGGTGCTACTTCGTTCACTGCACACCGCGCAACAGCATCGCGGCACTGCACAGCGGCGCGGTCTGGGCTGCGGCCGTGCCGGTCGGCGGGTTGGATATCCTGGGCGCGTGCGTGACACCCCTGGGAGAATTTGGCATCGGCGCTTATCGGGAAGTGATGAGCGTGCTCTTTTTTTCCGATCGTCCGCTGGATGCTTTCACTGCTGCCATGACTGTGCGGTTGACCGCGGAATCAGCTTCCAGCGTGCGTTTGCTCTATCTGTTGATGCGCTACCAACTCGGGCGCGAACGCATTCCCGCGCCAGCTGCCAGCGGGGCCGCAGCCAATGGCGAACTGGTGATCGGCGACACGGCCCTGCGCTGGTTGCACACCTATGAACGCGAGGGACAGGTCAAAGGGTATGCACATGTCGCGGATCTGGCCGCCCTGTGGGACCTGCGGCATCGCTTGCCATTTGTTTTTGCCCGCTGGGTGGTGCGCAAGGACGCTCCCGATTCTGTTCGGGGCAACCTGGAACGATGGCTGGAGACCTTCGCGGGCGAGGAGCCGGCCTTGATCGAACGTTCGGTCCCCAAAACAGCCTTACAATTGAATCTGCCCGATGACTACATGCGCCGCTACCTCAAGGTGATTCGGCGCTGCCTTGCGCCGTCGGACGTCGCAGGCCAGGCGCGCTTCCAGAGTGAATGGCGGGCGCTGGCGGCAGACGAGCGGATCACCTGGTTTCCGGGCGAACCCGGCGCAACTGGCCACAGGACACATCAGCATGGATAATCCCGTAGGATCCGCACATGGCCGCATCGAACGTCCAGATGCGCTCGAACTGCTGACCCGCATGCCCATGGGCGAATTGATGCGCACGGCCCACGCCGACCGTTTGCGCCGGCATCCCCACGACCGGGTCACTTACGTATGCGATACCAATCCCAACTACACCAATGTGTGTGTGACCCGCTGCCGTTTCTGCGCATTTTGCCGCAATCCCGGTGATCCGGAGGCCTACACGCTTTCACCTGAACAGGTGGCCGCCAGGGTCAAAAAAGCCTGCGATCTGGGCGCTACCACCGTGCTGCTGCAAGGCGGACACAATCCCGACATTCATCTAAGCGATTGGCTGGCTTACATCCGGGCCATCCGGACAACCTGCCCGTCGATTCATATTCATCCGTTCAGTCCGGCCGAGTACCTGTTCATGGCACAGCAGGAACAGAGCGATGTGGCCGCTATCCTTCAGGCCATCTACGATGAAGGCATACGCACCATACCGGGCGGCGGCGCCGAGATTCTGGCCGAGCGGGTCCGCCAGCGCATCGCGCCCGCCAAAGCGGACACGCAACAGTGGCTGGATGTGTGTGAAACAGCCCACAAGATCGGATTCCGCACGACCGCCACCTTGATGTACGGCCACGTGGAGAAGGATGCGGAGATCATCGATCATCTCATGCTGCTGCGCGACCTGCAGGACCGCAGCGGCGGCTTTGCCAGTTTTATTCCCTGGTCGTTCAAACCCGGAGACACCCCATTGGGACGCGACATAGAACGCACGGTTCACCCGGCCAAATATGTGCGTATCATCGCGGTGGCGCGCCTGGTGCTGGATAATTTCGCGCACATCCAGTCCTCCTGGTTCAGCGAGAACGTGGCCGCCGGCCAATTGGGGCTGCTTGCCGGGGCCGACGATTTTGGCGGCATCCTGTTCGAAGAGAATGTTTTGCAGCAGGCCGGTCATGAACGCGCCACCACGGTGGAAAATGTGCAGACCATCATCCGGCGGGCGGGCTTTACGCCGGCCCAGCGCGACTCTTTCTACAATGTGGTCCGGACATTCGCAGGGCCGGCCAGGATTGGCATCGAAAGCGAGACGTAAGCACTGTTGATCGCGATGCTGCGGTGCCTTGCGTCAGAGCATGCCAACAGGTGAATGACAGCCAGTGGCCGCAGGTCTGCATGCACAGCGAAAAGCGTGGGCACCACGCGTTTGCCTCAGGTGTGCTGGTTTTTTCCCGTTTTGCAGGGAAGGTACGGCTTGAAAGTCTACCTGCGCAGCGGCGCTGTGTGCAGGTGTGCGCCACCGTCCACGATGAGGGTTTCACCGGTCGTCCAATCGGCGCCGCCGATGATGCCCAGTACCGCCTGGGCGACCGTTTCAGGCGTGGCGGTCGCTTTAAGCGGGGCATGTTGGGCATATTGTTCGCGGATGGCATCGTAGAGCTCAGCGCCCAAGCCGTTTTTCAACCATTCACCTTCAACAAAGCCGGGGCAAATCGCGTTGACCCGGATCTGCGGCCCGAGCACGCGCGCCAGGGACAGTGTCATGGTGACCAGGGCGCCCTTGGAGGCGGCATACGCAATTGAGCTGCCCACGCCCGTAATCGCTGCGGTCGAGGCCATGTTGACGATGTGGGCTACGGGTTGAGAGCGCAGGGCCGCTTCGGCCGCGCGCGTCATCTGGTACGCCCCGATCAGGTTGACCGCATAAATATCCAGAAAATCAGATTTCGTCAGCCCGTTCAGATCCTGGTGGGCACAAAACTTGGTGGTGCCGGCGTTGTTCACCAGAATGTCGAGACGCCCGAAACGCTGCAAGGTGGCGTCGACCAGAGTGCGGCAGTCGCTGTCCTCGGCGATATCGGTGCGCTGCACGAGCGGTTGCCCGCCCAACGCTTTACATTCGGAGGCCGTTTTTTGCGCACCTGCTTCGTTGCGGCTGTAGGTGATCGTGACCTGACAGCCGTTAGCGCTCAGTTGCCGGGCAACAGCCGCGCCGATGCCTGATGACGAACCGGTGACAATGGCCGCTTTTCCATTCAGATCCATGGGGTTCTCCTTCTGATAGGTGTGGGTCGCCTTGGATGATGCCCTCCATCTTCAACCAAGCGTCAGAGGATGTCAAACAGTTGCATTGTCTTGCCTGTCTTACGGCCATTTCACACGATGTCCGACCTGGGCGCCAGATCAGTCAACCCTTGTCGCTCTGAGTTGTCGGCATTATTGCGGTTTCGGGCTTGAAGGCCGGCGCCCAGGGCGACCGCGCCGGCCAGGCCGGCGACCCACAGCCAGGGGGATGTGTCCGTGATCTCCGGCAGGGTTTGTTTGCCGGTGCTGCCTTTTTCAATGATCGGTTTGATATGCGGGTAAGCTTTGACATAGGCCATAGCGCCGCCTAACATGCCGGCCGCGCCGGCCGCCGCATCCGCATGGCCCTGACCGATGGCCGCCATGCTCGTTCCCGGGCAATACCCCAGCAGCGCCATGCCGGCACCGAAAAGCGTGCCACCCAATACAACGCCGCCGGTGTTCAGGGGTTTGATTTTCAAGTCGACCAGGTCCAGTGCATTGAGCGCATAGGTCCCCAGGGCCCCGACTGCGGAAGCCGTGGCCATGATTTTGATGACCGAGGCATCTTCGAAAAGCAATTGCCCGCTGATCGCCTCATGCTCGGCGGCGCGGCCCTTGTGCAGCAGGAAACCGAAAGCGGCACCGGTGGTCAGCCCAAGCAGAATTTTACCCCATGAATCGCGTTTCATGATTTCCTCCCCAGCAGGGCCTTTGCGACCGCCGCGCCGGCCGCGAATATGATCGGATTGAAAAGCCAGCTCGATGCGGCCAATTGCATCGTGCCGCTGATCCCATGGCCGCTGGTGCACCCTTTGGCCATGCGTGCACCGAACATCATCAAGGCGCCACCGGAAGCGGCCGCCCCAATGCGCAGTCCCGGCGATGCCCCGATTTTTTCGCGCCAGGCATCCGGCACGGCCGGCGGTATTGGATCGTTGGACAACCGGGCGCTCACCAGGCTGCCCAGCACCACGCCGCCAACCAATCCCCATTCCCAGCCGATGCTGGGTTCCATGCCGCTTTGCGCTTTATAGTCGTCGACCTGCATGGCCTCCGGTGCGACTTTTTCAGCAACCATGACGGCGGCCTGCTCGAATGGCGTCGTGATGCCCAACGGCTTTTTGGCGGTTAGCATCGCAACGGTTTCCAATACCCCAATTGCTGCCCCAACTGTGTAGGGCGACCACTTTTTACGTCGCAAAACGGCCATATATCACCTCCATCAATCCACTTCTTCAATCGGGCATCCTGCTTCGAGGCAGGCCGCCATCGAGCCGAGGCTGTCTTCCACCACATCAAAGCCGTTTTGCTTCAGAATCGAAGCGGCGATAATGGCGCGCATACCGCTGCCGCAAAAGGTCGTTACAGGTTTGCCCTTAGGGACCGCGTCCAATTTGTGGGGAAGATCGCCGAGGAAGATATGGTGCGCTCCGGGGAATTTGCCGACCTCCTGTAACTCTTCTTCTTCGCGCACATCCAAAAGCGTAAACGCATCTTTTTCTTTCAGTCGTCGGCTCAGCTCTTTTACGTGCACCGCCGGAATGCGGTCATAGTCACGGCCGCTGACCTCCCAGGCATGTAGGCCGCCCGACAGAAAGCCGCTGAATTGATCGTAGCCCATGCGGATCAGAAAACGCACCGCGGTCTCTATTTCGTCATAGCTGTGCGCGATCAAGCCGATCGGTCGCTCATACGATAGAAAATAGCCGCCATAGGCGGGCACCATTTCCAATGGGATGGCCAGACTACCTGGCACGAAAGCGCCCGCAAATGCTTCGGGGCTGCGCAGATCCAGTATCTGGGCGCCTTGTTGGGCCGACTCGGAGAACTGGCTGGGCGACTGTGGCGGGGGTTTGGGCAGCCGATCCAGTATCGGTGCGTTGCCCTGTTGGTTGTATTCCTCCATTTTTCGGAAATAGGGCGGTTGATGCGGCTTTTCGGCCACCTTGCGGTCGATGAACGCCTCGCGGTCGGGCACTTGCAAGGCCGGATTGAACATTTTTTCGTATCCCAATGTGGAAAATTCGCGATCCGCCATACCCGATCCGCAGACCGACCCGGCCCCATGGGCAGGATAGAGGATGACCTGATCGCCCAGTGGAAGAATTTTTTTGAAGATGCTATCATATTGCAGACCGGCCACTTCGCGTGCGCGATCCGGAAAAAAATCGGTGCGTCCCACCGAACCGATGAACAGGGCGTCGCCGGTAAACACCCCGATCGGCCGGTCGCCGGTGCTTTTGTCCTTCATGACAATGGAAATACTTTCAAAGGTATGTCCGGGCGTTTCCAGGATCGACAACTGGATATTGCCGAACACAAATGTATCTCCCTCGGAAACCGGATGTCCGTACGCAAAATTCAGATTTTTTCCGTGGAAAATAGCCGCGCCAGTTCGCCGGGCCAGATCCCGTGAGCCGATCACATAATCTTCATTGCGATGGGTTTCGAATATATGGGTGATCCGGGCGCCATTGCGCTGTGCAATATCCACGTATACCTCACAATCCCGGCGCGGATCGATCACTGCCGCTTTACCGTCATGACCGATGATGAAGGATAAGTGCGCCAGGCTTTCCGACTTGACCTTCTCCAAAAAAATGCTTCCCGCCATGATACTTGCCCCCTATTGAAAGTGGTTGTGATGATATATGATGATTTCACGTGTATGCCCGTGAGATACAATCAACAAGACTGTCGTTCAGAAACGATGGAGAGACAAAAGCGTGTACAAAGGTAGTATGCCCCAAAATGGGGGTAAGGCAAATACGTGCGAGACCCGATTACCTGCGTTTGAATGCGTATACAGGCACGACCGGAGAATGCGCCTGTATGCGGGATCTACGTAAAAGTAGGCGGGCGGTCCTGGCATGATCTTTCTACCCCCCGGATCACCGGCGTTTGGAACCCGAAAGTTGAATTATCTACACTAAACTCTACGCCATAGTCACTTGAGTGAACTGCATAACCCGATCCTAGAACTCCTCAAACAGACGACATCGGAGAAGTATCAAATTCCGCGGAGGAAGGCGCTGCGGGCCTCGGCTTCCAGCACGTGGGCCATGCCTGTGTAGCGCGGGGAGTGATGAAAGATGCTCATCTGCTGGACACGTGCCTTACGGGCGATCAAGCCGGCCTGGCGCGCCGTGAGGTGATATTTGGCTTCGGCAATGGTCCGTTCGCTGTCGAGAAAAGAGGCTTCGATGAAGAGAAGGTCGGCGTCCTGCGCCAGGGCGACGATCTTTTCCTCGTTGGACCGGCTGAAAACGGCATCGGTCACATACGCGATTTTCTGGCCGCGTGTGATGCGCGCGATTTTTTCGCTGAGCGCTCCCAGTGCAAAGGTCCGCGGCGACTGCTTTGTCAAGGGTACCGATACCTCAGTGGCCGGATCGGCACCCTCGAACAGCAATGCCTTGAAAGTGGCTATCCAGGGCCCGACCGCCAACCCGAGGGCATCCAGTTCAGCCTTGAGGATGTTGACATGGAAGCGTTCTTGCAGACGATAGGCCAGGCAGGGTATCTGGTGATCCAAGGTGGCGTACCGCACCTGCAAGGCCGGTTCCTGGTGCACGACATCGCCGCAGGCCGCGGCCACCTGCGCTTCAGAGGGGATGAACCCCGTCGAGCAGTCGAAAACCCGGGTGGTGCGCCGGTCCGCGTCGATCTCCGTGGCCGCGATGACCAGGGCTTCGTCGTAGTTTTGAACCAAATTCCATGTGTACCCGGCCAACTTGCCAGCCACATTGGCGAGGAACCCGTGCGGGCCATACAGGTGCAGCCGTTTTCCGCGGCCCAGCAACAGGCGCAGAATTCGGTCGAAACCGATGAAGTGGTCCACATGGGTATGGGTGATGAATATCCGCTGAACTTTGAGAAGATCGTTTGGCGCCAAGGCGCTCAGATCGCCCAGGTCGAAGAGCAAGGCTTGCTTGCGGAAAGTAAGATTGACCAACAGCCCAGGATCATCGAAAGGGCCGTTGATCATCCGGCATTGAAATGAAGGACGCATAACCCTCTGCGTCAGGGTAAAATCTTGTTTACCTGCTGGTTGATGCAACCATAAATTTCAAAATCGGAACCAAAGATATCTACCACCGATTTGTGATTGATCAGTTTTTCCAACAAGAAGGCGGTTACATAGAGGCTGACCACATTCGGTTGCTGGACCACTTGACGGTACGGCGAAACCAGGTAATCGATATCGAAATCGTCGGCATGACAGAGCGTTTCCAGGCATTTGACGATTTGTTCTTCGAGACTGTTTTTATTGGTGGTCTCCACCAACTGATGTTCCACCAGCTTCGAGGCAATGGCGCCGCCAAGCGTCTCGACGTGCTCGCGTGCCGAGAGGATCGTCCGGCGTCGGGCATGCTCCTTCGACGACTCGATTTTTGACAGGATGCTTGACTCGCGATTGCTTGGTCGAAATACTTTCCCCATAGAACACCGCCTTACCCTTAAGTTTTAATCAATCGCACCTTCGCTGCGGTCGATTTCATTTTTCTTGTATCGTTTATCCCCGCCCATTAAAAAAACGGCATCATAATGATAAGTTTTTTGCTTTTCAAGCTAAAAGAATGGTGTCGCAGGCGATGCACCCATTTCCCTGCAGAAAAGGCAGGACCCGGCCGGATCAGAACGCCTCGACCACCAATTGGATCTCTTTGTTCCCCTTGTAGCGGTTCCATTGCACCCGAAAAGCCAGGCGTGCGAATGCATCCAGACGCGGACAATCCGGTTCGATGTTGAAATGGATGGCTGCAACCGGTGGCGTGCAGGAATCGGGCTGGCACAACACCATACGCCGGTGGGTCCGGCCGACAATGGCGGCCGTGGTCACCTTCACTTCACGCGCCATGAACAACGGCGCAGGATTGTCTGTGCCGAAGGGCGACAAAAGCTCCAATTCGTCGATCAACTGTGCCGAAATCTGCCCCAACGCGATTTCGCTGTCGATGTCTATTTGAGGTCCCGATGGCTGGTCTTGGAGCATGTCGGTCACGGCTGCTTCCAACGCCGTTTGCAGCTTGCCGATGTTTTCGGTTCGGACGGTGAGCCCCGCAGCCATCCGGTGCCCGCCGAAGCGTTCCAGCAGATGTTCGCAGCGTGTCAAGGCGCTGTGCAGATCCAACTGGGGGATGCTGCGGGCAGAGCCCTTGGCCATGCCGTCCCGAGCGGATACCACCACCACCGGGCGGTGGTAGCGCGCAACCAGCTTGGCCGCCACAATACCCAGCACGCCCTCATGCCACTCGCTTCCAGCCAAGAGCAGCGATTTGCATGTCAGGCTGGCCGGGCGATTCTCGATATTTTTAATAATATGTTTATAGATTTCGTTTTCGGTCGCCTGGCGCCGGATGTTGAGCGCATTCAGATCCTCGGCCAGAGGCTGGGCCGACGCCAATGAGGGGGCATTGAGCAGGTCGAAGGCGATCTTGGCATGCGCGACACGCCCGGCCGCGTTGATGCGCGGGCCGATCCGGAAAGAAATATCTTCGGCAGTTATCGGGGTGTGGCGGATACCGGCGGCATTCAATAGTGCCTGGATGCCGGGACGCGGGCCCTTGTTGATGCATTCCAGCCCCACGCGGGTTAGCACACGGTTAACGCCTTGCAGGGACACCATGTCCGCCACTGTGCCAATGGCCACCAAATCGCAGTACCCCTTGAGATTGGGTTCAGGGCGATTTTGCCACCAACCCTGTGCTCTTAAAACCGTCCGCAAGGCGATCGCCAGATAGAAGGCCACCCCGACGCCGGCCAGATCGGCCAATTCCGCAGGCTGATCCGCCATTTTGGGATTGACGATCGTATGGGCATCCGGAAGATGACCATCGATGTTGTGGTGATCGGTGACGATGACGTCGATGCCGAAACGTCTGGCCGCCGCGACCGCTTCGAAACTGCTGGATCCGCAATCCACGGTGACAATGAGATTGACGCGCTGGGGGACGGCCAACTGCATGATGTGCATGGGCTGCAGGCCGTATCCCTCTTCGAGTCGGTGGGGCAGATGATAAAAAAGATCTCCTCCGGCGGCTTTGAGAAAATTGAACAGCACGGCCGTGGCGGTGATGCCGTCCGCATCGTAATCGCCGAAGATCATGATCTTTTCTTTTTTGTTTAGCGCAGCCGCGATGCGTTCCGCCGCGCGTTGGGCCCCTTTGAGAAGCGTGGGAGCGGGCAGATTATCCAAACTTGGTTGCATGAATTGCGTGACCTGACCGATGGTCCCAATGCATCGGTTGGCCAGAATCGTCGCCGTGATGGGATGGCACTGAAGGGCGTGTTGAATATCGAGAACCCGTTCCGGATCCGGTTGCAATATTTTCCATTGCATTTGCATGACGGGGCAATATCCTATAAAAGAAGGTCGAACAAGGATAAAGTCCGGACGTGCTGAAAACACAAGCTGGGCGCGTGGTGCATGGTACGGGCTTGAAGGGTTTGGTAGTACCCCCGGAAAAGTGTGGACACACAGAGAGAGCACCTTATTCAAATAGCGCACCCTCTGGTATCTGCGTTGTCGGGCGGTATTTTTTTTTTACGAGACATCCACCTGAAGCGGAAATCCTGGCATGAACACTGTCCGGCAATACTACCGTGTGGACCGTCACCGGATCAACATGGTGCGGTTCATCTTCGAAGCCTACGAGGGCGTGGCCGTCGTGACCACTCTGGATGCGGCCCGCGGATCGATCGTACTCGCCGTCGCGCCGGGTTGTACGGAGACGGCCCGGATGGTCATGAACGATTTGGGGCGTCACTTTCTGATCGAACCGTGCAGTGCTCCGGTAAAGGTCGAATCAAATTCAAATGAAGCGGATAATGACTAAAAAAATACATATCAACACGATGGGCTGCCAGATGAATGTATATGACTCCGGCCAGATTCTGAATCGTATGGCGCCGCTGGGGTACACGCCCACCGAAGAGCTGGCTGAAGCGGACTTGATAATCGTCAATACCTGCGCGATTCGCGCCAAGGCGGAGCAAAAAGCGTTCAGTTTTCTGGGACGCCTGGCAACCCTCAAGGGCCTGAAACCTGAGCTGATCATTGGTATCGGCGGGTGCGTGGCGCAGCAGGAGGGCCGTAAAATCATGTCGCGCATGCCGTACGTGGACCTGGTCTTCGGCACGCATGCCATCCCGCGCCTGCCGAGCATCATTGAGCGCATCACGGCCACGCGCTGCCGTATCGTGGATGTGAAGCAGGCGCCGACACTGGCGCCGGAAGACTTTACCACCGGCCCATTTACTGCCACCGATGTGTCGGCATTTGTGACCATCATGCGCGGCTGCGACAACTATTGCACCTATTGTGTCGTGCCGTACGTGCGCGGCCGTGAATCGAGCCGTCCGCCCGAGCAGGTTGTGTCCGAGATTCGCCACATGGTGGCGCATGGTGTCCGCGAAGTCACCCTGCTCGGCCAGAATGTGAACAGTTATGGCCAAAAAGAGGGGCTGTGCACATTCGACCAACTCCTGGCGATGATCGACGGGATCGACGGGTTGGAGCGCATCCGTTTCACCACCTCACACCCCAAGGACCTGTCTCCGGCGTTGATGCAGGCTTTTGCGCAGCTGCCGAAATTGTGCCCGCATATCCATCTGCCCGTGCAGTCCGGCTCGGATGCGACCTTAAAACGCATGAACCGCCGCTACGACACCCGCCACTATATCGAGAAAGTGGCACGGCTGCGCCAGATCCGCCCCGATATTGCCATTACCTCGGATATTATCGTCGGTTTTCCGGGCGAAACCCAGGCCGACTTCGAAGCCACGCTGCAGTTGATCCGGCAGATCGGCTATGACGGGTTGTTTGCTTTCATCTATTCGGATCGTCCCAATGCCCCGGCTGCGCGGTTCGATGGCAAGCTGGATGAAGCGACCAAAAAAGAACGCCTGCAAGCCGTGCTGACCTGCCAGGAAACCTTCACGCTGCAAAAAAATAAAGCCCTCGTGGGCAGCGCACAGCAGGTCCTGGTCGACGGCCTGAGCAAGCATGTGAGCAATGAAAATGAAATGGATGAGCCCGTTTTAGACGCGCCATCGACGGGAGTGCAGTGGTCCGGCAGAACCGGTACCAATCGGATCGTGCATTTCCTCAATGAACCATCGGCGGATTCGGGGAATGAAATGTTGACAGGGCGTATATTGGAGCTCATGATAGAAAAAGCAATGCCGCACAGCCTTTGGGGACGGCTCACACCTCACCCCATCGGATCCTCCGGAAAAGGAGCGCACCCTTATGCTGCATAAAGCCAATGTGGTGGGGCTGACCATGGACCCCACCTCGAATACACCGATCATCATTCTTAAGACGGAAGCGGGCGATCAGGCCATCCCGATCTGGATCGGCCTCCTGGAAGCCACATCGATCGCTTCTGTGCTGCAGAATATACATTTCGAGCGGCCCATGACGCACGACCTGTTCAAAAATTTCAGCGAACACCTCAATATCCAGGTGACCAAGGTGGAAGTATGCGACTTGCGTGACAATACCTTTTTCGCCATGATTCATTTCGATGGCGATTCGCAATCGTTTACCTTGGATGCCCGTCCCAGCGACGCCATTGCCATCGCGCTGCGGTTCCGGGCGCCTATTTTCGTGGACCAGAAAGTCATCGAAAAATCCAAGCGCGGCGAAGGCGATGTCGAAGTGCTCGATCAAAGCGAAGAAGGAAAAAAATGGGCGGAGTACCTTGAAAATTTATCGCCCGAGGATTTCGGCAAGTACAAGGTCTGACGCCGCCCGCATCTCAATACTGGAACAAACCGTTCTCGTAAATCGTTGTCTTCCGGCCGCCGGGCAGGTGCGCCACGACGCGTTTCTTCTCGGTATTGACCAGATCCCAATGCAGTGCTGAATCATTGAAGCCCAGCTTGCGTTTTGTGGCATTGTCCAGTTCCGCCAAGTCGCCAGCGTACGTATCCGCATAGGAAGAGCCCAGGGCAATGTGGCAGTTGCCCTGCGCGCCGCCGAAATTCTCGTCAAACAGGGTGTTGGCCATGAACCGGTCGATCTTGGAAAAACGCTTGTCGGTTAAAGAAAACTCACCGATCCGACTGGCGCCCCGGTCCATTATTGCTTGCTGCCGGATGAAGGCGGCCCCTTGCGCTGCATCGATCTGGACGGCAGTGCCTTTTCGGAAAACAATACGCACGTCTTTGACCAGATTCCCGCTTCGATACGATGGCAGGTTCGCATAATAAACCCCTTCGGTACCGCGCCAATCGGGGGAGAAAAAAACTTCGAAACTGGGGATGTTGTGGCCGGATATGCCGACCCAGCGGCGCTGGGCGCCCGGCGTGACCGTCAAATCCATATGGGCCGATTCGATCTGCAGCCGGACGGGGGCCATGCTGTTGAGCCAGCCTTTAACTTCCTGGGCCTTCTTGAAAAGTGACCGCCACTGGGCGACAGCATCACGTCGATGCAAACGGCAGGCTTTCACGATCTGATCGGTATAGTCGCGCAGGGTCATTTGGGCATGCTCAGCTTGCGCTGCCGTGGGCAGCATGCACAAGGTCCACCCGAACAAACCGCGTGCATCGCGGTCATCCATGATATCGCGCAAGGGTTTGCGCGAAACCGCATGCCGACCGATTTTCTTGGGGTCGACCCGGCTCAGGTGGGTGATGGACTCGGGCGCGTGTAAAAAAATGGCGCCGTTTAAATGACGAAAGAGCTCTTCTTCGCCCGGGATCTGAAAGACCAGTTGCTTGGCATTGGCCAATTGAAAAAAATCCTGTTCCATCGTCGGGGTGGGATTCAAACGCAAAACAGGGTTGATGCCGGCATCCATGAGCCTGGCATGCAGGATCTCCGCCAGACGCAGGGCCAAAGGGTGAAAACGGACCAGAACGATATCGCCTTTTTTAAAACGCCCGTTGCGTGCCGTATGCAGTCCCCATAGCAAAACGTCCGCATAGCGCTCGAGCTGTATCTCACTCAACATGCTGAATTCCTCTTGATATCAAAGGTTTAGGTGTAGGTGTAGGTGTCAGGTGTCGGTATCCTGTCATTTGTATAGGCCCGCGCACTGGGTCACGATCACCCTTAGGGGCGAACCTTGTGTTCGCCCGAGTCCAACGCACGGGCATCTGAACAAAAACGCACCCCCATGAAACGCACCGGGCGAACACAAGGTTCGCCCCTGAAGCTTGAACGACGATTCCAGAACTATTCGCATGGCACATCCCGATTTTTTAAGAGATCATCAAACTTATTTCTGTTTATGGATGATCTTCTTCTTTAAGGAAAAGACGGTGGTACTCGCCTTCTTCCAGATGCTTGCGCAGCAGATCGGACATGAGATCGAACAAGACGGTCAGTTCTTCATCTTCCAATCGCTTTATCAAAACCTGCATGAGTGCGTCGTCCGCGAATTTTTGAAGATAATAGACGACAGTATTTTCGTCGGTCTGGCGGTTAAGGCCGAAACCGACCATGCCCTGATATTTCTCCACAAAGGTGTGGGTATGTTGGGTCATTGCCGCTCCTATGAAATGATTGACACCGGACCTCGTGACTCGCTATAGGCGAGGCCGGTGATTGCACCGGTATTGCAGTCGTGTGATGCAAGCCGGTTGCTGACGGAACGTACATACTTGAAATTTCGCGTGAAATCAACACATCGCGGAGGATGCACGCATGCTGCCCGCGATATTTGCACCTTTTGCAGGACCCTACCGCAAAAGCGTGTACCTATGAAGGAGCTAGGAAATTTAAAATTATAAGATCGTATGCGCACGGGCCGTTCCTCTTGCTTTGTGCTTGATTGAAGGAAAACAGTTGGTCTATAAGGAATCTTAACAAATTGTGCTTCGGACGGATTATCCGGGCATCCTGGAGGTATGGCATGAAATGGAAAGATTCAAATGAGATGAATGAGCCCGTGGAACAAAACAAGGAAGAATATTTTGACGAAGAACAGTATTCGCCCTGGACCAGGAACAAGGATGCCGCCCAATTCGGCCGGTTGCGTAAAATTCCGACTATGTTCATCCTGATCGGACTTGCCGTCGTGATATCGCTGGCTGCTTTACTGATGTTATTGCTCAGTACCCAAAAAGATCCCGCAAGCGACAAACAGATGGCTTTGCTGCAAGAAAAAATCAAACAACTGGAAGAACGCCTGGACAGGTACGAAGGTGTGGATGAAAAAGTGACCCGCATCTGGGAGCAAGCCAGGGCATTTGAAAAGTTCAAGGATCGTTTCGACCGCAGTGAAACTTCCATTATGCTGCGCATGGACCAGATGACCACCAGCCTGGAGTCGGTGCAAAAGCAGGTCGGCCAAATACGCAAGGCGCCGCCGGTTGTGTCCGCACCCGTCAAGGCCGCACCTGTCAAAGCCGAAAGCACTGCCGCAAGGAACCGTTTTCATACGGTTGAAGCCGGGGATACGTTGTACAGCATCAGCAAGAAGTATGGCATCGAAGTAGACGATCTGCTCAAAATGAATCAGCTGGAGAAAGAGAGTATTCTTAAGCTGGGTCAGAAGTTGATCGTTCAATGATCTGTCTTTTCATGGCGATACTGTATTTTCCGCCGGTTCCCAATGTGCCCGCCCATTGCGAAAGAAGATGGCCCCGAGCTAATCGCGTAAACCGGTAAAAAGGGAGGTATTCATGTCGAAGCACTATATTATCGGATGGATGATGATCGTATGGGCCACTGCCTTCCTGCCGGCAGCGCACGCGGTAGGACTGGAGATTGCGGTAGGCGCCTGGCGACAGGATCCCAGCGGCGATGCGAGCTATAAAGCGAGTGGTCCCGGCGATATTTTGTCCGTTGAGGACGATTTGCGCTATGATCGAGAAAACCGTTTCAGCGGGCGGGCCAAAGTCGACATGCCTTTGTTTTTGCCCAATATCTACCTGATGGCCGCTCCCTCGGAATTCGACGGCAACGGTGCAAAGGACGTCGATTTTACTTTTGGCGACACAACCTTTTCAGGTGCCATACCCTTTTATTCCAAGCTCGACTTCGATCAATATGATGTCGGTTTTTATTACGGCATCCCTTTGTTGCAAACAGCCACCCTAAACAGATTGAACATCGATGTGGGCATCAACGTGCGCATCCTGGACTTGGAGGCCCTGGTTCGCCAGTCGGGCATTGAAGAAAAAGAGGATATCACGCTGGTCGTCCCGCAGGTGTATCTCGGGGCGCAGTTTGCCCCCATCGACTGGCTCGCTTTCGAAGCCGAAGGCCGTGGGCTTTCCATCGGTGGCAATAATATGTACAGCCTGATCGGGCGTGTGCGTGTGAAAGTAGCCGGTCCGCTCTTTGCCGCCGCTGGCTATCGTTATGACAAGATCGATGTCGATGAAGATGATGTGGATGTCGATTTTACCATCCAAGGACCATTTGCCGAGGTGGGGCTGAAATTCTGATGCCTTTGCGGGTTCTGCAAGGATTCATTTCAGTCCCAAACATTGACAAGTATCTCTGAACACGTAATTTATGTGATTAAGTAGCGTGGCACGCCAACTGTCATCTGGAAATGAGCGTTAGCGAGGAGTTTTCAAAGATGGTGCAGATCCATAACAGCGTCGATTCGGCCCAGAGTCAAGCAAATCCCAAGCAGGCCTTGGAAATGGCGGTCAAGGAATCCCTTGGCCGTATCAAACGCAAGTTTATCGTCATGAGCGGAAAGGGCGGCGTCGGCAAAACCAGCACGGCGGTCAATCTGGCCATGGCTCTGGCGCGTCTGGGAGCCAAAGTGGGATTGGTCGATGTGGATTTGCACGGCCCGGATGTTCCCCGCATGTTGGGATTAAAAGGGATTCTCGACATGAACGAGGAGCAGAAACTCATCCCGGCCCGCTACAATGACAATCTGTCCGCCGTCTCGGTGGAAACCTTGATTGAAGGTAAGGACGACGCCATTATCTGGCGTGGCCCGGTCAAGCACTCCGTCATTCAGCAGTTCATCGGCCAGGTGGCCTGGGGCGACCTTGATTTTATGCTGATCGATGCGCCTCCGGGTACCGGCGACGAGCCACTGACCGTGGCCCAATCGATCAAAGATGCCCAGGCGATCATCGTAACCACCCCTCAGGAGGTTTCCTTGTCCGATGTCCGCAAATCAATTAATTTCTGCAAAACCGTCAAGATGGAAATTTTCGGTCTTATCGAAAACATGAGCGGGTTTGCTTGCCCGCACTGCCAGACGGTGCTCGATCTGTTCGGCAGTGGGGGCGGCGAGCGTACAGCCAACGACATGCAGGTCACCTTCCTGGGCAGAATTCCTCTCGATCCTGAGGTGGTGGCCTGCGGCGATGCAGGGATTGCTTTCCAGGAAAAATTTCCTCAAGCGGTGGTGACCCAGGCCTTCGAACAGATTGCCGGCAAGCTGATGGCCACCCTTTAAAGGCCATTGTTCGTTGGGTGGCAGGAGTCGTTTGGATCACGGGTGTATCTTAACCTGGTGATCCGCAGGGATGGACCGTCGCATCAAGTGACAGGGTGACGCCATGAGCCAAGCGCTCCATTTTTTTGATGACCTTCCCCACTTTCGGATGCTGCCAGACAAGGAAAGGGCCAATCTCGCCGCTCAGGCACGTAGGCATACCTTTGCCAAAGGATTCGTGCTGGCCGAACAAGGGCAGACCGCCATTGAGGACATCTATATCATCTGCAAAGGCCAATTTTCGCTCTATGACCATACGCCTGAAGGGATGGTCTTGGGTGGGTATATCAAATCCAGCGAGGTCTTCGGCGGTATCACCCTTCTGATGAACGGCGGTATTTCCCTGCGAACGGTACGGGTAGACGAGGAAACCGAGGCCTACCTGATACCCAAAGCGGTTTTCCTGGATCTTTGTGCGCGTTACAAAAAATTCTACGATCACTTCATCGAAAATTTCAGCCGCCATGTGTTCGATCCGTCCCTGGCAGCTGTCATCGCCTCCGGACAGGCCAAGAGTTTTCTGGCCGATCTGGCGCCCTTTTCCTTTCTACCGGAAGAGGCATTGGATGACGCCATAAATCATCTTTCGGTTGTCTCGCACCCCAAAGGGACACTGCTCTTTCGGCAGGGCAGCACCCGTATCGGGTACTTGTACATTCTGCAAAGAGGAACCGCTGAGCGCTACTATGAAAGTCAGGGCAGCAAAACCATGCGCGACTTTCTATCCGAGGGCGATATCTATGGCGGCATATCGATTCTGGTCAATGACGGTTTGTCGGTCCGCACGCTCGAGGTGACCGAGGATAGCTGCTTTTACCTGCTTCCCAAGCGGATTTTTCTGCAGCTTTGCCAGGATTACACTGAATTCAGCGAGTTTTTTACGGACACCTTCGGCAAGCGCATGTTGGACAAATCCTATGCGGCCATCATTGCGCGTTCGGCTGTGCCCTCGGGGGAGGCCCTGCAGCTGTTTCATCAATCGGTTGGACAGCTGTACAATGCCACACCCGTTTTCGGCACACCTGAAACCACCATTCAGCAAGCCGCGCAAATCATGCAGCGTGAAAAGAGCAGCTATGTGATTATTCCGGCATCCCAGAGCCACAGCGCTGGCATTTTGACCGACAGGGATCTGGCCTATAAAGTCATTGCGCGGGGTTATGACACGCAGCGCAGGGCCGTTGAGATCATGTCCTCGCCGCTGCGCACGATCAGTGATCAGTCCATGGTGTTCGAGGCGCTGGTCGGCATGATGCAGCATGACATCAAACATTTGGCGGTTACCGATCCACGTGGACATATGGTCGGCATGTTTTCTCACCGCGAGTTGATCTCCGCCCAGGGACAATCGCCGCTGTTTTTGCTGCGCAACGTATCGCAGGCCGAATCGCTGAACGATATTATAGAACAGCAGCGCCGCTTGCCCGGTCTGATCAAAAACCTGATCAGTAACGGCGCTGAGGCGCGCCATCTCAATCACCTGATTTCCACTTTTTCGGACGCGGTGTTAAAGAGAGTGCTCGCTTTCGTGGTGCAGGAGGTGGGGCCGGCGCCTTGCGCTTTTGTATTCATGACTCTCGGCAGCGAAGGACGCCGCGAACAGACCCTGAAAACCGATCAGGACAATGCCATTATCTTCGAGGATGTGCGTGAAGAAGATCTGCCGGCGGCGCAGGCATATTTTCTGGATCTGGGGCAACGTGCCTGCACCATGTTGGATCAGGCCGGCTACACGCTGTGCCGGGGCGAGGTCATGGCGCGCAACCCGCGCTGGTGCCAACCCCTGACGACGTGGAAGAATTATTTTCTGCAGTGGATCCATGCTGCCGGTCCTGAAGAACTGCTGCATTCCAGTATTTTTTTTGATTTTCGTGGCGGGTACGGAGACTTTGGCTTGATCAATGCCTTGCGTGGCCATTTGAACGATGCCATCGGCCGATGGACCGGCTTTTTACGCTTCATGATGCAGAACGCGCTGAATTTCGGGCCGCCGCTGGGTTTTTTTCGCAACTTTCAGGTCGCCTCCAAAGGCGCCCACCGTGATGCCTTCGACATCAAAAGCGCCATGCTGCCAATTGTCGATTTTGCGCGTATTTATGCTTTGAAAAACCGTATCGAAGCCACCAACACACTGGAACGCCTGCACCAGCTCAAATTGAAAAAGGCCATCAGCCAGGAAGAGCATGATGAACTGGACAAGGCCTACAGCTTTATGATGCAGCTGCGCCTGGTGCGCCAGGTGACGGCCCTCTTGGATCAGAAAACGGCCCCGGACAATTTTATCAATCCCAAACGTCTGACCCGTATCGAACAGACCATGCTCAAGGAAATTTTCAAACGCACCGAGAAATTTCAAGCCAAAATGAACTTCGATTTTGGGGGTGTTCTCTGATCGATGGGTTCAGCGTGAACGCGACCCCGGTCAAAGGCGCCAACTTTTCAAGCCGCTTTACGCCGGATCATGCGCTGAATGGTGTATTCCATCACCGTTTGCCGGTCCTGGTTTTGGACCCGATGAAGATAGGTAACGATGCCTTGGATCGGTTTGCTGGTTTCGCGCTTGCCGACCACTTCGATAGCGACGCTGATCGTATCACCGATGAATACCGGCTTGAGAACTTTCAGTTCGACCCCCAGAAAAGCTATGCCAGTGCCGTGTAGAATGCCTGAAAGAATCGTCAGCCCTTCGGCCACCGAAAAGGTCAAGGTGCCCGGCACAACCCTGCCTTTGTAGGGCGTTTGCTCCGCGACGTACGATTGGTCCATGAAAAGCGGCTCGAAAAAGCCATAGGAGGTCGTGAAGTTGACGTGGTCGGCTTCCGTGAGGGTTCTTCGATCGGTTTGAAACGTCTGGCCTACGTGAAATTCTTCAAAGTGACGGCCTTTGGTGCTCATCATTATGGTCCTTTCGTGCAATGGGTCATGCCGTGCTGACCGCCCGGACATAGTGCAAAGCGGTAAAATCCTGCCAGGCGACGAACCCCAGAACGGCATCCACATAGTAGGCGGCCACGTACGAGCGGCGATCACAACTCCAGAGTCGACGCTGCACCGGATCGAAGATCGCCGCCATGCACAGATCCCGGCTTTGGGGCGGTGGCTGCAACAGCGTTATCAGTTCGTCCACTGTAGGCAGACGCCAGTTGCGGCGGTCGGCGTAATTTTGCCCGTTCAACTGTCGGACGTAGGCTTGGGCCTGGGTCCAACTGAGCGGATAGCGACTGCCGCCGCGCTGCCAGATCAATCCGGCGCAACGGTCGATGATCAGGTCCGCTGTCTTGGGTTCGAGGTGATTGCGGGTATAGACTGCGGGACGCCAGAGAGCGTCGAGCCCGAAGCGCTGCGCGGCCAAGCGCGGGGGGGCTTTGAAAGGCGTCGCGCGCAATGGGCCGACGCAAAGCTTGTCCGCATGCTGGGGCGCATCAGGGGGCATCTGGCGGCACGTGTTTTCCTTGTGAGCCTGCCAATGCCGTTCCAATGCGTCCACTTCACGCAGCATGGCGTGCGCATCGGCAAAGCGCCGTTCGGGTGCGCTGGCTGCGGCCCGAGCGATGAAAGTGTCCCAGACGGCATCCAAGTCGGGGTTGATCCGGCTGGGCGGACAATAACGGTGGTTGTGCGGCGGGTATTCCGGCAAGCGGCCGGTGAGCATGCGGTACAGCATGATGCCCAGGGGGTATATATCCGCCATCGGACCGGCTTTGTCGGGATCTTTCTCCTGTTCGGGAGCGGCGTAATAGGGGGATCCCACGTTCAAGTTGGAAGGTCCGCGAAAGGATTCCCCCCTGAGCCTGGAAAGGCCGAAGTCGCAGATCTTGATGCTATCCTGAGGCGTGAGCAGCAGGTTGAACGGTTTGATGTCGCGGTGCACGATCCCCGCATCGTGCAGGCATCCCAGACCCTGCAGCGTCTGGCGAATATAGCTCAGCGCACGGTCTGCAGGCAGTGTGCGCGACGGTGTTTCGCTACGGTAGGATTCGCCCATGGTGGCCCCCAAACTGTCCGCATAGTAATCCATGACATAAAAGGGATTCCCCTGGTGCGTGTCGAAATCGTGAATCTCCACAATATGAGGATGATGCAGGCCGGTCATGGTTTTGGCTTCGGCAACGAACAGATCCTGCAGCACTGCGTTGCCCATAAGTTTGCCCAGCATAGGATCGGGAGCGAGCAGCTTGAGGGCGGCGATTTTGCCGATCACGGGCAGTTCGACCTTGAATACCTTGGCCATGCCCCCCCGCCCCAACAGGCCGCGGATGCTATACCGTCCGATCTGCTTCATCACCACAAACGCCTGGCATGTGTTTCCGGAAATCCGGCGGCTTTGATTTTGGCGGCGGTCGCCGCGATGTCATAGGGCACGAAGCGGACTTCGATCCGTGCCCGTTCCTGATCCCAGATGACGTATTTGGCCGGATTGCTGCCGTCGCGCGGTTGTCCGACACTGCCCACGTTGATCATATAGCGACAGCTGTCAAGCAGAGGGGTAATGCCCTGCGATAGTGGCCGGCGTTCCACTTGGCGTCCGTCGAACTGAATCATTTCCAATGTATGGGTATGGCCGATGAAACAAATGGGTACGGTCAGGGATTCGAAGGTCTTGCGCAACTCGGCAGGGGTTTTCTGAAACAAATAGGTCTGGGATGAGTCGGGTGGGTAACCATGCACGAAATGGGCGCCAAACAGGGTCCGGCTGTACGGCAGTGTCTTGATAAAGGCTAAAGAATCCTCGCTCAGCAGAGTGAGGGTCTTTTCCAGGGAGGCGCGCGCGCTGGGATTGAACCACTGGAGGTGGATGCGGTCGCAGACCGCCATTTCATGGTTGCCGATAATGGTCGGGATGCGCCGCCGGCGGACCTCGGACAGGACGGCTTCGGGCTCCGGCCCGTAACCGATACAGTCGCCCAGACAGACCATTTCGTGCAACCGCAGGGCATCCGCATCAGCCAATACCTTGCGCAGAGCTTCGTAGTTCGCGTGAATATCGGACATCACCCCAATTTTCATAAAATGTCCGTGAGCCTACCTGCGTATTGAAAGCGTGTTTGCAATGCAGGGTTGTCAGAATCGGCCGGCGATCGGATCGATCAGATCAAGAAACGATTGATATACCAATCGATCCACTGCGGACCGAAAAAAATATAGAGAATGGCGCCGATGGCCAGAAAGGGGCCAAACGGTACCGCCATTTCCATTCCTTTGCGCGAGCGCAACATCAGGGTGATGCCAGCCAGTGTGCCGATGAACGATGAGGTCAAGACGGTGAAAAGGACCCCCTGCCAGCCGATGAAAGCACCGATCATCGCCAGCAGCTTGATATCGCCGCCGCCCATGCCTTCGCGGCCTTTCAGGAAGCTGTACCCCCAGGCCACGGCATAGAGCGAGCCGCCGCCGATCAGGATGCCTATCAAAGAAGCCTGCCAACCCGGTTGGGGCAGAAAGAAGCTGCAGAACAAGCCAATGGGAATTCCCGGAAGACTGATCGCGTCGGGGATAATGCGGTGATCGATATCGATGAAGGTGATGACCAGCAGCGTGGCTACGAAAAGAAAGTAGACCACGGTCTGCGGTTGCCAGCCGAAACGCATCCATAAGGCCAGGCCGAACGAGGCCGTCAATAGTTCCACGATGGGATAGCGCGGGGAGATGGTGGTGCGGCAGGTGCGACAGCGTCCGCGCAGAATCAGGTAACTGACGACCGGAAGATTGTCGTACCAGTGGATCGGTGTAGCGCATCCGGTGCAGGCCGACGCCGGTCGCACGATCGAACGCCCGGCCGGCAGTCGGTAGATACAGACATTGAGGAAACTGCCAACACACAGTCCCATCAGAAAAATATAAAGATTGAACAACAACGGGGTCATGCCCGATCCCTTCAAACGTGACTTGTGCAGCGTCGGTTCGCTCCCGGGAGCGATAGGGTGTGGATTGAAGCTTTCCCTAATGGCCGGACAGGCTTCATTCCGAATCGTCTTTGTAGGTATGTTTGCCTGAAAAAGCAAGATAGATGTTGTCAAAATCTTGATTTGCTTTATAATATGTCGCTGATCTTATTTGGAAATTATTATATGACCCCCGATTCCGGCATCCAGCCGGAATTTTTACTAAAAACGGTCCCGGCGAATGTCGGGTCCGTGAAAAATGATGTGAGCATAGATAGGAACCGTAGATGGCTGAAACGGACAAAGACGATCTGATCAGTATTATCGAAGAAGACATCGGCAGCACCGAGATTCCGACCAATTTGCCGCTGTTGCCGGTGCGCGATGTGGTCATTTTTACAGACATGCTGCTGCCTCTTTTTGTCGGGCGTGAAAAATCGGTGCGGGCGGTCGAAGCCGCCGTATCCAAGGACCGCTTTCTTTTTGTCGCCACCCAGAAAGATCCGGCTGTGGAAAATCCCAAAGCCGGTGACATTTTCGAGGTAGGTACGATCAGTCGCATTTTGCGCATTCTGAAGCTTCCCGATGGTCGTGTCAAAGCGCTTGTGCAGGGGTTTGCCAAGGCGCGGGTTCTGAAATATGCACAGAAACGCTCCTATTTTCGCGTGGACGTCCAGATACTGGAAGAGCCCGAGGCTAAAGAGCCCAACCTCGAAGTGGAAGCGCTGATGCGCAATGTGCGCGAGTATTCTGAAAAAATACTTGCCCTGCGCGGTGAGTTGTCCAGCGATGTGGGCAACATTCTGGAGAGTATCGATGATCCGGGCAAGCTGGCCGATCTGGTGGCTTCCAACCTGCGGCTCAAGATCGAAGAGGCCCAGCAGGTCATCGAACTGGTGGACCCGGCGGCGCGTTTGCACAAGGTGCACGATCTGCTGTCGCGTGAGGTCGAGCTGTCGGCTATGCAGGCCAAGATTCAGTCCGACGTCAAGGATGAGATTTCCAAGAGCCAGCGGGATTACTTTCTGCGCGAGCAAATGCGCGCGATTCACAAGGAGTTGGGCGAACTGGATGAAAGAGGCCAGGAAGTCGAAGAGTATCGCAAGCGCATCAAGCGCGCCCGAATGCCCAGGGAAGCTCTCGATGAAGCCCAGCGTCAGTTGCGACGGCTGGAGCAGATGCACCCGGATGCGGCCGAGTCCGCGGTGGTGCGTACCTATCTGGATTGGCTCACGGAGTTGCCCTGGCAGAAAAATACCAAGGATGTCATCGACGTCGGACAAGCCAAGGAGACCCTGGATCGCGATCACCACGGGTTGGATAAGATCAAGGACCGTATCCTTGAATATCTGAGCGTGCGCAAGCTCAACCCCAACATCAAAGGATCGATCCTGTGCTTTGTGGGCCCGCCGGGCGTGGGCAAGACATCGTTGGGCCAGGCCATCGCCAAAGCCATGCGCCGCAAATTCATCCGTATTTCCCTGGGCGGCATCCGCGACGAGGCCGAAATCCGCGGTCACCGCCGTACGTATATCGGCGCCATGCCCGGCCGCATCCTGCAGGGACTCAAAACATGCGGCACGCGCAATCCCGTCTTCATGATGGACGAGATCGACAAGGTGGGCGCCGATTTTCGCGGCGATCCCTCTTCGGCGCTCCTCGAAGCCCTGGATCCGGAGCAGAATGGGGAATTCTCCGATCACTACCTGAATCTGCCCTTTGATCTGTCGCAGGTCATGTTCATCCTGACCGCCAACGTAACCGACACGATCCCATCGGCCCTGCTTGACCGTATGGAGGTGATCAACCTGTCCGGTTACACCGAGGATGAAAAACGTACGATTGCCGAAAATTACCTGATTCCCCGGCAAGTCAAAGAAAACGGTCTCAAGCCGCGTCAATTGACCATCAGTCCGAATGCCATGACCACCATTATCAATGAGTACACATCCGAGGCTGGCTTGCGCAACCTGGAGCGCGAAATCGCAACACTCTGCCGCAAGGTGGCCCGGCGGATCGCCGAAGGAAAAAAAGGACCGTTTACGATCACGCGCGGCAACCTGGAGAAGTACCTGGGCGTGCCCAAATTTTATCCTGAACTGGATCAGGAAGCCAGCCAGGTGGGCCTATCCACCGGATTGGCCTGGACCCAGGTCGGCGGTGAGGTGCTCTATGTGGAAGCCAGCCTGATCCGTGGCAAAGGTGAACTGATCATTACCGGCCAGATTGGCGAGGTGATGCAAGAGTCGGCGCGTGCGGCCCTGAGCTACTCACGGGCCTATCTGGATACGGTGGGCATCAAACCCGCCACCTTCGAGAATCTCGACATCCATATCCATGTGCCGGCTGGTGCCATCCCCAAGGACGGCCCATCGGCGGGCATTGCCATGGCCACTGCGCTGATATCGGCGGTCACCCAGCGCCCCGTGGACAAGGACGTGGCCATGACTGGCGAGATCACATTGCGTGGCAGGGTGCTGCCCATTGGCGGACTAAAGGAAAAAGCGTTAGGCGCTTTGCGTGCCGGCATTAAAACGGTCATTATTCCAGCCAAAAACAACAAGGAACTGGAAGAGATCCCGCCCGCCATCAAACGTAAACTCAAGTTTGTCCCGGTTCAGAACATGGACGAAGTGCTCGATATCGCGTTGTTGGCACCTGTCGGAAAAGCAGCCCGGCCGGAACGACGAGCCAAGGCGGCCAGGAAATCATAGCCGGACCATGCGAATTCTTGCTATCGATACGGCCACGGAAATATGCGGCGTGGCCCTGACGCGCGACGGGCAATTGGTGGCCCAGGAGGCGAGCATGGGGGCGACCCACACCAAAGTGGTCATGGACGGCGTGCGCAGCGTCATGCAACGCGCCGGACTGTCGTTCCGTGATCTCGATGGCTTGGCCGTAACCCGGGGGCCCGGGAGCTTCACCGGCCTGCGCATCGGCATCAGCACCGTGAAAGGACTGGCCGCGGCCACAGGGATACCTTTGGTGGGTGTTTCCACTCTGGCGGTTTTGGCTCACCAGGCGCCGGTGCATGCTGCCTGGGTGTGCCCGATGATCGATGCGCGTCGGCGTGAAGTGTACTGGACGTTATACCGGCGCCGCGAAGCTGTTTTGAAAAGCGTTACCCCGGAGAAAGCAGGGCCGGTCGACGGCATGGGCATCGAAACCAGAGACGCGGTGTTTTTTATTGGCAACGGTGCCCAGCTTTATTTCCCGCTGTTGCAGGAAAGATTTCCGCAAGCACACCGCTGGGAGGATGACGCGTCCAACGCCGTCCGTCCCGATACAGTGGCGTTGCTGGGCGGGCAACGCCTGGCCCAGGGAGGCCAGGAGGATGTGCATCGGTTCGCGCCGGTGTACCTGCGGCGGTCGGACGCAGAGAACATGCGTTCCTGATATCGGAGTACCGCAACCGCATCTTTATTGACAGCCTGCGCAAAAGTAGATAATTGCATATGCAATGACACATTTTCAATTTCAGCGCTTTTTGATGGTCGGCACCATTCGGTATCATCGGTTAAAATAGCCCCAGGAGGCTTCTCAGGAATAGACTAAGTACCGGCCACTATAACAAACCCGTTAAACGTTAAAAACACCGCCCCCCCGGGTTGCTTCGTCCGAGGGGATCGTGGTGTTTTTGTTTTGGAAAGAGCGACCCGTCAGACCGGGTCCGAGACTTGCGCCCTAAAGGAGAAATCGTGGAGAGGATACCCATAACCCCCCAAGGTTACGAAGCCTTGAAGAAAGAGTTGACCCATTTAATGTCGGTGGAACGGCCCAATGTGATCAAGGCCATCGAAGAAGCCCGATCGCACGGCGATCTTTCGGAGAATGCCGAATTCGAGGCCGCCAAAGAACGCCAGGCGTTTATCGAAGCACGCGTCGGCGAACTCAACTACAAGTTGGGCAATGCTCAGATCATCGATCCCGATACCCTGCCCAAGGACCGCGCCGTTTTTGCCAGTCGCGTATTGTTGGCCAATGTCGATACGGGTGAAGATGTTGAATACCAACTGGTCGGGCCGGAAGAATCCGACATTAATAAAGGGCGAATTTCCGTGGCTTCGCCGCTGGGTAAGGCCATCATCGGGCATAAGCCCGGAGATGAAATCATTCTTCAGGCACCAGGGGGCAAACGGGTATACGAATTGGTGGAGATCTTGTAGGGCGCCCTTTTCAGCTGGACACCTTTTCGGATAAAGGGTAAACTTATTTTTTTCAAGTAAGAAACAATGCATTCGCATGGAGGTTTTAGTGGCAAGAATTACGATTGAAGATTGTTTGAAAAGAATCGATAACCGCTTCAGATTGGTTCACATGGCCGCCTCCCGCGTGCGCCAGATCCGGGAAGGATCGGAATATTTGGTCAGCTCGCCCAAGAACGAAGATATCGTTGTGGCCTTGCGCGAACTGGCGGCCGGCAAGGTGGTGCAACGCGGACAATCTGACAGAGAATAGGATCGTTTCGGCTGATCAGGACTTGGGTTTCCGGTGACGGCTCCGAACCAAAACGGCACATTGCACAAAGCGCTCAACCATCAATTTGGTAAAGCCCTGCATGCCTATGATATGATCTGGGATGGGGATCACATTGCAGTGGGCTTTTCCGGAGGCAAGGACAGTTGGGCCCTTTTGTGGCTCTTAACCGAGCGGTTGCGCCGGATTCCCATCCGTTACACACTTTTCCCCATCTACATCGATCTGGGATTCGGTGACGATGCCATCCGGGTCGCCGAGGAACACGTGCGGGGCATGGGATGGGACCTGCATGTCGAACACACCGATTTCGGCATTGTGGCGCACAGTTCCGCCAATACGGAAAACCCATGCTTCTTATGTGCCCGCCGTCGGCGCCAGCGCCTCTTCGACCTTGCCGAGACGTTGGGCTGCAACAAGTTGGCCCTGGGTCATAACAAGGACGACCTGATCGAGACCCTTTTCCTCAATATGATGTATGCTGGCGAGATGAGCACCATGTTGCCCAAACAGCTGTTTTTCGAGGGTCGCATGACGGTCATTCGTCCCCTGGCATACGCTGAGGAGGCTGCGCTGGAACGCTTTGCCGCCCAAATGGGCTGGCCGATCGCGCCCAACGGGTGTCCTACCGCCGGTCATTCCAAACGGGCGGAAATCAAGCATTTCCTCAAAGGCCTATACGGCGGCAATCCGAAAATCAAGGGGAATATTTTCGCGGCCATGCGGCATGTCAACAAGGATTATCTACTTAGTAAATAGACTTAATTCCTTTTCAGCTGCGTTCACCCGGCTTGACTCATTCCGTGTGGAACCCGAAACCTTAAGCTTTCCTATACAGAATGGAAATCATTGCTTGGTTTTGTGGCGCACTCGGTGTAAAGGATGATTTCTGTTCATATAGATCAGGATGGAATTGCTCACACGGACATGCGACAGATGGCTTCTCCAGGTCATGCCGCGGTTTTTAGTCTGCTCCGGATGATGGCTGGAGGGCATACTTATGAAAGACGTTCAAAATCAACCCGACACGCGCAATCTTCCCATCGATAAGGTGGGAATCAAGAACCTGCGCTACCCTGTGACCGTGCGCGACCGTCGCGAGGGGCGTCAGGCGACCGTTGCCATGATCAATATGTATGTGGATCTGCCCCATGAGTTCAAGGGGACCCACATGAGCCGTTTCGTCGAAATGCTGCATCTGCTCAGGACGGATGTGTCGCTCAAACGTTTTGCCGACCTTCTCGACCAGATGAAGCAGCATCTGAACGCCGCCTCGGCCCACATCGAGATGACCTTTCCCTATTTCATCGAAAAAAAAGCGCCGATCAGCGGTTCGCCGGGTTTGATGGATTATACGTGCCGCATCATCGGTTTCAGCAATTCGCGCAATGAAGTCGACCTGATATCCGAGGTCAATGTGCCGATCTCTTCGGTATGTCCCTGTTCCAAAGAGATCAGCGATGAAGGTGCCCACAATCAACGCGGCGAGGTCAAACTGCAGACGCGGTTCAACCGTTTCATTTGGTTGGAAGACATGATCGAACTGGTGGAGTCCTGTGCTTCATGCGATGTTTTTTCGGTACTCAAGCGTGTGGATGAAAAGCGGGTGACCGAGAAAAGCTACAATAACCCGAAATTTGTTGAAGATGTGGTGCGCGACATCGCTTCCCGCCTTTTGCAGGACGATAATATCACCTGGTTTTCGGTCAGCGCAGAAAACTTCGAATCGATTCACAACCATAGCGCCTACGCGCACATTACCAGCGGACCGTGGCCGATAAGCTGATCGGTGTGGACCTCCTGCAATTGCAGCATGGATACTGAAAGCCGCAATTAGGCCCCTTCTTTCTAATGCAGTTCACGCTCGATGACCCGCATCACGGCATCCGTCGTACGGCCGGGCGTGTTGAGCATCACCACGAACCTGTAATAACCGCCATCGGCCGCCGACAGGTAGCCTGCCCGCGTGCGCACATCCGACAACGTGCCGGTCTTGTAATATTGGCGTCCCTGCTGTCGCATCAACGCGTGATAGGGCGCGAATTTGTCAAGAATGTCCAGCATGGTGTCGGCCGATAGGCGATTCTGACGCGAAAGTCCCGATCCCTCTGCCAGAAAACCGGTTTTATGTCCCAGAACCGATTCATAATACGCGCGAAGTGCCAGCACACCCTTGTCCAGATCGCCTGGCGGCAGATAGGCCTGTGCGCCTATGGTGAGCAGCAACTGGTTGGCAATGAAGTTGTTTGAGTAGTTGAGCAGTACCGCGATCACTTCGGTGAGGCATTTGTCGGAATAATGCCGCCAAAGCAGCCGGTCTTTCGCAGGATCGGCCGTGCCGCATGCAATGGTGCCCTGGGTTGTCACGCCAGCCTCCCGGAGGAAATGGCCCATCAGTTCGCCGGCATAGTTCAGGCTCTCCTGGCGATCGGCGGCCAAGGTGATGCGTCCGCTTTTCAACCCGGTGGCCTCGATCTTGGGAACAATGGCCGGCAGCAGAGGGGTCTGTGGCTCGGCGCTGACCCAACCGCCATTGCGGCGCTCGAAAGAGACCGTGTTGAAATTGACGCATAAGGCGCCATTGGGCGCGTCGTAGGGTTGGGCCGAGCGGCTGCGCCCGGGGATGGCGATCGAATGGACAAAGTAGCTGTCATCCAGGAGCAGGTGGTCGACGTTGCGGGTCTGAACGGCCAATTCCGCGGCAATGCCGGACAGCCGTTCGGAAACCAGCAGCGGGTCGCCATATCCCTTGACGATCAGGTGCCCCTCGGGAGTGGCGAAAAAATCGGTCGGGAAACGATACTCCGCGCCTAAATAGTGCAGGGCGGCCAATGACGTCAGCACCTTGAGAATGGAAGCAGGGACGAGCAAGCAATCCGAATGAATGGCCGCCAGAATCCGCCCATCCGGCGACGCCACAGCGACGGCATCCTTTTTTCCGATCAAGGGTGTCAACTGACTTTCAAGACGGGTCTTACCGGCTTGTGCCAGCCCTTGCAGCCCTGCCGACACAATCAGGAACGCCACCATGAAATGCAGCCAACCCTTTTTCCAGCCCCTGTGTAGCATGTCTTGCGTTGTCCTTCTTATTTATCTACTCTCCACGATCAGCGTCACCGGGCCATCGTTGACGAGCGATACGTGCATCATGGCCCTGAATTGGCCGGTGGCTACCGTGATGCCGCGCTTGCGCACTTGCTCAGCGAAATGCAGGTAAAGGCATTCCGCCAGTTCAGGGGGCGCTGCGGCGGCAAACGAGGGGCGACGCCCTTTGCGACACTCTCCGATCAGCGTGAATTGCGAGACGACCAGCATCTGTCCGCCACTTTCCAGCAGAGAGCGGTTCATCTTGCCATCCTCGTCTTCGAAAATGCGTAAGTGGCACAATTTTTCCGCAAGATAGTCTGCGTCCCGCAACGTATCTTCACGGGCCACACCCAGCAGCACCAGCAAGCCAGGCCCAATGGCGCCGACCGGTGTATCGTTTACCGTGACCGAACTTTGGGTAACGCGCTGCACAACAGCTCGCATCCGAAACCTCGACTTAGCTTGACCGCCGTCCGTTCCATTGCCCCAGGGCTTCGGCCAACGGGTTGTTGAACGGCTGCTTGGTTTGCGGTTGGGGCTTGCCCCCCTGAGGTTTTTTCTTGCCCTGGGGCTTGCGTTCCCTTTGGGGCTTCCCGGCTGCCGAGGATGCTTCCGGCCGGGCATCGTTGCGCATGGAAAGACTGATGCGCTTGCGCTCGTGATCCACTTCCAAAACAGTGACCATTACCTTTTGTTGCACTTTGACCACATCGGAAGGATCTTTGATGAAGCGATCGGCCAACTGGCTGACATGCACCAGACCGTCCTGATGGACGCCGATATCCACAAAGGCGCCGAATTTGGTGACATTGGTGACAATGCCGGGCAGTTGCATGCCCGGTTCCAGATCTTTCATTCCGGTGACATGACCGAAGGTGAACACCTCGAAGTTTTTTCGTGGGTCGCGCCCGGGTTTGGCCAGTTCCGCCATGATGTCGGTCAGGGTCGGCAAACCGACCTTGTCAGTCACATACCGTTTGATGTCGATGCGTTGCCGCAATTCGGCATTTTGCATCAGGTCCTGCACAGTACAGCCTGAATCGGCGGCCATGGCATCCACAATGGCATAGCTTTCCGGATGCACGGCGCTGGCATCCAAGGGATTGTCGCTGCTGGGCACGCGCAGAAAGCCGGCCGCCTGTTCGAATGCTTTGGGGCCGAGTCGCGGTACGTCTTTGATATCTTTGCGGCGGGCAAATGGCCCGTTGGCATCCCGGTAGGCCACGATGTTGCGTGCCAGTTGCGGTCCCAGACCCGACACATAGGTGAGCAGCTGGGCGCTGGCCCGGTTCAAGTCCACGCCAACCCCGTTGACGCAGCTGACCACCACGTCGTCCAGGGAGTTCTTCAGGGCGCCCTGGTCCACATCGTGCTGGTACTGGCCCACACCAATGGATTTTGGATCGATTTTGACCAGTTCGGCCAGCGGATCCATAAGTCGACGGGCGATAGAGACCGATCCACGCACGGTGAGATCGTGGTCGGGGAACTCCTCGCGCGCCACCTCGGAGGCCGAATAGACCGACGCGCCACTTTCGTTGACCATCAATACCACGATTTCTTCGGGCAGGCCCAACCCGCGCACAAAGGCTTCCGTTTCACGGCCAGCCGTGCCATTGCCGATGGCGATCGCTTCCACATTGTGCTGTGCGCACAATTGGCGCACGGTTTCAGCCGCCTTTTGGGCTTGCCCCTCGCCATTGTGTGGGAAAATGGCCGTATGATGCAGCAGTTTACCCTGCCGGTCCAGGCAGACCACCTTACAGCCGGTGCGAAACCCCGGATCGAGTCCCATGACCCGCTTGGCGCCTAATGGCGGCGACAACATAAGTTCGCGCAGATTTTCCGCAAACACCCGGATCGCCTCGGCATCTGCGCGTTCTTTAAGATGCAGGCGCAATTCGGTTTCCAGTGAGCGCGCCAGCAGACGTTTGTAACTGTCGTGAAGAGCCATGCGCACGTGCTCGCTGTCCGGGCCGTTGCCCTTCATGAAAAGGCCTTCCAGGATCTCCAGTGCTTCGGGTTCGGGCGGCACGATGCTCAGTGATAACACTTCTTCACGCTCACCGCGCCGCATGGCCAGCATGCGATGGGAAGGAACGGTCGTGGCGGGCTCCTGCCAATTGAAGTAGTCCTTGAATTTAGCGCCTTGCGTTTCTTTGCCGTCGACCACCGTGCTGTAAACGATTGCTCTGTCGGCAAAGAAGGCGCGCAGGCGCGCACGGGCCGTTTCATCTTCATTGACCGTTTCGGCCAGAATATGGCGGGCGCCTTCGAGCGCCTCATCGGCATCGGCCACCCCTTTTTCGGCGTCGACAAACGGTTGGGCTGCCTGCAGCGGATCGATCCCTTGCTGCGCCATCAGCGTGAGCGCCAGTGGTTCGAGGCTTTTTTCACGGGCTATGGTGGCTTTGGTGCGGCGTTTGGGCCGGAAGGGCAGATAAATATCCTCCAAAACGGCCATCGTATCCGCGGCCATCACTTTTTCTTTGAGTTCGTCGTTCAGGTGGCCGTGTTTTTCCAGGCTGCCGAGAATGGCCTCTTTGCGGCTTTCCAGCTCGGCCAGTTGGGTGAGCCGGTCTCTTACGGCAGTGATTTGAACTTCATCCAGGCTGCCGGTCACCTCTTTACGGTAACGGGCAATAAAAGGGACCGTTGCACTTTCGGCCAGAAGATCGGCCACGGCTTCTATCTGTCGGGGCAAAATGCCCAATTCAGTGCTGATAACGGAAACATGCTGGGAATTCATCTCATATTCTCCTGACGGAAATGGATCGAACGCTTAAACCAAAGTGGACCCGAGCTATATGCGTTGGGGGGGTGGATTGTCAAGTGGGCAGGGGTTTGAGGCAGGGCAAGCGCATGTAAACCTTGGCACGCAGCGTGCTGTTATGCGTTCTTTGCTTGGCGCCATATCTATCGTGCTGAAAAACCCGGTGATCCGGGTGGGCGGTTCGCGCCACCCTCCATTCGATTAGGTGCGGCAATAAGGCATGCTCCGGACGGGCCGCAAACTTAGCTGCGCTCATACAGTGCGGCCCCATATGGTGCACGCTTTTACGCGCATGCTTTTGTTAAAGGTTCTGAAAATTACAACGTATGACGCCCCATACCTGGGTCTTACTGGAGACTGCATAACCATAAAAAATTATTCTTCTTTATCCAGGAAGGCTTTGACTGTTTTTAAATGGTAGATCAGAAAGAAGACGATCAGGATCGAAACCGTGATCGTGCCCCACTTTTTCATGAGGTCCACATTCACGTATTGATTGATATAGAACAAAAATCTGTTGCCGGCCAACGTATAGATGATGATGGAAGCCAGGGTTCCGCTGAATACGATCAGGAAATTATTGATGACGCGGTAGTTGAGCAGGTATCCGATGATAGACCCGACCACCGGGCCGGTCATGAAGAAGGGAAACATCACGAACAGGAAAAGGCCTACAACACCATATTTTTTTATCATTGTTTTCTGGTTTTGAGCGGACATTTCGGCCTGCCTGACGGCATTGCGAAACAGTTTAGGCTCGATCACGTTGCGCATGATGAGGACCAGAAAGCCGTAAGAGATCATTACGGCGATGATTTCGATAAACAAATTGAACACAATCGTAAATAACGGTGAAAGGCCGGCGGACAGACACGTGGCCACCCCCAGACTCCTGCCTCCCATCGTATTCATGAATGCCGCGGAAACCAGAACTCTGTTTAAATGCGGATCGATGAAAAAAAGAACAGCGAAAAACAAGAGGGCCAGAAACGCCAGCGCGATGCCGACCGTCAGGACTTTAACTTCTATGAGGTCGAAGCGTTCTTTGACCAGATAAGCTAATTTCTTCAAACCACGAAGAATCAGAGCCGCAATTTTTTTTACGTATTTCATCAGCACTCCGAACACTCGCCGCAGGTAGCGCAGTTTCCAGTTATAAGAGGCCACTTATAGGGTTTGGCGTGAGGCTTGTCAATGCTTATTTAAAATTACATCTTATTGAAATAATAGTTAATTTTATTCTAAGCGCCTTGTCCGTGGGACGGGTAAAAGCGCAAAGTGGCGCATGAAAGCACCCGGTGGGGTGGGCGCGTCGTCGTGTCATGGTTTGGTATCCAAAGGTAGGGTTAGATTGGCTGGCATTACACCTCTGCCCGTATTGAAATTCACAGATGCGCGTTGCAACCTGACGGGAGGTTCGCGCGGCGACCGTGCGCGCATCATTGGTTTAGGTAAACAATCATAATTGCCATGAAAGGGTCTTTATGCAGGCGAATACCAAGCGGGTCATCATCGAAAACATGCAACCGGAAATCGATGGCGGACGGTTTCCCATTCGCAGAGCGATCGGCGAGCGGGTGCTTGTCACGGCCTCCGTTTTTGCGGACGGTCACGACCGTTTGGCCGCTGAACTGCTGTACCGCAGGCAAGGCCATGAACAATGGCAGGTGCAGCGCATGACAGCTTTGGTCAATGACGTTTGGCAGGCCGACTTCCGCGTCACGACCACCGGCAGTTATGAATACATGGTGCGCGGGTGGATCGATCGGTTCAGAAGTTGGCTCGGCGGGCTCGAGAAAAAACATGCCGCCGGCCAGGATGTTTCCCTGGAGATGATCGAGGGGGCCCAAATCGTTGCCGCTGCCGCGCAGCGCGCGGCTGGTGAAGAAGGTCGCTGGTTGGCCGGGCAGGCCGATTTCTTGAATTCCCAGGAAAGAATACTGGATAAATTACACGTTGCAAGGGATCCCGACATGATCCGCCTGATGGATCGGTACCCCGATCGCGGCGGCATGGGCGAATACGGCAAGCGTTTGCGTGTGATGGTTGAACCCTTGCGGGCCTTGTTCAGTACCTGGTACGAAATGTTTCCGCGTTCATGCGGCGATGCCCCTGGCCGGCACGGGACCTTCCGCGACTGCATCCGACGGCTCGATTATATCGCTGGCATGGGTTTCGATGTGCTGTATCTGCCGCCGATCCATCCCATTGGGCGGTCCCATCGCAAAGGCCGCAACAATACGCCCCAAGCCGGACCGCACGATCCGGGCAGTCCGTGGGCCATCGGGGCCTCTGAAGGCGGGCATTGCGCAATCCACCCTGGCCTTGGAACCATGGAAGATTTTCAGGCATTGATGGCGGAGGCGCGCACCCGTGAGATCGAGATTGCCCTGGATATCGCTTTTCAGTGCAGCCCGGACCACCCCTATGTCCGCGAACACCCCGAGTGGTTTCGCTTGCGGCCGGACGGCTCAATTCAATACGCCGAAAACCCGCCCAAGAAGTACGAGGATATCTTTCCATTCGATTTCGAAACCAAAGAGGCCGAGGCGCTCTGCCGCGAGCTGGTCGATGTGGTGCGTTTCTGGATAGACCAGGGGGTGCGCATTTTTCGCATCGACAACCCGCATACCAAGCCGTTGCGCTTCTGGGAATGGCTGATCGCCGAGATCAAAAGCGGCCACCCCGACGTCATCTTCCTGGCCGAAGCGTTCACACGGCCCCGCGCCATGTACCGCCTTGCAAAAGGAGGGTTCACCCAATCCTATACCTATTTTACATGGCGCAACATGAAATGGGAGATAGAGGCGTATTTCGAGGAGTTAACCCAAACCGAGGTGTCAGAGTACTTCTGGCCCAATCTGTGGCCCAATACGCCGGACATTCTTCCTGAATATCTTCAAGTTGGCGGCCGGCCGGCTTTTACCGTGCGCTTGGTCTTGGCGGCGACGCTTTCCTCCAATTACGGGATCTATGGTCCGGCCTATGAACTGGGCGAGCACGAGGCCAAAGAACCCTTCAGCGAAGAGTATCTCAATTCGGAAAAATATGAAATCCGCCACTGGGATTTGGAGCGCGGCGACAGCCTCAAGGGCTTTATCCGACGGGTCAATCAGATCCGTAAGGAAAATCCGGCCCTGCAGCAGACGCGCAATCTGCAGTTCCACCCCGTGGACAATGAAGAGATCGTCTGCTACACGAAGCATACCGATGATTTCGAAAACATCATCCTGGTGGCTGCCAATCTTGACCCCCACCACACCCACTCGGCCTGGATCAAGTTACCCCTGGCGGAAATGGGCCTGGACCCCGAGCAGACCTTCCAGGTCCATGATTTGATCAGCGAAGCCCGCTACCTGTGGCACGCCGAGTATAATTACATCGAACTGAACCCTCAGATCATGCCGGTTCATATCTTCCGTATCCGCAAGCGGTTGCGCTCGGAACATGATTTTGATTATTTCATGTGAGGTCGTGTACCCGTCAATTCGTCTATTGAAAACTTGTTAATTGTAGATTGTACCTTTGCGAAGTTTCGCACGTCCATGCTGTTTGTCTTTCGGCCTTGGCACAGAGGAGGTGATCCGGGTGGGTGGTCTGCGCCACGTCAGCCGTGAGATTTAGTGAGGCATAAGGTGTGCGCAGGACATGGGGCCGCACTGTTTGAGCGCAGCGAGTTTGCGGCCCGTCCGGAGCGCACCTTAAAGCCTCACTTAATCGAATGGATGGTGGCGCGGACTACCCACCCGGATCACCGGGGTTTGGAACCCGAATCACTAAAACCTTTCTAAGTCACAACTGAACCTTCATATACTACCCCCTGCTAATTCAGGTTGGCGGATGCTAAGCGCGGTATGCAGTTCGATCGTCCTTCTTTTGTTAAATATCAATTTAAATCAATAAGTTATATAATTATGAAGATCTGGTACGCCTATTGCTATGTAGTGCGTGACAATTTGAGTCACGGAATCTCATACGCACATAGGAGGAAGCAGTGGAAACAACAACCCGCATTGATAACGATGATGTCATCACCGACAAGGGGTCGGCCAGTTGGTCCGATCTGTGGCGCAAGGAAGATTACTGGGCCATTTGGCTGGGGGCCGTGCTGCTGTTGGTAGGCCTGCTGGTATTTTTACCCGCCAAGCCCAAGGGCATGGACGATACGATCCGTAATGCAAATCAGATCATGGCCGCCGAGTCCCAAAAGGCGCCATTCAAGACGGTCGCCTGGTTCGAAGCCCAAGATGCCAAAAAAAAACTGAAAGCTTCCAGCAGCACTGTCGGGAAGTTCTTCGGGAAATGGCTGGCCTATCCGAGCGGTTGGTCGACCGACATTCGCGATACCGTTATCATGGGACAGGCCAAGGCGGATGCCTTGAATGCCCGCAATATGCCAAAGTATGAAGCGGCCAAACAGGCTCAGGCGCAGGCGCTGACCGCAGCGCTGACCGCCGAGCAAGCCGCGCAGGCTGTTGGTTTCAGTGACAGCGCCTTGAACGCCACAGCCGAAGAAAAAATCGACAGCTGGCGCAAAGCCAATGCCGCGGCGTCCAAAGCAAAAGCCAAAACCGAGCTCAAGACCTACAATCGCATTCCTACGCTGATCGTGCTGGGTGTGTTGATGGGGCTCTTTTTCGCCATTGGCATCAAAGCCATGGGCAAGCCGACCGGCGCCTTTTTAAAAGGGTTTGTTTTCGTGTTCCTGGTCAGTGTCGTCTCGTACGCCCTGGCCGGTCAGGCCACGATGAAACAATATGGGGTTGAATTCGCGGTTTGGGCTATTCTTATCGGCATGCTGATCGCCAACACCGTCGGGACACCCAAGTGGGTCAAACCTGCTCTGGAAACCGAGTTTTTCATCAAAACCGGTCTGGTACTGCTGGGCGCCGAAGTGTTGTTTTCCAAAATTGTCGCCATCGGTATACCGGGTATTTTCGTCGCCTGGGTAGTAACGCCAATCGTGCTCATCAGCACCTTCATCTTCGGACAGAAGGTGCTCAAGATGCCCTCCAAAACGCTCAATATGGTCATTTCCGCCGATATGAGCGTGTGTGGCACTTCCGCCGCCATCGCCACGGCGGCAGCGTGTCGCGCCAAAAAAGAGGAGCTCACCCTGGCCATCGGCCTGTCGCTGGTTTTCACTGCGATCATGATGGTGCTTATGCCGGCGATCATCAAGGCCGTGGGCATGCCCTTCATTCTCGGCGGCGCGTGGATGGGCGGCACGATCGATGCCACCGGCGCGGTCGCAGCCGCGGGTGCTTTCCTATCCGAAAAGGCCCTGTATGTCGCGGCAACGATTAAAATGATTCAGAACGTCATGATCGGCATGACCGCCTTCTGCGTAGCGGTCTATTGGTGTGCCAAGGTGGATTGCGCGCCGGGCCAGAAGGTCGGCTGGATGGAGATCTGGTATCGCTTTCCCAAGTTCGTGCTTGGGTTCCTGGTGGCTTCGGTCCTGTTTTCATTGCTGGATGCCAACATGGGATCGGATGCCGGATATGCCTTGATCGATAACGGCGTTTTGCGCGGGTTCACCGGCAAGGCGCGCGGCTGGTTCTTCTGCCTGGCCTTTGCATCGATCGGTCTGGCCACCAATTTCCGTGAACTGGGCCATCATTTCAAAGGCGGCAAACCACTCATCTTATATGTCTGCGGGCAGAGCTTCAACTTGATCCTGACCTTGACCATGGCCTATATAATGTTCTATCTGGTGTTTCCGGAAATTACGGCAAAAATATAACCGGCACACCGTGATCGTCTATGGCTCTGGCGATGTGATTCGGGCTCCTCTCCAGAGGAGCCCGGAGACCACCGCCGCAAAGGATTGCACAATGCAGAATGCACCTGTTTTCATGCGTTGGCTGGCCCTGATGGCCGGTGCTTTTATGTTTTGGACGCTGATGTTCGTCATCTGCCCGGCCATCAACCGGACCTTTCCGGCCATGGCGCGCATGGCATCCGTGGTCGATGCGTATGGCCTGAGAACCGGCATGTTTTTTTATACCGATGTGGAGATCACCGCGGATGCCAACATCGAAACCGCCAATACCGTGCGCTTTATGCCGACAGGAGGAAAAAACCGCGAGCGCCGCTGATATTTCTTGCGGAGCCGTTTGACCCATGAAGCTACCCCGTCTTTACACCATCCAGAGCCGATTTCTGGTCGGCATGACCATTGCCGCGATTCTTATCGGTACATTGTTTGCCATCGGTTTCTACTTTCAAATGCGCAGTGTGCTCGAAAACGAGGTGCGCGAGAAAGCCGAGCTGATCTTCAACCAAGTCGAATCCGTTCAAAATTATGTACGCATCGTTTTGCGGCCGCGCATGTACAGCGAGATGCCCGACAAGTTCGTCATCGAAGCCATGTCCTCGTCGTTCATCTCGCGTTCGGTCATGCAGCGCACCGGCCAAAGGGACGGGCAAATGCTCTACCGGCGCGTCTCCGACAATGCCCGCAATTCCGAGTTTCAGGCCAATGCGACCGAACTCGGGTTGATTGCTTATTTTCGTGAACATCCGCAGGCAGAGGTATGGCAAGGGCACATGGCCATTGACAATCGCGACCATTTCGTCATGGCGCGGCCAGTGCGATACGAAAAAAGTTGCCTTTATTGCCACGGCGATCCGGAAAAGGCACCTGCCGAACTGGTAGCCCAGTATGGCCTGCGCGGCTTCGGTCGCGAAGAGGACAGTATCGGCGGGCTCGACTTCGTCGGCCTGCCGGTGTCGCCCCAAATGGCCAAGGTCAAGGGGCGCGTGGCGACCTACTTGATTTTCTTTTCAATTTCGTCTGTCCTGTTCTTCCTGGCGACCCAACTTATCTTCAAACGAACCGTATCGGACAACATTCGCTATTTGACCCGTCTGCTGCGCACCAATGTCAAAGATGCCGAAGGTCAGGCACTGTTACGCGAAGTACAGCGCCGTGACGAACTGGGCGCGATGATCGAGGGGGTTGAACAACTGGGCAACCACATCGCCGAAAATCGCCAAAAGCTTGAGGGCTATGCCGCCGATCTGGAAGGCAAAGTGAACCGGCGCACCCATGAACTGGCCCGCGAATCCGCCGAACGTACCGCCGATGTGGATCTGTTCGTCCGATTGCTGCACATTTTCAATCGCTGCCAGACCCGCCCCGAACTGTGGCGTCATGCACTCCCCTTGATCGTAGAACGCTTCGATCTATCGCGGGCGGCATATGTCTGCACTTTCGCTTCGAATAATTCTTTCGTATGGCCGCCGCAGTCCGGCACACCCGAGTTGCCGGACGATTACGTGCAGTTGCTGACCCAATCGCAAACCCGCATCGCCGGATCGACCGCCTTTATTCCGGTTGAATCCTCGCAAGGCAATACCGAAGGATTGCTGCGTTTGGACAAAAAACCCGGCGATGTCTTCCGGTCCGAAGAACAGGAAATTCTGCGCGCCATCGGCCGGCAATTGGGCATTGCTGCCGAATACCTGGGCGCGCTGGACGGCTTGTTGCGTCACTCGGAGATGCTGCAGTCCATTTTCGAGGGCATCTCGGACCCCCTGCTGCTGGTGGATGCCCAGGGATCGGTGATCATCACCAACAACGCGGCCCGTCAGCTCTGCCTGGAATTGAGTGGCGGCAGTTCATCGGACGGCAACCTCATGCCCTTGCTTTTTGTCGGCAACGATCAGGATGTCGCTGAAATCTCCCAGATCGCCGTGGGCGGTGTCGTCGCAACCCGGCAGGTCAAGCTCGCTTCCGGGCGGACCTTCGTCATCGGTCTGCACCCGCTGGCCAACCACCGGCTGGTTGTTCATGTCAGCGAGGTCACCCACCAGTACCGCATGCTCGAACAGGTTGCCCGCTCCGAAAAAATGGCTACGGTCGGGAAGCTGGCGGCCGGTCTGGCGCACGAGATCAACAATCCATTGGGGGTCATTCTCTGCTATACGGAGCTGCTCAGGAAAAATGCGCCGATGAACGAGCAGCGCGAAGATTTGGATATTATCCTGCGCCACACGCGCCAGGCCCGCGAAGTGTTGCGCAACCTCTTGAATTTCGCGCGGCCCAAACTGGCTGCGGAGGGGCAGACGGATCTTTCCGCGGCCGTGCAGTCTCTACTGAAGGTATTCGGACTTCAGGCGGAAAAAAAGAAGGCCCGTTTGCGCTTGCAAACCCACGCGTCGGTTCCTATGGTCGGCATCGAACCCCAGGTCGTCGAACATATCGTGTCCAACCTGCTGCTGAACGCTCTGGATGCGCTGCCGCCTTCCGATGGCGAAATCGCGGTCACCATCGCGCATAGCCCGGACAACGGCGAAGTGGTTCTGAAGATCATGGACAACGGTACCGGCATCGATCCCCAGGATCTGCCCCATCTGTTCGACCCGTTTTTCACCACCAAGGCCCCGGGAAAAGGCGCCGGTCTGGGTTTGACGGTGATCTATGGCTTCATGCAGGATATGGGCGGACGCATCGATGCCACTAATCGGAATGAAGGCGGGGCCTGCTTCGAGTTGCATTTTCCGATTCGGGCGCGCCAGGGAGAAAAGTCTCAGATATGCATGAAACCATGATCAACACCCACTTGATGCCCGTGGCCGGCCGCGTACTCGTGGTAGACGACGAGATCGATTTTGCGCGGGGGCTGTGCCGGCTGATCTCTGGGCAATTCGCCCAAGTCGAATGCGCGTTTGTCGGCAGTGGCGACGAGGCCCTGGCGGAATTGTCCGCCCACGGGGCCGACCTGATGATTACCGATCTGCGCATGCCGGGCATGGACGGACTGACCCTGCTCAATCAGGCCCTGGCGTTGTCGCCCAACCTGGCGGCCGTTGTCTTAACCGCTTATGGCGCCATTGAAACGGCGGTGGAAGCCGTCAAAACAGGTGCTTACGATTTTTTGACCAAACCCATCGAAACCGGCGATTTGTTCTGTGTGGTGCAGCGTGGCCTCGAACGCAGCCGACTGACCCAGGAAAATGCCCGTTTGCGGGAACTGCTCAAGGGGGGAGGCCCGGTTCTGATCGGTGAAAGCCCCAGCATGGACCGGTTGCGGGCCTCGATCGCGGCGGTTGCGCAAAACAACTATCCCGTGCTGGTGCGGGGCGAATCCGGATCGGGCAAGGAGGTCGTGATTCGTCTGATTCATGCCTGGTCCGATCGCGCCGGCAAGCCCCTGTTGTCGATCAACTGTCCGGCCATTCCCGAAGCGCTTCTGGAAAGCGAGTTGTTCGGCCATGAAAAAGGCGCCTTCACCGGGGCAGACCGCAGCCGGCCGGGCCTGTTCGTCCAGGCGGGCGAGGGGATCATCCATCTGGATGAAATCGGCGACATCTCCCAAAGCGTTCAGACCAAGCTGCTGCGTGTTCTGCAAGAGCAGGAAGTCAGACCGGTTGGCGGGCAAAAATCGGTGCGCGTGCATGCCCGCGTGTTGGCCTCGACCCATCAGAATCTTGAGGAGAAACTTGCCGACCGCTCTTTCCGCGAAGATCTTTACTATCGGCTTGACGTTTTATCCATCACCGTACCACCCCTGCGCGAACGCGTGGAGGATATTCCCTTGCTGGCCCAGTATTTTCTTAAAAAATCGTGTGATGAACTGGGTACTTCCGAAAAGTTCGCCAGCCCGGAAGTGCTGGCGTGGATCAAGCATCGTGAATGGGCAGGCAATGTTCGCGAACTGAACAACATCATGCGTCGCCTGGCTGTTTTTTGTCCGGGCGAAGTTGTCGATCTGAATTGTCTGCGCATGGCCGAGAGCGGGCAGACGATCGTCCCGCTGCCCTCTGGCAGCCGCATTCAAGCCTACAAGGATGCCAAGGGACGTATTTTGGACCAGTTTACCTCCGCCTATGTTCGCGAGCTTCTGCGGGCCACCGGCGGCAACATCTCCGAAGCCGCCCGGCAAAGCGGGTTGTCACGCGTTGCTCTGCAAAAAATTGTCGCCCGCCTCAATATCGATTCCCAGGAGTTCAAACTGTAAACCTTCTTGGTTCGCCCCCCGGTGTCAGCCACCGTTCGCAGACCCGACCATGCCCGTGTCTGAGCCCAACCGACACACCTGGCACGCGGGCATCAGCCGGGTCGGTAGGGTCAGGATGCTCCGATATACATAAATGCCTGTATTGAAAACAGGGGGTGGACGTCGCAGCTTTTCCGAAAGGCGCTCAACGGTATTATCGACGGTCACAACGGCATGTCGAATGACCGGAGCCGCATATCATTGATCCCGGCAAATGGCGCTATCGCGAATAGACCCACAGATACTTGACTCCGAAATGTATCCGACGCGTGATGCCCGTTAGACACGATTACATCCACCTCATGCAGGGAGACAGTGCATGCCCATCGATGTGTTAAAGCCCTCTGACGATCCCCTGTGGTACAAAGATGCCGTTATCTACCAGCTGCATGTCAAAACATTCTATGACAGCGACGGCGATGGCATCGGCGATTTTCAAGGATTGCGGCAGAAGCTTGACTATCTCCAGGAACTCGGTGTGACAGCCCTATGGCTGCTGCCCTTTTATCCATCACCGCTCAAGGATGATGGCTACGACATTTCCGACTTCAAGGATATTCATCGCAGTTATGGCACGGTCGGCGACTTCAAGGCCTTCTTACGAGCCGCCCATAAACGCGGATTGAAGGTTATCACCGAACTGGTCATCAATCACACCTCAGATCAGCACCCCTGGTTCCAGCGCGCCCGCCGGGCCAAGCCGGGCAGCAGTTGGCATAATTTTTATGTCTGGAGCACCTCCTCCGACAGATACAATGAAGCCCGCGTGATTTTCCAGGATTTCGAGACCAGCAACTGGACCTGGGACACGGTGGCCAATGCCTATTACTGGCACCGGTTTTATTCTCATCAACCCGATTTGAACTTTGAAAATCCGAGTGTGCACGAAGCCGTCTTCAAGGCCCTCGATTTTTGGCTCGACATGGGCGTGGATGGACTGCGTCTGGACGCTGTGCCCTACTTGTATGAACGTGAGGGCACCAACTGCGAGAACCTGCCCGAAACCCACGCCTTTTTGAAAAAGTTGCGCGCCCGCATGGATTCAAAATACCGCCGCCGCATGTTCCTGGCCGAGGCCAACCAGTGGCCGGAGGATGCCGTACAATATTTTGGCGCTGGCGACGAGTGTCATATGAGCTTTCATTTTCCACTCATGCCCAGGCTTTACATGGCCTTGTATATGGAGAACCGTCACCCGGTCATCGATATATTGGACCAGACGCCTGAACTGCCCCATAATTGCCAGTGGGCCATATTCTTGCGCAACCACGATGAACTGACCCTGGAGATGGTGACCGACGAAGAGCGCGACTACATGTACCGGGTGTATGCCCAAGACCCGCGCATGCGGCTGAACCTGGGCATTCGCAGACGCCTGTCCCCCCTGATGGGCAATCATCGCCGTCGCATCGAGTTGATGAATGGGCTATTGCTTTCCCTGCCAGGCACCCCGGTGATTTACTACGGTGACGAAATCGGCATGGGCGACAATATTTATTTAGGCGATCGCAACGGCGTGCGCACGCCCATGCAGTGGAGTCCGGACCGCAATGCCGGTTTTTCTTTGGCCAACCCGCAGCAGCTTTACCTGCCGGTGATCATCGATCCGGAGTACCACTACGAGGTGGTCAATGTCGAATCACAGAAGAAAAATCGGCATTCGCTTTTCTGGTGGATGCGCCGGTTGATCACGCTACGCAGCCGCATCAAGGCCTTCAGCCGCGGCAGCCTGCTTTTTCTCTATCCGGATAACCCACGCATTCTGGCCTTTATCCGGGAGTATGAAAAGCAGCGTATTCTCGTCGTGGTCAACTTTTCCCGCTACGTCCAGTTTGTCGAGTTGGACCTGTCCGATTACAACGGCGCCGTACCGGTCGAGATTTTTGGCAATACGCCTTTCCCGGTGATCGGCGAAGAATTGTATATGCTCACTCTCGGGCCGCACTCCTTTTATTGGTTCAACTTGCAAGCTGAAGAAAAGCCCAGCGAAGTCGAAGCAGTCGCCGCGGGCCCTGAAAAACTTCCGGTCTTCGATGTGCGCGAGCGATGGGAAGAGTTGTTCGAAAAAAACATCTCAGAAGAACTGACCCGGCGCCTCGCCCTGTACATCGCGCGACAACGCTGGTTCGGCGCCAAAAGCCGGAGTATCAAAACCCTTTCCATACGCGAAGTACTACCTGTTAAAGACCGCGATACATCCGCGGTTTTGCTGCTGATCGACCTGCAGTACGCCGATGGCACATCCGAAGGCTATAGCCTTGCGGTCGCCAACGCCGTGGCCGAAGAAGCCGAGGTTCTGATGGAAAAGCATCCGCGCGCGTTCATCGCACGTGTCTGCCGCGCCGATGAGCACAAACACTCCTTTCTGGTCGACGGATTGATCCAAAAGCGGTTTTGTCTCAGCCTGCTGAAAATGATCGCCCGCCGAGCGAGCCTGCGCGGGAGTGTCGGCCGTATGACGGCAGTATCCACGCGGGAGTTCAAGACGCTCCACCGCCAGGATGAGATGCCCTACGAGATTTACCTGCTCAAGGCTGAACAGAGCAATACTTCGGTCGTCTTCGGAGAACGCCTCATCCTTAAGATGTTCCGCCGTTTGCAGGAAGGCACCAACCCCGATCTGGAAATTGGCCGATTTCTGACCCGCAGGGGATTTGCCCATATGCCTGCGGTGGCCGGTGCGCTCGAATACAGCCTGGATCGTGGTGAGCCAACGACGCTGGCTATTTTACAGGCATACATCCCCAATCACGGAGATGCCTGGGCCTTCACGCTGGATAGTTTGTATCGATTTTTCGAAAGTATCCTGACGACCGCAGGCGAAGTCCTGCCACCGCAGCCCGCGGGCGGCCTTCTGACTTTGGCCCGCACAGAGATTCCACAGGAAGTCTCCGACCGCATCGGCGTCTATCTCAAGGCCGTGCTATTGCTGGCCGAGCGCACCGCGGACATGCACACCGTGTTGGCTTCAGACACCACCGATCCGGTTTTTGAACCTGAATCGTTCTCGCGCCTCTATCAACGCTCGCTCTACCAGTCCATGCGTTCGCTGGCTGGGCAGGTGCTGCCGCAGTTTAAAAAAATCATGTCACGCATGCCAGAGCAGACCCGGCTAGCCGGTGAAAGAATACTGGCGCGACGCGAAGATGTTTTAGATACGTTCAGGCGGCTGGTCGGTGAGCGTTTGACCGGGAAACGGGTGCGTTGCCACGGCGATTACCATCTGGGCCAGGTGCTGTACACCGGCAAGGATTTCGTCATCATCGATTTCGAAGGTGAACCGGCGCGGCCGATCAGTGAACGCAAAATTAAACGCTCACCCCTGCGGGATGTGGCCGGCATGCTGCGGTCGTTTCACTATGCGGCCGACATGGCCTTGATGCATGAGCAGTCGCGTGGCCTGTTCAAGCCCGAACGGCGTGCGGTTATGGAGGCCTGGTCCGATTACTGGTATCGCTGGGTCGGGGCGGCCTTCCTGGGTCGCTATCTGGAGAGCAGTCGTACCGGCGGTTTTCTGCCGGATACCGACGCCGAAATCAAAATTCTACTCGATGCATTCTTATTGGAAAAAGCCGTCTACGAACTCGGTTATGAAATGAACAACAGGCCGGATTGGGTGCGGATTCCGTTGAAAGGCATCGAGCAGCTGCTGACCGAGTCCTAACAGTTCTAATCCACCATCAACGAGAGGGTAAACGTATGTCGAGCGATGAAGGTGCCGCCGTCGAAAATGGTCATTCGCTCCTGACGTCGGACGATGTCTATCTGTTCAATGAAGGCAACCATTTTCGCCTGTATGAAAAGCTGGGTGCCCATGTGTCCACTCGCAACAGCCGCCAGGGTGTGCATTTTGCCGTGTGGGCGCCCAATGCGGAACATGTCGGCGTCATGGGCACATTCAACGGCTGGGACAAGAGCGCCCATCCTTTGCGTCAGCGCGAAAATTCGGGGATCTGGGAGGGTTTTATTGCCGGTCTGCCGCCGGGCACGGCGTATAAATATCACGTGCGTTCGCGATTCAGGGCATACCAGGCGGACAAGACCGATCCATTCGCCTTTTTCAACGAGCTGTCACCCCAGACTGCCTCGGTGGTGTGGGACCTGTCTTATACCTGGGACGATCAGGGCTGGATGGAAAAGCGGCGCCAGCACAACAGCTTGTCGGCGCCGCTGTCGATTTACGAAATGCACGTGGGTTCCTGGATGCGCGTCCCCGAAGAGGGCGACCGACCGCTGACCTGGCGCGAAATGGCACCGCGGCTGATCGCCTACCTGCACCAGATGGGGTTTACCCACGTGGAGTTTCTACCCATCATGGAGCACCCCTTTTACGGCAGCTGGGGGTATCAGTGCCTGGGCTACTTTTCTCCGACCAGTCGCTACGGCACACCCCAGGATTTAATGTACCTGATCGATCAACTGCATCAGAACGACATCGGGGTCATCCTCGACTGGGTGCCCTCGCACTTCCCGTCCGATGAGCATGGCCTGGGCTACTTCGACGGCACGCACCTGTTCGAACACGAAGATACACGCAAAGGGTTCCACCCGGACTGGAACAGCTATATTTTTAATTATGGGCGCAACGAGGTGCGCAGCTTTTTGATCAGCAGCGCCCTTTTTTGGTTCGACAAATATCATGTCGATGCCTTCCGCGTGGATGCCGTGGCCTCGATGCTCTACCTGGATTATTCGCGCCGGGAGGGGGAGTGGATTCCCAATGAATTCGGCGGGCGCGAGAACCTGGAGGCCATCGCTCTCCTGCAGCGCTTCAACATCGAAGTCCACCAGAATTATCCGGATGTGTTGACCGTGGCCGAAGAGTCCACGGCCTGGCCCCAGGTATCCCGGCCGGTGTATATCGGCGGGTTGGGTTTCGACATGAAATGGGACATGGGCTGGATGCACGATACGCTGGCGTACATGACCCAGGACCCGGTCCATCGCAGCTATCATCATAACCGTCTGACTTTCCGAATGATCTACGCCTTCCACGAAAACTATGTGCTCCCGCTGTCGCATGACGAAGTCGTGCATGGCAAAGGTGCGTTGTGGCAGAATATGCCCGGCGATGAATGGCAAAAAAACGCCAACCTGCGTTTGTTGCTGGGCTACATGTATGCCCAGCCCGGCAAGAAGCTGCTTTTCATGGGCACTGAATTCGGCCAACGTCAGGAGTGGTCGCACGAACGCAGCCTGGACTGGCACCTGCTGGAGCAGTCTGGACATCGCGGCATTCAGCGCTGGCTGGAAGATCTGAACCAGTTCTATCGAAGCCATCCGGCCATGCACCTGCGCGATTTTTCCTCCGATGGCTTTGCCTGGATCGACTGCAACGACGCGCCGCAATCCACCCTGAGCTGGCTGCGCCGCGGTCCCGGGCCGGGCCAGGAGGTCGTCATCGTTTGCAACTTCACCCCGGTGCCACGCCATAACTACCGGGTGGGCGTTCCCCACGAGGGGGTCTGGCGCGAGCGCCTCAACAGCGATGCCCGTCATTACGGCGGCAGCAACCTGGGCAGCCTGGGAGAACTGGATGCCACCCCCGTGCCTCAGCACGGTCACCCTTACTCTTTGAACTTGCTGCTGCCACCGCTGGCCATCGTGCTTTTCTCTCAGGGAGAATAACGTGAATATTTTGCTTTTGACCAATGAGTACCCTCCCAACATATACGGGGGCGCGGGTGTTCATGTCGATCACTTGAGTCGCGAACTATTGCGCATTGACCAGGGGCAACATCGGCTCCAGATACTATGCTTCGGCGAACAATCGCCTGCCGCGCCGCCCGCTGAGGTGAGCGCCGTGGCCGGTCCCAATGCCATGTTCCGCGATTTGCGGCACGCCTCCTTTCTGGAAACCTTATACCGCAACGTGGTGATGACCGGCATGATTGGCGAAGCCGACCTGATCCACTGTCATACCTGGTACACATATCTGGCCGGTTGCTTGCTCAAGCAAGTCCTGGACGCGCCCCTGGTGGTGACCCTGCACTCTCTGGAGCCGCATCGCCCCTGGAAAAAAGAGCAACTCGGCAGTGCGTATCATGCCACCTCCTGGCTGGAAAAAACCGCTTTGCTCAACGCGGATGGCATCATAGCCGTATCCAAGGCCATGCGGCACGATGCATTGTCTCTGTATGCGATCGATCCGCAACGTCTGCGGATTATTTATAACGGGATCGACCCGCATCGCTATACGGTGGTCGAGCGCCCCGACATTCTGGCCCGTTACGGGATCGACCCTTCCCGACCTTATGTTCTGTTCGTCGGCCGCATTACGCGTCAGAAGGGGATTTTGCACCTGGTCAATGCGCTGCCCCTGCTGGACGAGGGCGTTCAGGTCGTGCTGTGCGCCGGCGCACCCGATACCGAAGACATCCGTCGGGAGATGCACGCACGGGTTGAAGAGGCCCGTCAAAAAACGACCAACCCGATCCTCTGGATTTCGAAAATGGTGCCCGAAGAGGCGTTGGCTGCCCTGTACAGCCATGCCGCGCTTTTCGTCTGTCCCTCGGTCTACGAGCCGTTCGGCATCATCAATCTCGAGGCCATGGCATGCGCCACGCCAGTGGTGGCGGCCGCCGTGGGGGGCATACCCGAGGTGGTGGTCGACGGCGAAACAGGACTGCTGGTGCCCTTCGAGCCGGTCGGCAACGGCCTGTCCGATCCCTTGCAGCCCGATAAATATGCTCGCGATCTGGCCGGGGCGATCAACACGCTCATGCGCGATCCGCAAAGAAGAAGGCACATGGGCGCCGCCGCCCGCAGGCGGGTGGAAGCCCATTTCGGCTGGAATCGCATCGCCGAACAAACCGTGCATGTCTACGAAGAAGTGGTCCGGCAGCATATCCGCAAGTAGCCGGTGCGGCAATGCGAACTTAGGGTTTCCGGGAGCAGCGTATGCACGATCGGCCGTATTTAAAGACCGGCTTGGGCGAAGTACAAAAACGAAAAGAGATCAGTGATCCTTTACCCTTTACACTTGACACTTCGCCTGAGGTCACTTGAAGCGAACCGGATAACCGATAAATCCAAATCAACGTAAGGAAAAAACAATGCCCTTACCGCCTTTGTCACCGGATCGTCTATATAACCGGTGCGATCTTGATTCACTTCGATTCGAGACCACCGATGACCTGCAACCCCTTGAAGGGCCTATCGGTCAGCCCAGAGCCGCGGAGGCGCTGCGCTTCGGTATCGGGATGAACCGGCGCGGATACAATATCTTCGCTTTGGGGGAACAGGGCACCGGAAAGCATACCCTGATCCGCAACGTATTGAGCAGTCGCGCCCAAAACGAAGAAGTGCCGTCCGACGTATGCTACGTCAACAACTTCGAAGATGGTCATAAACCGCGTATGTTGATCTTGCCTGCCGGCCACGGTAAACGTTTTGAAAAGGAGATGCGCCAACTTGTCGCCAATGTACGTCGGGCCTTGCGAGCGGCCTTTGAAAACGAAGATTACCAAAACCGACGTCAATCGATGCATTTGGAATTTCAAGAGCGCCAGCAGAAGAGTTTTGAAACCCTGCAGAACAGGGCCGCCGAAGCAGGCCTGACACTCATGCGCACGCCCGCCGGGCTGACTTTTGCACCGACGCGCGATCAGGAAGTGCTTTCAGCCGAAGAATACGAAAAACTTCCGGTCGAAGAGCGCCAGCGGATCGAAGAGAAGATTCAGACACTGCAGAAGCAGGCCGGCAAATTTTTGCAGCAGCTGCCCCTGTGGCAAAGAGAAATCGCTGAAAAACAGAAGGCGCTGGACCGCCAGGTAAGCCAGTTCGCCGTAGCACCGGTGATCGGTGAACTCGGCAGCAAGTACGCCAACCAAGCCGGCGTTGCGGATTACCTCACTGCAGTGGAAAAGGATATCAACGACAATATGCAACTATTTCTGGAATCAGGCGATAGCGAACAGACCCAGATCCAGAAGATGGTTCAACAACGCATGGGCGCCTCCTTTTCCATGCAGGGCGCCGGCGGCGATGCCGAGTCTCCGGCATTGCGCCGCTACAAAGTCAATATCCTGGTCGACAATGGCGGGCAGAAGGGCGCGCCGGTGGTGTACGAGGAAAATCCGACCTACGAAAATCTGGCCGGTAGAGTCGAACACCTGGCTCAAATGGGCGCTCTGGTCACCGATTTTGGCATGATTCGCGGTGGGGCGCTGCACCGGGCCAATGGTGGTTATCTGATCCTGGACGCGCTCAAAGTGTTGCAAATGCCTTTTGGCTGGGAAGGGCTCAAGCGTGCGCTGCGTTCGGGAGAGATCAAGATTGAATCCATCGGCCAGATGTATGGTATGATCGCCACCATATCTTTGGAACCGGAGCCGGTGCCGCTGCACGTCAAGGTGGTGCTCATCGGGCTGCCGATGATTTACTATCTTTTGCGCCGCCACGACCCTGAATTTGGTGAGCTCTTTAAGGTGGCGGCCGATTTTTCGGACAGCCTGCAGCGCAGTGACGAAAATACCGAGGCGCTTGCCAGGGTCATTGCATCCGCGGTGCGCCAGGAGGGACTGCGTCCGTTCGAGCGCGGCGCCGTGGCGCGGGTGATCGAGCAAAGCGCACGTGTGGCCGGCGACGCCGCCAAACTTTCAGCCCACATGAACCGCTTAACGGATCTGCTGCGCGAAGCTGATTACTGGGCCGGTGAAAACGGCCGCCACCGAGTGCGTGCCGACGATGTGCACCAAGCCCTCGAAGCCTGGACTTACCGTTCCGACCAGTTGCGCGAGCGTATGCAGGAGCAAATCGCGCGCGGTGTCATTTTCGTGGACACCCAGGGTGCCAAGGTGGGGCAGATCAATGGACTGGCCGTCATTCAACTCGGTGATTTCATGTTCGGCCGTCCCAGCCGCATCACGGCCCGCATCGCCCTGGGCAAAGGCGAAGTGGTGGATATCGAACGTGAAGTGGCCATGGGCGGACCGATCCATTCCAAAGGGGTGCTCATCCTGGCCGGGTATCTGGGCGCACGCTATGCCTTCGATCAGCCCCTGTCCTTGTCGGCCAGTCTCGTGTTCGAACAATCCTACAGCGGAGTCGAGGGGGACAGCGCCTCCTCAGCCGAACTGTATGCGTTGCTGTCGGCGATCGCGCAGGTACCCATCCGCCAATCCCTGGCCGTAACCGGCTCTGTCAATCAGTACGGCCAGGTCCAGCCGATCGGCGGGGCCAATGAAAAAATCGAAGGATTTTTCGATATCTGCCGTGACCGCGGACTGACCGGCGAGCAAGGCGTGCTGATTCCCGAGGCCAACGTCCAACATTTGATGCTGCGCCAGGATGTGATCGATGCGGTGCGGCAAGAGCGCTTTCACATTCATGCCGTGCGGACCATCGATGAAGGCATCGAGATGCTTACTGGCCTGCCCGCTGGCGAGGTCGACAGCCAAGGGCATTTTCCCGAAGAGACGATCAACGGCAAAGTCTACCGGCGACTGACCGAAATGGCCCGTCAGCGCCTGGCATTTGTCAAGGCGGTTAGCTCCAGGGAGGAGGCGTGACCATGGCCGCTGAACAGACCCCGATTCGTCGCATCATGGTGGCCCTGGATGCCTCGGCCACGAGCATTTCGGCTTTGCGCAACGCGGTGGAACTGGCCGCGCGGCTGAAAGCCGAGTTGATCGGTCTCTATGTTGAGGACACCAATTTGCTGCGCCTGGCACAACTGCCCTTTGTACGGGAGGTGCGAACGTTTTCCGAAACCCTGCATCCCCTCGATGCGCTGGATTTGGAGCGTCAGTTGCGGGTCGAAGCGGCCCGCGTGCGCCAAGTGCTTGAGCGCATCTGCGACGAACGTCACGTGCGCTGCCGCTTCCAGGTGTTCAGGGGCGCCGTGGGCGCCGAGCTTTTGGCTGCGGCCGCGGATGCGGATTTGATGGTCTTGGGCAAAATAGGGCGTTCCTACTTTGGCACCAAACGTATCGGCTCGATTACACGCATGATCGTCTCCCGCCGCACGGGAATGACCTTGATCATGCAAAGCGGCGCTTTGCTTACAGTGCCGGTAATGCTGCTTTACGATGGCTCCGAACAGGCCCGCAAAGCCCTTTCAGTGGCCTCTCACCTGGCGTGGTCCCCTGAAGGCAGGCTGACGGTGTTCGTGGTTGCCGACAATCGCAAGGGCGCAGGGCGTCTCGAGATGGAGGTGATGCAGCATTTGCAGGACTATGGCGGCGGCGCCGACTTCCGGCTGCTGGTACGCGACGCGCTGGCCGACATTGCCCGCCGCATCTTGGCCGAAGGCGGCGGGCCGGTGGTGATCCCCTGCGGGGTGCACGCCGATGATGACGGCGAGCGCCTCTGCACGTTGGTTGGCGAGATCGCCAACCCGGTGCTGTTGGTGCGGTAGCGCGTCGGCCCGATAGCCCGTTTTTCTGTTTGCCCGTTAGAGCGCCATTGCGTTAGCCGGTTGGATCAGCGGCCAGGCGAAAGGAGTTTTTTATGAAATTGAGAAGCAGTGCATTTAGCCACAATGGACGGATTCCAGGCAAATACACTTGTCAGGGTGACGATGTCAGCCCGGAACTGATTATCGAGGATGTGCCCGCGGGCGCCCAGAGCCTGGTTTTAATCGTGGATGATCCGGATGCGCCGGGCAAGACTTTCGATCATTGGGTGGTCTATGACATCCCCGTGATTTCGCGGATAGAAGAGGGCAGCATACCTGGTACCCAGGGGGTCAACGATTTTCGCAAAGGTGATTATGGCGGCCCCTGCCCGCCATCGGGCACGCACCGCTATTTTTTCAAACTTTACGCATTGGACGAAACCCTCGGCCTGCCAGAAGGACTCGGCAAGGGCGATGTGCACAATGCCATGCAAGGTCATATATTGGCCGAGGCTGAATTGATCGGGCTGTATGCGAAGCGTTAGCTCCGTTTGCCCGTTTGCAGGTCCGCAAGCGGGCGAACGGGGCCACCGTATTCTTCAGAGCGCCGGTGCCTGCTGTGGCGCGCCGAACATGGCGAATACCAGGAACAGCACCAAGGCCTGCACGACCCATCCGATCAGACATACGCCCACGGCGCGCAGCGTACTGGAGTAATCCAGCGCCTCGCGGACGGCGACCACCATGGCGGCCAGCATCCAGACGCCGGCGATAAAAAAGACGATCCCGGCAAGTCCGGGTATGATCCCCAGGACCCGCACGAGTCCGGGTGCGCTCGAAAAACCGATGGTGCGCAGCAATTGCCCATAGTCGGCCTGGGTCTGGGGTTGCGGCAGCAGTTTGGTACCGATGACGTAGGTCAGATAAGCCCAAAGTGCCCACCCCACAAGGGCGCCGACAATTCCAAAGACAAAACCGGACATCCCGCCTTGCGCCACCGCTCCGATACCGGCCGCAACACTTGCGAGCAGGACCACCGCGATGGCTTGCCCCATTGCATTACGGTCGGCTTCGACCTCCCTGTACAACGCCGGCTGCAGCTTGGCAGCCCGGATCATTCGATCCACAAATGGATTCATAGCCTTCCTTTCTAAGTTCAAGCCGGCTTGGCCGGAGAGTTAAGTGCAAAGGGTTCAGCGGAGGTACCACTAAGACGTTTTGAAATATTTTCAGATTCTAATCACCTCGGCGATAAAGGGAATGGGCCTTGGGGCGTATTTTAGCTCGGGGGTGCAAGTATGTACTATGACATGCCTTTCGGCCCAGGCACGCAAGCAGTGCTCGGGTAACGCGGCCCATCACCCCGATCGCCGGATTGAAAATCCAAAGTTAAGTTGCCTGCAATGACAGATGGCCGTTGAAAGGTAGCGTGAAGTTGCGTACAGTGCTGTGAATGTTTCAAATTCGCGCCGCATCCCATCGATGTCGGCGGGAAATGAACATACAACGCGGGTTGCGATTGAAGCGGAACGACGATGGACGCCAAACTGCATTTTGAAATCCAGAAACAGCCAGATGACATTACCTGCGGCCCGACCTGCCTGCAGGCGGTCTATAACTACTATGACGACAAAATTTCGCTTGCCCAGGTGATCCGGCAGGTCAAGCAAATAAAGGGCGGCGGGACCCTGGCCGTGCTCATGGGCTGCCATGCCCTGCAGCGGGGATACCGCGCCAAACTGTACACCTTCAATTTGCAGGTGTTCGATCCGACCTGGTTTAACCTGAGCACAGAAGATCTCAAGGACCGCCTGGTCCGTCAGATGCGCGTTAAAAAAAATCCCAAAATTCACGCGGCCACGCGCGCTTACCTCGATTTTTTGCGTCTGGGCGGGACCATCCGTTTCGAGGACCTGACCACCCAGTTGATCCGAGGTTTGCTCAAGCGGTCGATTCCCATTTTGACCGGGTTGTCGGCCACCTTCCTGTACCGTACGGCCCGCGAGATGGAAGTCGGCAACACATTGGTCTACGACGACATTCGAGGGGAGCCCTCCGGCCACTTCGTGGTCCTGTGTGGTTACGACCTGACCCGGCGCTCTGCCCTGGTGGCCGATCCGCTGCTGCCCAATCCGATCAGTCCGACTCAGATCTACTCGGTGCGCTTGAACCGGCTGATCTGTGCGATTATGTTGGGCATCCTGACTTATGATGCCAATTTGCTGATTATCACCCCGCGCAAGGGGTGACATAAAGATCCGGCGCAGCCGGTCTAGGAGGAACTGCTTGTGACCGTTCTCGTGGTCATCGAAAACCCAGAAGAGTGTCCGCTTCAATTCGCCGGCGTCGAGCCGGTGGCTGCCCGAACCTACCTGTCCGATCCCTCTTTTTCGGGACTCAAGGGCGTCAAAGTCTTTAACATCTGCCGTTCGTACCGCTACCAGAGCATCGGCTACTATGTCAGTCTGCTCGCCGAGGCGCGCAACCACAAGCCGGTGCCCAACATCACGACCATTCAGGATATGAAATCGGTGGGCATCATCCGGCTGGTCTCGGAAGAGGTGTCGGAGATCCTGCAAAAGATCTTCACACCCGACGATCCCCAGAAGATGTCGATCACGATATACTTCGGCAAAAACCCCGATAAGCGCTTCGATCAGATTGCCTCGCGGTTGTTCAAATACTTTCCTGCGCCTTTTTTGCGGGCCGACTTCGCCTTCTACACGGATTGGCAACTGGTCAATGTCTCGCCCCTGGTGGTCAAAGAAATTCCCGTCGAGGAGCGCGGCTTTGCCGAAGCGGTGGCGAGCGAGTACTTCGCCGGCAAAAGACTCTATATCCCCAAAAGGTCTGTCTCGCGCTATGACCTGGCCATCTTGTACGATCCCAACGAACAGCGTGCACCCTCCGATCCGCGGGCCCTTAAACGATTTGCCAAAGCCGCCGACGAATTGGAAATGGGCGTCGAACTGATCACCAAGGAGGACTCTAACCGGCTCTCTGAATTCGACGGACTCTTTATCCGTGAGACCACCAATGTGGACCACCACACCTACCGCATGGCACGCAAGGCGGTGGCTGAAGGATTGGTGGTGATCGACGACCCGGAATCGATCCTGCGCTGTTCGAACAAGGTCTACCTGGCCGAACTGCTTGGCCGCTCACGCATCGGCATTCCCCAAACGCACATTATTCATAGCAAGAACCTTGAAACGCTCATGTCCGAGATCAGTTTTCCCTGCATCCTCAAACAGCCGGACAGCTCCTTTTCGCAGGGCGTGGTGCGCGCCAACGATGCCGCATCGTTGCTGGAACTGGCCCGGGGGCTGCTGAAGAAATCGGAGTTGGTGATCGCCCAGGAGTTTTTATTTTCCGAGTTCGACTGGCGCATCGGCATTCTGGACCGTAAACCGCTGTTCGCCTGCAAATACTACATGTCCGGCAATCACTGGCAGATTGTGCGCAAGGACAAGGGCGGCCGGGAGGTGTACGGCAAGGTCGAGACGGTGCCGGTGGGCAAGGCGCCGTCGGCAGTGGTCAAAACGGCTCTCAAGGCGGCCAATCTCATCGGCGACGGTCTTTACGGGGTGGACCTCAAGCAAGTCGGCCGGTCGGTTTATGTCATCGAGGTCAATGACAACCCCAATATCGAAGCCGGGTATGAAGACGACGTGCTCCAGGATGAGCTTTATGTGCGCATCATGGAGGTTTTTCTCAAACGCATCGAAAGCCGCACATCGGGGAGTCGCTGATATCATGTCATCCGAACCCTTGCATCTGTTCGAGGCCACCGGCATCGAACTGGAATATATGCTTGTCGACAACAGTACCCTGGCCGTGCTGCCGGCCGCCGACCAGGTGCTGGCGGCCGCGGCCGGCCAGATTGTCTCTGAGGTGGAACAAGGCCCGCTGGCCTGGTCGAACGAACTGGTGCTGCACGTGATCGAATTGAAAACCAACGGACCGGCGCCTGCGTTGGAAGGTCTGGCACCGATCTTCCAAGACCATATCCGGCGCATCAACGCCATACTGGCGCCACTGGGCGGCCGGCTCATGCCCACGGCCTGTCATCCCTGGATGGACCCTCTGACCGAGACCGTGCTCTGGCCGCACGAATACAGCCCGGTGTACGAAGCCTACGACCGCATTTTCGGATGCCGCGGTCACGGCTGGTCCAACCTGCAAAGCATGCACATCAATTTACCCTTTGCCGGGGACCTCGAGTTCGCCCGCCTGCATGCGGCGATCCGTTTTCTGCTGCCGATCATGCCGGCCCTGACAGCCAGTTCGCCCATCCTGGATGGCCGCCTGACCGGTCACCTGGACGCGCGCATGGCGGTATATTGCCGCAATTCGGAGCGTATTCCGTCGGTGGCCGGCCGGATTGTCCCCGAACCGGTCTATACCCAAGAGGCTTACGCGCGTGAGATCTTCCAGCGCATGTATGCCGATATTGCGCCATTCGACCCGGCCGGCACGCTGCAGCACGAGTTCCTCAATGCGCGCGGCGCTATTGCGCGCTTTGAGCGCGGCGCTATCGAAATTCGGGTGCTGGACGTTCAGGAACACCCCGGCGCCGATCTGGCGGTCGCCTCTCTGATCATTGCCACGCTCGAGGCGCTCTGCGCGGAGCGGTGGCGCCCGCTGGCCGGAATCCGCGCAATCGACACCGCATGGCTGGCCGGTGTGTTTCAGAACGTCATCCGGGATGCGGACCGGGCGGTTATCGCTGATCCGGTTTACCTGGGGGCCCTGGGGCTGACGGGCCGGCATACGGCCGGTGACATTTGGCAGTATTTGGCGCAGACCGTCTGGCCGGAGGCAGCGCGTGCTCCCGAGTTGATGCGACCGCTGGCCACGCTGCTCGACCGCGGCTGTCTGGCGGGCCGCATCCTGACAGCCCTGGGTGGCGATATCCGGCCATCCACGCTTTTCGACATCTATGCCGAGCTGTGCGTATGCCTGGCCCAAGGAGAGATGTTCCGTGGGTAGCGACCGGGTGCTGGTGATCTCCTGCGAACATGGCGGCCACACCATCCCGGCGCCCTATCGTGCGCTGTTCGAATCCCAGCGCGATAAGTTGATCACCCACTGCAGCTTGGATCTGGGCGCCCTGGGCGTGGCCCGTCGGATGGCGACGCATTTCCAGGCGTCGCTTTTTGCGGCCGTCACCTCGCGCCTGCTGGTGGACCTGAACCGTACCATCGGCCATCCCCGGCTCTTTTCCGCCATTACGCGTTCGCTGCCGGCCGAAGAGAAGCGGCGTATCCTGAAAAGGCATTATGTGCCGCACCGCGTCGCCATCGAAGATACCGTGCGCCGGCACATCGATGCCGGACAGACGGTGGTTCACATTGCCTGTCACAGCTTTACGCCCGTGCTGGATGGCCGTGTGCGCAGCATGGATGTGGGGCTGCTCTACGATCCCGCCCGCAGGCAAGAACATCGCCTGTGCGCGGCCTGGAAAAAAGCGCTTGCCGACCACGATCCGGCCCTTACGGTGCGGCGTAATTCGCCCTACAAAGGCATCTCCGACGGTTTGGCCACTCACTTCCGGAAGATCTTCGCGCCAAGTTATCTTGGCATCGAACTTGAAATGAACCAGCAGCATTTGGACAACAAGCTGCGCTGGCGGGAATTGACCGACGCCGTTGTGGCGTCTCTGCAAATCGCCTTGCAAAGACGCAATGGTCGAAATGCATAAACCAATGCAAACAGAAGAGCTGCTTGCAGCGGCCAAAGGGCGTCCGGAACTGACCGCCCAGCTGTAGGGTGGGCATTGCCCACCACTGTTCACCGCAAACAACATCTTCGGTTTCTGACACTGATCCCGCCTAAGCGATTGGATAGACACCGGATCGAGCATAGCGATGAAACGTTGAATACGGCCAATTACAGAGGCGATCAACATTAGACAAATGGTGGGCGATGCCCACCCTGCTGGGCTTCCCGAGATGGAAGGGGCCTCCTTAATGGCCATATAGTTGGATACCCCGGCGGAGAAAAGTATTATCTGGTTATGCACTCCGCTCCAGTGATTTGGGCGAAGTGGTGTAAAGTGTAAAGGGAGGCATTCTGTCGATTTGACATGCTCACCCCCCCATGTTGCACGTTTTACGTGCATGCTTTTGTTAAAGGTTGTAGAAATGACAACGTGACTTCTTATGACACCCCATACCTGTTTTTTACTGGAGCGAAGTGCATAACCAGAAAGTATTATAATGGATTTGGCGCGCCATGTCAGCCATGAGATTTTAGTGTGGCAATAAGCTGTAGGGTGGGCATTGCCCACCATTATTCCTGACACTGATCCCGCCCAAGCGCTTGGATAAGCACAGGAAGAACATAGCGATGAAGCGTTGGATAAGGCCAATCACGGAGCGACATTAGACAAATGGTGGGCAATGCCCACACTACTGGGCTTGCCGACCAAATTCGGGGCGCACCAATCCAAAAGCATCGATAAAGCAGATATCACGATTGCGCGTCCAACAACTTTGCGCTGCTTGTTGACGCGAGACCTTTTTGATTTATTACTTGTACAACTTTCGGGATTGGTACGTAGTGAGGTAATCCGGTCGGGTGGTCCGCGCCACAGTCAGCCATGAGATTTTAGTGAGGCTTAAGGTGTGCGCAGGGTGCTTGGGCCGCACTGTTTGAGCGCCAGCGAGTTTGCGGCCCGACCCGGAGCACACCTTTAGCCTCACTTAGGCGAAATGGCGTGTGGCGCGGACCACCTGACCGAATTACCGGCGTTTGGAACCCGAAAGTTGAATTACTTGCTCATTAGGCGTTTTATTCCACCTTCAATTCTTCTGGATGGTCCACCAAAAGGTCTTCACGCACCCTTTGTGCCTGGTTCGTTGCTGTGTCTTAGGGTGGCAATATTGTACAAGAGATAAAGGAGTGCTGCGATGCTGCGCGTTTTTCAGAATGACCTGGTCGACCCGGACCATTTCACCATCACCCTGGAGCTGGTGCCCGGCCGTGAGGCCATGGGACTGGGGGTGGATACCGTCATGGGCATCGCCCGGGACGCTTTTGCCGACGGCCGTGTGTCCGCCGTATCGATCACCGACAACCCGGGCGGCAACCCCTCTTTAAGTCCTGATGTTCTCGGGCATCAGATTTTTCAGATAGGCATGGATGTGATCGTCCATTTCACCTGCCGGGACATGAACCGCGTTGGCATGGAGAGCCGGGCGCTGCAACTGGCCATGATGGGCATGAAAAACATTCTGGCGCTCAACGGCGATTACTCCGGCAAGGGGTTTGGCGGGCAAGGGGCGCCAGTATTCGATATCGATTCGGTTCAGCTGCAGATCCTGCTGGGGCTGCTCAGCGAGCGCATTCAGGCATCCGGCGATCCGGATGTCTTTTTTGGTGGCTGCGCGGTTTCACCCTTTAAACAGACAGAGGGCGAGTGCTTTGCCCAATATGCCAAACTGTGCCGCAAGGTGGCCGCCGGCGCACAGTTCATCATCACCCAGTTGGGGTATGACGCGCGTAAGTTCCAGGAACTGATCCAAATTAAAAATTACATGCAGTTGGAGACACCTACCCTGGGATCGGTTTATGTGCTGACGCCCAGGGCAGCCGAAATCATGCACGGCGGCAAGGTGCCCGGCGCGGTGGTCACCGATGCGCTGCTCAGGCGGATCAAAAAGGAGAGCCGTGACCCGCAGGCCGGCCGGCAGGCTGCCATCGAACGCACCGCGCGTCTGGCGGCGGTGCTCAAAGGGCTGGGCTATGATGGCATCCACATCGGTGGCATCCATAAAAACTTTGATACTGCCGGCCGTATACTCGATCGGTTGGCTCAAATTGAGAACCGTTGGCGTGAATTTGTGGAAGATTTCGATTTTCCTCAGCCAAACGGCTTCTACGTTTTTGATCGAGACAGCGGCAGCAGCCCATCCACTGCGCGTTTCGGACGTCGTCCAATCACGCCGTACCTGTTGGAACGTTGGCGTTATGCCTTTCTCAAGCTGACCCACGATATTTTTTTCAATCGCGATAACTGGCTGGCACCCCTTTTTCGTAAAACGTCGCAATACTTGGATGGCCGGGTCGGCAGCCGCGTGCTGATCGATCTGATCGAGCATCCGGCCAAGGCGATCCTGCTTCAGTGCGCCATGTGCGGGGACTGCGGCATTCAGCACGTGGGATTTTTATGCCCTGAGTCGCAATGTCCCAAGCATATCCGCAATGGGGCTTGCGGCGGCAGCACCGGCGGCCACTGTGAAGTCTATCCCGATCGCCCTTGCATCTGGTATCGTGCCCACCGGCGCTTGGCCCATGTGGGGCAGACAGGCCAGATGGTCAAAGGATGCGTGCCACCGCGCATGTGGGAGCTCAACCACACCTCGTCCTGGCTCAATTTTCACCTGGGCCGGGACCACCAAAGCGTTTCCTCCCAGATTACCCTGCGCTGCCGGGCATCAAGCTGCACCTTTTAGGACATCGATGCCATCGCTGACCGATCACCGCGCAGACGTCCGGTACGCCGAACGATTGTTTCTATTGAGCCGATGTTTACTTTGGCCGTCAGGGCGGAATCTTACTTTCCATTCAAAGGAGTTTGTCTCATGCAGTACGATTTGTTGAAACAGCTGAGCGATATGCCGGGGGTGTCCGGCCGAGAGGAGCGCGTGCGCGAGTGGCTGTCGGGACAATTGGCCAATCGGGCCACTGGCATGACCACTGACGCCATGGGCAGCCTGATTGTCCACATTCCAGGCCTTGGCCCACGCGTGGCGCTGATCGCCCATATGGATGAAATCGGTTTTCTGGTCAGCAAAATCGAACCTGAAGGATTTGTCCGGGTGATGCCGGTGGGCGGCGTCGATGCGCGGGTGTTTGGCGCCCAGCAGGTCATCGTGCACGGCCGCCGGGACTTGCCCGGGCTGGTTGGCAGCATTCCGCCCCACCTGCTCAAAAAGGGCGACGGCGCGGACAACAAGGCGGCCTTGTCCATCGAAGAGAGTTTCATCGATCTGGGTCTGCCGGCCGACGCAGTCATGCAAGCGGTCGCCGTGGGGGATCCCGTCACCTTTGCCAGCGTCAGCTGGCACAACGACCATGTTTTCTGCGGCAAGGCCCTCGATGACCGGATAGGGCTGTTCGTCATGCTGGCCGCCCTTGGCCAGGCTCAAAAAATCGACGCCGATCTTTTTCTGATCGCCTCGACCCAGGAAGAGGTCGGGCTGCGTGGGGCGGGACCGGCCGTGTTTTCAACCCAGCCGCACATTGTGCTTGCTTTGGAAGGCACCGTCGCATCGGATACGCCTGGCTTGAAACTGCCTCCGAACACCCTTGCGACATGCCAGGGCAAAGGACCCGAGATCCGGCTCAGCGATCGCGGCATGCTCTCCAACCGCAAGCTGGCCGATTTTCTGATCGGACTTGCGGCAAGCGCCGATATCCCCCATCAGGTGATTGTCAAAAACACCGGTTCCACCGATGCCGCGGCCGGTCAGATTGCCGGCGCCGGCGCACGGGTGTGCACCGTCTCGGTACCCGTACGTTACATCCACGCCCCGGCCGGCATGGCGCGCAAAGCGGATATCACGCATACGGTTCAGCTGATCACGGCTTTTCTGGAACATGCATCCGAAGCCTGATGCACCAGGTTTGCCAGTGCCGACCTTACGGCGGCGCCGGACCGATCCTCACGTTCCGAATGGGGCGTCTTACAGATCGGCCAGATATGCCGGACCGCCCAGCAGCCTGACCTGGCGTTGGATATCGGCCGCGCGCTGCCGGATATAAGGGGAGGGGGGCGCTACCCTGTAGCCGTTGGGATTAGGCAACACCGCGGCCAGGGTCGCCGCTTGCCGCTGGTTCAGTCGGGCCGGGGAAACGCCGAAATAGTGCCGGCTGGCGGCCGCAACGCCGAAAATATCCGGTCCGAACTGGGCAATGTTCAGGTACACTTCGAGGATGCGCCGTTTGGGCCAGCACAGTTCGATGGTCGCGGTCAGAGCGGCTTCAAGCCCTTTGCGTACCCAACTTCTGCCGGGCCACAAAAAGAGATTTTTGGTCACCTGCTGGGATATGGTGCTGGCACCGCGCGGATTGGATCGGCGATGATTGGTTTCCAGTGCATCGGCTATCGCTTTGAAATCGAATCCCCAGTGCTGGGGAAAACGCTGGTCTTCCGCGGCCACGACGGCGATCGGAATCGTCGCTGCCATGTCGGCCCACGCGACCCATTTATAGGCGGGCTTTTTGCCATCGAGGATATGGCCTATCATGAAGGCGCTGGTGGGGACCGGCACCCAGCGCAGCATCAGGATCATCACGAATAGCGCCGCGACTATTCCAAGCATACCCAGGCAGAGCCATCTGAATATCTTTAATAGTAATTTGTCCGGCGCTTTGCGCGACCGCGGCCCCCGAGCATCGGACCGGAACCGTTTATTTGAAAACATCGTGTACCCGCAAGGTCTGATTGATAGACTGTGTTTCAGACAATTTATCAGAGATATGCGAAGCAGCGTGCATCGCAGAGAAGTTGGCGGCTCAGAAGTTGGCAGCTCAATTGACAGGTGATCTTCACTTTTCTCTATCCCATTCCGGCCAAACCGGCTTAGAATGCGCGCTTTACACGCGCAAACCCAGGCAGCTTACAAGAACGCGAACATAATAGAGGTGGTGCGCTTTTGTCAATATGCGGTTAACTTCATCCAGGTTAACCGCATTTGCGTATGGGCCGCATTTCAGAAATGGACCATCGTTCTTTCTTATGGGCGAAGCTTGTGTTTGCCGGTGCGGGAGATGTTGGTTGATCCCTGGGGCGAATGGACACCTTGCTGGTCACGATGCGCGCTGTAGGGGCGACCGGCGGTCGCCCACGCGAACCACTGTATTCAGGTCATCGCCCAAAATGGCGAGGCCTGATTTTCCCGCACCCATAAATTGCCTGCAATGTTGGTTTTGCACCCGCACCGGGCGACCGCCGGTCGCCCCTACAGGTGGAAGCCCTGCGATGACGCGGGTGATGAGGGGTTGCGTAAGGGCGCGAAAAGTACGCGCCTTTTGATGTCAAACCGATGTTGTTTGCGGGCAATGGTGGTGGGCAATGCCCACCCTACATTCGGGTTGGCACGGAGGAGGTGAGCCGGGCGGGTGGTCTGCGACGTCAGCCATGAGATTTAGCCAGGTAGGGTGGGCATCGCCCACCATTGTCTTATGCCGATCGCCTCTGTGATTGAGGTATTCAACGTTTCATCGCTATGTTCGCCTCGGTGTCTATCCAATCGCTTGGGCGGGATCAGTGTCAAAAACCGATGTTGTTTGCGGGGGATGGTGGTGGGCAATGCCCACCCTACATTCGGGATTGGCTCACCGGGGTTTTTCTTCGTCACCCCACGCCGTATCTAACTTAACAGCCAGGTAACCAGGTAGGGTGGGCATCGCCCACCATTGTCTTATGCCGATCGCCTCTGTGATTGAGGTATTCAACGTTTCATCGCTATGTTCGCTCCGGTGTCTATCCAATCGCTTGGGCGGGATCAGTGTCAAAAACCGATGTTGTTTGCGGGGGATAGTGGTGGGCAATGCCCACCCTACATTCGGGATTGGCTCACCGGGGTTTTTCTTCGTCACCCCACGCCGTATCTAACTTAACAGCCAGGTAACCAGGTAGGGTGGGCATCGCCCACCATTGTCTTATGCCGATCGCCTCTGTGATTGA
>LADR01000007.1 GCA_000961655.1 Desulfatitalea sp. BRH_c12
TGCGCGGGCCGTGGCGGTCCACCAGGCCGCGCAGCCGGGCGGCGATCTCGTCGAGCGCCTGCTGCCAGGAAACGACCTCGAAACCGCTTGGCGTGCGCTTGAGCGGGGCGGTCAGCCGATCTGCCGGATATTGATGGTAGCAGACGTTGAGGCCCTTGCGGCAGGCGTACCCCTGGCTGCGCGGGTTGTCCTTGTCCGGCCGCACGCGCGTCATGCGGTCGTTTTCCACCAGGATCTCCAGCCCGCAGTTCTGCGGACACAATATACATCCGGATTTGTGCCACTGGGTCATGGGTTGTCTCCTTGCCTTTTCGGGGTCGAATACACCCGGCCATATCACCTGCCGGTTTCTATCTTGATTTTGTAAATACAACATGCCAATACAATCAAAAAGTGGCAGAAATGACAAAAACCGTTCGAAAACGGCCATTCCAAACACGAGGATAAACCTTAGATGGCAAAACTGGTTTTTATAGCGATTGAAGGATGTCTTTTTTCGACCATCACCAATCTTGTCGATGCCTTCAGTATCGCCAACCGCTGGCATCAAGTCCTGAGGGGCAACGCTGGTCCGCCGCCATTCGAAACCCTGGTCGTCACCGCGGACGGCAAACCCATTACGGCCAACGGCGGTATCGCGGTCCAGCCGACCTGCGCCATGACGCAGGTACACGATGCCGATGTGATCCTCATTCCCGCCTTTGCGCAGGTCATCGATCCTTCGGTCCGGAATATCGCACCGATTCTGAATTGGCTGCAGGATTGCCACCGTCGCCGCATCACCATCGCCGCTATGTGTACCGGCGCCTTTGTGCTGGCTGCCACCGGATTGCTGGACGATAGGCAGGCCACCACCCACTGGCAGTTCAGCAAACAGTTTCAGCGCCGCCATCCTAAAGTGCGCTTCCAGTTGAACACGATGCTGACCGAGCAGGATGGGCTGATCTGCACCGGCGCCGTCACGGCCATTTTTAATTTGGGCCTGCATTTGATCCGACGGCTGCACTCCGAAGAACTTGCGGCCTTATGCGCCAAGGCTTTTCTGGTTGATCCCAATCGCACCACCCAGGCGCCCTATACCGTATTTCATTCGCCCAAAAACCACGGCGACGTGCAGGTTCTGAAAGCGCAGGCTTGGATGGAAGCGCACTATGCCGAGAACGCGGCGATCGACGCGATCGCCGAAAGGGTCGGCATCAGCGCACGCCACTTTAAACGCCGCTTTCGCAAGGCCACCGGCGAATCGCCGCTGGCCTACCTGCAGCAATTGCGGATCGAAGCCGCCAAGCATAAGCTGGCCACCACCCAGGCCACCCTGAACGACATCACCTACATGATCGGGTACGAAGACAGCAGCACTTTTCGCCGCTTGTTTAAAAAGTTGGTGTGCATATCGCCAAGAGAGTACCGGGCCAAATTTTTTGTAGGACAAAAACCGGCCTGAGCCATTATAGTGATACAATATAAATATGTGGTTATGCACTTCGCTCCAGTAAGACACAGGTATGAGGTGTCATAAGAAGGTTACGTTTGTGATTTATAGAACCTTTAAAAAAGGCATGCACGTAAAAGCGGAAGGTGAGCATGTCGAATCGACAGAATGCCTCCCTTTACACTTTAAACTTTACACTTAACACTTCGCCCATAATCACTGGGGCGGGGTGCATAAAAATAATATGTACATGGCAATAGCCGGGTCAGTCCCAATGATGCCGGATCTATTCAGGCAGTCGCATTTTTGAAAGGATGAAAACCATGACGCGTGCATTGATCACCTTTGAATTGCCGGACCCGTTTCTGCAACGACTCGAGCAAAACTACCCGCAGGTGGAATGGGTACGCTGCACGGAGCGGGACCCGCTCTTCGAACTGCTCCCGGAGACCGAAATACTGCTGACTTTCTTTCGCGGCAGCCGCAAGATGCTGGATGCCGCGCCCAAGCTGAAATGGATCCAGGCCATCAGCGCCGGGATCGACTACCTGGCCCTGGACGAAATCGGCCGTCGCGGCATCCTGGTCACCAATGGCCGCGGGATCCATGCGATCCACATGGCCGAGTATACCATCGCGGCCATGATCAACCTGGCGCGTGGCTTCCATCTTATGTTTCGCCACCAGATGCGCAAGCAATGGGAACGGGACGTGCCGCAGCAGGAGATTTACGGCGCTACGGCGGGTATCATCGGGCTGGGCGCCATCGGATTGGAAATCGCCCGCAAGGCCGCTTTCATGGGCATGCGCGTCATCGGCGTCAAGCGTACCCCCACACCGCAGCCGCACGTCGATGACGTTTATGGCCCGCATGATATGGGGGTCGTGTTCCAGCACAGTGATTATGTGGTCAATTTGCTGCCCTATACCGCGGCCACCGACAAGATGATCGACCGGCGCTGCTTCGACCTGATGAAACCCACCGCGGCCTTCATCAATATTGGCCGCGGCCAGACAGTCAACGAAGAAGATCTGATCGCAGCTCTGCGCACGCACAAGATGCATGCCCTGGTCAGCGATGTCTACTACACTGAACCATTGCCGGCCGACAGCCCCCTGTGGGAGATGGACAACGTCATCCTCACACCGCATGTCTGCGGCGTGTCCCCGCATTACATGGCGCGTGCCATGGAGATCATCGAGCACAATCTGTCTGTCTATCTATCCGGCAAGGGCGATATGATCAATAAGGTGGATGTGGTCGCCGGTTACTGATAGGGCGGTGCAAGGATCTATCGTCCCTGGCTTTTTTTTATCGGGTTATGCTCTTTGCTCAAGTGAACATGGGCGAAGTGTTAAGTGTAAAGTTTAAAGTGTAAAGGGCGGCATTCTGTCGATTTGATATGCTCACCTCCCTATGTTGGACGCTTTTACGTGCATGCATTTTGTTAAAGGTTCTAAAAATTACAATGTATCCTTCTTAGGACACCCCATACCTGTGTCTTACTGGAGCGAACTGCATAACCATATTTTTTTATTATTCAGTGTGGCGCGGACCACCCGCCTGGCTCGCCTCACTACGTGCCAATCTCGAAGTTGCGTTCTTACAGGTTGCCCTCAACTGAGTGCAGGCCTGTGGCAGACGGTTAGCGCTCCAGGGTCTGTTTGAGGTCGGCCGAACAGTGCGCCACCGTGGCAGCGATCGGCCCGGCCAGTTCATCGGGCAGCACATCGGTGATCCAGACCAGCCGCGTGCGGCCCTGGCCATCGGCAAAAACCTGGAACGAAGCATTGTGATGCGTGGCGCGCCCGCCTACCGATGCATACGCAAGACGCCGCGCATCGTCATCGATCGTGACAATCCATTCGCGCACTTCCAGGCCGCTTGCAAACGTGACCACGCGGGCGTCGCCGTCCATGCGTGTATCCACCAGTACGCCGGGCATGAGGCGTGTGTGCACCGCCCCGACATCGCGGATGGCCGCCCACACATCGTCAGGTTCGGCCGCCAGCAGAATTTCCTTGTAGATCGTCGCCATTTTCTCTCCTCCACTATAGCCCAGATAGTAGGGTGGGCACTGCCCACCACCGCGCTATTTCCCATAAACAACAATATCGGTTTCTGACACTGATCCCGCCTAAGCGATTGGATAAACACAGGAGCGAACATAGCGTCGAAACGTAGAATACGGCCAATCACAGATACGATCAACATAAGACACATGGTGGGCGATGCCCACCCTACCTGGCTACCTGGCTTCCTCAGGGGCGAACCGTGCGTTCGCCCGGTGCGTCAATGTCGGTCTCGGGGGCGAAATGGACACTTGATGGTCACGATGCCCGCTGTAGGGGCGACCGGCGGTCGCCCGCGCGAACTACTGAACGTGGATCAACGCATAAAACTGTTGCGGCCTTATTCTCCCGCAGCCATGATTGCCTGGGAAGGTGGCCTTGCACCCGCCGGGCGACCGCCGGTCGCCCCACAGGTGGTATCCCTTGCTAGAACACGGAGAAAGGGTTCTCGAAAGTCCGCAGAAAGAAACGGCCCTTTTCTGGCATAGGGCAACTTTTTCCAATCGCTTTGGCGAGGACAGCGTCAGAAACCGATGATGTTGTTTGCGGGGAATAGTGGTGGGCAATGCCCACCCTACATTCTGATGCGGTAGCGGGAGCCGGTGACCGGCTCCCGCCTTCTCTTTGATTCCAAAATTACCAATTCTTGCTCTTCGAATCCCACTTGCCGGTGGCAAATACACCGTCGCTGTTGAGGAAATCGCCTTGGCGCTCGGTTTCGCCGCTCAAATGCCAGAGCAGCCAGGCACAAATGGCGGGCAGACCTTCTCTGGCGGCAGCCATGTGGTCCACGTCGTCCATGACGGTCATAAAGACCGGCACGGTAGTCCTCTGATAGTCCGTCTCGGCATTGGGGGTGGCCAGGGTATCGGCTTCACCACAGATATAGGCCGCAGGATTTCTCAGATTATAGGCTCCTTGGCCGTCGAAGGAGCCGCCGGCCACATGGATAGTGGTGCTGAGCCTTGGATCGGAAGCAATGGCGAAGGTGCCGATGGACCCTCTGGAATGCCCGCCGGCGGCCACCTTGGCCATGTTGCACTTCTGGTAGAGAACGCTCCGGGAGTTAGTGTTCTGACCGGATAGCCAAGTGATGGCATCGGTCAATTCGGTGCCGCTGTTGGTGGATGTTTCGATCACGACGATAAAGCCCCATGAAGCAATGTAGTTGCCATGGTCCACGTAGCTGTCGGGATTGGTGCCGGCGCCGCAGCCAAAAACCAGAATCGGGAAAGGCCCCGTGCCGGTGGGGTAGAACAATCCGCTGTCGCCACTGGGACCTGAGCGGAGATTTTGGGTGGTAGCATAAGGGCCTGTACTGAAGGTATCATAGTCGGTGCCTCCCCCGCTGCTGCTGCCGTCGCACCCGCCACCCGAGCTCGAGCTGCTGGAACTGGACCCGCCGTCGCAAGCATAACCTGCGAATATCAAACCCACCAGGGCCAGAACTACCAACATTGAACGAACGATTCGATTGTACAGTTTCATTTTTACTTCTCCTTTGGTTTGGTTCGCGTTGATTTGCGGCCGGCCCTTGCCTCCTTTCCAGGCCGGCTGGCTAATTAAATTCCTTTTGCCTCCCTGCCTACCGGAATGCATCGGCCAATCCATACTTGACTTCCGGTTTGGCTTTGATGTTCAGATAGGCTTCTTCAGCTGCGGTGTAGACCGGCCAATCGATCCCTTGGATGCCGGGAGAATCCGTGGCGGCAAAGGCAGCCCGGTTTTGCGCGGGCTCAAGGAATACTGCAGGTGTTCCCTGGCGTTTTCGGCATCTGTGAGCGTTCTGTCCCTGGAATCGGTATCGGTGAAGACGCCGGCGATGTTGAGTTCACCCAATAGCGCCGTCACTGCAGGGTCTGCGGCAAAGGCGGCCGTGGTTTGATCGAAGTCGATCACATCGGCATGTCCGAAATGATTGCCCTGATCTCAACGGATTTCGGCGGCATTAGGAGTATCGTCTCAAAAGCGCTACTTGCAAAAAATATGCATAGGAAAAGAATCGACATTTCTGATGTTTTTACCTTGATACTACGGCAAAAAACGGTGTTCGAAAACTTACCGGTTCGAAAAGGCGGCTGAATGTCACATATTTTGATGGTCAAAGTGTATGAGAAAGAAGGGTGTTATAAGTTATTGTTCAAGACGGCCACATCTGCTTTTATTCGAAGCCCGACCAGGTAATTCTTCACAGCGTTGCTGATTTTTTGGTCGATCAGGTTTTGTTTGATATCTTTTTCGACTTCTCCAAAGGGGATCAGCCGGGCCTGCTGCCGAGCGGTAACCTTGATGATATGATAACCGCTTGAGCTCTTCACGATGGGACTCACCTCATGCAACTTCATGGAAAAAGCAGTCTCTTCGAATTTCTTATCCATGGTGCCCCTGACGATAAATCCAAGATCTCCGCCATTCTGGCTGCTGGGGCAATCGGATGCTTCACGTGCCAGAGCTTCGAATGTTTCGCCCGCATTCAAACGATTTTTTAAGGATTCAATCGATGCTTTTGCCTTCTGCTTGTCGGCATCGGAGGCCTCCGTACCAAGGGAGATAAATAATTGGCTCGCTCTGATTCTTTCCGGTTCTTCAAAATGGCTGGTATTATTGCGGTAATAGTGTGCATAAGTTTTGCTCCCGTTCCGGTCCATTTTGAAAAGGGTCCCTGACGCCTCATATGCGCTGCATAATCGCTCCTCCGGAAAGGAAAGTAGCCGGAGGAAGACGTGAGTCCTCCCACCGGTGAAAGCGCCCCGCACAAGCCCGAACGATTTACTGTCCAGTAGATTTCAGCCAACGCGGAGCAGTTGCAGCGGTTTCGACATCAAGAGCAAACCGGCGCACCGTTTCAGCAGAGGCTGGATTCATCAAGGCGCGGCAGTTCTTTCCGGTGTATTCGTCATTTGAGTATGCCACACCCCACGGGCGGCTTGGGTATTGGAAACCATATTGCCGTTGAGATCTATTTCAGCAGGGCGTGATCATCGGAGTGAATTTTTCGAGTATCGATCTACCAATCAAGGCGGCAGGATCGTCATATGGCTCAACATCTCAGGCAGTTGTTCATCGACATCAACAAAACGGCCGCCTTGGCGCAACAGGCCCCAGCAAACAGGGTTCATGGATTTTTAGGAGTTGCACCGCTGGGGCGCGGGGTAATCCTTTAGATTCCACCGCAGTGTCGTTCGCGTTCGAAATCTATTTTATGTCGGATTATATGATTTTAACCGCAGAGCTGGCAATGGCTATTCCCCTAAAAACCGTGTAGTGAAAACCTAATTCAGCTGGCACCAGATAGTCACTGGTCTATAAGGTCCGCGCGGTCTTGGAGGGTCTGAAAAAGGTCGAGGCGTCGCATCCCTGGGCGAGCTGGAATACCCACTTGCAGGCATCGGTGCTATACCATTTGCCGCCATCGGAACCTCCGGTGCCTGAATCGGTTTTCTCCCACACGACCACCGCGTAGGCCGACAGGATCGCCGTTGTCACTCGAAGATGTGCGTCGTCTTCCCTTTCAAAAGCAAAATTCTAGGGTTTCCGCGAACTGGGCACCATATGGTGAAAGAAGATAGCCAAACCCACCTACGTTGAGGGCGGTTGTTATCCAGAACACCATACGAAATGACACCTTTCTTGATTTGTGACGTAATAATTGCTGGGCATAGAGTGCTCCCGGCCAACCCCCCAATAGCGCCAGCGCATGCAGGGCGTTTTCAGAGGTTCTCTGCGCACCTTTCCGCGCTGCTGATTTATCGCCGGCGTACATACCAAAGGTCAGCAAACTCATTAAAAAGTAAAGCCAAAATATTGCAGCCGGTAGCATTCCGACAAATGACACTACGGCAACGACGGCAAGAAAAACCACAGAAACAATAAAGGCTTTGGAGGCCGAGCCCAATGCATATGCAATGCCTGAAATTTTAACCTTTTCCGCCCTTGGACGACCTTGCGGATCTCTAGAACAACAATAAGTGACTTCAGCACCCACTTTAGGACGACTGGTTCCACGAGTAAATGCTTTAATATGAACGAAGACTTGATTGCCCCCCGTTGTAGGAGCAATAAACCCAAATCCTTTTTCATCATTCCATGTGACGATTTTCCCTTGCGTTCGCATCAATACTCCTTGGGGGCGGTGGCTTCAGGGGCCGCGATCCCCTGCGGCCCCACTGAAAGCCAAGGTTGGCGGCGCCATATGCTTAGTAACTCAACTTTCGGGATTGGCACGTAGTGAGGTGAGCCGGGCGGGTGGTCCGCGCAACAGTCAGCCATTAGATTTTGGTGAACGTCACCTTATCCCGTGAATTCACCGGACGGGACAACCGGTATAGAAAGTCCCAGTATCCCAGGGAAAGCACCCGTCCACGGATGCTGCCAAGGGGAATTATAAGTGTACCACTTTCGGGAAAATAAAAATGTACCACCCCGCACAGTTTTTTGTAGCACGAGCCTGATCTGTAAAGTAAATGCTGAGGGCGACTTTTTACCATCCAATAGTGTCTTCTTACGCTCTCTGACGAATATCATTATGCTTAACGTCGCTTTTCTGTGGGCACGGCTTTTTGCGCGCCGCTGTAAAAGCCTTGTTAGCTGGCAGCAGCGCCTTGGGACCCACGCTTCTCTTGGGCGTTCATCGGCTTGAACCCATACGCAACAACGATGTCATCTGTGATGACAGTGACCCCCTTCCGGTTGAAGTAGTCGCGGGTGAAGCTCGCGACCCTTTGTATCTCATCGGAGGGGAATTTCGCATACCACCACGAGGCGGAGATCGCGGCGAAGAAGTCAAACGCCGCGTGCCCGTTCTCAAACTCATTCTGCCAAACAATACGCCTACTCTGAATGCGATCAAGATGAGCCTTCTCTAGCAAGCGGCGGATGTAGCGCTCATCCCTGGGCCACCACTCCAGCCGATAGCCGAGAATGTGGCGTTTGGTGATGCATCGGAGACTGGCATCAATCGCTTCCCAATAGTGCTCTGGCCCATGCGCGCCGACGCAGATCAAGCCTCCTGGCTTTACCACCCTAACCATTTCGCTGATCGCCATTCGTTGGTTGGGGAGTATGCCAAACGTCATTCCGGAGATCGCGGCATCAAACGAACCATCTCGGAAAGGCAGGTTTTCCGCATCGAGCTGGCAAGGAGAGTGGGCGGCAATGCCAGTGGCATCCTTCCTGATGGCCTCTTTGAGCATGAGAGACGAGATATCACCACATACAACGGTGCGCGCTTTTTTCTCAAGCGCCACGCGCGCTAGCGCACCAGTGCCACATCCAACATCCAGGAGACGCATCCCCTCAAAGGAGAGCCCTTCCAGCTGAGCTTGAGCCGACCGATTCTGAAGATGGTATCCGACACTATCGTACTGACGGACGTGGTCCGAGAACTCGCCCTCGTATCCTCTCTTGACTCGTTCCTTCATGCCTTGGATGTCGTTGGCGCTTCCTGTTGCCAGCGCGAGGATGTTGTTGGCCTGAACCAGAACCTTCATTGCGAGAGTGAGTTTCCCGGACCAGAGAACTGAGGGCACTACTTGGCCTCCTTCCTGATGTCGGCTAACGCAGCTTTTCAGCGGGCGCGGCTTTTTGCGATCCGCTGGGATTCATACTTTGTGGAAAGCGAGCCTTTCATCGCCCCACTGATTATATATCATACCACACAACTGAAATCCTTTTTTGATCAAAAGTCTTTGCATTGAAATATTATTTTTATGGGTATCTACTTTGATGGTTTTGCATCGACTGATACACCAATCAATACAAATTGATCCAACTCCTTTACCTTGTTCAAGGACTGCTATTCGGTGAATTACTGCATAAGGATCATTGTTAAGCCATTTTCCTTTGAAGATTTCTTTGTATGTAGAATCTTCTCCTTCAATAAATGCGAAACAACCACCTATATGATCGTCTTCGACACAAATATAATGATGACAATTTTCAATATCCAATTGGATGATATTTTCTTTAGGGTAGCCTCCGATCCACTGACTTGGATTCCCATGTTCCAACATATACTGTCGAGCGGACTCATATACCCTGAGAATTTTAT
>LADR01000032.1 GCA_000961655.1 Desulfatitalea sp. BRH_c12
GGGGCGCCACCTGTAGGGGCGACCGGCGGTCGCCCGGTGCGGGCGCAAAGCCTGCGTCCCCGGCACTCATGGGTGCGGGAGAATAATGGCCGCGCCGGCTGTGCGATGACCCGAACACAGAGGATCGCGCGGGCGACCGCCGGTCGCCCCTACAGCGGGCATCGTGCCACAAGCATAATGCCCTAAGCCTCGTGACGCTGAGCTAAAAAGGGTCATATCTTCCTGCGGATCATACGATCATACGCGAATCCTTTTCACCGTGTTACCGCAGGGGGGTTCCACCTGTGGGGCGACTCACCGTGTTATCGCAGGGTGTTCCACCTGTAGGGGCGACCGGCGGTCGCCCGGTGCGGGAGCAAAGCCACCACCCCCGGCAATCAACGCGTGCGGGAGAATATCCCGCGCCAGCCTGTGCGATGACCCGAATACAGAGGTTCGCGCGATGCGATATTCCCTGGAAGAGCTATTCCGGAGACCAAAGATAATGGCCGATGCGGCAGTACTCCTTGAATCCCAGACGCTGGTATACCCCGACGCCCATGCTCGACGCATGCAGGACGCCCACCCGGCATCCAATCGAACGGGCGCAGCGCAGCAGTTCCAGGTTCATGATCGAAGCGATGCCCTGCCGGCGGGCGTTGGCCACTGTGGCCACATTATAGATGCCGGCCACACCGCCGCTCGACCACAGTGTCGCGGACGCTACGGGCCGGCCATGTTGCCAGCCAATATAATGGTAGAGGGGAACTTGTGGGGACAGGCCGATGCGCAGATACCAGTCGTGCCACGCCTGGGCCGCAAATGCCGGCATTTCAAATCCGGCCGCGGCCGTGCGGCACCAGGTATTAAGGCTATCCGCATCCTGTACCTGCGTGATCACCAGACCGGGTGGCATGGGCAGCGTTTCGTTGAGTGCGAACAGATCCGCAGCCATGCCGGGCACATTGGCTTCATGGCCAAATCCATGGCGTATCAATGCGTCGGCCAGATCGGCCGGCTGGCTGTCCGGTCCGATCCACCACAGCAGGGGAACCTTTTTCGAGCGACCGCGCGCGATAATCCCCTCGATGACGGTATCCACGTCAGGCGCTTGGATTCGGGCTCCCAGAATGCAGTTGAACAGAGGATAGGCGATGTCCGTCACCGACCACATGATGGCGGGGTCCTCGTGGTGGTCTACGCCTGGCAGTTTACTGAAAAAAGGGAAATATGAGAACAGGTTGGTTTCGATGGCTTCGCCAAACGAATGGACAGGCAACACTCGATTCATTTTCTGCATCTCTCACTGATCACGTTTTGCTATGTACGCAATTCTTTTTTCTGGTTATGCACTTCGCTCAAAAGAACATGGAAGTGTTAAGTGTTAAGTTTAAAGTGTAAAGGGCGGCATTCTGTCGATCGATATGCTCACTCCCCATGTTGCGCGCTTTGACGTGTATGCTTTTGTTAAAGTTTTAAATTACAACGTAATCTTTTTATGACCCTGTACCTGTGTCTTGCTGGAGCGAAGTGCATAACCATATTCTTTTTTACCACAGTGCGCCATAAAAACCGCAAAAAGCCAGTGAGCCGGGCGGCGCGGTGTGTGCCACTCGCCCGGCTTTCCTGCCATGCATTTTCGAAGGGAATGCGTTATTTTACGATTCTGTCAGGCCCTGGGAACAGTTCAACCGACAACGCCTGCAACTTGTACTTCTGAATTTTTCCGCTGGCCGTCATGGGGTAGGTGTCTACAAACGCAACATGCTTGGGGACTTTGTAACGGCTGATCTGTCCACGGCAAAAATCGCGGACATCCTCGGCCGTCATATCGGCGCCCGGTTTCTTGATGATGAAAGCGCCCACCTCTTCGCCGTATTTGCGGCTCGGGACGCCGACCACCTGGACGTCGACGACGCCCGCCATTCTGAAAAGATACTCCTCGATCTCGCGCGGGTAGATATTCTCGCCGCCCCGGATGATCATATCCTTGTGGCGCCCGGTAATGGCCAGGTAGCCATCGGCATCCATGACCCCCAGATCGCCGGTGTGCAGCCAGCCGTCGGCATCGACCGTTTTGGCCGTGGCTTCAGCCATATTGTAGTAGCCTTTCATGACATTGTAGCCGCGGCAGCACACTTCGCCCTGTTCGCCCGTACCCAATTCGCAGCCGGTTTCGGGATCGACAATTTTAACCTCGATGTGCGGCATGCGCCGTCCGACGGTTTCAGTGCGCCGGCGCATGTCGTCTCCGGGCAGGGTCTGGGTGATGACTGGGGACCCTTCGGTCAACCCGTAGCAGATGGTGATTTCGCGCATGTACAACTTGTCTATCACCTGGCGCATGACGTGCACCGGGCAGGGTGATCCAGCCATGATGCCGGTGCGCAGCGAAGTGAAATCGAATTTGGAAAACAGCTTGTGTTCGAGCACGGCGATGAACATGGTCGGCACGCCATACAGCGCGGTGCACCGTTCCTGTTCGACGGCTGTCATCACCAGCACCGGATCGAATTTTTCCAGGATGACCAGGGTGGCACCGTGGCTGATCGCCGCCAGTACGCCCAGCACGCAGCCGAAGCAGTGAAACAGGGGCACCGGCAGACACACCCGGTCGGCATGCGTGAACCGCTGGTTCTCGCCGATCCAGAAGCCATTGTTGCCAATATTGTAATGGGTCAGCATGACCCCTTTGGGAAACCCCGTCGTGCCGGAGGTATATTGCATGTTGACCAGATCGTGGGGATCCAGCGCGGCCTGCCGCTGTTCGTAATCGGCCTGCGGTGTCATCACCGCCATGGCCATCACTTCGGGCAGGGTATACAGACCACGGTGTTTTTCCATTCCCAGGAAGAAAACCCTTTTGAGATGCGGAAAACGCGTGCTCTGCAGCCGGCCGCGTTCCTGCTGCTTGAGTTCGGGCACCAGGTCGTACACGGTTTGCAGATAGTCGGTATCCATGTAGCCGTCGATCAAAAACAGGTTTTCGGTTTCCGACTGCTCCAGCAGATAGGCCAGTTCCGCGCTTTTGTAATTGGTGTTGACGGTCAGCAGCACGGCGCCGATTTTGGCAGTGGCGAATTGCAGGGCCACCCAGTAAGGGATGTTGGTCGCCCATACAGCCACTTTTTCGCCTTTGGTCACTCCCAGGGCCATCAAGCCTTTGGCCAGTTGGTCCACGACCTGGCCGAACTGGGCATAGGTCAGACGGAAATCGCGGTCGGCATAGACCACAGCTTCGTTGTCGGGATACTTCCGGATCACTTCATCCAGCAACTGCCCCAGGGTGATATCACGCAATCCTTCACTCATCACCCCTCCTATCGTGGAATGTACAAAACCGCGTAAATGGCCGCCGGCTGCTCACCCTTGCAGCTGACGCAATGCGGAATGATCGAGTTGTAGTAAATGCTGTCGCCGACACCCAGCGTGGTGACTTCGTCTCCATAAAGTACTTCGATCTCGCCTCTTTGCACGACGATGAACTCTTCGCCTTCATGGCTGGAAAGATTTTTCTCTTCGGCCGATTCGGGAAGCAATTCCACATAGAAGGGTTCCATGTGGCGGTCGCTTTTTCCCTTGCCCAGCGAGTAGAACTTTAAATCCACCGGGCGGTTCTTGCCGCGCAACATGCTCAATTCGTTCGTGCGCTCGCCCTGACGCATCACTATCGGGTCCGTGCTCAATTGATCGTCGAGGAACGTACCCAGGCGCACATCCAGGACGCGCGCGATTTTGAGCAGCGGTCCCAGGGAGGGGTACACATTGTCATCGATCACCGATTGCAGAAAATCGGCGGACAAGTCGGTTTGCCTTGCCAGGTCCGTAACATCGATTTCTTTGCGGGCCATGAATGTCTTGATCCGCTGACCAACCTTTTCCGTTTGCATAGATCCTCCTGCCTGGTTCTGATAAGCGCGCATTGCGTGCCGGTGCCTGCTGCGAAGCGATTGCGTGCGTCCGGCCCGGTGGAGGGGGCACGGCGCCTGCGCTTTTCAGCCTATTGCGGTCCGCGGTCCCACGCAGATGCATGCAAACGCGTCGCACGTCACGCACAAAAGCGCACTGTATACCCTATGATGCATTTCGGATCAAAGAAAAAAAGGCCTTCCTTCAGACGCTTGCTGGTAGCGGGCGGTCAATTTTAAGGGAATACGATAAAATGTTCGCCCGTGCGTGCTGTGGGGGTGCGTTTCAGGATGCCGTGCGTCGGCCGCGGGTGATCTCAAGGTTCGCCCCTACAGGCGAACCGGGCATTGTGCTTGGCGGCTGGTGTATGCGGTCGAAAACAGGCTAATCGCATTGGAATTTACATTACTGTACTTTTGCAATTAGCGTTGTTCTGAGCTAAAAAAAAGGCCTTATCTTCCTGCGGACCACACGCGAACCCTTTTCACCGTGTTATCGCAGGGGCAGGGGGTTCCACCTGTAGGGGCGACCGGCGGTCGCCCGGTGCGGGAGCAAAGCCATCATCCCCGGCAATCATGCGTGTGGGATATTTTCCGCCCCAGTCTGTGCGATGACCCAATACAGAGGTTCGCGCGGGCGACCGCCGGTCGCCCCTATAGCGAGCATCGTGGCAATAAGCAATGACCATAAGCCACGTGGCCATCAAGGTGTCCATTTGCCCCAGGTGTCAACCGACATCTCCCCGAGCCGCGCGTACACATGGTTCGCCCCTTAACAAGAACGATGGTCCATTTCTGAAATGCGGCCCAAAGGCAAATGCGGTTTCCCTCCACTCGAAAATTCAAGTGCTTGGTCTTTGGGTTTTTTACGTCACCCACACACGTATCTCACTTGGCCGAAGTGGATACCAGATTTTTATCATTTTGACAACTATCAGGATTGGCTAAGCGCTTTCCTTCTGTTACAGGACTGATGACTTTCGAAGCATTCGCCTCTCATGGCCAAAACAATTCGTCTGCTGCATCCGAAGGTCAATCCAAGTCGATTTCGCGGTAAAAGATATTTGCCGTGCTTATCATTTCCCAGCAAACGCCGGTTTTCTGTTTTATATCGGTAAGAACAACCGTGTGGTAAAAGACCGGAGTGCCGTCAGGCAGATCCAATTGATCAGCTAATTCATCGGTGCAAAGGAAAGGTAGAAGTGATTCTCTCATCTTTATTGGAGTAGATTCCATCCACTCGGTAGCCTTGACGATGATATCGCGTGGAGGCATCGCGTCTTTATATTTGACCTTGCGGAGCCATTTTAAGGGAAAATGGAAGGTGAAATGTGCTTTAAACTGGAGTTGCTTGGTAAAAGTAACCAAACAGTTTACTTTGAAAATCTTCTGCTTTGCGGAAGCTCCGTTTAATTCCAGAAGATTCGATAGCCTATTATTGGATTCGATCCATTGCGTAGAAATAATCTCGATATCCGCTGTTTTTACTTCAGGGATCGTTTCCCTGGAGCTTATCAGCGTTGCCAGGTCGAAAAAGCGCAGATTCAAATTCTCGGGAACGGTTGTCCCCCAGCCCTGTTTCTTGATCAGAAGCCCTTCGGCTTCCAGCAGATCAAGGCTTTTTCTAACGCTGGTTTGTGACATGCCATGTTGCCGAGCCAATTCTTCTATGGTGTCAATTTTGGAACCTTTCGGGATCTCTCCGCGAACGATATCCTGCTTCAGCTTGTGGTAAAGACGAAAAAATAGTGGAATATTCTGCCCTATAGCCACTTCAACTATCTCCTTTGATACCTCGTGTTATGAAGTCGATTAACAGGCCCTTACTGAATCCTCGGCTTCGTGGCGTAAAATCCCGTCCGGCAAACTATTCTGATCATAGCCCTCAGAGTCCGAGGTGCTGAAGGTATACGTTTTCGCACTTTTTAACGTAAAGCGCTGAGAACCGCACTTGTTTGCATCTTGGCTGAGAATCTGCACTTTTTCCGAGTTCAGCAAAATTTGCAAGTAAAGAATTCGGAGGCCACTTTTGATGCACACATTTTTTCTTGACAGATTATAAAATGAATGTCAATTAAAACACAGTGTGTATGTAAACCAACAAACCAACAAACCAACAAACCTCGCGGGGAGCGATTCAGAACGATCGAATTTGCAGGGATATCGGAGCCCAGACGACCGGCTTTGTCCCTTATCGAAAATCCAAGGAGGAATCTGATGAGTACTCAAAATGTGCAGCAAGAAGTTACACCAAAAAGCGCTTTGGAGGAGCTGTTAACGCTGCCTCGAAGGGGTGAAAATCCGTATATCCAGGATTGGAAAGCGAATGGGGGCAAAGTATTTGCCTATGTGTGCAGCTACGTTCCCGAGGAAATTATTTACGCCGTCAAGGGTGTGGCCAAGTCGAGATATTTGCCTGTTCGCCTGGGAGCTACGGGATGCACCAAAACAGAAGACGCCGATATTGATCTTTCAAGGTGTTTGTGCAGCTTCGCACGCAGCACCCTACAGATGGGGCTGGATGGTGAATATAGTTATCTTGACGGCCTTGTTTACAGCAGCAGTTGTGAGCAGATGCGACGTTCATTCGAATATTGGAGAGACAAACTCCATCCTGACTTTCTCGAGATGATTTCGGTTCCCCGCACAACAGATACCCAAGCGCATTTTGAGTGGTATCTTGAAGAAGTCAATAACGTTCGGCTTAAGTTTGGCCAGAAATACGGTCTGCTGTCCAATAAAGCGTCTTTGAATGAAACCATTAAAATATACAACAGGTTCCGCGAGCTCATGTTGGAGTTGTATGCACTCAGGTCAGGGGACGCGCCCAAGCTCACCGGGACGGAAGCGTTAAATATTGCCCTGGCCGGTTTCAATATGCCCAAGGATATTTTTAACGAGAAACTGGAGGCCGCCATCGAAGAGTTGAAGGCGCGTCCCGCTGTCACCGGCTACCGTGCCAGGGTTCTTCTGGCCGGAAGTCCCATTGATGATCCTGCACTGGTTGAAATCATCGAGGGTACGGGAGCGCTTGTGGTTACCGATACCCTGTGTACCGGCAGGAAATATGTCGAGGGGATGGTGGATGAGACGACCGATGATCCGGTCCGGGCGATTGCCAAAAGATACTTCTCCAAAGAAACCTGTCCCCGCATGATGGACGGCACTGATGCAAGAGTTGCCTACGTGAAACGTCTGGCAAAAGAAGCCAATGTCGACGGCGTGATTTTCCAATACATTACCTTCTGCGACAATCACAATATCGAAAACATCATTGAATCCCGTTCTCTCGAAAAGGACGGGGTCCCGACCCTTACGCTGGAAAGAGAGTACCAGCCGGGAGACGTGGGACGCCTTCGAACCCGTGTGCAGGCATTCATGGAAAGAATCAACAAATAGACGTTTCTGACTGGTTAAATAAAGGAGGCAATCCAATGGCAAATCGTGAACTGGAAAAATATGAGTTTCTTCAACGGCTTGACGTTACCTGCGACTTGTTTGCGGGCATGTGTAGTCACGGCTGGTTTACGCCGAAAGAGCTTTTTGCGAACATAGACACACTTTTTGACGACATCGTCAAAGAGCATGGGCACGACCGAGAATACCTTAAGAGCGTCGTTGACAATGTGCATCCGGAATTGGCAGAGGCATTATTGAAGCCCAAACATGACATGGATGTGGTCCGGTTCGGCAAGGCGCTGAAAGGGTACACCACCGCGTTAAACGATCATCTGGCCGCCGGTAAACCGGTGGTGTACAGTTTCCCAACGCTGACATCTGAAATTTGGTACGCCATGGATATCGTACCGCTACACTTCGAATTGCTGTCCGGCCTTCTCTCCGGCGTTTATATTACCGGCGTCGAGGCGGAAGCGGACGCCGCGGCGAAAGAGGGTTTCGGAGACCATATCTGTGGATTCACCAAGGGGCCGATCAAGTCCATCGAGATGGGCCTGCTCCCCAAACCCGATATTTTGTGTAAAAACGGGTCCCCCTGTGACGCCAGCAATCTGAATTACGTCTATGCCGCCGATTTGCATAACTGCCCGTTGCTGGTCCTAGACTCGCCTTACTACAGTGACGATCGGGCCCTGGAATATTACACGGAGAACATCAAGGAGATGATCGTCCGGGTTGAAAAAATAACAGGGCATAAGATGGATGAAGACAGACTTCGCCATCATGTGGACATCAGTAACCGGCAGTTGAAATATTACTACGCCATCCAGGATCTTCGTAAGGAAAAACCCTGCCCCGATCCAGGAACGCTGCGCTTTTTGGATTTCGGATCGCTGGCCATTTGTGGGCACTCGGAAAAGGTGGTCGACTACTGCAAGGGGCGGTATGACAGAGTGAAAGCGCGGGTAGATAAGGGTGAAACCTTTTTGCCGGCCGGCAAGAAAGAGATCAGAACCCTGTGGTCCTGGGGATGGATCGCCAACATGTTCTATCTTCCGGACTGGCTGGAAGAACAGTTTGGATCCACCTACATGGAATGCCAGCTTTCCTACATGCCCGGTGATGTGGTGGGTTATGTGGATACCACCAATATTGAGACGATGATCAACGGATTGGCATGGCGCTCGCTCAACTTCTGCATGCATAAGACCGCCATGAGTTATTCCGATATATGGGTTAATGATTTTGTGTCCATAGCCCAGGCGTACAAGGCAGATGTTGCCCTGTTCGGTGGGAACCGCGCCTGCAAGCATGCCTGGTCCCTGTCAAAAATTCTCAGTGATGTGCTTCTGGAGAAGTGCGATATCCCCAGTTTTATCTGGGAGCACGACGTTTGCGATAAGCGCTATACTTCCCATAAAGCAACCAAAGCGATGTTGACCGAGTTTTTCAACAGCATTGCGTAGAAGGCGCGTCCTTGGGGCAACAACAAAAAAATGCATGCCATAGAGAGGAGCTCTGAAGTGATACTAGGATGTGATGTCGGCACGGGATATACCAAAGCCGTGGTAATGGAAGACGACAAGTATCTTTTTGGTGCCCACGTACCAACCAATGCGGATCCCAATGGCGCCATGCAAAGAGTTCTATGCGCCATTGAAGAGGCACATGGTGTCAACGCCGGCGACATTAAAAAAATTGTCATCACCGGCTGGGGCGCCGGCAGCGTGGTAATGCCCCATGAGGAGGCGCCGATCATGAAAAGCCTGGCACGCGCATCCCTCTGGGATTTATCCACATGCAGAAATGTGCTGTGTATGGGGGCCCAGCAGACCGCCATGCTGGCGCTTAACGGAAAAGGTATGGTTGTCAGTTATCGTCTTAACGACAAATGTGCCTCCGGCGCGGGGGCTTTTCTGGAGATTATTTTTCAGGCGCTGGAGTGCGAAAATGAAAACAGCGCCGAAATCGCACGCGCAGCGGATAAAAAAATCACCATGAGCACCCAGTGTGCGGTGTTCGCGGAAAGTGAAGTGGTGAGCCTGGTCAATGACGGTGAATCGGTGTCCAACATTCTGGACGCCATCTTCCGTTCGCTTGTCTCCGGTGCAAGGACCCTTTCCAAACGGGTAAAAATCCTCGGGGATGTGGTGATTTGCGGCGGTCTGGCCAACAACGACAGAATCGTGGAGTTGGCGGAGGAGACATTGGAGGTAAAGTTGCACGTGTTTCGTCCGCGCGCGGATTACATTGCAGCCGTAGGGGCCGCATTAAGCGTAAATGGGGGTGGAAAATGATATTCGCAGGCGTAGATGTCGGTTCCATGAGTGCCGAAGCGGTCTTGTTCGATGGCGAAAAGATCCTTGCCCATTCGACCATCGTCGTTAAACCTAACCCGTTGCAATCCGCTACCATCGTGATGGATACGGTTCTGGCGGAATCCGGCCTGACCTACGATGATGTCACCTACTGCGTCAGCACCGGTTACGGCCGTGAACGGATTCCCTTTGCCCAGCACGATGTTTCCGAGATTTCCTGCCACGGCAAGGGCGCCGTGTGGGCGATTCCGTCGATAAAGACGGTCATTGATATCGGCGGACAGGACAGCAAGGTGATTCGGGTCGACGCCAATGGCGACATGGACGATTTTGTCATGAACGACAAATGCGCTGCCGGAACCGGTCGGTTTCTGGAAGGGATTGCCAAGACCTTTCATTTGCACGTGTCGGACCTGGGGGTATTGGCGCTCAATGGTACGGATCCTGCGCCCATTAACAGCATATGCACGGTCTTTGCCAATTTTGATGTCATGTGCATGCTGGCGGAAGGCCAAACCAAAGAGAACATCGCCTATGGGGTTTCCAACGTTCTGGCCAGACGGATTTTCGGGCTGGTCAGTAAAGTGGGCCTGGTCGAAGATGTCTGCATAACCGGTGGTGTGGCTAAGAATCAAGGGGTGGTGCGTTCTTTGGAGGATATCATGGAGGTGCCGATTCAAAAGTTGCCGGTGGACTCCCAAATCGTAGGTGCCTTGGGCGCGGCGCTTTTTGCCTGTCAGCGATATGAGAATTTGCAGGAAAAAAATAAAGCCGAGGCCAATTAACCCCATCATTGCGTACAAGACGCCGGGGGACCTGAAGCCGAAACACTTCCGGACTCCCGGTAAAATTCTCATTTTGATGAATTCATAAGGCGCGGTATGTCCTAAAGATTCATTATTAATGTGCCGGTGGTAAACGGAGGCGAATACAATCCATGCTCTTTGCAGGCGTCGATATTGGCTCTTCCAGTGCTCAGGCGGTGCTGTTCGATGGTGAAAAGATCGTTGCTTACACATCGATTGTTGCCAAACCGGTCCCTCAGCAATCCGCAAGGTTCGTCATCGATGCAACCCTGGCAGAAGCCGGAGCCAGGCAAGAAGATATCGCCTGCTGCATCAGCACCGGTTATGGGCGTGAGAAGATCACTTTTGCTGCGGACAATGTCTCCGAAATTTCATGTTTGGTGAAAGGCGCATTCTGGCTGGACCCGGATATCCGGACCATCATCGATATCGGCGCCCAGGACAACAAGGTGATCAGTGTGACCGATGATGGCAAACTGAAGGATTTTGTCATGAATGACAAATGCGCCGCCGGCTCCGGACGCTTTCTGGAAAAGATTGCCAGAACCTTTGGATTGCAGATTTCCGACTATGGGCCGTTGGCGCTCAGCGCGGCCAAACCGGCACCGATCCAGAACAGTTGCCCCGTTTATGTCAATTTTGATGCCCTGTGCCGCCTGACCGAGGGTTGGACAAAGGCAAGCATTGCCCTGTCAGCTGCCAATATTCTGGCAAGCCGTCTTATTAATGCATCGGGTAAAATCAAAATGGTGGAACCGTTATGCCTCACGGGAGGCGTAGCCAAAAATCAGGCGGTGATGAGATCCCTTGATGGGCTTTTGGATTTACCGATCCGGCAATTGCCCGTCGATCCGCAAATCGTCGGTGCATTGGGGGCGGCCGTGTTGGCCCATGACCGATACCACCATAAAGTAAATTAAAATTCGGAGTTTTATCATGGAATGTACAGAGATCGGAGAAATCGTCGTCGTCGGCGGCAAGGGCGGTGTGGGAAAGACCAGCGTTTCGGCCATGATGGTCAAGATATTGTCCCAAAACGGCGGCCGACTTCTGGTCATCGATGCCGACCCGGTGATCAGCCTGACCCATGCCCTGGGAGAACGGCCCAAAGGGACCATCGGGGATTATCGGGAAAAGATTATCGGCAGTGACGAGGAAAAAAGGGCTGTCCTGAAGCGGCCCATGAAAGCGATTATTCGCGAAATGATGATCAGCATAGAGGGGCGCTACGATCTTCTCACCATGGGACGATCCGAAGCCAAGGGATGCTTTTGCGGGACCAATGAGATGCTGCGATACGGCATCGAATCCTTGTGTGGCGAGTACGATACCACTCTCATCGACTGCGAGGCCGGCATCGAACAGGTGAACCGGCGCGTGGTGCACCACATTGACAAACTATTCCTACTCACCGACACGTCCAGGACCGGGATGATGACCTTGACCCAGTTGCGGGATATCGCCGTACAATGCAATGAGGGCAAGCCCATCGCGGTCCACGTGCTGGTTAACCGGGTCCGCAGTCCGGCAGAAGAAGAGAGCGTCAGGCGCAGCGCTGCTGAAATGGATATGACGGTAATTGGATGCATCCCCGAAGACAACGCCATCCGTGAGTACAACCATTCCGGGAAATCTTTACTATGCCTACCGGATGATACGCCGGCAATCAGGGCCTTGCGGGAAATATTAGCCAGAATCAGTCTTTGATCATTCGTATTAAAGAAATACTAAGCTGACAAAAAGGAGAGTGAAATTGAAAACCAATGACTATGTCGCCGGAATTTGCGGACAGTTCGAAAATCTCGATTTTGCTCAGCAGACTGCATTCAACATGGCGGCGGTTGTCTTATTCGATAGGGCTTGGGCCCGGGCGTCAAACGAATTTCTCGGCCAAGACAAGGCTTTTCAGGTCACCGAACGCGCATGGAATATCATCGGTGAATACACAGCAGAGTTAATGCAAAAAGCCTTGGGGCTTTCTGCGATGTCTAAATTCGAACACGTGCGGGGTGTTATCAAGGCAGGCTACCGGGCTTGGCTGATTCCAATCCAGATAAATCAAGAAAATGATGACCTGTTTGAATTTGAATGCCTCGCATGTCCATTTCCTTCCTACGGTATCGAATTGTTCGATGTTCGGGAAGGGGATCATAGCTGCCGGGTTTTGAAGGCCATGACACCGGCCTGGATCGACGGCATTGTCAATAGGGCCGGGCTTGCCGGCCATTTTACGGCCGTCATCGATTCGGCGATTTGCTGCGGAGACGTTACTTGCAAGGTAACCGTGACAAAGATAGGCAAGTAATTTTTATGACGAGCATAAAGAAGCATACAAGGAGTATAGACATGCGATTGAAAGATAAGGTGGCGGTGATCACGGGCGCCAGTCAAGGCTACGGCATGGAAATCGCCAAGGGGTTTGCCGGGCAGGGCGCGGACATCGCTCTTTGCGCGCGCAGCATCGACAAGCTCGAAGCGATTGCCGACCAAATCCAGAGTGCGACCGGACGCAAGGTGCTCCCGTTAAAAGTGGATATCACTCATCAGACCCAGGTGACCGACTGTTTTCAAACCATTACGGATAAGTTCGGAAAAATCGATATTCTCGTCAATAACGCGGGCATTTTTCCACCGGCGAGCCTGTTGACTCTGACCGAGGCCGACTTGGATAAGGTCTTCGGTCTGAATCTCAAAGGTACTTTTTTCTGTACCCAGGCCGCAGCCCGGCAGATGGTCACACAGAAGAGTGGCAGCATCGTCACGATCGGATCGACGCAGGGGCGTCTCAGCTGGACCCAGAACTGGTCGTCCGCAGAAATTCCCATGGAGGCGCTGATGATGTCACCCTATTCGTGTTCCAAAGGTGGGTTGATTGCGGCCACGCGCGACTGGGCGGTGGAATTGGGACAATATAATGTCCGCGCCAACTGTATCGCCATGGGGGTGTTCCCCAGTGAGGAGCTGCGTGCCGCATTTCCGGCGGTGGTCCTGGAGTTCATCCGCAATCAAACCTCCTTGAAAAAACTGGGTGAACCCGCTGACGTCGTGCCTATTGTTCTCTATCTGGCCAGCGACGAGAGTAAATTCATGACCGGGCAGACCATTTCCTATGACGGCGGTTGGGCCATGCCATAAGAACGCAGCGCGCCCTCGAGGGGCAAGCCGGTTTCACCCACAGAACGGACTTAATCAATGAGGTTAGGAGAGAATCGAGGCATGAACTTAGCATCAGACATGGAAGCCAGAGCGATCGAAGGCCCGGAACGGGTCGGCCTGATTTACCAGGACGGGCGCGAATATACCTACCGCCAGATGAATGAGGCCAGCTGCGCCATAGCCAATTACCTAAAGTCGCAGGGAGTGGGGCCGGGAGACCGGGTAGGGGTATACATGCAGAACACGCCTACCTTTTTGTTCACCATTTTCGGTATATGGAAGACCGGTGGCGTACTGGTACCTGTCAATATCATGTACCAGGCCGAAGAGTTGATCCACGCTTTCTCTTCCACCCATGTAACGACCGTGATTACCGATACCAATGGTTTGGAAAGGATATTAGCCATTAGAGATACGCTGAAAGCCATTATGGTAAGCGGTTGCACGAAAATACCGGAAGATCAGGGCATCATTGATTTCGACAGGCAAGTGTCCGCCCACCGACAAGAATTTGAAACGTTCGTTCCGGGGGAAGAGGATGTGGCCGCAATTCTCTTCACGGGTGGCACGACCGGAGCCCCCAAGGCCGTTATCACGAATCATCATGGTTGGTACAAGGCCTTGTGTGACCTGGCCGGCGGGCATACCGGCAGCGGCGCCATGCACCCTATGGCCGATACCCGCATTCCGCCCAACATGGTGGCCATGCCCCTATTCCACGGAGGAGGCCAGCAAAGCATGTTGTTCGCCTACCATATCGGCCGGGCGGTGCTGCTGCTTGAAAGATTCAAGGTGGCCAATTATTTGAGTTTGGCAAAACAATACAATGTTCGCAGTCTGGTGCTGATGCCTACCATGATTCACGACATCGTCAATTATGACGGCCCTGTCGATCTGAGTCACGTCAAGACGGTAACCTCTATCGGGCAGGAACTGAGACCGCTTCTGAGAACCCAGTTCGAGGAGAAGTTCAACATCCCCATCCTCCTGAACTATGGTTCAACCGAAGTCGGCCACGTGGCCGGCTGGGGCGTCAAGGACCTTAAAAATGGCCTGTGGAAACCGGGCTCGGTGGGCAGGCTTTACCCGGGCGTTGTGCTGGAGATCCGGGGCGAGCAGGGCACGCCCATGCCGGCCGGCGAGATCGGTGAAATTTATGTCCGGAGCAAGGTGACCACCAAAGGTTACGCCGGCAATGCCGAAGAGAGTAAATCCCTGCTCCATGACGGCTGGGTTTGTACCGGTGACATGGGGCGCCTGGATGCCGACGGGGTGCTTTTTATCAACGGACGCAAGCGAGAGATGATCAAGTGCGGCGGATTTCAGGTCTGGCCCCTGGAGATCGAAAAAGTACTCATGAAGCACCCCAAGATCAGCGACGTGGCGGTCATCGGGGTCCCCGATGACCGACTCGGTGAGATTCCAAAAGCATTCATCATTCTGAAAGCCAAGGTCAGTCCGAAATATTCGGAAGATCTGAAGAAGGAAATAATAAACTACTGCAGGGATAATCTGGCGCATTTCAAAGCCATTAGGGCCATAGCATTCGTAACGGCGTTTCCGCGTGCGGACACCGGCAAGATATTAAAGGATCAGCTTAAAAGACAATCCATAACCGAATAGGGCGCTCCCGATCAGGGAAAGCGTCTTAAGGAGTTCAATAATATCCTTTTGGATTTTTTTTCAGTGGAAACACAATCGAGGAGTCTGAACCTTGGAAAAAGATATCTGGATCTTTGTCGAGCATCGAGATGAAGAAGTCGAGGAAGCCACACTGGAGGTCTTGTCCGAAGCCAGGAGATTGGCCAACAAAGCCAAGCTGAAAGTTTCCTCCCTGATTTTAGGCCATCCTGCGGAGCCCTTTGCCGAGATCCTGAGCCAGCATGGCGCAGATAATCTCTACTACGTGGAGCACGAACTGCTCAAACAATATACGACCGATGGATATACCGTGGCCATAGCGGATATTTTGCGCAGTCGTCAGCCGAAATGTTTTTTGCTCGCTGCAACGGCTCTTGGCAAGGATTTGGCCCCCCGATTGGCAACTCGGCTCAATGTTGGTCTGGTAAGCGATTGCAGGGTCCTGGAAATCAATAAAGAAGGCAATCTTGAAATGACAAGACCCACCCTCGGGGGTAGGATCTATACGAAAATGAAAAGCCCTTTGCAGAAGCTTCAATTGGCAACCATTACGCCAGGCGTTTTGGGGGTGCGCAAATCCAAGATCGGGCACCAGGCGAAAACTGAAAAACTTGAAGTTGAGATCCAGCCGGAAAAGCTCCGGACGCATGTCCGTGGCATCAGTAAAGTCGAACGAGGGCAACTGGACATTTCAGAGGCCGAGTTTGTTGTCGCCTTTGGTCGCGGCCTGGGGGACCAAGCCCGGCTTCCGGAAATGGAGGCGATCGCCGATGCTATGGGAGCGTGTATTGCCGGCTCACGGGTAGCTGTGGACGAAGGCTGGCTTTCCTTTGAACGGCAGATCGGCCAGACCGGCAAGACAATTACGCCAAAGCTGATTCTTTGTTGCGGCATATCCGGAGCCCAGCAATTTATCATGGGGATGCGGGAATCCCGGTTCATTATAGCGATCAATACCGACCGGCAGGCGCCCATTTTTAAGGTTGCCGATTTGTCAGTACTGGGGGATCTCAAAGAAATTGTCCCTGAATTGACGAAGCAGCTTCAGGAATTATCGGGTAACCGTTAACGCAGAGGTGAGATATGAATAAATTTGAGGCCATCATCATCGGCGCGGGTCCCGCCGGACTTACGGCTGCCCTCGTACTGGCCCGAGCGGGCAAGGAGGTTCTCGTCCTGGAGCGGGGAGAGTACCCTGGATCCAAGAACATGTTCGGCGGCGTTTTATACAGCAAAGGACTCCACGAGCTGATACCGGATTTCTGGGATAAAGCCCCAATTGAACGACCGGTAACCCGTTGGGTGATTAGTGCATTGGATAAAGATGCGTCATTCTCAATGGAGTATAAAAATGTGGGTTATGCTAAAGCGCCCTACAATGCTTTCACCGTTCTGCGATCGAAATTCGACTGTTGGTATGCCCAGCAGGCGGAGGAAGCCGGCGCAACCCTGCTGACCGACACGGTCGTAGAGGATTTTATCTGGGAGCAAGGACGTGTTGTCGGTGTGAAAACCGGCCGGGACGAGGGAGAACTGCTGGCCGATGTGGTTATCTGCGCCGATGGCGTCAACTCTCTCGTTGCACGCAAAGGTGTCATCAGAAAAGACTTGTTGCCGGAAGATGCCTCCCTGGGGGTAAAAGAAATTTTGGCAATGCCGGCGGAGTCTATAAACCGGGCTTTTGCTTTGACGGGCAATGAGGGCGCTGCTTACACATTCGTCGGGGCAGCTACTCAGGGGATTCCAGGCGGCGGTTTTATCTATACCAACCGGGAGAAAGTCTCGATCGGCATTGTCATTAAACTGTCATCCCTTTCAAAAATGAGCAAGCGACCAGAGGATTTACTTGAGGATTTCAAGCGGCATCCCCTGATATGGCCGCTCATCAAGGAGGGCGAAAATCGGGAATACCTTGCCCACCTCATTCCTGAAGGAATCCAGAACAGCAGCAAAAGCTTATACAAAGACGGCCTGCTCGCTGCTGGCGATGCCGCCGGTTTTACCTTGTCCACCGGGATTCGTGTAGAAGGTGTGAATCTTGCGATAATGTCCGGAATTGCTGCAGCCGAAACGGTCATGCACTGCGGAGAAAAAAAAGATTTTTCAGAAAAAGAGCTCAGCATTTATCCCCTCCTGCTCAGAAAATATGGCGTTCTGGCCGATATAGAAAAATTCCGCCATGCCCCTCATTTTTTAAAAAATCCACGCCTGTACCAGACCTACCCCGAACTGGCCTGCCAACTCGGTGAGTCCCTTTTCAGTGTGGAGCCCGGACCCAAAAAAGGTCTTAGCGAAATAGTCAAAGAAGCCAGGCAGGGAAAGCAGCTTTCCCGTTTTGACATCATAAAGGACATCTATGCAGGGTGGAGGGGACTGGCATGAGCATCGATGATAAACTTTTGCGCATCAGATTCGTTGTGGATTCGGGAACCCCTCACATTATAGTGGACACGACACGGTGTGCCGGGTGTTCGGAAAAACCGTGCCTGTTTGCTTGCCCGGTTCAATGCTACAAAATGGAAAGCCATGCGCTGGTTTTCAATTGGGAAAACTGTGTCGAGTGCGGAACTTGCCGCATCGTATGCCCAGGAGGCGCTGTGAACTGGAATTACCCGCGCGGCGGATTCGGGGTTTGTTTTCGTTTTGGTTAGGCACAACAGGAGATCTTTTATGAAAATCGCAGTGTGTGTCAAATCAGTTGTCGATGTGAGCTTCCCTTTTGTTTTGGATATGGAAAAACTGTCCGCCTGGGAAGATGATTTGTTTTATAAGGTGAATCCGGCCGACAAGTGCGCAGCGGAACTGGCATTGACGCTGCGCGCGACATATGGCGGGGAAGTTGTTTATTTGGCCTATGGTCCGCCACGGGTGGAAAAGGCACTGAGGGATTGTCTGGCAATGGGCGGTGATCAGGCCTTCCGGGTTTGGGAAGATCGACCCCAGGCAGGCTCTTTTGCCAGAGCCTATTTGCTGGCCAAGGCTTTAAAAGGCCTGCACCCGGATCTTGTTTTGTGTGGCGCAAGGTCGCTGGACGAAGGCTCCGGAGAAACACCGGTGGCCGTGGCGGAGTATCTTGGTTTTCCGCAGGTCACAGGGATAACAGATCTGTTATCATTAGAACAAAATTGCTCCGTAATTGTAAAGCGCCGACTGGAGCGAGGCAAGCGCGAAGAGATTGAATGCGCACTGCCGGCATTGCTGTCCGTCGAGACCGGTATAAACCAGCCAAGATACGGTTCATTGCCGAATGTCTATAAGGCCAAAAAAGCTCAAATTACCAATCTTACAGGCGCTAATCTGGAAGTTGACCGTTCTCTTCTTAAAGAACTTGCCGCTCTCATGCAACCGGAAAGCAAGTCCTTGCCTCGTCCCCGTCCGAAAAAGACCTTTAACCTGGAAAGCGGACTCAATGCCGCCCAGCGTTTAGAATGGATTATGTCCGGGGGCGGAGGAAAGCAGTCTAAAAGTGATTTTCTGGAGGGCGAGCCCGAAGAAGTAGCTAAAAAATTGGCCAACATCATACTGGAAAACACTGCTGTCCCAAACAGCTTGAAAGCCGAAGGGCCGGGGAAGTAATGGCCGTCAACTTATAGCCTTACACTTAAGGACTCTACTTTCGGGTTCCATACACCGGTGAACCATGCGGGTGGTCTGCACACCATCCATCCAGACCACCCGCATGGTTCACCCCTTCAGTGCGCAATCTAGAAAGTTGCGGCAAGGATTAATGGCAATGAACAGTTATGAAAGATTTATGGAACGTCTGGCAACCGTGCCGATTCCTTCTCCACGCACGACGAGTGGGGTAGAGATCGAGATCCTGAAACGGATCATGACACCCACGCAAGCCGAATTCGCTTGCCTGCTTACGGCAGAACCGGAGGCATTGAACGCGATTTGCCGACGCACCGGAGTAAGCAGCGACGCACTTGGTGTGGAATTGGAACGGCTGGTTGCACTGGGGGTTGTTTTTAAAGTCTACGCCGATCCTCCCCTGTATTCTCTGGTCGCCATGGTTCCAGGCATTTGGGAATTTCGAATGAATAAAAACACGCCCGAGGATATTCACCTGTGGGAACGATACTACTACGAGAAACAGGGTGCCGAGGTGCTAGGCAACAAGACCCCTTTTCTGCGTGTGGTACCCGTCAAACAGAGCGTTCCTGCAAATGTCCAAATTTACACCTACGAAGAAGTGGATGCGATCATTGAAAACGCAGGGGTGATCGCCCTGGCGGATTGTGTCTGCCGGGTCAGTAAAAAAATGATCGGTGAAGGCTGTGATGCACCCGTCAAGGACATGTGTATCTTTCTTGATGCCTGGGCAGACTATTATGTGGAAAATAAAATCGGTCGCCCGGCAAGCAAGGAAGAGGCCAGAGAAACCATCGAAAGATCGCGGGAAGCCGGACTTGTCTGCAATACGATCAATGCTCGGCAGGGATCTTTTGCTATCTGCAATTGCTGCGGGTGCTGCTGCTTTATTCTCCGTGGGATCAACGAACTGGCAATGCCTGGTTCCATTGCAAAGTCCAATTTTATCGCCGAAATAGCCTCCGAACAATGCACGGGATGTGGCACGTGCGTGGAAAGATGCCACGTCAAAGCCCTTGTGCTTGAAGGTGATGCTGCTGAATTGATCGAAGATCGTTGTATTGGGTGTGGGGCTTGCGATATGGCTTGTCCTTTTGGCGCAATTTCCCTGAAAAGAAGAACCGTTCCGGATAGCATCCCGGCCTATGTCAATGAACTCATGGCGACTATTGCCGGCGGCCGGAAATCATAAAAGATAGTTAGGCGCGTAGATTGTGGTAAGCGCAGTGAAACGGCGGCGCGGCAGGTGCCAGGTCACCTGCCGCGTTAATGGCTATAACAGTTGCCTGGCAGAGACCGCATGACCTTTCAGAATGACATAGATAGCATGCATGATCATCAGAACGCCGATTTATGATCGATGATCTGGTTCGGTTTGCACAAATGGTCAGGTGAATCTGCCACACGACCGCATTCCCCGCAAACAAATCGCATGCCGGCGAGTTTATTAGTGCACATATGCCGTGCAGAGACATCATCCTGACCGCAGAAGTTGCATTTAACCTTTTCGCTGCAAGGATTGCAGAGGTGGCCGGGCGTATTTACTGTGGCTCCGCAGGTTTTGCATGAGTAATCCATCTGAGACTCCTTTTATGTAGTATTTGCCGATTTCCCCTAATTTAGAACCATTTCCCTGAAAAATAGATTCGCTGTGCTGATCATCTCCCAGCAGCAGCTGATCTTGTCTTTTCTATCCTTGATCCCGACGGTATGGTGGAAGACAGGTGTCCCATCAGGAAGCTCAAGCAAGGCTGCAGTTTCATCCGTGCAGATGAAAGGCAAAAGTGCCTCTTGCATATTCATCGTGGTGGACAATACCCAGCGGGACATGCATAGCAGAATATCGCGAGCGGGGGTTTTATCGCACACACCATTGGCTGAAAGCCACCCTTCGGGGAAGTAGTAGGTAATGAGTGCCTTGAATTTGAATTTTCCCGGAAATGAGATCCATGAGTCAATTTTAAAGACCGGTTTGTTTCTGAGTTCCGGTGCGGTGTCGTCACAATACAGGCTGTAGCGGATGCGGTGATTGGGATCGACCCATTGACAGTCGTTTATTCGGATCTCCGCCCGGCTCATCTCGTCGAAGGTCCTTCTGGAATTAATAACCTTGCCCAGATCGAAAAAATAGAGTTCAAGATCCTTTGGAACCGATGTTCCCCATCCCTGTTTTCTGACCAGCAGGCCTTCGCTTTCAAGCAAATCAAGACTTTTACGGACACTGGATTGGGACACCCCATATCGCTGCGCAAGTACCCCGATGCTGTCTAATCTCGCCCCCCTGGGGATTTCGCCCCGTGTAATGTCTTGTTTCAACTTGTGATATAAGCGAAAGAAAAGCGGTATGTTGTGACCTGAAGCCACTGTTTTTCTCCTGAAAATCCAATCCGTTGATTTCGCTATTGCATGCCAGCGTGATGCTTGCGACAGGCCGGATAATGCCGCATGTGTAAAGCACACATATCTCAACGGCTATTGCCGGCCGCTGCTGCCGTAACACTTTTTACTTCACCTGAATTTTTTGTCTTTGCGAGTTCTCCCGACTGATAACAGAATTCAAAGTTGAAAGTCAACAAGGCGCCATGGTCTTCTGTATCGCAGACAATTATTTTTACTCGATGATTTTTTACTTGACATACCGAATATAGTTTGTCAATTTAAAAACCAGTCATACGTAAAACCAACAGACCGAACAACCGTATCGATCCAAGATTAAGCGACATTTAGAATTAAACGCCAGTTAACGCTCGTAAGATCTTACATCAAATAATCAGGGCGCGTTTGCCCGGCCAAGGCACTTGGCACATGAGTCGGTTACTAACGGCGGGTAGATCGCTCCATATCAACGATGCAACCAGAGGCGCTTTATGGACTTTGAATTCAGTCAGGAACAGTTGATGCTCAAGGATACGGTACGGTCATTTATCCGCAAAGAATACCCGGAAGAGGCGGTACGGTTGATGTGCAGCGAGAGCAAAAGGCTCTCGGCATTCGAAGCAAAATTGGCGGAGTTGGGTATTTCCGGGATATGTTTACCGGAGCAATACGGGGGCGAGGCACTCGGTCCAATGGAAACGGCTGTCGTAATTGAAGCCTTGTCCCGTTTTTCCATTGATTTTGGAATGACCTGCGGGGTCAACCTGACCGCAGGAATGGCCCTTGTGCAATATGGAACGGAAGCGCTTAAAAATAGATATCTCCCTGAACTGATCTCCGGACAAGGTTGTGCCTGTTTTGGATATTCCGAACCGTTTACGTTTGGCAGGGGCAAACCCGCTTGTGTTGGAACAAGTAATAAATCGGCCGTTGAGATTCAAATCGATACCGTCTATTGCGAGAATAAGGACCCCGCGACCGGTATCCTCTTTTTGCCGGCGGTCATAAATGGCCATTCGACAATTGCGGTTCTCGATTTAGCAGAATTGAAAGACGGGCAGGTGCTGAAGACAGTTGGCAGAAATCTGTTGGGCCAGCAAATGTATCCTCCTCAAAAAATCCGCTTCAATCCGGAGCAGATCTTTAACTCCCATGCCAAGCTGATCCCTTCGGTGATGAATAATCTGAAGTTCTTCAACGTAATGAGCATGATCGGCAACATGAAAACAGTTGTCGACCGGACGATCCAGTATGCCAAGGCGCGTGAGCAGTTTGGCCAGGCAATCGGAAAATTTCAGGCCATCGGTCACATGATCGTTGACGCCAAAATCGGATCGGACAGCTCCACAGCCTACGCCTACTACCTTGCTTGGCAGTTGGAAAAGTCTCTGAGCGATTCGTCGGGTCTGACCCGATCGATAAACATGGCCGGTACGTTTGTGTCCCAGTCTTACCTAAATGCCGCAAATACAGCGATACAGGTGATGGGTGGTTACGGATACATGAATGAAAGTCATATAGAAAGATATGCAAGGGATGCGCGGATGGCAGGATTTTATTGTGAAGACAGCTATGCACAGAAGATAGCCATCGCCAATGAACTGGCGTTCGATCATTTTTAATAGACCAATAGGGCGGCAGGAAGCCCATTTGAGGAGCGACATAATGGTCATGGCAATCGACTACTGGTGCAATCCATTTACATCTGAAACGCTGAAACAATTTCTTGATGACGATGAAGTTAGTCATGTTATCGAATGGTGGGGCATGCAGGACCGCTGGAAAGGGAAAAGTGTCGACGAATTTGTTTTGATGATGGATCAGATGAATGTGGAAGTCGCCATGGTACCCAATCTGCAGATGCGTTCCTATCAACGTAAGGTCATGATCACAGACTTCTCGGTGGCAGAAATATCGGCGATGGTAGGTCAGCGGCCGGATCGCTTGAAGGGTCTTTATGGCATCAATCCATATAAGAAAATGGATGGCGTGAAAGAATTGGAACATGCGGTCATTGAGCACGGCTTTATCGGTGCTCACTTGCATACTTACGGTTTTGCCAGGCCGATCAGCCACCGCGACTACTGGCCCTATTATGCCAAATGTGCGGAGCTGGATATTCCGGTAGTGATGCAGGTCGGCCATTCGGCGGAAGCCATGCCAAGCGATCTGGCAAGGCCATCCCTGCTCGATGAGATTGCCCTTTATTTTCCGGAATTGCGGATTGTCGGCGCACATACCGGCTGGCCGTGGGTCGAAGAACTGATCGCCATGTCCTGGAAACACCGGCACGTCTATATCGGGACGAGTATGCATCTGCCTAAATACTGGGATCGATCACTGGTTTCTTTCATGAACACTCGCCGAGGTATCGGAAAAGTCCTTTTCGGCAGTGATTATCCCGGACTCCAGTACGATGAAGCCTTGCAGCAGTTGCGTCAGCTGAATCTAAGAGAAGAAGCCGAGGATAGTTTGCTCAGAGGTACCGCAAAAAAAGTTTTCAAGCTGTAATAAATACGTCCACCCCAATTTATATAAGGAACTCTCGATGGAATTTGGCCTAACCCCTGATCAGAAAAGTTTCGTAGATGAAGTTGACGCATTCTGTGCAGCTGAATGCCGCAATATCGATATCAATGATCTGGAAGCGAAAGGGGCGGATCCGGAGGGTATCGAGCAGAAACTGGCTGCCCGTGGTTGGTACGGGTTGCCGTTTCCGACCGAATACGGCGGCGCCGGGATGGGCTATTTCCATGTCGGCTTGTTGATCGAACGACTGGTCAGGGGGGGGTACCCCTATCCGGGAAGATTACAGATCACCACGCTCAACGGGCTTAATGTGCTCAAGAGTGGCACCCACGCGCAGAAAAAAGACCTGCTGACCAAAATCGCCCGTGGCGAGCGGACCATGTCCATTTCGGTGACCGAGCCCAATGCGGGATCGGACATCGCCTCAATGCAAACCAGGGCCGAGGAGCAAAACGGCGGTTATGTCATCAACGGTCAAAAACTTTACAGTTCCGGGGCCGTCGGTGAAAAAAACATCATCATGGTCGCCACCCGGACGGATTTCTCTGTCAAGGCTCACCGAGGGTTAACGCTCTTTCTTGTGCCATCTACCAGTAAGGGTCTGCAATTCAATCGCCTGGAGTCAATGGGGCGCAACATCGGTGGATTATACGAAGTCTTCTTCGACGATGTCTGGGTGCCCAAGGAAAATATCCTCGGGGAGGTGAACAAGGGATGGACGGCAATGACTGGCGGCTTTAACGCCGAACGGGCGATCGTGTCGGCAGGTTATCTGGGCTTTGCCGAAAGAATTTTCAACGATGCCCTGAAAATCGCCGCGAGTCGTTTTGGGCTGGGGACAGCCGCTGAGCAGCGCGGCGCCGTGATGTGTCGATTAGCAGAGTATGCAACCGAAATTCAGGCGGCCAAACTGCTCATTTACCAGGCTCTCGGGTTGGCCGACCGTCATGAACTCTCAATTGAAGCTGTCTGCCAGTGCAAAGTGTACACCAGTGAACTGGTAAAGCGACTCGGTGATTTCTGCTGCGAAATTGCCGCCGGACAGGGCTGCCTGATGGACTCCCTAGTGCAATGGTACTACCGGGAAAGCCGGATTGTTACAGTAGGCGGGGGGTCCTCCCAGATTATGCGCAATGTGGCCGCAGCCCAGCTGGGACTCAAATAGGAGCACAAAATAGTCTCTGCCAAAAAGTTACTCAGGAGAAACACGATGAAAAAAAGAGAAGCAGATCTGCTGGCCAGCCAATGGAATGCGGAAAAGATGATGACCGACCCGGATGTTATCGAAAAGGCGGTACTCTACGAGACCGATTATGACAAGAAAGTGGCGCGAATCATCTTCAATATTCCGGAAAAACTCAACGGCATGCCGGTGGCAGCCCTGGAACGCGTCGGCGATCTGGTCAAAGAGGCCGAGGCGGACAATGGGATCAAGGTCATCGTTTTCAAGGGCAACGGTCCTTGTTTCGGCACCGGCGCAGGTGCGGACGAACTGGGACACTACATCGGTTACAAATCCGGCAACAGCGCAGCAGAAAAAAAACGGCCTTCCCAGCGCCAGCGCATGCTGCCGGACCGCAATATTATCTTCGGTGCCTTTGAACGCACGGTCATGGAATGCCTCAAAGCCACCATCTGCCAGGTTCACGGCTACTGCTATGGCGGTCATATGCAGTTGGCATTGGCTGCGGATATCGTGATCGCCTCACCGGATGCCTGCTTCACTCATCCGGCGTTCCGTTATCTAGGGCCGTCTCCGCAAGATATGTATCTCTATCTTGAAAATTTGGGCATTAAAAAGATGAAAGAGATCATGTTGACCATGCGGCCGCTATCCGCTGACGAGGCCGAAAAATGCGGTTTCGTCAACAAGGTCGTGCCAGCCGATGAGCTTGAAAAATGGGTCGCCGATTATGCCCAGGCCATCACCATGATGCCTCTGGACGGCATCATGATGGGGAAGGCCATGATGAACATGATCATGGAGGCGCGCGGTAAAGGCATCGGCTCGATGTGCGGCTGGGTGGGGCATGCCTGGAGCACCAATCTGGTTTACCAACCGGATGAATGGAATTTTCTCAAGGAAAGACGAGACAAGGGGCTGACCCAGGCACTTAAGGAAAGGGATGCAATGGTAGCGCCCTTCTTCAGATTGGGTGGAAGAAAAAGGAAGGTCGACCATGATTAAAAAGAGCATTAGCGCGCAGCAGCTTGCCGCCTACCAGGCCAACGGTTATTGGAAAGGGATGACCCTCGAGATGTGCAGAGGCTATGAAGCACAGGGACACTGGCCCGGAATCACCCTGCATCAGTTTTTCGATGCGTCCGTTGATAATTTTCCAGACAATGCTTTTGTCATCCATGGAGATAAAAAATACACTTACCGCATGGCGGCCGATATTACCGGGCGGCTCGCTGCAGGACTGGTGACGCTGGGTTTCAAAAAGGGTGATGTGGTCTGTGCGCTTCTGCACAACTGCCCAGAAATGGTGTTTCTGCAGATCGCGTTGTCCCGTATCGGGGCGATCATTCAGCCGATTCATCTGGTTTACCGGGAACATGAAATCAGCAAACGGATTGCGTTCTGCGAGGCCAAAGCCATCGTCATTCCCGATCAGATCAAAGGGTTCGATTATGTTCGGATGATGCAGGGTCTACGCCAAACCGTGTCGGTTGAACATATATTCGTCGTTGGAGAAAACAGGCCCGCCGAAGATGGCATACGAACGTTGCAGAGCGTCTGGGAAATGGAAAAAACGAGCGACGCCTTGCAGCAGTATCTCGACGGGGTTGACATCAATGCCAACGACATTCTGCTGCTCAATTTCACCTCGGGGACGGAAACCGCACCCAAAGGATTTCTGCACACCCACAATACCATCCTTGGCAACACCCGTACCGCTGCCAGGGATATCTGCCGATTCGAAGACGGCAAGGCGGTCATGCTTTCGTTCAGCCCGATGACACATACCTTTGGTCACATGATCACCTATTTCGCCTGCCTGACCGGCGGCGCCACCGTCCTGGTCGATATCTACGACCCAGGCAAAGGGCTGGAGCTGATTGAAAAAGAAAAAATATGTTTTGTCCAGGGCACGCCGACCCATTTCCTGCGTTTTCTGGATCACGAGAATTTCGATGATTTCGATCTGGCTTCGCTGAAAATTCTGGCGACCGGCGGCTCTGCCATTCCGCCGGCCATGGTCCAAAGACTGGAATCCAGAACCGGGGCCAAACTGACTGTCTGGTTCGGTATGGGCGAAGATATCATCCACACGGCCGTTTATCCGGGTGAAGCAGAGAAAACGTTTCTGGAAACAGTGGGCAAGACCGTCCCAGGTGCGCAGATCGCCATTCTTGATGGCAACCATGTCCCCTTGCCGACGGGCCAGGTCGGGGAGATTGCTTTCAGAGGGGCGGCCATGTTCCTGGGATACTTCAAGAACCCGGAGAAGACCGCCGACACGCGGACCGTTGACGGTTGGCTGCTGACCGGCGACACGGGATACCTGGATGACGTCGGCTACTTGCGGTTATACGGCCGTAAGAAAGACATGATTAACCGTGGTGGTAGTAAAATCTTCCCGCTCACCATTGAGAACGCGCTGAGCTTTCATCCCAAGATCAACACGGTTTCCGTTGTGGGCGTCCCCGATTCGGCCTTGGGAGAAAGGGTCTGTGCCTGTGTGATCCCCAAAAAGGGCGCAACGGTTACCCTGGAAGAGATTCTCGACTATATGCAGGCAAAAGGTTTCAGCCGTTATGAAACCCCGGAAATCGTCGAGGTCATGAATGAATTTCCGCTGACGCCGACCGGCAAGGTAAAAAAGGATCTGCTGCAGCAGAAGGTTGTCGCCAACGGAATCACAGAACAGAACACAGTCAGGATGAGGTAAATCAAATGACCAAGCTTTTCTCGCCAATCCAGTTGGGACCCTTGCATCTCGTCAATCGGTTGGCCTACGCCCCCATGGACACGCATTTTGGAACGGCCGACGGCTACCTGGGGCCCGGACAGATAGAATTTTATGCTGAAAGAGCAGCGGGTGGTGTCGGTTTCATTACGGTCGAGGTCAATTTTATCAACGATCGGGCCAAGGTATGGCAAGCCGCCGAGGGTGGGGTGCTCGATATTGGTGACGACAGCCATATCAGCGACCTGGCCAAGTTGCGCACAGCCATCCGGGAGGCCAATCCGGATGTGAAGGTTTCCGTACAAATCAGCCACGTGGGCAAATACGGGCCAGGTATCCGGCAAGTCCCATCAGCGATTAATCCGCCGCTGTACGATCCCTGTCTGGTCATGGAAGAAATGACCGGCGACGATATCGAGGGGGTGATCGAGGAATATGTGAGTGCTGCCCGACGTGTGATGATGGCAGGTTATGATGCGCTCACCCTGCATGGCGCCCACGGCCTGCTCATTCAGCAGTTCATGTCCCCTTACACCAACAAGCGTACCGATGAATACGGCAAGGATCGATTGCTTTTTGCCCGAAGGATCATTGAACGTACCCGAGCTGCGATCGGCCACGGTATGGCGCTTATCATGCGAGTCAGCGGCGACGAATTCCTCGAAGAGGTCGGTATTACCGACGGCTACACCATCCACGATATGTGTAAGATGGCACCGGAGTTGGTCGCGGCCGGTTTGGATGCCATCGATGTCTCCGCCGCGACGGTGGATAACTTTTACTGGACGACACCTTCCGGCTATTTCAAGAAAGGCGCCTTCATGCACCTGGCTCGGGCTATAAAGGGCGTTGTCAATGTTCCGGTCATGGGGGTGGGCCGTGTCAACACCGGTGCCTTTGCTCATCAAATGATCGATGAAGAGTGGTGCGACATTCTTTGCCTTGGCCGGGCACTTTTGGCTGATCCCCATTTTCCTTTAAAGATCAAAGAGGATCGTGCCGAGGACATTCGAAACTGCATCGCCTGTAACACATGCATTGCCTCGGCTTTTGAAAAAGTAAAAGTCTGCTGCGCGATTAACCCGGCCCTCGGCCGTGAGAAAGAGTATACAATCCGTCCGAAAGCCGCGTCCCGAAGGAAGAAGGTGATGGTGGTGGGAGGAGGCCCCGGCGGAATGGAAGCCGCACTGAATCTCAAACTCAGAGGACATGAGGTTCATCTTTTCGAAAAAGAACCGCAACTGGGTGGGCAACTGCGCATCGCCTGCATCCCGCCCGGCAAAAGCGAACTCAGATTGCTCATGGCCTATCAGACAAAGCAGCTCGAAAAAGCGGGTGTGGATGTTTGCCTGTCGACCTGCGTTGATGAAAATTTGATTCGCGATATATCCCCCGATGTCATGGTCCTGGCAGCTGGGGCGGTTCCATGGCGCCCGGTCATCGAAGGAATAAACAGCCCGACTGTGGTGATGGCCGATGATGTTCTTCTGGACCGGGTCCAATTAGGCAAAAATGTGGTCGTCATCGGGGGCGAACTGGTCGGCTGCGAAGTGGCCCACTATATCGCCAGCAAGGCCAAAACGAAAATAACTATGATGCGGCGCCATGAATCCATGGCCACCAAAATCGAACCCCTGACCCGCTTCATTTTGCTTCGCAAGCTGCAGGCGGAAGGGGTTAATTTTATGAGTTGCGTACAGTATAACCGGATCACCGAAAACGGTGTCCACGTCACGCATACCAAAGAGTGCCGGGAAGAAATTATCGAAGCCGATACGGTCGTGCTGGCTACCGGTACCGTGCCGAACACCAAAATTATCCAAATGGCCCAAGGCAAGACCAAGGAGCAGTTGTACATTATTGGCGACAATTTGGCCCCGCGAACGATCAAAGCCGCGATTCACGAAGGTGCCCATGTTGGAAGACAAATTTAAATTTGCAGGGAGGTGCATCGATGACTGACCAGTTTAACTACCTGTCCTCGCCCCTTAGATTAAGAAATACGACAATCCGCAACAGGGTCATCTTCACCGCTCATGAGACGGGCTATGACTTTACCCGGGATGACAATGATGGTGACCGATATATCGCTTACCTTAATGCACGCGCTAAAGGCGGTGTCGGGCTCATCGTCGCCGGCCCCCTGATGATCGATGATACTACAGCGATGTTAGGACTCTCCGCACCGGATCACAACCTGCTGCAGCAAAAACTGAAACGCCTGGCGGTCGCCGTTCACGAATCCGGCGCAAAAATCATCTACCAGCTTGTTCATTTCGGTCGGGAGATGGACAGTCACGAGTCCCTTAAACCTACGATGGGGTTTTCCGCCCTGCCTTCGCCGGATCTGCAGTCTACGCCGCACGAGATGACGATCGAAGAGATCGAGCACATGATCGATCAATATGTTGCCTATGCCGTCGACTGCAAAGTCGCCGGTATCGATGGTGTCGAACTGCACGGGACTCACGGCTATATGCTGCAACAGTCATGGTCCTGGTGGGCCAACAAACGCACGGACCGTTATGGCGAGCAAATGGCTTTTGCATACGAACTCATTGATCGGGTCCGCGCTGCCGTGGGAGAGGATTTTGTTATCAGTGTCCGAATATCTTCCGACGATCTTATGCCGGGTGGCCTTGGCGTTGAGGAGATGAGTGTCATTGCCCAGAAGCTGGAGGCTACGGGCAAAATTGACATGCTCAACACCAGTGAAGGTTCCATGTTCACTACTTATGCGTATGCCATCGGAACGAGCTATATTCCCCTAGGGGCCTGGGTGCCGTTTGTATCTAAAATCAGAGAGGAGCTGGAATCGATCCCGATTGTCGCTTCCGGAAGAATCAAGGATCATATCCAAGCTGAAAAAATTCTCTCTGAAGGACATGCTGATATGGTGGCGATGACGCGCGCCCACATCGTCGACCCCGAGGCGACCAACAAAGCGTTTGCCGGAAAATTAGACGACGTCCGCAAGTGCATCAGCTGCAATCAGGGGTGTATCGAGCGTGTTTTCCAGTATCAGGATGTTTTATGTCTCCAGAATCCGGCAACCGGCCATGAAGAGGCTCGCGGTGTTCTTAAACTTGCTGCCAAGCCCAAGCAAGTGATGATCGTAGGGGCGGGCCCGGCAGGTATGGAATGCGCGCGCACGGCCGCTCTGCGCGGGCATAAAGTGCGTATTTACGAAAAAGAAAGAGATCCGGGAGGCCAGGTCAATCTGATCTGCAAGGATCCGGCACGCATCGATTTCGATGACCTCACGCGCTTCCAGGTGATGCAACTCGAAAAAATGGGAGTACCCATTCATACCGGCATTGAAGTGACTGAGGCGATGATAATGGAGGAAGCGCCGGAGTGCCTGGTGATTGCCACCGGTTCGGTTCCGCGGGAGATCAGGACGCCTGTGGCCGAAGAACCGATCCCCGGGTTTGACTGCGCCACCGTCATGACGCTTTTCGATGTCTACAACAACCCCCAGTCGGTGGGCGACAATGTTCTGATTTTCGATCGTCTGGGAAGGGTTTACGGACTTTCCACGGCACTATTTCTGCTCGAAATGGGCAAGACGGTTGAAATCGCGACCCAGTTGCCGCATGCCGGCATGCACGCCGGAGCGACTTTTATTCCGTTATTATACGGCCGTCTGTTCGGCAAAGGGGTAAACATGACCCCCAATGTCGAGCTCAAGGAAATCGCAGGCGATACCGTTACCCTCATCAACGTCTACAATGGCAAAGAAGAGATCCGCACCGGAATCGATACCGTTATACCCATAGTTCCCCAGCGGGCAGTCGATACGATTTACCGCAACGTCCGGGAAAAAATCAGCGACATCTATCTCATCGGCGACGCAGCAGCCCCCAGAAATCTGATGGAAGCCATCCATGATGGTTTTCACATCGGGTGCAAAATTTGAGAGGGCGGCATATAAAATTTACTTCTCTGTCGATAAAGGAGCGCCGAGCAAGATGAACTACAGTCATGTGTTTGAACCCGGGAAGATCGGAAAACTGGAGATACCCAACCGGATCGTCATGCCGGCTATGGGCACCAATTTTGCCGAGGCGGACGGCAGCGTAGGTGCGCGCACAATCAACTATTATAAAGCCAGAGCAAAAGGCGGCACCGGCCTGATCACCGTTGAAACCTGTGCCGTCACGCCGGCTGGCGGCCGCGCGGTAGCCTGCAGTTTGTCGCTGCACGATGGCAAGTACCTGCCGGGTATGCATGAGTTGACCGATGCAGTGCATGCCTATGGCGCCAAGGTGTCGGTGCAATTGAATCACACTGGGCGTCAGGCTGTCATGGAGTCCAATCACTGCAAGGTCCCCGTGGCCCCGTCCGCTCTAGCTTGTCCGATGGTCAGTTGTTATGATGTGGGTGTTGTACCTAGAGCCTTAACATCAGAAGAAATCGAAGAAATAATAGGAAATTACGCCGCCGCCGCCAAAAGAGCGGTAGCGGCGGGTTTCGATGCCGTGGAATTGCATGGCGCTCACGGCTATCTGATCAATGAGTTTCTTTCGCCATTGACCAATAAAAGAGATGATGAATATGGCGGCAGTTTTGAAAAACGACTGACATTTGCACGCAAGGTGATCAATGCCGTGCGTGAAAAAATTGGTTCTGACATTCCAATCATAATCCGCTTGAACGCCGAAGATCATATGGACGGCGGGCTGGTAATGGCCGATACGAAAAAGATTGCGGCAGCGGTCGTCGAGGCTGGCGTAGATGCAATCAGCGTCAGTTCCGGAATGTATCCATCCTTATATCGTGTCCTGGCGCCGATCTATCTTAAGCCGGGTTTCCTGATGCCCTTCTGCGCTGAAGTAAAATCGGTGGTCGACGTTCCCGTCATCGGTGTTGGTCGGATAGCGAATCTGGCATTGGCGGATAAAGTCCTCTCTCAGAAAATGGCCGACTTTGTGGCCATCGGCAGGGCGCAGATTGCAGAGCCGGAGATTGTTAATAAAAGCAGAAGTGGGCAACTCAAAGATATCCGCAATTGCATCTACTGCAATTACTGCTCGATGGATCGGTTGCTTTCATTTATGCAGGTGCGCTGCGCCGTCAATGCCGAAGCCGGCCGGGAAGCTGAATACGCGATTACCAGAGCACCGGTCGCCAAAAAAGTGGTGGTCATCGGTGGCGGCCCCGGAGGCATGGAAGCCGCCCGGGTGGCGGCGTTGAGAGGACATCAGGTGACTCTTTTTGAAAAGCGGGATTGTTTGGGCGGGCAGTTAACGCAAGCCGCAGCACCTAAATTCAAGGAACCGGTGCGCTCGCTGATTAACTACCTGTCCTATCAGATTGAGAATAACGGTGTCGCCATCAAAATGGGGAGGCAAGCCACTGCCGGGGATGTTTTAGCTCTATCGCCGGATGTTGTTATCATCGCCACCGGCGCCGGACCTTGGATTCCGTCGCTCCCCGGCGCAGAGTTGGCGGTGACGGCGCATGATGTGCTGGACGGCGGTCTTGTGGATCTGATCGGCAAAATTGTGGTGTGTGGTGGAGGGTCGGTAGGTTGCGAGACCGCACTATTCCTTGCGGAACGCAGCCACGACGTCACTTTGCTCGAAATGTTGGATGAAATTGCAGTGGACCATGATTACTACAGCCGCAGCGTTTTGCTTGAAGAAATAGAGAAATCCACGGTTAAAGTGATCACCGGGCATAAAATGATCAATATCGGAGCGAATAACGTGACCATCGCAGATAAGTCCGGTGGCCATACAGAAATTATTGCTGGTACGGTCATATTCGCCGCTGGGTCGCGACCGATCGTTGACTTGGCTGAGACACTTCGCGGCACGGTGGAATTGTATACGATAGGGGATTGCAACAAGCCGGGTAGGGTGCACAATGCCATACACGAAGCGGCTCACATCGCTAGAGAAATTTAGAAAGGATAAAGGACGATGATCAAAAGGCAGCACATAAAGGCGGACGCTTTGACCATTTGCCTGATTTGGGTCCTCCTTTTATTGATTTCCACCACCGCTGGAGCAGACCCGCCCCAAGAGTATGACATCGACCGGATGAAAGAAGATCTGCGGGGCGCGGTAACCTTCCGGGACAAGTTTTATGATGCCGCCGTGGCCGGCAATCGCATGTGGATGGTCGGATACTACGGCGCCATTCTACATTTCAACGGTGATACGTCGCGTTTTGAAAAACAGCAGAGCGGAACGAATTTGCCCCTTTTCGATGTCACTTTTCTCGATGCAAACATCGGTTACATCGTTGGAAAACGCGGTATCGTATTGAAAACCAGGGATGGCGGCAAATCATGGGTGACTATCAGGAAAGAAGGTGAATTCAATCTGTTTGCGGCTCATTTCATCGATAGCGATACAGGATGGGCAGTCGGTGATTTCGGTACCATCCTGCATACATCCGACGGTGGCGCAACTTGGGAAGACATGTCTTTGAAGGAAGCCGATGTTACTTTTAACGGGTGTCATTTTTGGAATGCTCAAAAAGGGTTAATCGCCGGAGAATTCGAAAGTATTTACTTGACCCAGGACGGTGGCGCCACCTGGTCAGCGGTCAGCGAGCAAAGCATGGCTGGAGCATCCCTTTTCGATATACATTTTAAAAACGCCGACCACGCTTTAGCCGTTGGACAAAATGGTGTTTTCTTTCAAACGTCCAACGGTGGTTTTACCTGGAAACGGCAAAAAATGGGGAACGAGGACAATTTGCTGAGAATCGGTGTCATCGATGAAAGATATCATGTGGTTGGGCTCCGGGGGGTGATGATCGAAGAGTCCCCGGACGGTGTATTGGTCACAAATGACGGGTATAGAGTTTCGGATTGGCTCAATTGCCTTATCAGCTTTTCATCCGGTGCGGCCATAGCGGCTGGGGATCATGGCCGGGTGCTTTGGTCCAACGGCAGCCATTCCCAGCGCGCATGGGAAATTATAAACTGAAAAACCGTATGCGCATTTTACTTAGATGGCCGAACCGGGCGTAAAACAGATCATAAGAAAGAGATGTCCAAATGAGACTTTTTTCAGAGATCATCATCAGGAACCGCCTGCTCATCTTAATCATTTTGGCGATTATAACTGTATTTTTCGCCTATTTTATAAAAGATCTCAAGATACGGACCGAGTTTGATGATTTGCTGCCATCTAATCACCCCTATGTCTCCTTGCATAAATCCGTCCGCAGCATCTTCGGGGGATCCAACAAAGTAACGGTGGTCGTCAAAGTCAAAGAGGGTGATATTTTCAACCACGCCACCTTATCCAAGGTTATGCGCATGACCCGGGCAGCTCAGCTTTTGCCGTCTGTTAATAATTATCAGATTCTTTCCCTGGCCAGCCGCAAAGTTAAAGATATCCGGGCTATCCCCGGGGGTATTGAAGTAGGCAGCATCATGTTTCCTGATATTCCTGAAGATCAAACCGGTTTGCAGGCATTGAAGAGAAACGTGGCCAGCAATGATTTTATCTATGGATCGTTGGTCTCCCACGACTACAAGGCGGCTTCCATTTCAATCGATTTTCTGGAAAAAGATCTCAATTACCAGAAGATCTTTGATGCATTGAAAGCAATGACCGATGCAGAGCGCGATGACAAGCACTCCATCCACATGATCGGCATGCCGGTGCTTTATGGTTGGGTTTATCAGAGCTTTCCGGAGATTTTGAGGATTTTCCTTTACACTGGCGTTTTGGTGGTCGTGCTTTTACTTTTCTTTGCGCGAGGCAACTTCAGGGGCGTTCTGTTGCCGATTGTCTCGGCCCTGGTATGTGGTATATGGGGCGTTGGTCTTTATGGGATGTTAGGCTATGCCATTGATCCTCTGCTTTTTGTAATCCCCTTTCTTATCAGCGCAGATGCCATCCGGCACGGGTTCCAGGTGACCATGCGCTTTATTGAAGAGCAGGTTAAAACCGGCAGGCGTAAGGAGGCGGCCGTAATCACGATCCAATCATTACTGTTGCCGGCTTCGGTATCGCTGATCACCGACGTGATGGGTGCCATTTTTTTGATATTCAGTCCGATGCCGCTGCTGCAAAAATTATCGATCGTTGCCTCATTCTGGATTTTCAGCATTCTCATCGGAGTGCTGGTGATGGGGCCGATCTTGCTTTCATATTTTCCGGTCAGCGAAAAAGCTATTCAGAATTACCGTCGGATGATCGCCAAACCTGGATTCATTAATGCTTTTTTCGACAAGATTATGCTCGTTTTTGCCCGGCTGCCGCGGTATAAAAAAACCTCCAGCGCCGTTATCTGTGCGATGGTCGTTATCTTGATCATCACCACTTTTCTGGGCCTTAAAGTTGAAATCGGAGATATTCGCCCCGGCAGTCCAATTCTCTGGCAGGATTCGGTATATAACCGAGACTTCGCTGAAATCAACGAATCCTTCAAAGCATCGGAACCGCTGACCATCATCGTCAAGGGCAATAAAAATGATGCCATCAAACAGCCTGAAGTCGTGCATACGATGAATCAGTTTCAACGCTATATGGAAACGGACCCTTCGGTGGGCTATTCCGTATCAGCGGTGGATATTGCACGTCGGATCAACATGGTGCTGTACGGTGACAATCCCAAGCGCGAGTATATTCCGGATACCTGGGATGAAATCGGCTATCTCTATTATAACTATATTTCCCAGGGTGAACCGGGTGATTTTCAGCAGTTCGGGGACGTTAACTATCAGGATGCGAGCATTCAAATCCAATGTCTCGATCACAAAGGAACTACGATACGACGTCTGCTGACCAAGGCCAAAGCATTCATTAAAGAACATCCGATGCAGGATGCAGAACTGAAACTGGCAGCCGGTCTACTCGGTATCCTTGGTGCTGCCAACGAAGAGATCGCTATCGCCCAGTTGGTTACGGTCATCCTGGCCTTTACGTTTGTCTTTATCTTCAGCTGGATCAGTTTCCGTTCGGTCTTTGCCGCATGCCTGCTGTTAACCCCGCTGCTCTTTTCCAATTTTTTAACGTTCGCTTTCATGTACATCAACAAAATTGGCCTCAATGTAAACACCCTTCCGGTCGCCTGCCTGGGAGTCGGTCTCGGTATCGACTACGGCATTTACATCGTCAGCCGGATTAAGGAAGAATATGCTGAATTGGGCGATGTAGAGAAGGCCGTCGAAAGTGCTCTGATGACGAGCGGGCGATCCGTTTTGGCAACGGCCATAACCATCGTCATGAGTGTAGCCCTGTGGGCATGGGCACCATTGCGTTTCCTCGCTGAAATGGGAATCCTGCTCGCCTTCTGGATGGGAGTTGTCGCTTTGGTTGCCCTTATCATACTTCCCATTGCGATCGTCTGGTTCAAGCCTGACTTTATTACCCGAGCGAAATCGGTCCGCTACGGTAACAGCATGGATACCAGTGAATGTGAAGACACAATCCAAACGATTTGAGAGCATCGTTGACAGCTCTTTGATTCACCGTCGGCGGTTATTTTTATATTTGTATATGGGCAAAGGCGTAGAAATGGTAAAACCTTTGAATGGGTCATCGATGTTCGAAAGGGGGAATAATGACGGGACAGGAGAACTATCGTTCGGGTTTTTACTTTTTGCGAATACTATTGTTTATTATCTGCTCCATTTCTTTCGGCGTGTTAAACAGCAGTGCCTTCGAATTCAATGAAATGCTTTCAATCCATGGATTTCTGGAAAACCAAACAGGGGTCCGCCTGCAGGACCATTACCTGGGTTACGCGGAGGATGGTGACTTTTCATTGATGCGCAACACGCTGCAGCTCGAAGCCAAAGGGCGTTTCAGTGATCATATCAGCTACAACACCAAGTTTCGTGGGTGGTATGACGCCGTATATGACATAGACAGTAATATCGATGACCGGCCCGAAGACGATGACGATAATATCTGGGATGCCGATCTGCACACCTATTTCGCTACGGCGCAATTCGGCAATTGGAACGTTCAAATCGGTCAGCAGGAATTGGTCTGGGGAGAAAGTGACCTGTTCCGTATGGCCGATATCGTCAACCCCGTGGATCTCAGCTGGCATTATCTATGGCCGAATCTGGATGGCGATGGATACCGTATTCCATTAAGGATGGTGGTCATAGACTATCTGACCAACTGGCACAACTTCGTCGCTCAGGCCGTCGTCATCCCGGAACACTTCGAGCCTTGGAAACTAGCGCCGGAAGGGGCTAACTTTTTTCCACCGGCGCTATTGCTTCCAGGCGGTTACGATGTGGCCAACACATTGATCGATGATGGGCATGACAGCAGCGATGGGGATAACTTTGAAGCGGGCCTACGTCTTAAAGCAAACATCGCCGGGGCCGATGCCAGTGTCTTTTATTTTCACACCCGGTCCGATCTGCCGGCCTTCAATTTTAATCCATCGTCTCTTGCCTTGGAAGCCAAGTTCGAAAAGTACGATGTCGTTGGCGCAACCCTCAACTACTATGAACCCAATACCAAAACCGTTTTTCGTTTTGAAACCGCATTCAATTTCGACAATCCGTACACCGCTTTCAGCAATCATCCGGTTTTCGGTCCGGTTCCGGGCGTTGTTAAAAAAGACACCTTCGCCTACATGGTCGGCTTCGATAGGGAAAGTTTCCTTGGGTGGCCCAAAGGTAGAACGGTCAATATCTCCGGTCAGATGTTTCAACAATACATTCTTGATAGCGACGATAGCGTTTTTTATCCATTTATGGCTGAGCCGGATCAACAGACCATGTTCACGTTGATTTTGAACACATTTCTCGGTTTCGGGAATAAGTGGATGCCGCAGCTTCTTGTTGGCTACGATGTGGATGGGGCGGGAGTATTCTACCCATCTCTGAAATACTCACATAGCGATAATCTTTCCATGTCCCTTAACTATACCGCCTTTTGGGGTGATGCTCAAAACGGTGGTTATTTCCATCCTTTTGAGAAGAACGATGAAATATGGTTGCAGGTCAGGCTTAAACTATGACGCCAATTGAACTTGAGGTGAAGCTAAGCTGTAGCGGGAAACGAGAAAAATTCGGAGACAGGGTGAGATTATCACCCCGGATAACCTTCAATAACCGATGGAGGAAAATATATCATGAATAGAAGTAAACTATATCTAATCCCATTTGCACTGTTATGTATTGTATCGACGTCGATGGCAGCGGGGCCGCCCATTGGAACAATGATCGGGCCAGACAACTGGGAGCAATACAAGGAGTATATTCCCCTTTCCTTGCAAACCCAGATCGTCAAAGGCATGAGTTTTGAAATCGGCGGAGACGCTACTGGATTTTTGCGATCGTCTTCAGGATACGAAAAAGCCACCCAAGCAAACAAAGGCAAATGTTCGATAACTGCCGATGGCGTTTTGCAAGGCTGGATCAGCGGCAGGCCTTTTCCCGAAGCGATTGATCCGAAGGACCCGCAGGCGGGCATGAAGATCGCCTATAATCTCGAACGGCGCTATGAAGGTGATGATCAGGTGCTCGAAAAGTATCATCTGATCAATGTCAATGCCAATGGCCAAGAACGCATCGTGGAAGGTCACGCGAAATCATGGGCCTGGTTCAATATGAAAGGCCGCACCGACATCGAACCGCTTCCCGATATGCTGCCCAATCAGGATGGCATCTGGCGTTATAACACCTTAACCATGGACTATCCCTACGATCTGAAAGGGACCATGCGACTGTTGGTGCGTTACGAAGATCCCAAAAAAGACGATGATATCTGGATGTATATTCCCACCATGCGGCGCGTGCGGCGGATGTCCGGTGCTCAGCGTCAGAATAACTTCGCAGGTACCGTCGCAACTTACGATGACATCCGAGGTTTTCAGGGCCGTCCACTTGAATACACCTGGAAACTGGTCGGTGAACAAAAGGTGCTCTGTGCCGCCCTGGAGGCGAAGACACCTTTCCCGCGCAACGCCGAAGGCCTTTGGACGAATGAAAGAACCGTGCGTGATTGCTGGATCGTCGAGGCCGTTCCGGTAAACAGCAGCTATGTTTATAAAAAACGACGATTCTGGATCGACAAGGATTGTTATGTGCCTTGGCATGAGACCGTTTATGACGCGCAGGGCCGGGAGTGGAAGGTTTTCGAAAATTTTAACGCCCCGGTGCATGCCGGTAAAAACGCAGACGGTGAACTGGTCATCATCGAACAATCCTTCATCTGGCTGGATCTCCTGGATCTTTCGTATACACTCCTGGAATACGTGGGCTGGGACGAAAAAGGCAATCAGACAGGCAAATTGAGTGTGGGACTTGAAAAGGATTGGTTTTCGATTGGAACACTTGAAAAAAGGGGCCGGCGATAGTCGCCGTGCATCATTGAACGAAAAAAAAGGAGAAATGCTATGACAAGAAGTAATCCCTCCAAACCGATCAAGGCGATGACGGCCGACGAAATGGTCGCATATACCAAAGCCCTGTTTCTGGGATTTACGGGGGACACACACACCCCCCTCGACAAGTTTGCCGAAGATGCCGTCTTTATCGATGTGACCCGGCCGGTGAATAAGACATTTAAGGGCAAAAAAGCGATCGGGGAGTTCCTGATGGATTATGCCGGCATGTCCGGTTGGGAACTGGAGATCCTGGCCGAAGCCTATGATGCCAAAAAGAATCGGGTCGGGTTCGAGTGGATCTGGCGCTCCGTGCACGACAAAGGGCCCTATGACGGAATCCAGCCCAGAGGAATCAAAACAGCCGTCAGGGGATCTACTTGGATAACCGTTAACGACGAAGGACTGATTCAGGAAGAAATCGATATCTGGAACCGTGAACATCTGGTTCAGCAATTGTGTGCCGAATAGGCATCTTTTATCGCACCCTTGATGGCGGCGTTCAGGCTAAGCCATGCGCCGGATCGGAGTCTGTCCTCCCGATTGTCCGGAAAAGGGTGCTCAACTATACCTGTTTCAAAAATGAATTGTGCGACCGGAACAGCGTTGACTTCCACTTTGATAATAATTCTGCGGATTTAGGAATTTAGCAGTAGAATTTCCCGGCCGCACAAATCCTTAATAGACAGGATACGCCTGCATTATTGCATGGTTTGCCCATCGGGAGAGCTGACGTGTATAAACGCATCATGGTTACACTTGATGGTTCCAAGGCGGCTGAAGAGAGCATTCCCGTCGCGCTGGCCTTATGTCAAAAGCTATCGGCTGAATTTTTTTTGGTCCAGGTTTGCGAGATATTCGCTTTTTTGAAAAAGGATAGAGAAGCCGAAGAAACTGTGCTGAAAGAAAAAGCCACAGAATATTTGAAGTGTATCCAACGCCTGATTGAGCCTACTGAAATCAATTCCAAGTCCGTGGTTCTGTCAGGCAGGCCGGACGTGGAAATCTGTGAATATGCGATCAGGAACAATATCGACCTGATCGTCATGACGTCTCACGGGCTTGGGGGTCTCGCCGGGTGGGCTATTGGATCGGTTTCGGAAAAGGTTGTCAAAAATGCGAATATTCCGGTGCTTCTGGTACGATCGAAAATCCCGTAATATTTGAACTACAGAAAAGATGAGAACGGTTATGGAATATGTCATCAAAGAACAGACCGACACGGTATCAATCATTCGGATGGTTTACGAAAAAAAGAAGAATTCATTGGAAAAAGCCCTCCGGGACAGATTGAAGCACGCACTGAAGGATTTCGAATCAGACAAAAGATGTCGTGTTGCCATTCTAACGGGAATCGGCAGCGTTTTCTGCGCCGGTGGCAGCCTGAGCGAATTGGCTGCCGGCATGACGGCTGTTGGCGGCGTCGATTATATGAAGGACAACAGTGAAATCGTCCGTATCATCGCCAATCTAAGAAAGCCGGTGATCGCTGCCGTCAACGGGGTCGCCGTCGGTGCGGGCGTCAGTATCGCTTTGGCCTGTGATATGAGCATTGCTTCCAGGCAGGCTGTTTTCTCTCTGGGGTTCAACAAGGTCGGCCTTGTTCCGGATCTGGGATGCATTTATTTTCTTCCACGCCTCATTGGCCTGCGCCAGGCGAAGACACTTCTTTTTACCGGTGCAAGTCTTAGTGCTGATGAAGCTTTGGCTAAAGGGCTGATTGGTCAGGTGGTGGAAGCGGATGATCTCATGCCGAGATCATTGGATCTGGCCCGCCAAATTGCAGAGGGGCCACCGCAATCCATTGGATTGTGCAAATCACTGTTGCTGAAAAGCATGCAGCTTTCGTTGGACGATATGCTGGCCTATGAGGCCTTCGCACAATCGATCTGCTTTCAGTCGGATGATCACAAGGAGGGTGTGGCCGCTTTCCTGGGGAAACGGCCGGCAAATTTTTTGGGTCAATAGAATGACATATGGCATTAGCGCTTTTGGGCCATCAGCAGGTCAGGAGAAGTTAAATGAAAACGGAGTTCAAAACCATCTTGTTCACATCCAATCTTTCCGAAACCAGCAGGGACGCATTCTGTCACGCTACCTTTTTGGCGAGCAAGCTTAAAGCCAGGATAATATTGTTGCACGTTATCGAAATAACAACGATCAGTTACGAGAATGTGCTGATCAAACTCTTCGGAAAAGAAAAAATGAAAACTATTATTGAACAGAACCGCATGAAGGCTCAGAACGCCCTCATCGGTAAAATTACTTCCCGCCAAATGGCTGGATCGGCTCTGGACCAGTTTTGCCGTGATTCGGACATGGATACGGATCATTGCGGCATTTTCGACTATGAGATCGTTATCAAAGAAGGTGATGTGGTGGAAACGATCATTCAGCAGGCCGCCGAACACAACTGTGACATGATTATTATGGGGGCAAGCGAGGGTATCCTTTCCGGCGCCACATTGGGTGGCAATGTTAAAGCCGTGTTGGACAAGGCCAAGGTTCCAACGCTAGTCGTGTCGATGAAAGAACAGGAAAAAAACTAACTCCCTTAATCCCAAACAAAGGAGAACAGAATGGGTGAAGCGGTCATCGTCAGTGCCGTCCGCACACCCCTGGGAAGTTCTAACGGCACCTTGTTCAATACAAATCCACGAGACGTGATCCTCCCGGTGATTTTTCCGCAACACAACGGCTGACCGTAGCATTGGGTTATACACGCACTGAAGCCACCACCTTTTGGAAGACTTCCGAAAAAAAGGCAATCATTCAACCTATACCTGAATTTTGTCGATCAAGGGTCGAGGTTTACCTTGGTAACCTTTACCTTTCATGCTTTCTCAATAAGTGCTTGTATTCTAATACCGTTCGGTATAATAATTTACAATAATCAGGATAGAATATGCGCAAAGCTCTGGAAACAAAAAATATTATCATCGAAAAGGCGGCCCCTATTTTTAATAAGTACGGGTATGCCGGGACCAGTATATCCCGGTTGGCCCAGGCCATCCAGATGACCAAAGGCGCCATTTACGGGAATTTCAAGGACAAGGATGAAATCGCCCTGTCTGCATTTGATTACAACTTTTCTCTTTTCAGAAAACAGATAGAGAATGCGGTCCGGTCAAAGGACAATGCCTGTGACAAGCTTATTGCAATGGCCAACCAGTACCTGGATGGTTTTTCTGAGCTTTCCGTCAACGGCGGATGCCCAATCCTGAATGCCTCTGTCGATTCGGACAATGTCCATGATGCATTAAAGGAACGCGTATGCCAGGCGGTTGACGCCTGGATGCAGGCAGTGGTGAAAATGATTTACAGGGGCATAAAAGAGAAGCAGATTCACCCAAACACCCGGCCTGAGCAGTTTGCATCCGTGTTTGTCTCCTTGATAGAAGGGGGCATCATGCTGGCCAAAGCAACCGGCAGCACCATTCACCTGAGCCGGAATATCGATCATATCATTCACCTGGTAAATGCCGAATTAAGAACATAAGGACCAGAAGAATGAAGATATCGTCAGGCATGCCTGAACTGAGATCTGTTTTATGCGTTCAACGATACCGATCGGTATCAAATGTAAGGGGCAGCCACCACCCAAAGAGAAGGATAAAAGCATGGAAAATGATATATACCGGAGCAATGCAATGAAAGCATAGAGGCCGAAACCGTTTATTTGATGACCGCATGTTTTTAAAACCGTGAACCCGTTGCACACCGAAGAGGTAAATGATGGCGTTAATCAAGTTTGATGAAACCAGATGCAAGAAAGATGGATTCTGTGTACAGGAATGCCCGGCAGCCCTTATCAAACAGACAGACGAGAACAGTGTCCCCGTGATGGTTGCGCAAGGTGACCAGTCGTGCCTTCGGTGTGGTCACTGCGTGGCGGTCTGCCCCCATGATGCCCTCCATCATGAAAACATACCCATGGAAAGCAGCCCCAAAATTATAAAGGGCCTGGTCTTAAACGAAGCGCAGGCGGCCCAGTATCTCAGGACCAGAAGATCCATCCGACGGTTCAAGAATAAGCCGGTCGACAGAAAAACAGTTCAGTCTCTTATCGATGCTGCCCGGTACGCCCCCACCGGCGGAAATTCACAACTGGTCACCTGGACGGTTCACACGGATGCAGCCCAATTGAAAAATATGGCGGACCTTACCATCGCGTATATGAAAGCGGTGCTTGCATCGGATGCAGCCAAGAACATGCCGCCGTATTTTTCGCGGTTTGTTGACGCCTATGAAGCCGGGATAAACACCATCACACACAATGCACCGTGCCTTGTTGTCGCCTCAGCGCCGGGGGATTATGCCAACGGGATGGTGGATCTGTCCATTGCCCTGTCCTACTTCGAACTCATGGCTGCCGCCAGCGGCCTGGGTACCTGCTGGTTGGGACTGATTGCCAGGGCGCTGAAATTTTCCGAGCCGCTTAAAGATGCGGTCGGTCTGCCTGAATCCCATACGCATTTTTATTCGATGGTTTTGGGGTATCCCAAGTTCAAATACCACCGGCTTCCGGAGCGGAAACCGGCAACCATATTTTGGAAATAACTTAAACGGCCACGCGGGAGGAGAGACGTATGGGGGAAACATTTACGATTCGCAATTTGGCAGACATCGAAGCCATCGAACAGGTGCCGTTGTCCGAGCGGGTGACCGAGAAAAGCACCTATGAACTGATCAGCAAAGGAGCGGCCATCAATCCGGATGCGATCGCCATGAGCTTTATCGCCGACGGCGACCGCTACCGTGAGCCCCTGCGGGTCACCTACGGCCAGTTCATGGCCAAGATCCGCCAGACAGCCAACATGCTGGCCGACATGGGGGTCAGGTCTACCGATGTGGTCACCTACCTGCTGCCCAATCTGCCCCAGACCCATTTCGTGTTGTGGGGTGCAGAGATGGCCGGCATCGCCAACCCCATCAACCCCATGCTGGAGGCCGATACCATCAAGGAGATCTGCCAGGCCGCCGGCACTAAGGTGTTGGTCGCCCTGGGCGACATGCCGGGCGTCGATATCTGGCCCAAGGTCGCGCAGATCCGTAAATCGATTCCGTCGCTGGAAAAGGTGGTGCGCGTCATGGGACCCTCCGACGAGGCCGAAGGCATCTTCTCCTTCGAAGAGACGGTGGAACGCTATGCCGGAGACCGGTTGACTTTCGACCGGCAAATCGCGCCCGACGATATCGCCTCGCTCTATCACACCGGCGGCACCACGGGCCGACCCAAGCTGGCCAAGCGCAGCCACGGAAATGAGATCGCCCTGACCTGGGGGCTCAAGGCCGCCACGCAACTGCAGCCGGCCGAAGCGGTGATGGTCGGCCTGCCCCTGTTTCACTGCAACGGCACCTGCGTCACCGGCCTGCTGCCCTTTTCCCTGGGCGGCGAGGTGGTGATCCTCTCCGCGTCGGGCTATCGCAACCCCACAATCATGAGGAACTTTTACCGGATTGTCGCGCACTACAAACCGGTCTTCTTTTCCTGCGTCCCCACAGTACTCTCGGTTTTGTTGAGCATCCCGGTGGGCGATGCCGACATCTCATCGCTCAAATATCTGATCTGCGGCGCAGCGCCGCTCAGCGTAGAGTTGTTCCGGCGATTCGAGGCCCATTCGGGCATGAAAATTCTGGAAGGCTACGGCCTCACCGAATCCACCTGCGCCTCGTGCGTCAACCCCAAGGACGGCGAACGCAAGATCGGCAGCATCGGTATCCGCTTGCCCTACCAGCATGTGAAGGTGATGATCCTGGGCGCCGACGGCCGCTACCTGCGTGATGCCGAGGTGGAAGAGATCGGCTCGGTGTGCATCAGCGGACCCACGGCCTTCAAGGGCTACGTGGAAGAGGTGCACAACCGCGGGTTGTGGGTCAAAGAGGGCTGGTTCAACACCGGCGACATGGGGCGCATGGACAAGGACGGCTTTTTCTGGCTCACCGGCCGCATGAAGGAGCTGATCATCCGCGGGGGGCACAACATCGATCCGGCCACCATCGAAGAGCCGCTGTATCAGATGGCAGGCATCAAGATGGCGGCGGCCGTCGGACGCCCGGATGCCCATGCCGGCGAGGTGCCCGTGGCCTACGTGGAGTTGGCCGAAGGGGCCGAGATCGGCGAAAGCGACATCGCACAGTGGGTCCAGAGCCACATCGGCGAGCGCGCCGCCGTGCCCAAGGCGATCTATATCGTCGATCAGATCCCCCTCACGGCCGTGGGCAAGATCTTCAAACCGGCCTTGCGCTGGGACGCCATCCGGCGCACCTACGAGCAAGAGCTCGCCCAGCTTGGAGAGCTGGCCCAATCCGTCGGGGTGCGTGTGGCCGAAGACAAGGTGCATGGCACCCTGGCCACCATCCGCATCAAGGCCGCAGTGGGCGCTGACCGCGGACAGATCGAAGCGCGAGTGGCAGAGTTGCTGGCGCGCTATACGGTGCGGTATGCGGTTGAATGTGTGTGAACCAATGTGGAGAATGCAACACGATATTTCGGCATCCACACAGCCATTATGAAACTATGCCAGCATTGAGTAAATGAAAATTTGGTTATCCAGTTCGCGCCAGTGACTATTGGTGTTTTCGGGATTGGCACGAAGGAGGTGATCCGGGTGGGTGGTCTGCGACACGTCAGCCATGAGATTTAGTGAGGCATAAGGTGTGCGCAGGACATAGGGCCGCACTGTTTGAGCGCAGCGAGTTTGCGGCCCGTCCGGAGCATGCCTTATTGCCTCACTTAATCGAATGGATGGTGGCGCGGACCACCCACCCGGATCACCGGGGTTTTCCTACGTCACCCCACACCCGTATCTCACTTGACCGAAGTGGATAACCAGAAATGGGAGTTGTTTTTTTATGGAAGAAAAACATTTTGGCCCGGTATGGTTTATTCCTGGAGAAAGATCGGGGAGGTATCCCTTCTGTCATTCCGTCTACATTGAAGGGCCCGGGATTCTGATAGATCCTGGATCCGACAGGAAACGCCTCGAACAGCTTCGTACGAATCCAGGCGTCAGGGCGATCTGGCTCAGCCACTGGCACGAAGACCATATCGCGGACATGGACCTTTTTGAAGATCTGCCTTTTTATGTAGGCGAGCCGGACGCGCGGCCTCTCTCGAGCTCGGAAGCATTCCTGGATGCCTATGGCATTAACATTCAAGAGCACCGGGAGCACTGGCTTTTGACCCTGACAAAGGATTTCAACTTCAAGCCGCGTTGGCCGGCCGGTTATTTTAAAGACGGCGAACGCCTGCACCTGGACGGTGTGACAGTGGATGTGATCGGCACACCCGGTCATACCCCGGGGCATTTATCCTTTTACTTCAGAGAGGCCGGTGTGCTTTTTATGGGGGACTATGACCTTTCCGGGTTTGGTCCCTGGTACGGCGATGTGGAAGCCAGTATCGAACAGACGATCATTTCAGTTGGAAAACTTAAAGGCCATTCCGCACGGGTTTGGATCACTGGCCACGAGACCGGTCTGTTCGAACAGGACCCGGCCGAAAAGTGGGATCAATACCTCGACGTCATCTCACATCGGGAAGATAAACTCCTTGCCTTTCTGAAACATCCCCGAACGATAGAAGAAATCGTATCGGCTTGGCTCGTTTATGGTAAGCCAAGAGAGCCGAAGGCTTTTTTTGAATTCGGCGAACGAGCCCTGATGAAAAAACATTTGGAAAAACTACTGGGTAAGGCGCAGATAGAAATGGCTGAAAACAGGTACTACACCCTATAGAAAGATGGCGTACCCTGACTGCGGCCCATTGACTTGGACTAGCTAAGCCGGCTCACCGCTCAGGGCATTAAAGCGTTAAAAAATAGAACGAACGCTCATTTTATATTGACAAGTTTACTGATTGCGGTCCAGTATATGAACGTTCCTTTTCGAAAATGGCACTGGCTCTCTGACCTTATGGGGGTGCCCTGAGTTCTTTGACTTTAACCACAAAAGGAATACACGCGTCAGCTCGCTGAAGCATCAAAGTTGAATTCTGAAATGCTTCTTGATTACTTCGATCCGCGGCGACAGGCCGGCCGCTGGCGAATATACAACCCGAACCGGAGGTGAGTGGGATGGGCAAACTTTTAGACCTTTTGGGAAGTAAATATCCAATCATTCAAGGACCGATCGGAGAATTGAACGATCCCAGACTGATCGCTGCCGTGTCCGAAGCGGGTGCCTTCGGCGTGCTGGCCTTGGGGTTCATAAATGATCTGGAAAAAATCAAGCAGATGATCTCCCAGGTGCAGACGCTTACCGATAAGCCATTCGGGGCGAACCTGATGATCGCCATGAACCCGCTCAATGAGGCCATTCTGGAGGTCCTGGCTGAAGCAGGCATCAAGACAGTGACCACTTCGGCAGGTTCACCCAGGAAAATTTACCCCAAAATAAAAGCTCTGGGTTTGAATGGGTTGCATGTTGCGCTATCCGCGCCTCTCGCGGTCAAAGCCGCAGATGCCGGCGCGGATGGTCTGATCGTTTCGGGCACCGAATCCGGTGGGTTGAGAACGACGGGCCCGGAATCGACCAACATGATTCTCATTCCACTGGTATGTGACCAGGTGGCTGTCCCGGTTGTGGCCGCAGGCGGTATCGCCGACCGTCGCGGCTATCGCGCGGCATTTGCCCTCGGCGCGCAGGGCGTTCAGCTTGGCACGGCATTTCTGGCCTCCGAAGAAAGCCCGGCTTCACGGCCCTGGAAGGAGGCCATCATTGGCTGTCCGGACGCTGGCACGACATTGCTACCGATGGGCCATATTGCGATGCGAGCGATCATCAATCCTAAATTGGCCGCGCTGATGGCCCGAGGTGCTGATCTGAGCCGAGAATACACTATGGGCAGTGCAGGCAAGGCATGGCGGGGGGGTGATTTTGATCTCTTCCCGGCCGGCGCCGGCCAGGTCAGCGCATTGATCAAAGAGATCAAGCCGGTTACCGCGATCATTGAAGATATGGTGGGTTGATCCATTGAGGCATAATTTTTCATGAGAGAATCATTCTTCGAAAAAGGAGTGTTGTTGTGAGCTTAAAGCATTTGATGGATTTGTCAGGGAAAGTAGCCCTCATCACGGGCGGATCGAGAGGCCTTGGTCTTCAGATGGCGGAGGCGTTAGGTGAATTGGGAGCCAAACTGGCCATTACCGCCCGCAAACAACACGAACTGGACGCGGCCGCCGAACAGCTGTCGGCGCAAGGAATCGACGTGATCACATGCGCCGCCGACTTGTCCAGACACGAGACACTTCCAGGCGTGGTGGACACTATCCTGGGGCGGTATGGCAACATCGACATCCTGGTCAACAATGCAGGTGCCACCTGGGGAGCCCTTGCTGAGGATCATTCGGCTGAAGCCTGGTACAAGGTACTCAACCTCAATGTGAATGCTCTTTTCTTCCTTACTCAAATCATTGGAAAAAAATGCATGATTCCAAACCGCTCGGGAAAAATCATCAACATCGCCTCCGTTGCCGGGCTGATGGGCAATCCACCAGGCATGGATACGATTGCCTACAACACCAGCAAGGGTGCCGTCGTCAACTTCACCCGGGCGCTGGCGGCAGAGTGGGGCAAGTACAACATCAATGTCAATGCCATATGCCCAGGCGTGTTCCCGTCTAAAATGGCCAATATACTGGTTGAAACAATGGGTGACACGATCCTGGCCATGACACCCTTAGGCCGGGTGGGCGGGCCGGAAGATCTTAAAGGACTGGTGGCGCTTTTTGCATCGGATGCTGCAAGGCATATCACCGGACAGTGCGTGGCGGTCGATGGCGGGGCATCTGTGATCTGAGTTTACCCGACAGGCAGTGAGACGCTCGTTGTCGTTGTTTTCTCGCGCGGACAGGGCGGTGTAAGAAAAGCTGAGCATAACCGGCCGGCCAGCGGGGTGGAATAAAAGCGTCGATAGGATCTACAATCGGTCGGTGGCAGGAGGGTGTATGAAGATTCTGGATAAAGTGGTCGTCGTCACCGGCGGTGCCTCAGGCATTGGGCGCAGCTTGTGCCGCCGGTTTGCCGCAGCCGGGGCAAAGGGTGTCGTGGTCTCCGATTCTAATGCGGAAGAAGCCGCTAATGTGGCCAGGGAGATCGGTGGTTTGGCCGTGACAACAGACGTCCGCAATGAGGCGGACGTCCGGAAATTGGTTGCGCTCGCGACCAAGGCCTACGGCCCGATTGATTTGTTCTGTTCGAACGCCGGCATCTCGGTACCCGGTGGTGTCGAGGCCCAGGATTCTGATTGGCAGCGGTGTTGGGACATCCACGTGATGGCCCATGTGTATGCCGCCAGGGCTGTTTTGCCTTCCATGATTGCGCGCGGCGGTGGCTACCTGCTCCAGACAGGTTCAGCCGGTGGCTTGCTTACCACCCTTGGCGCAGCACCCTACGCGATCAGCAAGCACGCCGCTGTTGCATTTGCCGAATGGCTTTCGATCACCCACGCGCGCCATGGGATCAAAGTCAGCTGCCTCTGTCCGCTTGGCGTAAAAACCGGGATGCTTTCTGAAGAGACCGAAGGCATCGGAAAGCTTATCATGCAAACCGCCATTTCTCCGGAGGTCGTTGCCGAACATGTCATCGCGGGTTTGGAAAAAGAGGATTTTCTTATCCTGCCCCATCCGGAAGTTTTAGAGTATTTTAAGAGCAAGGCCAACAACTATGAACGCTGGTTGCATCACATGCGCAAAGAACAGGAACAGTATGTGGCACCCCTGATGACGTCATTGTGACATCCGCACTATTTTTAGAAGTATCTGGTTGGCGAAGTGTTAAGTATAAAGTTTGAAGTGTAAAGGGAGGCATTCTGTCGATTTGATACAAGGTATACTATCGCAGCCCTTTGTCCTGTTTCTTTAAAGGGACTTTAAGGACCGCCATTACAAGGGGGAATAAAGTCGTGGATTCGAACTTTTCGCAGTATCTGCAAGCCACCGAAGTCATCGATTTTCACCATCCAGCAGTTACAGCATTTATCCGGAAACAGATTGAAGATGCCACCACACCCGAACAACAGGCAGTGAAACTCTATTATGCCGTTCGGGATGGCATTCGTTATGATCCATACCTTATCGATCTTTCAGTCGCTGGATTGCGGGCCAGCACCACGCTGCAAATTGGACGGGGGTGGTGCGTGACCAAAGCCGCTCTGCTGGCCGCATGTTGCAGGGGGTTGGGGATCCCGGCGAAACTGGGCTATGCTGACGTGCGCAATCATCTTTCCACCGCGCGGATGCGCGCGCACATGAAAACAGACATCTTTCTGTGGCATGGCTACACCGCCATCTACCTGGGCAAGTGGGTCAAGGCAACGCCTGCGTTCAATATTGAGCTTTGCCAACGGTTCAAATTAAAACCCCTTGAATTCGATGGCAGCTGCGATTCCATATATCATCCCTTCGACTTGCTGGGAAATAAACATATGGAGTATTTACGCGATCGCGGCGAATTTGCAGATGTGCCCATAGATCAAATAAACAAAGATTTCACCGAATCTTATAAGACGCCGGACCGTTTGGGCGCCTTCGATTTCCAAAAGGACATCGATCGGGAGAGTTCGTTGGCGTGATAAGGCTTGTCGCTGGCGTCATTGCACTGTATCCATTTCGCTCCAGTGACTATTGGCGAGTGTATTCGGGATTGCCGGGGTTTTGGCTTTTTTACGTCACCCCACCCCCCGTATCTCACTTGACCGAAGTGGATAATCAGAATCGAATAATCGCCATATCTTGCCCGGGGATAAAAACCAATGATAAATATTTGCAAGTGCGTATAAGGTTTTGATAAAGGCTTATTCAGAGCGCAGCCTTAGCAATTGACATCAACCGTCACTACCGGTAGTTTATCTGCACTGCTTCTGATACGAAACGCCTGACCGCTTTGGCATAAAGGGCATATGTATGATCACTGAATTGTGTGCGGACAATCGCCTGTTCGATCAGAACAATGGTCTCAGACGACTATGACCAGTTATTTACACTCCACCGAAGCGTATTCGCAATCCGAGTTGCTGTCTGATATTTCTCCGGAAGGTCAGGCCGATATTTTTAAGGCCGGTCACCGGAATTCTTATAATGCCGGAGAGATTCTTTTTCACGAAGGTGATCAAGCTTTTAGATGCTATTTCGTTCAGAGCGGGCGGATCAAGGTGAGCATACTGCATGAAGAAGGCAAAGAGGCTATTCTTCGCTATGTTCTTCCAGGCGAATTCATGGCGGCTATTGCCGTATTCAGGGGGAAAACCTACCCTGCCACCGCATCAGCCGTCGGGCCGGTTTCAGCGATCAGTTGGGACCGGACAACGATGATAACGCTAATGCATCTTTATCCGCCGTTGGCGGTCAATATGCTGCGCGTGGTGGTGGATCGTTTGGATGAAGTGCAAAAGCGTTACCTGGAACTGTCCGCGGAACAGGTGGCGCAGCGCATCGCCAGGGCCTTGCTGCGCATGATGAAAACCTCTGGCCGCAAAACCGACGAAGGCATTGTGATCGACTTTCGCCTGAGCCGACAGGATCTGGCCGATTATACGGGCACCACTTTATTTTCCGTAAGCCGTGTCCTGAGCAAATGGGAAAAAATGGGTCACATCAAATCGGGGCGTGAGCGGATCGTCATCACCGATGCGCATGCGCTGGTGGCAGTGACGGAAAACAGCTAAGTCGGTATCTCATCACGAAAGTCTTTATAGGTCTTCCATTTCAACGTATCTTCCCGGTTGTTTCATAAAATTCAAACATGGTTACCCACTTCGGTCAAGTGAGATATGGGCGTGGGGTGACGTAGGATGCAGATGTAGGGTGGGCATTGCCCACCATATTCCCCGCAAACAACATCATCGGGTTTCTGACCCTGATCCCGCCCAAGCGATTGTATAGACACCGGAGCGAACATAGCCATGAAACGTTGAATACCGTCAATCACAGAGGCGATCGACATAAGACAGCGGTGGGCGATGCCCACCTACCTGGCTTTGCAAGTCTTCCATTTCAACGTATCTTCCCGGTTGTTTCATAAAATTCAAACATGGTTACCCACTTCGGTCCAGTGAGATATGGGCGTGGGGTGACGTAGGGATGTAGGGTGGGCATTGCCCACCATATTCCCCGCAAACAACATCATCGGGTTTCTGACCCTGATCCCGCCCAAGCGATTGTATAGACACCGGAGTGAACATAGCGATGAAACGTTGAATACCATCAATCACAGAGGCGCTCGGCATAAGACAATGGTGGGCGATGCCCACCCTACCTGGCTGATCCCGCCCAAGCGATTGTATAGACACCGGAGCGAACATAGCGATGAAACGTTGAATACCGTCAATCACAGAGGCGATAGACATAAGACAGCGGTGGGCAATGCTCACCCTACCTGGCTTTGCAAGTCTTCCATTTCAACGTATCTTCACGCGTTGTTTCATAAAATTCAAATATGGTTACCCACTTCGGTCAAGTGAGATATGGGCGTGGGGTGACGTAGGATGTAGGGCGGGCATTGCCCACCACTATTGCAAAATCAGACACGCTGTTTTTCTGCAATTGGCGTTTCAGGGAGCCGACTCTTGCGCCAGCGCAAAGAGATCTGGGCTTTTTCCTGCTTTATTCATCATCAAATATGCGCTTTTTCGACAGCAGGTTCGTTTGTACAGTATCGAACGGGCTGTAATGACACTCAGAGGACGCCCCCATGAAGTTATTGGTTTTCCATCGTCGCACCATGGTCCTGATCGCCATTCTGGTGCCCCTGCTGGCCTTGTTTGCCTATGCTGCATTTCGTTCAGGGCCGCTGGCGCCGGTAGAGGTTGCCACCATCCAGGTGGAAAAGCGGTCGATTGCACCGGCCCTGTTCGGCATCGGGATTGTGGAGGCGCGTTTTACCTATCGAATCGGGCCGACGCTGGCCGGTCGGGTCAGGCAGGTGGCGGTGCACGTGGGCGATCGTGTCCAGGCCGGGCAGCAGTTGGGCGAAATTGATCCAGTGGATCTGGACGACCGCATTGCCTCGCAGGCTGCGGCGCTGCAACGCGTTCAGGCCGAACGCATTGCTGCCGAAGCCAGGCTGCAGGACGCACAAGCGCGCCATACGTATGCCGTTGCCCAGGTGGAACGCTACGAACAGCTTTTCAGCCAGAAGGTCGTCAGCGTTGAAGTGGTGGAGGCACACAGGCAGGAACGCCTGGTAAGCGCGGCCGGTGTGCGTGCGGCCAAGGCCCACTTGGAGGCGGCCGTGCGGGAGACAACCAGGATCAGCGCCGATCGGACAGGATTGATGCACCAGCGCGCCAACCTGGTTCTGATTGCACCGGTCGACGGGCTTGTGGTTGCGCGTCGCGCCGAGCCCGGCAGCACAGTGGTCGCCGGGCAATCGGTGGTCGAGATGATCGATCCGGAACATATTTGGGTCAATGTTCGCTTTGATCAACTGAGCACCGCCGGACTGCGTGCCGGTTTGCCGGCGCAGATCGTTTTGCGTTCGTTGGCCGGCCAATCCCTTACCGGCAACGTCCTGCGGGTTGAACCGCTGTCGGACGCAGTCACCGAAGAGACCTTGGCCAAGGTGGTGTTCGTTACGCCGCCCGCGACGCTGCCCCCGATCGGGGAATTGGCCGAAGTCACCGTAATGCTGTCCGCATTGCCAGAAGCGCCAGTGGTGCCCAATGCCGCCGTGCAGCGGTCCGGAAAACAGATCGGGCTTTGGGTGGTCGAGCAAGGCGGCCTGCGTTTTGCGCCGGTCCGGCTCGGCGCGCACGATCTGGATGGGTCCGTACAGTTGTTTTCGGGCGTGCAGGCGGGCGAACAAGTGGTGGTTTATAGTCAACGTGCGCTGAATGCCCGCAGCCGGATCCGGCGCGTGGGCCATCTGCAGGGGGTGCCACAGTGATCAGCCTGGCCGGACGGGATATTCTGCACGCCTGGGGCAAGTTCGTCTTCACCGGGCTTGGACTGGGACTACTCATCGGGGTAACGCTGTCGATGGCCGGCATCTATCGCGGCATGATCGAGGATGCCAAGGTGCTGCTCGACAACAGCGGGGCCGATCTGTGGGTGGTGCAGCAGGATACCTTGGGACCCTATGCCGAATCGTCGAGCATTTATGATGATCTGTACCGGGGTATCCGGGGCCTTGACGGCGTAGCGTGCGCCGCCAACGTCACCTATCTGACCATGCAGGTGCGCAAGGCCGACAGCGATGTGCGCGCCATGGTGGTGGGCATCGTGCCGGGCGGCCCCGGCGAACCTGGTCACCCGCCGTTTCTGGTGGCCGGGCGTCACATCACGCGCAGCCACTACGAGGCGGTGGCCGACGCGGCCACCGGTTTCAAACTGGGCGACCGCATTCAGATCCGGCGCAACCATTATTCGGTGGTGGGCATCACACGCCGCATGGTGTCGTCCAGCGGTGATCCCATGGTCTTCATACCTCTTAAAGACGCGCAGGAAGCCCAGTTTTTAAAAGACAACGATGCCATCGTGCGGCAGCGTCGACGCACGGCTGCCAACCCGGATTTCAACCGGCCGGAGGTTCCCGGCATGCTCGACGCGGTCATCGCCTCGCAAAGCAGCAATCCGTATGTCAATGCCGTATTGGTCCAGCTTGCACCCGGACGCGACGCCCAGTCCGTGGCCGAAACCATCCAACGCTGGAAGCGTTTGAAGGTTTACACCCGGCCCGAAATGGAACAAATTTTGGTGGGCAAGCTGATCGCCACATCAGCGCGCCAGATCGGTGTCTTCCTGGTGATTCTATCGTTGGTCAGCGCGGCCATTATCGCCTTCATTATCTACACCCTGACCATGGGCAAAATCCGCGAGATCGCCGTGCTCAAATTGATCGGCACCAAAAACCGCACCATTGCCGGGATGATTTTGCAACAAGCGGTCAGCTTGGGGATCATCGGGTTCGTTGTAGGGAAAATTGTCGCCACCTTCTGGGCGCCCCATTTCCCCAAATATGTCCTGCTGCTGCCGGGCGATGCCGCACGCGGGTTTGCAGTGGTGGTGGTGATCTGCGTTCTGGCCAGCTTGATGGCGATCCGGTTGGCACTCAAGGTAGACCCGGCCGAAGCCATCGGAGGGTGAAAGGGACCTGAAGGGGATGTCTGAACGATTGACGATCGAGGTGAGCGACCCGATGCGGGAAGAAGGCATCATCATTAAGGCGTTGCGCAAGCGTTACGGCAAGGGTGATACGGCCGTGGATGCGCTCAAGGGTGTGGCGATGCAGGTCGCGCCCGGTGAAGTGGTCGGGTTGATCGGCCCTTCGGGGTCGGGCAAAAGCACCCTGCTCAAATGCCTGGGCGCCGTCATTGAACCCAGCTCCGGACAGATGTCGTTGGGCGATCAGGTCATCTACGACGGGGGGTGGCGCATTCGCGACTTACGTGCTTTGCGGCGCGACAAGATCGGTTTCGTGTTCCAGGCGCCGTATCTGATCCCCTTTCTGGATGTCACCGACAATGTAGCGCTGCTGCCCATGCTGGCCGGGCGCCCGAATGCCGAAGCCCGCAAGGCGGCCCTGAACCTGCTCGACGCCCTGGACGTCGCCCATCGCGCAAAGGCAATGCCGGCGCAGCTTTCCGGCGGCGAGCAACAGCGCGTAGCCATCGCGCGGGCCTTGGTGAACCGACCACCGGTGATCCTGGCTGACGAGCCGACCGCGCCGCTGGACAGCGCGCGGGCCTTGAGCGTGATCCGGATTCTCAACCAGATGGCCGCCCAATACCAGACTGCGATCATCGTGGTCACCCATGATGAAAAGATCATTCCCACGTTCAAGCGTATTTATCACATCCGTGATGGTCTCACGCGTGAAGAGGTCGGTGAGGGAAAAATCCCCGATTGAAAGCAGTGTGTTTGCGCTGCCGCAGGAGATTTATTTTGGTTATGCAATTCGCTCAAGTGATTATGGGCAAGTGTTAAGTGTAAAGTTTAAAGTGTAAAGGGGGGCATCCTGTCGATTTGATATGCTCAATTGCCCATGTTGCACGCTTTGACGTGCATGCTTTTGTTAAAGGTTCTAAAAATAACAACATACCTGTGTCTTGCTGGAGCGAACTGCATAACCGTATTTATTTATTTATTTCAGGATAAAGTGCATGTCGAAACTTGAACATACCGTCATTGAACAACTATTGCAGCAGCACCCTCAGACACTGTGCGTATTTGTAAAGCGCCGCATGCTTTGCCCCGGATGCCCGGCTGAAGCCTTTCATACGGTGGCCGAAGCGGCCCGCACCCATGGTTTTGCGCTGGATCCATTATTGGCGGAATTGCGTGCGGCAATTGCGGCCGGCCGGAAAGCATGATGGTGCATTGATTCCAGCATAAAAGCTTTTATTCTTAGAAAACATCGAACACGGCGTATACCCCAGTGCCAGAATCCAAGGAACCCCATCGATGAGAAAAATCATCATCACAGGGTGTGATCGATTTTTACGGTTTTTGCCGGTCCTGGTTTTCATTGTAAGCTGCGGCCACATGCCTCCTGCCGGCCTGCAACCGCCGGCGCACCTCAAACCCGGTGCCGTCATTTATGGCGTGGTGCCGCCCCTGTTTGGCGGCAGCCCGCTGCGCGACGTGACCGCTAAATTGGATTACCTCCAGGAACTTGGCGTGGATGTGCTCTGGCTCTCTCCGATCCACGCAACCGATGACCCGAGCAGCATCAGTTATTCCATCACCGACTACTTTGGCTTGCGCTCCGATTTTGGGGATATGCAGGATTTGCGGCATCTGGTCAACGAGGCCCATCGCAGGGGCTTGCGCGTGATGATGGATTTCGTTCCCAATCATACGTCGGTCGAACATCCGTACTACATGGATATTCAGATGAATGGGGCCAACTCAATCTACTACGATTTCTACGACCGCGATGGCGCAGGACGGATTACCCACTATTTTGACTGGGTCGGGCTGCCGAACTTGAATTATGATCACCCGGAAGTTCTGTCCGACATGACGCTTGCTTTTAAATACTGGATTCTCGCGGCAGGCCTCGATGGGTACCGTGTGGATGTCGCCTGGGGCATCCGCGAACGGGCACCGGAGGTGTGGCACCCGCTCATCCGTACCTTGAGAGCGATCGACCCGCAAGTGATCATGCTGGCGGAGGCGCCCGCCCGCGACCCGTATTACATACACAACGGCTTCGATCTCGCGTACGACTGGACCGAAGAGCTTGGCCATTGGGCCTGGAAGCCGGCCTTCGACCATCTGGACGAGGCCGGACAGCGCTTGCACCTGGCAATCGTCACAGATCAGGCGGCGCCGCAGACCGTTCTGCGGTTTCTCAACAACAACGATACCGGCCATCGGTTCATTTCACGGTATGGGCGCGAGGTCACCCGTGTGGCCGCGGTTCTGCAGCACATGGTGCCGGGAGTGCCGCTGGTTTACACCGGTGACGAGGTGGGCGCTGAATATGAACCGTACGAAGATCCGCCGCCAATTTCGTGGGAAGACACGCATGGCCTGCGCGATCTGTATCGCACACTCGCCGCTCTCAGAGAAGAACTGCCGGCGATTCACAGCGGGGCGTTCATCCCGCTGCCACCCGTCGGAAATCCTTCAGCCTATGCGTTTGTGCGCGTGGCCGACCGAAAAAACTGGGCCCTGGTGGTCGTCAATTTCGGCCCGCAAGGCCAGGCTGTTCTGGACCTGCCCGAAGCGGTCGCTGACCTGATCGGAGATTCTCTCCTCAAAGAAGAACTCAGCGATTCCCGCCTGATCCCGGCAGTCGACGAATCAGGCACCTTGAAGATCGCGCTGGATGCTTTTGAAGCTATGATTCTGACCCCTGATCGATAGGCAGATCGGTCGCCATTCTGCTTCTACAACAACGCAATGCGCATATCGATAAAACGGTAGAATAGCTTTCTACTTTCCACTTTCATCTTTCCAATTTTCTGGTTATCCACTTCGGTCAAGTGAGATACGGCGTGGGGTGACGTAGAAAAACCCCCGGTGATCCGGTTGGGTGGTGCGCGCCACCATCCATGAGATCAAGTGAGGCAATAAGGTGCGCTCCGGACGGGCCGCAAACTCGCTGCGCTCATACAGTGCGGCCCTATGTCCTGCGCACACCTTATGCCTCACTAAATCTCATGGCTGACGTGGCGCGCACCACCCAACCGGATCACCTCCTCCGTGCCGATCCCGAAAACGCAATTCTATTTATTACTTTCTAAGCTGGCGAAGCCGGCCTTGGCGCCCGGATAAATGCCGCCAGCATCGCACTCAATAGCGGCACCATGGCCAGAATCCAGAAGGTCTGGTACAACCCGATGCTGTCGGCCAGGTAGCCGGAAAGGGCGGTGCCCAACCCGCCGGTACCGAAGCCCAATCCCAATATCAAACCGGATGCCATGCCAAGATGACGCGGCAGCAGTTCTTGCGCGAGCACGATCGTCACCGAAAAGGAAGAGAGCAGGGCGGCACCTGACACGCCAGCCAACACCCACACCCAGGGCCCATCGGCCATGAGCAGGGCCGCCGCCAGAAAAGGATAGAGCAGCGAGCTGACCACGATCACCTGTTTGCGTCCGAACGTGTCGGAGAGATGCCCTCCGAACAGTCCGGCCGCCGCACCGCAGGCCAGGTAAAGGGTCAGAAGGAGGCTGCCGGAGGCCAGTTGGATGCCGCGGCTCTGGAAGTATAGCGGAAGGTAGGTGATGGCGCTCATGTAGACCCAGGAGCGAATCACGACGATGAGGCATACCGCGATCAGCGAGCGCCATAGCACCCCATCGGGCAGCTTGCCGGTCCGCACGGCAGCCGCGCTGGGCGGTTTTGGCTCGCGGCGTAAGAAATCGCCAGGGTAGAGGGCAATCACGAGAAACAGGACCAAACCGACGGGGATCAGCCCTACTGTCGCGTGCAGCCCGAAACCCAGAACGAGCAAGCTTCCGATGACCGGACCCAGCGCGAATCCCAGGTTCCCGCCCGTGGAGAAGATGGCTGCCCCAAGGCCGCGTTTCAATCCACTGGCCAGGTAGACCGCCATCATGGCGCGCGGGTGAAAGGCTGCCGTGCCAAGCCCGGCAAACCCCACCATGAGCAGCGCGGTCAAGTAATTGGGGGACCATCCCAGCAACCCCATGGTGACCGCCGTCCAGAGGATGCCCACCGGCACGAACCAGCCGGTGCGAAACCGGTCCGATACCATTCCGAAAACCGGTTGAATCACCGAGGAGGTCAGATTGAGGACCATCATCATCAAGCCGACCTGGAAATAGCTCAATCCGAACAGTTCCTTCAGCTTGGCCACCACGACCGGCAGAATTCCCTGGGAAGCGTCCACGGCGACGTGGCCCAGAAACAACAGCAAGAGGGGTATCTTATCCATGAACGATCCTTCATTGTGTTTGGTTGAAGCCAAACATAGATCGATTTTCGGGAATTAAAAAGCGAATTTTGCTGTGACGCGTGGCCCACCTTCCCGTGCCTTTTGATGCGCCCGCAATGGATTTTGAATCAGAGGCGGCGTGTGGCCTGTGTTTTGAGGAAACTACCGCACCACGTCAACAAATCGATCCGCGCCCATTTCTTTTCTGGAAAAAATAAGCGCCGTGGACCCGCTGGCCAGATTCACCACGCTGTGGTGCGTTAAGCCAAATGGTGTGAGCATGGCACACAGGTCGGAAACTGAATAGGTGCGCCCGTTGTAGGTGTTGAGCATCATGTGCAGATCGTAAAGTGCGCCGCCGTGGCTGGCATCCGTGAAAAAATCGTGGATGATCAGGATACCGTTTTCAGCCAGCACCGCGGCCAGCCTAAAAAAAAGGCCCTGCGTCTCTTCTTTGCCCTGGCAATGCACCAGGTTGGAACATAAGACGATGTCGGCCTGGGTACAGGCCATGGCCGGTTCTTCTTCTGTGAGCAGATTGGCCGGCTGGAATGCCAGCCGGTTGCCAAAAGCCTGAAGCAAGGGATTTTCCATTGCCAATAGAACCACATCGGGCAGATCGCAAAAAACACCACGCCAGCCCTGGTGGCGACCGAGAAATTCCGCCAGAAAGGCCCCGGAACCGGCCCCCGCATCCACGATCAGCCCCTCGTGGCCAACTTTGACACACTCCCAGAGCTCTACGGCACGGATACGGGCTGCATTGTCCATGGCCCCCAGGTAAAGACTCAGAGAAGCTTTATAGTCTTCAGTACTTTTTTCTGTAACCCCGTAAACCCGTGTGCCCTGGCGCAGGGTCTGGGCGAGGCTTTGCCAGGCGTCGAACAGCGCCTTCTCGAATTCCAGGGTGCGCCCCTGATAGGCAGCGCTCTGTTTGACCAAAAAGCATTTCGAAAATTCCGAGAGCGCGAACGTCTCCGCCTGCGTGTCGAGCAAACCCAGATGGACCAGGACATTCAGGAAACGCGAACCGTAGGGAATATCCATGCCTGTTTTCAGACAGATCCCCCGGGCACTGTCGCGCCCATGCGCCAAGGTTTCGAAGATCCCCAGCTCATGGGCGCTCATCAGCACCCGGCTTGTACGGTAGGCCGTCAGAAGGTCCTGAAACGCACGGTAGGCGCTGCCGCTTGCACTGTTTTCAGGCATAAGCCGCCCAATGGGCATCAGTTTTTAGCGTTGGCATTGTCAATTCCGACCTCCGCAAAGGTCTTGATGTCCGCCAGAACCCGCGTGGCCGCATCGAGCAGTTCCATGGCAATCGCGGCCCCGGTGCCTTCGCCCAGGCGAAAGCCCAGATCTACCAAGGGCTCTATTCCCAGGCGATCATGCATGAACCGGTGGCCGACTTCCACGGATCGATGGCTCGAAAAAAGGAAATCCCTGGCCGCAGGGGCCAGTTCACACGCCAGCAGGGCGCCGGCCGTGGAAATCAACCCATCGCACAACACCGGGATGCCATGCTTGGCAGCCCCGACCACGAGGCCGGCCAAGCCGCCGATTTCGAATCCGCCAACCTTGGAGAGCACATCCAGGGCGTCCGAGGGATCGGGTTGATGCCGCGCGAGGGCTTTTTCGATCACGCGGATTTTATTTACCAGCATTGCATCGCCAATACCTGTTCCGCGCCCTGTGAGCGTTGCCACCGGAAGGCCGGAAAAAGCCGCGATAATGGCTGATGAGGGTGTGGTGTTGCCGATGCCCATATCGCCCGTGCCCAGCATATCCACCCCACCGTCCCGCACCAGGCTGTCTACGATCTCGATGCCTGCCTCTATCGAGCGAACCGCTTGCGCGCGGCTCATGGCCGGTTCGTTGGCAAAATTACGGGTGCCTTTGGCTACTTTTTTGTGGAAAATGGGCAGGGCCGGATCGAAGTCATAGTTCACGCCCAGGTCGGCCACATGTACCCGGGCGCCGGCATGGCGGGCCAGAACGCAGATGGACGCGCCACCGCCCACAAAATTGAATACCATCTGGGCGGTCACTTCCTGGGGGAAAAGCGTGACGCCTTCAGCCACGACGCCATGATCGGCCGCACAGGTGACCACCACCTTTTTGGAAAGGCGTACATCGAGCGTGCCCCGAATGGCGGCCAGGCGGGCGGACAAATGTTCGAGAACCCCCAGGCTTCCGGCCGGCCGGGCTTGATTGGCCAGACGTTCCATGGCCTTGGCGTACACAGTATTGTCAGGGGCTTTAATGGATTGGATCGCATTATTGAGTATGTTCATGCTGCACCTCGTTTTGCATGGTTTAGGGAGCCATGGTGGGATGGGGTTGGTCCGCGATGGTATGCTGTTTTTCCGCGTGGCACCCTGAGGTTTTCTCTTCGCCGATATCGTTGCTGAACACCTGCATGCCCTTTTTCATGGCGCAAAAATCCCCGCACATGGTACACGTCTGCGCTTCTTCGGGCATGCGGTCGGCCCGGATAGCGCGCGCCGTGTCCGGAAACATCAGTAATTTATTCAAATCATCCCAGCGCATGTCGCGCCGTGCCATGGCGGCCTGTTTTTCGTTTTCCCGCCGGTCGGGGTATTTGGCCACATCGCCGATGCGAACCGCAAGGCGGGTGGCTCTGACACCTTCGCGCACGTCGGCTTCATTGGGCAGGGCCAGGTGTTCGGAAGGGGTGATGTAGCACACCAGATCCGCCCCATAACGGGCGGAGTTGGCCGCCCCAATGGCGGATGCGATATGATCGTAGCCTGCGCCGGTATCCAGGGGTAAGGGGCCCAGAACATAGTAGGGCGCATTGCCACTCATCCGTTTTTCCAGCATGATATTGGCCTCGATTTCATCGAGCGGCACATGCCCCGGTCCTTCGACCATCATCTGGCAGCCCATGCCGCGCCCGAGTTCGGCCAGCTCGCAGTTGATGATCATTTCCGCCATCTGGGCCCGGTCGTGGCTGTCGTGGATGGCGCCGGCCCGGATGCCGTTGCCCAGGGAGAGCACGGCATCGTATTTTTTCATCAGGGCGCACACCCGATCGAACTGCGCGTACAGGGGATTCTCTTTTTTATTCTGATCCATCCAGGCCACCATGAAGGTGCCGCCCTTGGATACCAGGCCGCCATAGCGGTAGCCCTGTTTGCGCAGACGTTCGATGGTGTACAGATTTATCCCGCAGTGAATGGCCATGAAGCTCAAGCCGTCGTCCAACTGGCGCTCGATCAGGTCGAAAAGATATTCGGGGTCGAGCCGCGAGGGATTTTGATATTTGCGGGCGGCTTCGCTGAAAGCCTGGTAAAGGGGCACATTGCCTACCGGAAGCGTGGAATGCGCCAAAACGGTGCGCCGGATGGCATCCAGGTCGCCGCCCGTGGAAAGTTCCATCAAGGTGTCGGCACCCTCCTGCTCGGCGGCAATGGCTTTGCGCACTTCGGCATCGACATCGCAGATATCCGAAGAGGTTCCGATCGAGGCGTTGACTTTGGTGCGCAACCCGGTGCCGATGCCCACGACCTTCTGCTGGACCCGCTTGGGGTTGTTGGGAATCACGATTTCCCCTTTGGCCACGTAGGCCCGGATTTGTTCCGCCGGCATGTTTTCATCCAGCGCGACCTGTTTCATGTGAGCCGTGACGATGCCTTCCCGGGCAAGTTCGATCTGGGTTTTCATGGTGAACTCCTTAGCTTGGTGTATCGAACCTTCCGAAAACAAAAAGGGCTCCGGAAGGTTGCAAAACCTTCTCGGAACCCTTTGCCATCAAGCTCCATGGTCGGCGTTCGGCACGTCTTCTGACTTCCGGTTTTTCCCCTTGCGCCTTCCCGATGCCGTGGCATCAGTGGCTGCCCATCCTTGGGCTTGCAGGTTGTAACCCGGTTACAGCGGCGGGACCGTCACGGAATTGCACCGTGTTCCGTTTGCTGAACGCATCCTCAAAACAGATAGTTTTTGCTTTACTGTAAAGGAGGCGCTTCGTCAAGAGCTTTGGCGTGACCTGTGTAAAACGATGCCCTGTGCCGGAAATCAGAAAAGGCCGTACCTTTCGCGGCTTTACGCAAACCCTCGTCGCCGTGCTATCGCAGGGGATGCCACCTGTAGGGGCGACCGGCGGTCGCCCGGTGCGGGAGCAAAGCCACCACCTCAGGCCGCGCCATTTTGGGCGATGCCCCAAATACAGCGGTTCGCGCGGGCATCCTGACCATCAATGGCGTGAATACCCCGGCGATCCGGGTGGGTGGTCCACGCCACCATCCATTCGGTTATCCCTCTTGAATCGCTACTCTTCCGGGGGTACGGCGGGCTTGCGCGGCAGGGTGGTTTTGCGCGCGGTGAGCGTGCGCATGATGTTGCGCAGCGGAATGGCCCAATCGGTGCGGCGCGCCGGCTTGCCGCGGTAGATTTCGGCCAGCGAGAGATGCGGATCGCGCATGGGGCTGCGCAGGTAATGCCGCAGGGCGATCAGGCGCGCGCGCAACTGTTTTTCCAATTCGGCGCGCAGTTCTTCTTTGATCAAAAGGATGCGTTCCTTGGCGCCGGGCGCGGTCATTTCACCTTTGTACTTGGCGATCTTGTACTGAATTCGCAACCGCATCAATTCCTGCAGGCGCTGCTCATAGTCGCGGTCGAACCAGACCACTTCCGGAACCAGGTCGCCAAAATGGGTTACACCCAAAACATCTTTGTCCTGGACCCAATAGCCCAATAAAAAATCCTGATCCAGGTCCATGTAGTTCTTCAAGGGCATGTACATGCGCCGCAGATAGGTAAGCACTTTCTCAGTTTTCTTTTTGTGGCCGCCGATGATGACCGATCCGCCGACTTCACCGATTTTAACCCCCTTGGTCCAGGGCGCGCCGGTGATGCCGAAGTCGTTGAATACCGGCAGAAGCATCAAGGCCGACAGCGTGTTGATGGCCAGTGCGTACCCGGCCGACGGTCCGCCGACATTGTACGAAGCCGACAGCAGTTGGTGATGGATGGTGTAATTTTCCAGAAAGTCCCCGAGCAGGCGGGCCGTGCTCACCTTGGGATCGAGGCCTTGCAGGTAGTTTTTCACCATGGTCAGGGCTTCCTGGGCCGATTGCTGGGTCATCTGCACAGCCATGTCCAATTCAGCGGCTGCATCCGCCGTGGAGGAGACCGCGCCGGTGACCAGTACATTGCGGTCCGAGACCCGGTAGGTCAGGCTGGTGGCAATGGGCAACAGCACACCGGAGACATCGTTGGCGCCCACACCGATAATGAAGCCCACCTGCGGTTCTTGGCTCAGTTCGGCTTCCAGGAATTCGTCCAACTGCACTTTGCCTTTTTTGGTTGGGCTTTGCGAGATCTCTTGTTTGGCCGCGGCCAAGTGCGAACGCGTCAGCGGATACTGGTCCGATGAAACGATTTTTTCACAGCCGGCGCGAAAATCTTCGTAGTGATCGAGCAGGCGCAGCGGCTTAGCCTTGATCAGGCTGCGCAGGGCGGCCGGCAGGTCCACGGCTTCGACAATTCCCAGGATTGTCTTCAGGTTGAACTTGATAAAGTTGTTTTTGACTTCTTCGGAAGCATCTTCCATCTGCCTGAAACGCTGCAGTACTTCGAATTCGGTGCTACGCAGCGCGCGCGCCTTTTCCACGAAGGCGGCGTAATCGGCCGGGGTGTTGCACAATCCCTGGGCGCTGTCGATGATCATGCGGATATTCAGGTCTTCGGCCAGGGGAATATCCTTGAGGCCACCGTCCACAATCCCACGAATGTCATCCTTGCTCATGCTGCCGGAGACTTCCAGCACCTTCAGGCGCTTGGAACGCACCAGGGCCGGATCGATGATGTCCAGCCGGTTGGTGGTCAGCACAGTGAAGACACGCCGCAGCGGAATTTCGCCATCGATCAGGTTGAGAAACTTGTTGGTCAGTTTGTCGGTGGGCGACCCGCCCGAAGCACTGCGTCGCGGCGCCAAAGCGTCGCCTTCATCGAAGAAGACAACCGTGGGCGCAATCATCTTGGCGATGTCGAAAAGTTTCTCCAGATTCTCCACCGCGCCGTCGATGGGATTGGCCGGATCCTGCAGGGCGCTGGCGCTGGTGGCGATATCGTGGACATCCTTGTTCTCGCTGAGCCAGGTGCGTACCAGGAAAGTCTTGCCCCCGCCCGGAGGTCCATTAAGCACCACGCCTTTTTCTTCTTCGACCCCGTAGTAAAGGCAGTTGTTGGTCATTTCCGAAAAGGTATCCTTGATGCCGCCGATATACTCTTCCCATCTGACATGCCGGTCCATGCGGTCGACAATGCGCTTGTACAGGTCGCCGTAAGAGTTCTGGGCGACCAGTTCGAAGGCCTGGCGCACCAGCAACTGATCCTTCAGATAGGCGGTGGTGAAATCGCGCTTTATCTCCACGACCGAGTGAATCAATTTGCGAACATAGGAGGGGATCACTTTCAGGCTGCGCTCGTCGAAAACATTGTAGACAAGATCGACGGCTTGGTCCAGTTCCTGGCGGCTGATGGGTGCCGGCCGATCGGGCGTTGTCGCAAGGCCTGGGGTGCGCACGTCGATGTCGTGGCGCTGCAACTCCAGTCGCACCACCTCTCTGAGGTTAGAAGGATTTTTCCAGAAGTCGGCGATATTGATGATTTTGCCTTTTTCCACAAAGCGGCGGTAAATGGCTGCGTCGAATCGCTCGGCCTGGTCGGTGGTAGCGATCAGCAGACAGTCGCGCTTGCCGCTGATGATCTCATCAATGACAATATTGGAGGTGTCGATCAGGGTGCGCTGCTGTCGTTCGGCTCCGCCCGAGTGGCTCTCCACGCGGCCGAAGGCGCTGTGGGCTTCTTCTATGTGGCGGATGGCGGTTTTGCGCGGGTCGCCCAGCGTGCGTTTGAAGTAGTTGCCGGGTTCGCCAGCCAGTGCGGTCTGGTAGTCGTTGGGGGTCACCATGGCATAATCGACCACAAGCCCTTGTTCTTCGAGTACGGAAAGATTGAGGCGGATTTGCGTCCTGAAAATCCAGCGTAACAAGGGCATGCGCCCAAGGCGTTTGTAGAATTTTAGGCGCTTGCGGCGCGCGATCTCCATCGAAAGGGTCGGATCGATTTCATCCACGCTTTTCCAGAAGGGTTCGTCGGCCAGCAAGGCTTCTTTTTTCTGATCCAGGTCGATTTCAGGCAGCACGCGATCGCTGAAGATCACTTTTTCTATCGTTTCGGTCACTGTCGAAGTTTTGCCGCTGCCCGACGGGCCTACGACAAGCAGCAGGGGGGCTTTGGGAATGATCGGGTCGGCCACGTACTCTTTGCGGATATGCGCGCGGTAAATTTTTTCAAACAGGGATTCCAGTTCAACGGGTACGTGCACATCCGACAGGGCATGATCGAGCAGGCTGAGCAGGTAGAGATAATCCTTGGCGGTGACCTCTTTTTCCAGAATGCGGTTCCAGGCATCCTGTGGGTTGGATTGTCCGGAGAGTTCAAAGCGTTTTTGCCAGTTTGTCAAAATTGCCGGATCGCGCAGGACCTGGAAGGTTTTTTCGGGCGTATCCATGAAAAACGAGAGCAGCCAATCGGTCACCGCATTGAGCCACCCCACGGGCGGGGTAAACTGGTTCAGGCGCGCCCGCATGAAAGCCTTGGTCTCATAAGGCCATGAGGCCACCAGACCCTGTATCTCCGCAATGCGGTGCTCGGGTAAGCGGACATAGGTGACTTTTTTGGTTGTGCGGCGGGCCATCACTATTCTCCGGGTTGCCGACGCGTTTCTGGTTTCATTGCCGAGGTTGGCAATGTCAGCCCGGGCGATCCCTCGGTGTTCTGGATCACCACCGTGTTTTGGCCTTCCTGGTTCTTTTCATAGGCGGTGGCCCATTTTTGCTGTGTCAGGAACTGCAAAATAGCGTTATCCGTAGAACCGTCTTCCCGGCCGACACTCTTTTGCAAAGCCTGAATGCCGTCCACATACGCCGCGTACAATTTGCGGATGCGGCTGGCCTCCTGATCGGCGGCATAGTTTTCCGCTTCGGCTATCAGTTCGCGGCGCTTTTTCTCTTCGGTGGCCTCGACCAGCTTGTCTCCGAAAGAGGTTTCTTTGAGCACGAAACTGACGACCTCGATGCCGTACTTGCTCTCCAGCGTGGGGCCACCCTCGTTGATCGGTCGCGACTTGAGCGCCTGGTAGATTTTTTCCTTGACCTTTTCGCGGTCGGAAATGAGTTCATCGACCGGTTCGGCTTGCAGCAGATCCTTGACGATACCGTCGTAGTCGCCCTGCAGCAAGTCCATGGCATTCAGGTTTTCAATGGCCCAGGTCTGCAGGCTGCGAATGCGGTAGGTGAGCACGGCCGAACTCCACAAGGCAACATTGCCCTTGGAGATGATGCGCATCGGTTCAGCCGTGCCGCCTAGCTGGAGATGCTGGTTCATCAGGGCGACCTCCTGCTCGATGCTCGTAAAGAAAGGCAGTCGCATATGCCACCCCACGTCGGTCACCGCCTGGCGCTGTCCGCCGAGGCGCTCGAGGACAATGGCATAGTTCATCTTGACCTTGTAAATGGTCTTGGTGGCATAAATGATCGCAACCAAGCCATAGGCGATGACCATCACGGCGAGGACCGCGATAATGCGGCGCGTGACCTTTTTGACAAAGGCCCTGCGCAAAAATTGCTGCTGCTGTTGCTGAATATCTGCCATGCCGACTCCTTGATTTCTTTTCAAGTGCCCTGCACTGAAGGAACAACGCGACATTTGGGACTGGAAGAATGGCTGTTCAGAGAAGATGATATTGAGGGAAGTGGAGAGCGTCAAGGGGCTTCAGGTGCCACGGTTTGTCGCGCGCACGTTCGAACCGCTTTTTTTAACGCGTGTGCCGGCCGACATCATATTTTGCAATGCCAGCTAAAGGTGTTGCAACAAATTAGAACATAAAAACAAGCCCGGTTCAATGGAAAACATCGGCCGCTGCGGGGGTAACCGCATTTCGGACTATCGATTTGCCTTCAGGGGGATCTTGCGGGATCAGAATGGCCGCTTCAGATTTTTTTTCGGATGTAAAGCGTTTTCAGTATGCGCGCGACGATGTCGCCTGCAGCGTCTTTGATTTCAACGGACAAGTCGGGCAAATACTTCTGTCCATTGGCCGTCCGGGTCACAATGGTATCGACGAGATCGCGGTCAACGCGAAACTCGGCCGTCAACGTTCCCGTGCCGGGTTTAACGAATTCGATGCCGGCCGCCTTGTCCCAGACCACGTAGGATTTTCCCAGAATCTGGATCAGCATCAGCATATAGAAGGGATCGGTCATCGCATACAGCGACCCGCCAAAGTGGGTGCCCACGTAATTGCGGTTATACCAGTGCATTTTCATTTGGACGGTCATGCGGGTATAATCCGCGGCCAGGCTGCGAATCGTAATTCCCGTTGCCCAATAGGGCGGGTAGGCATTGATGAGGAGTTTAAAAAGAGTAGGGGTCATTGGTCCTTTTGCCCGTTGGCGCGTTTGCCCGTTGGTCCGATGGGTGGTTGGACAGTTCATAGCACTTCAGGGCTCAGAGGCGCAACTGTGGTGTCGTCATCGTCAGCATCGGCATTCTTGTTAAGGGTGGAAGGATGTGCTATCGTTCCAAAATGTTAGGATAAATGTCGTCAACCGATGCACGGGAGCGCCCCTTGGCAGTCCGCGGATTCAGAACGAAGATCGCCCTTCATGTTGCTTTGCTGGTCCTGGTATCGGCCCTGGTCACGGACGTGTTGGTCATCCTGGTCGTTCAGGGGGTGTTGACGCGCAATCACCTGGCTCAGCAACGCGTGCTGCTGGGAACGGTGGCGCGGGCGGCCCTCGCGGGCGGTGTTTTGCCGGGGCATCCATCCCCTGGCGACAGGGACGTGGGCGGCCCCCGCCTCCCCACCCAGGCGGCGCCCTGGCCGGTGTATCTCATACTCCACCCGGATGGGCGGCCTTTCCACCAGCAGGGCGATCAGCGTCGACTGGAGGCCCTATTGCTGCCCGGCGCTGCGGCCACGTTACAGAGCGATACTTCCTACCATGAAAACATCGGTTTGACGTGGGCGGTTTTCTGGTGGCAGGCAGAGGCGGTCATTGTGGCGGTGCCGCTGAAAGATGGCGACCGTTTACAGGGCGCCGCGGCCGCCGTGGTGCCGCTGACCGATCTTTATGAAAAGCTGCGTCAATATAACAAGCCGGTCTTTCTTTATATCGTATTGAACACCGTCTTATTGAGCATCGTTGGTCTGTATCGCATCTTTCGCATCTACCTGCGGCCGATTGACCGCATTGTGCGTCAGGCCGACGAGTACGATCTGGGCGAAGATATCTTCTTCACCTTCCGCCAGGAAGACGATGAATTAAACCGCCTCTCCCAGTCTTTGAACCGCATGCTCCAGCGTATCTCCGCGGACAAGCACACGCTTCGCCAGACAGTGTCCTCGCTGGAAAGGGCCAATCAAGAACTCAAGCAGGCTCAGGCAGAGATTGTTCGCGCCGAAAAGATGGCCTCGGTCGGCCGCCTGGCGGCCGGCATCGCTCACGAGATCGGCAACCCCATCGGCATCGTGCTGGGCTACCTGGACCTGATCAGGCAGCCTGACCTGGGCAAGTCCGAGCACGACGATTTTGCCCGACGCGCCGAAAAGGAGATTCAGCGCATCAACACGATCATCCGTCAGCTTCTGGATTTGGCGCGGCCCAAGGAGAGTGTCGCCCAACTGCTTTCAGTGCATGCCGTCATCGAAGAGATCGTGGGCGTATTGACGCATCAGCCCATGATGACGAACATCCGGTTGCGGACTGCGTTCAATGCGGCCGACGATCACGTCTGGGCCGATGCCGATCAACTACGCCAGGTATTTCTGAACCTGCTTCTCAATGCGGCCGACGCCATCTGCGGTAGAGACGACCAGTCAGAGCCTCGAATCGACATTCGCACAACCCCTGGCCAGGGGCCGGTCACATCGCAGGCGGATTGGATAACCATCGATTTCCAGGACAATGGCGAGGGCATTGCCGAAGGTCAGCTCGAAAACATTTTCGACCCCTTTTATACCACCAAGGATCCGGGCAAAGGCACCGGTCTTGGATTGTCCGTCAGTTACATGATTATCGAAAAACTGGGCGGGACCATCGCCGTGCAAAGCCAACGGGGACAGGGCACCACTTTCACCATCCGACTGCCGCTTCGATTCCGTCCGACCTCCGTTGAAGATGGGGGATCGATGCACCTGCAGATTGCGGACCAGTCAGCGAGCTCACCATGACCGAGGAAAAAACCAAAAGCTGCGCACAATCCGCCGTGCTGATTATCGATGACGAAGAGAACATGTGCCACATGCTGTCCAGCATGCTCAAACGGGATGGCTATAGCGTGGACACCGCCATGGATGGCGAGGAGGGCCTGGCCAAGCTGGTTGCCGGGGCCTTCGATTACGTCCTTTGCGATATCCGCATGCCCAAAATGGATGGCATGGCTTTTTTGCCCGCAGCCAAAGCGAGTGCCAGCGAGGCCACCATTATCATGATGTCCGCGTATGGCACCATCGATCTGGCCGTGGAAGCCATGAAGCTGGGCGCCTACGATTTTATTTCCAAGCCTTTCAAGAGCGACGAAGTGCGCTTGGCCATCAAAAAGGCCGAGGAAAGGGATCGTCTCAAACGCGAAAACCTGTTGCTCAAAAAACAGATCCGCCAGTTCGAAGAACGTCACCGTTTCGGCAATCTGGTGGCCAAAAGCCGCCTTATGCAAAAAGTGTTCGAGCTGGCTGCAAAGGTTTCCCAGTACAACACGACCGTCTTGATCTTTGGGGAAAGCGGCACCGGCAAAGAGCTGGTCGCCCAGGCCATTCATCGCGCGGGGCCACGCCAACGCATGCCCATGGTGCCCGTCAACTGTGGGGGTATCCCGGAAAGCCTGCTGGAGAGCGAGTTGTTCGGCCATGTCAAAGGGGCTTTTACGGGGGCCGACCGCACCAAAAAGGGCCTCTTCGAAGAGGCTGACGGCGGCACGATTTTCCTGGATGAAATCGGCGAAATGTCTGTGTCCTTGCAGGTCAAGCTGCTGCGGGTTCTGCAGGAAAGCGAGATCCGGCCGGTAGGGCATGCCGGCACCCGCAAGGTCGACGTGCGCGTGGTCGCCGCCACCTCGCGAAATTTGCCCAATATGGTGGCCGAAGGCACTTTTCGCGAAGACCTTTTTTACCGGCTGAACGTGATATCCATCGATTTACCCCCTCTGCGCGACAGAGGTGAAGATATCCCCTTGTTATGCCGGCACTTTATCGACCAGTTCAACGCAACACTGCAGCGCCATGTCAAAGGCATCGCACCGGCGGCCATGGCCGGGTTGCTGCAGCACCGCTGGCCGGGCAATGTGCGTGAGTTGGAAAATGCCATTGAACGGGCCATGGTGCTTACCGATGACGACTGGCTCAAGCCCGAACACTTTGCCGTGGGCAGTATGGCTGGTGCCTGCAACACGCCCATTGAACCTGTTTTTGAAGGGTTTTCCATCAAGAGTGCCCAGCGTACCATGGAAAAAGGGATGATCACCAAAGCCCTCAAGGCGACCCAGGGCAATCGCACCCAGGCCGCCCGCCTGCTGGAAATCAGCCATCCCTCCCTGCTGAGCAAAATGAAAGCGTACCTTATCGATTTGTAATCCGGCCTTGCCGGCGTGGACGTTGCTGCATGTTTGCGAGGGGGGCTACATCGCCTTGGCATTCTGGAAGAGTTTCAAGATGTTCAGCCGGTTGATCATTTCTCCAAAAATGTCGCTGAGCGTGTTGTCGGCACCTTTGCGGCCGATAATGCGCACTCTTTCCGCTTCTCCGGAAACAGCTTCGCGGGCAACATTATTGTTGTGGGAAAGGGTTGCCTCGTAAGCGGCGTTTGCCACCCACTTATAATCTCGCAGGTCGACTTTAAGTTTTCTGATCGAAACCACCATCGATGGCGCCGTATCCTCATCCGCTGCAACCACCTGTGCCCCTAATTGCTCCAGGCGTTTCTTGATAACTTCGTAGAAAAGACCGGGTAGATCTTTGTCACCGGCAAAAACCCGCTGTTTGTTGGCATCTACCCAGGAAAGGCTGTAACGCTCCCTGAAGTACTCGAATTGCTGGGCCGCGGCCGGGGTGAAAAGCAAGGTGTCGGTGCGCGCATCCTGAATCTGCAGACGGACTTTCTGGCCCTGCAGCAGGTTGGTGGCGGCTGGTACCGGGTAATCGACAATCATATAGGTCCGTGGCGCACAGGCCACAAAAGAGATCAAAGCAAACGCGGACACAAGATAAAATATCACTTGCCGAATCGGGCGGGAATACATGGTTGAGCCTCCTTGAGGTTGGGTGTTCTTAGTGCATTTACTACCTGTTCTACAGGCCGGTTGTCAAGCGCAGCGGTTGCCTTCATTGACTTTGAAAAGCGCGTCGTTAATATACGACCTGAAAAAAATAGCGGCAAAAAAATGGATGGCTCAGGACAAGATCGCCTTCGAGGCGACCGCCACAAACGGCGTAAGAACGCGGAATAGAAAGATTATGGCCAAACGCATTGTCATTACGGTACTGGCGCTTTTGGTCCTGATGGGTGTACTGGGAGGTATCAAAATGCTGCAGATCCGCAGGATGATTGCCCAGGGCGCCCAAATGAAGCCACCCCCCGAAACGGTTACCGTCGCCACCGTGCAGTCGGATCGATGGGAGTCGGTGCTGACCGCCGTGGGCTCCCTGGAGGCAGTGCAGGGGATCACAATTACCGCTGAACTGTCCGGCAAGGTGGTTAAGCTGGCCTTTGAAGCGGGAAGCAAGGTTCAAGCCGGTGATCTGCTGGTCCAGCAGGATACATCGTCCGAGCAGGCCCAACTCAGGGCCGCCGAAGCGTCTGCCAGGCTGGCCCAACTCACCTTCGAACGAACCCGCAAGCTGCTGCCTGAGCGGGTTGTCAGTCAATCCGATTACGACAATGCCGAGGCCCAGTACAAGCAGGCCCTGGCTCAGCGGGACAACATTCGCGCTACGATCCAAAAAAAGACCATTGTCGCACCTTTTGCCGGTCGCTTGGGCATCCGCATGGTCAATTTGGGGCAGATCATCAGCTCCGGCGATCCGATTGTCTCTTTGCAGGCGCTTGATCCGATCTACGTCAATTTCCTGATGCCTCAGCAACAACTGGCCGGCGTCGAACCGGGCTTGAAGGTGCGCATCACCAATGATGCTATGGCGCAAGAGCCTGTCGAAGGTAGAATATCAGCGATCAGCCCGGAGATTGACAGCGTCACCCGCAATATCCGGCTGCAGGCCACCGTTGCCAATCCCCGCGAAAAGCTGCGGCCGGGAATGTTCGTCAATGTCACGGTAGTACTTCCCGAAATGCAAAAAGTCCTGGCTATTCCAGCGACCGCCATTTTTTATGCCCCCTACAGTAATTCGGTCTTTTTGGTAGAAGAGAATGAAGAAGAAAAGACCATGACGGTGCGGCAGCAATTTGTGCAGCTGGGAGAAAAACGCGGCGATTTCGTGGCCGTGCAATCGGGCGTCGAAGAAGGTCAGACGGTGGTCAGTACCGGCGTTTTCAAGCTGCGCAATGGGCAGTCGGTGGTCGTGGACAATGCGCTTGCGCCTGACTTTAAATTGGCGCCCCGTCCCGAGGAAAGCTAAGTACGGCCAGCTTCGGTATGGAATCCGAAAGTTGTGCGCCTGAGTTTGCGGCTCGTCCGGAGCGCACCTTATTGCCTCACTTAATCGAATGGATGGTGGTGCAGATCACCCACCCGGCTCAGCGGGGTTTTTTTACGTCACCCCACGCCGTATCTCACTTGACCGAAGTGGATAACCAGAAATGAAAATAACCGATGTGTTCATACGCCGTCCGGTGCTCGCCCTGGTGATCAATCTGGTGATCATTATCGCCGGGGTGCAGGCCATCCGATCGCTCAACGTACGTCAATACCCGATCAGTGAGAACGCTTCTGTCACCGTCACCACCGCTTATGTCGGTGCCAACGCAGAACTGGTGCGCGGCTTTATCACCACCCCTTTGGAGCGCGTCATTGCGGCCGCCGATGGCATCGATTACATCCAATCCGAGAGCACGCAGGGGCTTTCGACCATTACCGCACGCATTAAACTCAACTATGACGCCATCGAAGCCATGTCCGAGATCAGCTCCAAGGTCGACCAGGTGCGCAACGATCTGCCGCCCGAAGCTGAAGTGCCGGTCATCAACGTCGTATCGGCTGACAGCGAGTTCGCCTCGGCCTACCTGAGTTTCACCTCCGAGGATCTTCAGGAGAACCAGATTACCGATTACCTGGTCCGCATCGTTCAGCCGCGGCTTTCGGCCATCAGCGGCGTGCAGCGGGCTGAAATTCTCGGGGCGCGTACCTTTGCCATGCGCATTTGGCTCGATCCCGAACGCATGGCCGCCTACAATATCAGCCCGGTGCAGGTGCGCCAGGCATTGGCAGCCAACAACTTTTTGTCGGCGGTGGGCGCCACCAAAGGCGCCCTGATTCAGGTCAACCTGACCGCCAACACGGATTTGCGCTCGGTGGCCGAATTCAAGCGCTTGGTCGTGCGGCAGCAGGGCGGCGCCATCCTGCGCCTGGAGGATATCGCCAACGTTGTGCTGGGCGCTGAAGATTACGAATCCGCTGTCCAGTTCTCGGGTCAGACGGCGGTTTTCATGGGAATCTTTCCCCTGCCCAATGCCAATTCGGTAGATGTGATCAACCTCGTGCGCGCGGAAATGGAAGCGATTCAGGAGGGATTGCCTGTCGGCATGAGCGCGCGCGTGGCCTACGATGCCACCGATTATATCCGCAATGCCATTCGCGAAGTCATCACGACCCTCAGCGAGACGCTGCTGATCGTGGTGGTGATTGTCTTTTTGTTCCTCGGGTCGCTGCGATCCACGTTGATACCCGTGGTGGCCATTCCCCTGTCGCTCATCGGCGCGGTTTTCCTCATGCAGATACTTGGTTTCACAATTAACCTGCTGACCCTGCTGGCCATCGTCCTATCCGTGGGACTGGTGGTCGACGACGCCATCGTGGTGGTCGAAAACGTCGAACGCCATCTGAGTGAAGGTCAATCAGCGATGGAGGCGGCCTTGCTCGGCGCACGCGAACTGGTGGGACCCATCGTTGCGATGACCATCACCCTGGCGGCGGTCTATGCGCCTATCGGCCTGCAGGGTGGACTGACCGGCTCGCTCTTTCGAGAATTCGCCTTTACCCTGGCCGGCGCCGTGACCATCTCTGGGGTCGTGGCCCTGACGCTGTCGCCCATGATGGCTTCGCGCATGCTCAAGCCGGGTCTGGCCGAGCGCGGCCTGGCCGGTAAAATTGCGCGTGATTTCGAAAAGATCAGGGCCTTTTACGGCCGCCTCCTCAATGTTACGCTCGATTCGCGGCCGGCCGTGTACGCGGTGTGGATTATCGTCGGCTTGCTGACCGTGCCGATGTTCATCATGTCAGCCAAAGAGCTGGCGCCGACCGAAGACCAGGGCGTCGTCTTCGGCATCATCGACGCGTCCGCCAATGCCACATTGGACCAGACGCGCGTCTTCAGCGATGCCGTCAATCGGGCCTATCTCAGCGTGGAGGAAACCCAATTCACCTTCCAGATGACATTTCCCACCAGCGGGTTCGCCGGCATGGTGGTGGCGCCGTGGGATGAACGCGAGCGGACTATTCAACAGATTATGCCCGAGGTGCAGCAAAAGCTATCTACCATTCCCGGCATTCGCGTGTTTGCGATTTTGCCGCCGGCACTGCCCGGCGGAGGGGAGTTTCCGGTGGAGTTCGTCATCGCGTCGACCGCCGAACTCGACCAGATCCTGGCGTTCGCCCAGCAGATTCAACAAAAGGCCATGCAGAGCGGCATGTTCGCCTTTCCGCCGATCATCGATGTCAAAATCGACCAGCCCCAGTCCGAAGTGGTTATCGACCGCGACAAGGCCGCCGACCTGGGCTTGAACATGCAGCAGATCGGGGCGGACCTGGCCTCGATGATGGGCGGCGATTTCGTCAACCGCTTCAATATTTCCGGACGCAGTTACAAGGTCATACCCCAGATCCAGCGCATGGACCGGCTCAACCCGGACCAGCTTAAAAACATCTACGTCACCGGCCCCAACGGCCGGCTGGTGCCTTTGAGCACCGTTGCCACCCTTGAGAACAGCGTGGTGCCGCGTTCACTGAACCGTTTTCAGCAGCTCAACGCGGTCAAGATCAGCGGGGTTTCGGTGCGGCCGCTCGATGAGGCCCTGACTTTTCTGGAAGATGAAGCCGCCAAAATTCTGCCAAGGGGCTACGTGCTCGACTACACCGGTGAATCGCGTCAGTTACGCGGCGAGGCCAATAAATTTCTGCCAGCCTTCAGCCTGGCCATCATTTTGATCTTCCTGGTTCTGGCCGCCCAGTTCAACAGCTTCCGCGACCCGTTCGTCATCCTGGCTGGTTCCGTTCCGCTGGCGATTTTCGGTGCACTGATTTTTACTTTCCTGAAGATTCCGGACCCCAACACCGCTTTCTGGACCGAGAGTTGGACCACCACCATGAATATCTACTCCCAGGTTGGTCTGGTAACACTGGTCGGTCTGGTGTCCAAAAACGGCATCCTGGTGGTCGAGTTCGCCAACCAGTTGCAGCGCCAGGGGCGCTCCAAGCGCGCGGCGGTCCACGAAGCCGCCCTGACCCGCCTGCGTCCCATCCTGATGACTGCCGGCGCCACCATCGCCGGACACTTCCCGCTGGTGCTCGTCTCCGGCGCCGGTGCCGCCGCGCGCAACTCTATCGGTCTGGTGCTTGTCGGCGGCATGGCCATCGGGACATTCTTCACCCTGTTCGTTATCCCCTCGATCTACATGCTGGTGGCGCGGGAGCATGGCAAGGGGTAGGCGAACCTCCTAAACCAGATCTCTTATTTCCTGCAGCAAACTATCCAACCGTTTGGCCGATACAGGTAAAGCCGTTTTGATTTCGGGGGCGAAGAGGGAAATACTGAACTCTTCGAGCATCCAGAAGAAGTCTTCGAGGGCCTGGCGCTTGCGGGGACTGCTCTGGGGCGTCAGCGCCGTGATAAGTTCTTCCATATGCTTCGCGTAGGGTGCGATACGCTGCGCTTTGGCGCGGTCTTTTTCCAGGTCGATGGCAGCGCGCCCGGCGCGCAAACACATCGCCCGCAGATAACGCGGCAGGTGCCCCAGGCGTTCGACGGCATACAGGGCGACAAAACGCTCGGGCACCAGGCGCTGCATCCCGGCGCGCAGATCGTTGAGCAAGGCGTGCAAGGGCGCATTGCGCGGATGGGCTTTTTCAATATCCACCAGGTGCATGCGCGCGGATTGATAGGCATCGAGCACTTCCAGCAATGCGTCGCGCCGCGATCTTCCCCAGGCGGCGATGCCCTGGGTGTGCAGTTTTTCCAGGAAGGCGTCGAACGCTTCGGACGTGCGGATATCCTGGGCCAGATGCTCTTCCAGCACGCAGTCGAGCAGTTGTTCTTCCAGCGCTGTCCGGCCGCCGAAGTAACGGCTCTGGGTTTCGGCCGCAAAGGGCAGGGCCAGGTTTTTTTTAAGAAACTTGATGTCAGACGCCAGACCGCTTTGAATCAAGGCGCGCACGCCGCGGCGATGGACGCGGCGGGCCACGGCCGGATCTGCAAAGGCGGTCAGCACGATGCCTTGCGTTCTCTTTTCGAGGGCAGGGTAGGCTGTCCACGGCCGGGCGCGCCCGCCGAGCGTCACGGACTCCGCCAGATCGCCGAAGTCCCATTGGGTCACCGGCCGCTCCCATCGGCGGCGGGCCTGTTCGAAATCATCGGGCAGGGCGACGGCCGTCCCGCTCTGCAGAACGGCGGCATCCCGACCGGCGCGCAAGACGCGTCCTTGATGGTCGGTGACCGCGATGCGCATGCGCAGATGCTCGGGCAGCAGCGCTTCGTTCCAGGCCGAGGCCGGGATGGCAACGCCCAGGTGCTGCCGAATAAAGCGGCTCAAGGCCGTGGCCAGGTGGATGTCGCGCTGAATGGGCATTTTCTCGACGATGACCTGCACCGTGTCGTTGACCGGCACCAGCTGTTTGCGCAGCTCTTTGGGCAGCGCTTTGATCAGTGCGGCGATCTTCTCTTTCAACAACCCTGGCACCAGCCATTGAAAGCTTTCGGCCGGTACGTTGGCCGCGCTCTCCTCCGGCACCAGGATGGTCACGCCATCGGTCTCCTTGCCGGGCGTAAAACGGTAGTTGCACGCAAGCTGCCGGTCACCGGCCGCGATGCACTCGGGATACTGCGCCAGGGAGTCTTTGTCGGGCTGCTGCGCCAGCAGGTCCTCAGTGCGCAGGCGCAGAAAAGCGTCGCTGCCGGTCTGGGCGATTTTGGATTTGAGCCCGCGCACATCATACACGTGCCCCAGCCGCTCCTGGTAAAAGCGCAGCAGAACCGCATCGTCGACCAGCAGATCGCGGCGCCGCAGCCGGTCTTCCATGGCCTCGATCTGCGCGATTACATCCCGATTGTGCTGCATGAACGGCAGCAGCTTTTTGACGTCTGCGGCGATCAAGGCCTGCCGGATGAAAATATCCGTGGCTTCGACCGGATCGACCGGCCCGTAAGGCCGCGTGCGGCGGTCGATGATCAAACCGTACAAGCTGACCTGCTCGGTGGCCACAACCGCTTCGCGCCGGCGCTCCCAGTGCGGGTCGAAATAGGCGTAGCGGCACTGCTCTTTGCCGATGGCCTCGAGCCAGCCTGGATCGATGACCGCGACCGAGCGGGCAAAGAGGCGCGAGGTTTCCACCATTTCGGCTGCCACGATCCACTGCCCGGGGTTTTTAAACAACCCGGAGCCGGGAAAAATCATGGCCAGGCGGTTGTGCGAGGCCTGGAAAATCTGGCGCTCTTTCTTGACCGCGATATTGGACAGAAAACCGCTGAGAATCGCCTGATGGATGGCGGCGTACCCGCTGTGGCCGATGTCGCCCGGCTCGGCCGGCGCCTGGGAGGGACGCTCCGAGCGGATGCCATGTTCTTCCAGCTCCTCGATGATCTGGCGATAGACGTCGCGCCATTCACGCATGCGCCGGAACGAGAGAAAATGGGTGCGGCAGAACTGCTTGACCTGCTGCCAACTCGTGCGCTCGGCGGCCGAGCGGTCATAACGGTGCCAGATGTTCAGCAAGGTGATGAAGTCCGAGGCCGGATCGGCAAACGTGGCATGGGCCGCGTCGGCATCGGCCTGCCGTTCGGCCGGACGTTCGCGCGGGTCCTGGATGCTCAAGGCCGCCGCGATCACGGCCACATCGTGCAGGCAATCGCGCGCGTGGGCTTCGAGCAGCATGCACGCCAGACGCGGGTCCAGGGGCAGCTTGGCCATCAGGCGGCCCTTGTCGGTCAACGCAAATCGGCCTGCCTGGCCGTGCTTGGGGGCGGCCGGAACAATGGCGCCCAGTTCCAACAGCAGCTGGGTGCCGTCCTGAATGCTGCGCGTGGCCGGCGGGTCGATGAAGGGGAACTGCGCCACATCGCCCAGGCGCAGGGCGATCATGCGCAGGATGACCTCGGCCAGGTTGGCGCGCAGGATCTCGGGCGGCGTGTACTTGGGCCGCTGGTCGTAATCTTCTTCGCTGTACAGACGCAGGCAGATGCCGTCGGCCACGCGTCCGCAGCGTCCCTGGCGCTGGTCGGCACTGCTTTGCGAGATGGGCACCACCGGCAGCGTATTGGTGCGCGTGCGCGGCGCATATTGGGAAATGCGCGCCAGTCCGGTGTCGATGACATAACGGATGCCGGCAATGGTGATCGAAGTTTCAGCCACATTGGTGGCCACCACGATCTTGACACCGCTGGCCGGCTGAAACACACGCTGCTGTTCGGCAGCCGACAAGCGCGCGAACAGGGGGATCACTTCGGATGCCGGATAGCGCCGGCCCTGAATCAGTTCGCAGGTGTCGCGGATATCCTGCTCGGTGGGCATGAAGATCAGGATGTCGCCGCGCGGCCGGGTGCGATACAACTGGTCGAGTGCTTTGACGGCCTGCTCGACATGCGTGGCCTCTTCGCCGTTGTCAGTGGCCGTGATGTAGCGCGTTTCGACCGGGTACATGCGCCCCGACACCTCGATGACCGGGGCGTCACCGAACGCCCGTGAGAATTTTTCCGTATCGATGGTGGCCGAGGTGACGATCACCTTCAGGTCGCGACGCTTGCGCAGCAATTGCTTGAGCAGGCCCAGGATGAAATCGATATTGAGGCTGCGTTCGTGGGCCTCGTCCACGATGATGGTATCGTACTGGTTTAGAAAACGGTCCGACTGCGCCTCGGCCAGCAGAATGCCGTCGGTCATCAGCTTGACGCGCGTGTGCACCCCGCTGGAATCCTGAAAACGGATCTTGACGCCCACGGTTTGGCCGACTGGCTCGCCCAATTCTTCGGCAATGCGCCGGCCGACCGTCAGCGCCGCGATGCGCCGCGGCTGGGTC
>LADR01000081.1 GCA_000961655.1 Desulfatitalea sp. BRH_c12
ACGCTGAAAAACTGGTTCAGGTAGACGGTCTCGCCCTGGGGGCCGGTTTTAAAGACGCGTTCGCCGGCATCGTTGTACCTGTAGGTGAGCAACTGGCCGTTGTCCCGGATCGCCTGGATGCGGTTTTCCTCGTCCCAGGTGATCACCCGGCGCGTGTTGCCCTGGTCGCTGACCCAGCCGGTCTGGTTGCCGTTTAGATCGTAGGTGAAGCTGCGGCCGCCGATGTGGGTGGGCGCATGCGGCTTGCCGCCGGTGTAGGCGTAGGCAAAATCGTAGGAGGTCTTGTGCTGGCGGATCCAGTCGCCTTCGTCGCTTATGCGCAGGTGGTTCTGGGTCTTTTTGGTGATGTTGTGGATGTCGTCGTAGGCCATCGAAAGGCTGTAGGTATGCTCGTTGCCCGGACGCGTCCAGCGGCCGGATGAGGCGGTGAGCCGGTACAGCTCGTCATAACCGAAGCTGAACTGCGTGATGCCGCCAAAGGCGTTGTCGCCGGGGGCGGCCGCGGCGTTGGACAGTGCCAGGATGTTGCCCACATCGTCATAGCGGTATGTCAGATCCATGAAATCGCTACCGGCGGCGTTGGCTTTTAACCCGGACAGGCGCCGGTTGAGCGGGTCGTAGCGGTAGGTCGTCACGGCGTTGTTGCCCTGCTGCACGGCCAGGCGCTGCTCGAACTTGTCGTAGGTGACGGCCTTGACGTAGGGGTAGCTGTAGCTGCCCTTTTTGCCGGCCACCGATTGGACTTGGCCGCCGCTGTCGTAGGCGTAGGTGAGCTTTTCGCCGTCGGGGTAGATCAGCTGCCGCAGCCGGTTGTAGGTGTCGTAGGTGTACTCGGTGATGTAGATCTCAGGGGCGTTGCGGCTGTTGCCCTTGGTTGCAGAAGTCACGGTCTTGATGGTCTTGACCGTTTCGCCCAGCGGGCCGTAAAAGCGCTCCTCTTCGCCCGAGGCGTCGGTGACGGTGACGATGCGCCCGGCGCGGTTAAAAGGCGCGTTGGGCTTGCCGTAGGTGTAGGCCACGTTGTTTTCGGCAAAAGCCGGGTAGCGGATGGCATCGAGCCGGTTATAGGTATAGTCGTACTCGATGGCCTTGCCCGCGGCGCGCAGGTTGGCGGTGATCTTGCGCACCAGGTTGGAGGCCGGGTCATAGACATATTCGGTCAGGCCCAGATCGGGCGAGTCGATGTGGGTGCGCCGGCCCAGCAGATCGTACCGGGCCGTGGTCAGGTTGCCCTTGTGGTCGCGCACGGTGGTGATCTGCTTGATGGCGTCGTACTGGTAGCTGGTCCAGAGGGTGGTGCCGGCGTTGAACTCCTTGACCGCGGTGATCAGCTCGCGCACGTCGCGGTAGCTTGCCTTGGCGCGGCCGTTGGCGTCGGTCACGACGGTCTCGAAGCGCTGCGCGCCGTCGCGGTCGGCCCCAAAGCCGTAGGAAAGGCTCGTGCGGGTGTTGTCCGGTATGACGACTTGGCGCACGCGATCGAGCACATCGTAGCTGGTGCGCGTGGGCGCAACGCTGTCAAAGGCGGGATTGAACACCCCCTGGCTGCCCAGGTTTTCGGGGACCGGGTAGTACTGGGCCACGGTCCGGCCCACGTGGTCGAAGATCACGCGGCCGGAGACGATCATGCGGTCCTGGCTTGCAGCGCCGTTCGTGCCCACGGCCGCGTCCTTTTTGGTTTGCAGCACGCGCTTGAGGCCGTCGATGAACAGCACGGTCTCCAGCGGGTCGGCCGCCTGCTGGTAGGTGTCAAAGTGCCGGGTCAGGGCCCAGGGCACCTGGGCTTCGGGATGATACGCAAAGGCGATGGTGGGCCGGTCCAGGCCGTTTTCATAGGGGCCAGTGACGGTGGTGACGCGGCCCTTGGCATCATGGGTGTAGGTGATGCTCTGGTTGTTGATGTCCGTGGTCTTGGTGGGCTGGCCCCAGCGCGGATCGGTTTGGGCTGTGGAGACCAGGCCGAAGCTGTCCTGGATGCGGTCCACGTAAGTATAGACGTGCGAATCGTAGGTGTAGTCCAGGCGGTAGCGCTGGCCGGTTTTGTTGGCCGGGCCGGTTTGGCTGGTGATGTTGCCGTAGGCGTCGTAGGTCATGGCGTGCTCGGCCGTGCCTGAGGCCAGCTCGAGCCGGATCTTGGTGACATTGCCGGTGGTGCGTGCGATTTCGGCGGAACGCCGGCGCAGCAGGCGGCCGTTGCCGTATACCTCGATGCGCTCGGCCTTGCCCATGATGTAGGCGGCGGCATCGCTGTGATAGCTGATACGCGATTCGATGTCGTCGTCCGCGCCGCTGTCGGCCGCGTCGAAGAAGCGCGTCACGTTGCCCAGCGCATCGTAAGCAAAGGTCTGGTAGGTGCTCACGCCCGGTTCGGCCTGGCCCTCGTAGAACTTTTTGGTGGTGCGGATCAGTTCCGGGAAGAGCGTGGCGGTCAGGCTTGCTGCGCCTTCGCCCTGAACGAGCTGACCGGTGTGAACGTTGCGCAATTGATACGTGTTGACAGTATCGAGGTACTTGCGGCCGGCGGCGTCTTGCAGGGTTTCGGAGAGCAGCAGGCCTTTTTCGTAGTAGTTGGCATTGGCGAAGGTGCGCACGGTGCTGCGGTACAGGGCATCGCCTTGCGCCGCGTTGCGCTGCTCCGTGGTCACCTTTTGATAGCCGTAAAAATCGCGTTCGCGCCGTTGATACAGGGGGTTTTCGTAGCGCCAGGTGGTGACCTGCGTGTCCGCGCCGTCGCCGGGCAGGCCGTCGAAGACTTCCACACGGCTCATGTTCCAGCGGCTCTGGGGCATCTGGTAGGTGTTGCCGTCGCGGGTGTAGGCGATCTCGATGGTGGCGCCAAGGGGCCGGCGCACGGTCTTGAGCAGGTGCGTGCGGCCGATGCGGTTGCGCTGCACGGTCAGCTCGTCGTCTTTTTCCGATCGCAGGTAGTCGGCGAAACCGTCGCCGTCGATGTCCTGCAAGGTAATTTCCGGGCGGCTCAGGCCCGCATATGGACTCATATCGAAGCCCGGGTTGATGACGATGTAGCAATAGCCGTAGCACAGCGGCCCGATGCCGATGGTGAAGTAGAAAGCGGTGCTTTGATCGGCGCTGAGGCTCTGGGAGAATTCCGAGGCACCCGGGTAGGTGAGCGGGACGAACCCGGACCCGGTGTTCAGGGCCACGTTCAGGGCGCCGTCGCCGTTGCGCACGTAATCGGCCACCCCGTCGCCGTTGATATCGATGAAGGCGCTTTTGGACTGCTGTTCGCTGCGCGCCAAGGTGAGGCCGCCGCCCATTCCGTAGCTTTCGCTGACATAGGAGGCGCCCATGTTCTTGTTCCGGCTTTCGCCCCGTCCGACCTCCCCGGCGCCCCAGGGTTCGGGCGCGGCGAACGAATAGCCCAGGTTCAGCGCCACCTGGCCCTTGAAGACTTTGTCGGGCAGGCCGTCGCCGTTGATATCGATCAGGTCATAATCGCGCTCGTCTTCGGAACCGCCAAAGCCGCCGCTGATGCCCAAAGGCGGCATCTGCGTGCCGGATTTCTCGGTTTCGCCCGTGCCGCTGGACTGCGTCCCGGCAAAAGTGCCGCTGGCACCGATGCTATTGGACTTGGTTTCGCTTTTGCGGATACCGGAATTGACTCTGCGGCTGGAACGCTCGAGCCCGCCGGTCATGGTGCTGTATTGGATGCCGCTTTCGCCGACCACGTCGGGAAAGCGGTCCCCGTTCATATCGATAAAGTCCAAGACCCCGCGGCTTTTTCCCGTGGCGATAGAACCACCTGCCGGGCCGACACCGAACATCAATCCCTTTTGCACGTTTTCCGACAAGCGGTCCACGGCACGTGCGCCGGCATAGGCGCTGGATTGGGGCACACCGACGTAATCGATGCCCAGGCGTGAACTGCTCTGGAGGTCGGCCGACAGCCAGCTGCCGTCATCGTAGCCGCGCCAGCGGCTGAGCGAAGGTTCCGGGTAAAAAACAATGGCCTGGTCGTCCTGGGGACGCACCTGGGGATCGAGCTGTTCAGGATCCGTCAGTTCGCTGTTGCGTTGATGACGCTCCTCATCAAACTCGGGGAGGACAAGATCGGCCTCGACGATGGGCTGGCCGGCTTTCTCACCCTCGGAACGATAGCCAGCGCAAGTCCAGCCGCGGAACGGCTGGCCAAACAAGGCTTCCTCGGCGGGATAATGCAATCCGCCCGGCACGTTGGCCGGTGTATCGCCGGCGCCGTAGCTGACCGAAATCGCATACTGAGAAATGGATTGGGCCAACTCGCGCTCACGCGTGCTCAGTTCGAATGCGATCTGATCATCCCTGGTCAGGTCGACCTGGGTGCTCAGCACGATGGGTTTGTTTTGGGCGCGCGCTTCGGCCACGTCGAGGACCGCTTTACCCAGAAGCCGGTCGAGGCGTTTGACCGTCAACACCAGCTCGCCGTCTTGGGCGGTGGTCGATACGTCCGCCGTAACGGTGGCCATACCTGTGGCCGGCGCCTTCCACAGCGGCTGAGGCGCGGAAAGATCGTTGGCGCCGTAGACGTCGGCGATATAGGACGGGTCAAATGCCAGGATCGGTTTGCCTTTATCGTCGTAGGCCGAATCCAGGCCCTCGATGGCTGTGTATTCGAGATGGGGCCGCCAGCGCACAAGCGTAAGATCGATGGGGGAATCGGCATTGAGATATAATTTCAGGCGATCATCCGGGTTCACGTTCAGCGGCAGCTCGACGGCGGCGGCGGCCGACTGGGCGAAGTCCAGAGTCTGGTTGTATATCTCCTGGTCATTGAGCTCGACACGCACCGTCACATCGTCCGTGGTCGGGCCGAGTTTTTCGACCATGCCGCTGAGCTGAATGCGGCCGGCGGCCGGCAGGTTCACGTAAATGCCACTGCGGCCGGCTGGGATGAAGTCATCTGCCGCCTGAAAAAGGTAAGGGTTGCGACCATTCACATCGATGGCCGCGTGTTGGTTGAGAAATTCAATGCGCGGGTTCCAGCGCACTTGGTCGTAGGCGCCGTCGAAACGCGACTGCACGCGGAAGTAGATGCGGTCGCCTTTCTCGACACGGATGGCATTCACCCCTTGCGGGCTTTTGCTGCTGTAGTCGTCGGCTTCAATGGTTTCTGCCCACAATTCGCTGCTGTTGTGCTGGATGGCCACGCGCACACCGTCAGCGGTCTGGTATTCTGAGCGCTCTTTGCTGGTGTCTTCCAGCAAGGCCACATCGCCGTCGATGCGGATGCGGCCGGCGTAGGGCGCCACCCATCGCCGCAGCGTATCGTGCAGCGGGCTGGCGTCCAGCATTTGTTGATAGATTTCCTGGAAGTCTTCCAGCAGGTTCTCGGCATCCACCGCGCCTGCCCCGATGGGATAAGGCGTCACCGACGAATCAGATCCGTAAACCGGTATCGGGCGGGTGTTGCCAGGATTGTTCGGTCTTCCGAAACGCACCGAGCGGTTTTTGACCAGATCCATGATGCCGTCGCCGTTGACATCGCTCAGATACGTCGATGTTTCGGTGAAGGTCATGCTGTAGTTGAACCCTATCGCGGCGACAAAGTAGGATTCAAAGCCGAGCGACACCATGTTGGCTTTTTCCTTGGAGATTTCTCCCAGGCCGTCGAGGGGTTGAGGGTCGCCGAAAACCGTACCGCCGTCCGGCCCCGACTGATTGGGACGGAACTTGCCGCCGGAATCGAAGACCTTGTCCGACAGCCCGTCGCCGTTAACGTCGGTCAGGGTCAAAAGGCCTCGGCTTTGGCTGTGGCTGAAGCCGCTTTTGCCGCCAAGGGAATTGGTCTTTTTTCCCTCCGTTAGGTTGAATCCGACATACAAGTGCCCGCCGGTGCTGCCATTGGCTGTTCCTCCCAGAGCACTGGCGCGGCCGGCGTCACGATCCAACAGCTCGATCTTCTCCTCGTCTTGGCCGGTTTTCCACGTTTCGGCAGGGCCGAAACCCAGGTATTCTCCTTTGGCATTGCGCGCTTCATCGAAGTAATCGAAGGTATGGGTGTTGAAGACGGCCCCCTGGCTGTCCAACTGGCGGACGGCGGCGAGCAAGGTTTTCTCAAAAGCGCCCTTGCGGTAGGTCAGGTCGTAGCTGCGCACCATCTGCGATTTGTAGCGCACTTCGATTTTGCGCAGCAGATCGGCGGTGACCTTTTTAAAGCCCAGGCGCGCGTCGATGGTCGTGTCGGTCCGGCGCGCTTCGCCCAGGTGGCGGTCGCGCACGAAGGTAACCTGGTACGGCCCCACCTGGCCAAGGTGACCCGTGTAGTAAATATCTTTGGGATAGAGTTCGACCCCCTGCACGCCGCCGCTTCCGGACAAGAGACCGGAATCCAGCTGGCGCTCGTAGCGGTAGTCGATGGTGTTGCCGTTGCTGTCCTGCACGCGGCACAGGGCCCACTTGCCGATATTGCCGCCGGTGTCGGTCAATATGGCATCCTTTACCGGGGCTTGCGTGCCGGCACTGCCATAGAAGAAGTGCGTGCCGTTTTTGTCGATGACTTCCCAGCGGTAATTTTTAGGGCTGTTCCCGTGGCGGATGATTTTCTGAAAAGAGCCTTCCACGCGCGTGTGAAAGATTTTATTGCCCGTGCGCGCGACCAGCTCGTCGCGGTGGGCCACCGGGGTGAGCTGCTCGCCATTGAGCAGGTAGGTTTCGGTTTCCAGGGGGCCGCGTGCGGGGTCGAGCTGGCCGGTGTCGTAGCGCGGCACGCCCCAGCGCGTATCGATCGTGACGGACTGCACGGGAAGATCCCAGCCCATGCCCAGCCAGCCGTTGCCGCCGCCCGAGTTGTACTGCACGGCTATGCCGGGTTGCATGCCATTGCGCCCGGGCGGCACTTCGATGGGGTAACTCAAGCGGGCGTCGCCCGTGTTGTTGGCCTGGGGCGGCTCGATCAGGTTGGTCCCGGCGCCCGGGTCGGCGGCCTTGATATCTTTCATCTGGGTGGGATTGAACGAGGTGGATTGCGGCGATTCGGGCACTTGCACCACCGCGTTGACCATGTCGGTGAAGTGATCGGTCAGGGTGATCACCTGTCCGTTCTCGGCGTCCACGCCCTCTTTTTGCAGCGCAACCCAGCGGCCGGCCGCTTCATCGTAGAAATAGGTGTGGATATCCGCTTCACTGAACCCGGCGGGCAGCAATTGCTTCGCATAGGGCATGCGGACGGTGATCTTGCGGTCGAATTTCATACCGTGCGGCAAAAAGCGGTAGCCCTGGTACTGCCCGGTGACGTTCACCATGCCGGGGTCCAGGGCCGGCAGGTCGCGATCGCGCAAGGTCATCATGCTTATTTTGAGCTGCTTGCGTACCGCACCCTGGCCGACCTCGATCGTGGTACCGGCAAAGTCATGCTTGGTGTTCTTGTCTGCGAAAACGTCAAAATTCTTGTGGATATTGGCGTCATTCCACGGCCCCCTTTTATTGCCGCCCGGGTTGGCCGAACCACCTGCAATGCCAAGCCGATCGTAGCGGATCTCGATCTGCGCGTTGGAAACGAAGCGGTCTTCCGCTAAGAGCAGCGTGCTGACGGTTGTCTCGCCGTCGGGGTACACCGCCGTTAGCTGGATGCCGGGGTCGCTGCCGGTGACCGGCAGCACGACGATATCATCGATGAAGCAGCCGCCGCCGGAGCCGCCCGTGCTGCCGGTGCCGTCGGTGCCGTCGCCAATATCGGAAGTTTCGAGCAGCGCTTCAAACTCGCCATTGATATGGCCGATCTCCTTGTCCCCGACATACAGGCGGACTTGCCCTGAACCGTTGTCTGCAGGCTTTACAAAACCGCGCAAATAAATCTGGTTATCGAAGTACTGCCCCTTGTCCGGGTAACTGATGCTGATGGCAGGCGCATCGCTACTTTCCAAGTTGGAACCATGGGCGCGGACTTCACCGATCTGGATATCCCCGTCGACGGCCGGGTCGAAGATAAGTCTGAGCGCTTGCGCATTCTGGCCGTCCGGTATGCTGAGCGCACACCACCCTTGCAGCGCGGCGTATTCGATGACTGCACGAACCGGCTGCCATTGCTGATCCACCTGCACCTCTACGTTGACTTCCCCTCGAAGCTCGCTGCTGGCATAAAATTGCACCGATGTAAGATCGATGGTGCGATCGAAACCGATTTCAATGACAGCCCCCTCGGGTGCCTGCGCGTGGGAAAAAATCTGACCGATCCGCCGGACCCAACCGGCGAACAGGGAGCTGTCTTCGGTCGCCTTCAGATAGGGGCCCGTGTGGATATCACCATCGTACAGGGCGGCTACCGCCGTTTTGTCTTCGCTTTGATTGCTGCGCACACTGCTGATGAAGTTGGCCCCATCGTCCAGTTCGATCAGGATTTGCACATCCCGGACACTATATTGTTCGTCTTCGGAAAGCGGGCTGAAACGGATGCGGTTTTCACCTTGCTTGAGCCATTCCGGCGCGATGGGTTCTACCTGGCGGCTGGTCTCACCGCGTTCGACGACATAGCCGCCCATGGCGCTTTGATCGTTGATGCTGCGGATGACGCTGCTCCAATGCGCCAGACCCGCAAGTTCATAGCTTAAATAGGCGCGCTTGATCTGGTCAGGGCGGTAGGCCAGGCTGAAGACGAATTGATTGTCATGTTCAAAATCGACATATTGCCCTTCTTCAGGACCGATGATGCCGGATGGCGGTTGAAGATAATAGCGTCGGCCTTGATCGTTTTGTTTACCTGAATCGAGCAGTGCCAGCAGGGTTTTCCCGGATTGAATGGGCAGATGCTCGCCCGACGACCAGATCTCGATCTCCCTTAAACCGACCGGATTGCCGGCCGATGCGGTCGGCACCACCTGCATGCGCAAAATGTCGGTTTCGATGCTCTGGGTCAGTTCAAAAGCATGCCATTTATCCGGCAAATAGTTCAAATCAATATCGGTCAGGTCGGCGATGCTATGCCATTGCCCATTGCGGTGTTCTTGAACGGTCAACAGGTAGGATGCCGCACCGTAAACACGCAATTCGCTGAACTCTTTGATGCCGTCCAGATGAATTTCTACCAGGACCGGTGAGTTTGCCGCAAACGAGGTGTTGACATTGCGGTCAAACAAGCGCGCGGCATCCTCTTCGGTGATCGGATCGCTCAGCTCCGCATCGGTGGGCGCCACCTGCCATGCATAAGGCGTGCTCTTTACAGTCGAGCGCAGTTGCGTGTCCATTGCATAAACCGCAGATAGGTCGAGGTGAACCCAGGTCAAAATCAAAAACATGGCCAAAATTCGTTTGAATTTTCTCGTGAGAGCCATTGTTCCTCCAGTTCGAATATTCAAATGCACGCCCTGTTCGCATAGAAAAGGATGCTTAAAACTGGCTTCAAACCTCCCCACGCAGGATTTCAGCCTGAGGGAAGACTGCAACACAGCTTTAAAGTGCTTGTTGTTGGCGCAAACCACCTGCCCAACCGGCAAGCAAAACGGTTTTAATTACTTCATTTATAATTAAGAAAGGACAGCATGTTTCGCGTGAATAATGTACAGTCCAGGAATGCTGTCATTTGATCGATAAAGAATTCGTGACGAGTAATTCCGGAAGCAATTTGCATGCCACGCGCCATTACCCTGTCATAATTCCCTTTCTTCGGGTGGTTACTGGTGGCAAAGGCGGTGTAGAAAAAGAGTTTTGACAAAAATTGTCAAATGACAACTGACAAAAATTGTCAAACCCGCTCGCAGGTCTACTTTACTTTTCGAAATACCATTGAAAATTTACCCATCGAGGGGTAGGTGATGCGGTGCTTTTCAGATTATGTGGAAGCATTTCGACACAGGCGTTGCTATCAACGTGCAAAAAAAGCAAGAAAAGCAGGCTGAATGAAATTCAGGCACTTTGATGACTTTAAGAAAGGTATCAAGCCCACGCAAAAAGTATTCGTTCTTCATGGTAAATGGATTCACAATCACCCCACCTGTAATCTATTCATCATCGATCCTGATCCTTTCAGCGATGTGGGCTTATACTACGTACTCTCTTCTTGCCGGCGGATGACAGCTCGTCGATCATTTCGCACGGGCTGCCTGATGACTGTCCACCCCATTGGAACGCACTGAACCCGATACGGTTCATTGCAAAAAGCGGCAAAAGCATCGAAGAATTACAAAAGATCATCGGCGCCTGGCGGCGTTGGCCGGCCTATCCCCCCGTCGCATACCTACGCGTTTCAATACGCCGGCATTGTTCTCCCGCACCCATGATTGCCGGCAATGCTGGCTTTGCTCCCGCACCGGGCAACCGCCGGTCGCCCCTACAGGTGGCACCCCTGCGATGACACGGTGAAAAGGGTTCGCGTATGGTCCGCAGGAAGATATGGTCTTTTTTAGCTCAGAGTGGTCGCGCGGTGCGGGGAGATGTCGGTTGATACATGGGGTGAATGGACACATAGATGGTCACGAGGCTTATGGCCATTATGCTTTTGGGCACGATGCGCACTGTAGGGGCGACCGGCGGTCGCCCGCGCGACCCTCTGTATTCGGGTCAGCGCGCAGGCTGGCGCGGAAATATTCTACCGCACGCATGATTGCCGGCAATGGTGGCCTTGCTCCCGCACCGGGCGACCGCCGGTCGCCCCTACAGGTGGCACCCCTGCGATGACACGGTGAATAGGTTCGCGTGTGGTCCGCAGGAAGATATGGCCTTTTTTTAGCTCAGAGTGACGCTAATTGCAAAAGTACAGTATGAAAATGCCAAATACGGTTACCCTGGGAATCTGCCGGGGGCTACTTGCTTTCAGCGCTTTTATCTCTTATGCTTGCCGCATCGGCTTTCAGATGGGCCGCTGGGAGCGACAGTGTATGAACAATTGCGGTTTTCATGCAGCGGCGACACACACTCCGACGGTCGTTTGGATTAAGAGGCGACCCGCATTCCCAGCGGCCCAAAATGATGAACCTTAAGGAGAAGCGATGGATATAAATGCCTTGATCGCTCGCATCAAGCGCCGCCCGGATTACAATCAGGTGGGCATGATTTTGTGCCACCACGGCGTTGTCCGGGCCACCTCCCGCCAAGGCCGCCCGGTCCGGGGCTTACGTGTAGCGGTCGATAGCGCACGTTTGATCCAGGTATTGGACGAAGCCAGAAAAAGACCCGGGATCATAGAGGTTTTGGTGGAGATCAATGCGGATCGCGACCTGAACGTGGGCGATGCGGTGATGGCCCTGGTGGTTGCCGGCGATATCCGTGAAAACGTGATCAACGCCTTGAGTACCACGCTGGATGCCATTAAAAGAGAAGTGACGCATAAAACCGAATTTTTCGTCTAATCTAAGGAATCCCGAAATGGCCGAATTCACTCACATCGACGACCAGGGCCGGGTGCGCATGGTGGATGTCACTGCCAAGCCGCCAAGCGATCGCGTGGCCCGGGCGCAGGCCTGGGTGCGCATGCGCGCCGAAACGCTGGACATGATCCGCGATCAAACGATCCGCAAAGGCAATGTATTGGAAACCGCGCGAATTGCCGGCATCATGGCCGCCAAGCAGACCGCCACCTTGATTCCCATGTGCCATCCGCTGAACCTGACCCATGTGGGGATCGATTTTTTTCCGCAGCCTGCTGAGCACACCATTCGCATCGAAGCCACGGCACGCGTGGTCTCCCATACAGGGGTCGAAATGGAAGCCCTGACGGCTGCGACCGTGGCGGCTCTGACCATCTATGACATGTGCAAAGCCTATGACCGCGCGATGTCGATTTCGGACATCTGCCTATTGGAAAAGAGCGGCGGCAAAAGCGGCCATTGGATCCGAGCCGTGGAAGCGCCCGAACCGCCGCCAGGGTAGTCCATTCTTCAGGTTATCCTGCAAAACCGTGCACCATAGAAGAAGGCGGCCATGACATATAAAAACAGCAGCGTACCTTCACGTTCCACTGCCCAGCGTTCCCTTTCCACCCCGGCGAAACCGGCAGGCAACCGGATAGCTACGAACGTGCATATCCGATACCCGCTCCTGGTCTTGATCACCCTGCTCACCCTGTTTGTCGCCTGTACGCGAGGACCGGTATCCGCCCCGGCACCCATACCGGCACCCACACCGGAGCCGATACCGGCCCCCGCCCCCACGCCTGGGCCGGCACCGCAACCGCAGTCGGCGCTGACCCGGCTGGACAGGGCCGACTACCCGCTATTCGCCGACACCAACGGTTATCGAGATCTGACGCGGGGCATTGACATGAGCCTGGTCTATCTGCGTAAGCTGCCGCCCCAGCGAACCTTCGCTTACGCAGCGGATACCTACACAGCGGCGCACCTGATCCGCTCACTGGAGGCTTTCAGCGCCATCATCCGGGAGGCCCCCACACCCCAGGTCCTGCAATGCTTGCTGAGCGAGCGTTTCCGGGTATATCGGGCAACCGGACGAAGCCCATCCGCCAAGGTCTTGTTCACGGGGTATTACGAGCCCATCCTGAAGGGCCGCAAAACCGCTTCAGAAGCTTTCCCGGTGCCGGTGTATTCGCGACCGGCCGATCTCGTGGAAATCGATCTGGCACCGTTTGCATCAGATCTGAAAGGCCGGCGCATTGTCGGCCGGTATGCGGACCGCAAAGTGGTGCCCTACTGGGACCGCCAACAGATTCGGCAGCAGCCGGATTTCATGCGCATTGCCCCGCCACTGGCGTGGTTGAAAGATGAAATCGACCTGTTCAACCTCATGGTACAGGGCTCCGGCAAAATCGATCTGGAAAATGGCGAAACGCTGCAAATCGGGTTCGACGTTTCCAACGGCCATCCCTACCGCAGCATTGGCCGTCACTTGATCGACCAGGGGAAAATCAAGGCGGACAAAATGTCCATGCAAGCCATCCGCGCGTATCTGCAGCAAAATCCAAACCAATCGGATGCGATTCTCGCCTATAACCAACGTTATATCTTTTTTCGCCGTATCGCGCAGGGCCCCGTGGGATCCCTGGGGGTGGCCCTGACCCCCTTGCGCTCGATCGCCGTGGACCACGGCATCTTCCCTTCGGGGGGGCTGGCCTTTGTGCGTTTGCCAGTTCCCCAAGTGGACAGACGCGGGCGCATTCAGCACTGGGGGCCAATGCAGGGTTTTGCGCTCGCCCAGGATGCCGGCAGCGCGATCACCGGCCCGGGCCGCGTCGATCTGTTTTGGGGCAATGGCTTGCAGGCCGAAGTGTCGGCCAGCCATTCCAAACATGAGGGCGAGCTCTATTTTCTGGTGCTCGACCCAGGGGCAGCGGAGGGGCCTTGGCTCCCATCCAATTGAAATAAAACGGATATTATACGCCAAGGGTCGCTGTCCCCTTGACAAGCACCGGCAAAAGCCATAAAAGAAAAGTGGTTTAACAAACGGTCCATCCTGCCAAATCAAGGGTCGATGCTGCGGCAGGGGGAATACAGTCGTCACCTTCAGGTCGACCGCCCCTTCGAGGTTCGGACGCCCTGTGTTAAGGAGCTATTATGTTCGGTATAGGCATGCCGGAATTATTGTTGATTCTGGCGGTGGCCCTCATCGTCATCGGCCCGAAAAAACTGCCCGATCTTGCAAAATCACTGGGCAAGGCGATGGGCGAGTTCAAGCGCGCCACCAATGATCTCAAACAGAGCATAGAGCAGGAAACCGGCTTGGATGAAGTGCGTCATAGCCTCCGTGAAGCCGACCGGGATATGCGGCGCTCGTTCACTACGTCTAACAGCCCTTCACCGGCGCCGGCCTCCGAAAACGACGATCCCGCGCAATCGTCGCAGGAAGGCAAAGAAACGGCCGCCTTGGCTGACCCGTCAGAGCCTGTGATCCCGCCCGCCGACGACGCAAATGATGCCGGAAACAAAACGCCCGGCCAGACGAAAAGAAACGGCCGCGCATGACCGAACCCGACAAACAGCCTTTCACCGCCCATCTGGAAGAGTTGCGGTCACGGCTGGTCAAGTCTTCCATCGCCGTGTTTATAGGGTTTCTGATCTCTTATGGCTTCAAGGAACAACTATTTAATATTCTTACCCATCCCCTGATGCGGGTAATGAAGCCGGGCGAGTATATGATCTACACCAACTTGCCCGAAGCCTTTTTCACCTTTCTCAAAACCGCCCTGATTTCGGGAATCCTGTTGTCCTCTCCCATTTTGCTGTACCAGTTCTGGATGTTTGTGGCGCCGGGGCTCTATGATCGCGAGCGGCGGATGGTGTTGCCCATTCTCGTGCTGTCCACCTTCTTTTTCGTGGCGGGGGTCCTGTTTGCTTATTTTGTCGTTTTTCCTTACGGGTTCAAATTTTTTCTGGGCTTCGCCAGCGATGTCGTCAGGCCCCTGCCTGCGATGAAAGAATACCTGGGATTTGCCTCCAAAATGCTGCTCGCTTTCGGGCTGACCTTCGAAATGCCGCTGGTCATCACTTTTTTGGCCCGCCTGGGCATTTTGCCGGTGGCAACACTGCAGAAAAACCGCAAATATGCTGTTTTGATTTTCTTTGTGTTCGCAGCCTTTTTGACGCCGCCCGATGTGGTTTCACAGATCCTCATGGCTTTTCCAATGATGCTGCTGTACGAGATCAGTATTATCGGTGCACGGATTTTTGCGCGCAAACCAGTCGCGCCTGAAGAAGAAGCGGAATCCTGATTCCGCCATTGTCGTTGACAGTGCCGGGGGGACTTGATAAAAATCGATCACTTGGATTTTGAACCATAACTTCATGCAAAGGAGGTGAGCAATTGATGAAAATGAGGTCTATAGGACTTTTAAGCGTCGCCATGCTGGCATTGAGTCTGGTGGTTGCAGCCGGGATTTATGCGGCGACCGCTCCGGATGTCATTGAATTGCAGGCGCCTTACGAACACAAAAAAGGGGCAGTCACTTTCACCCACCAGAAGCATACGAGCGATTACAAGATCGGGTGTGGCGAATGCCATCATGATGACCAGGGAAAGCCGCTGACCAATCTGAAAGAGGGCGATCCCGTCAAGAGTTGCTTTGACTGCCACAACAAGCCCGGTGAACTGAAGGGCAAAAAAGCCGAAGGATTGTCCGACAAGGAAAAACTGGCCTATCACGCCAATGCCCTTCATCAGAACTGTATCGACTGTCACAAAAAGCACAACAAAGAGACGAAAACCAAAGCCGCACCGCAGACCTGCAAGGAATGCCATCCCAAGGGCGGGGAATAACCCTTCCGAACAGCCGAAATTCTAAGGCCGGTTGCATAGGCAACCGGCCTTTTCAATGCACTGTCCTGATCTTAACGCAGATTACACTTCTTCCAGATCACAAATCGATTCTTCACTCTGAAAACTATTGCCGAGCCAACGCACCAATACATAATCCGGTTTGTCTTTAACCGGTCCATCGATGATGCCGCAAACGGCATTCTGTTTGCGGCTGAAATCCTTGTAGGTCACAATAGCGCCACGCTCCATCACAGAAAACCTTTCAATTCAGCACCAATTCAACAAAACAGATAAAAATGACGCGCGTTATAATGACCCTTTTTAATATAATTCCGGCACTGCTTCAAGAGGTTTTCAAGGGAAATTGACCCAACGGGCAAACGGGCCTACATATTACGGCGATATTTCCCACCCACCGCATACAGTGCCTGGGTGATCTGACCCAGGCTGCAATAGCGCACCGTATCCATCAGCGCGGCAAAAACATTGCCGCCCTCCAGCGCCGTTTGCTGAAGCTGGGCCAACGCCTGGGGAGCCTGCTCGCTGTTGCGGTGCTGAAAGGCGGCCAACCGTTCGAGTTGAGAATCCTTTTCTTCCGACGTGGAGCGCGCCAGTTCAACGCTGAACCCTTCACAGCCATCCTGCCCGGTGGCATTGGGATCGCGGAACGTGTTCACGCCTATGATCGGCATCTCTCCGGTGTGTTTTAACGTTTCGTAATAAATCGATTCATCCTGAATCTTGCTGCGTTGGTAACCGGTTTCCATGGCCCCTAGGACACCGCCGCGCGCGGTTATACGATCGAATTCGGCCAGCACCGCCTCTTCGACCAGGTCGGTCAGCTGATCTACGATATAACTGCCCTGCAAGGGATTTTCGTTTTTGGCCAAGCCCCATTCACGGTTGATAATCAACTGGATGGCCAGCGCCCGGCGCACCGACTCTTCGGTGGGCGTGGTGATCGCCTCGTCGAAAGCATTGGTGTGCAGGCTCTGGCAGTTGTCATAAATGGCGCACAACGCCTGCAGGGTGGTGCGGATATCGTTGAACTGGATATCCTGGCTGTGCAGCGAACGCCCCGATGTCTGGATGTGGTATTTGAGCATCTGCGAACGCGGTCCGCCACCGTAAATTTCGCGCAGGGCGACAGCCCAGATGCGCCGCGCCACGCGGCCAATGACGGTGTATTCGGGGTCCATGCCGTTGGAAAAGAAAAAGGAGAGATTGGGCGCGAAGCTGTTGATGGGCATGCCGCGCGACAGATAGTACTCCAAGTAAGTAAAACCATTGGCCAGGGTGAAGGCCAGCTGTGATATCGGGTTGGCGCCGGCTTCGGCGATATGGTAGCCCGATATGGACACACTGTAGAAGTTGCGCACCTTGTTCTCCACGAAATACTGCTGGATATCGCCCATCATCTTCAAGGCGAAATCGATGGAGAAAATGCACGTGTTCTGGCCCTGGTCTTCCTTGAGAATGTCGGCCTGCACCGTGCCGCGCACATTGGAAAGCGTCTGGGCGCGCAGGTGTGCATACTCCTGCGCGTCCGGTTCGCGTCCCTGGGCCGCACGGAAGCGGTCCACCTGCTGATCGATGGCCGTGTTGAGAAACATGGCCAGGATGATGGGCGCCGGACCGTTGATGGTCATCGAAACCGATGTGGTGGGCGCACACAGATCGAATCCGCCATAAAGCGTTTTGACATCATCCAACGTACAGACACTGACACCGGCGTTACCGATTTTACCGTAAATATCCGGTTGACGGTCCGGGTCGAAGCCGTACAGCGTCACCGAGTCAAAAGCCGTTGAAAGGCGTTTGGCCGTGCTGTCGGCCGACAGCATTTTGAAGCGTCGGTTCGTGCGCGCCGGGTCGCCTTCGCCGGCGAACATGCGCGTGGGATCCTCACCAATGCGCTTTAGGGGAAAAACCCCCGCCGTATACGGAAAATAGCCTGGCAGATTTTCGCGTCTCAGCCAACGGTACAATGCACCGGGTTCATCCAGGGACGGCAGCGCGATTTTGGGTATACGCTGGCGTGACAGCGATTCACTGTACAGCGGCGTACGCACCTCGCCATCGCGCACGGCATAGACCAGCTCATCCTGGCTGTAGGTGTCTCGAATCCCTTCCCACTGCGCTAACAGCCGATCGGCCTGACTGTCGATGGCTTCACGGGCCTTTTCGACCTCCGATTTCAACCGCGCCAACAACTCGGTACAATTATCGGAACAGGCGCCGCGCGCCAAAGTCTGCGCTGCCTGCTCCAGATGCCACACTTGGCGCAAAGCCTCGGCCTGCTGGCCGGTTTGCTCATGGTAGCGTCTTACGGTCTGGGAAATTTCCGCCAAATAGCGCGTGCGCTCCGGCGGAATGATGATGGTCTGGGAACTGGAGGCGTTGCCGGTTGGACGGGGCAGACCGGACGCAAAACCGACCCCGGTTTTGGCTTCAATGGTATCCAGCAGGGCATGGTAGAGGGCGCTAACGCCGTCATCGTTAAACTTCGCCGCGATGGTACCGAACACCGGCATCTGCTCAGGCGGACGGTCGAAAGCCACGCGGTTGCGCTGCACCTGTTTGCGGACATCGCGCAAGGCATCTTCGCCGCCCCGCTTTTCAAATTTATTGACCACCACCAGATCGGCGAAATCGAGCATATCGATTTTCTCAAGCTGCGACGCCGCTCCGAATTCGCTGGTCATCACGTATAAAGACACGTCCACCAAGTCGACAATGGTCGAATCGCCCTGGCCAATGCCGGCCGTTTCGATGATGATCAGATCGAATCCCGCGGCCTTGGCCACGCTGACTGCATCCGGCAAAGAGGCCGCAATTTCGGTCTGCGACCCGCGCGTGGCCAGCGAACGCATGAAGATGCGGTCGCTGCCGATAGCATTCATGCGGATACGATCGCCCAGCAGCGCACCGCCGGTTTTGCGGCGCGATGGGTCCACGCTGATGATCGCCACATGCGCCGATTGCAGATCGTGCGACATACGCAACACCAGTTCGTCGGTCAAGGAGGACTTGCCCGAGCCGCCCGTACCGGTAATCCCAATGACCGGCACCTTCTTATCACCGGTTAGTTCCAATAACTGCGCACGCAGCCGTTGGATGCGACCACCGTCCGTCTGCAACTGTTCGACGCGGGTCATCAGGTTGGCCACCAGAGGCTTGTTCCGGGCCGACAAACCGGCCCAATCCACGTCGCCATCCTGAACGCGGGAAAAATCGATCGACCGGATCATATCGCGAACGATTCCTTCGAGCCCCAGGCGCGCACCATCTTCAGGCGTATAGATTTTGGCCACACCGTAAGCTTCCAGTTCGGCCACTTCCTCGGGCACGATCACGCCGCCGCCGCCGCCGAACACTTTGACATGCCCAACACCGCACTCACGCAAGCGGTCAACCAGGTATTTGAAAAACTCCATGTGACCACCCTGGTAAGAAGAAACCGCGACCCCCTGGACATCCTCTTCGATGGCCGCATCGACGATCTCTTTGACGGACCGGTTGTGCCCCAGATGGATGACCTCCACCCCGCCGGCCTGCAACAAACGCCGGTAGATGTTGATGGCCGCGTCATGGCCATCGAACAACGTGGTGGCGGTGACCACACGCACCGGATGCTGGGGATTATATACTTCACTCTGCGCGGACATACTTTTCTCCTTTATGCGTTATGGGTCCCGCTACCATCCGAAGCGGGACAAAGAGGTAAAACAGACTGCACCGGACTACCCGGGGACTGGTCCCCCTGGCGGAAACGGTCCAGGATAAAATCGGTCTGAATCCGGGTATACTCTTCGATGCTGTAGCGCCCGGCCAGAAACCAGCGTCGAAAGGCCCACATATGCCCCAGTACGGAGATGTTATGCGCGATCACATCCAATACGCTTTCATCCAGAGCCGGCAATTCTCCGCCGGCCACCAAATCCTGCAGCACCTTCGTGAACAACCCCGTGATGCGAATTTCGTTTTCAAGCACAATCTTGCGCCACTTGGACGGCAGGGATTGCGTTTCCTGGTAAATCAGAAGGATGTGGTCGCCCATGCGATGGCACACCCGGAAATACTCGCGAATGACTGCCGCCAAAGGGTGCGTCCCCTTGCGGGGGCGGATCAGCGCAGCCACGACCGCATTCTGCATTTCGGCATGGATGGCATCGCAGACCAGGTAAAGAATATCCTCCTTGGTCGAAATGTACTCATAGAGCAGTCCGTTGGAGATCCCGGCCGCCTGGGCGATCTGACGCGTGGTGGTTTTGTGAAAGCCCCGCTGCAGAAACATCTCCACAGCCGCATCGACGATCTGGCTGCGCCGGCGCGTGACCAGATCCTTGTTCTTGACTTGGGTGGGAATACTCCTGATAGCGGCATTGCGTGTTTTCATGGCTAATCACTCCGGACCACGGCGTGGCCGGCGGTGACCGGAGACCGCGGGAAAATAACAGGGGCGGCAATGTGTCGATGTGATGGGGAAGCCTGCGTCATTTGCGGTGCCTTATCCTATGCGCGCCTTGCGTGTACGGTCACCCTAAAGGGCCTGAACCAGTGTGAACGCCAGCTGTAGAAGCCGGCGCACAATTGAGCGGGCGCTCAATCATAATACCACTTAAGCCCGCAGGCGTCCCTTTGTCAACCGAATTCTGATTCGACCATTTTTGATGAACGACCTTCAGCGTTCCTGTGACATTTGGGGTTTTTGGTTATCCAATTCGCTCCCGTGGCAATTGGCGAAGTGTATTCGGGTGGCACAGAGGAGGTGATCCGGGTGGGTGGTCTGCGCCACGTCATTCCCCCACACCTGTATCTCACTTGACCGAAAGTGGATAACCAGATTAGGATTTTCTTGACAAGCGAGGAAATCAACCGCTACAGTAAATCAACCTAACGACCGGTCGGTAATTTATCATACCCTGCACGAGCGCCCCTGGAGAGGGCATGCCATGGCAGCCATGAAAGAGACAATCACGCAGGTGGCCATCGACCTTTTTTTCCAGAAGGGCTACTTTGCCACGAGTATCAGCGATATCGCCCGCGGCTGCGGCATCCAAAAAGCCAGCATCTACTATCACTTCGCCAGCAAGGAAGCGTTGCTCTTCACTATTATGTACAGCACCATGCAGGACCTGCTGACTTGCCTGGACCGCTACCTGGCCAGATCCACAGAGGTCGCGGAACGTATGCGGGCAGCCGTGCGCAGTCATGTATCCTTTCATCTTGAGCGCCAGAAAGAGACCTTTATCGCCAGCAGCGAACTGCGCGGGCTGTCACCAGATCATCTGTCAATCCTGATTGAAAAACGCGACGCTTACGAGCGCATTTTTCAGGAATTGATCCACGAGGGCGTCGCCCAAGGGGTCTATGCCGCCGGAGAGGTAAAGATCCTCTCATATGCCATTCTGACCTTATGCACCGCAGGTGCTTTCTGGTTCAGGCCCGATGGCCGCCTTTCGGTGGATGCGGTCGCAACCATTTATGAAAATTTCGTATTGAACGGATTAACCGCCGGACAGACTCGCTGGTCGCTCGCTCCGGCCCATCTCAATCAACGTCCAGCCTTATAAGGAGGGCGCGGTGGATTTCGACTTAACCCGAGAACAAGAAATGATCCGCAGAGAAGTGCGCTCTTTTGCAGAAAAAGAGATCGCACCGATTGCCGCCGACTTGGATGCAGGCGAACATTTTTCTTCAACCTTGACCCGTAAAATGGGCGAAATCGGTCTTTTCGGCATGATCGTATCCGAAGCGTATGAAGGTCAGGCCATGGATTATCTCTCTTACATCATCGCCGTCGAAGAGATCGCCCGGGTGGACGGCTCGCAGGCCGCCACGATCGCGGCAGGCAACTCGCTGGGCATCGGACCGCTTTACTACTTCGGCACGGAAGAGCAAAAACGGCGCTTTCTGCCGCCGCTATGCCGCGGACAAGCCTTGTGGGGATTCGGCCTGACCGAACCGACCGCCGGCTCCGATGCGGGGGGCAGCACAACCACGGCGGTGCGCGACGGCGATAACTGGGTGCTGAACGGATCCAAGATCTTCATCACCAATGCCGCCTGCGACATGACACTGGGGGTCACGGTGCAGGCGATCACCGGCACGCGCACGGGCGGCAAACCGGAATACACCTGCTTTCTGGTTGAAAACGGCATGCCCGGCTTCAAGGCCGTGCCCATGCACGGCAAAATGATGTGGCGTGCCTCCAACACCGCCGAACTGTACTTTGACGATGTACGGGTGCCGCAGGCCAACATGCTCGGCCAGAAGGGCGACGGTTTCCATCAGATGCTGCAGACCTTGGACGGCGGGCGCCTCTCCATTGCCGCCATGGGGCTGGGCGGCGCGATCGGCGCCTATGAAATGGCGCTGAAGTACGCGCGCTCCCGCGAGCAATTCGGCCAGCCGATTTCGAAGTTCCAGGCCATTGCCTTCAAGCTGGCCGACTGCGCCACCGAGATCGAATGCGGCCGCAACCTGCTCTACAAAGCCTGCTGGCTGCGGGACCGCCAGCGCCCCTTCGCCAAGGAAGCAGCCATGGCCAAACTGTACTGCTCGGAATTGATGGGCCGCGTGGCCGACCACGCCGTGCAGATTCACGGCGGCTATGGCCTGATGAAAGACTACCACGTCGAACGCTTCTACCGGGACCACAAACTGCTCGAGATCGGCGAAGGCACATCGGAAGTTCAACGGATTGTGATTTCCCGGCATATTGGCTGTTGATCGCATTGTTCGGCCGATCTTGCGACCAGCAAGCCCGCTCAGGGTGGCTTGTTTATCTTACACGCCGGCCAAGCCGGTTCATGAAGGAGTCCGCATGGAAGAAAATCTGGTCATCAGCGATGTCGCAGAGGGTATCGCCAATCTGACCCTCAATCGTCCCGAGGCGATGAACGCTTTCAGTGTGGCCATGCTGCAGGCTATGGGGCGCGCGTTGGCCGACCTGCGCTTCGACCCGGCCATCCGCGTGGTCATCGTCACCGGTGCCGGCAAAGCCTTCAGCGCCGGCGCCGACCTGAAAGAGCGCGCCGGCATGTCGCCCGAGCAGGTCAAAGCGTTTATCTTCAACATCCGCCGCTTGATGGACGACATCGAGCTGTTCCCCAAACCCGTCATCGCGGCCGTCAACGGCGCCGCTTTTGGCGGCGGAATGGAATTGGCCCTGGCCGCGGATATCCGCCTGGCCGCCGACACGGCCCAGATGGGCCTGACCGAAACCCGGCTGGCGATCATTCCGGGCGCCGGCGGCACCCAGCGACTGCCCCGCTTGATCGGCAAAGGCCTGGCCAAAGAGATGATTTTCACCGGCCGCCGCATCAACGCCCAGGAAGCTCTGCGCATCGGCCTGGTCAACCATGTCCATCCCGCGGAGGAACTGATGGCAGCATCCCGCCGTCTGGCCGCCGACATCTGCGAATCCGGACCGATCGCCGTGGAGCAAGCCAAATATGCCATCAATCGCGGTTCGGAAACGGATCTGAACACCGGCCTGGCCATCGAGTCCAACGCCTATTGGATCTGCATTCCAACCGAAGATCGGCTCGAAGGTCTGGCCGCCTTCCGCGAAAAGCGTAAGCCAATCTACAGAGGCAAGTGAAATCGACTATTAAACCGAATCGGCCAATGAACAATCAACAAAGGAACGACGCGATGAGTGAATATGACTACTGGAAAATTTTCCCGCGCATGCCGCGCGAGGTGACCATCGGCGACATCACGATCCGGGATGGTTTTCAGCATTTGGAAAAATTTATCTCCACGCGCGCCAAAATCTTCTACCTCGAAGAATTGATCTTCGCCGGCTGCCGTAACATCGAGGTCACCAACCTGGGCAATCCTTTTCTGATGCCTCAGTTCGAAGATGCCGAGGTGCTGCTGAAACATTTGCGCAGCGACCGCTTCAAACAGCGATGCGCGCGCAAGGGCATCGCCTATGACGATATCGTGCTGACGGCCATCACCATCCGTGAACCGGGCGTGGACCGCGCCATTCGCCTGCGCGAGCAAGGCATCGGACCGGATCGCGTGCTGATGATGGTTTCCACCGAAGAGGAGCACCATTTCGCCAACTCGGGCTGCACGCTGCCCGAATATTGGTTGGAAGCCGAGCGCTGCATCCGTAAATGCCATGATGCCGGCATCAAGATGTGCGGCACGGTCAGCACCATCTGGGGCAGCCCGATCGGCGGCGCTACCCGCCTGGAAGACGCGGTGGAGTTTACCCGGCGCTGGCTGGCGATCGGCGCCGACGACATCGAACACGCCGACCACGATGGCAGCGCATCGGCGCCGCAGGTCTACCGCTATTTCAGCATGATCCTGGATGCCATTCCCGACACGCACCTGCACATCGCCCACTTTCACGAAACCAAGCGCGTTGCCTCAGCCTCTATTTTGGCGGCACTGCAGGCCGGGATATGCTATTTCGAAGCCACTTTGGGCGGTATGGGCGGCCAGCCGGCCAACTTCCTGGACGACTGCCCGGTGCCGGGTACCGGCGACTACTATTATGATGACGCCCGCTATGTGGGCCTGATTTGCCTGGAGGACCTGCTGGTTCAGATCGATGAGATGGGCATTGCGCATGGTTACGATGTCGATCGTATCCTTTGGCTGGGACGTCAGATGGAGCGCACGGTCGGCAAACGCTTGCGCTCCGAGGCTGTCATCAACGGGCGCACCCTCAAAGAGGGTCACCCGCGCTACGCCCGGCCGGGATTGCAAGCCCGCAAAAACAAAGCCGGAGAGCAGCCGGACCAGAAACTGCCCGGCGACTGGAGCCCGACAGCTGTGCTGCCCGCACACCTTCAGCCGCAATCGTCCGGCCAGTAAGGCCAGCGGAAAGGGCCGTGCGCCTATCAATCAAGAGCACACTCTTTTCAGGCGCATCGAAATGGTATATGGGTAGTCGCTTTGAAGTGTTATAAATTCATCAAAAATGGGAGCGTGCGCAGACAGATTCTTCAGCCCCGGCTGAAGGACACGCTTCCCAAAGGAGACGCGCTATGGCATCCTTGGAAAAACCGCCGATTAATGTGGACTATTTTGCGGACCTGACCGGCGACATCGACGCGTGCGATGAAACCTGCCGCGAACAGATCGGTGATCGCATCAAACAATTGCGTGAAGACAAGGGCCTGTCCATCGAAGAACTGGCCCGCCTCACTAATTTCGACGAACAGCTGTTGCGGGACATCGAAGACAATACGGTCAGCCCCCAATTGGGCACCATTATTAAATTGAGCAAGGCCATGGACAGCGCCCTGCAGCGTCTCATTGCCGCTGAAGGCCGCATGGCGTATAGTGTCACGCGCAAAAACGAACGCAAGATCGTCACCCGTTCTTCTACTTCGCGTGGCCAGCGTCCGGCGTACACATACATGAGCCTGGCGCCCGAAGTCAAAGACCGGCACATGGAAGTATTGATGGTGCAGCTCGAGGAACTGGTGGATGCGGAGCCCTCCGTGCACGCCGGCGAAGAATTCATCCATGTCTTGGAGGGCACGGTTCTACTGCGCATCGGCGAGGAGCGTTTCGAACTGCTGCCCGGCGACAGCGCCTATTACCTGTCCAGCACAGCGCACCTGCTGTCCGCCAAAGAAGGCCGTGCGAAGATTTTGGCGGTGATTTACAGCCAATGACCACGATGTCCCTTGGCAACGCTATCAAAGGAGACGCCATGGACGGCAATCGCCAATGCGCGGCTTTAAGAACCTGCGTATCCCCTGAGGGCCGCTTTGTCTATGGATTGCATCGCCCCTGCTTTTCCGTGACCAATTTGCGCACTGATGATTGGATTCAGCCCCTGGGTAAAACCGCTGATGGCCGCGAAAACATCAATGCGATCAATTTCCCGTCCGGCGACATCCATGAGACCGGCGCCGATCCCATCTACGAAATTGCAAACCCCTTCCCCTTCCGGGGGACCACCTTTATCGGCAAGCCATGGGCTGACCAGACCGCCGGCGATTTGAGCCGCATCCGCATCCCGAGCCGCAAGCCGGCATCGCTGTCCCAAACCGTGCGCACAGCGTTTGCGGGGTTAAATGTGTCGGATGCGCAGATTGACCACTTCCTGGGTATTCTGCCGCGTCCTTTGCAACTGGCAGCCGCGGTATCCTCCAGCGACCCGGCCGACCTGGTACGCCTGGCCGGGGTGGCTTGCGACTTTATCCGCGACCCTGCCACCGGCCAGCCGTGCGGTCTGGTCTATACCGTCGATGCCGACGGCCGGTCCAAGCCCCACATCCGCGACCAGCAGCTTTTCGATGCGGTGGGCAACAATCCTTGTTTACCCGATGCGTATAAAGTGGTCATGGTCCTGCGGCCGGGGGTTCAGGGCGAAAGCGAAATCGTTGGCGAGTGGCGTGTCAATGGCAGCCATATTTTCGAGTACCTGCGGCGCAACAGCTATATTCCCTGGGGGCATTATGCCGCCAACATGGCCCATGATGCCGTGCGCTATGCCGCCGGCGACCTGACCGCCGAAGATATCCTCGGTCTGCGCCATCTATACTACCAGCGCACGTATGTGCATCTGGCCGAGGCGCTCGGATTGGACAGGCCGTTCGGGCGCCGGACCCTGGCAGCGGCCGATCTTGAACGGCTGCGGCGTGCGATCGTCGCGGCACGGCGCCGCCCTGGATGTCCACCATTGGCGTTGACCGCCACCTTGTGGGGCTGGAATTACGGATTTGATTTTGCGCCCAACGGCTATCGTTTGCACGCCTCGCATCAGCAGATCCACCAGCAGTTCGCGCTCGTTCCGGACACGGTGGCGGCCGCAGAGGAGAACATGGGCGAAAGTTTAGCCGCTTTTTCCTGCGGAGATATGATCCAGGCGTTCATCCAAGAGTACCGCCAGCACACCGGGCAACCATTTTTCGACACCTACCTGCAGGCGATCGCCTCCAACCGGCGCATGGACGGCCGTAGCGACCGCCCGACCGACCTGGTGGTCTATCAGGATGCGCGTGTCGTGCTCTTCGTGCCCAAGGCCCAGACATCCCAATGGGAATTGCAGTTGATGACCCGCACGGCAGTGGGCAACATCCTTGAAGCGGATGAGGCCATGCGCGATGCCATTGACCGCGCGATGCTCCTGGCCATGCAGATCCTGAGCGCCATGGGCGCTGCCATGATCACCGTGATTGAATACAGCAAACGCTTCACCATCACCGACGGCGACCAGCGCCTGATCTATGCATTTCTCCCGCGCCTGCCCGAGTCACCCGGCGCGTTCAGCGAAGCCCAGCTGCGCTGGATCAACGGCCACTATCCCGAAGACTTCGCACAGGCCTGCCGAATGCGGCTGCCCCCCGGCGTTGAAACGATGCAAGCAGGCTAACCGGCCTGCGGCAGATAGCACGCACTGATGCGGTTGAAGTCTTCGACCTGCTGCTTTTGCCAGGCCTCATCGCGCTCCAGCTCCTTGGCCATCAAAGCGGCCACGCCGGGTGCGGCCTCCCTGGCTGCGCGGGCGTTGAGCAGCAGGCAGCGCGTGCGGCGCGCCAGGACATCGTCCACCGTGCGGGCCGCTTCCGCGCGCACGGCCCAGATGACTTCGCCTTTACAGGCCGGCAGATCCGGATGCAGAGGCGCCTTGAGAGTCGGGTCGGCCCGCAGCAGGTTCTGCAGCGCCGGCGCGTCCGAGCCATAAAGCGCAAAGTGTCCGAACTTTTCCGCTGTGCGGTGAAAGCCGTGAATGTTGAGCTGTTTGGTCACACAGGGCCGCATGGCCAAATTGGTCAGGGCCACGGCGTGATCGACGCAATCCTCGGCCATCTGGCGGTAGGTGGTCCATTTGCCGCCGGCGATGGTCACCAAGCCCGAATTGGAGATGTGAATGGTATGATCGCGCGACAAGGTGGCGGTGTTTTTTTCATCACCGGCTTTGACCAGCGGCCGGATACCGGTAAAGATGCTCAAGATATCCTGCTCGGAAGGCACCTTTTCCAGGTAGGCACCAGCCGTCTCCAAAATAAAGGCAATCTCTTCCTGCAAAGGCTGCGGCTCGAGCGTACTGGTCGTGATGGGTGTGTCGGTGGTGCCGACCAGCGTCTTTCCGAGATAGGGGATCGCGAACATGACCCGGCCGTCGCGGGTGTGCGGCACCATGATCGCGGAGGTGCCGGCCAGAAATGAGCGGTCGAAAACCAGGTGAATGCCCTGACTGGGCGCAATCATGGCAACGGCATCGGCATCGTCCATCCGGCGCACGCCGTCACAAAAGGGCCCCGTGGCGTTGATGACCACTTTGGCCGCGAGGTTGTATTCATGGCCGTTCTCCACATCCTCGAACACCACGCTGGTCAGAAATCCCTGGTTGTCCTTGAGCAAACGCGTCACGCGCGCATAGTTGAGCAGGGCCGCACCCTGGTGCGCGGCGGTACGGACCAGATTGATCAGCAGGCGCGCATCGTCGAACTGACCGTCGTGATAAATGATGCCGCCACGCAGGCCTTCGCGGCGGATATTGGGGATACGCTGCAGGGTTTCCTCTTTGGAGAGAATTTTCGAGGGACCGAAGCCGTAGCGGCCCGCCAGCATATCGTAGACCTTAAGGCCGATGCCGTAAAAGGGGGCCTCCCACCAGTCGTAGTTAGGCACGACAAACGCCATATCATGCACCAGGTGAGGGGCATTGTTGCGCAAGGTCCCGCGCTCCTTGAGCGCTTCCATCACCAGGGCGATGTTGCCTTGTTGCAGATAGCGCACGCCCCCGTGGATGAGTTTCGTGCTGCGCGAAGAGGTGCCTTTGCCGAAATCGCTTTGCTCCAGCAGCACGACCTCATAGCCGCGCGAAGCGGCATCGACAGCGATGCCGACGCCGGTGGCCCCTCCGCCGATCACCAGCATATCCCAGGGAGCGGTATGCGCTTCGAGTCTGCTTTTCATTTCATCACGATGCATCGGTTCCCCCTTTTTTCCGAGTCCATCGGCCGGACACCAAAGACCTTGGCCGACAATACCGGATCATGTAATCAAGAGGGCCGATTTGTCAATCGCGGCAATGCTTCGGCGGGTGATCGCGCGCGCCCTATTGGTTCTGGCACTTCGAATCGGCCGTACAAACGCTGCCACGCCCCAGGCCAATCGCATGTAAAAAAACCTCTCTCAGGATACCCAAATTCGTTTTCGGGGTTAGCACGGAAGAGGTGATCCGGGTGGGTGGTCCGCGCCACGTCAGCCACGAGATTTAGTGAGGCATAAGGCGTGTGTAGGGCATGGGGCCGCAATGTTTGAGTGCAGCGAGTTTGCGGCCCGTCCGGAGCATGCCTTATTGCCTCACTTAATCGAATGGATTCTGGCGCGGACCACCTACCCGGATCACCGGATTTCAGCACGATAAGTATTGAGCCAAGTAAAGAATCTCAAAATAGCACGCTACTTGCAAAGATTTACATGTGATGGCCCTGTGCCACGCCCAGCTTTGGGTTGAAATCATCGTCAACTGCCGGTAAAGGTACGGCATGACTGCAAACAGCTCACCGCATGATTGGAAGGTATGGATATGGGCCGCACTTTGTCTGCTGCTTGTCTTTGCGGCGTGTGCCGGGCCCCGAAAGCCGGCACCTGCGCCGCAACCTGCCAGGCCGCAACCTGCCACGCCACAATCGATCGGTCCGAACGCGACCTCCTCCTCGGCTGAGGCGGCTGTCCCGGGCGTATCGTCGATCCACTACACCATCCAGGTCGGTGCCTTCTCTTCGGTCGAACGCGCTGCAAGTTATGCGCAACTCATGCAGGCCGCGGGTCTGGATGCCTACCATTTTGTCGACATAGACACCTTTTACAAGGTCCGTTTTGAACGGTTTGACACCAAGGAAGCCGCTCTGCGCCGGGCCTTTGATTTGCAGAGCAAGGGTGTGATCGAAGAGTTCTTCATCGTTCAACCCCATCTGGACACCCTCGCCCTGGACAGTCGGGCCGTTTTGCGGAACGATATCGTTCTGGCGGCCAGGCGGTTTATCGGGATCGATTACCAATGGGGCGGCTCCTCGGTGGAAGAGGGTTTCGATTGCAGTGGCCTTACCATGACAGTGTACCGTCTGGTCGGTCTCGAACTGCCGCGCAGCGCCAGCCAACAGTACCAATTCGGCAAGGCAGTGGACCGTGACGCCCTTTTGCCCGGCGATCTGGTTTTCTTTGCCACCGGCCGGGGCCGCCGGATTTCGCATGTGGGCATTTACAGCGGCCCGGATACCTTCATTCACGCCCCCGGCCGGGGCAAATCGATCCGTAGCGAGTCGTTAGAACTGGACTACTTCCGAAAGCGTTACATCGGCGCGCGCCGCTACTATTAACAAGCGATGCCAACAGTGTTCCATGGCCGAAAAGCCATGATGCATCACATCGCCTTTCTACTTTTCTCGCCGGCACAGCCGGCACCTACACTTCCAGATACTTGCTGCGCGCATCCGAGTCGGCCTGCAATTCGGCCGGGGTCCGCAATAACCGATATGGGCCTTGCCCATCAGATACACCCGATCGGCAATGGACATGGCGACCTTCGGATTGTGTTCGACCAGCAGGATGGCAATTCCGGACTGGCTGATCTGCTTGAGAACATCACGCACCGCTTTGATCATGATGGGCGATAACCCTTCGGTGGGCTCGTCCACCATGAGCAGCTTGGGATTGCCATCAAGGTTCGCCCGATGGTAAGCATCTGCTGTTCACCACCCGACAAGTGGGCGCCCTTCTGATGCGTACGGTCCTTCATGAAAGGAAACTGTCGGAAGATCCTTTCGATGGTCCAGGCATCCGGATCGGAACCATCGATCCGTCCACCTTTGACGCCCATCATCAAATTGTCCAGGACATTCAGGGTTGGAAATATCCGCCGCTCTTCAGGCACGTAGCCGATGCCTGCGCGCGCCACCTTGAACGGATCGAAGCCGGTGATATCGCGGCCACTGAAAAGGACTTTGCCGGAACTGGGCTTGCGCAGCCCCATGATGCTTTTCAAGGTCGTGCTCTTACCCATGCCGTTGCGCCCCAGAAGCGCCACGACTTCTCCTTTCCCGACATGCAAAGACATGTCCTGCAAAGCATGGCTTTGACCGTTGTAAGTGTTCAGTTTGGCCACTTCCAACAGCATTCTTACTCCTCCAATTCACCCAGTTAGGCGGATTGTACTTCGGGATTCTCCCTGATAGCGGCGGGCGTTCCGGTTGCCAGAATGGTGCCGTGATGCAAAAGGTGATCCGGTCGGCCAGGGAGAAGACCACATCCATGTCGTGTTCGATAACACCATGGTCTTGCCATCGGTCAGGCGCCGGATCAATTTCACGGCATAATGGGTCTCATCGACCGACATGCCGGCCGCCGGTTCGTCGAGCATGACCAAATCCGCACCGGTTGCCAGCGCCATGCTTATTTCCAGCGAACGATGCTTGCCGTAGGAGAGATTACCGGCCAGGCTGTTGCGATCGGCAGCCAGGTTGATATGCTGCAGGATCTCGTCGGTTTCACGCGTCACGACCACCATCTTGTCCACCGAGCGGAAAAAATTGAAACGGATCCCCTTTTTGGACAACACGGCCAGCCGGATGTTCTGAAAAGTCGTCAGGGTCGAACGTGCTGGTGATTTGAAAGGAGCGACCCATGCCGCAGCGCTGGATCTGGCACGGACCGGCACCGGTGGTGTTTTTATCCTTGAAGTAGACCTTGCCCTGACTGGGGGTGTAGGTCCCCGTGATGATGTTGAACAGCGTGGTTTTGCCAGCGCCGTTGGGCCCTATGATGGCGTGGCGCTCGCCTTGTCGGACTTGCAGATTGACATCCGTCAGCACACTGAGGCCGCTGAAATCGTGCGACAGGCTTCTGGTTTCCAGGACATCCCACTCCTGGTCGGTGAATGTGTAGGCCACGTTCCCCAACTGAGGCGCACAGGTCGGCCGTTTCAGGCCATAGGGTTTATAGACGTCCGATTCGATCAGATAGCCGTCCGCATCGGTGATCAGGACCGAGCTGCCCAGGTGATCCTTGTGGTAGTACTGAACCGCATCGGACGTGATGCGGGATAGACGCTGATAGCCGCCGCCGAAGATGTACTTGACCGGCTGACCGTTGCGAATTTCGTAGGTCTCGTCTACATAGATCACCGTGTCGCTGCCGCCCTGCTTTTTGACCCGCCGGCCGTTGCCGTCATATGTGAAACTTGTCAAGGCGGTCGATTCACCCGGGGGTTGATATTCGATGGTCAGCGGCATATTTTTCGGCATTGTAGGCGATGCGCCGCTCGGGGAATTGGCCTGAGCCGGCCCCGTAACATGTGATTGTTTTCAGACGCTTCGAAGCTTCCACGCGGGTATAGCCGGCATAGACCGGATAGATGTCGTTGCGTGCTTCGGTGGCAAATGAAATGTATGAGCCGGACGGCGCATAATCGATCCGCTTGGGGAAAATCTCGTCTCCGGTCACTTTGTCATAGTCAATGGTGATGATATTGCCGTTGGCATCCTCGATCTCATCCAACAGCCACTTGATCACACCTTGATCTGTTTGCAATTGCGCGTTGGCGGTAGTGCCGTAACGATAAATCCTGCCGTCCGGTGTGAGCACTTCCCAGCCTGTGCTGGAACTGAAAAAGTGAAATTTCGCAAAATTGCCTTCAATCCTTGCCCCATAAAACCTTTGATTGCTGCTGCTCCAATCCCCGCGGTAAACCAGTTCGATTCCGCCGTTATAGATAAAGGCGTCATTATTGTCGAAATGGATACGCTGCTTTTTAGAGCGTTCGATGGAGGCGGTGGACCCCATCGTGTGGACAACGGCACCCATCAGTTAAGCTCTAAATCGTCCTGGTTGTGGGGTAACGTTTCCCCTTGGTAGATGCTGAGGGCGTGTTCCGGGGGGTCCATCAAAATCCCCCCGGCGCGCACACCGATCCAGCATTGAAATACTTTTTACTTCTAATTTCAAGCAGCCTTGGCAAGAATAGGATAGAAGCCGAAATAAACCTCATCCGGTGTCCTGTTGTCAAGGCCTTGGTGAAAACGATCTCTGTTGTAGAACGAAAACCACTGTCTTAAGCCTGTTCGCAGCTGCTGGCCAGTATCAAATGCATGCAGATAAATGTACTGATGCTTGAGCGTCCACCACAGTCGTTCGATGAAAATATTGTCCTGCGCTCGACCCCGGCCGTCCATGCTGATTTTGATATTGCTTTCTTGCAATGTAGCAATAAACTCTTTGCTGGTAAATTGGGCACCCTGATCGGTGTTAAAAATTTCGGGTGCTCCATAGTGGTCGATTGCCCGATCTGGCGGTACAGTTCATCAACAGTGTTGCCATGTTGCTTTTTGGTTTTCTGCCCCTTGTCAAAAAACTCGGCAGCGCCCTCGGTCAACTCCCGTTTCCAGTTAGTGATCATGGTAGGATGGACTTCATATTTGGCGGCAAGCTCGGCGGTGCTCTCCTCGTTTCTCAGAGCGGCCAGCGCCACTTTTGCCTTGAATTCCGGACTGTACTGTTTTCGTTTCTTGATCATGAAAGCTCCTTTCAGGATGATGACTCAGAGCTTAGCACATTGTTCAGTTTTTGGGGACCACCGCAACCACCGCAGATGGCTTCACTCTTTCATTGAATACAAAAACCCGAACAACTTTGAAAAAAGAATCGATTTTTCGGTAGCGGCTTAACGGAGTGTACTTTTTGTTTGACCACATCATTGTCCAATTCCGGCCAGACTTGTTCCTTCAACCTATTGATTCCAAGTTCGCCATGCACCTGAGTCCTCATTGAGTATGTATTCTACTGAATTATTTTCTTTAATCGTGGATCAATATAAAGGCTTTGCGCTTTTCCTGTTTTTAGATCAGCAAAATCGGGGTGTAAAGGATTCAAAA
>LADR01000055.1 GCA_000961655.1 Desulfatitalea sp. BRH_c12
CTTTGCCTTTGGTTGAAGGCTTTTCGGTAATTTGTTCAAGATATTAGCAGTCTTGTGAACCCAACATCTTTGACAGCGGGCATCCGGAAACACTTTATCCATGGCCTTCCAGAAGCCGAGGGCACCGTCGCCTATGGCAAGTTGCGGACCGTTGGTAACGCCCCTTGCTTTCATGTCCAACAGCAGTTGGGACCAAGATAGTTCGCTTTCACGAAAACCGCCTTCTATGGCAACCAGCTCTTTTTCGCCATCGACGGTTGCGCCCACAATCACCAGAAGGCAATGTTTATCGTCCATGCGCACATTGCAGTAAATCCCATCGGCCCAAAAATAGACGTATCGTTTGCCTGATAGGCTACGCTTTTGCCATTGCTCATATTCCTGCTGCCAAACGGTCTTGAGTCTGCCGATCGTTGGCGCGGACAATCCCGGTGCATCTTTGCCGACCAGTGCTGCCAAGGCATCACTAAAATCACCTGTGGAAACGCCCTTTAGATACAGCCAGGGCAGCAACTGTTCCATGCTGCAGGTATGGCGGCAAGATGGCTGAACTGAAATGTATTCTCTTTGATGCGTTCTGATGTCGATCTCTTATACGCGGCGCTTTAACGGAAACTGGCCCAACGCCAGTTTGGATTTGACGTTCGGGTAAATACCCATTGCGAACGACCCTTTGAAGACCCATCTGATCCCTCAGGTCCTTGTATTGATTGATATAAAGTTCTAATTCGATTTCAAGGGCCTGCGATATCAAGCTTCTGGCTCCTTGGCGCAATATCTCAGAAATAGGGTCGTCAACAAAGGTGTCTGGTTTTTTGATCGCGATTACGTTATCTTTGCTCATGGTGTGTGTATCCTTTCCATTTCGATTGCCTCGGAAACAATCAACCGGTGGATACACCACCTATTTTCCTAAACACAACTTTCGATCATATCTCTGATATTATAGACGTATCTGGGGTTTAACTAAATTGGGAATACCTACTGAAATTCGATAGATATCACATCCATTTAACTTCGAGAATATCTAAGCATCCAAAAGCACGGAAAACATGATCAATACACCCACTCTTCATGCGCCAAAGGCGCCCGGTTCAACTCTTCCCGATACATCCGCCATGAGGGCAGAAACCTATCCATCAGTGATTTGAACCGGTCGTTGTGATGCCTTTCCAGAAGATGCACCAGTTCATGAACCAAGATATAGGTCAAACACTCCGGCGGCTTTTTGGCCAGTTCCAGATTCAGCCAGATACGTTTGGCCGCAATGTTACAGGCACCCCAGCGCGTTTTCATTCTTTTGATAGCCCACTGATTGATCTGAACGCCGATTACCGCTTCCCATTCCTTGATCAAATCCGGCATCATCGTTTTGAGTTGATCCCGGTACCACTCCTGCAACACCTTCTCTTTGTTAGCTATCGAAGTGCCCAGCTGCACGTACAATGTCATTTTGCTGTTGTTGGACAAGACGACCTCATGCTTTCCTTGTCGATGAATCACATCCAGCAAGTATCGCCTTCCCATGAAGTAATGGCTCTCGCCGGAAACCATCTCCCGTTGGGACTGTCGCGATTGGTTGTTGAAATTGGTTTGCTGCCGTCGAATCCAGCCCAATTTTGAAATGACCGCCAGCCGGATATTCTCGTCGGTCACATGCAAGGGCACCGCCACCCGAACTCGACCTTCAGGCGGATACACGGCCAGGTGCAGGTTCTTGATGGCTTTGCGCACTACCTCCACTTGAATATCACGCACTTCAATATATTTGCGCTTAGTAGTCATGCTGATCTTTTACCAGTTGGAACATATCATCGATATTGTAGCCAAAGGGCCCCACTGCCTTTTTAACGGCATTTCTAACTTCCAGCTCTTTGAACCTGTGGCCACGCCAGTTGTCTTTTTTGGTGGTTCGAATGGCGCTGTCGATATTGATCACCAGTTCTTCATTCTTGCCTAAATTATCATACAGATTACGCTTGGCTGCGGTGTCCATGCGCTCCGGATATTTGCCCGATTTGGATGGCTTTTTGATCCGGGTGGCCAGCTCCTTCATCTTCTGCAAGTAGGCTTGATATTCCAAAGCTTTCCTGCGCCGCTCCTCGATCAATGCATCCAGCAACTCGGACATCTCGGCATAATATTTGGGATTGACGGCCTGTTCTTCGATAATGATTTTGCGCAAGTTGTTTTCGATGGTTTCCGCCATGGCCTCTGGGTTGTTACGAATACCTTCCGGGATCTCGCGGTCATCCGCCAGATTACTTTCCACAATCAGTTCGATCAACCCCAGTTCCTCGAAAGACGAAACCACCTCGCTCTCCTCGGCACGAATATACGTGTCCAAAAGATGGCGCATGGCCGGTTCATATCTTTTCAAATCGATGTAATCACCGCTGGCCAGGCGCACCTCTTCCTGCACCTTGCTGTAGTGGGTGACCTCCGTTTTTATCTCCTGGAACTGCTGATCCGTATATCCCGCTTCGCTCATCTCGTTGGCAATATCGGCATAAGCCCTGACCAGGCTCGCCACGATGGCGTATAAAGCCACCCGTTTGGGCTCGTTGTCCTTCAGTGCATCCTTGTCCGTGGTGTCCGCGGCACAAAAATAGTGCAAATAGGCCGGGGTATCATAAGGCGGAGCCACCGGCTCGCATAATGCTTTGATCGCCTCGCGCATCTCTTCTATGCGCTCTTTGGCCTTTACCAGCCGGTCGGTGAGCAATCCCTGGACATCTTCTTTGTCGTAGCCGTCCAGCGCGCCGCTGGTGTAGTCTTCGATAGCCCCTTCCAGTTTGTGAAACAGGTCCTTGTAATCGATGATGTAACCATACTCCTTGTCCACCCCATCCAGGCGGTTCACCCGGCAGATGGCCTGAAAAAGGCCGTGGTCGCGCATCGATTTGTCGATATACAAATAGGTGGCCGAAGGCGCATCAAACCCTGTCAGCAGTTTGTCCACCACAATCAACAGCCGCATCTGGCCCGGGTCTTTTTTGAACCGCTCCTTGACCATCTTTTCGAACTGCTCGGTTTTGTACATGGCCGTATCTTCAGGTTCTTCAAAGAAATCGGCCAGCATCTTGCGGTAAATATCGTATTGGCGCAGCCGCTCGGTCATGCCTTCGCCGCTCTCCTCCCCCTTGATGTCGGCCGGCGATGGCCGGTAGCTCGTCACAATAGCGCATTTGCCCGCCAGATCTTTCTTGGAGAACAACTCATAGCACTTGCACGCCTGATAAATGCTGCCGCATACCAGCATGGCATTGCCACGGCGACTGAGCAACCGAGGCCGTGATCCCATGTCCACCAGGATGTCGTCCACGATCATTTCCAGGCGCGACTGGCTGGAGAGCACCTTCTGCATGGTGCCCCATTTCTGCTTGAGCTGGACCTTGGCCATGTCGGTCAGCCCCCGGGTCTTGGTCTCGAACCAATGATCGATGCGGCGCTGGGAAGTGATGTACTGGTCGATGTCCCTCGCTTCATAGCGCAGATCCAGCACCATCCCGTCCCGGACCGCCTCATCGTACTTATAGGTGTGAATAAAGGGGCCGAATATTTCCAGGCTGCTTTGTTTATCCGCTTTCAACAGCGGCGTGCCGGTAAAGCCGATGAACATGGCATTGGGCAGCAGATTTTTCATGGCCTGGTGCAGCTTGCCTGACTGGGTGCGGTGGCACTCGTCCACAAAGACAAACAATTCGCCGGGGATATGCAAATCACCACCGGCGGCTTGCCTGAGTTCCGCCACGAACGCCTCGGCCGCCTTGTCCGAATCCCCGCCGAATTTGTGGATCAGGGCGCACATCAACCACTCCTGCCCCTGGCGCAAGGTGGCCACCAGGGCCTCGCCACCCGAGGCATAGACGCGATCCTTGACCCGGGCGTTCTTGATGCGGGTGATCTGTTCATGGACACCGATAAAGACCCCTTCGATCTGCTCGTCCAGCTCCGTGCGATCGGTGATGATCAGCACCCTGGCATCGGTAACATGCTCCCGAATCCATTTGGCCAGCCACACCATGGTCAGGCTCTTGCCCGAGCCCTGGGTGTGCCAGATAATGCCACCCTCGCGGCGCCGCACCCGCTCCTGGGCCGCCTTGACCCCGAAATACTGGTTGTGCCGGGGCACTTTTTTCACGCCAACATCGAATACGATAAAATCATGCAGGATCTCTAAAAAGCGCCGCTTCTCACACAGCAACGCCAGGTGGCGATCCAGGGGGCTGCTGAATTCCTCCGGTCCGGCCTCTTTCCAGGCCAGATAGTACCTCTCCGTGGTTTCAATGGTGCCGTAGCGCAAGCCCTCGGTGTCATTGCCCGCCATCACCAGTTGCATGGTGGTGAAAAACGAACGGATAAAGGCCTTTTTCTGGTTGTCCAGGTTCTGGCGAATCCCTTCGCTGACCGATACCGTGGAGCGCTTCAACTCCAGTACCGCCAGGGCAATGCCGTTGACATACATCACAATGTCGGGGCGTTTCTTGTTCTCGCCGGCAACGGTCACCTCTTCGGCGATGGCAAAATCGTTGCGCTCCGGCCGATCCCAATCGATCAAGGCTACCGTCACCGTCTGCTGCCCGGCCCCCGGCTTGATTTTGACCCCGTAGCGCAGCCGCTCGTAGACTTTGCGATTGGCTTCGTAAAGATGGATGCCGTCCCCCATGGCCGCATCCTGATCGAGCTGGTGCAACACCCGTGTGATCAAACCGTCCCCCACCGCCCGGCGCCGCAGCCAGCGGGTCAGCAGCTCCGGATCGATGTTGCGGTTGTTCTCACGGTCGATCCGATTGCCGAGATACACATACCCCAAATGGTCCCGAAACAAGCTCACCACACGATCCTGGGTAGCGCGTTCTTTTTGCCCGACCTCGCTCATGACCCGCTCTCCTTCAGCAGTTTATGCCGCGCCGTCTCAATGGCCGTGTGCAGCTTGGCCCGCAGCACCTCCCGGGGCGGCAATTCGGTCAGGTATTCGGCCACCCGGATATTGCTCTGGTCCAGTTGCAGCAGCTCGATATGCTCTTCATTCTTGCCGGTGCACAGAATCAGGCCGATGGGGGTGTTCTCGCCGGCCACCTGCTCATGTCGCGCCAGGTAACGCAGATAGAGCTCCATCTGCCCCTTGAAGGCCGCCTCGAACTCGCCGATTTTCAAATCGATGGCCACCAACCGGCGCAGCCGGCGGTGATAAAACAGCAGGTCGATGTAATAATCCCGGTGGTCGATGACGATGCGTTTTTGCCGGGCCATGAACGCGAAGTCGGACCCCATCTCCACCAGGAACCGCTGCAGCTCGGCGATGATGGCCGACTCCAGGTCCTTTTCCGAATAGCTGTCCGCCAGACCCAGAAAATCCAGCATGTAGGGATCGCGAAACGCCAGATCCGGCGTCATTTGCCCCTCTTGTCCCAACAGGGCCAGATCGTGGGCGATGGTCTCTTCCGGCTTGCGGGAAAGGGCCGTGCGCTCATAGAGCATGGATTGAATCCGCTCGCGCAGCCGCCGCACGCTCCAGCCCTCTTTCCGGCAGATCTCCAGGTAAAACTCGCGCTGGTGGGGTTTTTCCAATGGAATCAGCTCCCGGAAATGGGACCAGCTCAATTGTCGCGACAGTGTGGCGACTTTTTCGCCATCCGGAAACACGGCGGCGAATTGGACCATGCGATGCAGATTTTTGGCCGAAAATCCGGCGCCATAGTCCATGGACAATTGTCGCGACAGCGTAGAGACAATCGCCTGGCCGTATTCGGCCCGCTCAGAGGCTAAAATATCCTGCCGGATGCGTTGCCCGATGCGCCAATAGGTTGTCACCAGCTCGGCATTGAGAGCCACGGCGCTGCGATGGCGGGCGGCGTCGATGAGGTTGCGGATGTCCTTAAAAAGGGTCGCATTGGCAATCGGTGGGTCGCTCATGGTGCCTCCCTGGAAAAATCTCAATCCTTAAAGAGTTTGAATTTCACCTCGTAGCGGTAAAAATCGATGTGGGTGGTCACTTTCAGTGCCCGGCGCAATTTCAGATCCTCTTCCAGGGCGATGATCGCCCCGCGCACGGTTTGGTCCGGCTCGGCCAGCTCCTCCAACACATAGCCCATGTAGCGCTGGATCTGGCCCACCACCACGTCCGAGGCCTTGCCCTTCTTTAGTTCCACCACCAACAGCGCCTTTTTGTCCTTGCTGATGGCCAGGATATCCATGTTGCCCGTGTCGCTGGGAAACTGCCGGCCCACCACTTCGCCATCCACCTCATAGATGTCATATGCCTGGCCAAGAAGGGTTTGGGGCCAGTTGTGCACCAGAAACTCTTCCAGGTGCTTTTCCAGAGCGAAAACGGCGGGGTCTTCCACGCACGGATCAATGGCGACGATGGCGGGCAATGCGTTGCCGGCCAAAAGCTGTTCGATCTCGGCAGCATACTTGGTGATGTTGCTCACCGTGCCGATGGACCCGGCCGAGTTTTGCAGGGCCTGGCTCATCTCCTCCTTGGTGATGGCCTTGGGATACCATTGCACCTGACGGCGATGGGGCAGGATCTCGCCGGGATGATAGCTATAATCGGAGACCACCTCGCCCACCAGGTATTGGCCATTGCCGTCCGGACACAATACGATGTCGCCTTGCCGGATGCCCTTGCACACCGTGTGCAGCATGCCGCAGGCCAGACCGGCGGCCACCTTGGATTTGTCGGGATTTCGGGAGAGATAGACCGGGATAAAGGCTTTATTGAAAGCCCGCCAGTCCTCGGGCAGTTTGGTGTTTAGATCTTCATCGATGCCGTAGTCCACGCCGATGAAATGGCCCTGGCGGCAGGCTTCGGCGTATTTGCTCTTTTGGCCCAGCATGATCCGGTAGTAGCTTTTGGGGAGGGTCATATCAGCCTTGTCCTTCCGGTGAGGAGTTCCTGCATCATGGCTTGTTTGATGGATTGGGTTTTGGTGCGGCGGGTTTCGAGGGCTGCTATTTCGGTGTCCATATCTGTTAGAATTGTTGCGATAGCTTTTTGCTCCGAAAGTGCTGGGACAGGCACCATTGTGTCCCGAACTTGCTTCAGGCTTATTTGAGGGTATGCTTGTCCTGTCGTTATTGTGTTGTAGTATTTCCTTATGGAATTTTGTGAAAGATAATGAAAAATGAATCGGGCGTCTATTTTTTGGTCTATTAACCTAATTCTCGCTATATGCTGATTGATATTTGCGGCATTCCCCAGTCCTTTAAGATAAATTACCCTTCCAACATTGCCGGTGATTGTAATCAATATATCTCCGTCACAAACCTCACTCCTCTTCAGCATCGAATGTGCTTGGCTTGAGATGAACATTGATTGTGATAAATCTAAGCCCTTTTCTGATACGCACTCACTTCGCAAGAATATGATCCCGTCCTTTACCCATTTAAATCCATATGTGGTAGGTGTAGATCCTTTTGTTATGTAGGCGGAGAAGTGGCCAAGTGATGTTATAGCCCAATCCTTTGGAATAACCCCAAGAATGCCTTTTTTATATTCCTTACCATCCCCAAACCCCGGCAACCGCTTTTTGCCGGTGAGCAGTTGCTGCATGGCAGCGGTCTTGATGGCGCGCTTTTTGGCAATCTGCTTGTCCAAGGCGGCAATCAGGGCATCCGCGTCCGATAGGCCGGTGGCGATGGCGCGTTGTTCTTCCTTTCTCGGAATCGGCAAAACTATCTTTTTAAGGTGATACGGTCCAAAATTCGGTTGAGCACCACCAGTTATTAGGAGATCTATTTGCTCTTTGAAAAGTTGCGAGGTTAAGTATGCCAATAGAAAATGATAGTCATAGCCGTTGACAGGTTTAAATCGAATTACGCTTGTATTCATCATCAAAGGCAGATCCGATTCTCTTACTACGGATGTTTTGCAATAGCTGTTTCCAGAGCTCGCCATCACGATGTCATTTGCTTGAATTTCAAAGTGACAGTATGTCTTTTTAAATTCCTCCAGGCTGATATGACGATCTGTGCGATCAAGATTGATACCTCCATCTTCAAGATTTGTGACGTTAATCACCTTCATTCCACTCTTTTTGAATTGCCAATTCCTTAACCCTGGACCTTCCTGAAACCATGCTACAACTGGCAGAGGTGCTATATCCCAATCCTCCGGAATGACTCCCACCTCACTCCGTTTATACCCCTTTTTCAACGGCTCGTTTTCCATACCTAATTCCATTCCAACCCCATCTGCTTCAAATGCCCATCCATCTTCCCACTCAACTCCGCCACAGTCTCCACTATCCGCGGCATGGGATCGGCGTAGCGTTCCTCCAGCACCCGCACCCGGCCGGCCAGTTGCTGGGTTACCCGTTCGATCTCGGCCTGCACCTGGGCTTCCATGGCGGCCAGCCATTTGTCCTGCACCACCAGGGTCTTGATCTCGTCGATGGTTAACGCAGGGTACTTCTTGAACACCTTGAGGTCCAATGCTTTTTGGGCCTCCTTGGCGGCCTTGTCGGCGGTGGCCTCGCGGTCGATTAGCTCCTGGCACTGGAGGAGCACGGCCAGTTCATCGTGCATTTCCTTGTCATTCCGTATTTCGGCAATGCGGGCCCGGACGCTACCTTTGGTTACCTTGCCCTTGTCGGTTTTGGCATCTTCCAGCAGGCCCTCCTCGCCGCTGTGCTCTTCCACGAAGGCTTCAAGCTCCTGGCTGACGGCTTCCTTCTCCGCCTGGAGCTGTTCGATCTCGGCCTGTTCGGCGGCAAAGTAGCGGGCAACGATCAGGGCGGGCGGGATCAGGTCGGCCTTGTATTTCTTCTTGTCGATGGTCAGGTCGGGGGTCTCGGCCGGCTTTTCGCCTTTTTCCACGATCAGCCGGCGCAGCGCCTTGCCGGCCGCAAAGCCCTCCTGGGCGATGATGTAGAGGTCGTCCTGCATGGTCTCGGCCCAGTAATCCATGAGGTGCTGGTAGATGTCGTACTTGTCCATCAGATCGGACTTGGCGAAGCGGGCCAGCAGATCCTCGGAGAGTTCGAAGATTAGAGCTTTAGGGTCGCAGCCCTTCTCTAAGGCCGTCAGGCGCGCCAGGTGGGCTTTTTCCCAGGCGCGATAGCGTTTCATGGTCTGCCGGGCAAACAGTTGATACTCTTCGTGGGCCAGGATGGTCTGCTTGACCTCCCGGTTGGGCACCCTGGCCTGGAGATATCCTTTGCGCAGGGGTTTGAACAGGACTTTGCGCAGGCCGGGAAACACCTGCCAGTAGCGCTCCAGGGCAGCGATGTCGCGCGCCGGGATGCCGCCGTTGAGGTGGGCGTCCAGGTCGTGCAAGTCTTCCGGCTCGCTGCTGTCGATGTAGCGGGGAATGTTGAGGTTGTACTCGTTGGCCTCGATTTCGGCAAAGGTGACTATGCGCGAGTAGCGCGGCAGGGCCAGTTGGCGGTTGAACACATCCACGATCTTGTGGATATCCCGGCTGCGCAGGCGGTTTTTGTTGCCGTCTTTCATGAAGTCCTTACCGGCGTCGATCATGAAAATGCCGGTGCGCACCTGGGCGTGCGCCTTGTCGAGGACGATGATGCAGGCCGGAATGCTGGTGCCGAAAAAAAGGTTGGCGGGCAGGCCGATGATTCCCTTGATGTAGCCCCGGCGGATCAAGTTGCGCCGGATGTCGGCCTCGGCATTGCCCCGGAACAATACGCCGTGGGGCAGGATCACGGCCGCCTTGCCCGTGCTCTTCAGGGATTTGAGGATATGCAGCAAAAAGGCGTAATCCCCGTTTTTGGCCGGCGGCGTGCCGTATTCGAAGCGCTTGAAGGGATCATCGGTCGTCTGGACACCGTTGCTCCAGGATTTGAAGGAGAAGGGCGGATTGGCCACGGCAAAGTCGAACTGCTTGAGGCTGCCGTCCTTGTTTTTCCAGTAGGGGCCGGCCAGGGTGTTGTCTTTCCAGATTTCGGCCGTGGCGTTGTCGTGCAGGATCATGTTCATGCGCGCCAGGGCCGCGGTGGCGTTGTCCATCTCCTGGCCGAAGATTGAGAGCCCGCGCGGCGCTTCATCGGCGGTTTTGAGCAACAGCGAGCCGGAGCCGCAGGTGGGGTCGTAGATGGTCTTGTCCTGGGGCGTATCCCGGGTGATGCCCACCACCTTGGCCAGCACCCGCGACACCTCGGCCGGCGTATAGAACTGCCCCTTGCTCTTGCCCGACTCGGTGGCGAAGTGGCGCATCAGGTACTCGTAGGCATCGCCCAGCAGATCGTCGCCCTCGGCCCGGTTGGCCCGTAGGTCGATCCCGGCAAAGATGGCCACCAGCTTGGAGAGCCGGTCCACCATCTCCTTGCCCTTGCCCAGCTTGTCCTCGTCGTTGAAGTCGGCGATGTTGATCACGCCCTTCAGGTCGTTTTTATCCGCCAACCGACCGATGATCTTGTTGATCTTGTCGCCGATCTCCTTGTCGCCCTTGAGCTTGATCATATCGGCAAACGACGCCCCCGCGGGCACCTCGATCAAGGCATTGGGATCGCCGGCATACTTGTCGGACACATACTTCACAAACAGCAGGGTGAGCACATAATCCTTGTACTGGGACGCATCCATCCCCCCGCGCAACTCATCACAGCTTTTCCACAGGGAACTGTAAATCTCGCTTTTTTTAATGGCCATTTAGGTTGAGCTATCCTGTTCCGGTTGTAAGACCTTCAAATGAAAACAAATTAAGGTCAGCCTCTATCAACGACAGCTCCTTTTTATCATAAATTGGTTTAAATAGCCGGAAATAACTGTGGGATTTAACGCCCTCAAATGAGATGCGTAGGATGTTTTTAGTGCCATCTTTAAAAAAGACCTCATCGGAGATACTCTCCGGATAAGGTTCAGTATAATAAACCGTTCGGATGCCCGTTTGATAAAGCTTTTTGGCGCAAAGCTCACATGGGTAGGTAGTCGTATAGATGGTGCCGTTTTTGATCGGCATGCCACCTGCCTTGGAAATCTGAAGCAAGGCATTTTCTTCGGCGTGCAATGCCCTACAAAATTCAAGCCGTTTGATTCCCAACTCCTCTCCAATTTGATCTATGCATTGATTGTTGCAGAATGGATCGTTTCTGAATTGATCTAGCTTTTTATTAACCTGGAGTTTAGAGGTAATATCCTTGTAGCAGACATATTTGCCCTTGCTTTCTGATAATAATTGGTTGAATTTGGGCAATGCTTTTTTTGATGATACTTTAGGGATAGCATCGATTTCTTGATAATCCTGAATGTGTCGAAGACCACAGCCAATTTGCCCTTCACCCACATCGTTCCATCCCGCGCCGAAAATATATCCTTGGGGCCCTAAAATTATAGCACCGACTTTTCTCGAAATGCAGGTGGATTTCAAGCTATGGGAATAGGCTAAATGCATATAAAGCTCGTTATCCGTGGGGGGGATGCATCCAGGCGACCTGATTAAAGCAAAATATCGCATAAGCTTTTCAAAAAACTCGATTAGGGACTTGCTTTCTTGCCGATTATTAAGCAAGGCGATATCAGACAATAACACACAAGACCTTACATCAAGCTTGTGCAGTTCAGCCGGCTTTTTCGGGTCACCTTGGTCCCGCCCCTCCCTCTTCTGGGAAAAGTGCTTCACACGCTTTTCTCTGATAGACAAATCAGCCGACACTGAAAGGAGATAAAATTCGGCATATCGTGACCTGAAGAATTCCGCCTCAAACGGGTTTCGAAAACACTCGACGACGAATAGCGCGGGTACGCTTTGGTTGTCATTGCTTTTAGCGATGCGAAATTCCTTATCAAGGTAGCGTAACCTGTAGCGGATAAATTTGATTAGATCGTTGATCTCGGTGGATAATGTGTAGATATTTTCAGGGTCAGGTTTATTGACCGTAAGCTCATCAAAAGGATTTCTCGTGGCCCTGCAGTTTTCCCCCCAATCCTGCAGAATGTCCGAAAAAGCATCATTAAACTTGTTATCATTTCGTTCAGCAATGAAACTTTTCAAACTGTTTTGGGTTTCATTTATAAATTCAAGATACTTGTAAATAAGCTCAACAATGGCCTTATTGGAGGTGATGATTTTTTCTTTTATTTCATCATCTATACGCAAAGCAGCGCTGATCTTAAAGATTTGATAATGTCTATCTCTCACATATTCGGATGCCGTAAAATATTTACTCTTTTCGGCTCCATCTACCTTTTGTAATTGCTCTCGAATGAATTTCGAGATCTCTTTGTAAATGGGTTCAAGATCATCTTTACGACTCTGAAATTTTCTCTCGAAATAGGCTGAAAACCTTTTTTCTCCGTCAATGGCGTGAAAAGCTTCAAAAGCCATTTTCATAATTATGGTCGTAAATGAAATATACGCAAACGGTTTTAAGCCAAATAATTGAAGGTCCTTACCATTTATATTCTTGTATTCGAATGAGTCGTCTTTTAGGAACACGTCTAAAACGTCGCTGACTTCCCTTCGGTTTAGGTAGATCTTTAAGAAATCATGGTATTTTTTTGCTTCCTTCTCATAGGACTGCAACTTTGGGTCATCGTTCGCGTTAATAATAGATTGCTTATAAGGCCCTAAATTCTTATCCAACCTTCTTGCGCTTCTTTTTCTTAGATCGGCAATTTTCTCATAATATTCTTTAATTCGTTCTTGAATTTCGCTTCGTTGAGCTATCTGCCGACTGACCAATTCCCTTAATGTAGTTCCCTCAATTCTTTGGCCCGATAAAAATTTTGCTGTTGTGGTGCACCCTGCACCAAGGGGGCCAGTTAATCCCAAAATCAAGAAACGGTTTCTCATTCTGTAGGGCATGATATCCCTCCTATTTTAAACCAAATGAATTCCCAAATAGCGAATTAAAATCTGGTGCAGTGCGCCCCCCTCGGACATTTTTCACCCAGCACAGGATAAATCAGACGGTTTTTGTACTTTTTGGCATTAAAACAGGTTCTTGGTATGACAACATTAAAACTTGAAATTTGGTGTGATGTCAAGCAAGGATGGATTAACTTTGTTTCGAAGGCTTGGGAGCCGAGGTGTTCATCTATTTAGGATGCACTATCATCCGAGATGCTTATGTCCAGGGGTACATGGAGCTTGAGCTTTAAGACATATCACAGGCTCTATCAAACCTGCGATAAGAGAATAAGCGCGATAGCCAGATGGGGGCCAAGGCCTCGCCAGTATTCTCCCGGAAGATTATCCAGCGTGTCCAAAAACCAGAATGCTCATCGCCACTAAAGGTGGTCTAAGTTATCCGTATACGAAGTAAACCCCCTATTAGGTTACTCATCCTATACGATGATCTCCCCAGAAAAAGTCATGGAGCCAATCTGCGTCAAATGAATAAAGAATTTAATTCTATTGATTTCCAGTTACCTATGATAAGGTCAGGTGTTGATTAAGACAAAATCAATATGGGATGTTCAGGCGCTTTTTCGAAGAGTTGAGCAGCAATGTTCGGTAGGGCTGACCATGCGATCACACCCCACAAACTGGACAGACATGTCAAATTACGTCGTTCACTTCACCAAAGGCGGACCAGGGAAAAACGACTACAATGTGATGATGAGCATTTATGCGAGTGGCACGCTGAAACCAGGACGTAGTTTTGGAATTGGCATAAATAAAGCTCCACTTTCGTCTGGGCAAGGGTCGGTTTGCTTCAGTGAGATTCCGCCCGGGCAATGGAATAGGCTCGAAGAAAGACGCGGGACCAAATACGGCCTGGCATTTAGGAAGCAATTTGTCATTTCGCAGGGTGGCGGCCCTATCTGGTATGCATGGAAGGATACGCCGCACTGGCAAGCCCTGCAGGCGATGATGGACGCTGCGGCTGAGGATCCTGACGCTTTAGTTTGGAGGATTACTCCAATGATAGATGCGCCCGGTACCTACAGAGGGCGCGATTATCAGTTTGAATGGGAGCGGGAGTGGCGTCACCTTGGCCCCATACAGTTTGAACCAGAGGATGTTGCGTTCTTACTGATTCCAGAGGAACAGCATGCTGCGGCCAGAGGTTTCTTCGAGAATGCCTATTATGAAAACCTCGGTCCAGCCTATTTTTGCCCATACGTGGATCCGTCCTGGGAAAGGGAAAGGATCATAGAGGCTTTAAATACATAGGAGCTGAACCTTTCGCTTTACGCGGACAGTTGCTCTGCTGCCGCTACGCACCTGCCGGTAAGCGTGGCCGTTCGGCACAAACAAGGCCAAGGACAACGAAGCAGCAAGGAATCACCTAATGCGGCTAATGCCACCAAGTTCGGACTTCCTGACGGTCATGTGTGCCTGTGCGGGAATTTCCAGACGAGACGCAGGGTGCGTCGCTGGTATCGACGTCAAGCCTTAACCAACAAGGTGCCCCGCTCAATCGAGGATGCATATGTACGTAGCAAAGATCTTAATTACCAATCTCCGCTGTTTCCGCCAAACGACGGTCAAATTCAAACCGGGGATTAATGTGATCTTGGGGGAGAACAACGCGGGCAAGACAGCCCTTCTATGCGCTCTACGGCTCGTGTTCGACCGCTCCGGACGCCTGCGTCCCGATCTCCCCGATTTCTACCAGGGCATCGTCGACTTCACGAAAGCCCCAACGATATCCGTCACCGCGACCATGCGATCGTCAATGGCCGATACCATCGACGACAAGGCCCTCGTTGCAACTTGGCTCACCAAGTTGGACGCCCCTTGGGAAGCGCAGGTTAGCTATGAATTCTTCCTTCCCGACGGAGAGGTTCCAGCGTTCACCGCGGCACTTGGTGTGGCACCCGACCGCAACCAATTCTTCCGCGTCCTAGAGCAGTTCATCCCCAAGTACGTTGCCCGCATCTTCGGCGGGCTTCCGGAGAATCGGCTGGTTGCCGAGCCCGACACGCTGGCGAAATTCGACTGCCACACCGTCGATGCGATCCGTGACGTTGAGTCCGAACTGTTCGCAGGCACGAATCCCCTGCTTCGCACGATGCTGCGACAGGTGCTCGATCATGATGCCGACGAGGCTGAGACCTTAAATCGCCGTCGCCATTTTCGCACCCTGACGCAGGATGCCCTTTCCAACCTCACGGGCCGCATGAATCTGGACGCATTATTCCAACTCGCTAAAGACACGGGAGCGGCTGATGGCGGGTCGCCTATCTTGCGCGACGCCATCGACGAAGACGACTTCATTGCCGCTCTTCGTCTCTATATCGATCGCGCGCCCTTCACGATCCCCGCAACCCACAACGGCCTCGGGTACAACAACTTATTATACATCTCTCTGCTATTAGCCAGTTTGCAGTTCAAAGCATCGGTGCCCCGACGGGGGCAGAATGCAGTGCTCTTCCCCATGCTCCTCATCGAGGAGCCGGAAGCTCACCTCCACCCGTCGCTCCAGTACAAGCTGCTTAAGTTCATCCAGAAGCGGCTCTCCCCTGAAAAGACCAGTCGGCAGGTATTCCTCACGACGCATTCGACTCATATCTCGGCCGCCGCGGGACTTGAACCCATCATCTGCCTCAGCCTCTCCGAAGCCGATGGCGGCGTGCACGTTGCCTATCCCGCCCGCGTCTTCGGCGAGAGTCCGGGAGGCAAAGCGTCCCGCAACTACGTCGAGCGTTACCTGGATGCCACAAAATCCAACATGCTGTTCGCTAAGGGCGTCATCTTCGTGGAAGGGATTGCGGAACAACTGCTTGTTCCATGTCTTTCCCAATGCATTGGCCGTCCAATCGAAACGCACCACGTCGCGGTCATTGCCGTTGGAGGACTGACCTTCAAGCACTTCCTGCCGCTCTTTGGCGCAGGGGAAGACGAACTTCTCCGCCGCTATGCACTGCGTCGCCCCGTCGCGTGTATGGTGGATGCCGATCCGGCTCGCAAGTCTAAGATCAAGGGCGCGCGGCGTCAGAAATGCTGGCCGTACGTCCTGAACCGCGACTGCGCGACATACGACTACTTCCCCGTGTCCGGCGTCGTCACAAATTTGCAGACCATGCGAGGTCGATCGCCTGGGAATATCAAGATCTGCGTTTGCAGCAAGACCCTGGAGTACGACCTGGCCCTCGCGAACGCAAAACTTCCCCTCCTCGTCACGCCGTCTTGCGAGCATGAGGCGGATCTTTGCGCCCTGGCTGAGACCCCAGCTAAGTTGCCGGTGCCCCTCCAATCCCTGCTCGCCGGCGATGAATCCGATACCCTCGATGCGCTGACGGCTCATCCAGACGAAGCGACGCACCGGTTCGCCACCTGCTACCTGCTCTGCGCTGAGGATGCCAAGGGGGAGCATGCCCTTGTGCTGGAACGGCAGCTCCGCGAGAACCTCTCGAAGCCGGAGGCAGACCGCAAGACGTTCGTGTGTCCGGATTACATCAAAGACGCCATCCACTGGACCTGCGTGTTCGATACGCCGGAGCCTCCCCATGCCTGAGAAACTGGATATTGATTCCGGCACGCTCCTCTCCGATATCGAACGCCATTTCCGCGTCGTGGCTGGGCCGGGGGCCGGCAAGACACACTGGCTCGTGAACCACATCAAGCATGTCGTTTCCAGGTCCAAGCGGCTCTCTCCTGCATCGCGAGTTGCGTGCATCTCGTACACTAACGTCGCTGTGAATGAGATTGTCACTCGACTCGGTTCGTCCGCCACTCAGGTGGATGCCTCGACAATCCACAGCTTCCTCTACCGCAACGTCGTCCGGCCGTACCTCCACCTACTGCGAGAGGGTGACGGCAAGCCCCTTGTCGCGTTCGCATCCGTCGACGGCCACGATGAACATCACCCGTCCTATACCATTATCGACGAATGGCTGAGAAGCATTGGGCAAGCCAAGATTCTACAGCGGGCCTTCAAGGAGCAGCGGGATATTCTCAAGGACAAGCTGTGTCAGTTAGTGTGGCAGCGTTCAGGTGGCGGTGTCTGGACGCTTGAGCCGCGAAAGCGCGATCGCATGGGGAAGATGCTCAACACCATCTGCACGAGCGCGAACCTTATCGACTACAAACGCCGATACTGGAGCCTGGGCATCGTCGATCACGAGGACATCCTCTACTTCGCGCACCGTATCCTCGAAGGACACCCACTCGTCTGCCAGTGCCTGAGTGCCCGCTATCGGTACCTGTTCATCGACGAATTCCAGGATACTCTGCCCATCCAGACCAATGTCGTACAGTGGCTCGCCGACGCAGGGACGGTGGTCGGCGTCATCGGTGATGCTGAACAATCCATCTTCGGTTTCCTCGACGCCCACCCGCAGCATTTCCTGTCGTTCTCGCTGCCCGATTACCTCGACATGACCATGCATCACAATCGCCGCAGCACGCGCCGCATCATTTCGATTCTTGACCGCATGCGGTCTGACGGCCTACGGCAACATTGCTTCCGCGAACTCGACGGGCAGCCCGTGACGGTGTACATAGGCGACGTCGACCGTAGTCTCGCGGCCATTCGTACCGACCTGCCGCCGGATGCCGTCCTCCACGTGCTGACGCGGAAGAACAGAGATGCCCATCGCGTGCGATCGGCCATCGCGCCCGGAACAGTGGAGCCGTGGGAGTCCTTCTACGGTGCCGATGCCGAACGTGCCCGTTTCATGGAGCACGTCATTGCTGGGACGGTACTCGCCAAACGGGGTCAGATCTCGCTCGCACACCGAGAAGCGGCTCGGATTATCGGACGGAAAGGGCGGGTGAGAAAGCCCCTCAAGTGTGACACGGTCCTGAGTGACGTCCACTGGAAGGGAATTGCCGTTACCGTGCTGCAGGAGTTCTTGACCAACCACGCTGCCGTTTTCGCCGGTACGTTGCTTGAGGCCTATGTCCGCTGCGGAACCTGCGTCACGGCCGCATATCCGGCAGTGACCCTGACCGCTGTAAAGGCCGGTAAGTTCAAGGCTTTCGCAGAAGCCACGCCGTATTCCCACCTTGCAGAATCGGTTCGTTTGCGGGAAGAGGTGCGCCATGTGCGGACCATTCACCAGGCGAAAGGTAGCGAGGGGGACAACATCGCTGTGTACTTCGAGGATGCCGACCGCGTCCGGCATATTACACATTCCTCGACTGCTCCGGCAGATGAGGAGAAACGCCTCACCTACGTTGCCTTAAGCCGCGCACGCAATCGTCTCTTCCTCTGCATTCCAATGGATGTTGTTATCAACGCAGACGAACTTAACGCGCTCAATCTTCGCGTCATCGACCTGCGGGAGACCCAATGACAACTGTCACTACTGCCGTTGTTCTGCTTCTTTCGAGGCATTCGCGTCATCATGTTCTGTGTGGTGTTCATGGATAAAAACAGCGATTGGCTGGAAGTCAGGCGCGCCTCGATGGGGGTACTTTTATAGCTCAACATCCCAATCTTTATGCCCCCTGGGGTAAAAGAAGAGGCCGAACAAATTGACCTCGTCTTTGGTGCTTGCCCATCATTCACTCCGTTGAAAAGTTTTATCGAGTCAGTATCTGTGCTTCGCTATTGAATAACTGCGATATCAAATCGATATCGCAGGTCCGTCGAAACCTGTGATATGAGAATAAAAAAACAAAATCTGGTTATGCGCTTGGCTCCAGTGAATACAACATATTGGGTCTACACTATGATCGATTCACCACCGGCACGGACTGTGGATCACTGGAGCGAAGTGCATAATCAGGAAACGAAATTCAAGGCCAGCCGTTTTAATTGCCGATTCTATTGAACGGGTTTGTCAAGATAAATCAATCATACCCCTAATTTCAAACCGCAATATCTCGGCCATCTGAATTCGGTAAGGTGTAGACTGAGAGTCCAGTCCCTAGCAGAAGTCCCCAAGCCCTATACGGCGACACTTCCTGAAACCGCCGAACCGGTCCAAGCGGCGGTCGTCCGAGCGCTGGCGCGGGCTCTTTCCTGGGCGCAAATTTTCGAGAACAGGCAGGTCAAATCGATCAGCGAACTGGCCCGCAGTCTCGAAGTCGATGGCTCTTATGTGTCCCGCATTCTGAAACTGACCACCCTTGCCCCTGATATCGTGGAAGCTATTATCAACGGTGAAGAGCCCGATGGGCTTTCGTTGGCCAGATTGACACGGTCCTTCCCGGAGGAGTGGAGTGAGCAGCGCACACTGTTTGGATTTGAGGGAACCGAGGCATGATTTTTTACTTTAAATGACATGTCTTTCTCTCCAGAGGTTTGAGTGAATGCGGGTGCGGATTGCAGCGATGCAATGAACGCGAATATGGACACGAGCGCTTTGCTCCGGCGGGCCACAACAGTCATGACATATAAGAGCACCCTCTTAAACTGGGAAGCCCTGATAAGATAATACTCATCAGGGCTTCCTTCATCGGGTTTTTGTTCAGTAACAGCCGCAGAAACATTAATGTCTGGAGCCGTAGGCATCGTCGCGCATCTGATGACTTTCGTCACGGGTTACGTAGGCATCATCGCGCATCTGGTAGCTGTCATCGCGGGCGTCATGCACATCGTCGCGCATCTGGTAGCTGTCATCGCGGGCGTCATGCACATCATCGCGCATCTGGTAACTGTCATCGCGGGCGTCATGCACATCGCCCATCATGTTGTGGCGGTTGTCACGGGCATCGTGCACATCATCCCGCATGTGATTGCCAACATGAGAGTCATCCCGCCGCTGTTTACTGTCATGACTGTCGTGGACAGCATCCTTGTCCCTCATCTGATGGCGGTCTCCATTGTTATTAACCGCGCCGCCCTGATGCCGGACTTGATTCTTCCACTCGCGATTCCCTTCATGCTTGGAGGCGGAACTTGCCTGCTGATTGGCGCCATTCTTGCCCGTTTGATCCTGTTTTTGGATTCGATCCTGGTTTTTCCGCTCAGGTGTGCCGGCCTTTTGCGCGGCTTCAGGCAAATCGATCCGCTTCATCACCCGGTCGGTAATATTTTGGTTATTTGAATGCTTGATCACATCCATGGTGACGTCCATGTCTTTCGCATAGGCGGTTGCGGAAATCAAGCCGCCGACAATAATCGAGAAAGAAGCAACTTTGATGATTTTGAAAATTTTCACGAATACCTCCTTTAATGATTCCTATAAGGTTTTTGTTGATCCCATATGGCCTTCAAACCTGCCAGCTCCTGGGCGTGAGCCATCTGGCCGGATGACTTTAATCCGCAGGCCGAACTGCTTGTTTAAGTTGCCGTGGCGGAGTTCCGCAATCAGAGAGCCGCCCTCCCAATTGCGGACGATTACAGGCAAAACAAGCAGATTTTCGCCCTGGATCAGATCTGTCTTCCAGACGACTTCGCGTTGATTCTCGAAGCCGACCAGCTCAATGCCCTCCGGAGGTTCAAGGCGCAAGGTGACATTTGCCAGATCTTGCTTGGAGTTGAACACCAACCTTATCTCCTCTGACTGATTAAGCTGGACGATCGCTTCGGACCATTCAGGCTGATCAGGCCTCCAGTTGGCCTTGAACAAAAAGCCAAGAGCGAAAATCACCAGAATGGATGCCGCTATACGCATGAATACCGAAACACCGATCCGCGGATCGCGAGTGGATGCGGATGCGGCACGTTCAAAAAAACATGCCGCAAGTTCCGGCGCTGGCTCGGGAACCGGCATCGACCGGAGGGCTTCTCTGAAGGCCTGTTCCTTTGCCATCCGTTTCCGACAGTCCCTGCATGACTCGATATGCTTTTCGAATCGGGCCTGTGCCACATCATCCAGCAGGCCGTCCAGATAATCTTCAATATACTTTGCTGTCCGGCAATCCATTTCTAAAGCTCCCTTTGTTCCTGTTCAGGCTCTGTCTTCAAGGACGCAAAATTCGTTAAAAAGGTTCCCATTTTTTTCCAATTTTTTTCTCAGGCTGGCTCGGGCTCTGTGCAGCCGAGATTTGAGAGTACCCAAAGGCACCTCCAGTAGTGTTTCAAGTTCGCATAGCCGGTAACCTTCCATATCGTGTAAAGTAATGACGGCGCGCTGATCTTTGCTAAGCTGGTTGAGCGCCTGTTGGAGGTGTTCAGCCAAATTGCGCCGTTGTATGTACTGTTCAGGGGACGGCTCTGAACTGGGAATCTGATCCAGTAAGTCCTCGGATTCCGGATCAGATCCACATCTGATCAAGCGCAACGTAGCTCGCTTTTGCCTACGTTCACCGTCCAGAAACAACCGGTAGAGCACGCGGACCAGCCATGGACGAAGATTGGAAACTTTGCTCAATTCATTTCTACGGGAATAAAGTTTGATCAAAAGCTCCTGGATTAGATCCTCCGCCTCAGCCTTGTTACCGGTGAAACGGTAGGCGACCCGGTACAAATAGCTAAATTGGGGGCACAGCAAGGTCTCGAACTCTGACCTTTCTTTTTCGGTCGTCATATTTATATCCTTGAATCATACAGGTAGCCTTAAATGTTATAGTTTCAGGGATTCTAAAAGAATCGCTCCAGCCCGATGGAAAAGACGTTGCTGGAGAAATCACTCTCATCTAAACTGGAGATGTTGCGGATGTGGTCGTATTTACCAAAGGCACGGAAACCCCAGGGAATGCTTCTGGAGATCCGCGCGCCAAGCCAGATCCTCTTATCTTCGCGGTCGGAGCTCTGGTAATCGCTGTATCGATAACTGGCGTTCACCCCCACGCTCCAGACATCGGACAGGTCGCGATCGGCCAGTAAAGCCATTGTATGACGGGTTGGAAAGTCGGGGTCATCCCGGTCATTGAGTTCAAAGGTGTAATCGAGCCTGGTGTCGGTTCCCCAGAGGATCGAGCGCAGGCCGGCAGTCATCCGATGTCTGTTTCCACTCAGATCCTGGTAAGGCGATTCTGCATCAATGTAGCTGAATTGGTATCTCAAGCGCAGGTCAAGATTGCGATAGATTTCCCTTGAACCCCTTAGGTCTGCTGTGTAGATTTGTTCGAACAAATCCTTGTCGATGTAAGAGCGATCGACAAAACCAGCAAGGGAAGTATTCCAGCGGCCGAGTTTGCGATCGAATTCCGGCCCAATGTGCAGATTGCCAAAATCGAATTCGTTCGCATCCAGGTAATCCTGATAGTAGGCAGTCCCTTTTAATTGTAGCCCGTTTTCTCGTGTTCCCGACAGTTGCAGCGTTGCCGCCCCAGTATATTCCATAAAATAGTCTTTTACATTGCCAACTATCACTTCATCATCTGCAATGAGATAGACATTGTCGTCATAGCCGGGAGCTAAAGAGATATATCCCGACAGCCAGCTACCTTTCTTGCCCGTGACGAGTTCCCGCAGCTGGTCGTCCGCTAGAGTGCGCAGCTTTTTATCCGTGGCCGTACGAGAGGTAATTTTAAAATGATTCTTAGCGTCTGCTTTTTTCCCAGTGGCAAGGGCGATTAGGCCCAGGTTGTAGTGGGCAAGCGGTTCTGTCTCGGGCACTTTGGACAATCGCTCGAACTCTTTGCCGGCTTCGGGGTAACGTTTCAACCTGTAATAGGTAACGCCCAGATTGTAATGCAGTTCCGAAGAGTTCAAGCCGACTTTGTTTGCCGCCTGGAAAAGTTCGAGTGCCTTTTCATACTTGCCTTCCGCAAAAGCTTGTATGCCGCTACTAAAATAATTGTTGCCTGGCAGGTCTGCTCCAATCGCTACACCCGTCAAAAGGGATATCAAGGTAACTAAAGCATAGAAAACAGTGGTTCTCAGAAAGTGCATGATTCCTCCTCAATAGTTGATCGGACGGCAAAAACAGGCCCGAGGTATTGGTTGGTTGCTAAAATTGCGACAGTATGGCTGCCTAAGAAAGATAGATCAAATCAGAAGAAGCACTGTGAGGAGGTTTGCTATGGTAGGGTTAAGGAAGGTGGTTAGTGGTGTAAAAGAAGTGAAAGGGATGGAAAAGGCTGTAAACTTTTCCTGAAAAAACGGCATTGATAAGAATAATTTAAAATCCGGAATGTCCTCAGATGATGTTTTCATATTTGCCCGGTATTGAAAAACGGGCATATCGGCACATAAACGGCCACAGCTTCCTGAAGATGAAATCTCTCCACATGACGAAACGCCTCCGGTTTTCGCAATGTCATCAAAGCAGGTCCCGTTCAAACCAAGCTCGATGGTAGTCCCTTTTCCGTTGGCGCAGATCACCATTCCTGCCCAAAAACCTTGGCCGATCACACTGCCGATGAGCAAGGTGATAACGAAGAAAACGGCGGCTATGTTTCTTGACAATTTCACGGGCATTGATCGATTCAAAGGTTCTATGAACTTGAAAGAATTTGCTTCATTTTGACAAATTCTTCCTGTGAGATCTCTTCCTTGGCAAGACGCGCTTTCAGGATGGTCACGGATTCGACACGATCCTGTGCTGATCCGCGAGCGTTAAACGATTTGAAAATTTTGACCCAGCCTCTCTATAATGGTGCGTATCACAAGTCCACATCATCAGCACTCCTTTGCGAGGCGACCGTAACCTATCCGGCTGCCTTCTTTTTTGTCAATAGTTTTTTACCAGCACCAACCGTATCCGCCCATGCCATATCCCCGCTTTGTCTCTGGGGCAAGTCCTATCATACATTCCGAAGGCTTTGCCGTAATCGCCAATTTTCGGAGCAAGGGGGTTCGGCGCATAAGGCGGGTGCTGATTGCTGCCTCTTTCATTGTGCCGGTGGTCCTTGTAGCCATATTTGTCGTGGCGGGAGAGATCTGGGCAAAATTGCATGTTAGCAAAATTGCCCTTGACTTTCTTTTTCTAATCTATATCATCTCTTCGATTTATTAGCTTATAGGATGAATAATGATCGATTTGGTTCGACGCAAAAGTTTGGTCACACGGGTTCTCGTGCTGTTTTATTTGCTGATGTTCACAGCCGTGGGCCAATCCTTGCTGTTGTGCCAGGAAGCGCAAGGATTCGATCATTATGAATTCAACGTATCGGGCAGGTGTCCAGCCGACTGCCTGACCCAAACCAACCAGCGGGTCACCGGCTTGAGTGATGCCGCATTGCTTGCCGCGGGAGCAACTTTCGGTTGCACCGATCTGCCTGCTTATTTTTTTCACATTCCCAGTCCGAGTGCCGCTGAACAGGCGGCGCCTTTATTCAACGTGGATTCCCAGATTATTAAGGTCCCCGACCTTACAGCCAGTGATGCCTCAATCCGATCCGAATGGGTGGGCGTGGGGCAACTTGCCGTTTCATCCCTTGCCCTGACAATTTGTAAAACCACCGTCCTGATCGTTTGATCCCACTCCTTTTCTGACTTTTCGAGCATTCGGCAGTGATTGCTGCCGGTGACTTATGCATTGGGTTTAGGTCTATCCTAAGGGGTCAACGCCTCACCGCAGATAACGCAAAGCGCGTCCATCTGCATGGGAAATGCCGTTGCAAGAGGACTCGGGCATAAGCGCATCGAAACAAATCCATTAGCGTTTTACGACAAATCAATGCCCGCCAGGCCGTGGCAATTAATGGTTATGCGGACAGCGCGGGAAAAAGCGATGAGGAGTATCCATGAAAAACCTTATTATTCTGTACATCATGTTTATGTTTGCGATGTTTATCGGCACTACAGGCGCTCTGGCCGATCAAGAATACGAATACATTGAAATGGCGGACGGCGCCTACGCCCGGTTCGAGGTAAACTCGGGATCAACCCACTCGAAAAGCCAAAAAGACTCGCTTCCGGAAAGCAGCGGTCAAAGCGTGGAACACATGCCGGAGAAATGGATGGAGCCGGTCGAAATGGCGGACGGCGCTTATACCGAATTTCCCATGTCGGAGAAAGAGATTCAGTTTGAAAAACGGCGCAGATCTGCTGAAATTGCGCACAACTCCTTGCTTCGAGAGACAGAGAAGCTCAAACCGCAGTATTGCCGGTCTCTCGACATCGTTGAAATGGCCGATGGCCGGATAGTTGCGTTTGGCCGCTTAAAGGAGACCCCCAAGCACGCCTTTAATCCGGTGGATTGTCTGACTGTCGCCAATTGAGGCGTTTAAGGACCGGAAGGGGCGTTCAGCGTCGCCCCTTCCGGCCCTAAAACCGAAAACGATGTCAACAGGAGCATCTATGAAATTACCTAAGCTTATTGTGGCGATTGTCCTTATGGCCATAACCGCGGGCACGGCGTGGTCTCAGGAGGGCGCTGGAAAAGGTTCGCCTGTAAAACCGCTGCCATCCGCCGGTCAGATAGGGAGCCGATCCGCTCCGCCCGCATTCGCCAGTGGGGACCTTACCATGGCTGAGGCATTGTCCCGAACACTCAAGCAAAATCAGTCCCTGGCCTCTTTCGCAGAGGAGATTCGCGCACGGGATGCCGCTGCTTTACAGGCCGGCCTGTTGCCCAATCCCGAATTGGGCGTGGATGTGGAAAACTTCGGCGGAGAAAACGAACTGGAGAGCTTCGATGGTGCGGAAACCACCATCGCCCTTTCACAGTTATTGGAGCTGGGGGGCAAACGCGGCAAACGCCGCCAGGTCGCAACTCTTGAAAAGGAGCTGTCCGTCTGGGATTACGAGAGCCGCAAACTCGAAGTGCTCAGCGGCGCTGCCAAAACTTTTATAGCGCTTCTTACTGCCCAGCACCAGGTGGCCCAACTTGAAGAATCGGTGCGGCTTTTTGAAAAGACGCTTGCGGCGGTTTCCGAAAGGGTGGGCGCTGGCAAGGTGTCGCCCGTGGAAGAGGTCCGCGCCAGAGTGGCGCTGGCTACCGCACGCACGGCCGCGGAACAAGCCCGGCGCG
>LADR01000064.1 GCA_000961655.1 Desulfatitalea sp. BRH_c12
GCGTTGCCGGGCGAGCCGCCGCCCGAGCCGCCGCCGTTGTTGCCGGACGGCCCGTTGCCGTTGCCGTTGCCGCCGCCGTTTTTAAGATGGCCCGGCGGGATGCCGTTGCCCGGCCTGACCACGTTATCCTGGCCCTTGACCAGCTTGGTGGCGATGCGGCTGGTGCCCACATACACATGCTTGGAGCCGCCTTCGCGGTTGCTGACGCTGAAAAACTGGTTCAGGTACACGGTCTCGCCGTGCGGGCCGGTTTTAAAGACGCGTTCGCCGGCGTCGTTGTACTTGTAGGTTAAAAGCTGGCCGTTGTCCTGGATCGCGTGGATGCGGTTCTCCTCGTCCCAGGTGATCGCCCTTCGCGTGTTGCCCTGGTCGCTGACCCAGCCGGTCTGGTTGCCGTTGGCATCGTAGGTGAAGCTGCGCCCGGTGATGCCCGTGGGGGCATGGGGCTGCGGGCCGGCGTAGGTGTAGGTGTAATCGTAGGTGGTCTTGTGCTGGCGGATCAGGTCGCCTTCGTCGCTCAAGCGCAGGTGGTTCTGGGTCTTTTTGGTGATGTTGTGGATGTCGTCGTAGGCCATCGAAAGGCTGTAGGTGTGCTCGTTGCCGGGACGCGTCCAGCGACCGGATGAGGCGGTCAGCCGGTACAGGTCGTCATAGCCGAAGGTCAACTGCGTGATGCCGCCGAAGGTGTTGTCGCCGGGGGCGGCAGCGGCGTTGGAAAGGCTCAGGATGTTGCCCACATCGTCATAGCGGTAGGTCAGCTCCATGATGTCGCGGCCGGCGGCGTTGGCTTTTAACCCGGACAGGCGCCGGTTGAGCGGGTCGTAGCGGTAGGCGGTCACGGCGTTGTTGCCCAGCTGCACGGCCAGGCGCTGCTCGAACTTGTCGTAGGTGACCGCCTTGACGTAGGGGTAGCTGTAGCTGCCCTTTTGGCCGGCCACAGCATGAACCTGGCCTCCGCTGTCGTAGGCGTAGGTGAGCTTTTCGCCGTCGGGGTAGATCAGCTGCCGCAGCCGGTTGTAGGTGTCGTAGGTGTACTCGGTGATGTAGATCTCAGGGGCGTTGCGGCTGTTGCCCTTGGTTGCAGAAGTCACGGTCTTGATGGTCTTGACCGTTTCGCCCAGCGGGCCGTCTATGGACAGGACGTTACCGTGTCATGGTTGCAGCGGATGCGTTAAATTTTCAAAGAACGGTTGCTATTTTTGAATTGGGTTAGATTATGCAATGAAAATCGTAGAAATATGGGAGGCCCGTTTGCTCCCCAAGAATCATTTAGTCGCACTATCTGGCGGATTTTTGTCTATTTCTTTAAGCCGAGCTTCGATCAAAGGCCCTATCCATAGACCTCAACCGATTTTGATTGCCGTTTCTGTGCCGCCGGTAAGTCGTTAATTAGAGCGGCTACCCGGAAGAAGCAAAGGTCTTCATCAAGTCGCCGACTTGAAGTGCTTTTAAGTGGTAAATGAGTCAAGGGCAGACCTGACCCCCTTTATGTTGATTTTTTGTCGAATACGAAGCTTTTTGTCTACTTGCAGAAAACAGGGAATCAAGGCCAGTCAAGCTCTGGATAATCTGTTCAGAGGCCAATCGCCGGACTTCCCACATGCGAAAACAGGGAATCTGGCGAGAGACGCTGAATAGTTACCCCGAAAGTTTCTCTCGGCTTTGTCGGACCGTACAGCTCCGTAATTTTTGCAACCAACGCCAGGCCGTGTTGTAACTGCCCAGACCCAATAGGTCCTGCAGATTGATGGCATTGACTCCCGATTTTCGAGTGGTAAACCACCACATGGCTTTAAACCAGGCGACCAGCGGCTTGCGAGTGCCTGCCATGATTGTACCAGCGGTGACCGAATGCTGATGTTCACAGCGATAGCAGATATAAAGCCCTCTGCTGCTTTTCCAGTGGCGCTTATCGCTGCATTGAGTGCAAACAAAGCCATCAGGCCATCGCAGCTTGAAAAGGTAGGCTTGACAGGCCTCCTCGGTGTTAAAGCGTGCATCGAAAGCGGCTTGGTTTTTGGGGAAATCCTCTGTGATCGTAAGTTGGCCCATTTTATCGCCTCCTATGATGAATTTTGAGGGCCAGTATACGCCGAGGCTGTGACAGATACGGTCACACCGGTTGAAAATTTTTTATCGCTGGAGCGAAGTGCATAACCAGAAATCCGAATTATCAGACGCCGGGGCTGGGGGCGGTTTTTGCCCCCAGACCCCGGTGTTGGATAATTTAGGTCGGATTATGTAAGAAGCAGCAAGAACCGTGACAGGGGCGTTCTCCACCACTGTTTTACCCGTCAATCAACTATAGCAAAAAATGTGACTGACGGACTTTCCGCTTAATTACGATGCAGTATAAATTGCAATAAACTCTGGCGGTACTGTATCAGCCAACCAGACTGCATCATTCCCAGCATAAAAAACAACGCCAGATTCATGAGCTTCTTTTGCATTGATCAATAAAATCAAAGGATCTTTTGCTTTTCGGCTCCCAACCTTGTTCGCCATTACAGTATCAATTGATAAGTGCACATATTGGCGACTCATTGGACGCAACCCTGTTTCCATAATACGACTGACCATTGAAGGGGCTGTTCCGTGAAATAATTGTTCCGGTGGAACAGCTTTCCTTTTCTGTAACTTGCCTGGAAGTGAATGACCATATAAAGCACGTATACGGTTATTCTTCACCTCATGACGTTGCTTACTTGACGTATTGATCATTTTAACAATATCAGCTTGGTTTAAGTCCTTCCATTCAGATTGCTGCCCCTGAAGTGCTGATATCAGGTCTTCTATGTTAACCCATCCTTGGTTATCAAGCTCTAACTCATAAAGCCAAGGCTCATGCCGAAGTGCATGAGAAACTATTTTGCTTAATTTTGTAAGGTTCATTCAAATTTTACCATATCTTCTACCGCTGCACGAAACCAATCCCAAAAATCTTTGTACATTCCTTTCTGCTCATAACCGGGTGATGCAAAATCATGTATTATGATTACGCTTTCACCCTGGCCTTTTTCCCAACATGCCACATCGTCCATATCTTCCCTGCGAGCAAAAGGGACTAAGTCTCTATCCTTATACCTTTCTTTGAGGCCATCATAACGAGCACGTAATTGTTCCCCCTCTAAAATGATCCAAGGTTCAAGGTTCATTAAATTCAGCTCACATACCCTTATCAACTGTGAAGGGTATGTGAACCAAGATGGCAGCTCTGTTTTGTTTAGCAAATTATCCATTTTTTATCTTGTTCCAGTGATATGTGAACCGCTTGGGTAAGTCTCTCTGTATATTTTGTTCTGATTTCCTATTCTATTTTGGGCAGCATCTCCAAATGTTGATGGCGTACCACCTCGTTTAGTTGTAAATCGTTCAACAAAGTTTGAAGGCAACGGATCACTGTAATTATGTATCCGGGCGCTTACATTAATACCAGCTTGATCAGCAGCGAGTACTCGCGTATTATCTAAAGTTGTTAACTTTCCATCTGGCATTCTAACAACATCAATAGCATCTCCTTGCCAACCATTTGCGCGCATACTTGCAGCAATATCATCAGCTCCGTTAACAGAATTTTGACTAAACCTAATCGATTTTGGGTCTACACTCTTTGAGGCGCCTTCGGCAACTTCCCGTCCAACTCTTTCGCCACCTTCCCTTGCAGCACGCTCAAAACCCTCTTCTGCTATTTCTTTGGCTATGCTTTTACCAATTGGTGCATAGCCTCCACCAGGGGCGATGGCTCCAAGTATCAGCCCGCCGGCTGAGGCAACTTTTTCAGCCGTGCTCGCGTTTTTATCTAAGAGAGTATCGGCTGTGCTATAGATGTCATAAGCGGTCAGCCCGATTTCTGCAACAGCCCAAACAGCCAGTATAATCGGAACAATTCTGCCATCAGCATCTTGCAAAATGACTGGATTGTTTCGGGCATAGCCATATAAGTTCAGTGTGCTTGGTTCGTAAAATCCACCAACTAATCCATTTAGATAGTCCCCAACTATCGGATCGACTGACTGCCACACGCTCGTCCTCGGATCATAGTACCGCGCCCCAAAATAGTAAAGCCCGGTTTCGCGGTCCAGCTCCTTGGCCGTGAACAGGTACGGCACCCGCCAGCGATTGGACACCTCCTCGACCCAGGTTTCGCCGAAGGGGAAGTACTCAAGGTGCTGGTAGACCTGGCCGGTTAGGTCGGTGACATAGGAGGTGGTGCCCAGGTGATCCGGATGGTAATAGAACACATCGGGCTCAAAGATGACCATGGCGTTGCCGGGCGAGCCGCCGCCCGAGCCGCCGCCGTTATTGCCGGACGGCCCGTTGCCGTTGCCGCCGCCGTTTTTAAGATGGCCCGGCGGGATGCCGTTGCCCGGCGTGACCACGTTTTCCTGGCCCTTGACCAGTTTGGTGGCCATGCGGCTGGCGCCCACATACACGTGCTTGGAGCCGCCTTCGCGGTTGCTCACGCTGAAAAACTGGTTCAGGTAGACGGTCTCGCCCTGGGGGCCGGTTTTAAAGACGCGTTCGCCGGCATCGTTGTACCTGTAGGTGAGCAACTGGCCGTTGTCCCGGATCGCCTGGATGCGGTTTTCCTCGTCCCAGGTGATCACCCGGCGCGTGTTGCCCTGGTCGCTGACCCAGCCGGTCTGGTTGCCGTTTAGATCGTAGGTGAAGCTGCGGCCGCCGATGTGGGTGGGCGCATGCGGCTTGCCGCCGGTGTAGGCGTAGGCAAAATCGTAGGAGGTCTTGTGCTGGCGGATCCAGTCGCCTTCGTCGCTTATGCGCAGGTGGTTCTGGGTCTTTTTGGTGATGTTGTGGATGTCGTCGTAGGCCATCGAAAGGCTGTAGGTATGCTCGTTGCCCGGACGCGTCCAGCGGCCGGATGAGGCGGTGAGCCGGTACAGCTCGTCATAACCGAAGCTGAACTGCGTGATGCCGCCAAAGGCGTTGTCGCCGGGGGCGGCCGCGGCGTTGGACAGTGCCAGGATGTTGCCCACATCGTCATAGCGGTATGTCAGATCCATGAAATCGCTACCGGCGGCGTTGGCTTTTAACCCGGACAGGCGCCGGTTGAGCGGGTCGTAGCGGTAGGTCGTCACGGCGTTGTTGCCCTGCTGCACGGCCAGGCGCTGCTCGAACTTGTCGTAGGTGACGGCCTTGACGTAGGGGTAGCTGTAGCTGCCCTTTTTGCCGGCCACCGATTGGACTTGGCCGCCGCTGTCGTAGGCGTAGGTGAGCTTTTCGCCGTCGGGGTAGATCAGCTCGCGCAGCCGGTTGTAGGTGTCGCAGGTGTACTCGGTGATGTAGATCTCAGGGGCGTTGCGGCTGTTGCCCTTGGTCGCCGAGGTGACGGTCTTGATGGTCTTGACGGTTTCGCCCAGCGGGCCGTCTATTGACAGGACGGTTACAGCATCATGGTTGTAGCGGATGCGTTAAATTTTCAAAGAACGCTTTGCTGTTTTTGAATCGGATTAGATAATTTTATGCAAATCGTAGAAATATGGGAGGCCCGTATGCTCCTCAAGGAATCATTTCGTCGCAGAAGCTGGTGGACGTTTGTCTATTTCCTTAAGACGAGCCTCGATCATAGCGTCCCAGCCTGTGCCTTTCGTTAGAGTCAGCAAATCCGAAAGGATCTCTTTTTCAGAGGGTTCGGACACTCTATCGAATTCGAACTTTCCAGGTACGATGAAAGCTTTGCGGGTTACCTTGGCGGTAAAGGAGCCGGTATAGGCGATTTCACCGGCTTTGACTTCGGTCAACAATTGATCGACAATTTCCTTTCCAAGAGAAATCTTATAAGTGGTGCGGCCGCCCCGCCCGCCGGTCCAGTGGGAAAGGTAATATTGGCCTGGGGTAAGATTGATGAATATGAAATTGCCTTTTTTATCGATGTAAGCATAAGGAGGCTTTGCAAAAGGTGTGACATAGACTTTGTCCAACTCATAGAGGATCAAATCCCAAATGTCAGGGGCCTGAATGTTGCCGATTATGGCACCATGCTGGGATGAAACCGGCCCCGCTATGCGTTGGCCGGCGCATCCAGATACTCCCAGAATCAAAATAAGTAGAACTGTCAACAGCAACAGAGAAGAAGCTCTATTCATAATCACCTCCTATTGGAGCGTCCACATCTCACTAAGATGCCTCTATATTCTTGAATCAGAAGAACCGCCCGTTCAACCTTCGCCTAATTCACAATTCGAATGTTGTCCTCTTTAAATGGAGCAAGGTGGGGTTTGGTTTTTCTTCATATGTCTATTTTTTGTGTCCTTTCCAGGTCTGAGGCAAAACCTATCTGCTTTACGACAACGCCCTTATTCGCAGGCCTCCAACCATCTTTGGTTGTCGTTCCCGCACTGCCGGGTTCATCGTCGATGAAAACGGCTGCCTTAGGAAGAAAAGGTCTTTATCAAACTGCCGTTTGTAGAGACGTTAAGAATAAATGAGTCAAGGGCAGGCCTGACCCTTACTTTCTTATGCAGGTGGGAAAAGAGGGACGCTTTCTCCCATAAAAGTTATTGGATCGGTACGATGATTCGGTGCTGACCCTCTTGTGCTTTCACACCGGCAACAAGCTGCAAGTACCACCCGCGGAAAGAAAGAAATTACCTTTCTGAACCGCCGTCAACCGCGGATTCTGTCAAATGTAAAGACGTGAGAACATCCCGGTTACTACCTATCATGGTCTTTGGCTATTTATATATCTATGGACGTCCCCACCTCCGCGTTATATCTATCCGATAATGCCAGATCAAATTTTCGATTGACTTTTATATAGGATGTCCCCACCTCCGTCCCCGGAGAAGGAGACTGAATCACTTTGGCATTTGTGATCTTCATCGCTTCTTAATGCAAAATAGAAGCAAATCCAAAACTATAAAGCGCGTTCCCAAGCACTTACCTACACAAAATGCCTCAATGCCTCCACAAGTACACCATCACTTAATGTTGAATTGCTTCAGTAGTAAAATCAACTTCCTTTTTGTGTCAGCGTATGATCCATAGTTTGTCGATACCGCGACAAAAAAATAGACCGAAGGTAAAAATGATAATTTTTTTTTAACCTCAGGAAAATGGTCATGGACGACGGAATTCCGTAGACTGTAGTTCGGATAATTTCAGCTGAATCAATTTCAGTATTAGAAAATGGACCAACTATCACAAGTGTTTTCTGATCTTTGATAATAATTTTCGATATGGAATGAGTATATACTTTTAGTGTCGCCAAGCAAAAACAAAGAAGTATTATTTCCTTTATGTAAATATCAATACCAAAATCATTCAAAGCCTGATTAATAAGAATTAATCCAAAAAGAAGCAGTAAAAAGATAATGTTTGCAAAGCCTACCCTTATCACTGGAACATCACTGCTGCTAATAGCTAATCCTTCTTGTTCAAAGTCGGCAGACATCTTTTAAATCCCCTATGTTTTATAAAGATTGTCCAGATAGGGTTGAAATTTTTCTTGTATATCCTTTGGAAGATCTTTCAGACTATATTTGCCTTCGTACCAAGTATAGGTCAACATTCCTGAAACCCCTGCGCCTGCTCCAACTGCAAGGCCTCCCGCAACACCCATAGCACCATTTCCAAAAGGACCTGATCCAGAAACTTGACCTGACGCACCTTTGACTGCGGCGGCAAATGCCGAAACTTCTAAACCCCAGCCAGTTATATCTTGAGGGGTGTCCATATCAAGTACACCAATCTGAGCAGTCGCCGCTCCTCCAAATCCAAGACCAACTCCACCGGCTGCAAATGTGTATCCGTGCACGTCCCCAGTATCAGGGTCAAGAGCGAGTATTGATCCTCCTTCTCCACTAAGGACCGCCAAACCGCCGCCTCCAGATATTGTAAGGCTAATATAGGTTTCTAGCCCAAATGGATCTATAAAGTTCACCGGATTATTTTGGACATAAGCATATAAGCTCAGATTGCCGGCTGCAAATACACCTCCCATTCCGGGCAAATCAAAACTTACGTTCCAGTTTCCCAAACTCGGTAGTACAAGCTCAACTTTTTTGTCGGATCCGGGCAGATAATCTTCTATAATCGGATCCGCACTCTGCCACACGCTCGTCCTCGGATCATAGTACCGCGCCCCAAAATAGTAAAGCCCGGTCTCACGATCCAGCTCCTTGGCCGTGAACAGGTAAGGCACCCGCCAGCGATTGGAGACCTCCTCGACCCAGGTTTCGCCGAAGGGGAAGTACTCGAGGTGCTGGTAGACCTGGCCGGTGAGGTCGGTGACGTAGGCGGTCGAGCCCAAATGATCCGGATGGTAGTAGAACACGTCGGGCTCGAAGATGACCATGGCGTTGCCGGGCGAGCCGCCGCCCGAGCCGCCGCCGTTGTTGCCGGACGGCCCGTTGCCGTTGCCGTTGCCGCCGCCGTTTTTAAGATGGCCCGGCGGGATGCCGTTGCCCGGCCTGACCACGTTATCCTGGCCCTTGACCAGCTTGGTGGCGATGCGGCTGGTGCCCACATACACATGCTTGGAGCCGCCTTCGCGGTTGCTGACGCTGAAAAACTGGTTCAGGTACACGGTCTCGCCGTGCGGGCCGGTTTTAAAGACGCGTTCGCCGGCGTCGTTGTACTTGTAGGTTAAAAGCTGGCCGTTGTC
>LADR01000014.1 GCA_000961655.1 Desulfatitalea sp. BRH_c12
CGCTGGCCCAGGCGGCCGACCTGCTGGCCCGGGCGGCTTACCCGGTTATTCTGGCTGGCGGCGGTATCTGCCAGGCCGACGCCCTGGCCGAAGTGACCGCCCTGGCCGAATACCTGAGCGCGCCGGTGGTCAACTCGTATCTGCACAACGACACCTTTCCGGCCGCTCACCCCCTGGCGGTCGGCCCGATCGGCTATTGCGGGTCCAAGGCCGCCATGCGCACCATCGCCAAAGCCGACGTGGTGCTGGCCCTGGGATCGCGGCTGGGGCCCTTCGGCACCTTGCCCCAATACGACATGGCTTATTGGCCCGGCAATGCCAAGATCATTCAGGTGGATGTGGATGTCGCCGTGCTGGGCCTGAGCAAACGGGTCGATGTGGCCTCATGCGGCGATGCCAAAAGCTTCAGCACCGAACTTCTGGCACGCATCCGAACGCTCAAACCAGATCGCCAGCCCGATCATGCCCGCCTGCAGGAGATCGCTGCCGAAAACCGCGAATGGGCCGAAGAACTGGCCCGGTGGTCGTCGCCCGAAACCACCCCCATGCACCCGCGCCGATTTCTGGCCGAACTGGCCGCGGCCATGCCAAGCGGTTCGATCATCACGACCGACATCGGCAACAACGCCTCCATGTGCAATGCCTATTTCAAATTCAGCGGGGCGCGCCAGCATCTGGCGGCCCTGAGTTGGGGCAACTGCGGCTTTGCCTATGGCGCGGCCATGGGAGCCAAAATCGGGGCGCCGGACACACCCGTCTTCGCCTTCCAGGGAGACGGCGCCTATGGCATCAGCGGCATCCAGGAGGTGATGACGGCCGTGCGCGAGAAGATCCCAGTGATCGCCATCGTGGCCAACAATCTGGAGTGGGGAGCCGAGAAGAAGAACCAGATCGACTACTACGCCAACCGGTTTGTCGGCGCCAACCTGCGCGAGAATCCCGATTACGCCAAGCTCGCCGAAGACATGGGCGCCAGGGGCTTTCGGGTCACCGATCACCGGCAGGTCGCCGAAACGGTTCGCGAAGCCGTGGCCTGCGGGCAACCCTGCGTCATCAATGCCATGATCCAGGGCGGCGCCGAAGTACTGGCCGAACCGTTCCGCCGCGACGCGCTCAAAATGCCCGTGCGGTATCTGGAAAAGTACAAGCACTTGAATGGGTGAACATTAGCGTGGCCAGCCAAAAAACGACGCAACCAATGCCAGGTATGACCCTGATACTCAACAGCGGCAGTTCTTCGCTGAAGTTCAAGCTGTTCGATATGCCCGCCGAGCGTGAGCTGGCCTGGGGCATGGTCGAACGCATCGGCGAAAGGCGCAACCGGGCGCGGCTCGTCTGCAACACGCCGCACGAACACTGCGCCCGGGAAGTGACCTGCGCCGATCACACCCAAGCCTTGCGTTTGATCCTCGAAGGTCTCGCGCACACCCCCCACCGCTGCGATGACATCCGCCTGGCAGGCCACCGCCTGGTCCACGGCAAGGACCTGTTCACAGGCCCGACCTTGATCGACACGCGCGCGCTCGCACGCATGGCCGCCATCCAGGACCTGGCCCCCCTGCACATGCCGCCGGCGCTGGATGTTGTGCGCGCTTCCATGGCCATGCTGCCGCGCGCTTTACAGGTGGCCTGCTTCGACACGACCTTTCATCTGAGCATGCCCGCGCATACCTACCGCTATGCCGTGCCACAAGAGTGGTACAGCGATCATGGTGTGCGGCGCTTCGGGTTTCACGGTCTGTCGCACCACTATGTCACTGTGTGCGCCTCGCAAAGACTCGGCATCCCCCTGGAAGAGCTCAAACTGATAACCGCCCATCTGGGCAACGGCGCCAGCATCACGGCCTTCGAACGTGGACGGGTGCTCGACACCTCGATGGGTTTTACGCCCCTGGAAGGATTGATCATGGGCACACGGGCCGGCTATCTGGACCCTGCGGTGCTGGCCCACGTACAGCGCCGCACCGGACTGAGCCTGGAGGAGATGATAGAGATACTCAACACCCGCAGCGGCCTTGCGGCCATCAGCGGATTGAGCCGCGATCTGCGCACGATCATGGCCGCGCGCGCTGAAGGTCATGCCGACGCGGCCCTGGCCGTAGAGATGTACGTCCACACGTTGCGCAAATATGTGGGGGCCTACGCCTTTGCCCTGCGAGGCGTCCACGCTGTGGTATTCACCGGCGGTGTGGGCGAGAATGCCTTCGAGATACGCGAATGGGTCCTGGACGGCCTGGAAGAGATGGGCCTGATCCTGGACGACGGCGCCAACCGACAAACAGTGAACGGCCGCGCCGGCCGAATCAGCGCCGATCATAGTCGCATCCAGGTGTTGATCATTCCAACCGACGAAGAACGCATGATTGCACGTCAGGCCAGCCAACTGGCCACCAGCGCATGCGAGTCGCACAGCAATGCATAGTCGCACCGGACAGTGCGCGGACCACCCACCCGAATCACCGGGTTTTGCAGCACGATAGATATGGAGCCAAACAAAGAACTCATAACAACATGCTGCGTGCCAAGGTTTACATACGATTGCCCTGTCTGTTTGAATTGCTGCTATTGACCTGTGCCCGGAAATACGCTCTACTGCCTCATCACGCAAGCACCACAGTGTGCGTTGAACAACACCTCTTACCACCAACCCGGAAAGGAGTACCCCGCATGTATTCCCACCTTTTTTCCGAGATCACCATGGCCGGCCTGACCTTGAAAAATCGTCTCACCATGGCTCCGCTGTACCTGGGCTATGCCGGCGAAGGCGGCACGGTCAGCCCGATGCTGCTCGAACATTACCGGCTTATGGCCCAAAGCGGTGTGGCCATGGTGGTGGTCGAAAACGCGACCGTGGACCACCCCAGCGGCAGCGGCTCCAACCGCACCTTGCGCGCGGACACGGACGACAACCTGGACGGACTGACGCAATTGGCTGCGGTGATCAAACAGGAAGGCGCGTTGGCCTGCCTGCAGATCAATCACGCCGGCCGCTTCGCACACGCCGCCGGCGAACCGCTGGCGCCGTCGGCCGTTCAGACATTCGGACGGATGCCGAAAGCAATGTCAAAGGATGACATTGCGCGCATCATCGACTGCTTCGGCCATGCCGCGGCCAGGGCAAAAGCCGCCGGATTCGACATGCTGGAACTGCATGGCGGCACCGGCTATCTGCTGGCCCAGTTTCTCTCGCCACGGACCAACCGGCGCGACGATGACTATGGCGGCGGTTTGGAAAACCGCCAGCGCTTCGCCTTGCAGGTTGTGGAGCGGGTCAAGTCGGCGGTCGGCGACTTTCCGGTCGGCTATCGGTTTCTGGCCGACGAATGGCTTCCCGATGGATTGCAACTGGATGAGGCGCGCCGCTTTGCCAAAACGCTCTCCGCCAAAGGCATCGCTTACCTTTCCGTCATGGGTGGCACCTATGAGTCGTTCGCGCTGCCTGAAATCATCGAAAAATCCCGCCAGCAGGGTTACATGCTCGGCCTGGCCGCCGCCATCCGCGCAGAAGTTTCCGTGCCGGTCATCGCCGCCGGCCGTTTTGCCGATGGCGCCTTTGCGAACCAGGCTGTCGCCGATGGCCAAACCGATCTCATCGGCCTGGCACGCGTGCTCTGGACCGATCCGCAGTGGCCGCAAAAAGTCCGCGACGGCCGGGAAGCCGACATCATTCACTGCACCCCGGAGTGCGGCGATGCTTGCATGCAGATGGTCATGAAGGGCCGCCCGGCGTTTTGCGTTCAGTGGCCGGTCGAAAAGATGAAGGCCTGGAAGAACAAGTTCACTTAAAACCCGGCGCAGCCGGCTTCATTCGTATATCTTTTCCCCCTCGGCAAAGGCTTCGGCGGCGTCGTTCTCGAAATCGCGCTCGGTCTTCTTCGCCTTGCGGGCGAAGTACTCTTTGTACCACTCGTGGGCGATGATCATGCTCATGACTTCATTGGAGCCGGTCCAGATCGATGCCAGGCGTAAGTCCCTGGCGATGCGCTCGACCGGAAAGACATTGGTGTAGCCGATGCCGCCCATGACCTGCATCGCATTGTGGGCCACTTTCTGGCACGATTCGGTGACGAATTTTTTGGTCTGGCTCACCATGCGCCGCGTCGCTTTGGCCGGCAGGCCGGAATCCACGGTTTTGGCTGTGGTGAAAACCAGGCTGCGGGCCGCATCCAGCAGCATCGCCGCTTCCGCAATCTGAAAGCTGACGCCCTGAAACTGCGCGATCGCCTGCCCAAAAGCCTTGCGCCGGCTGGTATAGCCAGTGGCCACGTCCAGCGCCGGCCGCGCCGCGCCGATGGTCATGGCCGCGGTCCCCAGCCGTTCAGGGATCATCATGGTGGTGAAAACGGCATAGGCGTTATTCAACTGCCCGACGATATTTTGCTTGGGCACCTTCACATCTTTGAATACCACCCGTCCCGCACCTCCGCCGCGACTGCCCATCAGACCATAGATATAATCCACGCTGACGCCCGGGCCGCGGTCCACGATGAAGCATGTCAAGGCTTTGTGCGGTTCGGCCTGCGGGTCGGTTTTGGCGTAGACAAGGAAGTAGTCCGCACCTTCCGCGCCCACGATAAAGCGCTTCTGACCGTTGAGCACGAAATACGCGCCTTTGTCTTCGGCCAGTGTGGTCGTGCCGAAAAAATCCGAGCCGCCGCGTGGTTCGGTCAGGCATTCGGCGGCGAATATATCGCCGCGCAGCAACGGCTTGACGTACTGCTCCTTCTGCGCATCCGTGCCGTGCAGGATAATGGCGTCACAGACCAGTTCAGCGCCCACACCGAAAGTACAGGCGAAGATGTAGCCGATGGTGCCCATTTCTTCCATCACCATACAGGTCGACACCCAGTCCATGCCGCGCCCGCCCCACTGCTTGGGATAACGGCAGCCCAGCAGGTTCCGGCGGCCGGCTTCCTGCAGAAATTCCTTGGGAAACTGGATCTTGTCCTGATCCATATCCAGGATCATCTGGCGCGGCACCCAGCGCACCAGGTCCCGGGCTTCCTCGCGCAATTGCTTCTGCGCATCCGACATCATGCAATCGAACATATCATCCCCCAACCTGGCAGTTCCATGCGGAACCGCCTATCTCGAGTCTATTTACAAATCGTCATCTACTCCTCGCAGGGTCGCTGTATCTTCTAACGGTATTGCTTTCTCAAGGTGAACTTGGTCACCTTGCCGGTCGGCGTATGTGGTAGGGCTTCAGCAAAAACGATCTCCCTGGGGATTTTGTATTTGGCCAGCCGTTCGGCCAGAAAGGCTTTCAGGGCCTCTTCATCCGGAGCGCCTTCGGGCTTTGGCACCACAATCGCCAGGATTGTTTCACCCCACTGCGGATGAGGTTTTCCGATGACAGCCGCCTCCATGATGCCGGCGTGGGCCACGATCGCATCTTCCACTTCCTTGGAGTAGACATTTTCACCGCCGGTCACGATCATGTCCTTCAAGCGGTCGACGATAAACAAGTAGCCGTCCTGATCGACCCTGGCCACGTCACCGGTCTTGTACCACCCTTGGTGCAGGGCGTCTGCAGTGGCTTGCGGATTGTTATAGTAGCCTTTCATCATGCTGTCCGCTTTGAGCCAGATTTCGCCGGTTTCGCCGGGAGCGGCTTCCTCCTCGGGCGTCTTCATGACCTTGAGGTCCGCCCCGGGCAGGGCTTTGGATCCGATCGAGCCGGCTTTGACCAACTGCTCGCGGGGCAGCAGCACGGTGCCGGTGGGCCCCGATTCCGTCATGCCGTAAACCTGGTAAAAGTTGTCACTTTTATATTTTGCAGCGAGCATACGGGCGACATCGCTGGAAATCGGACCGCCGCCATAAATCCAACAGCGCATCGATGTAAGGTCGAACGAATCGAAGTGGGGCAGCATCTGCACCGGCATGATGTAGCTGATGGGTGCGCCAAAGTAGACCGTGCAGCGTTCATCCTGTACCGTCTGTAGAAAATGCAGCGGGTGATATTCGCGCAGCAGCACGGTGCACGCCCCCACAAATTGAGCGGCCATGAACCAGTTGTTGAGAGGGGATGAATGCCAGATAGGCATGGCCATGAGCAACCGGTCCTGGTCGTCCATTTTCGTCACCAAAGCACCGGTGATCCCGGCAAAGATCACGTTGGCATGCGTGTGCACGCAGCCCTTGGGTTTCCCCGTGGTTCCGGAGGTGTACAGGATTTCCGCCGGGTCGTCGTCCCGGATTTCCATTGGGGTAAGCAGGGGTGCTGCTTCCATTTCCGTTTCGAAACGCGCATACCCGGAGACGTCCGAGTCCAGGGAGACCTTCTTGATCGAAGAAGTCAGTTGCGCAGCCACCGCCGCCAAAGCCCCGTCAAAAAGAAAAATTTTTGCGCCGCTGTGCTCGAGGATGTATTCAACTTCAGGGGCCATCAGTTTGTGGTTGACCGGCACAACGGACGCGCCTGCTTTCGCCGCACCGAAAAAGCCAATGACATAGGCTGGGGTATTCAGGCTCATCAAAGCCACCTTGTCGCCTCGGCCTACCCCCCAGGACTGCAGCAGCGCCGCAGCTTTTTCCGCGTTTTCCTTTAACATGGAAAACGTTATGGTCCGCCCGTTGTAACGCAGGCAAGCCTGACTTCCCAGTTTTCTCGCATTCAGATCGACCATCTCCGACAGGTTCACTAGTCCCCCTCCTTTTTGAGCAGTTTCAGCCGAGTGTTCAGTTTTTCCTGCATTTCGAGGATCTCCGACTCGAACATTGTCAACTCTTCAATTTGTTGCCGGATCGTGCCCAGGCTCTTTTCGGCGTAGCGGAATGTACGGCGAATCTGTTCCTGCTCGTCGATGTCGTCCGTGGCCAGACCGATCATGTCGGCTATGTCTTCAAGGGAGTACCCAAAACGTTTGCCCCGCAGAATCAGTTTCAGGCGGGAGCGGTCCCTGCGAGTATAATAACGGTGGCCGCCGCTGGTACGCGTCGGCGCCAGCAATCCCTTTTCTTCGTAAAAACGAATGGTCCGGGTGCTGATGTCGAATTCACTTGCCAAGCGGCTGATGGTCCAGGTGGTTTCGTCGTTCATGCGATCCTTTTGAAGATTTAAAAGCGACTTTTTACGAGCACATTAATCTTAACGTTAACGTTATATTCCTCAAGACGGATACTTTGTCAAGATAAAGCGGCAATCGTGGCCAGCAGGCCGCCGGGGCCAGGCTCACGATCTGACAGATCAACGGACAGCCCCTGGCCGTGGAACCAAATGGCCCCCAGTTACGCAATTGACTCACAATTGCGCATCCGGCCTTACAGATCCAACCGACGGGTGCGGCCTGCCGCCACCGCTACTATCCAATTAAGTCAGTCGGTTATAGGTAAGATCCGTCCGGGGGCGTGCCGGGCCCATTTTTACGGGCATGAGAATTGCTTAAAGAGGCACGGCGCCGATGGCGCACACCGATTCCGAATAGACGAATGGCAGCAAAGGACGCTGAAATCGCCTCGAACGACAGTGGAGGGACAATGAAGCAAAGATTGATCGACAGAAGATCGTTTCTTAAATACTGCGGCACGATCGCGGCAACGCTGGGCCTTAGTTCAACGATGGTGCCTCGTATTGTCAAGGCGCTCACCACCGATGCCAGGCCTCCGGTGATCTGGCTCCATTTTGCCGAGTGCACGGGCTGCAGCGAGGCATTTCTGCGCGCCACCGACCCTGGCGTGGCCGACATTCTTCTGGATGTCCTCAATGTCACCTATCATGAAACCATCCAGGTCGCCTGCGGCCAGAAGGCCGAATACAACAGGGATCAAGCAGTGGCCGATCATGCCGGGGAATTCATATGTATTGTGGAAGGCGCCATTCCCACTGCGGACAACGGCATTTACGGCATGATCGGGGGCCGCACCATGCTGGATATCGCCCGCGCGGTGATTCCGCAGGCCAGGCACACCATCGCCCTGGGCACCTGCGCTGCCTATGGCGGACTGCCCGCAGCACAGCCCAACCCCACCGGCGCCAAAGGGGTCAAAGACGCGATCGGCGTCGATACCATCAACATCACCGGCTGTCCGCCGCATCCCATGAACCTGGTGGCCTGCATCACCAGCTACCTGCTCAACGGCCGCATGCCCTCCCTGCGCCCGGACGGACGGCCCGAATTTTGCCATGGCAGCACAGTTCATGCTGCGTGCACGGTCCCGCACGGCTGTATGCAGGGCTACAACTGCAAGGGACCGCGCACCTACAACAACTGCGCCAGCCTGCACTACAACCAGGAATCCTGGTGCGTGCAGGCCGAGCACCAGTGTATCGGCTGCTCCGAACCCAACTTCTGGGATCTGAACCAGCCCTTTTACAATCCAATGTGGATGTCGATGTTCGCTACCTACCGCGCCACGGCCACCCCTCACGAAGAGCAGACCACCGCCAGCTGCACCCCATGCCATGGCGGCGATATCTTCGAAAAAGAAGAGGCCCGCCAGAGCAATCCGCGCAAATTCCAACTCGCCATGCACCGCGAACACGAAATCAGCCTCATGACCAATCGCTCCTGCGCCAGCTGCCATCCCGAAGCGCCGGGCGCAACCAACGAACGGATCGACGACTGACATCCGTTCTGCCGCGGAACGCAATGATGCGTGGAGCGCCGCAGGATCGATATGAAAGGAAATGGATATACCATGGCTTCCAAACCGAGCATTACCGGCATTGTGACCAGTGTCGCCACCCTCCAGGTGCCTGAAGGCGGACAAGCCTCATTCAATGTAAAACTCGCTACCCGACCGATCGCGCAGTTTGCAAAAGTCGATATCAGTCCGGTCTCCGGCGACCAGGACATTGCGGTGACCGGTGCGACGCAATTGACTTTCACGCGGACCAATTACAACCAGTGGCAGACTGTGACGCTGACAGCCGCCAAGGACGCCGACACGCTCTGCGGACAGGCCGTCTTCCGCCTTTCCGGTAACAAGCTGCAGGAGGCCACCGTAACGGCTGTCGAAATCGACCGCGATCAGCCGGCGCCGGCCTTTGAGATCCTGACCGATTTCAGCGCCGTTACGGTAGCCGAGGGCGCCACCGGTGTGTTCAACGTCAAACTGAGCGCCGATCCCGCCCGGACGGTGGCGGTCACGGTCGGCTTCCGGGACGGGGATGCCGACATCTCCGTCGCCTCGGGTGCCACCCGCTACTTCGACAGCACCAACTGGGAGATCTACCAGCCGGTAACCCTGCAGGCCGCGGCCGATCAGGACACGACCAACGGGCAGGCCACGTTCGCCCTGGCAGCCGAAGGCGCGACGACTGTTCTCGTCACGGCGATCGAACAGGATGCCGGCGGCGAGGGCGGCAGCAAGCCTGGACGGGTGGTGATCGATCCGGTATCCAGAATCGAGGGTCATCTGCGGGTAGAGGTGGCGATCAGCGGCGGCAAGATCACGCACGCCTGGACCACGGCCACCCTTTTCAGAGGCATCGAAACCATCCTGGGCGGCCGCGACCCGCGCGATGCGCCAATCATCACCCAACGCCTGTGCGGCGTGTGCACCTATGTGCATCAGCTCTGCTCGGTCCGGGCTATCGAAGATGCGTCGGGCACGATCGTTCCGGACAACGCCCGGCTGGTGCGCAACCTGACCCTGGGAGCGCAGTTCATGCACGATCACATCGTGCATTTCTTCCATCTGCACGGGCTGGACTGGGTGGACATCACCAGTGCGCTGCGCGCCGATCCGGCGGCGACCGCGCGTCTGGCCGCGAGCGTCAGCCCCGAAGCGGACGCCATTGATTTCAGCGCGGTCCAGCAGCGGTTGCAGGGCCTGGTAAACACCGGCAACCTGGGTCCCTTTGCCAATGCCTACTGGGGACACGCCGAATACCGCCTGGCGCCGGAGGAGAATCTTCTGGTCACGGCCCACTACCTGACGGCCCTCGAGCTGCAGGTCACGGCGGCCAAAATGATGGCCATTCTGGGCGGCAAGAATCCGCACCCCCAATCCACCATTGTCGGCGGCGTCACCTGCGGCGGCGAATTGACGCCCGATCGGCTGCACACGTTCCGCGACCACCTCGAGCGGACCCGCCGCTATGTGGCCAATGTCTACCTGCCTGACCTGAGGGTGATCGCGGAGCGCTATCCAGACTGGAAATCGGTCGGCGGCTTCAACAACTTCCTGGCTGTGGGCGAATTTCCGCAAAGCGCCGCACCCGACGACCTGTTCATGCCGCGCGGCGTCATTCTGAACGGCGACATCTTCAATGTCCAGCCGCTGGACGAATCCGCGATTACGGAACATGTGGCACGCTCATGGTATACTGGCACCACCGACCGGCATCCTCTGGTAGGCGAAACCCAGCCGGCCTACACGGGCCTGGACCTCGACGACCGCTACTCATGGTTCAAGGCACCGCGCTACGACGGAGCCGCCATGGAGGTCGGCCCTCTGGCGCGGGTCCTGGTCGGTTACGGTTTGGGCAAACCCGAGTTCGTCCGCGCCGTGCATGATTTTTTGATCGAAACCGGCCTGTCGGAGACCGATCTGGCCTCCACCCTGGGCCGCACGGCGGCCCGGGCGATCGAAACCGCCATCATCGGGGACGGCATGGTTCAATGGCTCGCTCAACTGGAAAGCAACCTGGCGGGAGGCGACAAGGAGATTTTTACGGCGTACAACATGGCGTCCGGAACCGGGAGAGGCCTGCTCGAAGCGCCGCGCGGCGCCCTGGGGCATTGGATCGATTTTGAAAACAGTGCGATCCGGCGCTATCAGATGGTGGTCCCCACGACTTGGAACCTGGGTCCGCGCTGTGCGGCCGGCACGCCCGGCGCGTTGGAACAGGCGCTGGTGGGCGTACCGGTGGCCGACCCGGACAACCCTTTGGAGATCCTGCGCGTGATCCACTCCTTCGACCCGTGTGTCGCCTGTGGGGTGCATGTCATCGACACCGACAATAATCGGACTTTTGATATCAAAGTCGTGTAATCTGTTGGTCCGGGCGCTCAAGGCCAGATATAAACCGGCCGGGTTGGGGGAACCCGGCCGATCTCTTCGGCGACAGTTCCAACGCGGTGCGTCGGCCCGTCTGTGAGCCCAAAGGCTTGCGCTTGAGCGCGCTACCCCTCACCGCCCTGGTCATCGCGACCCGCACGCCGTTGCGTCGCGCCAGTCGTCTCCGCGGCCCCCTTCAAAGCATCCTGGACGCCGGAAAATTCGATCTCCGGCAGCTCTCGTTGGGTCGCCAGTTCCAGTGCAAAATAGCTTTGCTTTTCAAATCCGAATCGTCTGGCGATGAAAACGGCGGGGAAAGACTCGACCAGCGTGTTGAATCTACCCACAAAGCGGTTGTACCGGTTTCTGGCCTTTTGAATATCTTCTTCGACTTCGTCGAGCGTGTTGTGAAGCGCGATGAAATTGGCGCTGGCTTTCAGATCCGGATAGGCTTCGGCCAGTCCCAGAAGACCGCGCAGCGTTTCTGAGATCCGGCTTTCCTCTTCGACACGATTGGGGATGTTCGCCGCGCCGGTCAAGTAGTCACCCTTGGTTCTGAAAAGGCTCGCCTCATGCTGGCTGTAACCTTCAATGGTGCGGATCAGATTGGGGATCAGACTGGATCGACGCTTCAAGGCAACATCGATGCCGCTCCAGGCCTCCTCGATGCCGTTTTTGTATTTGACGAAACGATTGTAGATACCGATCAGCGAGGCGACGGCGACGAAGAGGAAAAACAACAGAAAAATGACGAGCGGTGCCATAGTGGCTCCTCTGCTATCAGACGTATCAAACCGGGGCCGGTTGTCAACGCCGCTTCAAAGCGCGATAGATCACCAGCAGCAGGACCGCGCCGCCCACGGCCAGAACGAGGCTGCCGATATTGAAGCCCGTCACCTTGCCGAAGCCCAGCGCCGAACCGATGAAGCCGCCAACGAATGCTCCTGCGATGCCAATGAGAATGGTGATGATAAACCCGCCGGGATCTTTGCCAGGCATGATCAATTTTGCCACGGCGCCGACGATCAAGCCCATGATGATCCATGAAATGATGCCCATTGTCGCTATCCTTTCTTTGATGAACGCGTAAAAAGTCACATTTCGAACCGGGCCCGTCAATGACCGCTTCCGGTCTTTGCGGACACCATAAACCAGGGATGATCTGATCGCAAAACAAAAAAGATCGCCCGAAAAACACGCAACATTTAAAACGAACGTTCGGTTTTCATGTTGACAGGGGCTCCAAAGCAGATTCACAATGTGAATGCAAAACCTGATGAACTCGAATATACACTTCCCATTACCCAAGGAGGCCCTGATTGACACCACGCCACACCCCTTTCTGGCCCAAAAGATTGCCCCAAACACTGGAATACCCGGCAGTGCCGATTTTCCGCCTGGTTGAGGTGGCCGCTGAGTATTACCCTCAAAAAGCCGCCCTCAACTACTACGGCCAGGCGATCAGCTATGCGCGGCTGAACCACGACATTCAACACCTGGCCGGCGCCCTGGCCGAACGCGGCATTGCCAAAGGAGACCGGGTTGCCGTGTACATGCAGAACTCCCCGCTCTATGTGATCGCCTTTTACGCGATCATGCGGGCCAATGCCGTGGTGGTGCCGGTCAATCCCATGAACAACGACAAAGAGCTGGCCTTCATTCTAAAGGACAGCGGGGCCGCAGCCCTGATCACCACGACCGACCTGCTTGGCGTGGCAGAAAAGGTGCGCGATGCCGCCGGTTTGAAATTTCTGATTGCCGGCGCCTACCAGGATTATCTGCCGGCCGAGCCCGCCCTGAACGTACCGCCGGCCATGCTGCAAGCGCCCGCCTGCCCTGACACCTGTCTGGCGTGGAATGCTCTGCTCAGCTGCCAGACGCCGCCGCCCGCGGTGCAGGTCGGGCCGCAAGACATGTGCCTGCTGCCCTACACCTCCGGCTCCACCGGCAGGCCCAAGGGGTGCGTGCACACCAACCAGACCGTCATGTCCAATGTCGTCAGCGCCTACCACTGGCTGAGCAACACCGCCTCGGCCGTACACCTGTCAGTCCTGCCGTTTTTCCATGTCACCGGCCTGGTACACAGCATGCTGGCGCCGCTGTATGCCGGGGCGGCCCTGGTGCTGCTGACCCGCTGGGACCGCAGCACCGCCCTGGACGCCATCGAAAAGTACAAAGTCACCCATTGGATCAACATTTCCACCATGGTCGTGGACCTGCTGAGCGCACCGGATATCGCCGAGCACGATTTGGGCTCGCTGGTCGCCATCGGCGGTGGCGGCGCCCCGCTGCCCGAAGCCCTGGGCCGTCGGCTGCACGATCTGACCGGCCTTTCCTACGTGGAAGGCTACGGACTGACGGAAACGATCTCCCAAACGCATTTCAACCCACCGGACCGGGCCAAGCTGCAGTGCATCGGCATTCCCGATTTCGGCGTGGATGCACGCATCGTCAATGTGGAAACCCTGGCGGAAGTACCGCCCGGCACGCCGGGGGAACTGGTGATCAACGGACCCGAAGTGCTCAAAGAGTACTGGAACCGCCCCGAGGAAACTGCCAAGGCCTTTATGCAGCTGGACGGCAAGCGGTTTTTCCGCACCGGCGATATCTGCCGCATGGATGAAGAGGGCTACTTCTTCCTCGTGGATCGTACCAAGCGCATGATCAATGCCGCCGGGTTCAAGGTGTGGCCGGCGGAAGTGGAAAACACGCTCTACAGCCACCCGGCCGTGAAAGAAGCGTGCGTGGTGGGCGTACCGGACCCGGTGCGCGTCGAGGAGGTGCGTGCTTATATTGTTTTACAGGATGATTCGTGCAACAAAGTGACACCGGAGGATATCATCCGCTGGTCCAAGGAACAGATGGCCGCCTACAAATACCCGCGGCAGGTGATCTTTGTCGATGCGCTGCCGAAAAGCGGCACCGGAAAAATCCTCTGGCGGCAGATACAGGAAAAAACGCGGTCGGAAGCAGGGCCATCAAAATAGCTGTTTATGGTTATCCAGTTCGCTCCAGTGACTATTGAAGAAGTGTATTCGGGATTGGCACGGAGGAGGTGATCCGGGTGGACCACCCTCCCGGATCACCGGGGCACCCACCCGTATCTCACTTGACCGAAGTGGATAGCCAGATAGCCGTTCAGGACCGCGCTTGCGCAAGACAACCGGAGGCACCACCCCCATGATCGCTTTGGAAACGATCGTGCAGGCCGCGCGCGTGATCGAAGGCCACATACTGCAAACGCCTTTGATCTACTCGCCCGCACTCAGCGCACGTTTCGACGCTCACATCTATCTGAAGCTCGAAAATCTGCAGCGGACCGGCTCGTTCAAAATTCGCGGGGCCGCCTACAAGATCATTCACGGCCGCGGCCACGGCACCATTTCAGCCAAAGGGGTCGTGGCCGCGTCGGCCGGCAATCATGCCCAGGGGGTCGCCCTGGCCGCCAGCAAGGCCGGTCTGGCCGCCACGATCGTCATGCCGCAATGGGCCTCGATAGGCAAGCAGGAGGCCACCCGCAAGTACGGCGGCCGGGTCCTCATTCACGGCGCCACAGTCGAAGAGAGTGTGGCCCACGCCCGGCAGATCGCCGCGCAGGGCCTGACCTTCATTCATCCCTTCGATGATGCCGACATTATCGCCGGGCAGGCCACCATCGGCCTTGAAATTCTGTCCGCACTGCCGGAGGTCGACACCGTGCTGGTGCCGGTGGGCGGCGGCGGACTAATCGCCGGCATCGCCAGTGCGCTCAAAACCAGGCACCCGCGCACGCGTGTGGTCGGCGTCGAAGCCGCCGCCTGTCCATCGGGCCAGGCCTCGCTGCTTGCCGGCCGCTGCGTGTCGGTTGCGACCGGACCGTCGATCGCGGACGGTATTAACGTCAAACAACTGGGCCGGGTGCCCTTTGAGATCATTCGCCGATGGGTCGATGATGTGGTAACCGTGCAGGAGGCGTATATCGCCGCAGCGATCCAGATCCTGCTGGAGCGCAAACGGGTATTGGCCGAGGGCGCAGGCGCCGCTCCCCTGGCGGCCTTGCTCAATGGGACGGTTCGGACGCACAGCGGCGAAAAAATCGTGCTCCTCATTTCAGGCGGCAATGTGGACACCCCCCTGCTGGGCCGTATCCTTCACCAGGGATTGCTCAAAAACGGCCGCATCATGCGTGTCCGGCTCACCTTGAACGACAAGCCGGGAACCCTGGCCTGCCTGCTGGCCACAATCGCGGATCTGCAGGCCAACATCCTGCATATCCGCCATGACCGCAGCGTAGAACGGCAGGCCATCGACAAAACCAGCGTCGAACTGGAACTGGAGACCCGCAACGCGGATCATATCCAGGAAATCATCCGGGCGCTTGGCGCAGCAGACTATGTGATGGAACCGATCGGATGCCCTGATCCGGTCTCGTCGGAGCTGGAAAAGAAGTAGGGGGCGGATGCACAATGGAAACGACCAAAGTGGACCTCAAAGAGAAATACTACAAAGAGAGATTCGAAGCCCAGCGGCGGATCGCCAGAAAAGTCGCCCCGATCATGGAGGCCAATGAAATCCTTGAAAAAATGCGTTCCGAACTCAAGGATATCATTCCCATGGCCATGGAGACCTGCATTCTGCTGATCGATCCCGAGGCCGGCGACTACACCCGGCCGCTGCAGTGCGCCCTGTACGACCGGCCGGTCAACTGCCTGCAATGCAAGCGCCGGCGCCCCGCCGTCCAGAAAGCCATCGCCAAACGCAAAACGGTCGTGGCGCCCGGCGGCGACCCGGTTGTGCGGCCCGACGGCACACAGATCGATATCGGTCCCGAAGTGGCCATTCCGGTATACGATCACGACGAACTGCTGGCGGTGGTCAGTGCGGTGGTGCCGCCCAATACTCTTTTTTCGCGCAAAGAGTTTTTCCTGCTGCAGGATTTTGCCGAAACGGTCGGCAATCTGCTGGTGAGCGCCAAGAAGCACTGGTCGATCACCCAGGAGAAAATCCGCATCAACCAGATGTTGACCCATTTGTCGCCTTTCGTGCCGCAATCGGTGCGCCAGATGGTGGAGAACCACCCCGAACTGATCGATCGCGAAAAAGAAAAGAAGAATGTCAGTGTGCTGTTTCTGGACCTGGAGGGCTATACCAAACTCACCCTCGACAGGCCCGAGGTCGAGGTCAACAGCCTGGTGGAGAAAATCTTCTCCAGCTTCGTCGACCCCATCCACCGCTCCCACGGGGACATCAACGAAACCGCAGGCGATGGATTGATGATCATTTTCAAGGAAGATGACGCCCGCGCCAATGCGATCAATGCCGTCAAGGCTGCTCTCGACATCCGGGCCAGGAGCCTGGAAGTCAGCCGCGCGCTCGGCTCGGATGTCGCGCCCGTCAACGTGAACATGGGCATCAACACCGGTGAGGCGCTGCTCGGCATGACGCGCCTGAAAGGCACCCTGAGCACCCGCATGACCTACACTGCCAGCGGCGCGGTCACCAACCTGGCCGCGCGCCTGGCCCAGCATGCCAATGGCGGAGATATTCTTCTGGGCGAAACCACGATGCACATGATCGGGAACCTATGGCCGGTCCACGACCGCGGCACGGTCACGCTTAAAGGCATCGCGGCGCCGCTTCGGATTTTCTCCCTCCTGGCGCCCGAGATTCTGGCGTGCGACACGATCGCGATTTGCTGAATATGGATAGCATGCGATCGATTCGCACACAACGAGGTGATCCGGGCGCCAGGTCTGAAGCAAACTCCATGGGATGTGGATACAAACATCTCGTGATGAAAAAAGATGGAAGCATTGCGTCGCTATCGAAGACGTGCCGGCCTGCCGGTCGTCAGCCGTCTACTCTTCGCCGTATTTCCAGAAGGGCATTTCCCATTTCCGACTCAAGGGTCGCTTCCGGAGGCGCGTCGACGATGTTTTTTAGAAATTCAATATGCTCCAGGACTGAACGGAACTCGCGTGGCGAACCGATCCTCTGCTTGATTTCCAGGTACGCCGCGGCGATCTGCTCTGTGTACAAGGCCAGATCCCTTTTCTCCAGGTGCTCCAGGAGCCGGCAATCGACCGCGGTAATGGCGCTCCAGAAATCCGGGGCCTCGCGATGGCTGGCCGTTGCGCCTTCGGCGGCTTTTTCCAAAAGGACCTTAAAATCGTCCGGTTTGTGGGACGTATCGCCGAGCAGTTCCAGCAAAACCCCTGCGGTAAGCCAGTTGAGCAAAGCGTAAAATCCGGACTTACCCTTTTCTCCTTGAATGCCACAGGCGGCTTTATATTTTTCAGCCATGCGGCCAAGCGCAACTTTTTTTTCATCGAGGCTTTCGGCGATCATTGCGCTTCGCTTGGCAGCGCTTCCCAGCAGGCTTTCACGTTCCGCGGTCGGGCCTAACGTGTCGATCATCTGTTGAATCTTCTTCTCGGACTCCTTGATCAAAGCTTTGGACGTCCGCACGTCCTCTTGTGCGACCGCCCAGCGTGTCTGCAGATCAAAAAGCTGTTCGATTGCCAAAAAGGGGAACTGCGCTTTTTCGATTTGCAGGAGATAACGGTAGTGCGTCACCGCCTCGGCAAACAGGTCTAGTTCGCCGCAGGCATGCCCCAGGGCAGCCCGCACCTCACCCGCGCCCAGCCATTTTTTGGGCAGAATCTGCACGATGCGCTGCACACTTTCCCTCAGTGCGGCAATCTCGCTGTCCGAAGCCGAAGCGGCTTGCCCCGCGATATTTCCCAAGGCGACGACCGCCTCTGCCGGTGCGTTAAAAGACAGTTTGGCCTCTTGGTGCATGGGGACGGCACCCTTTCGCACAAGACTGAAGGCCGGATCGCCATAACACTGGTAGGCCCCCCAGGTGTTCACGTGGGGATAGTTGGCGTATATGACCTGGCGCGCATGCAGAACCGCGGCCCCAAAGGGAATGCCCGACAGCATTTTGCTGTAGAACTCACTGGCAAAGGTTTGCGCGGCCGCGTCATCGACGGCCCAGCCTGCGGCAACCACGGCCCGCACGCCCATATTGATAAGCTCTTTGCCAAGATTGGCTGCCAGTTTGGGCGGATGATTGGGCGGGCGGTCGTCCTCTTTTTCAATTTTTCCAAGATGACAACAGTTGACAAACACCATCTCTGGAACAGCGCGCATCTGACGGATCAGGGCCGGTGTGAGAAATTGATTTTTGCCGATCACCATTCCCGAGATGCCTTTGCCGCGGGTCTCCGATCCGCAGACATCGCAGATGACCTTTTTCTTTTCAGGGTCGTAGTTATAGACGCCGTGGCCCGCAAGATGAAGAATGCGGTAGTCCCGAACATACACCTCTCTGAGAATGTCCTTGGCACTTTTTCCAATGAGCGCCGTCACCTGGTAGCCCCTGCCTTCAAGGGTCCGGACAACTTCGCCGGCTTCTTTTTCGGCCCCGGAAAGCGGGGGAAAATTGCTGGGCGGATCGCCCACCACCAGGGCCGTCTCCCCCAGCGCCATCACCACACGCTCCCGGTAGTCACCGGTTTGCAGCTGGCGCACCATTCCCGCTTGAATCGCAAGGGGCTTGGGCGCCCAACCGCTGGCCATGCGGGCGCCGGCCGGCCGCTCCTTCATCAGTTCCCAAGGATAGCGGGCCGAACCGTCGTTCAGCACCAGTACAATGTCCCGACGTTCGGGCGCATATTCTTTCAGTTCATTGGGAACCAGCATTTCAAACAAGGTGACAGCGACCTCATCCTCGAAGGCCGTGGCACGAACGATGGCGTCATCGATGAACAGGTCGACCAACTGGCGCTGCGTCGGTTGCAGATGCACTTCCGCCCTGGCCCGATCGGTCAATAGATTAAACCTGAGACGTTCCTGCTTGTCCTCCACGATCTCCAGACGCTGCCACCAGGGCGGTTCTTCCGCAAAACAGGCCCGCTTGCATCCTCCGGGCAGGCATCTGATTTCAAGTTCCGGATCGATGTTGAAACTGCTGGCGATATCCGTATTTCGGCTGATGCGGGCGAGGGCCTGGGCAGCCAGGATGGCACGATCTTCGTAGAGTTCCAGAAATTCGACCGCATCGATCCGCACCCGGTCGGCAAACTTATTTTCTTCCAGATTCTGATTGGCGTGGGCGATCCCCCGCAGAATAGCCGTAAGCGCATCGCCCACGCCGATGCCCCCGGCGCCGGTGCCGACAAGCAGGCAAGCCATTTTGGCGGACACCCGCGTGCTGCCGCCCGCTTTTTCCCGGATGGCTTGATCCCATTGTGTTTTGGCATACATCCGGGTCCCGCGCGAAACAGCCTGCATCAGGCGCCCGGGAGACAGGCTGCCCACTTCTCCCAGGCCTATGACAACGGCGCCGGCCGGTTTTTTGTGTGGATTGAGAAAAACTTCGGCCGTGTCTTCTTTTCCCGGATAAAGCCCCAGGCTGTGCAGGTCGGCCAAGCGCCCCCCCAGAACCCTGTTCAGATGGGCCTCAGCGCTGACGATGGTGTCGCCCGCGTAGTGGCCGACCATGATCGGATGGTTGGCGTAAGCCAGATTGCCATGCGCCACAGTGACCTCCGCCCGGTGGGCTTTTTCTTTTTGCACGGCCTTTTTGGCGCCGAGGGCGATGCGGGCTAAGTCCTCCTGGTCCGGGAATAGCGGGGTTTTCTCCACCGGCATCTCGAACAACTCGGGAAGGCCGCGGGTCACCGGGGGCGTTATAGGCAGCCGGTTCGTGGCACCCTTTTCGAGCAGGTCGAGAATGGCATCGAAGGCCTCCCTGTGATTGGGCAGATCGCCATGGGCCGCGTCCATGTACCAGGTCTTGACGCCTGGCAGCATGCCGGTCGCCCAGGGAACCCGGCCGTCCCCTTGAGAGGTCGCAAGAAAGGCGATATCCCGCGTGCTCTTTTTCCCCTGGGAAATGACGATGTCCACCGGCGTCGCCGGGGCATGCCCGGCCACATAGAGCATCCGTTGGGGGTCGACCGTTTTCTCATTCTTAAAAATAGTGTCACGCACTTTTTTGGCGGCCGCCAGCCTTTGTTTCTTCGGAAGCGGCCAGGCACCGGCATCCTGATCGCTTTTTCGAATCTGTTCCCATCCTTCCGCTGAAAACAGATCCAGCGTGCCGTGAACCGGCATCATTTCCAGAAAACCGGGGAATTCCGAAACGATTTCCAACAGCTCTTTCTTATTGTTGACAAAGTCGAGCAAAGCGAGTTTTTTGATCAACGTGTCGCGACCGGTCAGAACCAGGGGGACACAGTAGGCGCCGCCGTTGGGGGTCCCCAACATGATCAACCGGGCCTCGGGATGCCTGCACATGCGCTCCCAGACGGTGCCGCCCTCGGGTGTGGCGATCATGGCCCGCGCCACCAACCCGCCCATGGAGTGGGCCAGGATGCTGACAGGCTGGTCGTGTTTTTCCGATTCGTCGAGCTTGCGCGTGATGGCCTCCGCCAGGCGCAACGCCTCGATCTCAAGGGAAAGACGCCAGTCGAAAGCGAAGGGGACCACCTCGTGGGTTCTGGCCAAAAAGCGGGTGATATCCGCATAGACCGTCCACACGGGGCACTCCGCACGCACCGCCTGTGCCGTCATTTTCAACTTGGACATACCGCCGAAGGCCAGATCCACAAAATCCAGCCAGATCCGATTCCGGCCCACCTCCAGGTGACTGCCCATGATGCCCGGCACGAGAAAAACGATCGGCTTTGGCGGACCGCCCTCGCGTCGGTAGGGCGGCTCGCCGGCATCGGTTTTACGCACTATGTACGGGGTAAAATCATCTTTTTTTCCCGCAGGCCGTGTAATGGCCTGGGCCAGATCCCGGAGGTTGTCCGCATTCTCGAAATAGTGAAAATGCGTGACCTCTTTGCCCTGGTAAAAACGAAAGGCAGCACCGCCCTTGCGTTCTGCCCCACCAAACATGGCGGATGTGTTGACCACCAGGTCGTGATCGTCGAGATAGAGCGGGTCGGTCAACAACGTGCCCAACAGGCTCCAGGTGTTTGCGCCCGCGATATCTCCGGCGATGATCCGCAATTCTCCGTCCACCAGGCGATCGGGGCGGTTCAACATGCGGACCAGCGCGGAACCGGGGATCATCGCCTCGATGCCGGGCAGAACAGCAGGATTGGCGCGTTCTCTGGCGATCGCCATCAGGAGCTCGGTGAAAATATCGAAGGCCACTTTCCCCGGCCCCGCCTGAAAGACCGGTATTTTTTCAATCAGGCTGAAAACGAGGGAAAGATAGATGTCAAAGCGCTCCGATGCGAGGGTCGTCCCCCAAGCCGGACAGGCCACGCGCACAAAACGCGCCACCTGGATCCGTTTCTCCTTGAGCAGACTGTTCAGCACCTCAAGAGACCCGCGGTCGGCCTTGGGGTCGTCTTTTTTGAAGAGCGCGAAATCGAGTTCATCGAAAGGATCGCGGCCTTCCGACATCTGAGCACGGCAGAGAAGTTCTCCGATCAGCCCGCCGCGAGAATGGGAAACCAGATGCAAACGTGCGCCGGCCGGGAGTTGCTTGAGCAGGGCAATCGCATTGTGCACAGGGCTTTGTGACAGAGAGTGGTGTTCGAAGCCGAACACATGGTTCTGGTAAGGCGCAAAAAGCGCTTCCCGAATCGCCTTTTTTTCGGCCTGCGGATCCCACAGCTTGCCGAAGCTGCCTTCAGTGGTGGATGCCATACCATGCAGGAAAAGCAAAAGGGGGCGATCGGGCGCTATGTCAGATGGCGCAACAAGGTCGCCCAGCTCAAATCGGTCGCCGGTTGCGCATCGGCGCAGGCCGGGTCCGGGTCCCCTCTCCGATTTCCCCAGGGTGTGGTTTTCCCACAGTTCGGCGAGGGTCATGGCCGCCTGACCAGGCACATCGATCTGGAAGAACTTAAGCGTCTTGATCACCAGCGACCCGATCATGCCGCGTGCGGCACCGTACAACGGCAGCGTTGGCGACAGGTCATACACCCCATCCGCTTCGCGCTTTGCACCGGACTTGAGAATGGCTGCACAGAGGCGCTCGCTGGTAGTGATCAGACGGGTGCCATTTTCCAGCGCGATGATCACGACCTCATCGGGATCATAGTCGTGGGTTGGCGAATCCGCATCTCCGGAGCGCATTGCGGAAACCACGTAAGATGCGCTTTTTTGAATCCCTAATGTCTTTGGCGCCTCAATTTCCGGGCGTTGTAGATCGTCGACATGCACTATCCCCGGTATCCGCAGTTTCCTGACGGCATTTGTCTTGTCTTGCATGGTTCCATCCTTTTTTTGAGGACTTCGTTAATCAATAGAACCAAAAGCAGGATTGCCTGAATGCTTGGACAGCGTTCTCGGAGCATCATCTTGGCTTCTGAAGAGCTCTGTGAGATCCATTTTGCGTTGGGCTATCCGAAGGCGATTGCTGCTGCAGATACAGGGGTCACTGTGGGCGAATGCTGGAACCAATGGCGGTTGACGCGAAGGGTGCAAATTTGTATTTTCTGATCATCCACTTTGGCAGGTGAGAATGGGGTGACGTAGGAAAGCCCCGGTGATCCGGGTGGGTGGTCCGCGCCACCATCCATTCGATTAAGTGAGGCTATAAGGCATGCTCCGGACGGGCCGCAAACTCGCTGCGCTCAAACAGTGCGGCCCCATGTCCTGCGCAGGCCTTATGCCTCACTAAATCTCATGGCTGACGTGGCGCGGACCACCCACCCGGATCACCTCCTCTGTGCCAATCCCGAAAACAATTCTCCAATTGTCGCTGGAGCGAACTGGATAACCAGATTAGATCTTAAACCGCCAGGCACAAAACCAATCTTCGGGATGTGCATCCGGCGGACAGCCAATGCATTCGGTGACGATGCGCGCATCGATGCCGCGCGCGAAATAGGTGTATTCCACCAGGCCGGCCGATTTACACGGATAATCCACCAGGCCCTTGGCCTTGCGGGCTGCCTGCACGCGGCACACATTCATTTTGAAGACCAGGGCGTTGTCCTCTTCGAAAGACACCGATTGCGTGTTGAGACGGGCGTAGACCCTGAAATTCAATGCACGCGCAAGGCCTTGCAGGCCGGGCGCTTCGCCCAACCCGAGCAGACGTTTGACACTCCAGGCTTCGAAGGGGCTGAAATGTGCCCAGCAGCTGTCGTTGCAGCGTTTGGCGTCGTTCATGCCATGGCTGAACTCCACGGCCTGAAACCAGAGGCCGTCGTTGGCCAGCCAATTCTTGGCCACCTCATCGATCAGGTTCAGCAAAGCGGTTTTATCCAGGTTGGTCAGCGCCGCCGGTAATCCGTCGACCACCTCGAACCCGAGTGTTTTGCCGAGGCGTTTCATCTGAAGACCCATGTTTTTCTCGAAAACCGCAGAGAGCATCTCCAAGGCTTTGGGCATGCCCATCTGGTGGCGCACCTCGGTGAACCACAACGCGTAGTGAATGACAATCCGATGCATGAAATCGGGCAACACCTTAAGCAGTTCGTCTTTGGAAAGATCGTCGATGCGATCCTTGGGTTGAGAAACTGACATGTCGCAAGTCCTTTCCTGTTCTTTCGTATAAAGCCCGATGCGTATGATCTTGATGCTTCTTGCCCGCACGCTGCCCGTCGAACTGCAGGGGCGGACCTACGCCTTGGATAATGACGCGCCGTAACGTTCGCGGCTGATTTTGGCATACGGCAAGGCATCCGCCGGACGCGGCGCTTTCTCCTCGGCCGGGTAGCCCATGGCAATGATCGTTTCGACTTCCAAGCCTTCGCGCAGCCCGAGCACGTCAGCCACATAGGCGCCGGCGCTATGCTGCTGATCGTGATCGCGCAGGCGGATCTGGATCCAGCAGCTGCCCAGCCCGAGGCTTGCGGCGGCCAGTTGCAGAAAGGCGGCTGCAATACTCGCATCCTCCACCCAGATATCGGACTTGGCCGAGTCCGCGCAGACCACGAATGCCAGGGGCGCATTTTTCAAAAATGCGCTGCCGTGCGGCTTGGCTTCGCTCAAGCGTGCGATGCGCTCCGGTCCAGTGACCACGACGAATTCCCAGGGTTGGCTGCCATGCGAGGTGGGCGCGCGCAGGGCAGCTTCGACCAGCAGGTCGATCTTCTTTTGTTCGACCGGTCGTTGCGCGTATTTACGAATGCTTCGCCGCGCTCTGACCAGATCGATGAATGCATGCATTGTTTCCATACTGCCCCCTATTTTTCCTTCCACTTCGGTGGACGTTTTTCCAGAAAAGCCGTGACCCCCTCCTTGGCGTCTTCACTCGAGCATAACCGGGCAAAGGCCTCATTCATGTACCCGAAGGCTTTATCGTACTCCAAGTCGGCGGACGCGTAAAAGGCCGACTTGGCATTCTGGAGGGCCACCGGGCTTTTGGCAGCCAACACGGCAGCCCAACGCCGGGTTTCGACCTCCAGGTCCTGCGCCGGCACCACTTTGTTGATCAAGCCCATCTCCAGGGCTGCCTGCGGCTTGATCAAATCACCAAACAAAAGCATTTCCATCGCGCGTTTGCGCCCCACCGAGCGGGTCACCGGCACGACCGGTCCCACACAGTTAAGCCCCACGTTGATGGCGGTCAGCCCGATCCGGGCATTGTCGGCCATCACGGCCAGATCAGCGGCCGCCACCAGTCCGGCGCCATTGGCGGCAGCCACGCCGTGCACCTGGGCGATCACCGGCTTTTTCATGCGGCTGATGGTCACCAGGGGGGTCTCCATGCGCTCGATCCACTCCCGGTATTCCAGGGTGCTCTTGCCAAAAAAATCGCCCACATCAATGCCGACGCAAAAGGCCCTGCCGGCACCCTTAAGGATAATGACCCGCACCGCGGGATCGGCATCTAAGGCCTGCAACGCCGCGGTGAGTTCCGAGGCCAGGGTCCGTGAGAAGGTATTGAGGCTTTCGGGGCGATTAAGGGTGATTTCGCCAATGTAGTTATCCAGGACATCGACAAGAATTGTTTCGGCCATTAGATCCTCCTTGATGTGTGGTCATGGGTTTGCCCAAGTCATTGGAACAGTGATCAAAGCGGGTCGCGCCGCATGCCGCAAAGATCGCCATTGCCGTTCACACCGTACCAGAAAATCAGCCGCCCGAACATAATTCATTAAATGATTTGAATCGAAATCTTTGATATGGATATTTATTAAACTTTCGGGTTCCAAACGCCGGCGATCCGTGCAGGTGATTGGGTTGACAGCGACCGCGGGAGGGATGATTGTTTGATAGAATCATCCGGGCCTTGCCCGCGCTCCGGCAACCTTGCTCAGGGTTTCGCCCAACGATTCATTGGGCGTGCGCGCACGCTGTTTCGCATCTTCCCAAGAGGCTTCCTCCGGCCACACCTTTCCCCAGGCTTGGGGCAGATATCAGGCCCGCAATCGACAGCAAGCGACATTAAGGAGGTGCATTATGAAGTCCGGAATCTTTTTTACCGGCACGGGTCCGATCTTATTGCTGACCAGCTATGAATCGTTTTCCGATCCCTATCTTGTGGAAAAACTGGCGTCCAAGGGGATCAAGAAGTTCATCGCCTACGAAATCGATATGCATAAGGTCAAACAGCGTTACGGCCAGCATTTCAATGTTGTGCTGGGCGACTTGAAGCAAACCGATGATGTGCGGGTGCTGGATTACGATGGCCATCACATTTTCAACAACTTCTCGCTCAACGAACTGGGTGAAGCCACTATCCGCGACATGGGGTAGCCTTGAACCGACATCGTCAGCGCCGGGGCAACGCAAGTTGCCCCGGGCGCATTCCGAGCGTTTCGGAGCCCAACACGTCACGTACGGCAGTGGGGTTACCCGAACAGCTGATCGAAGCGCATCAGCAGATCAAAATCCCCAGTGACCGTATACTTTTGCTCCATGAACAGCTTCTGCCCGTCGGCCTTGCCGGTGAGAATGTCCATCCAGAGTTCGAAAGGAGCCTCGATGCGCATGCTGGGGTGTTCGGCGCACCCGAGGTGTCCCTGAATGGCGCCGTTGGCGATATCGAAGTAGCACTCCCCCGTTTTCTCGCCGGTGAAAGCAAACTGAATGCACGCTTGTGTGTCGCCAGCCGCCTTGGCGTTGAAGGCAATCGCCATCATCAACATGAAGCTGTCAATACTATCCGGACGCGGGACCAGCCCCCGCTCCTTGAATATTTTGGGGGTGACGCCTTCGGCGATACAGGTTTGCCACATCAGGTTGCCGACCGTGCTCCAGGTTTTCAGATCCTTGACACTTTGCTCTTTGACCCCTTGCAGGGTCGCCACGCTGATGCGGCCGGTGGCGATCAGTTCCCTTCCCGCCTGAACGGTCGCCGCCAGGATCCTTTCGTCGCGATGGCGCCCGTGCCGGGAAGCGCCTATCGATTCTGCGCCGGGCCGATATATTTCAGCCACCAGCCGTTCACCGAACAGGTATTTGGCCCACGTGGACAGTGGGCCGAAAATCTCCTCCTCGTGGAATCCGGCCACCGAAAGCATCACGGCCTTGGGAATCGGATAGCGCACCGGATGGACCAGGCGATCTCCTTCCGGCACGAAAAAAGGCTGGATCATGGGCAGCGTGCGTTCGATGAACGCTTTCATGGTGGCATTCACCATATAGTGATAGAGCGGACTGGCGTAGACGACCAGTTCGGCCGCGCGGTATTTGTCAAACAGCTCGGCGCGCATGTCATCCTTATGGATGCAGACGCCGGGCGTTTTGGTCCAGCAGGTAAAGCAGCCGCAGCACACGTTGATCTTCTTCTCACGCAGGTGCACGATCTCCACCTGCGCGCCGGCCTCGGTCATGCCGCGCACCAGGTGCGACAGCATCAATTCGGTTTTGCTCTGGTCCTGAGCGCGCGGGCTGGAATTAAGCGCAAGCACTTTCATCCGGAACCTCCTTCATCAATTTTGTTTGAATCCTCCCAGGCCCGGATTGCCTGATAACGCGCAATGTCAAGTGATAAAGGCCAGTGAACCGGGCTGCGATCCGCGTCCTACGCCATCATAGACGACGTAAGTTCGAGCGGTCAAACGAAATTGTGCTGCTGGGGACATGGCCGCGGAGGCGGCCAAAGACGCCCCGAACAAGCTCCGGCGAGGCCGACCTGGGCAGCTATGGATTTTACTTACCGGCGCAAGATGGCCCTTTTTTGCTGGTGCAAAGCTGCCGTCTATGAAGGCTTCTTTCCAGTCCAGCAATCCTTTTTCATCAAGCATGGATAAAAAATTTCGCCAAACATCAACCCAGACACCTTGGTCTTCCCATAAGCGTAAGCGCCGCCAGCAAGTTGATGGGCTTGGATACCGATCCGGCAGATCCTCAATGGGCGGCAGGGCGATATTCAAGGAGCCGATGCCGGCGGCGAACCCGCCGGAGCTGGTTCGCATCAGCTCTTCGTTCAAAGCGATCTGGGCGAACAGAACGCCGCCGCTGCCGCCCACCGCTTCTATTTGAACTGATCCCGCAGCACCCGTTTAAGAATTTTGCCCGTGGGGGTGCGTGGGAGCTGATCGGTGAAGACCACCTGCTTGGGGGTCTTGTACCGCGCCAGCTTGTCGCGGCACCAGTCGATGAGGGCCTCCTGGCTGAGGCTTTCTCCCTTTTTGAGCACCACGACGGCCTTGACGGCCTCGCCCCACTTCTCGTCCGGGATGCCGATCACGCCGACATCGGCGATGGCCAGGTGCCCCATGAGGCAATTCTCCACTTCGGCCGGATAGACGTTCTCTCCGCCGGAGATGATCATGTCCTTCTTGCGGTCCAGGATGTACAGGAAGCCTTCGGCGTCCATGCGGGCGATGTCGCCGGTGTGTAGCCAGTCGTCGATGATGGTCTGGGCCGTCGCTTTGGGATTGTTGTAGTAGCCCTTCATGAGGTGGGTAGTGCGCAGGAGCAACTCACCGGGCGTGTCGGGGGGGCAATTCTTCCCATCGGCATCCACCACCCGGATATCGGTGTGAAAGAAGGGAGGCCCGCAGGAGCCGGCTTTCTGGATCGCCCATTCGGCGTCGATGACCGAGGCGGGGCCGGTGCACTCGGTCAGGCCGTAGAGCTGGCGCACCCCCATGCCCTTCTCGGCAAAGGCTTTGATCAGGGTCACCGGCACGGGCGCCGCGTAAACCAGCGCCAGCTTGATGGTGGACCAGTCGAAGGTCTCGAACTGCGGTACCGAGCGCAGGAACATCAGCACCTGGGGCACCGAGCCGAACCAGGAGATGCGCTCGGTCTGGATCAGCTTGAGGAATTCGGCGGGCTCGAAGGCGCGCTGGAAGATCATGGTCGAGCCGAAATGCGCGCACATGGGCACCGGGGCAAGGGCGCCGATGTGGAACAGGGGCAGCGGCATCAGCATGCGGGTGCCGACATCGGCGAGGGTGGCCTTGAGGTCCACCGAGGTATGATAGTAGCCGTTGTGAGTCAACTCGGCCCCTTTGGGCCGCCCGGTGGTGCCCGAGGTGTAGAGGATGGTCAAGGTGTCATCGTCCCCACCGACATATTCGGGCTCGTCGGTCGGGGCGGCCCCCATGACGGCCCGATAGGAGCTGGCCCAGGTCGGGGGTTCGTCCATGATGCCGATGAAGGTCTTGGCCAAGATCTGGCCGCGGATGGCTTCGGCCACCGGCAGGAACTCCTTGCCGAAGATGAAGGTCTGCGGTCCGCAATCATTGGCGATGTAGGCCACCTCGGGCGGCGCCAGGCGATAGTTGAGCGGCACCAGCACCACTCCGATCTTGGCCAGCCCGAAGTAGAGTTCCAAGTATTCGGGGTCGTTCAGGGCCAGCACCGCCACCCGATCCCCCCGCTGAACCCCCAGCTTGCGCATGGCGTTGGCGACCCGGTTGGCGCCCTCGTTCAATTCCGGATAGGAACGCCGCACCTCTCCCACCACGAGGGCCTCCAGTTTGGGACTCAGCATGGCCCGCTTATAGAGCAGATAACCAATGTTGATCTTCATGACCCCAGCTCCTTTTTAAATGGTTGATGTTTACACTGGACCCTCCGCACCTTTATGGAACGCTCGATGATGGACCTCCCGACGGGTTTTCGGCATCAAAACCCTTCGAGCTTGGCGATAATGTCGCTCATCACTTCGCTGGCGCCCGCGCCGATGGCGATCAGCCGGGCGTCGCGGAAGAACCGGGAGACCCGCATCTCGTTCATGAACCCCATGCCGCCGTGCATCTGCAGGCAGCCATCGGCCACCTGGTTGAGCAGGCGCCCGCCCACCAGTTTGCCCATGGAGATCTCCCGGGTGGCATCCTGGCCGGCCATCTTCAGGCGCACGATGTGATAGGTGAGCTGCCGCAGGCACTCAATCCCGCTGAGCCAATCCACCAGCCGGTGGCGCAGCACCTGTTTGGTGATCAGGGGCTTGCCGAAAACGATGCGCCCTTTGATGTAGGCCACGGTTTCGCGGATCATCTCTTCGGCGCCGATGTAGCAGATGGGCAGAGCCGAGAAGCGCTCGTGCTGGAACTGCCGCATCTGATATATGAAGCCTTCGCCCTCTTGGCCGATGAGGTTCTCGACCGGAATGCGCAGGTCGTCGAAATACAACTCGGCCGTGTCGCTGCTGCGCATGCCCAGCTTGTCGAGTTTTTTGCTGATCTTGAATCCGGGCAGATCGGTGGGCACCACGAAGAGGCTGAAGGAGTGATATCCCGGCGCCTCGCTGGTGCGCGCCAGAAGCGTTAGAAAGTCGGCCTGGGTGCCGTTGGTGATATAGGTCTTCGAGCCGTTGAGCACGTAAACGTCGCCCTCTTTGCGGGCAAAAGTTCTCAGGGCGGCCACGTCCGAGCCGGCGTCCGGTTCGGTGACGGCGATAGCGCCCACCATCTCCCCGCGGATGGCGGCGCGCAGATACTTCTCCTTCAGATATTCACTGCCGAACTCGGCGATGGCCGGGGTGGCCATGTTGGTCTGGACTGCGATGGCCATGGGCACACCGCCGCAATGCGCACGGGCGATCTCCTCAAGCATCACTGTTTCGTACCAATAGTCAAGACCTTCGCCGCCGTACTGCTCATCGTAGCGGATGCCCAGAAATCCCAGCTCCCCCATCTCCTTGAACAGCGCATGCAGCGGCGCAGCGCCCTTTTCTTCCCATTCGTCGACGAAGGGGTTGATGCGCTTGTTCACGAAGTCCCGCAACGCGGTGCGCACCTGCTCGTGTTCTTTGGTGAAATATAGATTCTGGCTCATGCGGCGTCTCCGTGTTGATGCTGGTCGCAGTTGAGAGCGGCCAGGAAACCGCCGTGGACGGCGTCCTGGATCTTGCGCGGTCCGGTGCAATCGCCCACCGCCGTAAAAGGGATGCCCAGGGCCGCCAGAGGCTCGGCCAGGGCGTTTACCGGGCGCGGTCCCGAGGCCACGATGACCTGGTCGAATTCTCCGGACGCCCCCGTCATCTGCGGGGCAACCGCGTTGCCGGGGCCGGTCCCGGGGTGGGCGGCCCGGCGAAGCACTGGGCCACCTCCATCCACTTGCGGGCCACCTCGCCGACGACCACCAGAGCGGTGTCATCCACGTGCCGCCGCTGAATCGCCACCAGGCAGAAATCCACGGCCGGCCCGCTGATGCGCTCGGCCGCGGTCTCGTCGCCCCAGCTCCAGATCTCGCCCGAGGGCGCGGTCAGTTCGACGTGCACCGGGGTTTCGGGAACCTGCATCCCCCGGTTGGCGAAACTCCAGCCGAAGGTGGTGACCCCCAGGTGGGCGATGTGGCGCAACCCCGGGCTGGCAGGCCGCTCAAGGCCCAGAACATCATAAATGTCCTGGCCGTGGGCCCAGGTCTCCATGAGCCGGGCGCTGGCGAACGAACGCGCGCTCATGGGCGGTCCGTACCAAGGCAGGCGCTGCTTGGGGGAAATCCGTACAAGGGCGTCGACCAGTTGCCGTCGCTCCTGGCGCCACCAGGCGAGCAGATCGCCGGTGGCCATGGCACGGCCCTTGGCCAGGGTGATCCCGGTGACTTCGTCCATGTTTTTGATCCGGCCCAGGTCCGCGACCATGTGGTGCTGAAAAGCCTCGGGATCCGTGGCCGACAAGCGGGCCGTATGGTCGAAATAGGCCAGGTGGCAGATCTCGTCCTTGACGGTCCAGTTGCCGCAGGGCGCCAGGGTTTGCCACGCAGCGGGGGTAAAGCCGCTCACCAGGGCGTCCAGGGTCTCTTGCTCCCAGGCAAGGTCGGCGCACAACGCTTTCATCGGACCTCCTTTGCTTCCGGATCGGTCACCAGGATCGATGCCGGCATCTCCACGATTTTCGCGCGCAAGTATTCTCCCAGCGTCTTGGCCTGAGGGTCGCTGCGCACCGAGGCCGCCACGCCGTCGCCGAGCAGCCCGCGGATGTAGAAATTGACCGCCAGAAGGTTGGGCAGTTCATAGCGCTCGATGGCCAAAGGCGCGCAATCTGGCAGCAGCGCCTTGAGGCGCTCGGTGGTCAGAAAGCTTCGCAGGAACGCATAGGCTTCCGGCGTGCGGCCCCAGATGCCGAGGTTGGCATTGCCGCCCTTGTCGCCCGAGCGGGTGGCGAAAGCCCGCCCTAAGGGCGCCCGGACGGTCTTGCCCTTCGGAACCGCGGGAATCTCCGGCATGGGGGGCGCCAGCGCAAAAGGTTCGTAGTCCCCGGCGGCTTCGATCACCACGGCCGGACGGTCGTCGATGCACACCGTCTGATGGATGTGCCGATTGGAGACCAGCGCGGGCCAGTGCACCACGGCCGGCGCCCCGTTGGTGGGCGGCGAGGTCAAGGTGAATCCCGGAATGCTGGCCAGGGCCATCTCCACCACTTTGGCCGAAAAGCGTTTGCCCACCTTGTCGGCATCCGGGTCCATCACCGTGATGCGCAGGTAGGCGAAAGCCTCGTCGTTGGTGGCCGGATCGATCTTTTCGGAATGCACCAGCTGTACATCCACCGTGCGGAACCGCTCGCGGCCCCCCAGGTTCTCGAACAGGGTTCGGGTGACGATCTCGGCTTTGCGGTCGATGTCCAGCCCGGTGAGAATCACGGTCATGGCATTCTTGTGTCCGCCCAGGGTATTGATGCACACTTTGGTGGTTTCCGGGGGCGGCTCGCCCCGGGTGCCGGTGCCACGCACCCGGTCCGGTCCCTCCTGGATCAGCGAAAGGGTGTCGAAGCGCACTGCCACGTCCGGGGTCAGGTAGGTCGGCGAGGCGATCTCATAAAGCAGTTGCGCCGTGACCGTTCCCACCGACACCAGACCGCCGGTGCCGGGATGCTTGGTGATCACGAAGCTGCCGTCGGCATGCATCTCGGCTATGGGAAAGCCCACGTTGCGATAGGAGGGCACCTCGTGGATGAACGAATAGTTGCCGCCTGTGGCCTGGGCGCCACATTCGATGATGTGTCCGGCGGTGTAGGCCCCGGCCAGTTGGTCCCAGTCGGTGGACTGCCAGCCGAAGCGCCAGGCGCAGGGGCCGGCGACCAGGGCGGCGTCGGCCACCCGGCCGCAGACCACGATGTCCGCCCCGTGTTCCAGGGCCGCAGTGATGCCCCAGCCTCCCAGATAGGCGTTGGCGGAGATGGGTATCGCCTCGGCATCGGCCAGGCGAACACCCTTGTCCAGATGGATGAAGCTTTCCCCGGCCTGCTGCAGTTCCAACAGGCGCGGCATCAGATCGTCGCCTTCGATGTAGACGATCCGGGGAGACAGGCCCAGCGTTTGGGCTGCGGCCTTGAGCGCCCGAGCCATGCCCGCCGGGTTCAACCCGCCGGCATTGGTCACCACGCGGATGCCTTTTTCAAGGCATTCACCCATGACGGCTTCCATCTGCTTGAGGAAGGTCGGAACGTAGCCGCCCTCGGGCGACTTGAGCTTTTTCTGGAAGAGGATCGCCATGGTCAGCTCCGCCAGGTAATCCCCGGTGAGCACGTCGACGGGGCCGCCTTGAACCATTTCCCTGGCGGCCGAGAGGCGGTCGCCGAAAAAGCCGCTGCAGTTGGCGATGATAAGTTTTTCAGGATCGCGCATGGATCTACCTCCCTTGGGTTGCGTCACCGGCCGGGTTCGCCGCTGCGCCGGCATTATCGATACCCAGTGGTTCCAGGTCCGAGGCCAAGTAGCGCTTGGCCAGATCCACGTAGAGCTGCTTGCCGAATTTCCAGATCTCCAGGTCTTTGGGGCTCACTGCGCGTTTGACTTCAGCCGGATTGCCGACGGCCACCATGCGCGCCGGGATCTTCTGGCCCCATTTGACCAGCGCGCCTTCGGCCACGATGGCGCCCTCGCCGATCTCGCTGAGGATGCTCAGAATCGCGCCCATACCGATGACGGCCCCGTCGCCGATGCTGCTGCCGTGCAGGATCGCGCCGTGGCCCAGGGTGACGCGCCGACCGATGCGGTTGAGGTGATCGGGCGGCGCGTGAATGATAACCCCCTCCTCCACGGCTGTGCCGTCGCCGATTTCGATGCGGCCGTAATCGCCGCGCAGAATGGCGCCGTGTCCGATGTAGCAGTGGTCGCCGATGACCACCTCGCCGATGACCTGGGCCAGGTCGCTGACATACGTCTCTTTGCCGATGGAGGGCGTGCGGCCATGGAAACGGTAGAGCATGCGGTTCATTCTCCTTTGAAGTGCGGTGCGCGTTTTTCCAGAAAAGCGGTGATGCCTTCCCGGGCGTCCCGGGTGCCGGATACCTCAACCAGTTTGCCGGCCAGGAGGCGTACGGCTTCGGCCTGGGGCATCTGTTCGACAGCTGCGAAGGCTTCTTTGCCCATGCGCAGGCCGATAGGGCTTTTGGCCGAAAGGGCGGCGAGCACCCGGGCCAACTCGGCGTCGAAATCGGCGTCCGGCACCACTCGCGTCACCATGCCCATTTCAAGGGCTTGTGCCGCCGTCAGCCGCTCCCCCAGCAGGATCATCTCCATGGCCTTCTTGCGGGGCACGTTGCGGAAGATCAGCGCCCCGATCATCATGGGGAACAGCCCGACGTTGACCTCGGGGGTGCCGAACTGGGCCGAGGCCTTGGCGATGACGATGTCGCAGGCCAACATGAAGCCGGTGCCGCCGGCCAGGCAGTGGCCGTTGACCCGCGCCACAGTGGGCTTGGGAAATTCCGAAAGTCGGCTGATGAGCCGGGCATAGTTGTCGAAGTGGCTGCGGCGGCCGGCGTCGTCCTGCATGCCACCGCCCAGGTCGGCCCCCGAGCAGAAGGCCTTGTCGCCGGCGCCGGTAACGCAAATCACGCGCACGAGCGGATCGGCCTGGGCCTGGTTCAGCGCCGCGTGGAACAAGCCGACGGTCTCGAAGGTGATGGCATTGCGCGCGGGCGCCCGGTTGATGGTCACGGTGGCCACATGCCCGTCAACTTGGTAGATCAGATCCTTTTCAGCCATGGATCGCCTCCTTTCGGCCTTCGGCCGCATCGACCACCGCGGGTTCGATATCCACCAGCACCTGCCTGGGGGACACTTTCTGCCCTTCGGCCACGTTGATGCGCGTGACCCTGCCGGCATAAGGCGCGGCGAGAACCGTGTCCATCTTCATGGCCGACACCACTACCAGCCCCTGCCCCTTTTCGACCGGCTGGCCCTGGGCGACCAGGATCTGGGTCACCACCGCCGGCATGGGGGCCGTGACCGCCTTCGGGCCGTTGGCACCCCCGGACCGGGGCCGCGTCCCGGTTGCGCGATCGTCGGCGAGCAGAAAGGTGCGACCGTCGACCATCACTGCCTTGCCGTCGGGGAGTTCGGCCACGTAGGCCAGGTGCTTTCGGCCGTCCACACGCAGGCTCAGCAGGTTTTCGGAAATGCGCTCGAAGGCCACTTCCATTTTTTTATATCCCATGGTGGCCGACAGGAGGCCGTCACCGACCGCCTCGACCGCCAGGGTGATAATTTCTTCGTTGTATTTGAGCTTGTAGTCCATGCAGCAGATCTCCTATAGTCCGGTGATGCGGTCGGTTGCGCTTGGCCTACAGCCGCCAATGATTCAACGTATGCCAAGGGTCCGGGTGGGCCGGCGGCTGCGCAGCGCGTCCGGCCGGCCGCGCTTTGGGCGCCATGGTGTCCGCCACATAGGCGATGGCGGCTAGGTCCAGCGTGTCGCGATCCGGGGACCATTTGGTAAAGTGCCGGGCGATAAAGTCAGTATAGGTCTCTCCGGCTTGAAACGGCGCCGACGCAAGCACGTCCAGCAGAAAATCAATGGGAGTCCTCACCCCCAATACCGCATACGATTGGAGTGCCCGGATCATGCGCCGGATGGCCTGCTCCCGGGTTTCGGCGTGGACCACCAGCTTGGATAGAATCGGATCGTACGCCACCGGGACCTCGAAGCCGGCATAGACACCGCTATCATTGCGGACCCCCGGACCGGTCGGTTCTTTAAAAAAGGCGATGCGTCCCGGCGACGGCATGAAATTCTGCTCCGGATCTTCGGCGTAGATACGGCATTCGATGGCGTGCCCCCGGCTGGACAGCTCATCCTGGGTCAGGGCCAGCGGCCGGCCGGCGGCGATCTCGATCTGGTGGCGCACCAGGTCCAGGCCGGTGATCATCTCCGTGATGGGGTGTTCCACCTGCAGGCGCGTGTTGACTTCCAGAAAGTAGAAGTTGCCGTCCGGGTCCAGGATGAACTCCACCGTGCCCGCATTGACATAGCCGGCGGCCTGGGCGGCGGTCACCGCCGCCTGGCCCATGGCGGCGCGCAGGGACGGGGTCAGGGCCGGGCTGGGGGTCTCCTCGATGATCTTCTGGTGCCGACGCTGGATGGAGCACTCGCGCTCGAAGAGGTGGATGGCATGCCCCTTCTGGTCGGCCAGAATCTGGATCTCCACATGCCGGCATTTGGGTAGAAACTTTTCAAGGTAAACCGTCCCATCCCCGAAAGCCGCGGTGGCCTCCCGGGAAGCGCCCCGGCGGGCCTCGGCCAGTTCGGCAGGGTCATGGACGATGCGCATGCCTTTGCCGCCGCCGCCTGCCGAAGCCTTGATCAGCAGCGGGAAGCCGATCTGTTCGGCATGCGCGGCCCATACGGCGGGATCATCCGCCGCTGCAAGCATGCCCGGAATGATGGGCACCCTGCCCTGCAACATGATCCGGCGTGCCGTGATCTTGTTACCCAGGTCCCGAATCACCTGGGCCGGCGGACCGATAAAGACGATCCCTTCCCGCTCGCAGCGCTCGGCGAAGTCGGCATTTTCGGCCAGAAAACCGTAGCCCGGGTGAACGGCCTCGGCACCGGTCTGTTGGACCGCAGCAATGATGCGGTCGATGGCCAGGTAGCTTTGGGAAGGCTCGGCGGGGCCGAGTGGCACCGCCTCGTCGCCCTCGAGCGTGTGCAGGGCATGTTTGTCGGCATCGGAGTAAACGGCCACGGTGGCGATGCCCATCTCTTTGCAGGTGCGCATGATGCGCACCGCGATCTCCCCACGGTTGGCGATCAGAATTTTCTTGAACATGCGATTCCCCATGGATTTGGCGTTACATGCGGAAAATGCCGTAGCCGTGCACATCGCTGCGCAATGGCGCGTTGAGCGCCGTGCTGATGCACAGGCCCAGCACATCGCGGGTCTTGGCTGGATCGATGATGCCGTCGTCCCACAGGTTGGCGGTGCTGTAGTAGGCGTTTCCCTCTTTAAGAGCCGCGGCGATCACCGGCTCGCGGATGGCGGCGGCTTCCGCCTCGTCCATGGGAGGCTGCCCGGCCCGGGCCCGCTGGTCGTTCTGCAGGGTGATGAGCACGTCGGCCGCCTGTCGCCCGCCCATGACGCCGATCTGGTGATTGGGCCAAGTCCACAAAAAGCGGGGGCTGTAAGCCCTTCCGCACATGGCGTAGTTGCCGGCGCCGAAGGAGGCCCCCACCATGACCGTGAATTTGGGAACGGTGGCCGTCGCCACGGCATTGACCATCTTTTGCCCGTTCTTGGTGATGCCGCCGCGTTCGTAGTCGCGGCCGATGATAAAGCCCGTGATGTTCTGCAGGAACACCAGCGGGATCTTTCGCTTGTCGCACAATTGGATGAACTGGGTGCCCTTCAAGGCGCTTTCCGAAAACAGGATGCCGTTGTTGCCCAGGATGCCCACCGGGTAGCCGTGAATGTGGGCGAAGCCGCACACCAGGGTCGAACCGTACATCTCCTTGAACTCGATGAACTCGCTGCCGTCCACGATCCGGGCGATGACCTCGCGGATATCGTAGGGCTCGGAGATGTCCCCAGGCACGATGCCGTAGAGCTCCTTGGGGTCGTAGAGCGTGGGCCGGAAGTCCCGGGTGGTCAGGCAGGCTTTAGGCGGGGCCGGCAGGTTAGCCACCAGCCTGCGCACGATCTCGATGGCGTGGGCGTCGTCTTCGGCAAAATAATCCGACACCCCGGACTCGGCGCAATGCACCTCCGCACCGCCCAGTTCGTCGGCCGTGACCTCTTCGCCGGTGGCGGCTTTGACCAGCGGCGGTCCGCCCAGGAAGATCGCGCCGTGACCCTTGACGTGAACCACCTCGTCGCTCATGGCTGGCACGTAAGCGCCGCCGGCGGTGCACAAGCCCATCACCGCCGTGATCTGGGCAATACCCATCTTGCTCAGGATCGCCTGATTGTAGAAGACGCGCCCCCCGTCATCCACATCCGGAAAGATCTCCGACTGCAAAGGCAGAAAGGCGCCCGCCGAATCCAGCAGGTTCACCACGGGTAGCCGGTTTTCCATGGCGATCGTATGGCTGCGCAGGGTTTTCTTCACAGTCATGGGATAGGAGGAGCCCCCCTTGATGCTGGCGTCGTTGACCGATATGAGCACCTCCCGGCCCGATACCATGCCGATCCCGATGATGATGCCGGCTTTGTGAATCTTGCCGCCGTACATCCCCTTGGCCGCCAAAGGCGCGATTTCGAGAAAGGGCGTGTTGGGATCGAGCAGCAGTTCCAGCTTTTTCGGGGTCGGCAGTTTGCCGCTTTCGGATAGCCGCTTCAGGGCTTTATCCGACCGTTCGTTCGACGCCCGGTTCAATTCCGTATTCAGCTCCGCCACGCGGGCCGCCATGGTATCGTAATTCTTCCGGTACGCCTCCGATTCAGTGTCGATGCGGGATTCGATGACATGCATGGCTATCGTCTGCCTCCTTTAGAAAAGCATCCTTCGCGACAGCTTATTCAAGATTGATGCCAAGTCTAGCGGTAAGGTTTTACGACTTGATTTATAAAGAAATTCGGAGCGCATCACTGCATTGACACCGGGATATGTTTCAAATTATGATTAACATATGTGAAACATGTGAAACCTTCAAGCAACACGAATGCAACATCCGAAAGAAGTTCCCGAGGAGCGACCGCATGCACGCCAGTGTTCCTGCATCGTCCGACAGTGTCAATCTGAAGCGTATCCTGGACGACCTGAAGATCAGCTATTGGCTGACCGATCTCGACTTCATCCTTCTGGATGTCAATACCACTTTCCTCGAATTCGCCGGCGCCAGTCGCACCAACCTGATCGGCCGCGACGTGCGCACGCTGATCAGCACGGAAGAGATTCAAATGGTGGAGCACAATGTCGGACTTCTCCGCGAAGGGCGCCAATCGGTCCAGTTCGAACTTTACGTCTACGGGTCGCGCAACCGGGAGAAGATCCCGGTGTTGTTTCATCTTTCGTCCAACAGCGACGTCAAAGGACGCCCCGTATCAGTCAACATACTTCTGGTGGATATCAGCCAGCAGAAACGGATGCGCGACGAGCTGGAGAAGGAAAAACGCATGCTCCAGAGCATCCTTTTCGGCATCCGCGACTGCGTTTCGATCTTCGATGCCGACGGGCGCTACATGTTCGGCAGCCCCGAAAGTGCGAGCCTGCACTGCGGCCGAACAGTACCACTGCTGCCGCTGGGCGCACAGGGGCCTGTCGAACTGGCGCTCCCCGTGGAGGGCCAGCTTCGCCAGTTCATCGGCGAGATTCGCCCGATTTACGACCACCAGGGCCGGCTGTTCGCGCATGCCGAAACCCTCACGGACGTCACCGACAACGTGCGCCTAGCCGAAAAGGAGCGGGAGTTATTTCACTTCAAGCGGGAGATGCGGCGCAGCGAACTGCAAACCGAGATGATCGGCGGCGACCGAAGCATGCAGGGCGTCTTCGAAACCGTGGTACGCTGTGCGGAGGTGGATTCTAACGTTCTGATCACTGGTGAGACAGGGGTCGGCAAGGAGGTGGCCGCCCGGGCCATCCACAGCCAGAGCCACCGCAAAGACAAACCTTTCGTGGCCGTGAATTGCGGCGCCCTGCCGGAAGCGCTGCTTGAGTCGGAATTGTTCGGCCATGTGAAGGGCGCCTTTACCGGCGCCATCTCGGACCGAGCCGGGCTTTTCCGGGAAGCCCATGAAGGCACGCTTTTTTTGGACGAAATCGGAGAGCTGAACATGAGCATGCAGGTCAAGCTGCTCAGGGTGCTGCAGGAACGCAAAGTGCGCCCCGTGGGGTCAGATCGCTTTTATCCGGTGGACGTACGCTTCATCTGCGCCACCAACCGGAATCTTTCGGCCAACGCACAGCAGGGGAAATTCCGGTTGGACCTGTACTATCGGATAGCGGTAATTCCCTTGGCCATTCCCCCGTTGCGGGAAAGGCTTCAGGACATCCTTCGGCTGGCGGGCCACTTCATCGACAAGCACCAGAAGAAAAATCGCCGTCATCTGAAGACGCTCAGCATAGCAGCCCAACAGCTGCTGCAGCAATACCACTGGCCAGGCAATATTCGTGAGCTCGAGAACGCCATTGAACACGCTCTCGCAATGAGCCGGGAAAACGAAATCACCCCCGCGCACCTGCCCCTGCAACTCTTATATCCGGATACGATAGTATCGGTCGCAGCTCATCAAGCCGACCTTGCGTCCGCCGTTGACGGGCAAACAAAACGACGGGAGCGGGAGTGCCGAGCCATCACGGACGCCCTTTCCAGGCATGAAGGCAACCTGGGCGCTGTTGCTGAGGAATTAGGCATATCGCGGGTGACATTGTGGAGGAAAAGAAAGAAGTACTTTCGGTTACAATCAGGTCCGGCGCCCAAAAGATAAAGGGTCCCATTTACATTGTCCGCAATGATTAGCGGTCAAACGAAATTGTGCCGCTGGTGACACGGCCGCGGAGGCGGCCAAAGCCGCCCCGAAACAAGCCGCTGCGCATTGAGATACGCAGCGGTACCGTTTCCGCCCGCGAGGCGTATTGACAATTGATTTCGTCTAAATACCTTGTTGGGCAACGACGCTGAACACGCCGCGACAGCGTCATGCCGCCAACCCGGAAAGGAGATGACCCGCCATGCGCAAAGCGCGCTTCGTATCCCGGATCAGGCTGAATTCGCCTGGACCAAAGCCGACCCCGATGCCTCTGTGGCGGCCGCCGGGCAACCGGAACGATATGCCGAAATGAACATCTATCTGGCGGTTATCCTTCTTTTGTTGTCATTTCTTTTGATCGGCATCATTATCGATAAATACTTCATCCCCAGCCTGGAGACGATCGCCGGCTGGCTCAAAATGCCCGAAGATGTCGCCGGAGCCACACTCCTGGCGTTCGGCAGCAGCGCTCCCGAGCTGTTCACGGCACTTTTGACGCTTCTCGTCTTTCGTTCACGGCCGTCATTCGGCGTCGGCAATGTCGTTGGATCGGCCCTCTTTCAGGTTCTCGTGGTCATCGGGTTTGCTGCCTTGATCAAACGCGCCCACCTGCAATGGCGTCCGGTGCTCCGCGACGGCAGCGTATATGCATTGTCTGTCGTGCTCCTTTATTATCTCATGCGCGACGGCGTATTTACCGCCTGGGATGGTGTTGCGCTCGTCGGCGCCTACGGACTTTACCTGGGCCTTTTGCTGGTCTGGCCGCGTTTTGTCCGCACCCGCAAACCGATCAAAAAATCAGAGGCCAAGAATACTTCCGACCGTGCGCCCAGCCAAAAAGTTCCCCGCTCGTCCGTAAGACGTCTGCTGGACCGCTTGCGCCGGCCGCTTCCCGACCCCCGGGAGAAACCGGGTTGGACGATCCCGGTGTTTTTGCTGTCGCTTGGCTTTATCGGCGCGGGAACTTACATCTTCCTGCGATCCGGTGAAGCCATCGCGGCCTATCTGGGCATCGATGCCACGATCATCGCATTGACGATCATCGCCGGCGGCAGCTCTGTCCCGGAACTGGTCGCATCCGCTATCGTGGCCCGAAAGGGAAAAGGCGACATGGCGATCGCCAATGCCCTGGGCAGCAATACCTTCGATATCTGCATCAGTCTCGGCCTGCCGGTACTGCTCACCACCCTGATTTACGGACCGGTGGAGAACATCGGCAGCGCCAACATCACCACCACAACGATTTTGCTCCTGGCGACGCTGCTGATGGTGCTCGGCCTTCTCGTCCTGCAGAAATTCAGAGCCGGGCGACCTTTCGGCCTCGTTCTGATCATCGGATATGGGCTGTATGTGGTGGCGGCCTTCAAGGGCTGGATCGGCTGAGCTGTCGCGGCTACCGGCATCAGGCTTTTTTATTCAAGGCTTCTTCGACAAGCACCCTGCGCAATAATTTGCCGACGCCACTCATGGGTAGTTCTTCTCGAAAATCGATCGCCTGGGGCACTTTGTAAGAAGAAATCCCCTCTTTGGCCCAAGCGATGATTTCTTCGGGTTTGGTAGTATCCTTGAACGCCGGTTTGAGAATGATGTAAGCCTTGATGACTTCACCCTTCATGGGATCCGGGGCGCCGATCACGGCCGCTTTTTCCACTGCTGGATGCTGCAGCAGGAAAGTCTCCACCTCTTCGGGGAAAACGCTGAAGCCGGACACCTTGATCATTTCCTTTTTGCGTCCCAGAAAATAGAGGTATCCATCCGAGTCGAACTTGCCCATGTCCCCGGTATAAACCCATCCATCCACCAATGAATTCGCGGTTTCCTCGGGCTTGTTCCAATAGCCTTTCAAAACAGCGGGATTGTTGAGTACGATTTCTCCCATCTCGCCAGCCGGCACTTCACGAGAGCGGTCTTCCCAGGAGACGATTTTGATCTGCTGCCCGGGAATAGGGATCCCCTGGCACCCGGCACTGTATTTAGGTCTGTCCAAAGGCATAAAGGTGTCAAAAGTATGCGTTTCGGTCAGGCCGTAAGCGGCTTCGGCCAACATGCAGCCGCCGGTGTCCTCTTGCCACTTTTTTACGATATCTTCGGTAAGCTGGACGCCGAAACTGGTCGTCAGACAGAGCTTGAGCGAAGAAAGATCATATTTGAGACGATCAGGGTGACCCATGATGGCAATGTTCATGGGCACGGCGGCTTGGAAGAATTGGACCTTGTAACGGTCGATGGCCTGCATGGCCGCCACAGGATCGAACATGACCATCTGGACCTGCGTGGCGCCTTGCGCGATCATCACATCCACGGCGCCAAGCATTCCGGCGATGTGGAAAGTGGGCAGAATGGCTAAACTGGTCGTGTGATCATCCGAAGCCCCCAGGTAAGTCAGATTGGCGCTTAAAATGTTCATCAGTGCGCCAACCTTGAAGAGCTTGCAACCGTGGGTCAGAATCGCACCCTTGGGAAGCCCGGTGGTGCCCCCGGTAAACTGAAGCTGGACGATATCCTCCAGTCCGATCGCGACGTTGACTGATTCGGCAGGATAGCGCTCAAAGATCTCCATGAAGTCAGTCGTTCCCGGACAGGTCGCTTTTGGAGCCCCCATCATGGGAAGCAAATTCATGGTCGGCGTGCTGGGAAGAAAATCGTGCAGGCTTGTGGTCACGACCGTTTTCAAACCGCACTCTTTACTGGCACCGTCGGCGACGGGGAAGAAGAGATCAAGGGCCACGATCGCTTTGGCGCCCGTATCACGCAACTGATAAGCGAGTTCCCATTGCTTGAAAAGCGGGCTGCAGGGCACGATCACACCGCCCATTTTGCAGATACCATAATGCGCAATGTGGTACTGCGGGCAACTGGGCAGAAAAAGCGCGATGCGATCTCCCTTTTTGAAGCCGGTATCGATCAAAAAACGGGCGAACTGTTCCGACTTGCGGTCCAGTTCGCCATAGGTCACCTCTTGGCCGTAAAAGACAATGGCCGTGCGTTCGGGAAATTCGCGTGCATTGTCGCGAAGGTACTCGAAGACAGGCTTGCGGCCTTTTGGATAGGTTACCTCTTGAGGGATAAAAGCGGGCCAGTTCTTCATCCAGATGCGCTCCATGTACATACCTCCTTCTAATAAAAAATGGGTTGGTTGGATTACCACGGATCGATGTACGTGTGACTGTTTTTGCCCCGGGATGGGGAAGGAACCGACTTCAAGCCACGCATAATCCAGCGGCGCGTTTCGGCCGGATCGACGACGGCATCGATTTCCATGTGGGAGGCCATATTGATGGCCTTGCCACGGGCATAGGCCATCGCCACCATGGAGCGATAGGTTTCCTCGCGCTCTTCAAGGTCCTGGATGGCGGCCAGTTCTTTTTTGAAGGCATGTTTGACAGCCCCTTCCAGGCCCATGCCGCCGAATTCCCCGGAAGGCCAGGCAGCTGTAAAAAAAGCCTCGTGAAAACCGCCCGCCGACATCGCCATAGCGCCCAGGCCATAGCCTTTGCGTAAAACGACAGTGAAGAATGGCACACGAATCTTGGCGCCCACGACGAACATCCGGCAAACATGCCGCACGTGGCCGCGGGCCTCGATCTCAGGCCCGACCATGAAACCCGGCGTGTCGCACAAAGAGATCATCGGCAGCCCATGGGCGTCGCAAAGCTGCATGAACCGCGCGGCCTTATCCGCGCCTTCGGCTTCGATGGCGCCGCTCATGTGGGTCGGATCGTTGGCAATCAGCCCGAAAGGGTGGCCTTCGATGCGGACCAGGGCTGTAATCAGACCGGCCCCGAAATGGCGGCGCAGTTCAAGAACTGAGCCCGTATCTGCAAGCGTTTCGATACCCTTTCGGATATCATAAACCCGCAAGCGGTTTTCGGGGATCAAAAAGCGCAGATTGCGTTGATCGGCCGCCTGCCACACGGACGTAGGCCCCTGAAAATAGGCAAGATAGATCTTTGCGGCCGCTACGGCCGCCGCTTCGTCGGCCACGGCAATATCGACCACACCATTGCGGCACTGCACATCGATCGGGCCGATTTCTTCAACCCGAACAGTGCCGAGTCCGCCGCCTTCGATCATGGCAGGCCCGCCCATGCCGATGTTGGACCGTTCGGTGGCGATAATCACGTCGCAACAGCCCAGCAGGGCTGCGTTGCCGGCAAAACAGGGCCCTTCCACGATGCCGATGAGAGGGGTCCGGCCGCTGATAGCGGCAAATTGTTTAAAGGTCGAAAGATCCAGGCCCGCAACCACATCCACATCGGTATCGCCCGGACGACCGCCGCCGCCTTCGGCCAAGAGCACGGTCGGCAACCGCCACGCGTTGGCCAGACCCAGCATGCGATCCATTTTCTTATGACTCATCAACCCCTGCGTGCCGGCCAGCACAGTGAAATCATAAGCAAGGACCATGCAACGGGCCTTTTCTTCTCCGAACAAGGCTGCATTCACGGTACCAATCCCGGCTATCAGCCCATCGGCAGGGGTCTTGCGGATCAAATCGTCCAATGAACGCCTTTGACGCTGGGCGGCAACGATGAGCGCACCGTATTCGACGAAGCTGCCGTGATCGCACAGGTCCTCAACGTTTTCACGGGCGGAGCGCTGGTTTTTCTTCCTGCGGCGTTCTATGGCGTCCGGCCGGTGATCGTCGCGGGTAAATGCATGGCGTGCGATCACTTCTTCCAAATCCGGCCGAATTGCCTTGAGATCGATATGCTGCGCCTCAATGGCGGCACCTTCGACCCCGTCGGCCTGCGCGACAACAAACAAGACACTGCCCTTGCAGACTGACGCGTTGACCTGCGCGCAGATATCGTGGATATACCCGCTGTGCTCGGATAGGATCACATGCTCCATCTTCATCGCTTCGATCACCGCCAGAGTTCGCCCAGGCCAAACGGGATCTCCCTTTCGAACGGCGATATCCACGATGATGCCCTGCATGGCGCAACGCAGCGCGTCCATTCCGGCGGGAATAATCGGGCACGCGTGAACCTGTGATGCCATGACATCATTCGCGGGCTCTGCAAAATAGCCGGTCCGATGATGGGGCATGGGCGTTGCCAGGTCAGCCGCATTTTCTTCAATAAAACGTGTGTGGCAATCGTTGCGCAGCACCTCGGTCCGCCGCAGCAAGTTCAACAAAAGGGGGATATTGGTCGGTACGCCGTCAATCTTAAACTCGGTCAACGCACGGTATGCTTTACGGATCGCCGCCTCAAAGCCAGGCGCTGTCACGACCAGCTTTGCCAGCAGGGAATCGAAGCCTGAATGGGGCCGGTAGCCGCCATACCCGCAGCCATCGACGCGTATATCCTTGCCGGATGGGGCTTCATAGATGCTCAGCACGCCTGACTGCGGCATGACCGATCCATCCGGATCCATGGTTTCCATATTGATGCGCAGTTGCACGGCAAATCCGGTCGACTGAACGCCCGTCAGGAGACCGAGATCTGCCAGTGAGCGGCCTGCGGCGATCTCGAGCTGTGTTCGCACCAGATCGATGCCCGTAACCTGCTCGGTGACCGTATGCTCCACCTGCAAGCGCGGATTGACTTCGAGGAACACAAATGCGTCATCACCGTTTGCATCCGCATCCACGAGGAATTCAAAGGTGCCAAGATTCTGATAGCCGACCTTGCGGGCCATGCGCAAGGCGGCATCCGTCAGCTTGTCTCGCAGCGTTGCAGATAGTGTGGGGCACGGCGCCACCTCGATGAGTTTCTGATTGCGACGCTGCAGTGTGCAGTCGCGTTCGCCTAAATGAATAACATCCCGCCCATCGCCAACCACCTGGATTTCGATATGCCGCGGGCACCTGATCAGCTTTTCTACATATAGATCGCCGTTTCCGAAAGCGGAGAGCGCCTCCGACCGGCAGCGCTCAAATGCTTCCGGTATCATGGCGGCATCCATCACTGGCCGCATCCCCCGGCCGCCGCCACCCGCAACGGCTTTGATCATCACCGCCGCTCCCGGTCCGAGAGCTGCAAAAAAAGTCTCGGCTTCCGCCAGGGTGGCCGAATGGGATGTTCCCTCAAGCAACGGCACGTCACAGCTTCGCGCCAAAGCGCGCGCATCGGTCTTTTTGCCGAACAGTGCAAGCAGGTCTGCCGATGGCCCCACAAAAATGATGCCGGCCTGCTGACACAGTCTCGCGAAATCGGCGTTCTCGCTCAAAAAACCGTAGCCAGGATGGATCGCATCGCACCCCTCGGCTTTGGCTGCCGCCACCAGGTGCGCCCCATCGAGATAGGCCGCTTTGCCCTTTGCATCGAAAAGCAAAAACGTGTCCGCGGCCTTGGTATGCAAGGATGCGGCATCATCTGCCGAGCTTACCGCCACAGTGCGGATATCCAGATCGGCGGCAGCGTGGGCGATGCGGATGGCAATTTCACCCCGGTTGGCGATCAAGAGGCGGCTAATCGGCATCATTTTGTTTACCCCTTTTCTCCTGACGACAAAGGCTTTTTTCGCGTGGGTCGTTTTTCGGGGACAACCGGTACGGGTGAACTGCTCGCCTGGCAATGGGCGCCTTCTTTTTCAATGGTCACTTTGAACGCCAGACTTTGCGCCGCATCAGGCTGGATCCCCTTCATGACAAGATCGAGCATGGGGTCCACATAATCGAGCAGATTGTCGTCGGTCCCCATCAGGATTTTTCGGGTGGTCAAATGCTCGATGGTGCCCAACAGGACCGAACGGATGAAATAAGGCGTCAATCCGGACCTTATCTCGCCCGCGGCAATGCCTTCCTCGATCACCTCAATAAGGGGACGCAGCCTCTGGCGAAGAATTCGATAGCCCTCGGTTTGCGTGAAACGGCTATTTTGTTTGAGAATCAGGTAGCTGACGGCGGCGTAACTGGGATTGGTCTGGTGAATCCAGAAAAGGATGTAAATCATCGCTCTTAGTTTGTTCACCGTCCCCTTGGCCATTTTCAGATGAAAATCGATCAGCTCGCCCAGCTTGCACGCGGTCTCGACAGGAATAGTGAACAGGATGTCTTCCTTGGAAGAAAAGTACTCATAGATCGTTGGTTCCGACAGGCCGGCCCCCTTGGCAATTTCTGATATGGTGGTCTCATGGAAGCCTTTTTCGCCGAAAATTTTCTCCGCGGCTTTGACGATCTGTTCCCTTCGGGCTTCCTTTCTTTTCGCTTTAGCCATGCCAACCCTCCTTTGTTGCGGTTCAACGGGGCTTCATAAAAGCATAAAGCCATCGCTTATCTTAGGACCTGGCTCACCTGTATCCGAATCAAGATAACTAACTCAACTTCGGGATTGGCACGTAGTGAGGTGCGCCAGCGAAATGGCGTGTGGCGCGGACCACTCGCCCGGATCACCCGGCGTTTGGAACCCGAAAGTTGAAATAACTAAGCTGAAATAAAACGAAGCCACTATGCTTGTCAACATAAACTAAATCATAATTAGAAAAATTCAAGATAATATAGTCTTCTATAAGATTTTGTATCTAAATACTTACTATAGATATTTAATTACAAATGTGCTGATCGCTCTATTCCGGCGCGCATGCGTAGCACGCCGGCGAACACAATGTTCGCCCTATAAGCCGGTCGATGCCCCGTTCATGCAAGGGCGCCTGCCTCAAAGCCGCATCCGATAGGCGTCGTTGCCGGACAGAATTGTTGGATCGGCTGGAAACTATCCGTCATTAGGCATTGATAAAGTGTGAATGGATGAGGTAATCTTAAGCATCGGAAAAGGGCGGACTGTCCATTCGTGTCATCGGGTCATCGCGATACTTTTATCCAGGAAGCCAAGGGCCGCCTCCCCCCACACAAAGGAGAAAACATGTCCATAGTGACTGTCAACGGCTGTGATCTATATTATGAAATCCACGGACAGGGTGACCCGTTGGTGATGATCATGGGATTGCGGCGCAATATTGCGTGGTGGCATCTTCAGATTCCGTTTTTGGCGAAGCACTTCCAGGTGATTGCATTTGACAACCGCGGCGCCGGGCGCTCGGATAAGCCGGCCATGGCGTATTCGACCCGGCTGTTCGCGGATGACACGGCGGCCTTGATGGACGCATTGGGTATCGAAAAGGCCCATATACTGGGCATTTCCATGGGGGGCTACATTGCCCAGGAGCTGACCATCAACCATCCGCACAAAGTGACCGATCTGGTGTTGGGATGCACCAGCTGCGGGGGCGAGCAAGCCGTTCCGATGCACCCTGACCGGCTGGCGCAATTCATGGCCAACAAAGGCCTGACGCCTGAACAGATTCTGCAAAAAGACATGGATATCTACTTTTCCGATGGTTTCATCGCCGGAAATCCGGCGGCCATTGCGGCATTCAGCGACATTTCCATGCGGTTTTACCAGCCGGCCGAGGCCTTTTTAAGGCAATATGCGGCATGTCAACGGCACGACACCGCCGCGCGGCTCGACCGCATTGTTCAACCCGCCTTGGTCATGACGGGCGACGACGATCCGCTGGTACCAGCGCAGAATTCATTCATTCTTGCAGAGCGCCTGCCCGCCGCGCGCCTTTCCGTGTTCCCCAAGGGCCGGCACTGCTTTTTTATGGAATTTGCCGATCGCTTCAATGCGGAAGTGGTTACTTTTTTCGAACATCGCTGAGCCGCGACACGGTCCCGCGTCACACGATCTTCTTGAGCAGCCAGGCCATGTTTTGGCCCAGGGTCCGCATGGTCTGCATGCCCTCGTCATCCTTTTCCACATCGCCTTTATCAAGCCCGATGCCCATGTTCCAGTAGCTGGCGCCGGGGATGATCATCTGGCTGATGGTGAAAAAGTGATTGATGCCGTCGAAGGTGTGCACGGACCCGGCGCGGCGCACGGCCACCACCGCGGCGCCGACTTTGCGCCGGTAGATATCGCCGTTGGCTTTGGCAACCAGGCCGGCGCGATCGATGAGAGCCTTGAGATCAGTGCTCATGTTGGCAAAATAGGTGGGCGACCCCAGGATGATGCCGTCGGCGGCAAGCATCTTTTCAATGCAGTCGTTGAGCATGTCCTTGGTGACCGCACAACGCTGGTTTTTGTTTTCGAAACATTTATAGCAGGCAATACACCCGCGGATATTTTTTGCGCCAATCTGTACCAGTTCGGTTTCAATGCCTTCTTGGACGAGTTCATCCAGAACCGTGTTGATCAGGCGAAAAGTGTTTCCATCTTTACGCGGACTGCCGTTGAATGCGACAACTTTTATCATGGGGCCTTCCTCCTTGGGCAGGTGGGTCTGTTAGCATCGATTTTGGTACCGATGCCGGGCCCGGCAGGAACCAGGCACATGCGCCTTCGGATCCGACAGGGCCTGGTCCCTTTTCCACGAGCGACGCAAACTTGTCAAACCGTTTATAACGGCACCTTTATCATACGGGGCAGTCGCTAGCGGCCATTACCTGTTTCATTGTTGGTAAATACTATCTTACAGGCATTCGAAAGCAATCGGAAAGGTGCCATTTTGGATGATACGATTAGGGGGTTGAGCCTATGAACATGGATGTTTTTATAATGATCGTCCTGGTGCTATGCTACTTTCTGGCGTTGCTCGCACTGCCGGCTCTATTGGTCAAAAGGGCCATGATTAAGGTGGTCGAAATCTTTCGCGCCCATGGCGCCACAGAGGCGCGCCGCGCGAAACCCGCTGAAGCAATGGGTTTGAAGCCTCCCGAATTCCTGTTGCGCATCGGCACATTGCGCGATTACAAACCGGCCGCAGTCGATCTGCTCTTAAAAGCCGAAGTGATCATCGAAACATACGATCACAAGGTTTTCCTTTCTGAGAAACGGCTGCGGGAGTTTTGCGAAATGAGTTCGAAGAGCCTGCTGAAGCTCTGCGATTCTGATCAGCTACAGCCCAAATGCGATGGCGATGAGTGCACCCTTTCCAAGTTCAAGTGAATGGCAGGGCGGCATGAAAGCGACGGCCCCTCCCCGATCTTACCCTCTTCGATAATACCTCTTTCTGGTGATCCACTTCGGTCAAGTGAGATACGGGTGGGGGTTGGCTGACGTGGCGCAGACCACCCACCGGGATCACCTCCTCCGTGCCAATCCCTAATACACTTCGCCAATGGTACTGGAGCGAACTGGATAACCAAATACCTGTTTATCTGACGCCTGTTCCTGATTCGAACCCATGTCCTGTATTCCAGACTTGACAGGAACAGGCTGCATGACAGAAAATTCCTTCATCCGCTGATCAGCCGCTGATTCTTGAGAATTCAGATCTCGATTAAATCATCATTTCACCGCCCACATTGCCGCCGGGTATTGTGGGAGACGTATTACGCTTTATTTTGTTTTCACACGCGCCAAGATCCTGTTGCAGGCCGGGACCAAGGTGGGTCGGCCTGAAACCCATAGGCCCTGAAAGGGAGTATGCTCACGGCACATCCCCTCTACCCGCTTTTTTATCCACAATCGATCGCGGTCATCGGCGCCTCCGAGGTCCCCGGTAAAGCCGCGGAGCGTCGCACGCGCAGCCTTATCGAAGGCGGGTTCAGCGGCGACCTTTTCTTGATAAATCCCCGACGCGACAGGCTTTTCGGCCGCAAAGCCTACCGGTCCATCCGCGATATCGGCCGTCCGGTCGACCTGGTCATGGTGGCCGTGGCCCCCAGATGGGTCCCCGAAGCGGTTGCCGACAGCGTGGCCACTGGGGCCAAGGGGATCGTGATCATTACCGCCGGGCTTGGTGAAAGCAGCGCGGAAGGCAAAAAGATCGAAGCCGACATCTTGTCCATGGCTGCCACTGGCGGCGCCAAACTCATCGGACCCAACTGCTCAGGGCTTTTTTCCGCGCCCGGCAGGATGAACCTGCTTGGCATCCCGCATATCAGCCCGGGCCCGTTGGCGGTCATCGCGCAAAGCGGCAACATCATCGACTCTCTGACCCATTACAGCGCCCTCCGGGGCGTGGGACTGAGCACGATCATCTCGACCGGCAATGCCATCGGGGTCAAATTCCACGAATATTTGGAGTACCTGGGCCAGGACGCAGAGACCCGCGTCATCATGATGTACATGGAGGGCATTACGGAAGGGGACCGCCTGGTGCGGATTGCGCGCCAGGTGTGCCAGCACAAGCCGGTGATTATCCTCAAAGTCGGTCGCAGCCAGGCCGGTATCCGCGCGGCCGCCTCGCACACTGGATCGCTGGCCGGCGTGGATGCCATTGTGGATGCGGCCTTTCGGCAGGCCGGAATTTTGCGGGTTTCCAATGTGGACGAGATGTTCGATGCCGCCATCTGCTTTGCCCACCTTCCATTGCCACGCGGTAAACGGGTGGCCATTATGTCGGAAGGCGGCGGTGACAACTCCGTGGCCGCGGACAACGCGGAAACCTGGGGGCTGGAGGTGCCGATTCTGCCCCAGGCCACCCAAGACCGCATCACACCCTACCTGTTGCCCGGCATGCCGGCTGCCAACCCCATCGATTATGGCGGCACGGCCGAAGAAAACCCGGATGTCATCAACCGGGTGGCCGAAGTGCTGATGCAGGAAGATACGGTGGATGCGATTTACATCACCGGCTTTTTCGGTGGTTTCAAGGAAATCATCGCGCCTCACATCGGCGAACTGGAGGAAAAGACAGCCCGGGAACTGGTCCGTCTGGTGAAAACCTACCATAAGCCGCTGGCGGTACACAGTTCCTTTGCCAACGAACCCTTGCAAGCCATTCAAGTGCTGAAAGACAATGCCGGCATGTTCGTTACCAGTTCGTCCGCAAGGGCGGCCGAATGCCTGGCGCATATGGCGCGTTTTGCCGAAAACCGCCACCAACTGGCAGCCGCGACCGGCGTCAGCGCCACATCCACCGACGACATCGCAGCGCGACAAGTGCTGGCCAATGTCCGCAAAAGCGGCAGGACCCTGTTGCTGGAAACCGAAGCCAGAGCCCTGTTTGCGCTGTACGGGATTGCATTGCCACCGGCCATCCCGACTAAAAGCGCGGCCGAAGCCGTACAGGCAGCCGGAAGGCTTGGGTATCCCGTGGCACTGAAAATCATGTCGCCCAAAATCATCCACAAGTCGGAGGCCGGCGGCGTGCAACTGAAACTGAACGATGCCGACGCCGTGCGCACGGCTTACCATGCAGTGATGGACAGTGCCGGGCGCCTGGCCGGGCCGGAAGACATTGAAGGCGTGCTGGTCGCGCCCATGGCGCCTCTCGGGCAAGAGTGTATTGTCGGCATGGTCCGCAATCCCCAGTTCGGGCCAGTGGTCATGTTCGGGCTGGGGGGCATTTTTGTGGAAGTGTTAAAAGACGTTGCCTTCCGGGTCATGCCCCTGACCGACCGTGACGTGGACGGCATGCTTCGCGAGATCCAGGGGTTTGCGCTGCTGCAGGGTATCCGGGGGAAAAAGCCTAAGGATATCGGCATACTGAAAGAGATCCTGGTGCGCGTCGGGCAATTGGGCCTCGATTTCCCCGAGATCCTGGAGGTGGATATCAACCCCGTCATCGTTCACGAAAATGGGGCTTCGATCGTAGATGCCCGGGTTATTCTGCGCCAGAAACCCTGAAAACCGCTCATCCGACGGGATAAGGGTCTCGCCGATTCGTTCTTAGCGCGCACCGGCGACCGCCCTATCCTGCGCCAGGCAAAGGAGCAAGACAATGGATGAAGCCTGCATTGTTTATGAACAAAAGGGCAGCGCCGCCGTGATCGCACTCAACCGGCCCGATGTGCTCAATGCCATGAACAAACAGCTTTGGCTGGACTTGCGGGCCGCCCTGCAAAGGGCCCGCAGCGACGATGCGATCAAAGTGGTGATCATTACCGGTAATGGGCGGGCTTTTTCCACGGGGGCGGATCTGAAGGATTCCAAGGGCCGATCGCCGGGCGCCTATCGCGATTACCTGGAGCTCCTTCAGGAAATCTCCAGGGAAATCATCCGCTATCCTAAGCCGACCATCGCCGCCATCAACGGCTATGCACTGGGCAGCGGATACGAGCTGGCCCTGGCCTGCGACATCCGCCTGGCGGCCGAAAATGCCAAAATGGGTTCACCCGAGGCACGCGTCTCTTCTTCGGTCACCGGCGGCGCTCTGCGGCTCCTTCAGGACTTGGTCGGGCCCGGCAAGGCCAGGGAACTGCTCTTGACCTGTGAGTATATTGACGGCCACGAAGCGCAACGCATCAACCTGGTGAACCGCGTGGTGGCCGATGATTGTTTGATGACGGAAGCCCTGCGCCTGGCCGAAAAGATCGCTGTGAACTCCCAGCTGTCCATGCGCCTGATCAAAAAAGGGCTCGCCATGGCGCATGAAGTCAGCCTGGAAGCCCTTATGGATTACGAGATCGAGGCGTGCCTGGCCACGGTGGCCACGGTGGATCGCAAAACCCAACTCGAGCAGTTCCAGCAACGCAAAAAGTAGTCACGCACCCCCTTATCAGTCACAGCAAGCTACCGGCTCGCCGGTTGCCAGACATCAACCCGAACCCACAGGAGGCAATTTATGCAATGGAGAAAAACGCTAATCGCGGCCGCCGTCACTTTGGGCCTGCTCGTGCCGGCCCATGCCATGGCTAAAACGGATGTCCTGTTCGGAGGGGCTTCCATCGTAGGGGTTTACTACCAGGTGGCGCTCCAGATCAGCAATCTCATGAACAAGCAGATGGGCGACCAGTACAATTACATCGGCCGTCCCACCGGCGGCTCGGTGTTCAACATCAACGCCATGTCCCAGAAAAGCTTTGAATTCGGCGTGGCGCAGTCGGACCGCAACTACCAGGCCTACGAGGGGCTGGAGGACTGGAAAGGCAAACCCGTCAAGAATCTGCGCAGCGTTTTCAGCATGCACCCTGAGACGGTCCTGCTGGTCACTCGCAAGGACACGGGCATCAAAAAGGTGGAAGATATCAAGGGCAAGCGCATCAACATCGGCAACCCCGGTTCGGGACAGCGCTTTAACGCCGAGGAGGTGCTGCGCATTTACGGCATCGATCAGAATAAAGATATCCGCGCAGAAAGCTTGCAACAGCACGAGGCCTCGCGCGCCCTGGTGGACCGCAAGATCGATGCTTTCTTCTACACTGTAGGCAACCCCAGCGCCGCTATCGAAGAGCCCGCGCAGTCCGTGGATATCGCCATCGTTCCACTCGATCACCCCGATATCCGAAAGCTTGCCGAAGAAAAGCCTTATTATGTTTTTACCACCATTCCGGCGGGCACCTACAAGGGGGTGGATTACGATGTGCCCACCTATGCGGTGACCGCCACGGTCATCACTCATGAAGAGGTGCCGAATGATGTCGTTTACGATATGGTGAAAACCGTTTTCGACAATCTGGACGATTTAAAATCCTCGCATGCCGCTTTCCGGAATCTGGACCCCAAATCGATGCTCGAGGGGCTCTCCGCACCGTTCCACCCCGGCGCGGCCAAGTATTACAAAGAAAAAGGCTGGCAGTAAAGCACCTGACCGGAAGTGAAGGACCCACGAGGGTCCTTCACCTGCACCTGGGTTTAAGCGGAGGCGGGAAGCATGGTTCAAAATGACAACAGTACGGGTGACAACAGGCCGGACAACGAAGAGCCGGACACCCGGGGCGCCGAAATCGCCAAGGAGATTGCGGCTCAGGCCGAATCGGGGGCGCGCAAACCGGCAAGCCGGGTAGCCTTTTGGATCATCACGGCCCTGTGCTTAGGGTGGTCGGCTTATCAGCTTTTCATCGCCTACCAACCGATCGACTCGCACGTGGCCAGGGCCTGGCACCTGGCCTTCGCCCTGAGTTTGGCCTTTCTGCTGTATCCGGCGTACCGGGAGCACAGCCCCCCTTTTTGGGTGCGCGGTACGCGGAAAACTTTCAGACTGCGGCCCGGACGCGGAATCACCACACGCATCTCTTTTCCGGACATGCTGTTCGCGGTGGCCGGCACATGCGCGGCCCTCTACATCTGGTGGGAATATGATCAGCTGATCATGCGGCAGGGCCTGCCCAACACCACGGATATCGTCATGGGCTGCGTGCTGACCGTTCTGCTGCTGGAAGCCGCCCGACGGACGCTGGGCCCGGCCTTGGCTGTGCTGGCCAGCTCATTTTTGATCTACACGATGGCCGGTCCTTACCTTCCGGAAATATTGCGCCACCGGGGCGTGCCCTTGGATTTTATCATCAGCGACATGTACCTGACCACCACCGGTATTTTCGGCGTGCCCCTGGGCGTTTCAACCGACTTCGTGTTTCTCTTTGTGCTTTTCGGCGCACTCCTGGATAAGGCCGGCGGTGGCAAATACTTCATCGATGTGGCTTTTTCGGCCCTGGGAACGTTCCGCGGAGGCCCGGCCAAAGCTGCCGTGCTGGCCTCCGGGCTGACCGGCCTGGTGTCCGGCTCGTCGATTGCCAATACCGTGACCACCGGCACCTTCACCATTCCCTTGATGAAACGGGTGGGCTTGCCGGCCTATAAGGCCGCCGCCGTGGAGGTGGCCGCTTCGACCAACGGTCAACTCATGCCGCCCATTATGGGCGCGGCCGCCTTTATCATGGCGGAAATCCTCGGCATCCCCTACCTGGACGTGGTCAGGGCCGCGCTGCTGCCAGCCCTGATCTCTTACATGGCACTTTTCTATGTCGTGCACATGGAAGCGCTTAAGCTGAACCTCAGGGCCATTCCAAGAGAAGAACTGCCCCTTTTTAAACAAACATTTGTCCGGGGTGTACATTTCATCATCCCCCTGGCGATCCTGATCATCTATCTTGTAGTCCTGCGCCGCTCGCCGGTCACCTCCGTGCTGCTGGCCATCGAGTCCCTGATCGTGATCATGCTCGTGCAACGACCGATCGCCATGTACTTTTCGCTGAAGATGACCCAGCGGTCCGGCGGACCGAGTTCTGACGGGATCATGGGAGCCCGGATCGGTCAGGCATTTATGGCGGGGGTCGGCGATGTATGGCACGGACTGATCGGAGGGGCCCGCAACATGATTTCCGTGGGCGTGGCCACCGCCACGGCGGGCATCATCGTGGGCGTGGTGACGATCACCGGCCTGGTCGGCCGCTTTATAACCCTTATCGATACCATCAGCATGGGCAACGTGGTCCTGATGCTGATCTTCACGGCCATGACCAGCCTGCTGCTCGGCATGGGCATGCCCACAACGGCGAACTACATCATCATGGCCACCCTGACCGCCCCGGTCATCGTGCAACTGGGCGCCGACGCGGGCCTGGTATTTCCCTTGATCGCGGCGCACCTGTTCGTATTCTACTTCGGCATTCTCGCTGACGACACCCCGCCTGTAGGGCTGGCGGCCTACGCAGGCGCAGCCATCGCCCGCGCGGATCCCATAAAAACCGGCATCCAGGGCTTTACCTACGATTTGCGCACTGCGATTCTGCCGTTCATTTTTATTTTCAACAATGAACTGCTCATGATCGGTGGGGTTACCGATACCGGTCGCATTATCTGGCTGGAAAGCCCTCTGCGCATCGGCTGGGTATTTTTCTCCGCGCTGATCGCCATGTTCGCTTTTGCCTCTTTCCTGCAGGGCCAGTTGGCCCGGCGCTGCAATCTCCTTGAGCGTCTTTTACTTTTCGTGGTCGCGGCATCGACCTTCAAAGCGGCGATCATTCAAGAATATTTGCCACTGGGCACAACCAGCGTTCAGGTTCTGGGCGTCAGTATCTATTTTGTGATGTTTTTCTGGCAGAAACGCGGAATGCGGTCCAATCGCAAGCAGACCCGCCTATAGAGCGCCCGGTTTGGATCTGGAGCAAACGCGAGACGGTGTGCTTCCGTAGGCGTGCACACCGTCTCTTTCATGTCAAATTCGGGGGGACTTCTGGTTCAATTAATAATCGTAGGTGCGGTCGGACCCGGCGACTTTCACGATCTTGTTGTACAGACCGAACAGCAGAAATGGGGCCACCCACTGGCCGACAAACCGGCTTTTCTCAACATGGCCCGTAATTTCGAGAAAGAATGACACGCCAATCGACCCAAGCGCCGCCCAAAGAAAGGCATCCGAGGGCAATTTCGCCGTTTGTTGTTCGATCGTGCGGGCGACCGGCCCTTCAGCATGCTCCTCTCGCTCGCGCAGCGCTGATGTCTCACGTAAGGCTTCAGCATTCATAAGGTATTCCTCCTTTTTGATGATATACCGAATATGCTATTTCCTCCGGGACCAAAACGCTCTAAGGACGAGAGGGTATTTCATGCGCTGACGGTCTGTAATTCAACCGTCGAAAGCGCCACAATTTTCTCGCCGGCGGGCCGCTGCTTTATCCGGTACTCCAACTTTAACGCATCGCTTTTGGTCATTTTGGGGCTGCTCGCGACCAACGCCACCGGCAGCCTGGAACGCGTATACTTTGCGCCGCGACCCTTCCTGTGGGCGGATAGACGGTTTCCCAGGTTTTTGGCAATCCCGCAATACAATGATCCGTCTGCGCACCGAAGCAGATACACTGTCCACTCTTTGGTTTCCATCGCGACCCCTAACCCTTCCCCCCTGTGAGCGCCGCCCCTAAGATGCACTGCGCTCAATGCCCCTGCCCCCTGCTACTCCATAGATAGGTTGCATGCACGCCTGGCACTAGAAAAATACCTATACGCATGCATACAGGATAGACGTGCTTATACTCACAAAAGTGGGCTGGTGACACGTATTATTCGATAGGACAGTTGTCGTGGCCAGCCATCTTGATACCCGAAAACCTGAATACCCGGAGGGCATTATGCGCACCCAAACCGCCACCCAAAATCATATACCAGGGTTAGCCGGGCTGATCCTATTAAGCATCATCAGCCTGATAGCGACCATGAACGGGCAGGCCTTTGCGGCCGGTTCAGGCGCTTCACCGGTCAAGGAGCCCGGGTCGGCGCAAAATCGCCGCGAACAGGCCAATGATTATTTCAACCAGGCGCAATCCTATCAGAATCAGGAAAATTTCAAGGATGCCGCCAAAGGATATGAAAAAGCCATCGCGGCTGATCCCGATTACGCTGAAGCCCACAGCAATCTGGGCTATTGCTATCGCAAACAAAAAATGTTCGACAAGGCCATTGCCTCTTATCAGCGCGCCATCGCGCTCAATCCCAAGCTGGCAGCGGCACATGAATATATCGGCGAGGCATATGCTGAAACGGGCCGATTCGACTTGGCTGATCAACACCTCAAGATCCTGAAGGACTTGGGTGCTGCTGAGGCCGGAGAACTTGAAGCATTCATCCAGAAAAGCAAAAGGAGTTCCTGAGGGTAACACATGGGAGTTGCGATCGGTTAGCATTTTTCCTTGGCTTTACGCGAACCTTCATTGCCGTGCATCGCAGGGGTTTCCACCTGTAGGGGTGACCGCCGGCCGCCCCTACAGCGAGCAGCGTGCCAATACGAATTGCGATCATAAGCATCGTGCCCACAAGCATTTGACACAATATGCATCGTGATCAATCCAGGTGTCCACTCGACCCGGGGATCCAATGACATCTCCCCGCACCGGGGAACACAGGGTTCATCCCTACGAAAGAACGATGTTTCTGAAATGCGGCCCATACGCAAATGCGGTTACCCTGTGCAGATGCCGGTCCCATCTGGACATTTTTTTCGAATCATGCACATGATGCACTCGACACTGAATCCGCCATTGGAGAAGATCGATGAAGAAGGCAAAAGGGACGAGTCGGTTTGCCTTGCCGGCAGCACTGATTGCGGCGTCAGTATTGGCCTACCCGTGGGTCATCGATCGATGTGCATTTTATCCGGAGCGACACACGATGCCCCCCGCGGAACAATTGCCGGCCGGGATCCAGGAGCACTTCATTGCCACCGAGGACGGCGAACAGCTCTACTGCTATTGGCTGCCGCGCCCGCCCAGCACCCGCGCGATCGCCTACTTTCATGGCAACGCCGGCCACATCGGGCATCGCATTCCCAACCTGACCCGTCTGGCCGACATGGGCTTCAATGTCATGGGGGTGGGCTATCGGGGTTTCGGCAAGAGTTCCGGGCGGCCCAGCGAGCGCGGAATTTACCGGGATGGCCGTGCGGTTTTGGACGACCTTGTGAACGCGCAAGGCTTCCACACCTCCCAAATCATCCTGATGGGCATATCCATCGGCAGCACCGTGGCCGTCGAGATCGCCGAAGACACGCCGGTCGGCGCCGTCGTTCTGGTAACCCCTTTGACCACCGGCAAAGCCGTGGCCAAAGCGAATGGCTACGATGTCCTATCCGTTTTTGCCGGCAACATGTTTGACAACCTGAGTCGGATCGATCGGATCCGCTCACCCCTGCTGATCATTCACGGCACCGCCGACGAAATAATCCCGGTCGAGATGGGACGTCAGCTCTACGAAAAAGCCAACCAGCCCAAACAGATGATCATTATCGAAGGCGCTCACCACAACGACATCGCCTCATTCGCACCCGATCTTTTCTGGGGTGCCCTGCAAAATTTCTTCGCCTCACTGAACGCGGCCGAATGAGTATTATGTTCTTTTAAAAACGTCTTTGCGCATTTCCCGCGCGGGCATGGTCGCAAGCTAAAGGAGCACGCATGAAAACCCAACCATTGAATCTGAACTTCCGGCGCTGGGGATCATCGGGAAAACCGCTGATCATCGTGCACGGGCTTTTCGGATCCACGGTAAACTGGCAGTCCATCGGCCTGCAACTGTCGGAACAGTGGTCTGTGATTGCACTGGACCTGCGCAATCATGGGGATTCTCCGCACCATCCGGATTTCAGCTATGCGGCCATAGTCGAAGATTTGAACGCATTCATGGCGCAGGAACGGATCGAAAAAGCCATTCTCATGGGCCATTCGCTGGGCGGCAAGATCGTTATGAGCTTTGCAGACCGGTTCCCGCAAAAAGCCGAGCGCCTCATCATTGTGGACATCGCGCCCAAGCCCTACCCAGCCAGTCACCGCGACTTGCTGCAAGCCATGATCGATCTGGATCTGAGCCGCATAAAGAGCCGCAAGGAAGCGCTCGACGCACTGGCGGCGGCGATTCCGTCATTGGCCATCCGTCAGTTTCTGCTCAAAAGTATGAAACGCGGATCCGACGGCCGCTATCGCTGGCAAATCAACCTCGATGCGATCGATCACCACCTTGACGCGCTGAGTCAGGGGCCTTCGCTGAAGAATCCGTACCTTAACCCGAGCCTGTTCATCAGCGGCAGCGCGTCGGGATACATCACCGCAGAGGATGCCGAACTTATTCACCGCCTTTACCCCAATGCCCGGATCGTTACGATTGACGGAACCGGCCACTGGCTGCACGCGGACGCGCAGGCGCAAACCGTCGAAACCATCCGGACTTTTCTACAGTCGCCCTCCTGACACGCCATTGACTTACAACCGCGCGGCAACGCGCTTGGCGCAAAGCACCGCCCGCCAATGCCAATCCGATCGGTCCGCGCAAGACAGATCAGATAGCCAACAAGCTATTGCCTTGCCTGTTGGGCTATCCGGGTAAGAAGATGTTCAGAAACTATTCAAGGATTTCCAAGACAGCCCGTTTACGGGCTTTGGTGGACACAGCATTGAGGATGGTGCGCATCGCGAGCGCGGTCCGGCCCTCTTTGCCGATCACCTTTCCGATGTCCTCTTTGGAAACTTGCAACTCCAAGACAGTCGTGTGGCTGCCTTCAACTTTGGTCACAATAACATCATCAGGGCGATCAACCAACTGCTGAGCGATAAAACTAATCAACTGGTCCATGAGAATTCTCCTCTACAAGATTATCTTTTCAGAAAGTGAACCGAGGACAGATATAAATCCGCAGTGTTGTAGAGAATTTATCATGCGTGCAAATAGGATGATATGGGGTGATTACCTTATTGAGCAGCCGACGAAGCGGCAGGGCCCTACATGAAGATAGAATGGAACGTCGTTCTACCTGTATGGGCGAACCTTGTGAACGCCCATACAGGTAAACGCGGGATTGTGCGGGGATGTTTTTTTTAAGTATACCCCTGCTCCTTGTGTTTGGCTGCAATCGCGATAGCCAAGTTGTCCAATGCCTTTAACACATCCGGAGTCGGCAACCCTTTGCACAAGACCGGCGTCAGCACCTCAACCTTGAGATTAGAGATCATGCCGGCCATGGTTTCAACGGTTTTACCGCCCCAGCCATAGGAGCCGATGATCGATAGAAATTGGGCCTTGGGCCGCAGGGCGTTGGCTAGAAAAGTAGCATATGCGGCCAGCGGGTGCGGTCCGGCCAGCACGGTGGGGGTGCCCACGACGATAGTCGCCGCATCCACCAGACTGATCGCCAGTTTGCCGATATCGGTGACCACCAGGTTGAAAGGCTCGACGCTGACGCCCCGCTCCAGCAACGCCGCAATGAGGTGATCGACCATGATTTGCGTGCTGCCATGCATGGAGACATACGGCAGCACCACTAAGTTGCGCGGCGGCGCAGCCACCCACTCCCGGTAAGCGTCCATAATCCATGCGGGCTGATCGTAAATCTGCCCGTGGCTGGGCGCGATCATCCGAATGTCATAGCCCTTGAGTTTGTCCATGTTCTTTTGGATGGTGCTCCGAAAGGGCATCATGATTTCAGCGAAATAGCGCTTGGCCGCCTCGTACACCCGGCACGGGTCGGTCACGTACAAATCGCCGGCGGCAATGTGCGAACCGAAGAAGTCACAACTGAATAATATGCGATCCTCTTCGAGGTAACTGACCATGGTTTCGGGCCAGTGCACCCAGGGCGTGTGGATGAACTTAAGGGTTTTATCACCGAGCGAGAGCGTTTCGCCATCGGCCACGGTGACAATGGCCTCTTCCGGGATCCGCAGCAAATCCATCAGCATGCTTTTGGCCTTGGGGCTGGTGACCACCTTGGCCTGGGGAAAGCGCTGGAGCACCTGCCCGATCGTACCGGAATGGTCCTGTTCAGCATGATGGGAGACGATATAATCGATCTTGGCCAGCCCCTCCAGCTGAGCCAACCATGGCCCGGCCAAGTGCGCATCGACGGTGTCCAGCAAGGCAGTCTTTTCACTGCCTTCGATCACGTATGCATTGTAGGTGGTGCCGTCGGGCAATGGAATGAGGGAATCGAAAAGGCGCCTGTCCCAGTCGATCGCCCCCAGCCAGTAGATCTTTTCCAGTATTTGTCTTTTCAGCATGGCAAACCACTCCCCTTTTAGGTTTATGTTTTCATTTCTCTCTCATTCTTCCCGTGACTTTGCTTGCCTCTTTCTGACCGCTGCGTCCGCCTCCGTCGCAATCGCCTGCCCCTTTTTACTTTTGCGGATAATGTCCGTGACCATGCGCTGGGCTTCGTCCTCGGTGAGCGTGTCTTTAAACGCCGGCATGGCCAACCCGAAGAACTTGCCTTTCAAAATCGTCTTGACCATCTGATCGTCACGCGTTTCCCGCTGCCATTCCGGATCAGTCAAGTCACGGCCACGAAGCTTTTCGCCCGCTGCGCTCACAGCTGATCCGTCCGGTCCATGACACTTGGCGCAGTTGTGCTGATAGAACACCCTCAGGTCCTTGCCCGCAGGCTCCTGGGCCCAGGCAGGGGCCATGCCCAAAAAGAAAAACAGCGCAGACAATGACGCACCGGCCCTCAAGCGCCTGCCCGTGAAAGCAGTCGCACCGGCAAACACACCCTTGATACGTGTGGAAGTGACCTTTTTCATGACGGCTCCTTTCGATGTTAACGCTTCGATTCACTGATTGCATTAAGACGGTTTGTGCGCAAAAAAGGCTTTTACTTCGCTCACACCGGATCGATGAAGGGCAGATTGGCCTCCTTGGCGGATCTGTTTGGGGCCGACATTAATCCCTTCATGATCCACCTGCGGGTATCGATCGGATCAATGACTGCGTCGATTTCCAGGTAAGCTGCCATATTGACCGCTTTACCGCGCTCGTAAAGCTGGGCGAGCAATGTATTGAAGAGCGCTTCCCTTGCCTGAGGGTCCTTTTGGGCTTCGAGTTCCTTTTTAAAACCGGCTTTAACCGCACCTTCGAGCCCCATGCCACCAAACTCACCGGTTGGCCACGCTGCGGTAAATACCGATTCGTGAAAGCCGCCTCTTGCCATGGCCATGGCGCCGAGGCCATATCCCCTGCGGGTCACCACCGAAAAATAAGGAACCGAGACATGTGATCCGTGGACAAACATACGACAGACATGGCGCACCTGGGCGCGCGTCTCAATGTCCGGCCCCACCATGAATCCGGGCGTATCGATCAGACTCAGGATCGGGATCCCATGGACATTGCAAAGCTGGATGAGGCGGACGGCATTGTCGGCATCCTCTGCTTCGATGGCGCCGGCCATGTATTGGCAATTGTTTGCGATGACACCGAAAGACTTGCCTTCGATCCGCATAAAACCCGTAATAATACCGGGGCCATAATCCGGGCGAAGCTCCAGGAAGGAATCGACATCGGCGATGCCCTTGATCACCAGCCGCATGTCATAGGCCCGACGTCGGTTTTCCGGTATGATGGTACGCAGGGGCAGCGGGTCGGGAGCTGTCCAATTCGTAACAGGGCCCTGAAAAAAGGATAGGTATTTTTTCGCTGCCGCCACGGCCGCCACATCATCTTCAACGGCAATATCGACAACACCATTGCTTGTCTGAACATCGATCGGTCCGACATCCTCGGGCTGGAAGACGCCCAGACCACCGCCTTCGATCATCACCGGACCGCCCATCCCGATGTTGGCGTTCCGGGCGGCGATGATCACATCACAACATCCCAACAAAGCCGCATTGCCTGCAAAACAGCGCCCGGAGACAACTCCTATCAAAGGCGCTTTGCCACTGAATCCACCGAACATCGCGAAAGTCGCCAAATCCAGACCGGCTATGACCACCCCGCCGGCATCGACATCACCGGGTCTGCCACCGCCGCCTTCGGCGAATAACACCAGCGGAATCTCCTGTTCATGGGCCAGTTTTAACATGCGATCCAGTTTTTTGTGGCTGAAATGGCCTTGCGTGCCGGCCAGAACCGTGTAGTCGTAGGCCAGTACCAGGCAGCGCGAATTCTCTTCGCCAAACAGGTCGCTATTGACCGATCCGAGACCGGTGATGAGGCCATCGGCCGGCGTTTTAACCATGAGGTCTTCTTCGGTCCTGCGCGTGCGTTGCGCGGCTATTACCAGGCCACCGTACTCGATGAAGCTGCCGGGATCACAAAGATCTTCCACATTGGTGCGTGCAGTTCGCTGGTTTTTCTTCTCTCGGCGAACAACGACATCCGGCCGGTTTTCGTCAAGACCAAAAGAAGTGCGCCTGATCAAATCGGCAAGCTCAGGACGAATGGGGGCATTGTTTACGGTCATCTTTCTTCTTTCCTTTTTTCTCGAAGCGTCACATTGGATTCCCTCACCACGCTACTGTCCGCCAGCTCTTTTTGTCCCGCGCATGATGGTACTTTTTCTTGCTCCTGGACAGCGCTTTTTCTTCCCTGCGCTTGATGTACCAAAGGTTGCCTTGCGCGTCAAACCGAGAACGATGGCCCTATTATCCCGTGAGCATCGGCGTTGCGGGAAAAGCTGGCCGGCAGTGGTGACATGCCACCGCGCGGCGGCAAATCCATCTTCCCGTCGATGCGGCAACCGACTCGGCGCGCTACTGAGGGCTTTTGGCGGCGATCAAAGATTGGGCAAGGTGTTCGCTTAAGAACAGAATCGACTCGATGTCCAGGTGTGCGGTAATGGTTTCATCGAAGGCCAGTTTGATCTCGGCATCGAATCCGCCGTCGCGGTCGCCTTCCCAATACATCAGCAGGACTGGCACCTGCGGCAGGGGCTGGAAGCGAAAGGCCAGATCAGCCGATTCGGTCACGGCGGTCACATCGGTGCCGCCCATGCACAGCGCCGCAGCGGCCAACTCGGCTTGCCGCCCGCCAAAGTGCTCCCGCAGGGGTACTTCCACGTGAGCGCGCATCGACTTGATCTTCGAAACCGTGTTGGGGATTTCCTGAAGGGACTTCCACTGGCCGGTGGGCGCTATCGAGCCGCCCTGGGCCATGTGGTTAAAAATAAAAACCTGTTCCCAACGTCCCAGCTGACTGCCGTCGGTACGCCGGATGCCGCCATGCCGGACATGGATGACCTCATTGAAGTAGGGCAGCACCAGAACCGGACCGTCACTGGTGTCGGTCAACTCGCCACCAATACGAGCGGGCATGTCCGCCAGATCCATGGATGCGGCGCGTTCGCGGGCCCAGGCAAGTGCATCGGCGGCCAGATCGCGCTCCGTCCACTTGCCGGCGGCATGTTGGTCATCGAGTTCCGGCTGATAGCGGGCCAGGGTGTCCGCGGAGAGATGCGGACATAGCGAAAGCGGCAGTTTCTTGGAAACCACCATGCTGGCAAAGGCAATGCACGTCGGATAGCCACAGTCGCCGCAATTGGTCCGCGGTAGAACCCGGCTGTACAAATCCACCACCGACAGGGCCATCGTCTCCTCCTGAGCCGCCGTTATTCCCAACGCACCTTGATGGGGTTGCGGTCAACGACGCGCAGATAGTTAAGCCGCGGATAACCGGCAATCAGCACGCTCTGAACGCGATGGCCTTCGGGCAGCCCGAGCGCTTCAGCCAACGGCGGATAGGACCGTGCGGCAATTTCCAGCAGCCCGATATAGGTGCATTCAAGTCCCAGGGTTCGCGCGAACAGCCCGACCGTCGTTGAGGCGATGACACAGTTGTCTTTGGGTGTGCTGGTTTCAAGCAGCGAATGAAACAGCAACGCTACCGGTGCGTGGTGAAAAATAGGATCGTAGCCCACCGATTGGGCCTGCATCATGGTGTCTCGGTAACGCGCCATTTTCTCAAGCTGCAACCGGGTTGGTGCGGGCAGGTCGGCGGACATCGTTTTGAGCTTTTCAGCCGCCTCGAGGCCTGCCTCGGCAAAAAAGGCGATGGTTAAATCCGACAACGCTTTTTTGCGTTGATCGTCTTCGAGAACGATGATCTCAACGCCTTGAACATTGCTGCCGGTGGGCGCATACCGGGCGGCTTCGATCAGTTGGTGGATAACCGCCTTGGAGACGGCCTTGCCTTTAAAATGGCGGTGGCTGCGGCGTTGGCGTATAAACCGCATGAAGCTATCGGGTTCGTAAGTAACCGGGGTTCCCACGGATTCAAAGTTGTCCGGATCCATCCGGCTGTGTGTTATGGCGCCAGTGGGGCACAAAGATACGCAATGACCGCAAACGATACAGCAGTTTTCATCGGCCTGAACGGAAATTTTTTCCTTGCCCTTGGTAAAACAGCGCGCACAGCGAATGGCACAGATACCGCAATTGTCGCACCGGTCGCTATCAATGGTAACCCAACTCATTATTCCTCCTCTGTACAAAGCAGCCAAGCGGGCCGCTACACATGCCAACCAAATCGCAACGCGTATCACCCAACGATCATCATTGGCTAAAGATGTCACGGCTTTTAAGGTAACGCAGCATACACAGCTGCTTTCCCGGAAGCTGTGTACCGTCACCCAGAGCGATGGTTGAACCCATCGGTTGTCCGTCCACCCAGTAGTGCATCCAAGGCTTCGATGACCACGCCCGTAATGCTGTTGCCGTGTTCATTGGCGTATTTTTGAGCTCTTTGCGCCAACCGGCAAGGAATATTGACAACGATTTGCTCAGTTTCGTCTGCTTGTGTTTCGTCTATCACCGTGAATCCTTTCGGGTGCGAAAATGATATAAACCGAGTACCTTGCATTCTGTGCCTGCTCTTAGCCTGCCATCATTCGGGATATTTAGCAATCCGTTATGCAGTTCGCGCCAGTAAGACACGGGTATGGGGTGTCTTAAGAAGGTTACGTTGTAATTTTTAGAACCTTTGACAAAAGCATGCACGCCAAAGCTTCAACGTGGAGAGGTGAGCATATCGAATCGACAGAATGCCTCCCTTTACACTTTAAACTTTACACTTTACACTTCGCCATAATGACGGGGGGTGAGAAACGGAAACCCGCGTCGTTGAGAAAACTCTGATTTCCAATCCTTTACACATGCCTTACGATGATCTATTCGGGGATAGTTTTCAAACATTTTTTGATGAGCTGTTTGAATGGGGTTCGGGAGGAGGTTTTTAGACTTTGCGGGCATATGGGGCGGATGGCAAATTGAGGTCGTGGTAAAACATTATTTCTGACCCTCGCGGCCTTCCTGAATGGGCTGAATAAGAAATATCAAAATCCTCGAATGGCTCTCCAGAATACATGTTTTTTATCTCAGGCACATTATCGTAGGTTACTATCCAGGGGCACTGAAGCGATTTGATTAATAATGCCATATGGGCATGGTCATCATGTTTATAGAAATTGCTGTATAGCATTTTTCCCTTCTTGTAATAAGGTGGATCGAAATAAACAAGACACTTCTGCGGCAACTCTGGCTTGAGCATTTTGATCAGATCGCCGGCATCCAGATTGAAC
>LADR01000051.1 GCA_000961655.1 Desulfatitalea sp. BRH_c12
GGCGATGCGATCGCGCCGCGCTGCATTTCGGCGCGCGTCCCCTGCCGCGGCTGCTATGGCCCGGTGCGCCCCAACGGCAACCAACGCCTGGACATGCTCAACGCCCTGGCATCCAACGGGATCGATATCCAGTCGCTGCCCGAGAGCGTTTCGATGCTGCGGTTTTCAGGCGCACACGGCTTGCTTTCGGCAATCCGGTAATGGGGTTATTGGTTATCTGGGTATGCGGCTCGCTCAAGTGAGATTGGCGAAGTGTAAAGTGTAAAGTGTAAAGTGTAAAGGGAGGCATTCTGTCGATTTGATATGCTCGCCTCCCCAAGTTGTGCGCTTTTTACGTCCATGCTTTTGTCCTGTGTCTTACTGGAGCGAACTGCATAGACGTCATTTGTTAATTGGTCGATGTGTTATCCGTTAGTAGATTGTCGATTGGTTCATTGTTTTTCAACGAATCAACGAACAAAAGGGAGGCCCAATGTCCAAGGTCATCACGATTCAACCCATCACGCGCATCGAAGGCCACGCCTCGATCGGCATCACCCTCGATGACGACGGTAATGTGGCCGATGCCCGGCTCAGCTACATGTCTCTGCGCGGTTTCGAAAAGTTCATCGAGGGCAAACCCGCCGAGGAAGTCCCACGCATTGTCAGCCGCATCTGCGGCATCTGTCCCTGGATGCATCATCTGGCTGCCAACAAGGCTGTGGATGCCTGCTTTGGCGTCACACCCACCCCGGCCGGCAGCAAACTGCGCGAACTGATGCAGACCATCGCCCATGCCGAAGACAAGCTGCTGCATTTCTTTTTTCTTGCGGCGGCCGATTTTGTCATCGGCCCAACGGCCGATTATGCCGTGCGCAATGTCATCGGTATCGCCCAGGCCAATCCGGAACTGGCCACGCGCGTGGTTCGCACACGCCAGATGGCCAAAATGATCCTGGATAAATATTCGCACAAAACCATCCACCCGGTGGCCGGGGTGACCGGCGGATTTGCCAAGCCGCTGCTCGAAGAAGAGCGCAAGGATATCCTGAGCAAAATGCGGGAGATCCTGGATTTCGCCCTTTTTACCATCGAGTTCGCTAAAAAAGGGGTGTTCCCCCAGTACATGGAAGCGATCCAAACCCTGGGGGTCATTAAAACCGGGTTCATCGGCACGGTTGATGGTCAGGGCGCCCTGAATCTTTACGATGGCCGGTTGCGCATGATGAAAGCCGATGGCAGCTATACCGATTTTGATGCCGAGAAGTATATCGATTACATCGGCGAGCACGTCGAGCCCAATTCATTCGGCAAATACCCGTATGCACGCTTTTGGAACGAGGGCTTTTCCATGGATCTCGACAATCCCAAAGGAGTCTATCGTTCCAATACGCTGGCGCGCATCAACGTGGCCGACCGCATGGCCACCCCACGCGCGCAGGCCGAACTGGAGGAGTTCCGTGCCCTGTTCGGCCGGCCGGCGCAAGCCACGCTTCTGTACCACTACGCCCGTTTGATCGAAGAGGTGTATGCCTGCGAGCGGGCCATCGAAATTCTCGAGGATCCCGAGACCACCGATCCCAACGTGCGCGCCATGGTGGAACCCAAAGCCGGGCGCGGGGTAGGCTGCGTGGAGGCGCCGCGCGGCACGCTGATCCACGACTACACCACCGACCAGAATGGCTTGATTACGCATGCGAATATGATCGTGGGAACGACCCACAATCTTGGCCCCATGAACATGAGCGTCAATCAGGCCGCACGCAGTCTGATCAAAGACGGCCACGTGGACGAAGGCATCCTCAACCAGATCGAAATGGCGGTGCGCGCCTACGACCCATGAATCAGCTGCGCAACCCATCGCCTGGATGGCGATGCAGGAATCGTTGTGACGGTTAAAGATGCGCGTGGAGAGGTCGTCGGGCCGTTGGCCCGCGAGTTATCTCGTTAATCCGTTGGGCCTGTTGGCCCGCTTGGCGAACAGGTCAGGCGGGCCTACTTGCCTTTGATTTCTTCGAAAGGCTTGCCTTCATCTTTGCCCACGTATTTCACTACGCCGGTGGTCGTATCGATGACGAAAATGTCTGTGAAATTTCCTCTCGTGATGACCGACATCCGGTAGCGGCCATTGGTGTTTTCATACGTGGCACCCAACAAGAACAATGCCGAAACAAGCAACAGTCCCAACAAAAGATAAAACGCTTTTTGGCTTGATCTGTTCGAATCCATGCGAATATCTCCTTTGTCCTTTTTGATAAATACCCTTTTTAACCGCGTTGAGCTTCAGCGCCACCGCTTTCTCTCAAGTTAGACGATCAAGATGCCGATACCCCTTCGAATTGTCAGCATCACAGGGGGGAGAATGTACACACACAACCATAAGGTGGCCGGTAGGACATGTTTGCTGGTCTTCCTTTTTTTTTCGATGCTAACGTCTTGCACCGATATGATGGAAGAATCCGAGTCCGTCCAGCGGAACGGACTGGTCTATGCCAAAGGATCGGAAAAGCCGTTTACAGGCGTTCTGACCGGAACCAGCCGCAACGAAGGGTATCGCAACCATCCTTGCCGTTTTGAAAAAGAATACAAAGAGGGCAAGTTGCACGGGCGCAGCACCTACTACTATCTCAATGGCAAAACCGAGAGCATCGAACCCTATCAGAACGGCATTCTGCATGGCGTGGCCACGCGCTATTATGAGAGCGGACAGATCAAAGCCCGGATTCATTTCGAAGACGGTTTTCGCGGTGGACCCAAAGGGGAGATGTTCTGGAACGCGGACGGCAGCAAGGCAAGAGGTTAATCAGGCGGTGTCATGCCGGCCCGAGCATACAGGTCGTAAAAATGGTGGGTCGGGCCGTGGCCTTTGCCGATGTTCAAGGCATGCGCGATCGCCCCGGACACATAGCGTTTAGCGAGCCGGACCGCTTCGAAAAAAGTTTCCCCTCGGGCCATAAAAGCGGCGATCGCCGATGAAAACGTGCATCCCGTGCCGTGGGTGTTGCGGGTGGCCATGCGCGGGCTGCTCACGGTCTGAAACAGCTTTCCGTCGAACACGACATCGACAGCCTCGATCGTGTTCAAATGCCCCCCTTTGAGCACGACGTTGCCGCCGCCCATACTGTGGATGCGTTCGGCAGCCGAGCGCATCTGGTTTTCATTTTCGATCGTGGCGCCGATTAGAATCTCAGCTTCGGGAATATTGGGCGTCACAACCGCGGCCAGTGGAAAGAGCCGGGAGGCCAAGGCCTGGCGGGCATCCTGATTGAGCAGGGCGTAACCGCTCTTGGAAACCATGACCGGATCGAGTACCACCGGCGGGCAAGTCACTTCGCGCAAGGCCGCCGCGATCGCTTCGATGAGCGGTACGCTGGCCACCATACCGATTTTGACGGCTTGAATCGATATATCCGCGAAGAGGCACACGATCTGATCGTGCACGATGTCCGGCCGCATTTCCTGTATGGCGTAGACCTTTTGGGTATTCTGCACGGTCACGGCCGTTATGGCGCTCATGCCGAATACGCCGAGGGCCTGAAACGTTTTCAGATCGGCCTGGATCCCGGCGCCGCCCGAACTGTCTGATCCGGCAATGGTCAGGGCCACCGGCAGGGTGGGCAAATGCGGCTGGTTCATGGCAATCGATTCCTCTATTTTTAAGGTGTTCTCGCCGGGTCATCAGACCCTTATCATACCCATGCACGCATAAGGGCCGGTTGGAAAAAGGTTTTCCACTTTTACATGGGCGCAGCCAGCTTAGCCGAACAGCGCGTGCCAGTCCAGGAACGTGCGGACTTTGTCCTGGCCATGCCGGGCCAGTCCGGCAACGATGCGCTCCACAGGCAGTTCCTGGCCGTCATGCATCTTTGAAAAAAACTTGTCCGCATAACAGACGATGATCTCTTCCAGCGTCTGAGGGGTCATGTCGCGCAGGGGCAGCCCCATGGGTCGGTGCTGGATGTCCGCCAAGGTGATCCCGGTACCGACATGCCGCTCACATACGAGAGCATGTCGCGCCAATCCGCACGCTTCCAGCATTCGCCGCCCGATGATGCCATGATGGACGTACGGCTGACTGCCATGGCAATGAATGGCCGGCGCCGCGGTGTGGCAGATGCCGATGTCGTGCAACAGCGCTGCCTCGGCCACAAATGCCAGGTCCGGGCTGGCATCTTTGATGCGTTCGGCCACGGCCACGGCTTTGTCGCGTACCCGCCGGCTGTGATCCAGCAACAGTTCGGTCAGGGGGGCGCCCGGGGGGTAATAGCGATTGAAAACAGCTTCAGGGGTCATGGTTTTCAAGTAGATCCAATTCCGTTCGAGATGGCCTGCTAAGCGATTCCCGAAAGCAGCACGCCTTCGATCAGCGGATCGAGCTGGCCGTCGAGCACGCTGTTTACGTTGCCGATTTCCATGTTGGTGCGGTGGTCTTTGACCAACTGGTACGGATGCAGCACGTAGGAGCGGATCTGACTGCCCCAGGAGATTTCGTCCTTGTTGTCGTGTATCTGCTGCAGTTCGGCATCCTTTTTCTGCTTTTCCTGCTGGTACAACCGCGCGCGCAGCACTTTCATGGCCATATCCTTGTTGCGGTGCTGCGACTTTTCCTGCTGGCACTGGACCACGATGCCGCTGGGCATATGGGTGATGCGGATGGCGCTGGAGGTCTTGTTGACATGCTGCCCTCCGGCCCCGCTGGCCCTGAACGTATCGATGCGCAGATCTTTGTCTTCGATCTGGATGACGATTTCATTGTCTACCTCCGGGTAGACAAAGAGCGAGGCGAAAGAGGTCTGGCGCTTGCCGCTGGCATTGAAGGGTGAGATACGCACCAGTCGGTGCACGCCGGTTTCCGACCGCAGATAGCCATAGGCGTAATCCCCCTTCACCGTGAAAGTGACGCTTTTGATGCCGGCTTCGTCACCAGGCTGCAGGTCGATCGTTTCGGTTTTGTAGCCGCGCTGTTCGCACCAGCGCAAGTACATGCGCAGCATCATTTCGGCCCAATCCTGCGCATCCGTGCCGCCGGCACCGGCATTGATCGACACGATGGCGTTATTGGCGTCCAATTCACCGTCGAGCATCATGTCCAGGGAAAAGGCATGCATGCGTTGCGCCAGTGATGCAATTTGCGTATCGACCTCGGCCAGCGTCTGCCCATCATCCTCTTCCATGGCCATGGCCGTCAGCAGTTCATTTTCTTCGAGTTCGTCGTGCAGGGCCTGGTAGGCTTCCAGGCGCTCGAAAAGGAAAGTGCGCTCCTTAAGCAGCGGGGTGGCAGCTTCCGGGTTGTCCCAGAAACCCTCCCGCGACATGATGGCTTCCAGCTCCTTCAGGCGGTTCTGTTTGGCCTCACGGTCAAAGACAGTCTCCAAGATGGGTCATTTTCGATCGCAGGGTCTTCAGGGTCTGTTTGGTATCCAATGCCATGGTATCCTCCTTCGGCAGGCGGGCCGGCCGTGTTGGTTAAGTGCGCAATGCATTCGTTTGTGAAATGGGTAAGATTGGTGAGTTTTTTGGTTTTTGTCAATAGAAGCTGTTCGCCATCTCAGGGTAACCGCATGTAAACCTTGGCATGCAGCGTGCTGTAATGCGTTTCTTTACTTGGCGCCATATCTATCGCTGAAAATCCGGTGATCCGGGTGGGTGGTCCGCGCCACCATCCATTCGGATCACCTCCTCCGTGCCAATCCGAAAACAAATTCGGGTATCCTGAGAGAGTTTTTTACATGCGATTGCCTGACGCGCCCAGGTCAGCGTCCTTTGAACCATCGCCTTTTGTTCGCCTGGCGCGGGCCATCTTCGCTGCGCAGTCGCCACTGCGCCCCTGCGATGAGGGCCGTCAGTAAAAAGCAAGCGCCCACCAGCGGCCAGTCCCCCCAGCGGCTGTAAAGGGTTCGGGTCGTCATCATCGAAATGCCGGCTGTCAATGTGTCGTCTTCGTACAGTTCCGACGTTGCCAGCACACGGCCGCCGGGATCGATGAAACCGCTGATGCCCGTGTTGGCGGCGCGTACCAAAAAACGTCGGTTTTCCACGCTGCGCAGAACGGCCATTGAAAAGTGCTGGTAGGCGGCGCTGGTGCGTCCGAACCAGGCGTCATTGGTGATGTTGATCAGCAGTTGGGCGCCATTGCGCACGCTGGCGCGGGCCAGGTCGGGGAAAATGATTTCGTAGCAGATGAGCATGCCCAGTGGGCGCTCCTTCCAAACCAGCGTGTCGCCGCGGCGGCCCGCTTTGAAATCGCCCACCTGGGCCACCAGTTTATCCACGAAAGGCAGCCAGCGTTTAAAAGGGACATATTCGCCAAACGGCACGAGGTGAACTTTGTCATACTGGCCGGCTATTTTCCCATCGGAGGACAGGAGGTAAGCCCGGTTGTAGTTGATGAACGCATCGCCGTCGGTTCGGGCGGCCGGGCTGCCGATGATGAAATCTTTTTGGGAATCGGTGACGCCCTGCAGAACCATGTCCGTGAGCAGTTTATCGTGGAACATGTAGAAGGGGGTGGCGGTTTCAGGCCAGACGATCAGGTCGGCGCCCTGTTCGGCCGCTTGCAGGGATAACGTGCGGTATTTGACCGCGGTCATGACCTGAAAGGTGGCATCCCATTTGATGGCCTGGTCGATGTTGCCTTGAACGACGGCGATTCGGGCGCGATCTCCCGCGGCGGCTTGTTTGTCGATGGCATGCAGCCGGAGAATGCCGTAGCCAGTAGCGGCCAGCAGCAGCACGCCTGCAATGATCCCGGTGCGCAGCGGGAGTTTCCTGGAAACCAGGTGCCCTTGCCAGCGTTTTTCGGCCCACCCCAGAATGGCCAGGGCCAGGGCGACATTCGTAAAAACGATCAGGGCCGATATGCCCGGCACCCCAAACAGGTCGGCCATCTGAATGAGCCATAGGTGATCGTATTGGCTGTAGCCCAGCAATTCCCAGGGAAAGCCCGTAAACAGCCACGTGCGCAGCCATTCCAGCAGCACCCAGACGGCCGGTGCCAGCAGGGCCAACTGCCAGGGTTTGCGGCACAGGCGGCATACGATCAGAGGAAACAAGGCGGTATAGACTGCCAGGACGGCGACAAACAGCAACAGCACCAGGACCGATTGCACCAGCGGCACATTGCCATAGGCGTTCATGGTATAGGCTGTCCAGTACATCAGGCCGAGATAGTGGACGGAACCGGTCACCCACCCCAGGATGAAACCGGCGCGCGGGTCGGCATGCCTGATCGCAAGCACCAAAGGCACCAGGGCAAACCAGGCCATCCAGCCCTGATCGAGCTTGGGGAAGGCCAGAACCAGCAACAGACCGCTGGCCAGAGCCAGCAGCCACTGGCTGCGCTGAATGGGTGTGTGGGTCTGCATGGGTGCCGTATGATGTGTTTCTGTAAATTTTTTTTTGGTTATGCAGTTCGCTCCAGTGATTATGGGCGAAGTGTTAAGTGTAAAGTTTAAAGTGTAAAGGGAGGCATTCTGTCGATTTGACATGCTCACCTTCCGCTTTTACGTGCATGCTTTTGTTAAAGGTTCTAAAAATCACAGCGTAACCTTCTTATGATACCCCATACCTGTGATCACTGGAGCGAAGTGCATAACCAGAAATTTTTTAATGTCATCAGGCTGCACCCTATATCATTGCGGCCGCGTGAAATGAAGTGCAAATGATGCGCGACACTGTATTGTGGCCTTGTTCAAATAAAAACCTTCTGGATCTTGATTTCGCAAAACGGGGTCCGCGATTCCCCGGGCCTACTCAGACGCATCTATAACATATAAAGCCATTACGAAGAAAAGCGGGGTCAAACCCATATTGGTGACATAGAGCGGACACAATACCGGTTGCCTCTTCCTGGGAAGAAGGTTCTGAAGCGCTTATATGTCGCAACTGCTTTTCTATGCTTGTGCCGATATGACGGCAGATTTGCCGCTATTTCAGCAAAACCCGTCGCTGAAGATTCCGGAGATAGTTCATCGATCCGCATTTTATCTCATGTTACTGGTGGATAAGGCAACTTTCGATGGGCATAAGGTAGTTGGTACGCTTATCGCAAGGTATTGCAGTCAGGTCAGACCGGATTAATGAAAGGCCTGGGCCTTCAGGGCACCAACATCTTACATTTTAAAGTAAACCGTTTTAAGGACGCTCCATGCAATCGAGAACATGTGCCGTTTTGTTATGTATGCTGTGTGCGGCACCTTTTCTTGTGATAAACGGCTGTGCCGGCATTGGCGACAAGTCGGCCGAGTCTATAGAGGTACCCATTTTACAGCAGTGGTCCGGTGATTATCCTGTCGATCATTTGGGCAGGCTTTCCCAGGCGGGCCAAAGAAGGGCTGTCGGCTATATCGTCGAGGCTTCGGCCTTTGCCGCCGTCTGGCAGGTCTTCAAACCTATAGAGGCAATTCCCACAGTGAATTTTGGCAAGCACCTCATCGTTTATTATCGGAATGTGGAGTTTTACAACCGGATATCCATCGCCAAGATCATCCTGAAAGGTGACGACATTGAAATCCTCGCCAGGGAGACTCTGTCGTCCCGTCCCATCGAAGACAAAGTGGCCCTATCGATGGCTGTCGTCCCGCGCTCCGGCATCCCGCGGTCTTTGCAGCGGGCAAAGAGCGGATTGCCGTTCCGCTTTGCCTCCATTGGGCGTTGACGGTTCGGCCGATTCAGAAATTCCAGCGGCAACCGCCAAGGACCCGTTGAACGACATTTAAAAGGGTCTCATGAGGCAATCCTGTGCCCGGAATGTGGGCGATCAGGCGGTGGATCAGAAACCAGCCGCGACGTCCGGTGCATGTGAAAGCTAACTCAAGGAAAAATCGATATGAAAGCAAAACGATACTTTTTCATTCCGTTCCTGTTGGTTTGTAGTGTGGCTGCCTTTATTTCCGGTGTCCCGAGTGAATCCCATGCGCAGGAAAACGAAGCGGTCAGTTTGCTAAAGACCATGTCGGATTATCTCAGCAGTCAATCGAACATCGAACTTGAATTCGACAGCGATATTGAAGTCATCACGCCTCAGTTGGAGAAACTTCAATTCGCAAGTTCAGGCGTGATCCTGTTGAGACGCCCGGACAAGCTGCGTGCCCATCGGGTAGCCGGCCATGCGGATGCATGGCTGTTTTTCGACGGAAAGATTGCCAGCGTCTACTCAAGGAGTCTCAACGGTTACGCACGGTTTGAAGTCCCGGGCAGCGTGGATCAGTTGATCGAAACGCTGAGAAAGGGACATGGTGTGGCGCTGCCGGGCGCCGACCTTCTCCTGTCCAATTCATTTGATGCCTTGATGACCGATGTCCTGGAAGCCAAGCATATCGGCAGAGGTGTTATCGATGGCGTGCAATGCGAGCACCTTGCCTTCCGCAACTTCGATACCGATTGGCAGGTCTGGGTGGAGGTGGGACAAAAACCCATCCCGCGAAAGCTGGTGATCACCAGCAAAACTATTAACGGTGCTCCACAATACACATTGCGGGTCAGGAAATGGAATACGGCGAGCATGCCGGGCAGGGATTCTTTTGCGTTCACGCCGCCGGATGGCGCTCGCGAGCTCGATCCCAATGCCCTGATTGAACTCGATGAGCTGCCGCAAGGTGCGGCCCCAGGAGGAAAGCAATGATTGGCACAACGATCAGGATTGTTCTTACATTGCCGCTGTTTTTTACCGGATTTTTCTGGGATGGGGCAATGCAGCCTAAAGGGGGAGAGTGGGTGGCCGCTGCGCATGGAGATGTGGGCCATCCGGCCACCCCGGTCAGCTATGCCGGTGTGGCCCGACGTTCCACCGTTGGCGTCGGGGCGCCCGGTGTGGGCGTCGCACCCGGGGTGGGCGTCGGTGCCCCGGGTGTGGGAGTCGCTCCTGGGGTGGGTGTCGGTGCCCCGGGGGTGGGAGTCGCTCCTGGGGTCGGCGTCGGTGCGCCAGGTGCAGGGGTTACTCCCGGGGTGGGCGTCGGCGCGCCCGGGGCAGGTGCCGTGCCCGGAAATTTGGGCGGGCCAGTAAATAGGGTTGGGGTGCGTTAGGTAAGCTATATGAGTGTACGCCGCTGATGGGTTGGAGCGTTCTATGACCGCTGAACTGACGGTGCCTGCGGGTCGAAAATCACTGGGGTCGGTTCGGAATCGGCGCGATAGCATCAGCGGGCTTAGCCTGTGGCGCAAAAAGGAGGATGAGTTATGTTCATTATCAGGCACCAGTACCGCAGCTGCGCTGCGGCCGTGATCGCCGCGATGATCGTGGCATTTCTGCCCTGGCAGGCCTTTGGCCAGTCGATGACCATCGAACCGCAGGCCCAAAACCTGCTAAAGGCCGCCGCCACTTTTCTGGCAAGTCAGAAGCGCTTCAGTGTCAACACGCACAGCACCATCGAAGTGGTGCTCGTGTCGGGACAAAAAATTCAGTTCGACAGCGCAGCAGTGCTCGCGGTGCAACGGCCGGACAAACTGCAGGCCATGCGCCGAGGCGATCTGGTGAACCAGGAGTTCTTCTACGATGGCAAGTCCCTCACTTTGTATAACCCGGGCGAAAATTACTACGCAACCGTCGCGGCACCCGGCACCCTTGAAGCAATGCTCGATTTCGCCAGGGACACGCTCGATATCATCGCCCCCGCCGGAGATCTTATTTACGTCAACGCATTCGAGATGCTAATGCGCAATGCCACCTCGGGCTTCATGGTGGGCAAGGGGGCCGTTGAAGGCACCATCTGTGATCATCTGGCTTTTCGAGGGCCGGACGTCGATTGGCAGATATGGATCCAGGAAGGCGAGCGGCCGCTGCCGCGCAAACTCGTCATTACTTCGACCGACATTTACGCGGCCCCCCAGTTTACGGTTGTCATGTCTCAGTGGGATCTTGCGCCGAAGTTCGCCGACGGGTTGTTCGACTTCAGGCCCCCGAAGCATTCGAAGAGGGTCGATTTCCTGCCCATGAGCATGGGTGGTCCCCAACCCCGTAAGCGATAAGGAGTTCGCTATGCATCATCATATTAGCCATAAAATTGTGTACGGGATCATACTGTCCCTGTTGCTGGTCATCGGCCCCGCTATGACGTCGCCGACCAGTATTGCCCTGATACGGGAAGCGGCCGCCGTCGTGGGCGCACCCAGGACGCCGTTGTCAGTAGCCGGCGTGGCCCGGCGCACGACCTATCGCGCCGTGGTGGTGGGCACCACTGCAGGCGCGGCAGCGGCAACTTC
>LADR01000038.1 GCA_000961655.1 Desulfatitalea sp. BRH_c12
GAGCTGTTTCCAGACCCTTTCGCGCAGGGCGCTCATGACCTTAATCAACGACAGGCCTTGATTGATGCCCATGTGGTCAACGTAACGCCAGAAGGTGCTGGCAACCGGAAGCCGTGCAAGCCGAAAAAAACCGCACAGCATGGCGTCCAGTCGGATATAAGTAAAATGCCATATCCGGTTAAAGCCTATAAACAGTAGCATCAAAATCCCAATAACCATTTTATAGTGACCCAGCTTGGGATGGCGAGCTGGGGCCTGATAAGCGGAGTTAAAAATTTGTGCAAAATCGAGCAGATCTAAAAATTTGATCATCGCCAAGAGTCCGCCAAATGGGCTCAATTGTTCGCTGCACGTCTCGTATAGGGTTGAAGCATTGATTTTACTGGCTCTGGCACGATTTTCAATAGGTCCTTTGGTATTGCGGTTTTGCCGAAAATTTGATTTTGTGGATTTTACCATCTGGGTACCTCCTGCTTATAATGGGTTGGCTTCGTAACCCCCATCATAGCAAAGGTTCCCAGGTGGTTTCCACCTTCTGTCAGATTTCAGGTGCAAAATTCAAGTAATAAACCGCTTTTATTAATTGGCGAGGATGGCGCGAATCTGTTAAATCGTTCTACACCTATTGCTTTTATCGCACGAGGTAAATATTGGGTCAACAATCATGCACATGTAATCGATGGGCTGACAGAGGAGCTTTTGCATTTTATATGCCTCCATATTAATGCCATTTCTTTGGCGCCTTATGTCACAGGGACTGCGCAGCCGAAGATGAATCAAGCCAAGATGAATTGCATTGTGCTGTCTATGCCGCCCCTTGCCGAGCAACACCGCATCGTTGCCAAAGTCGATGAACTCATGGCCCTGTGCGACCAACTGGAGCAGCAGCAAACCGACAGCAACGACACCCACCAAACCCTGGTGGACACCCTGCTCGCCACTCTCACCCAGGCCGCCGATCCAAAAGAATTTGTCCAAGCCTGGCAACGCATCGCCGTCCACTTCGACACCCTTTTCACCACCGAACAGAGCATCGACCAGCTCAAACAAACCCTCCTCCAACTCGCCGTCATGGGCAAACTCGTGCCCCAAGACCCCAATGATGAACCCGCCAGCGTGCTGCTGGAAAAAATCGCAAAAGAAAAAAAACGCCTCATTAAAGAAGGCAAAATCAAGAAAGAAAAACCTTTGCCGGGAATTGAAGAGGATAAAAAGCCGTTTGAGTTGCCGAAGGGGTGGGTATGGGTGAGGTTAGATGGGCTCGCTTTAAAATCAGAAGCAGGTTGGAGCCCAAAATGTGAATCAATGCCGAGAGACGGCGAAGGTTGGGGGGTTCTAAAAGTAAGTGCAGTTACTTGGGGGCATTTCAACCCGGATGAAAATAAGGCATTACCTTCAAACATGGAGCTAAGGCCAGAGTATGAGGTAATGCCTGGAGACTTTCTAATTTCGAGGGCTAACACTTCTGAACTCGTGGCTCGCGCTGTCATTGTTCCAAAAGATCCACCGCCAAGATTACTATTGAGTGACAAGACTATTCGCCTCATTTTTTCATCTCATGCCAGTGCCGAATTCATCAATCTCGCGAATAGCAGCCAGTATTCCCGTGAATATTATGCAAAAGTAGCTGGAGGAACGAGTAGCTCAATGAAGAATGTTTCAAGGGAGCAAATTCGATCGTTAGTTGTAGCCTTACCCCCTATCAACGAGCAACGCCGCATCGTCGCCAAAGTTGATGAACTCATGGCGCTGTGCGACGAGCTCAAAGCCCGCTTGAACGCCGCCCGAACCACCCAATTTCAATTGGCCGATGCCATCGTCGAGAAAGCTGTCGCCTAATTTCAGACCAGGGACCTTACGCACTATCCACCCTTTTTAAACGCGTTGATAACCAATCTTTTAAAGGAAGGGTAAGGAAGATCTTTAATGTATTCGAGATAATCTAAAAGGCTTTGGATTTCCTTCCATTCGATCCGGTGGGCTGCGTGCATGATCTTCAGCAGATCGAGAAGGCCCCAGATCTCGATATCAAAAGTCTGACCCAATCGGGCCATGTCGCGATCATCGGTTACGACGGGTACTTTGAGCACCGCTCCGTAAGACAGCGCCCTCACGTCCACTCGGGATGCGCCGATGCCTTCGCCGATGTTGTTATTCCATAGGTATGAGTAGGTTATCTCGATCTGTTCGGCTCGTTCTCTGGGAATCCGCAGGCGGGTCTTTCGATTTTCTACATATTCCGTTTCGTTGACCCAGCCGAATTTGTTCTTCAGACGAGGATTCTTGTTGAACTCCTTTTGGAATTCCGGGATCAAATACAGGATATAGCCTTTGTCTCCAAAGGTCTCATGCAGCAGAGGGTGGAAGCTGTTCGCTATCCGCAGATACACATTGCTGTCCAGCAGGATAATATGCTTGGCCATTTAACCAACCAACCCCGCATGAATCTCCTTGGCATCCAGCAGTGAACAGTCCAGAATGGATTGAATGAATCCAGACGATTTCTCATGGTTCGCCAAAAACTTTTTCAGGATATCGAAGAATGGGCTGTGGAATACCTTTTTGGTAATGTCGATATACTCGGTCACCGACGCTGCCCCCTTGAGCTTCAAATGATCGGTCATCTTCGCGCATCTCTTGCAAAGATTGGTCGTTGCCGCAAAAAGGACGCGATCCAAATCGATTGGCGGCAGGCCGTTTTCATCGGCATAATTGTTCACGGCCTTGTATACCGTGATGGGGGATATGGCCAGAGCGGCCGCGATATCCATGATCTTTTTGACTTGTTTGGATTTCTCTCTGATTCTGCTTAAGGAAGCATGCGCCTTCTCGGCCAGGTCCTCCGGGAACAGAAGCGCCTGGGCAAATGCATCCGCGAAATCTTCGGCCGCGTCGTCGCGCAGTGAGGGGGAAAGCACATGCCCCAATTCATGGGCCATCCAGAATTTGAAGTCATGAACATAGGCGTCCAGATTGAGGTAGATCCACGTCGTGTTGGAAGATGGCAGGTAGATATGCAGTGCATTCTCATGGTTCTCTTTGTCGCCGTGAAACACCGGAATCAGGATGACCTCAAAGTCGTTGATCTTCCGAACCAGCAGATCAAACTCGATCGGTCTATGGCTTTCCACCCCCATCTCTTGGCGGATGCTTTGCGCCGCTTTTTGAATGAATGCATATTCCGAACTTGGTGATTTCAGCGCCGGCGGTTCGAACATGCGATCATAGGGAATGAAAGGGACCAACAATTCCAGTAACTGCCCCATCTCCCTGGCTTTGGCCAAATGGCTGTTTTTTGTTTTTCGGGAAGCCTTTTTCCTGAACGCAACGACAGGTTCTTGCGAGGTGACCGATTTTTCAACAAGATCCTGAAAGGGCAGGCGAAGGGTTGTCCCCAATTTGAGCAGCTTGTCCGGCCTGGGAAACTTGTCGCCTTTGAACCATAAGGAGACGATCGCCCTGGATACCGCAATCTGCTTAGCAAGGCTTGCCTGATTGAGCCCGAGCGTTTCCATCGCCAGGGCAATGCGTTTGATATTAAGCTTTTTTTCCATGGACTATGGGTAATATCGTTGTTAACTTTTGTCAACCAAAAATTATTTTAAATTATAGCCATATTGCAGGTGAGCCCCATAGTTCAGGGCGCGGCAGAATATAAAAACGAATCTTCGATTAAGCGTCTGTACCGCATTAATGCGTTTCCACATGCACTGAATTATATTAGGATGTTTTCATGTTACGAGCAGCACCGATAGACGCCCCCGGTGCGTTGCAGCATGGTATTTACCCAGGGATAGCGCGTCACACGATATTCAGAACCGACACTGATCGAAATGATGACATTGCGCACTCAATGCGTAGTGTTTTCGACTTCAGCCCACTGCTATAGGAGTTGCTGTGGCATCTCACGTTGTCAAATTCGGATCTCCTCCAAACGCCAGTCATCCATGGGATCGTTTCCTTGCCCAAATATTATCCCTCGATCTCGAAATCACAAAAGACGGCCAAAAAATCCGTCGCATCGGTGCCCTGTACCAAGGGCAAACCTTCGAGTGGCAGGGCAAAACAGACCCTATTAAGGCGCTGGCCGAGCTGGATGCCTTTGGCAGCCAGGCCAACTACATATTGGGCCATAATATTTTCGGTTTCGATCTGCCGTATCTCAGAGCGATGGCCCCTGCGTTGAGACTGCTCAGGCTTCCGGTCATCGATACCTTGTACCTGTCGCCGCTGGCGTTTCCCCAGAATCCCTATCACCGCTTGGTAAAGGACTACAAACTGGTGCGCTCATCGTTGAGTGACCCATTGGAAGATGTGCGCTTGGCCTTGTCGGTGTTCGCGGATCAGTGGGACAGCTTTTTGCAGCAGGGCGCGCATTGCCCAGAGTTGATCGCGTTTTACGCCTTCTGTTTTCAGAACAGCCTGTTCAACGGCTTTAGCGGATCGGGGCTGGCTGCGGTGCTCAGAATGATCTCGGACGGCCGGATCGCGGACGATGGCCACGCGCGGGAGATATTCATCCGATTGACCGCTGGACTGGTCTGCCCGCAGGGGGTGGCGCAGGCGTATGCGGCCATCGGCCATGCGGTGACCGCATCACCGGAAGCCGCCTATGGACTTGCCTGGCTGCGGGTGGCGGGCTCAAATTCAGTGCTCCCGCCATGGACCCGGTACCAGTTTCCCAAAATGGTGCCATTTTTGCGCGCATTGCGCGACATCCCGTGCGGCGATCCAGGGTGTCCGTATTGCCGGCAGACCCATGATCCCGATTTCCAGCTGAAGCGCTTTTTCGGCTTCGATGCCTTTCGGGGCGTGCCCCGGACCAGGGAGGGTGAGAGCCTGCAGCGGGCGGTGGCCCTTGAAGGCATGCAAGACAAGCCCCTGCTGGCGATCTTGCCGACGGGTGGCGGAAAATCCCTGTGCTATCAGTTGCCTGCCTTGGCGCGCCATATGCGCCGCGGTTTGCTGACTGTGGTGATTTCTCCTTTGCAGGCCTTGATGAAAGACCAGGTGGACAACCTGGTGAAAAATACCGGGACCCCCTTTGCCGCGGCGATTTATGGTCTGTTGACGCCGCCCGAACGGGGGGAGGTCATGGAGCGCGTGCGCATGGGGGATATCGCCATTTTGTACATTTCTCCCGAGCAACTGCGCAGCCGGTCGGTCAAACAGGTGTTGACCCTGCGCGAGATTGGCTGCTGGGTGTTCGATGAGGCGCATTGCTTTTCAAAATGGGGCCATGATTTCCGGCCCGATTACCTGTATGCGGCGCGTTTCATTCGCGAGCTGTGCCACGAACAGCATCTTGAATTGCCGTCGATCGCCTGCTTCACCGCCACGGCCAAGCGGGATGTGATCGAAGAGATTAGCGACTATTTTGAAACGGAACTGAAGCAGACGCTGCGCTTGTTCGAGGGGGGTGTCGAGCGCGACAACCTGCATTTTGACATTGTGCCGGTCAGCGTTCCGGAAAAACTCGCGCAAACGTTTGCCATCGTTCAACAGCATTTACAAGGCGACGCGCCCGCCTGCGCGATCGTCTATGCGGCCAAAAGAAAGACCACCGAAGAGATTCGCGATTATCTGGTTCAGAAAGGTTTGCCGGCCGACGCTTTCCATGGCGGCTTGGGAGCCCATGAGAAACGGCGCATCATCGAGGAATTTGTGGATGGCCGGATTGCGGTGATTTGCGCCACCAATGCGTTTGGCATGGGGATCGACAAAAGCAATATCCGGCTGGTGCTGCACTACGATCTTCCGGGATCGCTGGAAAACTACCTGCAGGAGGCCGGCCGCGCCGGACGCGATCTGGCACCGGCCCATTGCATCCTGTTGTATGCGGCCGACGATGCCGAAACCCAATTTCAAATGAGCGCCATATCCGAGATCGGAAAAGATGAAATCCAGCGAATCCTGAAATGCCTGCGGCGCAGCAAAAAGAACAAGGACAATGAGATCGTCATTACCACCCAGGAACTGCTGCGCGATGAAGATCTGGCCGAGCTCTTCGAAAAGGGCGATCGCGGCAATGATACCAAAGTGCGCACGGCGGTATCTTGGCTGGAGCGCGCCGAATTTCTGGAGCGCAACCAGAACCTGACGCAGGTGTTTCAGGGCAAACCTCTGGTGAAAACCGTCGAAGAGGCCGAACTGGTCATCCAACGCCTGAACCTGACGCTTCCCGTACAACAGTTATGGCGGGGAATTCTGCGTGTTTTGTTCAACACGCGCGGGGACAAAGGCCTGAGCGCCGACGATATTGCCGAACAGCTTTTTTCCAGCAAGCGGGCGATAGAAGAACTGACGCAGAGCAGTGGGCTCTCGCCCGCGCAGATGGTGATCTATGCCATGCATGAAATGGCCGACGCGGGATTGCTGGACGAAAGTATGCTGCTGTCGGCGTTTGTGTGTTGCAAGGGAAAGAAAAGCGCCCTCAAGCTTTTGGAGCAAGTCGGCTGCCTGGAGGTGCGCCTGCTGAAGCTGTTGCAGGAAGAGGCCCCGGAGGCTGAACTCAACAGCTGGCTGGATCTGGACATCAATCGCCTGAACCAGCGCCTGCAAAATGAAGGCGAAGAGAGCAACCCGGTGACGCTGCGCAATCTAGTGAAAGGATTGACGCAGGACGGCAAGGGGCTGGCCGGTTCCTACGGAAGCATCGATTTGCAGCACGTTGGGCGGAACCGTTTTCGAGTCGCTCTGCGGCGCAATTGGAGCGCTGTCCTTGAAACAGCGTCTCTGCGGCGCAGTGTGGCCGAAGTCATTGCCGGGCTTCTGGTGGAAAAAGCCAAAACCGCTTTGCCCAGTGCGCCGCAAGGCACGGCCGGCGAGTTGCTGATCGAGTTCAGTGTCGATGAATTGGCCGCTGCCATCCGGCACGACCTCTTTTTGCATTCCAAACTACAGAAACCCCTTGCGGCCATCGATCGGGCGCTGATGTTTTTGCATGAGCATAAGATCATTACCCTGCAAAACGGGCTGGCCGTTTTTCGGCAGGCAATGACCATTCGCTTGACCCCCTTCGACCGTCGCCGCCAATACACAGCGGGAGATTTCAAGCCGCTGGCGCTGCACTATCGGGAACGTCGTTTTCAAATTCATGTCATCGTGGAATATGCCAATCTTGCCCTGCAAAGAGTCGCCCGCGCCATCAGTCTCATGTTGGACTATTTTTCCATGCCGCGCGGCGATTTCATCAAGAAGTATTTTGCCGGCCGCCAGAAAATTCTCGACCGGGCCACCAGCATGGAATCTTACCGCCAAATCGTCGAAAGCCTCAACCACCCGGTTCAGATCGGGATTGTCGGCAGCCCGGTGCAGTCCAATCAGCTGGTGCTGGCCGGTCCCGGTGCGGGCAAGACCCGCGTGGTGGTCCATCGCTGCGCCTATCTTCTGAGGGTCGAACGTGTTCCGGCCAATCGCATCCTCGTTATGTGTTTCAACCACAATGCGGCTGTGGCGCTGCGCAAGCGCCTCATTGCGCTCGTGGGTCAGGATGCCCGCGGCGTCACCGTGGCCACGTACCATGGCGCTGCCATGCGCTTGGCGGGCGTCTCCCTGCGCGAGCTTATGGAAGGGCAAAGGGCCAAGAGCTTGGATTTCGATCGTCTGATCAAGGATGCCGTCGCGCTGCTGCGAGGCGAGAAGGAGATTCCCGGGCTGGATCCGGACGAAATGCGCGAGCATTTACTGCAAGGGTTCAGTCATATTCTGGTGGATGAATATCAGGACATCGACCAGGACCAGTACGATCTGGTCTCCGCCATCGCCGGCAGGTCACTGGAGGACGGTGATGGGCGTCTTGCGATCATGGCCGTCGGTGACGACGACCAGAATATTTATGCCTTCAGAGGCGCCAACGTGGAATTTATCAAGCACTTTCAGCAAGACTATAAGTGCGCCTCGGTCTACCTGGTAGAAAACTACCGCTCCAGCGCCAATATTATTCTTGCGGCCAACCAGCTCATTGCCCATAACCGCGATCGCATGAAACATGAACACCCCATACGCATCAACCGCCAGAGAAAGGCGGACCCGAACGGTGGGGCATGGGCGCAGCGCGATCCTTTGGGGCAAGGCCGCGTGCAGCGCCTGATCGTTAAAAGTCCATACCATCAGGCGCAGGCCGTTTTCGATGAAATGACGCGTTTGAAATCATTGAATCCCGACTTGGACTGGGCGCGTTTTGCCGTTCTGGGGCGTACCCGGGCGACGCTGGATATCGTGCGTGCTTTTCTGGAAAACGAAAAGGTTCCGGTGCGAGTGAGTCTGGAGAGTGGTTTGCCCCTGCATCGGGTGCGCGAAGTGTCTAAATTCTTATCGGATTTGAAAGCGATTGAAAAACAGATCCGCAGAGCCTCGACACTGGTAGATTATCTGCCGGGACGCTGCGCCACGGATGGACCGCCGAACCACTGGTCAGCCATGCTGGAAGATCTGCATTTGCAGTACCAGAGCGAAACCGCTGATACAGAACTGCCGGTCTCCTATTTTATCGATTGGCTGTACGAAGCGATAGCCGAGCAAAAGCATGAGAAGGCGATCGGCCAGGGCGTTATCTTGTGCACCATTCATGGCGCAAAGGGGTTGGAATTTGACCATGTATTCATTCTGGATGGGGACTGGCGCCTGCCAAATGACAGCAAAAGACAGGAAGAAGAGCGCAGGCTGCTCTACGTGGGCATGACCCGGGCCAAAGAGACCCTTTGTTTGCTGCAAATGGAGCAGCAGGGCAATCCGTTCACTTCGGTATTGAAAGGGGAGTGGCTGTTAAGCAGAAGTATGCTCTCCGGTCAGGGGTCCTGCTTGGAGGCGATTTGTCGAAGCTACCACATATTGAGCTTGTCCGATATCTACTTGGGCTATGCAGGCAGGTTCCCGGAAGATCATGAGCTTCACAAACGACTGGCCCGGATCTTCGCAGGTGATTCGCTGCGCTTGGTTGTCATTGGTTCCGGCATCGAGCTGCAAACCAAGACGGGTGACTGCATAGCCAAATTATCCGCAAAAGGCACTAACCAGTGGGTCGGGAAATTAGAAGACATTGCAGAGGCGCGGGTCATCGGAATGATTCAATGGTTTGCCGATAGCAGCAAGGAAGAATACCGGTTGCGTTTAAAAGCAAATACCTGGGAAATACCATTGATCGAATTGACCCTGAAATCGGGTAGGCGATTTAATTAACGCATAGTATTTATGCTTACGGGCTTTGGATCATCCCTGGTGTACGGTGCCCGGTCCGCGGGTGCCGCAAGGTTAGGCACGCTTAGTCCAAAATGTGCGGCCGGGCCTCGAAAGCTTATGGCGCAAGGCGGTTATGCGCCACAGGGGTACTGGGGGCCTTTAACTTTTTAGTTCAGGCAGTGGGGGAACGCATCGTCCCCCCTTTTCTATAGGTGATGCCGGAACCACTCGAACCCTTCATTACGTTGTAGTAGTGCAACCTGAGCATCGGTAATCTCGTTTTTATCGCGGACTAAGGCAGGGCATTAATGATTTCGCGGTATTCACCTTCATTGAAAGCCCGCAAAGTCTCAGTCTTTACAGCGCCACGAGATCCGATCGCCAGAGCCGCCTTCGCCACCGCTTTATCATCGGGCGCCTCTGAAATGAAAACGACGTCATAGCGGCCCATTGCAAGATAGAATCCTTTGAGTTCGCCCCCGAAGCTTTGAATCACTTCCTTAACCGCGTCAAGCCTCTTTGGGCTCTCCTTTATGTTTTCGATTCCTTTGGGGGTAAAGTTAACCAGGGTAATATATGTAGGCATGATAAATTCCTCCTCTTTTGTTGTGAATGGCCCCGGGCACCACCTGACGGCAAGTGGAGAAGCTGATTTGGCTCAACTGCATGTTGGCGAGATGAGGGGTACAGAAACCGGATATCCCCAAAAATAGTGTCTCGGAAGCCTGCACGCAAGTCGGGGAACGTCTATAATTCATGTTTACTTTTAAAAAAAGCACCGGGCTTTGCGTCCATTTGAATCGAACCAATATCCCGCTGTATCAAAGAAACGGATTCGAGATCCTGGGAACCATTCAGACACGATCATCCCCACCAATTTATCCGATGCTGCTAAAGTCGGTGCGGACATCGTCATGAAGGATTCAGGGGCATCGGTTAAATACAGAATCGACTCCATCCCAATCCATACGTTAATGGTCTAAAAATTCCTACAGACCTTGTTCATCCTTTAGCTGTTCGCATCCATTTCGGGCAGTTTTATTACCCGGCGCCTGGATCCGGATTACGCTTCCCACATGCATGACTATTTAATAGAATTTGTCGGCGCCCTTCAAGGCCGGGGGGCTTTCTGGCAGGCGCCCGAATTATGAACAGAAAGAGGGGGCCAAGGTCATCCGACCACGAACCTTGCTCCCTCTTTGCAGCAAAACATAAAACGACCTATGATATGCACCACCCCCCCGCCAAGACTTAAAATATAGACGAGAATCGCCCCCTTTTGGCCAGCCTGGGGCGTATGATACATGTGTACACAGTTAAAAATACTTAACAACAAAAACACATCTATTTGGACCGGCCCGCTATCTGTCCAGCCTGTTGTGCCACCCGGCTTGCCCAAACCAGATCTTTTTCAAGATAATTGCGTGCCAGGTTGTTGAATTTTTGTGCTTCCTTCACGTTTCCTTTGGCAAGCCAGGCTTGCGCTATATAGTAGTAAGATTGGCCGTTGCTGGGGTCCAGACCAATGGCTTGCTCAAACATACGTATGGCGCTATCTGGTTTTCCAACTTCCAAGAGTTGCGTGCCCTGGCGTGTGAGGCGCGCTGCGGCATTCTCCCGTGGCGTCAAAACGCGGGGTCCTGCGGCGCATCCTGAAAGCATAACAACTATCATTGCCAACAGGGTAATTTTTTTCAAATCATCGTTCCTTAAAAATCGTGGTTATCCCTTTAAAAATCCCTTTGATATAGTGCAATCCCCTACTGTGGACGGGCGGGGCTTCGGGAGCGTTCTCTTGCAGAAAATACTCTTCAAAAGGATTGCTGCATGCGTACGATACTACTGGATTTCCGGCATCGCCACAGATCGGTCGTTTGACGATGCCAGCCGGTTCTCTGAACTGACTTCCGGAAATATGGTGGGGGATGTCATTCATAAGTTCAAGCCAGATCGGAAGGGCGGCAGTGGACCCCGTCGCGTGAATCGAATCGCCATTGTCAAAACCGACCCACACGAGCGCGAGGATGTCCGGTGTATACCCAATGAACCATGCGTCCCTATTGTCATTGGTGGTTCCGGTTTTACCAGCCGCAGGCCAATGAAACCCACTGGTAATGATCGAGCGCGCTGTACCGTTTTCGACCACCCCTTTTAGCAAAGCATTCATCATGAAGGCTTTTTGGGGAGTGATCTTTTGTTCGATAGCCAAATGGCGCTGTTCGAGTAAATCGCCGTTTTCATTTGCTACCGCTTTCAAAGCCAAGGGGTGCGCAAAAACGCCTTCAGCGGCAAAGACACCGTATGCGCCCGCAAGCTCCAGAGGAATCACTTCGAAAGCTCCCAATGCCAAGGATGGGTATGGGTCAAGAGGGGTTGAGAAACCAAAACCTCTCGCCGTCTCAATGATTCGCGCAAGGCCAACTTGAACGGCCAGATCGATGGTGGCCAGATTGTACGAGTTTTCAATGGCGTAGCGGACTGTGACGCTCTGTGGCGTACTTTTTTGAAAATTTTTCGGCTTCCAATCTTTACCGTCAACCTTATAAATCTTTGGCTGGTTGGAGAGCAAACTAATGGGTGTAAACGTATCCAGCCCTGTATAAAATACAAAGGGTTTGAATGCGCTTCCGGGTTGGCGGCGGGCTTGAGTGATTCGGTTGAATTGGCTGTCGTCATAATTTCGACCGCCCACCATAGCGAGGATGTGCCCAGTTTTGGGTTGCAACACAACTATCGCCCCTTGCAGTTTGGCAGTCGATGCTTGCTTGAGAGCGGATAAACTTTTTTCAAGGCGACCCAATCCATTCTGGAGCGCTTCTTCGGCGGCCATTTGAACCTGTGAATCCAAAGAGGTGTAGATGGAAAGCCCCAGGGAGGACAAATCGTCCGGTTGGTACAACGCCATTAGCTGATTACTGAGATAATCGATGAAATAGGGTGCCATTTTACCATATTGGGTATATCCCACCGGTTCGATGAATTTGTCTTGCTCTGCTGAATATTCTTCATTGGTTAGATAACCTTTTTGCACCATCGCTTTCAAAACCATATTCTTACGCGCATGGCAGGCTTTTGTATTCACATACGGAGAGTAAGCATTCGGGGCTTTTATCAGGCCGGCAATGACAACTGCTTCTGACAATGAAAGGTTTTGTATCGGTTTTCCGAAATAGAATCTGGCCGCTTCGCCGATGCCATTAATGGCGACCGAACCTTTTTGCCCGAGGTATATTTCATTTAAATAGATCTCCAGAATTTCATCTTTGGAAAACTTTAACTCCATTATAAAAGCCAACATCATTTCTTGAAATTTGCGTTTCAAGTTTCTGTTGGGTGTCAGGAAATAATTTTTAGCCAGTTGCTGGGTTATTGTCGAACCGCCTTGCCGAATGCTGCCATGGCGCAGGTTGGTCGCCAGCGCTCGTAAGATGCCAAGCGGGTCAATGCCCCAATGCTGATAGAAACGCGCGTCTTCGGCGGCTAAAACCGCATGGATGAAAAAATCAGGGATCTGCTCGATAGACACCAGCAGGCGCCGTTCACGCTCTTGGCCGAAGAAAAGGGCGATCTCTTCAGGATCGATTTCGATCATCGGTAAATCTTCACCATCTGCTTTGCGCGTCATGGATAAAATATGGCCAGCGGAGAGTTCGACAGAAGCAAGAAAGCCAGGTCTTTTTTCCCAAGGCGTTTCCAGATCGTGAAGAAAAATATGCAGCCTGTTTGGCGTAATGTGAATCTCGCCCTGTCGGGCAGGTAACGTTTCCCGCTCTCGATATCCAATTCGCTTCAGTTTATTGAGTAAAAGACTGACATTAAGCCGTTGACCTGTATAGAGGATCATCGTATCCGAATATACTTTGGACGGCATACTCCAACGCCGGGATGAAAATCGTTCGGTTACCGTGCTGGACAAAAACCAACTATAGCCCCCTAAGCAAATGAGTGCGGTGAACAGGGTGGCTGTCAAAAATAAAAGAAGTTTTTTTACCATGATCGCAGGATACACCTTCAATATAAACTTGGCCAAAATCAACCATTGGGTGAACATCGCCGTTATCGGCTTGCGTGTAAAGCAAATTGTTTGCAGCACCAAATATGCCAACAATAAAAATAGTATAATTTCGGTTTGCTAAGATGCCTCTTGATATAAAAATGAGAAATTCTGGGGATTTTTTTTAGACTGGGTGCAAGTAAGCGCAACCGTTGACATTCTGCCGAGCCTAAAAAATATCATGCCAGCTAGTAACGCACCGCAAAATCAACATAATAAAGTGCACTTGAAGAGAAAAATCCAGGAATGAACGCATTCTGGCCTTGGTGGATGCAACAGTGAGGATGTGTGGATCGCTTATGGGGTAAATTAAGAAATTCTGAAGATCGAGAAGGATTAATAGAAAAGGGCACGCCAAAGGCGTGCCCTTATTGCTAACTGAATGAAACCTTATTGTACGGTTACATTGACAGCTGAAGGCCCTTTGGGCCCCTGCTGCACATCGAAAGTCACTTTGTCACCTTCGCTAAGGCTCTTAAAGCCTTGTGCGTTGATGCCTGAGTGATGAACGAATACGTCGGGGCCGGCTTCCTGTTGAATAAAGCCAAACCCTTTTGACTCGTTAAACCACTTTACAGTTCCGTTACTCATAATGGCATCCTCCTTTCTTTAAGATTTATCAAAACTTACTGGAGGATGTTGTATGCACAACTGATTTGTTCCTTCAGAAAAATCGCTCTATTGCTATAGAGCCCTTGTTGATCTGAATTGTATATCCCTTTTATAGACCCAACACAATATAAATAATCAGGAATAAATGAAGAATTTCGAAATCGCCGTCGATTGTCGAGACTGACGACATGTAATATGACCTATCCTGGCAGGAGAGGCCATACCATTTAAAATTAAAAGGTTTCTAATTTTTTTCGTTCATTTTCTGTTCGATCTGCTTGGCCTTTTGAAGATGTTTTTCCAACTTCGGAACGGTCGTCGAAGCAAACTGCTTCAAAGCGGGATCGCGCCCATCCTCGGCCTGTTCCTTGAAAACATCAATATCCTCTTGATGGTCATCCACCATATGGTTCATATATTCGCTGTCGAACTCGCTGCCGGATTTTTTGGAAAAATCCTGAATCATTTCCTGCTGGTCGCTATCTAATTGCCGTGGCAGATGAATATTCTTTTGGGCAGCGATCTCCATCAGTTGCTGGTTGGCTTTGGAATGCTCGTCGACCATCATTTGCCCGAACTGTTTGACCTCGCTGCTGCGTGCACGTTGAGCGGCTATGGTCCCCAATTGGACCTCCATCAAGCCTCCTTTGGCGGCTTTTTCAACGAACTCTTGATCTTGCTTGGATAGCCCTGCAGCGCTGGTTTCGCCATCGATGTTGCCGTTCCTGGTCACTTCGCCGGCTTTGCCGGTGTCATATGCTTTTGAGTCGCCGTCGGCAGCCACGGCCGGCCAAGCCCCGACCAGGAGCATAAGCAAACAGATCACGGGAATCATCATGGTTCTTTTTTTCATAGAAACACACCTCCATTGAAATTTAGGACGTCACTTGACGTACCGCCAAAAAATAGTGTCTGTCGTGTTCGGCGCCATGAAGGCAAGGTGGTATTTCAGCTAATCGGGGGCTGCAATTTTAATACCTTTGGTCATTTAGCGCGTCAGGGTCAAGTCCGTATAACAGCACCCTTATTGCCCCATGGATTTGGGCATTGGATTCGATCGTGCAAGTTTTGAGGGCTAAAGTGATTTTTCGGCCAGCATGCCCGCTTTTACGATGAAATCGACGATTTCGTCGATGCCGTGACCTGTTTTCATGTTAGTGAAGACAAATGGTTTGTCCCGGCGCATGGTCCTGGTGTCTGTTTCCATGACGGTGAGCGAAGCGCCCACCATGGGCGCCAGATCGATTTTGTTAATCGCCAGCAAGTGAGAGCGGGTGATGCCAGGGCCGCCTTTGCGTGGAATCTTATCGCCCGCGGCGACGTCGATCACATAGATGAAAAGATCTGCCAGCTCGGGGCTGAAGGTGGCGCTTAAATTGTCGCCGCCGCTTTCCACGAATATGCAATCCAGATTCGGGAACCGCAAACATAGATCGGAAATGGCCGCCAAGTTCATGGAGGCGTCCTCCCGGATGGCCGTGTGTGGGCATCCGCCGGTTTCCACGCCCACGATGCGATCCGGATCCAGTGCCTGGTGACGTATGAGAAAATCGGCATCCTCGCGGGTATAGATGTCGTTGGTCACTACCGCGATGTCATATTGCGCGCGCATGCGTACGCACAGGCGTTCCAACAAAGCGGTTTTGCCCGAGCCGACGGGACCGCCGATGCCGATTCGAAGAGGAGGCATGTGGGGTGTCATGGATGTCCTCGCTCAAGACCTGTAAAGTCTTGTGTATTGGGTTTCATGGCAGCTGGAGGCGATGGCCAGGGCAGGACTCGACGCGCCGATGCTATCGTCGTGTAAACGCAGTCCGTGTGCCACGGCGTCGATCACGTCGGGTCCCAGGCTATGAAGCATTTGATGCCCTTCGGTCTGACCGAGGGGGATGGTCTTTATGCCGGTGAGCACTTGGTTTTCCAGCCATGACCAGACATAGCCGGTCGCTGCATCGCATAGCTCGATATTCCAATGGGCCGCCGCCATGGCATAGCCGGCCAGTTGGCTGTCGGCGATGATCGTTTGCATCGTTATGGAAAGCTGTACGTGCAGGCCTTCGAGCAGCTTCAGCATGGCCCTGCCGCGGGTTTTCTCTTCCAGACGCAATTCGTGGGTCTCGCGCAAGGCCAGCAGCTGGTTGCACCATATGGCCAGTGCGGTATCGTTGCGGTACCGACAGGCCGCATGCATGCGGCTCAGCAAGGGAATGTCCACATAGGCGACGGTGTGTTGCAGCAGATCGGCCAGCCAGACCCGCAGACTGGGTCCGTCTTGAATCCAGCCATCGGCAATGGCCCATTCAAGCCCCTGAGAGTAGGCGTATGCGCCGGTCGGCAGGGATGGACTCACCAGATGCATGAGCCGCAGCAATTGCATATGCTTGTCAGTCATGGTGGTGACCCTGACCGGCGTAGGCACCGGTTTCCGGTTCGAAAGGCGCTTGATTGCGGCGAACCGCGAGCCCCAGACCTTTTATCATGTGATCGAGCACGGGGTCATGCAGATAGCGAAGCTGATTGGTCGAGATCTCAAGGGGTGTGTGCCGGTTGCCCAGATGATAGCAGGCCCGCGCCAAGCGCAGCGAGTCGTCGCTGGTGACGGTGGAAAGCGATTCTTCGGCGGCCCGCACCGCGATCACAACGCCGTCATCGGACACGAGCTGGTCTCGGTCATGCAGCACGGTGCCGTGTTCCAGAAAAAGACCGGCTTGCGCCCCATTGTCCAGCGTGACCCGCAAACGGCTCTGAATCCGTTGTTCCCACGGCAATGTCAGGGTTGTCATCGGCTGCCGCCGTGTGGTAATTTTGCTGATCAGTCGTATCATCATCGACACCTATTCAGTTCATAGCTTTGCGCCTGTTCGCGCACAATGGTTTTAACTGACGGCCTGCGTGGGGCGCTGGGCTTCATCAAAACAAAAAATAGCGTTGGCCCAGCGGCAATATCTTGGCCGGCTCGCAAGTGAGCCATTCACCGTCGGCACGGACTGTGTACGTCTGAGGATCGACTTCGATGTTGGGTAAATAATTGTTCAGGATCATGTTCTTTTTCCCGATGTGCCGACAGTTTTTGGCAACCGCGATTGTTGTGCGGAGTCCAAGCTGACCCGCGACGCCCGCATCAATGGCTGCCTGAGATAAAAAGGTCAGGGCGGTGGCCGGTCGGGCACCGCCGAAAGCGCCGAACATCGGGCGATAGTGCACGGGCTGCGGCGAAGGAATGGACGCATTCGGATCGCCCATGGGGGCTGCGGCGATCATGCCGCCCTTGATGACCAGATGCGGTTTGACGCCGAACAGGGCTGGTTTCCAGAGCACAAGGTCCGCCAGTTTGCCCATTTCCACCGAACCGACCGCGTGGCTGATGCCGTGTGCGATGGCCGGGTTGATCGTATATTTGGCCACATACCGACGGACGCGCAGATTGTCGTGTTCCGAGGTGTCTTCGGGCAGGCTGCCGCGTTGTACTTTCATCTTGTGCGCGGTCTGCCACGTGCGGATGATGACTTCGCCCACCCGTCCCATGGCCTGCGAATCCGACGCGATCATGGAAAAAGCGCCCAGGTCGTGCAGAATATCTTCGGCGGCGATGGTTTCCCGCCGGATGCGCGACTCGGCAAAGGCCACATCTTCTGCAATGCGCGGATCCAGATGATGGCAGACCATGAGCATGTCCAGATGTTCATCCACGGTGTTGATCGTGTAGGGGCGGGTGGGGTTGGTAGACGAGGGCAGCACATTGGGCAGGCCGCAGAGCCGGATGATGTCGGGCGCGTGCCCGCCGCCCGCGCCTTCGGTGTGGTAGGTGTGGATGGTGCGGCCTTTGAAAGCAGCCATGGTGTGCTCCACGAAACCGGATTCGTTCAGCGTGTCGGTGTGGATCGCAACTTGCACATCCATCGTATCGGCCACGGTCAGGCAGGTGTCGATGGCCGCGGGCGTGGTGCCCCAGTCTTCGTGCAGCTTGAGTCCCATGGCGCCGGCACGGACCTGCTCTTCCAAGGCGATTGGCAGGCTGGCGTTGCCTTTGCCGAGAAACCCAAGGTTCATGGGAAAGGCATCCGCGGCTTGCAGCATGCGGTGAATGTTCCAGGTGCCGGGCGTGCAGGTGGTGGCATTGGTGCCGGTGGCCGGACCGGTACCACCGCCGAGCATGGTGGTAATGCCGCTGGCCAGGGCCTCCTCGATTTGCTGGGGGCAGATGAAATGGATGTGGGCGTCGATCCCGCCTGCGGTAACGATGGTTTTTTCGCCGGCAATCGCTTCGGTGCCGGGGCCGATAACAATGTCGACGCCTGGCTGCACATCCGGGTTGCCGGCTTTGCCGATGCCGCTGATGCGACCGTTTTTGATGCCGATGTCTGCTTTGACGATGCCCCAGTGGTCAAGGATAAGCGCATTGGTGATCACCACATCCACGCTGTCGGCGCAGCTGTGCTGACTTTGCCCCATTCCGTCGCGGATCACCTTGCCGCCGCCGAATTTGACTTCTTCGCCGTAGTGAGTGCGGTCTTCTTCCACCTGGATCCACAAATCGGTGTCGGCCAGCCGAACGCGGTCGCCGACGGTGGGGCCGAACATCTCCGCATAGGCCTTGCGCGTGATCGTTGTCATGCTTTTGCCTCCAGATCGCCCATGATACGTGCGTTGAAACCGTAAACCCGCCGCCGCCCCACATAGGGTACCAGGGTGACGTCGCGGCGTTGTCCCGGTTCGAAGCGCACCGCGGTGCCGGCGGGGATATCGAGGCGACACCCGATCGTTTGCGGCCGATCGAACGACAGGGCAGGGTTGGTTTCATAAAAATGGTAGTGGGACCCGACCTGGATGGGGCGGTCGCCGGTGTTGACCACCGCTATCCGGATGGTTTTCCGCCCTGCGTTGATCGTTATTTCCCCTTCCTGGGTAGTGATTTCTCCGGGTATCATCATTTTCTCCTTGGGCGTTGGCTGTGGCAGCGTTGAAAGTGGAAAGTGACGGTATTCTGTCGATTGTTATCGCCACGTTTTTTCCAGTGATACATGCGTTACATGGTGTTTCCCGATAAAGGGGCGAGGCTGCATGAACAGGCTCTAAATGATCGGGTTGTGTACCGTGACGAGTTTGGTGCCGTCAGGAAAGGTGGCTTCCACCTGCACGTCTTCGACCATTTCGGGCACACCTTCCATCACATCGCTTCGACTTAGCAACGTGCGTCCGTGCGCCATCAATTCGGCGACGGTTTTGCCGTCGCGCGCGCCTTCCATGATGTCGGCGCTGATAAAGGCCACCGCTTCCGGGTAGTTCAACTTGAGGCCGCGATTTTTGCGCCGTTCCGCCACCAGTGCGGCTGTGAACAACAGCAGTTTGTCTTTTTCCCTGGGCGTCAATTCCATGTTGAATCCTTTCTGTGAAGCATTGCTTCGTTCAGGTCGCCCATATCCTGGGCGGACAGGCCGTGCGGCCGGACAGATATGGACGGAGCCATGTCCAAAGCGCCTGAAACAATGTTTTGGCTTCTGATGAACACTCGCCGAGGTAGCGTGCAACCAGCAGGTCATCCATGAGGGTGATGCCGGTCAGCGTGTTCGGGATGATGGTGAATAGCTGCCGCAAGGGGGTCAGCATATCTGGTTTACAGCCGGTCGCGATGAAGATTGCGCTTACCGAATGGCCACGCAGACCGGTCGGACGATGCCTGTCGTCTGCATCCGTGAGGCGCAGTCGATCCGCAAAGAGCGGACGCCCCGCTCTTCGGATGTCAAGCGTGTTCCGAAGGGTGCCTGTAGCAAACGGCTGTCCGCAGGCGGGCAGCCCGACGCACAAAATTTCCCAACCCATGAAACAGGCTCCTTTTGCGAGGTTTACCCGGGTGCTGACCGTGGTCACGGCGCCCGGGTAGACGATGCTTTCCTGCGGCAGCCATTCGAGACTGGCTTCTTCTTGCACTTCCAAATAGTTTTCCTGCACGGCCGGCGCACCGCCACTGCGGTAGAATTTGGTTGCCCCGGGGGTGGTGATCAGGGCGGACGCGCTGGCTTCCACGGCAGTATGAATTTCCAGCCGGTCCCCGCCCACGACGCCGCCGGGAGGATGCAGAATGCAGGCATGACAGACCGCACTTTCAGGATAGAGGACGCGCTGCAACCGCAACGGGCCGGTATGGCGGTTTGTGCGCAGGTAGGTGAGTGCATCGCGTTCGGCAAAGGATAGTTCCAGGCGCGCCAACCAACCCTGGGGAGAAGATGGGGGTTCAGACAATGGCATCATGCCTGCAGCCTGCTGTCGATCCGTGATCGTCATTGGCGTTCTCCATATACACATCTTGGGCGGCATATCCATTAAAAGACTACACGGTTAAGTAATTCCGGATCAGGTTGTTGTCGAGTTTTTCGATGTTTTCGGCGGCTACTATCTGTCCTCGGTCGAGGATGGCGAAGCGGTCGGCCACATTCCGGGTGAAATTGAGTTTCTGCTCGACCAGTAAAACCGTCATGCCCAACTGTATGCGTAAGCGATCGATAATTGCCCCGATTTCCTTGACAATATTGGGTTGAATGCCTTCGGTGGGCTCATCGAGAATCAGCAGGCTTGGCTGTAGCACCAAGGCCCGGCCGATGGCCAATTGCTGCTGCTGCCCGCCCGACAGATCGCCGCCCAGACGGCCGATCATCGTATGCAGGACCGGGAAAAGCTCAAAAATCAACTCCGGTATCTTCTTCAGTCGTTCTTTTCCCGTGGATAACCCCAGGATCAGATTTTCTTCGACGGTGAGCAGCGGGAAGATCTGCCGCCCTTGCGGCACATAGCCGACGCCCAGCCTTGCCCGCCGATCCGCGGAGAGTTTGGTGATCTCCTTGCGTTCGAGAAACATGCGTCCTGACGTTAACGGCAGCAGTCCCATGATGCAGTTGATCAAGGTCGTTTTTCCGACGCCGTTTCGGCCCATCAGGCACGTGCACTGACCTTGTGGGACATCCAGATCGATATCCCACAAGGTGTGGCTGCCGCCGTAATAGTGGTTCAGTTTTTCAATGCGGAGCATTTTTCTTCTCCAAGATAGACTTCGATGACTGCCTGGTTGTTTTGCACCTCGTCCATGCGCCCTTCGGCCAGTACGCTGCCCTGGTGCAGGACGGTGACTTTCCGGGCGATCGAACGCACGAAGTCCATGTCGTGCTCGACAACGACCACGCTGCGCGTGCCGGCCAGCGAGATGAGCAGTTCGGCGGTGCGCTCTGTCTCTTGCTGCGTCATGCCGGCCACCGGTTCATCGACCAGCAGCAGTTTCGGGTTCTGCATGAGCAGCATGCCGATTTCGAGCCACTGTTTCTGGCCATGCGAAAGCGCCCCGGCCGGCGCCTTGATCTTCGTCTTTAAACCGATGGTTTCCACAATGGCTTCGATCTGGTCCTGCTGGGTCGGGCTCGGTTTGGCCATCAGGATAGGCCAGATCCGCTTGTCGCCGGCCATGGCGAGTTCGAGATTATCGGCAACGCTATGGTTTTCAAATACAGTCGGCTTTTGAAATTTGCGTCCGATGCCCGCGCGGGCAATTTCGGGCTCGCTCATTTTCAGTAAATTGAGGTGCTGTCCAAACCAGGCCGAGCCGGCATCCGGCCGGGTTTTGCCGGTAATGATGTCCATGATTGTGGTCTTGCCGGCGCCGTTCGGCCCGATAATGCAGCGCAGTTCGCCGTCATCGATGTACAAGCTCAAATGGTCGATGGCTTTGAAACCGCCGAAGCTGACCGTGATCCCCTCGAGGTAGAGGATGACGCCGTGGGTCACGTCCAATTCGGGCGGCGATTCCGGGATGAGAAAATCGAACACCCGGTCGCGGGGCCAGAAGGCACGGATTTTTTCAAGTGCCGGCATGCGGGGCTCGCTTTCTGCTGAAATAAGTGTGCCGCGCCATGCCGACCAGACCATGGGGCAGAAAAAGGGTTACCATAACAAACAGCGCGCCCAACCCGAACAGCCAGGCATCCGGGAAAGCGGCTGTGAGAAAGCTTTTGGCGTAATTGATGATCACCGCGCCGACAACCGCGCCGTACAAGGTGGCCCGTCCGCCGACCGCCACCCAGATGACAATTTCGATCGACGCCAGCGGGGCGAATTCGGTGGGATTGATAATGCCCACCTGGGGGACATACAGCGCTCCGGCAATGCCGGCCAGTATGGCTGAAAAGGTGAATATCCAGAGTTTGGCATCTTCCACGCGGTAACCGATGAAACGCGCCCGATCCTCCTGGTCCCGGATGGCCGTGGCCAGCTTTCCCAGTCGCGAGGTCGTGATCCACCGGCAACTTGTATAGCCGAGTGCCAGGGCAATGACCGACGCGACATAAAGGCCGGCGCGGGTATGATCGGATTGCAGCGAAAATCCCAGGATGTCTTTAAAATCGGTCAAACCGTTGTTGCCGCCGAAGCCCATTTCGTTGCGGAAAAACGCCAGCATCAGCGCATAGGTCAGCGCCTGGGTCATGATGGACAAGTAGACGCCTGTGACACGGGAGCGGAAGGCGAACCAGCCGAACACCAGCGCCAGTAGACCCGGCACGACCAGCACCATGAGCATCGCAAACCAGAACCCGTCGAAACCGTGCCAGAACCAGGGAAGCCCCTTCCAGTTGAGAAACACCATGAAATCCGGCAGCAAGGCATTGCCGTATACGCCACGGTCGCCGATCTGGCGCATCAGGTACATTCCCATGACATATCCGCCCAAAGCAAAAAAGACACCATGGCCCAGGCTCAGGATGCCGAGATAGCCCCATACCATATCCACGGCCATGGCCAGCAACGCGTAACATAAATATTTTCCGAGCAGGGTCATGGTGTAGGTGGAGACATGCAAGGGGTGCGCGGTGCTCACGGTTAAGTTGAGCAGCGGCACCAAAATGCCCACGGCCAACAGGATGCCCAAGAGAAGGGATCCGGCCCGATCATTATGAATTGATTTTGCAACTGCCATCATGGCGTATCACCCGGTAGCCCGGCCTTTTTGGGGAAACAATCCCTGCGGCCGTTTCTGGATAAATAATATGATAACGACAAGAATCAGTATCTTCGCCAAAACGGCACCGGCCCAGGGCTCCAGGAACTTATTGATCACCCCCAGGGATAACCCCCCGAGCAAGGTGCCCCACAGATTGCCGACGCCGCCGAAGACGACCACCATGAAAGAATCGACGATATAGGCCTGGCCCAGATTGGGTCCCACGTTGGTCAGTTGCGAAAGCGCCACACCGGCAATGCCGGCGATCCCGGATCCCAGACCGAATGTCAGCGCATCCACACGCGCCGCCCGCACGCCCATCGCGCGCGCCATGGCTCGGTTTTGGGATACCGCACGTACCTGCAAACCGAGGGCGCTCTTTTTAAGCAAAAGGCACAGCCCGGCAAAGACCAGGAGCGTAAAGAAGAGAATGACCACCCGGTTGGTGGTTAAAGACAATGCGGCGTTGATGGGGATCGCTCCGCTCATCCAGGCGGGCGTGGCGACGCTGCGGTTTAACGGCGAGAAGATGGAACGCACCGCCTGCTGCAGGATCAGGCTGAGGCCGAAAGTAGCCAACAGGGTTTCCAGTGGCCGGCCGTAAAGAAAGCGGATGATCGTGCGTTCGATCACCAAGCCGGTCAGGCCGGACACCAGAAACGCGGCGGGAATCGAAAGCATGAGCGCTGCACCGATGGCGTCGGGCAGCAGTTGCTGGAGCACATAGGCCGTGTAGGCCCCGAGCATGATCAACTCGCCGTGGGCCATATTGATTACGCCGATCACGCCAAATGTGATGGCCAGCCCAATGGCTGCCAGCACCAGGACGGACCCTAAACTCAGGCCGAAAAAGAGGGTTTCCAAGAAGTTGAAAAAGGCGAGACGCGCGTCGATACCGTCCAGGATCGCCTTTGCAGCGAGGCGGATCTGTGTATCGGCTTCGTTGCCTGCCAGAAGGGTCAATTCGTTGCGCACGGCTGGGTTTAAATTGCCCGCGAGGTGCTCGAGAGCGGCCTGTTTTTGCGCTTTGTCCGTGGTCGGCCCGCTACGCAAGACAATCAGCGATAGCGCTGTTTGCAGAGCTACCCGGACATCACGGTCCGGCTCGCTATCGCGCAGTCCGCGCAACAGCGCTGCCGAATTGGGCGTGATCGTGCCCAACATTTGATTGATTGCCGCCAGACGAATATCCGGATTGGGGTGGCTCAGGCGCAAGCGGGCCAGGGCGGACTCGAGTTGGCCCCGAATGGTGTTGTTGATGCCCACTTTTTTTAAGGCGCGTTTTTTTTGGACGCCCAACGCGTCACCTGTCAGCGCCGAGCGAAGGGCATAGCCGTTTCCTTCAGCTCGGCTGACTACCAGTTGTTGGGTAGCCTTGATGTAAAAGAGATCACCCGCCAGCAAGGCCTGTAATATCTCTTCGGCGCGTTCATCCCCGCTATCGGCAAGCTTTTCGACGGCGGCCGCTTTTTGGGCGAAACTATCATCAAGCAGACATGCGATGCCATCATCGAAAACGTTCGATCCCGATGTTGCCGCAAAGCCTGGATGCAAGTATCCGCACCCCCAGACAATGGTCACGACAAAAATGTAGAAAAACCAATTTTTCAGTGCAGCGGGTCGTTTAAACATGGTGGGCCTTCTTTGACTTGCATTCAAGCTGAGTCGACAACCGGCCGGCAAGATGGTCGGTTGTCCAGGGTGTATCGCAGCGCAGCGCTATTTTTGACCGGAGCATTTCCCGGTCTTGGTGTTATAGTTGCCACACGCCATGGGCCCGCGCCAATCCGAGATGAGATCCTTCGATCCTGGCAGAAAGTCGGACCACTCGTCTCCCAAGACGAGCCCCTGCGTGCGCCAGACGACCTCGAATTGGCCATCATCCTGGATTTCTCCGATCAAAACCGGCTTGGTGATATGATGATTCGGCATCATGGTGGCGTACCCGCCGGAGAGGTTCGGCACCGCTATGCCGATAATGGCGTCCTGGACATCCGCCGCATTGGTCGTGCCGGCTTTTTCGACGGCTTTTACCCACATGTTAAAGCCGATGAAGTGGGCCTCCATGGGATCATTGGTGACACGCTTCTGATTTTTGATGAATTTGTGCCAACTCTCGATGAAGGTGTCGTTGATCTCAGTGTCCACACTCATGAAATAGTTCCAGGCCGCCAGGTGCCCGACCAGTGGTTGGGTGTCGATTCCCGACAATTCTTCTTCACCAACCGAAAAAGCGACCACTGGAATTGCGTCGGCCGTGACACCCTGATTGCCCAGTTCCTTGTAGAAGGGGATATTGGCATCGCCATTGATGGTGGACACGACGGCCGTCTTTTGCCCGGCCGAACCGAATTTTTTAATATCGGAGACGATGGACTGCCAGTCCGAATGCCCGAAGGGTGTATAGCTGATCATGATGTCTTTTGCGGACACACCATTGGCTTTAAGGTATGCTTCAAGAATTTTGTTGGTGGTGCGGGGATAGACATAGTCAGTGCCGGCAAGCACCCATTTTTTTACCCCAAGGCTCTTCATCAAATAATCCACCGCCGGAATGGCCTGCTGGTTGGGTGCAGCGCCGGTATAAAAGACATTTTTTGATGACTCCTCGCCCTCATATTGGACCGGATAGAAGAGAAGGCTGTTGAGTTCTTCAAAGACGGGCAGTACGGATTTTCGGGAAACCGACGTCCAGCATCCGAAAACCGCCGCCACTTTTTGCTTTTCGATCAACTCCCGGGCCTTTTCAGCGAACAGGGGCCAGTTGGAGGCCGGATCGACGACGACCGGTTCGAGCATTTTGCCTAAAAGGCCGCCCTTTTTATTCTGCTCATCGATCAGCATGAGCATGGTGTCCTTAAGCGTTGTTTCACTGATCGCCATGGTCCCCGATAGCGAATGCAGAACACCGACCTTGATGGTTTCCTTTGCCATTGCATTTCCCTGCAAAAGGCAACCCGCCAACAGAATGAATAGACCTCTCAGGGCGCTTTGACGTAACTTCATTTGTGTTCCTTTCAAACGATAACGGTTAAGTGATAATGGCCACAAAGTCTTCTCGGCCTTTCGGCTGCCATGCGCAGCCATGTTCTGCTACTTGGCATTTAGTGTGCCACCTGACTATTTGGTCAGCGTGCATGGAAATCAATATACTGAAAATAAAGAAAAATAATTTCAATGCGGGAATTTAGGGAGGTAGATCACATCATGTAATAATTTTGAAATTTCTTTTATACATAACAAAAATGTCTATAAAAAAATCATATATTACAAAAATGAATTTTATCTTTCGAAGATCATGCCTTTCCCCTTGCGATGCCATCAACAATCAATTGCAAATTGGTAGATGGGACGCTACATACGGCAATACCCCTTTTTGACCGAACACAGGAGGCATGGCATGAGAACCCTGCGGGACAAACTTTCCCATTTATCTTTCCGGCAAGCCTGCAAGCTCCTCGGCCCCCAGGGGCAGATGTTGATCATGGAAGGCGGCAAGTTCGAGATCAACTTGTATGAGCAGGTGACGCTTGATGATCATCGCTTTAGTATGTCCGTTGAACAGGCCATGGTCGAGATGACGTTAAGCGACGATAAGCGGCAGCGGTTCGACATGCGCTGCAGCATCTGCAGCGGGGCTTGCGTGCATCAGGGCGCGGCCCTGGCTTTGATCCTGGAAGAAAAACTGTCTCTCGGTTTGTCGGCGCCGCCGCCTGAGCGGACCCCCATCGAAAGTTTGAACGAAGACGCCCTGATCGACCGCGCCTTGGCCGAACGCAAACAGCGGGCGCGCGAGGAAAAAATGCGCCTCACCTCCGTGAACCCCAATTGTTTATGGACCGATTATGTGGTTACCAACAAGCTTTCGGGTAAAAGCTATCGGCTGGCCTTGCGCGGATCGCAGCCGGGTGAATCCTATTGTGCGTGCCCGGATTTTCGCAAAAACACCCTGGGCACGTGTAAGCATATCCTCTACGCCCTGGAGCGGGGGCGTGCCAAGTTCGGCAAGGCTGCCTGCACTACGCCGGCGGAAGTGACCGAAATCTGTGTGTACCTCCGATACGGGTGCACCATCGAGCTGCGTTTGCTGCTGCCTGCGAATTTGGCTAAGCAAGTGAAGGCTGTGCTTGCACCGCTGCGGGATCAACCCATCAGTGATCCGAAAGATCTACTGCGGCGCATCGGCCGGGTAGAGCGTTTGGGCGCGCCCGTGACCCTTTATCCGGATGCCGAGGAGTATTTGCAAAAAGCACTTTTTCAAGCCCGCATGGCCCAAGTGAGCGCCGACATCCGCAAAGCTCCGGCCGCTCATCCTCTGCGCCGTTCTTTGCTGAAGACCGAATTGCGCCCCTATCAACTCGACGGCATCGCCTTTGCCGCGGGAGCCGGCCGGGCCGTTCTGGCCGATGATATGGGCTTGGGGAAGACCATTCAGGGCATCGGCATGGCCGAGCTGCTGTCGCAACACTGCCATATCAAGAAAGTGCTGGTCATCTGTCCGACCTCTTTAAAGTCGCAGTGGCGCACCGAGATCAAACGCTTCAGCCACAGAAATTGCCATCTGATCCTGGGGAGCTACAAGGATCGGCCGGCCCAATATGCAGACGATCACTTTTTCACGATTTGCAATTATGAACAGGTGCTGCGTGATATTCTGGCTATCGAACAGGTCTCCTGGGACCTGATCATCCTGGACGAAGGTCAGCGCATCAAGAACTGGGAGGCCAAGACCAGCCGCATCGTTAAAGCGCTGCGATCGCCGTTTGCCTTGGTGCTGTCCGGCACGCCTCTTGAAAATCGACTGGATGAGCTTTACTCAGTGGTGGAATTCATCGACGACCGGCGGCTGGGGCCGGCGTTTCGGTTTTTCAACCATCACCGGGTGGTGGACGAAAGGGGCAAGCTGCTGGGGTATAAAAATCTGGATGAGCTGCGTGAACGGCTCAAGCCAATTCTGTTGCGCCGCACCCGCCAGGCCGTGGTCAAGGAACTGCCCCCGCGCACCACCGAGGTGATTCGCATCGCCCCTACCGATGAACAGAGCGAGATGCAAAAAGGGCATCGCTGGATCGTCCAAACCATCATCAACAAAAAGTATCTGTCGGAAATGGACCTGCTGCGGCTGCAAAAGGCGTTGCTGATGTGCCGCATGTGCGCCGACAGCACCTTTCTGGTGGACAAGCAGGCTCCGGGCTATTCCAGCAAGCTCGAAGCACTGGGTCGCCTGCTGGATCAGCTCAATGCGGAAGAAGGGCGCAAAATCGTACTTTTTTCGGAGTGGACCAGCATGCTGAATCTCATCGAGCCCCTGCTCGACGCCCGTAAAATGACCTTTGTGCGCCTGGATGGTTCGGTGCCCCAAAAAAAACGGCAGGAGCTGATCCACAGGTTTCAGAACGATCCGGATTGCATGCTCTTTATCACCACCAATGCCGGTGCCACGGGCCTTAACCTGCAAGCGGCCAATACGGTCATCAATGTGGACCTGCCTTGGAATCCGGCCATTCTGGAGCAGCGAATATCCAGGGCGCATCGCATGGGCCAGGAGCAACCGGTACATGTCTTTTTACTGGTCACCACCGATACCCTCGAAGAGAATCTGCTGGCCACCTTGTCGGCTAAAAAGGAACTCTCCCTGGCCGTGCTGGATCCGGATGCGGATGCCGTCCAGATTGATATGGTTACCGGCATGGAAGAACTCAAACGCCGTATGGAGATCCTGTTGGGGGCGCTTCCGGATGCCGCCGAAGATGAGAGCATGAAGGCAGAAGCCGAAAAAACGGCCGCCCACCTGGCTCAAAAGGAAAAAATCGCGGCGGCCGGTGGTCAACTGGTCGGCGCCGCCTTTGCCTTCATCGGGGAAATGTTCGCAGGTCAGGCCGACGATGATGGGATGGAAAAGCTGGTCGGGGCATTCAAAGCCAAGCTGAACGATTGCATGGAAAAAACGGAGGATGGCCGTCTGAACATGACCATTACGTTCCCCAATGAGGCCTTTCTGGACACCATGGCCCGGTCCCTGGCCACAATGGTGCGCCTGGGCGGCCAATAAGCAGATCGATAGCCCTTTTAGGCGCTTGGATAGTGCCCTACGGCGCGTTCGGCAGCACTGAGGGCGCCTTCGAGATAACCGCCCTGTTGGTCGGCGGTCTCCGTGCCGGCAAAATGGAGGGTGCCCTCCCAAATGGCGGCTTGGCCATTCGGGGGATGGTAGAGAGGGTGCGCATACATGGGCGCCTGATCATATTCGGTGGCGGTAAAGCATTCGCGGGCCCAATCTTGATAAAAAAAGGCCGTTGGCTGGGCCGCCGGTTCACCGAAGAGAACACCCATCTGCGCCAACAGCGCCGCACTGAGATCGCGATGCTGGTTGCGCTGGACCGCTGGAATGCCAATAAAGCCGGTCAGCCCATAAGGGCCCTGGCCGTTGTTGGACCCGTCGTGGATCTCTCCCAACGGGCCGCGCTCGCTGTATGCCTGGCCCGACAAGCCGGTCAGCCGCCAGAAAGGGGTTTCATAAAAGGCACAGAATTTGGCCTGACCCGCCATCCATGTGCCCATTTTCAGCATCGCCTGGGTTAAAGCGTGAGACAGTTCAGGGGTAAAGAGAATCGTGGCGGCGGCAAGGCGCGGCGGCAGCGCGAGAATCACCTTTTTGGCCCGAAACCTGGCCCAGGGCGACCGCTCCAGTTCGCCGACCGTAATCAGCGCACCATTGTTTTCCCGTTCGATCTGACAAACCGGGTGATTCAGGCGGACGGCGTGATCGGGTAAACCCCTATACAGTTTTGTAATCAGTGCCATCATGCCGCCGGAAACCCGCCAGGATTGGGGTTCCATGGGATAGCCGCCTACGGTCTGGACGATGCCGTCGGACCGTTGGAAACGGCCCTTGCCCAACTCGAACTGGCGATACCCTTCAAGGCTCAGGGCATCGATAAGAACTGCCATTTTGGGATGTATCGCGGGCCAAAACCAGGATGGCCCGAGATCTGCGAAAAAACCTCGATGCTCGGGGCTCAGGATTCTGCCGCCGATTCGTGCCCGGGCTTCAAGCACGACAAAAGATGTGCTTTTTTGGGATAGCAGATAGGCAGCATAGATACCGCTTAAACCGCCTCCGATGATCAGGGTGTCAACTGTTTCTGAAGTCATGGCAATAAGATCCCTTGATCGAGTCACGCGGCGCCCGATTCCGAAATGCGTTGCTGCGGTGTTGCTTACCGCATTGCACATTTCATAAAAAGAGAAAAGAAAAATGCCGTAAAACCAACATCCACCGTTCCTGCCGCGATTGTATCCCTGGCGCGTTTCTGTTATGGGGTCCTCTAATTTCTTAAAGGAGTCTGCCGCCATGCGCTATGAAGGCACTGTGATCCGACCATTCAGCGAGGCCAACAGCTACTTGCTGCAATGCACCCTGGGCTGTTCTCACAATAAATGCACTTTTTGCGGGACATACAAGGACAAGCCCTTTCGTATCCGCCCGATGGCAGAGATCAAGGCCGATATCCGCATGGCCCGAGAGCACTATGGCGATTTGGAAAAAGCCTTTTTGTGCGACGGCGATGCCATCGTTCTACCCACCCCAATGTTGCTGGATATTCTTCACGAACTGTATGCGGCCTTCCCGTCTTTACGGCATGTGGGCACCTATGTGGGCCCCCAAAGCTCGCTGGGCAAAAGCTTGGATGCGTTGACCACCCTTCGCGCCGCCGGGCTGACCAAGGCGTACCTGGGCGTTGAAACAGGGCACGACCAACTGCTCGAAGAGGTCCACAAAGGGGTGGATGCCGCAGGGATGCTGATGGCGGGCCAGCGCCTGGTCGCGGCGGGCATCAATTTGTCCGCCATGGTACTGCTGGGCATTGCCGGCAAAGGGCCGCGCTCCCATGCGCATGCGACAGCCACCGCAGAGATGGTCAATCGGATGAAACCGCACTATCTGGCGGCCTTGACTATTACACCGATCCCCCACACGCCGCTGTTCAGCCAGGTGCGCGCCGGAAAATTCGAACTGCTCGATCCGTTCGAGACGTTGGCCGAAATGCGGACGCTCTTTGAACACATCACCATCGAAAACCTGAAATTTGTCGGCGTGCATGCCTCTAATTACCTGCCGATCAACGGGACCCTGCAGCGTGATAAAGCGCGCATGCTGGCCACGGTCGACGAAGTCCTTGAAACCAAAGACCGCACGCGCATGCGCAGTGAACGCATGCGTGGGCTTTAGGCGCGGGCCCCCACCGGCCGGCGGCCTCAATCACCGCCACGGTAACTTCATTTCCACCGATAGGGCGAATATTTTTCGCCCATTCGGTGGCATCTACTCAATACCAATTTGTCTCCGGTTCAGTCATTCCATTTTTCAGGACATGGTACTGATTGGACGTTATCATGTTTGTTCGACGGGCCTTTGCTTTCGAAGATCATTATATCGCCACATTTATTGCAAAAAAGCGTAGCGATGTTTTTTTCATCCAGGATGCACTCCTGGGGAAATTCCACCCGAAACACCGCTCCTTCTTTTTCAGCACACGTTTTGTTTTTACAAGCGTATATATAATTCATGTATTTTCCCTTTTGGGGGTGAGTCGTTCGCATCACCCCGGAAAGATTCTTTTTCATTTCAATGTAACCCTTCAAAGATAGGGTTACTTGTACCCATTGCAAATGCCAGAATGCTGCTCACGGCCTTGTTCGTCAGTAACAAATCAAACGCGGGCGTCGGAAAAAGAGCGCCCTTGAGACGGAAACAAGAATATGGACAGCCGGTCACGATAGGTGAGGACGTCTGGGTGGGCGGTGGTGCGCTTATCCTCGCCGGGGTGAGCATCGGATCGCGCGCCATCATCGGCGCCGGCAGCGTGGTCACCAGAGACCTGCCCGAACGCGTATTTGCAGCCGGCAATCCGTGTCGTGACATTCGGGATGTCCTTTGATGAACAACGTCCGGTCGCTCCCACCCGCAGCCCATCGAAGAATCGAAGGTCGATGGTATCGACATTATTCCCCGTGTCTCCACTCGATCCCACGGATAGAATTTCATCCTTCAATTCCTGAAACCATGAAAGCCATTTCTTGCGTGATTCATCAAAGTTGACCGCATTGTAAGCGTTCATCCGGAGCAAGGTTTGAACTTATTTCATAATGCTTGGGTTGAAACGTCTAACCGGCACACAATCATTGCCGTGTCCTCTCGAGCACCGTAGGGGCGAAAAATTTTTCGCCCTATCCGCGCCTCCCCAATGGCGTTTTATCGAGAATGCGGCGGTCGCTTGTCTTTCAGCACTCTTTGGTCGGTGTCTCGTCTTGCCGAATTCAGGGATATGTGTAACCTTATGGCCTGTTCAACCGCATTGGCCTTCCTCGGAAACATATACTGAATGGGGTGTATCATGTACTGAATGGGGTGTATCATGGCGGCAGGGTCAACGAGAAAATCGAAGTCCAAAGCCAACGGCTTAGTGACCTATTCCCTGATGCAATCATTTAACATCCAGAGTAGGGTCGAAGTGAGGATTTTCATTTGCTGCACATCTTCGTAGATGCCGATGCATGTCCGGTCAAACAGGAAGTGTACCGGGTTGCAAGCCGATATTGCCTTGATGTCACCTTGGTGGCCAACGCCCGGATGTCCGTTCCGGATGAACGCTGGATTACGTTGGAGGTTGTGTCAGAAGGATTCGACGCGGCGGATGATTGGATCGTCGAACATGTGCAAACGGATGACATTGTGGTCACGGCTGATATTGTGCTTGCGAGCCGCTGTCTGAGTAAAGGGGCCAGAATACTTGGGCCCACCGGCAAGCCGTTCACGGAAGACAACATCGGTGGGTCCTTGGCCGTTCGGGATTTGCTGTCGGAACTGCGCGGCGCAGGAGAAATAACCGGCGGGCCGCCGCCCCTGCAAAAGCGTGATCGATCCCGTTTTCTTCAAAAGCTTGACGAAGTGATTCAAGCCGTCAAACGGCAGCAGTAGTTGAATTGCCAGGCATAAGACGCGCTGGCCCGCCCTCATTCAAATCATGCGCAGCGTTACCCGTAGGGCCGACCTTGTGTTCGCCCGGTGCGTGCGTGCCGTTCTGAATATATTTGATCTGCCCATGTGAATTGATTATAAACATTCAGGTGTTTATGAAGAATTCACGTATTGAGGGGTTTCGAAGCATTTTATCACACATCTACCATGAATGGATCCGTTATGCAGCGTCAGAGTATCAATAAATTCATTCTGATTATTATGGTTTTATTTATATCCGCGATTTTTCTGGCCATGATCCGTCCTTTTCTGATGGCCTTGCTGCTGGCCGGCATTTTTTCTTCCATGGCCCAGCCTATCTTCCGCCGACTGACGCGAGGCTTGGGCCGGCGCCCCAGGGCCGCATCTCTGGTCACGCTGCTGCTGTTCTGTCTGGTGGTGTTGCTGCCTTTGTCTGCCCTGGTAGGGGTCATCACGGCCCAGGCCGTCAAAGTGGGGCAATCGGTGACCCCCTGGGTGCAGCAGCAGATCGCGCAGCCCGGGTTGATCTACAACTATCTGAAAGCGTTGCCCTATTACGAGCAGATCGTTCCGCATCGCGAGGAAATATTTCAGAAAGCGGGCGAGCTGGCCAGCAATATCAGTCTGTTTCTGATCGACAGTCTTTCGGCCGGCGCGATCGGCACTGTGAATTTCTTTTTCATGTTTTTTATCTTTCTTTACACCGGCTATTTCTTTTTGATCGAAGGGGGCATTCTGCTGGAACGCATTCTCTACTATCTGCCGTTGGAAGACAAGGATGAAAGCCGCCTTTTGGAAAGATTCACCTCCGTGACGCGCGCGACCTTAAAAGGGACGGCGGTGATCGGTCTGCTGCAGGGCGGTCTGGCCGGCTTGGCGTTCGCCATCGTGGGCATTGATGCCGCTGTTTTCTGGGGAACGGTCATGGTTGTTTTATCGATCATTCCCGGCATCGGCTCGGCCCTTATTTGGGTGCCTGCCGCCATCATCCTTGCTGCCGGTGGCAGTTATCTTAAAGCGATCGGTCTGACCGTTTTCTGTGGGTTGGTGGTCGGCAGTTTGGACAATGTGCTGCGTCCGCGCCTGGTGGGCAAAGATACCCAGATGCACGATTTGTTGATTTTTCTGGGGACCTTGGGCGGACTTGCGTTTTTCGGGATTATCGGATTTGTCATCGGACCGATTATCGCCGCACTATTCGTAACCGTTTGGGAGATTTACGGTGAAGTGTTCAAAGATATCCTGCCGACCGTACGACGGCGAACTGTTCAAAAAGCGCCGGTTGAACAGGAGTCTATCAAGGATGACCTTTCTTCCCAGTAGGTATTATCCATCGAAATGGGTTATGGCCTTACGCTCTGTTGAAAGCTGCGCCTGAGGCCGCCATTGGCGAACGCTATGCCTGGCGCGCGGATTCTTGTTTTCCAAAGCCTGTTAATCTGCGGCGTCGTTTTTCATCAGCAGGCAGACCGGCCAGAGTGCCACCACCAAGAAAAAAAGAAACTCGCGAATGTCGCCATAGGAGATGAACAGCGAAAAGCGTTCCATCCTGCCAGCCAAAACCCTGGTATCGGTGACCGCATAGATGACAAGGCCGATTAGAAGATAAGTGACGATCAGAACGATGACGATGGTACCCATAAGATCACCCCTGCGCAATTTTTCTTTAACCCGTCACGCATATTCTCGCCGATTTACTGCTGTGATAGAATTTTAGCGACCCGTTCGCCATACTGCGCCAAGGCCATCATCGCGCGGACAGCCCTTTCCGGCGTCGGGATCACCGGAATGCCGTGGTCCAGGAGTTTTCGGATGATAGGCATCTCGGTGCTCTGATAGGTGAAGCCGATGATCGGCTTGTGGTGAGCGTCCGCCATGGATGCGGCATTGGCGGCCAGATCATCGGCAATGGCGTCAGTGAGTTTAGCCAGTTCGTCGTCCGAAAGCCCCTGGTTTTCCATCATGCGCTGCATGTTCTTGGGTGGCACAAAGCAGTAAACCAGCAAACCGTCAACCTCGGGCGCTTCGAGCAGCACGCCCGGTATGCGCCTGAAGTAATCCAGCGGATCCCGGCTGAAGGTCAGATCGACCGGGTTGTTCACGCTGCCGGTTTGCGGCACCATGGATTTGAGTTTCGCCAGGGTTCGCGGTGCGAAGGGCGTAAGTTCCAGATGGTTGCGGCTGGCGGCATCCGCCGCTGCGGCGCCGGGACCGCCGGAGTGGGTCAGCACAGCGATGTGGCGACCCTGGGGCACGGCGCAGCGGCCCAGTACCCAGCAGAAATCGAACAGTTCGGTCAGGGATGCGGCGCGGATCACGCCGCTTTGGCGGAGGACCCCATCGTACAATTGATCCGGCCCGGCCATGGCACCCGTGTGTGAAAAAGCGGCGCGCCGTCCGGCTTCCGAGCCGCCGGCATAGTAGGCCACGATCGGTTTGTGCGGCACAATGCGGCGGGCGGTTTCGATAAACGCCCGGCCGCGCCGGATCGACTCGATGTACAGGCCGATGACCTTTGTGTGGGGGCACGCGGCCAGATACTCCATGCACTCAACGATATCGACCACGGCTTCGTTGCCCACGCTGATGCCGGTCGAAAAGCCGATCCGGTATTGCTCCAGGTAGTGAAACATCTGAGTCAACAGGCTGCCGCTTTGGGAGGCCAGGCCGATGTGCCCCGGGCGGCCCTCGAAGGCGGCGAAAGTGACATTGAAGAGGTGGTGCGGATTGACCACGCCCAGACAGTTCGGGCCGACTAACCGGATATCGTAGCGTTTGGCGACTGCTACCAGTTCGCGTTCCAGCGCAGTGCCCGCGCCGCCGACTTCGTTGAAGCCGCCGGAAACCACAATGGCGTGCCGGATGCCCTTTTTGCCACAGGCTTCCAGGGTCTGGGTCACGATTGCCGTGGGCAGTACGAGGACGGCCAGATCGGGTACTTCCGGCAGATCGGTCACGCTACGGAAGGCAGGTAAGCCCAACACGGTTTGTTCGCTGGGATGGATGGGATATATCTTGCCCTTGAAACCGAGTGATTGGACCGAATGCAGTTGATTGGTCCCCATGGCGCTGAAGCGGTTGGAGGCGCCGAAGAACGCGATGCTGCGCGGATTGATGAGCGGGTACAGAGGGTGTTGTTCAAAAGGCGTTGTCGTGGTCATAATGGGTTCCATTTGCCCGTGGGGCGCGTTAGTCCGTCAGGCCGAAATCCGCCGGGTGTGCTTGGCACAGGGGTAAGCGCGGCTAAGTCAAGACGATCAGGGCATCGACCGCCTTGATGCGTCCGTCGGGGGCGATGATGATCGGGTTGATATCGATTTCGGCGACCTGCGCATGGTCGATGCCGATGCGACCTATCGCCACAAGGGTATCGGCCAGCGCGTGCCGGTCGGCGGCCGCTTGACCGCGGAAACATCCGAGAAGGGCTTGCGCGCGCAATTCGGCCATCATGTCCAGGGCTTCTATCCGGTCAAAAGGCGCCACGCGAAAGACGACGTCCTTGAGAGCCTCGGTCAGCACACCACCCAGGCCAAGCATCACACAGGGGCCGAACTGCGGATCGCGGGTAAGCCCCACAACCAACTCGCGCGGGCCCGAGACCATCTCCTGGATCAACACGCCTTCAAGGGGCGCGCCGACCGACGCGACGATGCGATCATAGGCTTTTTGCAAAGCGGTTTCATCCTGGATGCCTATTGCAACAGCACCCGCTTCACTTTTATGCATCAGTTCGGCGGCGCAGGCCTTGGCAACTACCGGATAACCGATGGTTTGCGCGGCGGCCAATGCCTCCGCCCGGGTTTGGACCAGGATTTCGCGGGTGATCGAAATGCCGTAGCTTTCGAGCACCTGTTTGGCCGTGTATTCCGAAAGTGCTTTGGCACCATTTGTGGCAGCCACTCGGATCAAATCATTCATCATGTGTGTCCCGTCAAGCCATGTGGTCAGTAATAAGAGTCAGAGCAAATCGGCAGCCGGCCGGATCGCATCGTGAACGGGGTCGTGATGGATGCTCCTGAACGCCCGCTCAGAAAAATAGAAGAAATAACGGATGCGAACCAGCCTGTCAACAATGATAGGTGTTGGCCCTAAAGTAACCGCATTTGCGTATGGGCCTCATTTCGAAATGGAACATCGTTCTTCAGGGAAACCGCATTTGCAGCATTTGATTTGTCGGCCAATGCATTATATTAGAGGCTCATGAAACAGAACGACGACATTTACGGAAAACTCGAGCAGTGGTTCCTGGCTCATATCGCGTCATTGAATTGTTCAAACGGCGGTTGTCGGCAGGCTTTCGATCTCAAGCGCATCCACTCCTTGAAGGTGGCTGAAGAAATCACGGCCATCGGCCGTGGCCTGAACCTCGCTCCGAACGATCTGTTCCTGGCCAAAAGCATCGGTCTGCTGCACGATGTGGGGCGTTTTGAACAGTTTAAAACTTACGGCACGTTCAACGATTTCGCCTCGATCGATCATGGCGATTTGGGCGAACGTACGATCGCGGCCAACGGCCTTCTGGAAGATTTCAGTCCGGCGCGGCGCGACATTATCCGCAAAGCAATCCGCTACCACAACAAAATGATGCTTCCAACCGATGAAAGCGAAGCGGTTTTGTTCTATACCAGGCTGATTCGGGATGCCGACAAGTTGGATATTTACCGCGTCGTCTCCGGACGCGCGGATGTGCCCGGAACGTTACCGAATCAGGACACCATTGCGGATTCCCTTCTCGATGATTTGCTGGCTGGCAAAAAGGTCAGCTACGAACACTTGAACAGCAGCGCCGAAATGCGGCTCATGCAGATCAGTTGGGTTTTCGACATCAATTTTGAACCGACCTCGCGCTTGGTCCAGGAACGCAACTATCTTGAAACCCTCGCCAGGATGCTGCCGGCGTCTGATCGGATCGCCGCCTTTGTCCACAAAGCGTGCACCCACCTCCGATCACAAACGTCATCGGCGGGCTGACCGGCACCGCTGCGTCTGAGATTTTCAGATTTTGAACTGCCCGACCATCTGCCGCAGACGATCGGCCCGTTCGGATAGCGCATCGGCGCTTTTGAGCACCTGCGTGCAGTGTCAGCCATGATGCCGGCGGATTGGCTGACAGTTGCGACTTCTTCGGTGATGCCGCAGGCCGCATAACGTTGGTGACCAACAAGAGTGGGAACGCGGCATCGCAAATAATCTAAGAAATGTAATAGGATGGCTCAGCACGCGTGAACGAACAATCAATTATCCCAGTACCTGGCCGAACCTTTCTTTGATGATCGACTCGGCCTGGGCCATGATACCGTCCAGCAGCTCCTTGCAGGTGGGAATGTCGTGGATCAGCCCCATGCATTGGCCGGCCGACAGGATGCCCTTTTGGGTATCGCCCTGTTCGAGCATGGTCTTTCCGATCAGGCCGGAGACGTACGGGGCGATATCTTCGATGCGGGTGTCGCCGCGCCGCTCGATTTCGAGTACGGTATCCACGGTCGGGTTGTGCAGCACCCGTTCGGTGTTGCGCAGCGTGCGCATGATCAGACGCGTGGCCCGTTCGTCGTTGTCGACCAGGGCGCGCTTGACGTTGTCATGCACCGGGGCTTCCCGGGTGGCCACAAAGCGTGTGCCCATGTTCATGCCGTCGGCTCCCAAACCGAGTGCCGCCACCAGCCCGCGGCCATCGGCAAAGCCGCCCGATGCCACGATCGGAATGCGCAAGGCATCGCGTGTCAGCGGCACGAGAATCAGCGAGGTGACATCGTCTTCGCCCGGATGGCCGGCGGCTTCGAAGCCATCGATGCTCACGGCGTCGCAGCCGATCTTTTCCGCCTTGAGCGCGTGGCGCACCGAGGTGCATTTGTGGATCACCTTAATCCCCGCGGACTTGAGTTGGGGCAGATAGGGCTCGGGGTTGCGTCCGGCCGTTTCGATGAAGCGAATGCCTTCTTCGATGCATACCTGAATATAGGCCGGATAATCAGGCGGCCGCAGGGTCGGTAGAAAAGTCAGGTTGATGCCAAAGGGGTTGTCGGTCATGCGCCGGCATTTGCGGATTTCGGCGCGCAGGGCCTGCGGATCGGCAAAGCTCAGCGCCGTCATGAATCCCATGCCACCGGCATTGGCAACAGCGGATGTCAGTTCCGCCCGGGCGATCCACATCAAGCCGCCCTGAACGATCGGACGCGCGACACCGAACATTTCGGTAATTCTCGTTTTCAGCATGTCTGTGATCCTTAAACCGGCTGCGCCGGAGAAAAAAGTTTGAAAAAGAAGAAATTCACAAGGGGTTAACGCGTTTTCGGAAACATTGGATCAATGAGATCATAGACAAATAATTATCACAGAGGACGCGCAGATACCACAAAGGTTAAGTATTCAACTTTCGGGTTCCAAACGCCGGTGATCCGGCGGGTGGTCCGCGCCCACGCCATTTCGCTCAAGTGAGGGGGCGGGCCGCAAACTCGCTGCCGCTCAAACATTGCGGCCCAAACACCCTACGTACACCGTTTGTAGGGGCGACCGGGGTCGCCCGCAGAAAATCTCATGGCTGACTGTGGCGCGGACCACCCGCCCGGATCACCTCACTACGTGCCAATCCCGAAAGTCGAGTTATGTAAAATGGTTCGAGGCAATGGTCTCGGGGCAGCTATTGCCGTTCGGCATCGAAATGCCGGGCCACGGCTGACAGATCGACGCGGATAAAGCGCGGCCGGTATATGGACGCATCGCGGTAGAGCGCGGTGGGGTCGGTGGCATGGTTGAGATTGTATGAGACCAGCACCAATCCGTCGTTGGTAAATTGAGAGTGCACAAAGGGGTTGTAGGCGATTACCTCGGACGTGGTTTCCGGTACTTTGTACACGGTTAAGGGGCCCTGCCACGGTCCTTGGGGACTTTGCGCCCGATAAACGACGAGTTCGCTGGAAAAAGGGACCCGTGCGTCCATGCTGAAAAGATAGAAATCCTGCGCAACCCGGATTACGGAATACTGCGTGGACACGCCAGCCAGAATGGGCCGGGATGCGCCGGGCGTTTCGGACCACCGACCGTTCGCGAAATAGGTCCATGGCCCTTGGATGTGGCCGGCCTGCGCGCGTGCCAGATGGGCCTGCTTGGGGTGGCGTGCGTCATCGATGCCGAAAATGTAGGTGAAGTGTTCGGATTCGAGGAGACAGACACCGTACATGATGCCGTTGTCCGATGGCGCGGTCGTGAAGCCTGTCGGCACCAGGCTCGGCAAAGCGAGGCTTGCGATGTCGGCGCCGATCCAGCGCCAGGCCCACAGGCGGGGCGCGGTTTGCTCAAAGCGATGCAGAAAGATGCGCAGCCGATCGCCCTCGACGGTTCCGTCACCGGGCCAGTACCATTGGCCGGTCTCCGGCGTTTCGAACGCCGCGGCCGGTGGATTGTTCGGAGAATGTGCGCCTAAGCGGGTTTCCATGGTCCGGTCATTCTGTACGACCAGGCTGTTGTGGACAAAGGGGGTGTCGCCAGGTCGCGTATCGTCGGCGCGGACTGTTCCCAACAGGGTATCGCCAAAGAGCCACACGCTGCGGCCATCCGGCAAGAGCACCGACACGGTGCCATCCCCGCCGGTCCATCCGTCACCGCTGCGCTCGAATAGCAGGTTGAACTCAGCAGCCGGAACGGCCAACGGGCCATGCTGGGCATCCGGCGTCCTGAATGCCTGGCAGGCGGACAGCAGAAGCAGCAGACAAGCCAGCAGCGCCGCCGGTGTGGCGAAGCGGGTATGCATCTTGAAACCAACCGGGTTTGGCCTGTGCATCGTGTTTGTTCCTTCGGCGGGTGGCCGAACGCATGCCTGCGGTTAGGGGTGCGGATCACCGGGACGAATCAACTCTTGCCCTTGAATTGAGTGGCGGATTGGGCAGCCTGCAAAGTCCGGCAGCAGGTGAGGAAAGGTTTGCCCGTCGCCTGCGCGATGGTGGAGTCGATTGCCTGCTTGGTGTGTTCCTCCGCCCTTACAAAACTGAAGAGAGCATGTCAACTTATTCATTCCCAGTGGTGCGTTCGGATACCATTCTCCCGTCAGTTGCGCCAATTGACATGCATGCAAGCAGTCTGATATCCAGCGTGCGCTGGGTTTGAGTCCAATCTTGCGCCGCACCTGCCATCCTCGCGGCATCCCGACGTTTAACGAATGAAGAACTGAGATTCCAGGAGAGTGCGCTATGAAAGAGTTCAAGGGGAAAACCGCCTTTATCACCGGGGGCGCCGAAGGCATCGGCTTCTATGTGGCCCGCACGCTGGCCGGCCAGGGCATGCGTGTCATGCTGGCCGATATCGATACCGGGATGCTGGAAAAGGCGGTTCGGACGCTGAAAGGCGAGGGCTTCAAGGTGGAAGGGGTTGTCTGCGACGTGGCCCTCAAGGCGGATGTGGCGGCAGCCGCCGAGGAGACCGTGCGAAAGTTTGGCAAGGTTCATTTTGTGATGAACAATGCCGGCGTGGCGGTTACAGGTTCGCAGAAAAACATCAGCGAAGCGGATTGGCGTTGGGTGATTGACGTGAACCTGATGGGGGTGGTGCATGGCGTTCAGGTGTTCGCACCCTTGATGAAATCCCAGGGCGAGGGCGGCCACATCATGAATGTGGCCTCGATTGCGGGGATTCACGGCGTCTCTTTTTCCGGCCCCTATTGCGCGACCAAAGCCGCCGTGATCAGCCTTTCCGAATGCTGGCGCAACGAACTCGCCAAAGACGGCATTGCCGTATCGGTGCTGTGCCCGGGGTTCGTCAAATCGCGCATTTACGACAGCATGCGCAACCGTCAGGCGCGTTACGGCGGGCCGGTGCACTTCGAAGATGAGGTTAAGGCCAAGCCGTCACGCGCGTACAACAAAGAGCTGGTGGTCACCGGCATTGATACCCAGGCGGCCGCCGACCGTGTCCTGGAAGCCTTAAAGGAAGACGAATTTTTTATTTTTACCCACCCCCATTTCCGCGAACTGCACCAGATGCGCGTGGACAAGATGGTCGAGGGCTTCGACAAGGCCGATGCCAGTCCGGCCCTGGCCAATGTGCCGCGAACAGGGGTTATTCTGACATAAACCTAACTTTTAAGCGCCCATGCGACATCCGTGAAACGCTCAGCGGGGGTGTGCGCCGATTGCCAGGCATCTTTTTCCAGGGCGAGCAAGCGCTCTTTGACCCCCAGGCCGCCGCCGAAACCGGTCAGCGTGCCGTTGCTGCCGATCACGCGATGGCAGGGAACCACGATCGGCAGGGGGTTTTTGCCATTGGCGGCACCGACGGCCCGTACCGCCCGGGGATTGCCTACCTGCTCGGCCACCCATTTGTAGGAGGTAACGCTGCCATACGGAATAGTGGACAACGCCTGCCAGACCGCTTTTTGAAAAACAGTGCCTTCGGGCGCCAGCGGCAGATCGAAATATCTGCGTTCGCCCTTGAAATATGCCCTGAGTTGGGTTTTGGCCTCAGTGAAGATCGCAGCGTCGCGCCGCCAATCGGGGTGGACCGTCAGGGGGGTGCGGCTGGTTGCAAATGCGATATGCCGTAATCCCTGGTGGTCCGCCACCAGCGTCAACGTGCCGATCAGGCCGGTTTCAAAATAGTCGTAGAACATAGCGTACTCCTTTCCGAGACGTGTCATCGATTCCACAGGTAAATGGCGGCATAGGCCCGCCAGGGCCGCCACGCTTCGGCTCTTGCCAGAACCTGATGGGCCTTGGGGCGAATGCCGTTCTCGCTGAGCGCCTGGGCCAAGCCCAGATCGCCGGCGGGAAAGGCATCCGGTTCGCCCAGTCCGCGCAAGGCAATGTATTGGGCTGTCCACGGGCCGATGCCGGGCAGCGCGGTGGCGCGTCGAACGAAATCGTCCAAGGTGCTGCGGACTTCCAGAAAACCAGGTTCCGTCGCTATCGTGCGGGCCAGGGCCTGGAGGGTGCGCGTGCGTTGGACGCTCATTCCCAATCCCGTCAAATCGGCCTGCGCGAGCGTGGCGGCAGTAGGAAAACAGTGGGTCAGGCCAACGGCATTATCAAAATGGTACGTCCCAGCCGTCCGTTGCACGATGCGGCCGAGAATGGTCTGGGCGGCCTTGACGGAAATTTGCTGGCCCACCACGGCGCGCATGGCGGTTTCGAAAACATCCCAGGCGCCGGGCAGGCGCATGCCCTCCAGCCGCGCGACGATCGGCGCTAGAATACCGTCTGCCGCCAGAGTGCGCACAATGGCCTGCATGTTGGCATCCAGATCGAACATGCGCCGTACCTGCTCAACCAGGCGCATCAACCCGCGACTGTCGGGCAATGTGGCTTCCAACCGCACCGCGTGGCCTTTGGCGGCCGGTTGGACGTGAATGATACCGACACCGTCATCGATGCGAATGATGCGGTGATACGCATTGGCCCCAACGCTCTCCACGCCGGGGATGGCGCGGTCGCGGTAAAAGGCCAGCATGCGTTCCCAATGAAGAGGCGGGCGGTAGGCCAGGGTAAGCGCGCATTTGAAATGCCCGGCGTTTTGGGGGTGTGGCCCTTTGTGGCGAAATGCGGACGGCGATTCCCGGTATGTTTTGCGGAAAGCCGCATTGAATCGGCGCAGGCTGCCGAACCCACTTGCGAAAGCAATCTGGGTCACGGGCAAATCGGTTTCGGCGAGCAGCTTTTTGGCAAATAGAACCCGCTGGACGTTGGCCATGGCAGTCGGCGTTGCGCCGATGTGCTGCCTGAACAGGCGCCGCAACTGACGGCTGCCCATGCCGAGGCGCGCCGCCAAAGAATCGACGCTGCCATCGTTCAGTACGCCTTGCCGAATTAAATGCATGGCCCGTGCGGTCGTGGCCGAAGTTCCGTTCCAGGCCGGTGTGCCCGGAGCGGTTTCCGGCCGGCAGCGCAGGCAGGGCTTCAGCCCGGCCTCAGCCGCCGCGGCCGCGGAAGCAAAATAGACTACATTGGCCGCTTTGGGCTGCGGTGCCGGACAGACCGGACGACAGAAAATGCCGGTGCTGAGCACGCCGGTAAAGAAGAGCCCATCGAAACGCGGGTCGCGCGATAGGCGTGCTTTTTCGCATATTTGGGGGTCGAGCATGGCTTTGGTTTCGTTCATTTGTCGATCGTTAATGGTCGCAAACGCTTTACTGAAAGTAGTGTGTCTATAATGTGATATCTGCAAGGGCCTGGCAAGACGTTTTCGGACATGGTTAGGAAGGCTGGTGACCCGCGCACGCATCTAACAGAAACACCACTAGTTTGCGCGGGCCGTGCATGCCTTTGAATGGGGTCGCTTGGATATCGGCGGTCATGCTGGGGCCGGTGATGAAAGTCACCTGGGAGGGGCGCCGGGTAAGGGTGTATAATTTTTCGATGGCCGATTCATAGACCGGCACGATGCGTGTGGCAGGAACCACGGCAATGTGCAGTAACGGTGCCAGAGAGACCAACCGCGCCTGGGAGGCATCGTGCGCCAGGACCAGGGTGCCGGATTCGGCTACCGCGAAATCCACGCCGGTGAGGCCTGCCTGGACGCGATCGAAAACCGCCTGGGTGTATTCGGTGCGGTCGGGAAAATCGGACGGCGTCATGACCTCGATCCCATTGGTCTGCCCCCATGCAATCCATTGCCGGGGTTCCAGCAGGGAATCGGGCGTGAGCATGAGACGGGTAACGCCCTCTTGGGCCAGCAACGCGGCCATGCTCTCAAACAGCGCTGATTGGGAAATGCATTCGGTCACACCGCCCTGGGCCGCCACCCGTGCCACGAATGTTTCGATCAGTTGGGCGGCATCCATGGACCGTTCGCGGAACGGCGGCATCTGGGGGCGCTGTGCCACCGGACAGGAAGGCGCCGCTTTGAGGCGGTTCAAAATCGATTGGCGAGTATCAGGCATCAGTCCAGCGTGCTCCCCTTCTTTGCATGTGCCCCGCCATCGGTAACATGCTCCTTTTCCCGCCAGCGTTCATGGAAACTTTTCCGCGCCAGCGCAGGCAGGTCGCGGCTGTGAAACCAGCCGGGGGCCAGGCGGGCAATTTTGTGAATGACCGGTCCATCCGCAAACCGATCCGTTATCATGCGCACCCCCTTGGTTAACAGTCTCCAGTAGAGCACATGGCCGGCGATCAGCGCAAAAACACGATGCGCGAGCTGTTCGGCGGATCCCGCGCCATGGCCCTTGAGCAGGGGGTCGGCCTGCACGTCTTTGGCGCGGTAATAGAGCAGCAGTTCGGGATGATCGATGCCGGCCGGGCAAATGGTTTTGCATCGATGGCACAAGGTGCAGGCGCGAATCAGGTCGCTGCTGTCCGCCAGGCCGCGCAGGGCAGGGGTCAGGATCTGTCCCATGGGGCCGGAATAAGCCCAGCCATAAGGATAGCCGCCCACTTTGCCGTACACCGGACAAGCGTTCAGGCAGGCGCCGCAGCGGATGCAACGCAGGGCTTCGCGGGTCTGCGGGTCTGCATAGAGGGCCGAACGGCCGTTGTCCAGCACAATGATGTGCAGTTCTTCCGGCCCATCGATTTCAGCGCTTTTTTTGGGTCCGCTGTCCATCGAGATATAAGCCCCGGCGGACTGGCCCGTGGCACTGCGGCACAGCACGCGCAGCATGTGCAGGGCGTCAGCCATGGTGGGCACGACTTTTTCCAGGCTCATTACGCATACCAGTGTCCGGGCGCTGGATTTATTAAAGCGGATGTTGCCCTCGTTTTCCACGTTGATCACGGTGCCGGTGTCGGCCACGGCGATGTTGACCCCGGTGATCCCCATGTGCAGGTCGCGGAATTTGTCGCGCAGAAAGAGGCGCGCTGCCAGGCCCAGGGCGACCGGGTCGAGGGTGGGGGCGTCGAGCACACCTTTTTGCATGAAGATGTCGCAAATTTGCTCGACCGGAATATTGATGGCCGGCCCCACGATGTGAAAGGGGGGCCTGTCCAGCAGTTGCGCGATGAATTCACCCAGATCGGTTTCCCAGGGGATGATGCCGCTGTCGCGCAGCTGGTCATTGAGCCCCAGTTCCTCGGTGATCATGGACTTGCCCTTGGTGACATAGCGCACACCCTGGGCGTGCGCCAGGTTTACGATATAATCGTTGGCCGCCTGCGCGTCCGAGGCCCAGAAAACCTTGGCGCCGTTGTCCAGGGCATTTTTTTCGAAGCGTTCCAGAAGTTCCGGCAGCCGGGCGACGGCATCGGCGCGAATGGCGGCACCATACCGATGCGCGGCCTGCGGATCGGGGAAGCTGGCATATGCGGCCTGCCGTCGCGCCGAAAGGGTCTTGGGCAGAATCTGCAGAAACTTTTGGGTGCGGGCATTGGCCAGTTCTTCGAGGGCTATCGTTTTGAAACGTTCCGTGGTGACTTTCATGTGCGCCTCTGCCGCGGGAGGCTGTCAGCCAGAAAATCGGCCAGATGAGCTGCGCGCCGGTCCGGATGGTGGCGGTTCAGGTAGCCTTGAATGTTCAGCAGGCACCCCGGGTCGCACATGACCAGCAGGTCCGCCCCGCTTTCCAGAAAGCAGCGGGCTTTCTGTGCGACCAGGGCCGTGGAGATTTCCGGAAACGTGTTGGCAAACGTACCGCCGAACCCGCAGCACACGTCGGCCTCCTTGAGCTCGGTCCAGGTCGCGCCGTGCACGGCCCGGATCAGGGCTTTGGGCTGGTCCGCTATGCCCAGAGCGTTCAAGGTGCTGCACGAGGCGTGATAGGCGACGGTCGTGTCGTTGGCCGCGCCCAGGTCGGTAACGCCCAGGCGATCCACAATGAACTGGCTCAATTCGAAGACGCGGGGCGCCAGGGAAAGCGCGCGTGCCTGCCAGTCGGGGTCATTCTCGAACAGGCCGGGATACCGGTTTTTGACCATGTTGACGCACGAACCGGATGGACTGACGATGACCTCATCTTTTTCAAACACGCTGATGAAATGTTTGGCCATACGCCTGGCTTCGCGAAGAAAACCGTTGTTGAACGACATCAGCCCGCAGCAGGTTTGCGCCTGATGGTAAACCGGCTGACAGCCAAGGTGTTCGATAAGCGCCACGGTGCTCTCGCCGATGCGCGGCAGCACAAGGTCGACTGTGCAGGGAATGAAGAGCGAGACAAACATTTTTTTAATTCGTTAATGTTTTATCTGTTTATGCAGTTCGCTCAAGTGACAATTGGCGAAGTGTAAAGTGTAAAGTTTTGCAAAGGGAGGCATTCTGTCGATTTGATATGCTCGCCTCCCCATGTTGCACGATTTTACGCGCATGCTTTTGTTAAAGGTTCTAATATGTCAACGTAACCTGTCTTATGACACCCCATACCTCTGTCTTACTGAAGCGAACTGCATAACCATAATGTGTTATTTTGATTCGATCGTTATCAATAAATCAAATCGTGTCCTGTGTCGAAAGCTTGCAGATTCAAGTCAACTTTGTCGCCGGGCACCATGCGGGCGATCACTTTGGTAAAGTTTTCGCGTGTCAGCGGCAGCAGGTTGGTGGCGGTGAGCGCGCCGACCAGCATGACGTTGCTGAAAATAGGGTTGCCCATGGCCATGGCGGCTTCGGTGGCGTTGACGAACCAGGCTTTGCACGAAAGAGCACCGATCGACTGTTGCAGTTGCGCGGTTTCCGGGTACTGGACCTCACCGCTGATCACCGCGATCGCGTGAATCGGGCGCATGTTGCAGAGCACGAACACTTTGTCGTTGCCGTAATCTTTGAGCACGCGCAAGGCTTCGGTGGGTTCCAGGGAGACGATCAGGTGGGCGGTGCCCCTGGGGATCTGGGGCGACACATCGGTCCGGCCGGACGCGCGCAGATGGCTCATGACCGAACCGCCGCGCTGCGAAGCGCCGAACGTCTCGCCGATCGTGATCTGAAAACCCTGTTCCATCAGCATGTTGCCTAATAGGCGCGAGGCCAGCACGTTGCCCTGGCCACCCACACCGGTGATGATCATGTTGTACGGGTCGGCCGCAAGTTTCTTCTCAGTTTGCATGGCTACACCACCTCCTCTTTGCGGATGGCCCCTGCCGGGCAGAGCGATGCGCATACGCCGCATCCTGCGCAAATCACATCGTCAATCCGCGACACGCCTTTTTCGGGGTCCCAGATCAAGCCGGGGCATTTGAAAACGCGGGTGCACAAACGGTTGCAGCCGCACGCGTCGCCGCGGCAGGCGTTCTCGTCGATCCGCATGTGGAACATCTTTTTGCCCTTTTTTTGCGGGCTGAGTGCGCAGAGCTGCTTTAAGATCAGAACATTGACCCCATTGCGCGCTTCGATGAGTTCAAGCAACACGGCCTGGGTTCCTGGCAGATCGAAAGGGTCGCACTCACGCACGTTGGCGCCCATGGCTTTGCAGATACGCGGGATGTCCAGGGCTTGCACCGGTTCTCCGGCCGCGTCCACCGACAACCCCGGATGGGGCTGGAAGCCGGTCATGGCGGTGCCGCTGTTGTCTAGCACGATCAAGGTGATATTCGAGCGATGGTGGATTGCATTGGCCAGGGCCGGCAGTACCGCGTGAAAAAAGGTCGAATCACCGCTGACCGCCAGGACGGGCTGATCCATGCCGAATCGGGTCAGCATGCCGAAGCCGCTGGCCACGCCGGTGCCCGATCCCATGGAATGCAGCGTGCTGAGGGTGTTAAAACCGGTCGGGCGCATGGCCAGCGAGTAGCACCCGATGTCGCCGCAGACAAACCCCTGGCGATGATCGAGTTTGAGCACATTGTGTATGGTCCAGAACGAGGCCCGGTGCGGGCAGCCCGGGCAGAAGGTCAGGTCGCGTTCGGGCGCGCCGGACGCAGCCGCTTCGAGTGCCTTTTGGGCATACGCAGGCGGCATGGCGGTATAGGAAACGTCCAGCGCTTTGGCCATGCCCTCAACCACGCGATCGGGGTTCATCTCGCCAGTGGCCGGAAGAGTCCCCTCGCGTTTGCCGAAAAAGGTTTTGGGGCCGATGGCGCCGGCCCGCTCGGCGGCCAGGATTTTTACACTCTCTTCGAGGAAGGGCAGAACCTCCTCGACGATCAGAATCTTGTCGGCCATGCGCAGGTGCCGCTCGACAAGACGCGCCGGCAGCGGCCAGGTGGTGCCCATTTTGAGCACGCCCACGCGCCGTTCGGCGTCCAGAAGGCGCACCGCTTCCAAACTGTACAGGTTGCAGGCGCTGCTCGTGATCACCAGCAGCTCGGGATCGGGCGGGCCGGTGTAGGTATTGAAAGGACTTTCCTCGAACAGCTCGGCGGCTTTTTTGATTCTTTCCTGCTGCAGGGCATGTTTGTATTCCACCGGCCCACTGATGACCGCACCTTCCATGGGATCCAGGATAAAACCGTCGTGTTTGAAAAAAGCGCGCGTTTGTGCTTGCAGGTCTGGCAGATCTCCGAGCGTGACCACGCCGCTGGCATGCGACAGGCGGGTGACACTGCGTACCATGACCAGGGTCCGCAGCTCCTCGGAAAGGGTGAAGGCGTACTGGATCATCTCCTTGGCTTCCTGGAAATTGCCTGGCTCCAGCAGCGGGATTTCGATCATGCGGGCAAAATGGCGCGATTCACCTTCGTTCACGCTGGACAGCGCGCCCGGATCGTCACAGGGCACCAGCACCAAGCCGCCGCGCGTGCCGGATCCGGCCAGGTGCAGCAGAAAGTCGGAGGCGACGTTGACCCCATTTTGCTTCATCACGCACAGGGCCCGCTGCCCGGCAAAAGATGCGGCGGCGGCCACTTCCAGAGCCACCTTTTCGTTGACCGACCATTCCACGTACACATTGCGCGCTTTGGATGCCTTGGCCAGGTTTTCGATGATTTCGGACGAAGGTGTCCCGGGGTAACCCGCAGCCACCGAAATACCGGCCTCCAGCGCACCCCGGGCAATGGCCTCGTTGCCCATGAACAGGCGTCGTTCGCCTTTGCCTCCTTGAATCAGATACGACATCACGGCTCCTTTCGTACCACACAGATGGATTCCCATATGATGATTGTTGTATATCCGCAGCCCATCATACTCAAGTGAAAATCCAAAGGCGATGAACAGGCACCAGATTTTGAACCCCCAGTTATCTGACTTGATCATTGACACATGACGGTCTTATTGAGATACTTCGGACTTAAAATGAGATTAAAAAAACAAAATGGACGGTATATTCCGGCTTTGAAAACCACTACCGAAAAAAATACCCCGCTCGCCATGGCGCTTGTCGATCGTTCGCGGCCCCAGGCAACCCCGCTCCAGGCATTCAAGGTGGCACGCAAGTGGTGGATGGAAAAAAAGCACATCAGCATCGGTGAACTGGCCAACGAACTTGGTGTCAGTCGCGGTACCATTTATCGCTGGGTAGGGTCCAAGGAGCTGTTGCTGGATGAAATATTCTGGTCACTGCTCAGGCCGGCTTTCGAAAAGGCGATCCATGCGACACCCGGCCAGGGCATCGACCATATCGTCGGTGTGCACCGCCATTTCATGACGCAGATCCTCTCGTCGCCGCCGCTGGAGCACTTTATCAAGGAGGATCCCAACTACTCCCTGCGCATTCTCACGAACCTGTCCAGCGGGGTCAGCAAGCGCATCGTCAAGACCGCAGCCGCCCATCTGCGCGAGCAGGAAGCCCTCGGTCATATTCGTCTGCTCTCGCCGGCCGAAAAGCTGGCTGAAATATTCATTCTGGCCAATCAGGCCATTCTTTACAGCGACGTCATCAGCGGACGCTCGCCCGCCATAGACAAAGCCTGCTCATTGATCCGAATGCTGCTGACATCCAGTGAATCTCTGGGTAACCAAGCCAATCCAAAGAACAGCCCACCATCGTCGTCAACGCCTGAATAGCTTCCGAAGGCAATTGTTTTTAGCTGCCTTTACTTTCGGCCGTTTTCTCGCCACTTGATCTGCCGTGTTGTTGTCCTTGCCCACCTTGTCCTTGAACATGGTAGAAGTTTTTGAAGCCATTTCGAGGTTTTTCGAAGGTCATTTCAAGCGGTTTCCCTCTTGACGATCATCCTGTGTCATATTAAAAAATGTGGCAAAAGTTTTGAAAAGCCCCACTCTCCTATTTGTTTCCAAAGCTCTAATCTGTTTCCAAAAGTGCGACTAACTATCTTGGATTGATTTTCTACTTTTTTATCTTTTTGGGTGAACACTCCCGGGGTGAGCTGCGCCGATACCAAGTTTGTAAAAAAATAAATATTATCAAATACTTATAATTAATAAGCCGTTTTGGGAAAGTTATACAGATGGATGTGGCGCACATTTGAAAGGAGGTGGTAACGGCCAATTTAAAAAGAAAAAATTGAAGAACGAACAGGTGGTGAGAATCGTCCAAATCAATCGAAGCATTAGCGCAATTGGAGGGAAGAACATGAAAAAAAGAAAATCCTGGAAGCATCATGGAATTGCACTGCTGGTTGTATACATGGTGGCATTAGCCGGTTATGGCTGCGATCCCGGCGGGGGAATATGCTCTGAAGCCGTCACTGTCAGGGACACTGCTGGCGCACGTCTTTACTACCCGTGCAATATAGCCAATAATACCGAGCCAGTTGGGGCGACCACCTTGACCAGTGGGTACCTGGGCACTTACTCGCAGGTCGAATGGTTGGCCGAGGAGGTGGCCGCTGCCGGATACGTTGTCCTGGCCGCCACACCGAGCAACCCATACGGCATGGTCAGCGGATGGCGCGATGCACACAAATCGTGTGTCGCCAGACTTAAGGACCTCAACAGCACCCATAGCACTCTGAGGGGAAAAATCGATACCAACAAACTCCAGACCTGCGGACACTCTAAGGGCGGCGGCGGTTCGTTGTGGGCCTCCAGTCAGTTGCAGGGCGAGCTGAAATCGACCATCGGCATGGCGCCCTGGCAGGAAGAATTCACCTCTTGGACGCTTCGCTCCATCGCCTCCCCGACTTTTATCCAGGCCGGTGCAACGGATACGCTTGCCACCGGTTCCATGACCAAAGGCGAATATGATGCGCTGCCGAATATTCCCAAGGCCTATATCCGGTATTCCATGACGGATCACATGGCTTGGGCCAGCGGAGGTACAAACCAGGACAGGCTTGCAAGAGATGTTATCGCCTGGATGAAATACTATCTCGATGGCGATCCTTCACAGCAGTCTTACATTGCTGATACTTCCCGTACCACACTCCACATTTGGGAACGGTAACAGCAGCATGCCTGGCCTGATCATTGCTTGAACAAGACATTTGAGAGCCTTCGATCGACATCATAGGTCGATTACACAAATGGATCCCGAACCGCTGCTTGAAGGCGGTTCGGGATTGGCATGTAGTGAGGTGATCCGGGCGTGTTGTCCGCGCCACAGTCAGCCATGAGCTTTAGTGAGACTTTAGGTGTGCGTAGGGTGTTTTGGGCCGCACTGTTTGAGCGTCAGCGAGTTTGTTGAATCTATTATTCAATTTCAAAAACAGCATCTTCTGCAATCCAGGTTTGAGGGTAATCCCTGCCATAGATTTCACCGGGTGGAATTTCTTTGGAACCGCCTGAATCCAGCAAATCCTTGCCGACAGAATAGATGATCTCTTTGGCCCGGGAGTATCTGAAGGGCAGACCGTCAAAAGGGTCCAAAGGTACGGTTTTCAGGTAAGCGGGGCAGAGTGAAGCCAGGCGATCAGGCAAGACGCCGGTCGTTTTTTGAAATGCTTTGATCGCCACGACCAATTGTGTCGCGCGGACAGTGCCCTCCATCTGGCATTTACCCTCTAAAAAAGTATTGAGCTCGGGTGTTGTGAAGGCATAAAAAATTCTGCCTACAAAGTTGGGCCGGAGCACAAAACTGGTTTTACTTCCCGTAAGGCCGAGGTATTCTTCCGGATTATAAAGGTTCATATCGGCATACACCAAGGGTATGTTGTGTATCGTATCTCGGTAAAGTTTCGCCAGCGTCTGTTTGGTTTCATTTTCCTTGAAAAAATATCCCGGAAACCAGGTGGTCTTGCGTAGAATGAAGGGGATCCCATCGCTGTCGCTGATAGTTTTTTCCAGGCTCAAGCCTCTCGATTTGAACTTTTCGATTGCATCTGCGACGGTTTGGAATTGGAACTGGACGGCCCGGGTCAGTCCCTGGTCCAGCGGCCTTAATGCTGCCAGGGCATTTGTCAGCAGTTTCAGGTCACTCGAGGATGCCGTTTTGCAACCGGCTAAAAAGCTTGCCTGTTCCAGTCCGGTCTGCAAAAGAGTGATGCCGACGCCATATGCGGATAGGTTCCGGGCATCCGAATGGATCATGTCGCCCATGCGCAACAGGGAAGTGCAAGCACTTGTGCTTCGATCGAGTTGATCGGTCCGGCGGTAATGGCCGGCGCGGGCGGCCAGCAGCAAACCGATCTGGTAGAAGCTGTCCATATCCGCTGAGTTTCCGAGTTCGGGCGCCTGGCATCGGTCGAACTTCAAGGCCCTGTCTATCAAAAAAAACGCCGGCTGATTGTTGGCGATAATGGCCGATATGTCATTGTTATCGATTTGTTTATCATTGATATTCGCTGATATTACAGAAGGATCGTCAGGCAAGACCAGCGCATTCGCTGCGGCAATCAAATGGGTATAGGCGTTTTGTTCCTCGGGCGCGGGGGATATTTTCGGGCTCAGGTCAGATATCTCGGGCGGGGAAATATCCCTGCCTGCAACCAGAAGCGCCATGCAGCAAGCGATGATAATAGCTGCTGTCCCAATAATTGTATTTGTTTTTTTCATGCTTCGTCCGCGTTTTACTGGTTTGTCGGAGTGGTGGGAATTGCTTTTACTTCGAAAGTGTGCACAACAATTTCATTGAGAAACCATTATTGTCAACAGTTTTTCTTTGAAACCAATTTCAGGCGTCCATTTTACTTGAGTGAAGTGGATAACTGTATATGAATTATCTGGTCATGAATTATTTGGTTATCCACTTCCGTCAAGTGAGATCGGGCGTAGGTGACATAGGAAAACCCCGGTGATCCGGGGGGTCGTCCGCGCATCCATTCGATGAAGAAAGTAGGGTGGGCATCGCCCACCAATATTCCCCGTAAACCACATCATCGGTTTCTGACACTGAACCCGCCCAAGCGATTGGATAGACACCGGATCGAACATAGCGCTGAAACTTTGAATACGGCCAATCACAGAGACGATCAACATAAGACAATGGTGGGCGATGCCCACCCTACCTGGCTTATGCCTCACTAAATCTCATGGCTGACGTGGCGCGCACCACCCACCCGGATCACCTCCTCCGGCCCGCGAGAGTGGAACCTTTATCAAACGATGCACGTCAAAGTGTGCAACATGGAAAGGTGAGCATATCAAATCGACAGAATGCCTCCCCTTACACTTTAAACTTACACTTAACACTCTGCCCATCACTTGAGAAAGTAGGGTGGGCATTGCCCACCACCACTATTCCCCGCAAAATAACATCATCGGTTTCTGACACTGATCCCGCCCAAGCGATTGGATAGACACCGGATCGAACATAGCGCTGAAGCGTTGAATACGGGCCAATCACAGAGGCGATCGACATAAGACAATGGTGGGCGATGCCCACCCTACCTGGCTAAATCTCATGGTTGACGTGGCGCGCACCACCCACCCGGATCACCTCTTCCGGCCCGCGAGAGTGGAACCTTTATCAAACGCATGCACGTCAAAGTGTGCAACATGGAAAGGTGAGTATATCACATCGACAGAATGCCTCCCTTTACACTTAACACTCCGCCCTAATCACTTGAGCGATCTGGATACCCATATTAGGTTTTTGCCCTTGGTTTTTAGGGTTTTTCCTAATTGTATAGTAAGGGCGATCTTGGTATGGTTCCGTAACCGTAGGCTTCGACGGTTACATCAACGAGTCCGCTGGATTGTACATTTAGCAATGAGAGGAGTTTCGATATCGTGTTTGGCGCATCAGGGGGACAGAGTTAAAAAAAGCCGGCGGTTTCAAACAGGGGGCTCAGGGGTTGGTGGCAGTACATCGGCATTATAGATGCCGACGTGATGCGGATCAGGTGCAATCAATGAAACCGCCGGTTTTTATCACTTGAATACCATCGTCATCCGTCCTGTATCAACCAAACGATCAAAGCCTGAACCCACCGCCTGCCACCTTTTTTCGTGATCGTTCAGCCAGGTGTTTTTATGATCAATTCCTTGGGATGGGGAGCCCAATATCCCCTGCTAAGAACCATCGGTGAAGTCATCTACTATGGCACCATCATCGGAGCGATCGTTGGCTTTTTGGTTTTGGTGGGCAAAAAGCTGCTTGTGTTGGGATATCCCAAAAAGCGGGTCGCATGGTTTACGGCGCTTTGCATCGTTATGTCCTTTCCGGCAGGCTACCTGGGTTCGCGCGCGGCCAGCATGTTCTATCGTCCGATTCAGGATTGGAGTTTTCCGCTTCTCTGGGAAAGCATGCTGCATGGCACTTCTCACACCTTTCACGCCAGTCTGATTCTGCCGCTGCTTTTCGGCGCTGTTTTCTGCTATTTATTGCGGTTGAAATTTTTCGAAGTATTCGACACGATATATCTTTATATCCCTTTGGCGCATGCCTTGGGAAGGGTGGCGTGCCTGATCATCGGCTGTTGCTGGGGCAATTATATTTCAATTAATCTGTACGGCCTGAAGATGAGTTTTCAGAATCCGGTGCCCTTTTACGCCATTTTGGCCAATATTTGCGTCTTCTTTTTTTTAAGGCGTGTTTATCATGAGATATATGCCGAACCCCGGGCGCGTGAAAGATATGCCGGTGCCGTGCTTGCCGCCTACTTTATTCTTTACGCCCCGATACGAATCACATTTGAAGTTTTCAGAAGAGAACGGAAAATTGCACTCGGGCTCACCCAGGCCCAGTTTGCCATGATTTTTTATATCTTTTTTGCGCTCGTTCTGATGGCGTGTATTTATATCTTCTATAGAAGAAGTGCGGTGAAGAGAGCCGCCTGTTCCGGAGAGCCCGCGGCGGAGATATCGATGCCCATGCGGGCACTGGCGGCAGAAACAACATCTTCGCAGACTGGCGATCGCACCGTTTTGCTTAACGGGGCCTTACGGCCCCTATCGGACCCAGTGCGTCTGAAAGCATTGTTTTCCTTAGGCGGGCTTGTGGTTACGTACTTGTTGCTGATTTTTTTGATCTTTTATCTGACGCGTCAGGTCAAGGTCTGGCAGTGGCCTTTTCAACCGGTTCTCTCATTGGGTGAGGCCTACGGCCGTATTTTTTATTACCTGCCGGTAATGCTGGTGCCCGTGCTGTCTCTTTTCTGGCTCAAGGCTGCCAATATACCTATATGGCCCTGGTTTAGGTGGCATCCCTTTTCGTTGCTCTTTCTGGTCGCTCTGGCCATGAGCGTATACTATACTCTGGAGTTGCTGGTATTCAAGCAGCCATTGTTGCGCGGGATTTCTTTTTGGCCGCCGGTGATCATTTTGAGTGTCATGAATGCATTTGCCGAGGAAATCATGTATCGGCTGACCGTCATGCGCCTGGCCGTTCACGCGGAGTATCCCGCCTGGGTGGCCAACCTGTTGCAAAGTGTGCTTTATTCTCTTATTCACTTTATGGTCGCAGGAGCGGTGCTGGGGCTTTTTTCACTGCTTTACGGGTTTATTCTCGGACTGGTTGCACAGCGCAGCAAAAGCATCACGCCGGCGGTCATTTGTCATTTCATCATCGATATCGGGTGCATCGGCATGCCCATCTTGAGGATGTGACTATTGGGGCCTCGATTTGACAAACGGCATCGGATGCAACCCCGTTTTTGCAGCATTGATGCTTTGCGCGGTCTTGCAGTGTTGCTGATGATAGCACAGCATGTCGCTTTTTGGGTCACTGCCGAAATGCGCGGAAACTGGGTCGTTCAGGTCACCGGTGCCCTGGGCGGTCTGGCGGCACCCCTTTTCGTCACGCTATCGGGAGTCGGGGTGATCTTGCTTGCCCAGCGTCACGCAAACAGCGATCGCCTGAGCATAATCAGGGGGGGGATCGTCATTGGACTGGGCTATTTGATGAACGCGCTCACGCCCCACTGGTTTTCGATGGGGTCATGGTATGTGCTGCACATGATCGGCGCGGCGCTGATTGTAGCGCCGCTGCTGCGCAGGGCCTCTGACCCGCTGTTATTGCTGCTGGTGGTGGCGACGTTAGCGCTCACGGCCGCTTTGCAGACCTATCTGGATACGCCTTTGCGGCTGTTCAATAATACGATGGCCGTCCCCATCAAACCAGGTGGCGTCGTGCGGCATGCCTTGGTTGAAGGGTTTTTTCCCATTTTCCCCTGGATAGCCTTTTTCATGGCCGGCCTGTTGGCCGGGCGCTGGCTGCTTGGCGGCCGACCGGGTAAAATCGTGCGTCTGGCAGCACTCCTTTTGGGCGTCATGGCGCTGCTTGTGGCGCTCAACGCGTTGGACATCGGTTTTGCCCGTCATGACGGCTGGGTGCGTGTGTTCAAACTGCAACCGACCTTTTACCCGGCTTTGACACCGATAAGCTTGCTGCTGATCTCCCTGTCGCTCTTTTTCATCGCCTTGTTCTGGTCTTATGAAAAAAAGTTTTCCATGAATCCTGCCGGCTTTATGATTTGTCTCGGCCGGGCCTCGCTGACTTTTTTGATCGTGCATGTCGTGGTGATCAGAGAGTCGGCCCATGTGTTGGGTTTCTGGAAAAGTATGCCTGCCATGACCACGGTCGTGACGACCGCCACGGTCCTGATTTTCTTTTCCCTGGTCGCGGTGCTCTGGCGCCAGATCCACTTCCGTTTTGGTGCCGAATGGCTGTTGCGCCGCGCAGCCGGATAGCGCCGGAACCATCAGAACATGCGGATATGTTTTTCGATCAATTGCACGACATCCTCACGCCCATTGTCCCTTGCAATTTTTAGCGCCAATTCTGCCGTCCGCTGCGACGCCTCCGAGTGATCGGCCGCGGCATAGGCCACAGCCAGCGTGGCCAGCAACTCGGGCTCCTTCTCTCCGGTCAGTGTGCAGGCTCTTTGCGCGTATGCGATCGCGCCTTTAGGGTCTCGCGTAGTGCGATCCTGGCTGGTCGCCAGAATCCAGGCCAGGGTGTTCAACGCTTCAACCATATCGTGCTCGATGCGGACGGCTTGCCTGAGATGAGAAACGGCCTCCGCGAACAACCCCTTCTGGTAGCAGATGTGGCCGATATTGTAGTGCGCTTCGGCAATCCCGGGCTGCACCCGCAATGTCTCTTGGAAATAGTGCAAGGCTTCGTCGGGCCGGTTCATCTGTAAGTTTGAAAAAGCCATGTTTCCCAGGGCTAACACAAAGTTTGGATTGATTCTAAGCGCCGCCTTGTAATGCTGCAGGGCGGCAGCCATATTGCCTATCCGGGAAAGCTCGAATCCCAGGTTGTTGTGGGTGACGGCATCTTCCGGTGTCAGGCGCAGAGCATGCTGGTAGCTGTCAATGGCATCTTGCGAGCGCCCGTTGTCAGCGTATAGTTGCGCCAGGTAAAGGTGCGCCGAAACATTGGATTGCATCGTGGGCATTTTTGACGCTATGGCGGCAATCTGGATATCGCGCAGGTGCCGGACCAGTGCCGGGTCCTGAATCAGTTCGAAGTCGATCGGATTGGCCCGGCAATATCCTTCCAGCAGGGCCGTGTATCTTTTCTTCTGTGCTGGCGGGGCCGTGGACAGATCGACCATGTTCATAAATGGCGCGTGGACCGAAAGCGCATAAGCGGCAAAATCGATCTGGGCATCCACCGATTGACGGATCTGCCGGGTCCCTTCCTGCAATGCAGCGCTGATCCGGCTGCGCTCGGCCAATCGGCCGACCAAAATCTGCTGCGCCGCTGCGCCCTGATACATCAGCTTGGGCGCCGCGTATTCCAGCAAGGGGCGATCTTCTGTGTTGATGGGCCCCGGACCGAAAAGCGCGCGCAGATTTTCGGAAATGATCAATGGGTAAAACAATTCGGGGTAGGCCAGATCGATATTGGATGACTGACGTGCGAATGGCAGGTTGGCGCGGGCAGTGTCCCAGTTCAATCCCGCTTTGTCTTTAAAGCCGACGAAAAGATAATCTTTGCCCCAGCCGCCCGGTTCGGCCGATACCAGCATGCTGTGCGGAAATACTTCCGCAAAACTGCGCCCGATCAGGGCAAAGGTATCCCAATTCATCTGATAACAGTGGAACCACTGCACGTAGATGCCTTGCGCGCTAAGCGCCCCGGAAGCTGTTTCGAAAAAATCACGGGTGAACAGGGCTGCCATTCCGGCCATCCAGGGATTAGAGGGCTCGGAGATAATCACATCATAGCGTGTGTCGGTTAACGCCAGGTGCGCCATGCCATCTTGAAGGATCAAACGGGTCTTGGGGTGCGCGAGCACGTTGTTGTTCCAGGCAGAAAAGAGCTGTGCCGCTTCAATGACGCGATCGTTAATGTCCACCACATCCAGCTGGTCGATCGGATAGTGCAGTACTTCGCCGGCAGTGACCCCGCTGGCCAACCCGAGCACCATGACATTCTTGGGCGCTTTGGCAAACAGCATGGGAAATTGGGCCAGCAGCGTCTGCGTTTTCATATCCCCGCGCGTGGAGGCATCCATTTTGCCGCTGTTGGCCATGGAGATTTCGGGTTCGCCGAACGGCCCGGGGTATTCCAGGACGGTCGTGAATCCGCCGATGCCGTCGCCATAATAGATCAGTTTGCCCCGTTCGGTAGCCGCAAGTATGGGAGCACCTTGAAAAAGAGCCGCTGCCCAGCCGGTATGCCGCAGGGTGTCCTCAACAAAAGGCGTTTCTTCAAAACGATGGTACTTGCCGGTCGCCAAAAGATGTCGGTTCCAGGCAGGATAGACGCTGCACAAAAGGGCGCCCGCAGCCAGCACGCCGGTCAATGCTGCCCAACGGAGGAAGCCTGCTCTTTGGCGCGTAAAGACCACCCCGGCAACGACCAGCGCGGTCGCGATTTGCAGCGCGATAACCAACCGCAACCCATTCTCCTTGCCGACCAGGGGGATGAGCACGAAACCCGCGCAAAATGAGCCCAGCACGGCGCCCAGGGTATTGACGGCATAGGCCCTGCCGATCGCACGGCCCACGCTTGCCAGAGAGGGGGTGTAGATTTTGGCCACCAGTGGAAAAGTCGCCCCGAGAAAGAAAGTCGGCGGCATCAGGAAGCAAAATACGGCGGCCCCCTTGATGATGGCGAGCAGGGCGAAATTGTTCCGGAAAGTGAAGATCACTTTTGCGAAAAAAAGTTGGCTGTTGCCCAATACCTGGCTGACTGCCAAAGCCAGCAGCGCGGCCGCGATCTGCGTGGCAATCAGCAGCCCGAGCGGGTCGCGTGAGCGGTCGGTCAGGCGACCAAAAATCAGGTTGCCCAGCGCAAGCCCGATGATAAAACTGACCAGCACAATGGTGAACGAATAGGTTGTCGGGCCGACGATCAGCCCCAGCAGTTTGGTCCAGAATACTTCGTAGGCCATTGCACAGAAACCGGAGATCAGAAATATCAGCAAAGCGGCCGTGGCGATGCCCCGGGTGTCGGGCGGTTGGGCGACAGGGCCATCGTGCGTCTGGGAAGTCGGCACAGCTTTTTGGCGGCGTGGCGCGCCCGGCGGGGGGGCGAGGCGCAGGCAAACCAGGCCGATGGCGACATTGATACCAACGGCTGATAGCATAGTGCCCCAAACACCCAGCCATTCGATCAGCCAAAAACCGCACAGCACCGATCCCACGGCAGCACCCAGGGTATTCAGACCATACAAGCGCCCCGCGTGGGTCCCCAGATGGGACAACCGGCCCACATAAAACCGGCAAAGAATCGGCAACGTAGCGCCCATGCAGACAGCGGGCAAGATGAGCAGCAGCAGGGCGCCGCCGAAAATAAAGATATTGTAGGCCACGCTTTGCGAGAAAAAGGCATTGTACACCATCGCGACCACGCCCCTGAACACCATCAGCAAAATGGGAACGCACAGCGCATAGATGCCGATCAGCAGCTCCAGGGCGCCATACAGGCGGATCAACTGGACCTCTTCGATGCGGTCTATCTTGCGGGCGGCCAGAAAGCTGCCTATTCCCATACCACCCATGAAGATGACCAGGATGGTGCTGACGGCAAAGGGCGCCCCGCCGATAACCCGCGAGATCATGCGCATCCAGATGATTTCATATATCAGGGCGGTCATGCCGGAGAAAAAAAAGCAGATCAGAACCAGCGTCGCCCAGCGATTGCCGTTGGGTGGGGTGGCCTTGCGCGTCATCATCATCCCAATCTCTTTTATTTGGTTATCCAGTTCGTTCCAGTGACTATTGGCGAAGTGTTAGTGTAAAGTTTAAAGTGTAAAGGGCGGCATTCTGTCGATTTGATTTGCTTGCCTCCCATGTTGCTTGATTTTACGTGCATTGCTTTTGATAAAGGTTCTAAGAATTACAATTAACCTTCTTATGACACCCTATACCTGTGTCTCACTGGAGCGAACTGCATCATCCTACTCTTTTATAATGTCTTGCTGAACGCAATAATAGCGTTCAACTTGAGCCAAGTCGGGTCAGGAATGCCATCCGGTCGAAACGGATGTCGATTTTCTATTTCGATATTCTATATTGAGGCCAAGCCATGGCCACGGCGTCAGATTGTCAGACGTCAGGAAGTATAAGCACAATACCACAAGAACTTCGGAAAGGGAACCGGAATGGCGGGTGGGGCGCAATAGATGATCGGAAGGTGGCACAAACGACCGGCGCTGTCGGTCGTTTGTGCCGATTTGATTAGGTGTTCAGCGAGCTGAAGTTTTTGCCTTCTTTGACCAGCTTTTCCAGCAGCGGAGCGGGCTTGAAGTCGTCGCCCTGTTCGGCCTGGAATTTTTTCAGGACGGCCAGAATCTTGTCTAAGCCGACCAGGTCGGCGTAGAACATGGGGCCGCCGCTGTAGACGGGCCAGCCGTACCCGTTGATCCAGATGACGTCCAGATCGCTGGGCCGCACGGCAATTTTTTCTTCGAGGATTTTGGCGCCCTCGTTGATGATGGGATAGATGCAGCGCTGCAGGATCTCTTCATCGGAGATGTCGCGGCGGGTGAATCCTTTTTTCTTGGAGAAATCGATGATGAGCTGCTCGATCTCCGGGGCCGGCAGGGGCTTGCGTCCGCCTTTTTCATAGTTGTAGTACCCCTTGCTGTTCTTGAGGCCGAAGCGGCCCTGTTCGCACAGCAGGTCGCGGATTGAATCGCTGGTGGTGGTCTCTTTGCTCCAGCCCAGATCCAGGCCGATCAAATCATACAAGGCGAATGGTCCCATGGGGAAGCCGAAGTCGAAGATCACTTTGTCGATCTGGGCGGGCAGGGCGCCTTCCAGAACGAGTTTGTCGCATTCGCGTTTGCGTTGGGCAAACATGCGGTTGCCGGCAAAGCCGTAGCAGACGCCGACGACTGCGGCGATCTTTTTGATGCGTTTGCCAAGGGCCAGTGACGTAGCCAGCACGGTTTTAGACGTCTTGGCCGCGCGCACGATCTCCAGCAGGCGCATGACATTGGCCGGGCTGAAAAAGTGCAGCCCGATGACGAATTCGGGGCGGCTGGTCTGGGCCGCGATTTCGTTCACGTCCAGGTAGGAGGTGTTGGTGGCCAAGATCGCGTCTTTTTTGCAGATGGCATCGAGTTTTTTGAAGATCTCTTTTTTCAGGTCCATATTCTCGTAGACCGCTTCGATGACCAGATCCACATCCGCCAGGTCCTCCATTTTGGTGGTGCCCGTGATCAGCCCCATGCGCTGGTCTACGGCTTGCTGGGTCATTTTGCCCTTGGCCGCGGTGATGTCATAATTTTTCTTGATTACGCCGATGCCGCGGTCCAGGAATTCCTGTTTGGTTTCCACCAGCGTCACGGGGATGCCGGCGTTGATGAAATTCATGGTGATACCGCCGCCCATGGTGCCGGCGCCGATCACGCCCACCTTTTTGATGTCCAGCAGAGGCGTGTCTTTGGGGATATCGGGAATTTTGGCAACCTGGCGCTCGGCAAAGAAGTAATAGCGCTGAGCCGCCGACTGCGAGCCGCGCATCAACCCTTCGAACAGCTTGCGTTCGGTGGCCATGCCCTCGTCAAACGGCAGGTTGACCGCCGCTTCAACGGCCTTGACGCAGGCTTCGGGGGCCTCGAATCCACGTTTGGTCTTGGCCAGCACATTGCGGTAGTCGGCAAAGATTTCGGGTGTTTTGCGGGCGGCTTCGACCTTTTCGGTCATGGCGCTGACTTGGCGCAGCGGGCGTTTTTCGGCCAGCACTTTGCGGGCAAAGGCCACGGCAGCTTCGGCCAGATCCCCTTCGGCGATTTCATCGATCACACCTTCTTTGAGGGCCTGGGCGGCGCCGATCGGATTGCCGGTGGCAATCATGGGCAGCGCTTTTTCCGGTCCAATCAGGCGCGGCAGGCGTTGCGTGCCGCCGGCGCCGGGCAGCAGTCCGAGTTTGACTTCGGGCAGACCGAACTGGGCCGTGGGCACGGCGATGCGATAATGCGAACTCAGTGCCGTTTCGAGTCCGCCGCCGAATGCGGTGCCGTGAATGGCGGCGATCACCGGTTTGGTGGCCTGATCGAACACCTTCAAAACGTCCGGAAGATGGGGTGCTTGGGGCGGTTTGCCGAACTCGCGGATGTCGGCGCCCGCGCAAAAAGTGCGGCCTTTGCAGATCACCACCAGCGCTTTGATGGTATCGTCCTTCATGGCCATGTCAATGCCGTCGGCCATGCCCTTGCGGACTGGGAATCCCAAGGCGTTGACCGGGGGGTTGTCGATCCACAGCATTCCGATCTCACCCTGTTTTTCCAATGATACCGCTTCTGTAATCGCTACCATGCGTTACCTCCTGCTTCCATTTTAATATATTTAGAGAAAGAGACCCGGAATCGCCCCCAAGCGATCCGAGTTGCAAATAAAGGCGGATAAATCGCATTTCTTTAATCACACCTGCGCGACGGTGTCCATACCCTTGTAGGGGGTTCCGTTGGCCCGATGGCCGGTCAGGCGCAGTGCGTCGGTTCCTGTGCTGCGATCGCCATAACTTGACCCCCAGAGACCGAACGGGTATAAACGGCGGATTCGTCACGCCTTTGGGTGGCATTGGGTAATGATCCTGTAACTGTGCGGCCGTCATCGCCTTGCCTGCACGAAACACCGAGAACGGTGGATAATGAAAAAATTCGCAGAAACGCTTCTTCGTTGGTACACTCGGCTGGTGCTGGATCATCCCCTGATCGTCATTCTGGCCCTGGGATTGGTCATCTCTTTTTTAGGCTACAAGGCCAAAGATTTCCGGATCGACGCTTCAGCTGAAACGCTGTTGCTGGAAAACGATCCCGATCTGCGCTATTCCCGGGAGATCGTCGAGCGCTACGGGGTCAACGATTTCCTGTTGATCGCCTACACGCCCAAGAGTGGCGACCTGATGTCGGATGACACCCTGGCCGACATCGGCCGTCTGCGCGAAGATCTCAAAGCCCTGCCGCGGGTCACCTCCGTGCTGACGTTGCTGGACGTGCCTCTTTTTGAAAGCCCCCCCTTGTCCTACGCGGAAGTGTCGGAAGGGATCCGCACGCTGGAGTCGCCGGACACCGACAAAGCGCTTGCCCGGTCGGAACTGCGCGACAGTCCGTTCTATCGTGATCTGATTATCAGCGAGGACCTGCGGACCACGGCCATCATGGTCAACATGGAAATAGATACCGACTATCAGGCACTGATCAGCGAGCGCAACGGCTACCTGGACAAAAAAGCCGATGGACGGCTCTCTGATGCCGATGAGGCGGCCCTGGAGGCGGTTCAGCAAAAGATTCGCACCCGCTTGGACCTTCTCAATGCCCTTCAGCACCAGAATATCGAGGCTGTGCGGACCATCATGGACGACTACCGACCGCAGGCCGAACTTTTTCTGGGCGGCGTCAGCATGATCCAAGATGACATGATCTCCTTTGTGCGCAATGACCTGCTGATGTTCGGCCTGGGGGTTTTCGCCCTGCTGGTGCTCATGCTGGGCATCATTTTCAGGCGCCTGCTGTGGATCGTGCTGCCCATGCTGTGCTGCTTTTTATCGGTGTTGTCGATGATGGGCATCCTGGCGCTTTTTGGATGGGAAGTCACCGTCATCTCCTCCAATTTCGTTTCACTGCAGCTGATTATCACGCTGTCGCTGGTGATCCATCTGATCGTGCGTTATCGTGAATACCGTCGCACTGATGTCGGCCACGATCAGCGCACCCTGGTGCACGATACCATCAGCAGCATGTTCCGGCCCTGCCTGTATGCAGTCCTGACCACGATCGCCGGATTCAGTTCCTTGGTGTTCTGCGACATCAAACCAGTAATTCATTTCGGCTGGATGATGAGCGCCGGGATCGTGCTGTCGCTTATCCTGACATTTATCCTCTTTCCGGCGACCGTGATGCTGGCTCAAAAGCGCGCCCTGAAAGTGCAAAAAGAGCGCCAAAAAGGGATTCCTCTGTCCGAGTTTCTGGGACGTTTCACCCAGCGCCACGGCACCCTCATTCTGGTGGCCGCCGGGCTGATAAGCATCCTGACGGTCATGGGCATCACCCGATTGCGCGTGGAAAACAGTTTTATCGACTACTTCAAGGAGAGCACCGAAATTTACCAGGGCATGCAGTTGATCGACCAGAAACTGGGTGGCACCACGCCCCTGGATGTGATCGTGCAATTCGACCGGATTGACTTGCAGCAATTCGCCGAACCGGATGAAGAATTGGATCCGCTGCTCAATCCGTATGCGGCTGCGGGCGACGAAAGTTATGAGAAATACTGGTTTTTCGACGAGCGTCTGGAAAAAATCATGCAGGTCCATGACTATCTGACAAGCCTGCCGGAAACGGGCAAGATACTCTCTCTGGCCACTTTATTGAAGATCGGCCGGACGCTCAACGATGACAAGCCGTTGACCAGCATGGAAATGGCCGTGCTCTACACCAAGCTGCCCGAAGAGTACAAGGATCTGATTCTGGCGCCCTATGTGTCCATCGAGGAAGACGAGGTCCGTTTTGCGTTGCGCATCAAGGATTCCCTGCCGACACTGCAACGCGACGAGCTGTTGAAACGTATTGAAAACGATCTGACGAACCGCCTGAACCTGGCCCCGGAACGCGTCCATCTGGCCGGAACCATGGTGCTCTACAACAACATGCTGCAAAGTCTTTTTTCATCCCAGATCCAGACCATGGGCATGACAGCCCTGGCATTGATAGTGATGTTTCTGATTCTGTTCCGTTCCCTGCGGGTCGCGCTGATTGCTCTTTTTCCGAATCTGCTCGCGGCCGGTACGGTGCTGGCCATCATGGGGTGGCTGAATATCCCCCTGGATATGATGACGATCACCATTGCGGCCATCAGCCTGGGCATTGCCGTCGATGATACCATTCACTACATTTACCGATTCCGGGAAGAGATCAAAAAGGACGGCGATTACTACCTGGCCCTGCAGCATTGCCACGCCAGCATCGGCCATGCCATGTACTACACCTCGGTGACCGTTATCATAGGGTTTTCGATCCTGTCGCTCTCCAACTTCTGGCCGACGATCTACTTCGGATTGTTGACGAGCCTGGCCATGTTCATCGCCCTGGCCGGGGCGCTGACGCTGCTGCCCAAACTGATCGTGATGTTCAAGCCTTTCGGACGTTCTGGAAAGGAAACCCATGCCGAATGACCTGTTCAATGAGATCCGTTTAGATGGGATTTGGCCCCACGGGAAGGCTCGCAGATGAACATCCTGTTTCTCATGATGGTCGGCAGCGCCTTTGCTTTTGCTGCCTGGCATCAATTCACCTGGATACCCGTGGCGGGGCAAAGCGCGCCCATGGAAGCCCTCTCGGCGGCCATGATCCAATCCGCGGCCGGCGCGGTCGAACTGGCCATCGGTCTGGTCGGAATCATGACGCTCTTTATGGGGCTGATGAAGGTCGCCGAAGCCGGTGGCATGCTCACCTTGCTGGCACGCCTGATCCGGCCGCTGATGGTGCGCCTGTTTCCCGATGTGCCCGCCGATCATCCGGCCATGGGCGCCATGATCCTGAATCTTTCGGCCAACGTATTGGGGCTGGGCAATGCGGCTACGCCCTTCGGAATCCGCGCCATGCAGGAACTGGACAAGCTCAACGACCAACCCGGCACCGCCACCGACGCCATGGCCCTCTTTCTGGCCATGAACACGTCGGCGGTCACCTTGCTGCCCACCGGCGTCATCGCCTTGCGCGCCGCGGCCGGATCGGCCAATTCGGCCGGTATCCTGCCCACCACCCTGGTTGCTACGATCGGTTCGACCGCTGTGGCCATCATCGCTGCCAAACTTTACGGCCGCATCCTTCGTGTGCGGCGCGGCAACCTGCCGGCAGTCGCCCCGCCGGGCAGCCTGCCGCAAGACGGCACGGTTGACATAGCAGGGCAGGGCGAGGCCTACCCGCTCTGGATCAGCCTGATCGCCTTGATCGTTTTGATTTTCGGGCTGGTGCCGGTCGCTGTTCTATACGGTCACGCTATCTCCCCCTGGGTCGTGCCTGGGTTGATGATTTTCTTTCTGGGGTTCGGCGTTTTACGCCGCGTGCGTGTGTATGAAGTTTTGGTCGACGGCGGCAAAGAAGGCTTTCAGGTAGCCCTGCGCATCATCCCCTATCTGGTCGCCATCCTGGTGGCGGTAGGCATGCTGCGCGCCAGCGGCGCTCTGGATGCCCTTGTGCGGCTGCTCGGACCTGTGACGGCACCTATGGGACTGCCGGCTGAAGCCCTGCCCATGGCGCTGATGCGGCCGCTGTCCGGCTCCGGCGCGTACGGCATCATGGCCGCCATTCTTGAGGACCCTGCCATCGGTCCCGACAGCTATACCGGATACCTGGTCAGCACCCTGCAAGGATCCACCGAGACAACCTTCTACGTTCTGGCGGTTTACTTCGGCGCCGTCCAGGTGCGGCGCATGCGGCATGCGCTGGCCGCCGCCCTGACCGCCGATGTGGCTGCGGTGGCTTTTGCGATCATGGCGTGTCTCTATCTTTATGGGGCATAGATGAACGTGTGCGAAACCCGAAAGTAAACGTCTGACCCTAATCAATCCAATAAGAGGAGCGTACCGAAAATGAATCCAGGCAAAGTTTTTAAAGTGTCGATGGCAGGAATGTTTGCGCTGCTGTTTTTGATAGCCAGTGCGCAGGCGGATCTTTATTTTGAAACAGAACAGGTCAGCCGGGGCATTCCCGGCCAGCCGGACGGCACGGCCTTACTCAAGCAGTATTTCTCTTCTGATGCCACCATGATCGATCTGGGCGACCGCATCACCATAATGAATTTTAAAGAGAAGATGGTCTACGACCTCGAAAAAGCATCCCGTACCTACACCTCCAACGCCATGGATAAAATGGGCATGGAAAGCTTCGGGATCGAAGTCGAAGGCGAAGAGCAGAACGCCCTGCTGCAGACGATGATGAAGACCATGGCCCAAAATTCAAAGGTAACCCCGACCAGCGAAATCAAAACGATCGCGGGCTACAAATGCCGCAAGTACGTGATCGACATCATGATGACCAGCTCGCAATACTGGGTGACCAGGGATTTTACGGGCTATGACGAGATGAAAAGCATTGCCGAGCGAGCGGCCCAGGCCTTTATGAACAATCCCCTGATGCGCCAAACGAACGTTCTGGGCATGATGAAAGAACTGGATGGCTATCCGGTGCTTACCATCACCCAGATCATGAACGGTACGATCACTTCAACGCTGAAGAAAACCGAACAGAAGAAACTCGATCCCAGTCTGTTTAAGGTTCCCGCCGGATATAAGATGGTCAGGCAATGAAAGGAAGGCGCGGGGTGGGCCGCAAACGCGCCGGGTGGCAACACCGCTGAGGCGATTTATAATGTGCATCACCTCGCCGGGCGTGAGCGCCGTCGGCAGCCGTTGCCCTCTCTTAGCCCTCACGACATTTTGTATAGAGGTTCGATAGGATCTTTGTTTCAATCTCAACATCCGAATCATTGCCTCGCCGGCAGACTTCCAATCCTCGTTACAAATTGCGCTGCAGCTACCGGAATTATTGCAATCTTTGCTGAGAAAATAGCAGTAAAGAGTGAGCGCTTATTTGACCTGATCCAGTTGCCATTGTTCATAGCGCCTGCCCATTTTTTTAAAAAGGGTTCAATCAGTTTTTCAGGCACGGTTAAACCGGGCTGTAATTTACCGAAATGTACAAAGTCCCTGCCCAGTGGATATAAAAAGGCAAATGCTTTCTGGAGACATTTTTGCACGATTTCAAATAAATACTAAACTTATCCAATGGCATCGCATAATTTCTTCAATTTATTATATAGATATCCGAATAATATTGATAATTGCGGAAAATTACCGCTACAAAAGAGTTTCAGGAAACCTTCGCTGCGTTGCAAATGCGGTGGATCAATTTAATGCGATTGATTTATCAGAAAAAATGTGGTGTAGGAAAATATCGATCCAAGCGAATATTCATTTCTAACAAAAAGAATTGTAAATTGTCCAGAAAAAATCCGATTTTGCATTTATGATGTTTTTCAGAATGTTTGTTGGCTGCACGACATTTGCTGAAGCCGTTTATAGCAAAACGTCCACTGCAAAAAACCGACGTCCATAATGTTCGTTTTCATAAATTGGAAATATGGCCAGACACTGGAAAGAAGAATACGATTCATTAAAGCATTAGAATAAAATGTGGGGGCATGGATGTGAAGTTGAAGAGAATCCTAACCCAGCGTTAATACCCAAGTGGGTATATTTTGTAACAGTCTGCTCATTCACCTTCGAGTTCCATTCGATAAACCAAATCAATGCATGTTTAAAGCACTATTCACAAAAAGTTCGACCAAGCACAAGAATCCCTGAAAAGGATCTCTGGAAATACGGCGGCGATCATGGGGAAACGCAACGTTGGTTTGAGAGATACTGCCGCAAAGGCTTTATGAGGAACCAAAGAGACAAAAAGTTATTAAGGCATTAGAGAGGGCTTTATCCGATTTCCTAAATTAAAAAGATTGAAATCGAACCTGTCATTCCAGCGGGCGCGAACCAGCGGCGCACTTCCTCGTAGGGTCCGTGGGGCTTGTTTTGAAGTGCGTCGTGCCGCTAAATTTGGCGTTAGGCAGTGACAGAATCTATTCACACTTGTAAGGAGATTTTCTACATTGGATATTCCACGGATCTTCAACATCACCGAAAGTGCTCATCGCATCCATAACCCTTTCACACCAGAAAAGCTCGCCACTCTCGGTTCCGTGTTGCGTTTGGAGCCGGGGACTCGCGTGCTCGATCTATGCAGTGGTTCGGGCGAGATGCTGTGCACCTGGGCACGCGATTACGGAATCACCGGCGTCGGCATCGACATGAGTCAGTTGTTCAGCAAGCAAGCGAAAATCCGCGCTGAAGAACTTGGCGTCGCCGATCGAGTCGAGTTCATCCATGGCGACGCTACCGGCTACGTAGCCGACGAAAAGTGCGGTGTGGCAGCCTGTGTCGGTGCCACGTGGATCGGTGGGGGAGTCGCCGGCGCCATTGAGCTTCTGACGAAGAGTCTAAGCGCTAACGGAGTCATCCTCATTGGTGAGCCCTACTGGCGGCAGTTACCACCGACGGAAGACGTTGCCAGGGAGTGCTTTGCCAATTCTATCTCCGACTTTCTCATGCTTCCTGAAATTCTCGCGTCTTTCGGCGAACTAGGCTACGACGTTGTGGAAATGGTTCTGGCAGACCAGGAAGGCTGGGACAGGTACGAGGCAGCCAAGTGGCTCACTATGCGTCGATGGCTCGAAGCGAATCCCGAGGACGACTTTGCGAAAGAGGTTCGAGCCCAACTGACCATGGCACCAAAACGCCACGCCGCTTATACACGTGAATACCTTGGATGGGGCGTATTCGCTCTGATGGCGCGGTGAGGAGGGAGGGCCGGGCGACTCAGACAGCGGGGAGAATCAAAGTGGCCTAACAATGCGCTGCTAGGGACAAACCTACGCTGCGCTTCGGTTTGCCCCAGAGCGCAGCGTTCTCCGCAAAAGTAAGGAGCACATATGATGAGGAAAGAGAGAGCACTCATTTCTGAATCACATATCTTCAATGTTATATTTGTGGTTCGTGGCTCTAAGGTCATTCTGGACTCCGATTTGGCTGAACTGTATGGCGTTGAAACAAGGCGCTTAAATGAACAAGTACGAAGGAATATCGAAAAATTTCCAGAAGATTTCATGTTTCAGCTAACAAATGATGAGTTCCAAAACTTGAAATCGCAAATTGCGACATCAAGTTCGAAATGGGGCGGTCGTCGCAAACTGCCATTGGTATTTACGGAACATGGCGCCCTGCAAGCCGCAAATGTGCTTAATTCTTCACAGGCGAATAAAATGAGCGTTTTTATTGTAAGGGCATTTATTCGCCTTCGTGAAATGGTACTTACCAATGAAAAGCTTGCAAGAAAAGTGGCCCAATTAGAGAGACGTGTAAGCGATCATGACGAGGTATTGATCGATTTGGTCCATGAAATTCGTAAACTTATCGAAGCTCCGAACGCAGGGGTTCAGAAGAAAAAGCTTGGCTTCATAAATTCAGTCCAAAATGAAAAACGGAGAACGAATGGCTTTACGCGGACTCGGGCCAAATAGCGGCCCTCGCCGGTAAGCCACAGCGTTAACCTCTCACAAGCTCAGGTAGAAAATGCTATTGAAACTTAGCGATCCCGAAATACCAGCTGAAGTTAAAAGAGCTTCAAAATTGATTATCACCTATGCAGTAGTAGTGATGTTAGGCGCACTATGGCACGGTTTTTCAAGCGATTTTGTGGATTCAAAAGGTTTTATAAGAGCAATTTTCAGGTTTATTGGTATGTCCTATATCGGTTGGTGGGTATTATCAATGGACAAAAAGGCATGGTGGTTTGGCATTATATCATGCGCTGTTCTTTTAGTTTTCGGAATTGTTGGTATCGGTTTTCTTTTGTTTGCTGATGTCACGCATGACTCTAAATTTCTTTGGCTTGTCGTCAACGTCTTTTTTTCAGTCTATTTGCTGGGCCATGCCGTTTTAATATTAATAAGAGGGTCAACCAGAAACCACTTTGCATATAAGCATTAAGGTTAACATTCGCTTCCAGGGGACCGCTGGGGAGCGCGGCCCCTCAAGCGTTCGTTATGCGTAGAAGACAATGAGAAACGACGCTCTCTACTTCCCGTATATAGAAGTCCCGGATGGGGTTTGGACAACGAGGATTCTCTTGTATTTGGATCGCCTTAGCTCGATTGTTCCAATGGACTATGTTGACGAACCTGCGCGGATAGGCTTGCCCCTGATGTATTTTTCATCCAGTTCAACAACACCGTGCAGTGCTGGAACCAGATCCGAACCCGGATCCCAAATTCAGCAGACGGAACCCGATCCGATCCTCGAGTTGCGGTTGGCATGCCACAGCGCTGGATACTTTGGCGAGGGATGTCGGAGGGATTGAAATTTCCGTAGTGCCGAAATACACGAAAGGCCATCCACTCCGTATATGCGTGCTGATAGGCAATACATCTAAAACGGTGAAAATTAACCCTGAGATGTTTGAAGTTCGGTCGGGCGGCCAACCGACCCAGCCTGCAAAACGATCGTCAAGGATGCTGGTCAATACTTCTCTCAGTCAATCGATTATGCACTTCCTTTGTCATTCGATGAGGAGGAAATCTCCTTGATGTTTTTGCCAGGTTTTCTCAAGCTTGATGGAAAAGATATAGAAATCGCACCATTTCGTTTTAGATGGGTCACGAAGTCAGATGTGTACTATGGCTCGATAAACTGTTGACATATAACGTCAACCCGGAGTTCGACCGGGCCGCGCATAGCGCGGCCGGTCAGCTCAAAGTTAGGGCAGTATCGCCGACCTATTGTGTTGGCAACATTAGGATCTGCGGTTCGGAACTCAATTGGAACCGATGGTAGAGGATTTGCAGAATGGTACGGGACTCACCAACCGAGATGCCGCCTAACCTCTTAGGATTGAGTCGACCAAATGTTCAACACAGGTGAAGATGGTGATGCTTTTCGCTTGGTCGATCTCAATACTTTGTTCAAGAAGCCCAGCTTACCAATTTAGCATAAGGGTAATGATACGATAAGTGAGAAGGGGCAGTCGTTCCGGCATTTGATATGTTGAATTTTTTGAGATTAAATCGGGAAGATGGATTAGGACGACATTCGGATCATGTGCCGATTCCGAAAAGTGAGTGTATCCTTATGCGTACAAGCATGTATAGCGACGTATACGGTGGGTGCACGCAAAAGCGCATGAAAAGTGTCTTAAAGCCCGCAAATACCTTATTTGGCACGTCCATTGCGTTGTCATGGACACGCTTTGACGGATATCCATTTAAGGAGAAGTCTGATGGGAAACAAAATACTTGTTTGGCTGTTGTTTTTATTTGGCTTGGGTTTTCTTTCACACCCGGGCCGGATTCTGGCGAATACGGATCAAGCTACACCCATTCCGTCACAACTGAGTCTTTCCCCGATCGCGAAAGGATTCCAGATCCATTGGGAGCCAGGATCCGATGACGCGGTTATTTACAAAATTTTTTGGAGCAATGCGGATACGGTGAGCGAAGCCGATCACGTCGGTGTTTTGACCACAAGCGCTACGATGTATGAACACACCGGCTTGGTACCTGGGCGAACCTATTATTACCGGATAATGGCGTGCAGCTGCGACTGTAGCCCATTATCAAGCATGACGTCCGCCGTATACCAACCCACGTCCGCAGATGTTCATACTCTCTCCGGAAATGTCACCGTCAACGGTACCGCAATCCGGCCCAGTGCCGATCCGATGGTCACGGCCACCGTCAGGGCCACCGAGATTACTGGCGCGAATCTGGGCAACGTTGCCAATGTCAATGCTGACGGAAGCTACCAGATGGCACTGTTCCCGGGCACATATAATATTTCGGTAGATTACTGGTTTGCGGAAACTTCGAATGGCACCTCCACCAATTTCGGATCGTGGGGGCATCCTGGGCCGCAAAACCTCCTCGTCAGCGCGGATGCATCTCGCTCGATCGATATCGCGCTGCATGTCCTGACTGGCGTCATAAAAGACACCAGCGGCAACCCAGTGCCCAATGTTGCTGTTGTCTACAGCCATGGCTCTACAACAACTTCCAGTGAAGGCACGTACACGCTTTACTTTCTGCAAGGGACCTATGGATTGGAGATAAAACCGCCTGCCGGCACCCGGTTCGCTCCTGCTACCGTCGAAGTCAGCATTCCCGGTACGGCGCCTTCCATCGCGCTGCAAAAGCAGCCTTTGCTCTCCGGCAGTGTCACCGTCAACGGCAGTCCAATCCAGTCGGGGGCGGATCCGGCGGTGTCGGCTACGGTAAGGGCCACCGAGGTTACTGGTGCGAATCAAGGCAACAGCGCCACCGTCAATCCGGATGGGACCTACCAATTGGCCTTGGCCCCAGGCACGTATAACATCTCGGTAAATTACTGGCTGGGGGAATCCTGGCACGGCACCTGGATCAATTTCGCCTCCTGGAGCTACCCAGGGCCGCAGAACCTCAAATTCAGCGCCGACACGACGACGAACATCGATTTGCCCCTGCACGCACTGACCGGCACCGTCAAAGATGCCAACGGCAACCCATTGTCCAATGTGGATATAAGCTACAGCAATGGCTCCACGACAACATCGGAAGCGCCTGGATTCGAAGGCACGTACAAACTTTACTTTCTACAAGGTACCTATACGTTGGAGGTAAGACCGCCGGCCGCAACCCGATACGTTGCCACCTCCGTTGAAGTAAGCATTCCCGGTAGTGCGCCTTCCATCCAGCTGCAAAAGCAGGCCTTGCTCTCCGGGAGCATCACCGTCAATGGTAGTATACTCCCGCCGGAAATGATGGATTCCATGGCGGGGGCCACCGTGCGGGCGACCGAAATCAATGGCGCAAACCAGGGCAACACTGTGGGCGTCGATTCTGATGGCACGTACCGCATGGCGCTATCCCCCGGCACCTACAACATTTCGGTGGACTACTGGTTTGGAGAAGATTGGCACGGCACCTCGATCAACTACGGATCATGGGGGTACCCAGGTGCACGCAATCTTGCAGTCACCACGGATATATCGCAAGATATCGATATCCCATTGCATGTCCTGAGCGGCACCGTGAAAGACATCAGCGGCAACCCGGTATCCGATGTGCAACTCAATTATACGGGGCCCTACAGCAATGGCACCATTAAAACCTCAGCCGAGGCTGGGTTCGAGGGCACTTACAAGCTGTATTTTCTGCCAGGGACCTACAGTGTGCAGGTAAACGCCCCTCCGGCCCTTTTCCCACCGTTCCAAGTCAAAAGGGTAACGATCATCGAAGATGCAACCCGCAATATTGTTCTCGGCAATGACTACTCAGTCCTGGAGCAGGCCATCGCCATGATTCCTCCTCATCTGGAACTTCACCTGGATGTATTTGATATCCTGACAGGCGAGCCAAACAAGGTTTACGATCTTGCGATTTCTTCTCATAGGGATTTTGCGCAATTCATCATCAATTGGGCCGACGGTGACATGCAGGCCAGCGTATACCGACCGGATGGCACTCTCTATGGCCAGTATCAAGCCGACAAGGGACCCATCGTGCTGGACATTCAGAATCCGGAAATGGGCACCTGGACCTGCAAGATGACCGCCATGGCGATTACCCAAGACGACAACTTCCCTGTTGCCATTGTGGTCGCACTCACTCCCAGCCAACCTCCGGTCGCCGACGCCGGCGGCCACTATTCATCCATGGCGGGCATCCCTGTAACGTTAGACGCCAGCAACTCTTTCGACCCCGACGGAGCGATCGTTTTATATGAATGGGACTTGGACAATGATGGTGTTTTTGAGCAAAACACGACCCATTCCAGCATCACCCACATTTGGCATAAAGCTTACGCCGGAACTGTGCGACTGCGCGTTACCGACAACGAAGGCCACGTCGACATCGCCTGCGTTTCCGTTCAGATAAGTGCCGCCACGGGGCCAGATATCACGCTCACGGTCTCGCGGGACACGTTGTGGCCCCCTAATCATAAAATGGTACCGATCACTGTCGACGTTTCCGCTGCCGACCTCGACCCGGAAGCCGTGTGCCATATCACTGCAGTAAGTTCAAACGAATCCGAAGATGGCCTGGGTGACGGCCACACCGCTCCGGATTGGGAAATCATCGCAGATCTGACGGTTAACTTGAGAGCCGAACGCTCCGGACCAGCCAACGGCCGTATCTACACGATAACGGTCGAATGCATCGACGCCACAGGCGCCGTGGCGACCGCAGAAGCCGAGGTGGTCGTGCCGCACGACCAGGGCAAGAAAAACGGTAAAAAGTAACCTCGAAGAACATTTCAAGCAAGGACCAAAAAGGCAGAGCCCCGGCGGGCTCTGCCTTCTATCGCAAAGGTCCAATAGTACATACGCATAAAAAGTAAAACCAACATACAGTAAAGTTGGCCTGCCTATTCGACCACCACTTGCATCTTCAACTTCCAAAGCGAATAGGATGCCTGCGTCCAGTCTCCCCCATTGATCCGTTGCCAGGAGGCATTCAGGCTGCGTCCGTTCAGGTTTTCCGTGCCGATGCCGATATCTCCGAGCCCGGTGTACACCTTTTCATAAGAGATCCACACATCTCCGGAACCAATACGGTCTGGCCCGCTGGGTAGTCGACCGGGACGCAGCCCCCATCCGCGCCGTTGGTGCTGTAAGTCACGGAGGAGGCTCCGCTGAGCATGTGGTGCACGACATTCAGATTCGCGGGCGAGTATGTGCCAGTCGGCGTTTCCATTCGTGCCGATGGTTCGGCCGCTGCTGTCGAAAGCTCCCGGGCCAGTTGGGCCGGGTGACCGCAAAGTAGGTATGTCCGGTGTCAAACACCGCCACCGGGCTACCCGCAATGAGGTACGGCGCGCGCCATATGGCATTGGCCGGATCGACGGGTGTCACCTGGGTCAATCCGTTGCCGCTGCCGCAGGAGGACAGGCCGGGTAGCGAACGACATTTTGATAAAAATAAAGGTAGTTTGCCGCCTGACCCAATGGCGATAATGGGTTTACCGGCGTTGACAATCGTATTGGACAAGGCCTGATTGTAATCCCATGGGTATTCTGGTCGGCCACGATAATCATCGCGTATGGACTCAAACTTGCGGTGGTCACCTGTACCGAATCGTGCGCTATCCGCGTGATCGCATAACCGGGGAGCACATCCGCAATCGCTTGGCAGACCGGCGAATCCGCCGAATCATAGATATATGCGATGTGAATCTGGGTCCACTGGGCGTGCAGCACGACATCGTCCGTCCCCATCGTGAAGCCCTGACCCTGCGTGTAAGTCGTTCCGTTGCCATCCGCCTGCGTATTCCAGCCCGCAAATGTTTTTCCGCTGCGGACCAGATTACCGGTATTGCCCAGGACTGTGACGCTCTGGCCCTGTTCGTATTCGGTGCCATCCAGGGGGACGCTGCCGTTGTCCGCACCGTTGCCGTCGCTCACGCGGGCATTTAAGCAGAAGGGGGTTTACAGATAGGGTACAGATGCGATCAGGGGCGCGGTGTGGATACAGATGAGTACAGCACTTGAATTTCGGCGCAGGGATCGACCCCCAGCACGCCGTTCAAGATCCGCTTGCATTGGTTGTACACGGCCATCGCTTCAGCCCGGCGACCGGCCGCGGCAAAGCACTTCATGATCCGGTAATAGAACTCTTCGACCAGATCATCGATTTCGAGGCCCTTTTGATAGGTCTCGATGGCATTCATGAAAAGCGATTCATCCTCGTAATGGCTACCCAGGTGCTTTATCGCTCGCAGAAATTTGTCGCGCAGCCGTTCACGGTAGGAGATCGACCACGCATCGCCCGATTCACTCAGGAACGCGCCATTATAGAGAGAAATGGCTTTGTGGACGGTTCGCCACAGCGGGTCCGGTGAAGCGGGCGACTCCGAAGTCGGGTGGACCGTCCGTTCGAGCAGTGTTTCGAAGGAATGCGCATCGATCCAGCAGTAGCCCGACCCCATTTTGACCTTTCCGTCGCGGCGCACGATCGCCTGCTCGCTGCCCAACAATTGTCTTAGCCGGTGAATGCCCGTGGCCAGCGATTGAAGGGCGGTATCCCCATCGGCATTGGGCCAGAGCAGATCGGCCACACGCTCCTCGCTCGAACCCTTTTTCCCGCAGGCGATAAGCAACTTGAGCAGCGCAATGATCTTGCGCGGCGCCTTGACCGGAAATACCAGCGGCTTGTCGTCTTTAATCACCTCGAAATCCCCCAGCGTGTAGATTTTTACCGGCCGCGGCCAGCTTTGCAACTCGATGGGGGGCGCCTCGGCAACCAGCTCGAGATCGCGGATGAGGGTCTGCACATATGCCACCTCGATTTTGGCTTCGAGCGCTTCGGCGCAGAGCCGGGTCATGACCGCCGGCAGCCAGAAATAGATTTTGGTGCAGAAGCCTTTGCGGCGCCCCTTTGTCAGGGCTTGCTGTAAGGAATCGTATCCTGGGGTCTGTTCTCCGCCCTCGAAAAGAAAATAAGCCTCGGTCAGAAGACAAAGATACTCGAAATAGGCGCTTGCAGTCCGGGGTTGTATCGTTTTGATGCGGGCAAGCTGCTCCTGGGCTTCGCTGTGTTCACCGCTGGCATGCAACGCGTGCGCCAGAAGCACACGGATGATGGCCTCCGTTACGGGGACGCCTGTTTCCTGGTTCAAGGCAAGGCTTTTTTCGGCGAATAGAACAGCCTGACGGGTGTTTTTGGACAATAATTGATGCCAGCCCGCCAAACAGAAGTAATGGCTTGAATGGGTGCGACTGCCGCTGAGCTGCTTTCGTTCGATTTCACCTAGAAAATCTTCCGCCCGGTGCAGATCCCCCTCATTCAGGGAGCTGATGACACCCTGGAAGCAGAGCAGCGGATCGATGACCCGCACGCCGGTTTCCTGCGCGATTTGCATCCCTTCAAGAACCGCGCGCTGGGCCTGCTCGCGGAACTCGGTGCTGGTATTGTAGAACATGGCCTGCGTATTTTTGATAAGGATCCGCCGAAGGGGCGAGACGTTTTGGGGGCCGACCGTTTTTTCCATCTCCCGGATCAGGATCGCGCATTCGTGAAACATCCCGGCCCAGATATAGTGAACTGCCCCGTTAGTGTAGGCGCGCATGGTCGCCTCGCTGTCGGCAGCGGTCGAGGACAGGGCGAGCGCTTTTTCCACCCAGGCGCCCATGTCTGGATGCGACGGCCTGCACCATGTCAAAGCGCCCGTCATGCCGGCGGCCACCCCGGCTTCGATTTCAGGAGAGAGAAGCGCCTTATTGCTCCGACGGTAGTCGTCGAGCCAGTTGATCCAGCGATCGAGCGGCCTGAAGTCGTCAAACTCGAATAAAAACGTCGCAACGATAGCTGACCAGGCGAGCAGCATCCCGGCATCATTGTTGCCGGATTCGAAAAGACGGAAGGCATCTTCCAGGTAAGCGCGGCTTTGCGCCGGATGGGCGGCCAGTTGAGATACCCCCTTCCAGTAAAGGAGCCAGGGATCGTTCTGCAGAGCCTCCGGCGGAATTCGCGCGAGCCATTCTTCGATGGTCTTGCTCCGGCCCCTGGCGATCAAGGCTGGTGCTTGTTTCAGGACAACGGCTGCAAGTGCCTTCCAATCTCCTGCATTGACCAGCAGCGCGGCAGCACTTTCCATGTCGCCTTCATCCATCAGCAGCGCGGCGGCTCTCTGTTGAATGGCTGTCCGTTCTCCTTCCGGGATCCTTTTGCGGCCCATGTCCATCAGAAACTCACGGAAGAGCGGGTGATATACAAAGACCATGTGGTGGTCTTTGAAATGGCATTCGGTGAAGAAATTCCGATTGTAAAGGCTTAGCAGGATCTTTTCGGCAGCCGCGTTGCCTGTCAGGGATTCGGCCATATGCACGCTCATGGAAGGCAGAAATGCGGTCAACAGCAAGAATTTCTGTTCCTGGGGGCTGGCCTTGCAAAAAATTTCGGTTGCGAAATAGCCGAATATCTCTTCGGGTGTAAATTCGTCGAGCAGTTCAGGAGTCAAAGGCCTCGATTTGGCACTTTCCACAAGGAGCACCATGCCGGCGACCCACCCTTGCGTCTTATCGTGCAGAAGCCCGATCATCCGGTCGGGCAGCTGCAGATCTTTATGGCCCCGCACGATCTGTCTCGATTCATCTTCTGTCAGGCGGACATCTTCCCACCCCAGCCGAGCGATACGATTGTTTGCAATCATTCGCGTATAGGCCGGTGGGGCAGTGCTTCTGCTCAACACCAGGATGTGGATCCCATCCGGTGCGATAGACAGTCCGAGGTTCATGATGTCGTGGAAAGCTGCGCCGGCGGGAATTTCCTGATAATCGTCCACCACGATGGCAAAAGGCGGCTTCAGCCGTTTGTAAAGTTCTTCAAAAAATCTGCGGGCAAACACAGAAACGCCCATGAGGTATTCGGGGGTCAGCAGGGGCAGGGGCTTGCGAAATCGCGGGGCGGTCCTTTTAGCGGCAAGCCCAAGATAATAGAAGAACGCGGCGAGGTCTGCATCACGGTTATCTACATGGTACCATAGACACGGGATGTTGCGGGCCTCCAGGTAACTCGCAATCAGAGTGGTTTTGCCGGAGCCGGCCGGACTTGCAATCCAGGCGGCGCCGCGCTTCAAACCATCATCCAGAAGGCGAAACGCCCTTTCTCTCGGGGCGACACTCAAAGGGCGCGGAGCCGTAATTTTGATCAAAGGAGTCATTTTGCTCCACAACGGCTAAAGTTCAATCACACACTTATTACAGGCAGAATGGCTCAATTGCAAGAGCCGCGAACAGTTCCTGCAGGGCCATCGCATGTAAACCTTGGCACGTCGTGCTATTATAAGATTCTTTACTTGGCTCAATATCTATCGTGCTGAAATCCGGTGATCCGGGCGGCGCGGACCACCCACCCGGATCACCTCCTCCGTGCCGATCCCGAATGTAGGGTGGGCATTGCCCACCACTATTCCCAGCAAACAACATCATCGGTTTCCGACACTGATCCCGCCGCCCAAGCGATTGGATAGCACCGGATATGAAACGTTGAACACAGCCAATCACAGAGGCGATCGACATAAGACAATGGTGGGCGATGCCCACCCTGCCTGTCTACCAAATCCAACATCAAAGATCTTATTGAAATTGGTGAAATAGAATATGGAAAGCACAACATTCAGTTACTTCTCGACAATAATATTTATTGGTTATCTACTCCGGTCAAGTGAGATACGGGCGTGGGGTGACGTAGGAAAACCCCGGTGATCCGGGTGGATGGTTTGCGCCACCACCCATCCGGATCACCTCCTCCGTGCCAAACCCGAATCACTGGAGCGAAATGGATAACCAAATACTTTTTAATTCCTGAGAAGAAATTACCATACGGCTGGAACTTTCTATGGCTGTTATTTTTCTTTTCACGGAATGTATGACCTTATAAATTTCCGGACCTCCTCACGGCCGCGGTAAATGCCGAGATGACCCTCGCAAAGGATATCCGCTTCCAAATCCATGCTGAATTGCAGAGACTGCAGGTAATCGGAGCGGTCGGAATGCAGGATGGGGTGCAGCGGGCCATGGATGTCCTGGCCGAAAAGGATTTTGTGGCCGTCGATATCGGCAGTGTAGACCATCGATCCTGGCGAGTGGCCCGGGCAATGATAAGCCATGATCTCTCCATCTCCCACCTGAATCGATTCCTTGGGGCCATCGAATACCAGGTCGATGCGAAATGGCTGGATACGCCGGCCGTACCAGTCGGCCGCGGTTGCGGTGTTGTCGCCTGCTTCCAGGAAAACGGCGTCGCGCCGGTGGGCGGCTATTTTGCATCCCAAAAGGTCGCGCAGGGCTGCGGCACCGCCGGAGTGGTCGAGATGGCAATGGGTCAGCAGCAGATGGGTGACCGGCACCGTCGGCGGCAGGACCCGGCCGATGTTTTCGATGAACGTCCGGGTGGCATCGCCGCAGCCAGCGTCGATCAGGGCCGCGGCATTGCCCATGCGGATAAGGTACGCCGCGGCATCCCCGGGCGCGGTCAATTCAGGTCCGGCCACTTGCCAAACATTCTCCGTGATTTGCATCTTCTCCCATCCAATTCCGGTCATCGCCTGCCGCAGTTGACACCCATTTTGCGTATTTACCGGGTTCCTTATCCCTGCGCCGCTTTTTCCAGTTCGTCCAGCCTGCCTGGCTCGGAAACAGCAATGTCCACAAGGGCTTTGGGAATGGAGCTCTGCTCGCACATGACCCTGATTTCCTTTTCCTGATCGCTGAATTCAAAAATGTCGCGTATGGACGCGATGTATTCGAGCATCTCATCAGGGGGGATATCTTCCAATGCTGGTCCTGCAGCCTCCGCCTTTTTCCGCGCAGCCGCTTCTTCTTCCAATCGTTGTTTTTCCTTCATCTCCGCTTCCATGGCCTGCTTGGCAGTGTCGATGGCGCCCTGGCCGACATTCGCCATCTCCAAAATCAAGTTTTCCGAGACGTTATTGGTAAGCAGGTGTTTTACCCTTTCTTCATCGGGTTTGCCTTCCACCGCTTGGAGTAAATTGGCCACGCGCACCCTCTCCGCGCGCTCCTTTTCAATCTCGGCATTCACTTGGGCCAACTTTTCTTTGGTAATACCCATCCTGTCTATGATTACCTCGGGGGTCACCTTTTGCTCGATGAGCAGCCTGATGCCCCCATCGCCAGGCAGTTCCATGGCCTTTGCAACGAGAAGATCAAGCCTTGTCTGCTCGACTGTGTGTATCACGACCACTCTGCGCTCGGAAATTTTAAGCTTCGGCCATGTTTTACCGACATCGTCGATGACCCTGTTCGCCACCAGATACGGGTCGTCCATGTCCTCCAGGGTAAATGACGCGATCGCATCGTTGAAATCCTTCAGCAAGGGCCGGCCGACTGCGCGCATGTCATCGACCGCCCACCGTAATTCAAGCAATCTGCCCCCATACTTCGAAACCTTGTACTCCTCACGATCGAGTTCACCCGCCAGCCGCTGAATCGTTGCTTCAAGGTTCTGCTCTGAGACAGCCTGTGGATCAAGTTCGCTTAACATTTCTTCGATCCGCAACCAGAGAGGTTTTTGCTTTGCTTTTTCGTCTGCCATTTTAGGGCTCCTTTCTATGATGTTGACGATGATCAAGGGCATCGACGCATACCCCCGATTACCAGAATTGGCCGAATCAGGCTTAAGAGGCTATTCCCGCCATCTTTGGCAGAACCAGGTCCAAAAACAGAGAAAGGTTGCAACAGATGACACAAACTTATTGCGGCAGCGCGCCGTGCGCAAGATAAATGTACGGTGCCACATTAAAATCCGGAGGCACAATCATCTGGGTAGCTGCAACTCCCTTGCAGGTTCCGCCCTTTTCCATAATACCCCCTTGCGTTGTCGATTGCGCAAAAATGCGTTGAGGCAAAAGATGCAGGGGCGGACGGTTTTAAACCATCAAACTATCCGTAGAGGCAAGGTGGTACTTGATCGCAATCTTGCGGACCTGTATGGTGTCGAAGCTAAGGTTATAAGGCGCTGGTCCGGCGAAACCTGGACCCGCTTTCCGCCTGGTTTCATAGTACGAACTGTCCAAAGAAGATCTGGATGGTCAAGGTCGCAATTTGCCACCTTAAAACGCGGCGGGGCAGCCAAATACCTGTCGTTCGATGAAAATAGACCATCTTCAAGTAATTAAAAGGAGCAAACGGATGAGTTTGACAGAGATTACATTAGCGGATCTAAACCCGGTAGCGTTTATCAAAGACCAATGCGACGCCATCGCGGCGACGGTGGGCGGCGGCATAGCGGTCAACGCCCTGTCCGGCGGTGTGGATTCATCGGCGGTGACCATGTTGGCCCACCGTGCCCTCGGCAGCCGGCTCAAAACCTTTTTCGTCGACAACGGCATCATGCGCGAGGGCGAGCCCCAACGGGTGGTCAACATCCTGCGCCAGTGCGGTGCGGCGGTGGAACTGGTGGACGCCCGCGATGAATTTTTCGATGCTTTGAAAGGCAAAACCGATCCCGAAGTGAAACGCCAGGCCATCACCGATACCTTTTACAAGGCGGTGTTCTCGCGGCTGGTCAAGCAGAGCGGCGCACGCCATCTGCTGCAGGGCACCATCTACACCGATGTGGAAGAGACCGTGGCCGGCATCAAGCGCCAGCACAACATCCTGGCCCAACTCGGCATCGACACCGCCAAGGAGTACGGCTACACCGTGATCGAGCCCTTGATCCAACTGCGCAAACCCGCCGTGCGGGTGGTGGCCAAAGCCTTGGGGTTGCCCGAGGAGATCTACAATCGGCCGCCGTTTCCCGGTCCCGCGCTCGTGGCGCGGGTTATCGGCGAGGCCACGCGCGAGCGCATCGCGCTGGTGCGCAAAGCCACCGTGGTGCTCGAAGAGGTGCTGGCCGGCGTGCAGGCCTTTCAGTATATGGCCATTTTGCACAATGACCGCATTCCCGGCATGCGCGACGGCAAACGCGATTACGGTTTTCAAATCGAGGTGCGCTGCTGGGACAGCAAGGATGCCGTTAGCGCCACGCCCACGCGCCTGCCCTTCGAAGTGCTGGAAAAACTGGCCGACCGCATGACCTCGGAAGTGCCTGGCGTGGTCAGCGTCACCTACAATATCGCGTCAAAACCACCATCAACCATGGAGGCAGTGTAATTATGACCCAAACCAACGCAAAAACCATCAAGATCATGCCCTGTCTGGACATGCAAAACGGCCGGGTGGTCAAAGGTGTCCAATTCGTTGATATCCGCGATGCCGGCGATCCTGTGGAATGCTGCCGCGCTTATTGCGAAGCCGGCGCCGATCTGCTGGCGCTGCTGGATATCACGGCCACGGTTGAAGGCCGGGCCACCATGCTGGACGTGGTCCGTAAAGTGGCCGCGGCCGCCACGGTCCCCTTTACCGTGGGCGGCGGCATTCGTGACGTGGCCTCGGCTGCCGAGGTGCTGGAGGCCGGCGCTGACACGATTTCGGTCAGCAGCGCCGCCTTCCGCAACCCCGAGGTGATCGGTGAAATGGTCAAGGCTTTTGGTCCGGCGCGCGTGACCGTGGCCGTGGACGCGGCCGTAAACCCGGCCCTGCCGTCCGGCTACGAGGTCTTTATTGACGGTGGCCGCACCGCCACCGGCGCCGATGCCATCGAGTGGGTCAAACGCATCGACGGCTACGGCGTGGGCGCCGTGCTGCCCACCAGCAAAACCACCGACGGCGTCAAAACCGGCTTTGATCTGCCCCTGATCCGCAAAACCCGCGCCGCCACCAGCGCCGAAGTCGTGGCCTCGGGCGGCGCCGGCACACTCGACCATTTTTACGAGGCCGCCCAGGCCGGTGCCACCATCTTGCTGGCCGCATCCGTGTTTCATTTCCAGATCATCTCCATCCCCGAGCTCAAAACCTATCTGAAAGGCAGAGGCATCGCTGTGGTTTAATGGGCTGCGTCGCTGATGCACAGGATATAGATTCTAAAAAAATAGCAGGGCCTTGATCAAGGTCCTGCTCTTTTAGAGTTATGCCCTTTTTGGCGTCATGATACATGCTATTTCTAGTTGCTGGCCCATGACATAAAAGCATGCGTAAAAGCGTTACACTTCGACAGCAAGCGGCCACCGTGAACTGCGGCAACATCGCCTTCAGAAAAGCACCCAAATATCCATTATACACTTCGGTCAACGAGGGTAGAACGATGCCCTGTTTCTGAGATCCGGCGAGAGCGCTGATGCGGTTGCCAGGAGATAGGAAGCGATACCTTATTGAGCCGTATATTGACAATGTGCAGTTAAATACAATTTAATGGTTCGGGCGGAGCATTCCGCCTTCGAGAGTGATCAAAGTGGTAAGATGATTGTGTCGAAGTAAATTTGAACGCGGGCCTTGTGCCCGCCCCTGCGTGGAAGGAGAAACAAGAAGATGACGATCCAATTCGATCTTTCTGGTAAAGTGGCTATTGTGACCGGTGGCGGCAAAGGCATCGGTCGTGCGATCGCTCTCGGGTTGTCCTCGGCGGGTGCCCGCGTGGTGGTCGCCGGACGGACGGCCGATCCTCTGAACGAGGTGGCCGAGCAGATCCGTGCAGCCGGCGGCCAGGCCCTGCCGTTGCCCACAGACCTGACCGATGGCAGCCAAATCGATCAACTTGCCGCCAAAACCATTGAGACGTTCGGCCGCATCGACATCCTGGTGAACAATGCCGCGCGCAGCTTTTTGAGAAGCTTGCTCGATTTGCGTGAAGATGGCTGGGACAAAGTCTTCAATACCAATGTCAAGGCGGTCTGGCTGTTAAGCCGCGCTGTGGCCCGGCAGATGATTGCGCAGAAAAGCGGCCGCATCATCAACATTACCACTGTGGGCGCTGAAAAAGCCGAACTGGGCATGGCTGCCTATGGGTGCAGCAAGGCTGCCCTCAAAATGCTGACACGCTGCATGGCCCGCGAGTGGGCGCCGTTCGGCATTCAGGTCAATGCCGTCGGTCCCGGTTTGACGCGCACGGCCTTCAGCGAACCGATCTGGTCCAACCCCGATATTGCCAAGCATGTGACAGCCATGCTGCCCATGGGGCGCATTGCGGAACCTGAGGAAATCGTGCCGGCCGTCCTCTTCCTGGCTTCGGAAGGGGCCAACTACATGACCGGCGAGACAATCTACGTGGATGGGGGCGCATTGACCACATAGGCGCTGCGCATCAACACGTCGATACCGTTCTATACAAGGAATCCACAATGGTAATGAAGCTCTCTTTTGGTGAGAAAAACGGGGATGTCGAGAAGGCCATCGATCATCTGCTCGCGGTGACGGGGGACATTCCACGCCCCCACATTGTTCGGGACATGATTGTGGCCGCCTTGAAAGCCGGTCGGGAAGATGATGGCAAAATCGATCTGAAAATGATGAACACGACTTTGAAAGAAATGCGGTACACTGCCAAGATTTTCAGTTCTTATCGCAAGCTCAAGAAAGTGACTGTTTTCGGGTCGGCCCGCACCCACGCCGACCGAAGAATTTACACCATGGCGCACGATTTTGGGAAGAAATTGTCCGAACGCGGCTACATGGTGATCACGGGGGGCGGCCCTGGCATCATGCGGGCGGTCAATGAAGGCGCCGGACCGGAACAATCGTTCGGCGTCAGTATTCGGCTGCCGTTCGAACAACAGTCCAACGCCATTCTCGACGGAGACCCCAAGAACATCATGTACAAGTATTTCTTCAATCGGAAAGTGGCCTTTTTGAAAGAATCGGATGCCATTGTTCTGTTCCCGGGCGGATTCGGCACCTTGGACGAAGGCATGGAGACCCTGACGTTACTTCAAACCGGCAAGCGTAATCCAATGCCGCTGCTTTTCGTCGATGAACCGGGAGGCCGTTACTGGTGGCATTTCTTCGAATTCTGTAAGCAGGAGCTTTCCGCGGCGGGCTATGTCAGTCCGTCGGATTTCAATCTGTTCGAAATTACAGATGACATCGATGCCGCAGTGGAAAAGATCGCCCGTTTTTACGATCGCTACCACAGTATCAGGTACATCCGGGGCAAAGTGCTGCTACGTCTGAACTCGGCACTTGAAAAAAGCGAAATCAACGCGCTGAAAGTCGAATTCAGCGATATTTTGACCAAAGACGGCGATATCTATCTGTCGGAGGCTCTGCCCGAAGAAAACGAGGAGCCTGAAATAAGCCATCTGCCTCGGCTGGTGGTCGATTTCAACTTAAAAGATTTCGGCAGATTGAAGGCGCTTATCGATGCGATCAACCAACCGTAACGGTCTGGTAGGTGTACAGATTCAAACCCCTTCGTCTTTTTTCCTTGTGCCGGCCGGATACAAGGGCTTGTCCGGCCGGCGCACGCGTTTTCCGGATATCGGATTGACGCCAGTTTGGGTTCAGCGGCCTTCCAGCAATTGCCGGCTGCGTTTGACCGCACACAGGTCGCCGCACATCGTGCATACCTCGCTGTCGATGGGCTGGGATGACGCGCGGTAGGCGCGTGCTTTTTCCGGGTCCATGGAAAGGTCGATCATGCGCGCCCAGTCCAGTTCCTTGCGGGCATGGCTCATGGCATTGTCCCACTCGATGGCACCGGGAATGCCTTTGGCGATATCGGCGGCATGCGCCGCGATGCGGGCCGCGATGATGCCTTCCTTCATGTCGTCTGCATCCGGCAGGCGCAGGTGTTCGGCCGGGGTGACATAGCACAGGAAGTCGGCGCCGTGCGCGCCTGCCAAAGCGCCGCCGATGGCCGACGTGATATGATCATAGCCGGGCGCCACGTCGGTCACGATCGGTCCCAGAACATAGAAGGGGGCGCCATGGCAAAGTTTTTTCTCCAACAGCATGTTGGCCGCCACTTCGTTGAGCGGCACATGGCCAGGCCCTTCGATCATGACTTGCACGTCGGCCTTCCAGGCGCGCAGGGTCAATTCACCCAGCACAATCAGTTCCTGAATTTGGGCTGCATCGGTGGCATCGTGCAGGGAGCCCGGGCGCAGCCCGTCGCCCAGGCTGATGGTGACATCGTATTCGCGGCAGATCTCGAGCAGGCGGTCGAAGTGTTCGTAGAACGGATTCTCCTGCTCGTTGGCGGTCATCCAGTGCAGCAGCAAAGAGCCGCCCCGGCTGACCACGTGGGTCAGGCGCGGGCTCTGGCGCAGGCGCGCGACCGCCGCGCGGTTCAGGCCGGCGTGAACGGTGATGAAATCAACGCCATCTTCAGCATGCACTCGAACGGTATCAAAAAAATCATCCACCGAGATATCCGGCACCACTTTGCCATAGCGCGCCACGGCATCGTAGACCGGCACCGTGCCGATCATCACCGGGCTGATGTCGATGGTGCGGCGTCGGAAGGCCTGCGTATCGCCGAAAGTGCTCAAGTCCATGATGGCGTCGGCCTTGAGCGCAATGGCGCGACGCACCTTGTCCAGTTCGAGGTCGACCTTGCAGCAGTCTTCCGACACACCCAGGTTGACATTGATTTTCGTGCGCAAGCCCTGCCCGATGCCCAGGGCCTTCAGGCTGGCGTGGTTGCGGTTGGCCGGAATGGCAATTCGCCCCACCGCGAGCCGCTCGAGCAGGTCGGTACGCGATATCTTCTCGCCATCCAGCACCTGTTCCATTTGGTGGGTTACAATGCCCTGACGGGCAGCGGCTATCTGGGTTTTGAAGGACATCGTATTTCTCCTTTTGTTTTAAAAAACTTTTTTCTTTCAACTTCGACGATTTTATTCAGGTTGCGGACAGTGCCTGCGATATCTTGTGCTCCGACAATCTCCGTGACCAGGCAGATCGTGCGGGCGCCGTGGCCGACAACGTCAGCGGCGTTGTGTTGTTTGATGCCGCCGATGGCGACGATCGGAAGCGAACTGAGTCGGATGGCTTGTTGTAAAAGGTTCAATCCCACGGGCGCGCTGGCATCGGCTTTGGTCTGGGTGCTGAAGATGGGGCCAACGCCGATATAGTCGGGGCCGGCGCTTTGCGCGGCGCGGGCCTGAGCCAGCGAATGGGTGGACAGGCCGATCAGCTTGTCCGGGCCGATAAGGTGGCGCACGTCGGCCACCGGCAGATCGTCTTGGCCCACGTGGACCCCGTCCGCATCGGTGAGCATGGCGATATCGACATAGTCATTGACGATAAAGAGCACCCCGGCCGCGCGGGTCAAGTCGCGGATTTCACGGCATTCCGCCAGCATTTGGCTGTGGCTTTTATCGGGCCGCTTTTCGCGATATTGGATAATCTTGATGCCGCCGTCGATCATCGCGCGCACCACGTCCGCATTCGAGCGCCCCTGGGAGAAGGTATGGGCCGTGATGCCGTAGACGCCTTCCGGCAGACTGGGCCGGCGGGTGGATTCAGTCATAGTAGCCTCCTTTTTCGAGGATGATGTGCGCCATCATGGCAGCGATGGCTGCCACCTTGGGTGCATAGCAGCGGGCGTTGGCCGCGTCGGTCAGGAAATCGCCGACGATCGTACACGCTCCGATGCGGCGTGTTTCCATCCGATCCATGTGTCGGCCGGCCACGCCCGATGCCGAAACGATCGGCCGGCCGGCGGGCAGCAACGCTTCAAGCAATGCTTTTTTATCTGCAGCACCGTCCAACCCTTCGACGATCACATCGCAGCCCTCAAAGGTGCCTGCCATGGACAGCGTATCCAACTTCACCCGCGCGCGTTCGACATGCAGATCGGGCGCGATGCGCAGCAGGTTTTCAGCCAGCATATCGACCTTGGGGCGCCCGGTCTGATCGCGAAAGTAAAATTGACGGTTCAAATTGCCGGCCTCCACGCAGTCGAAGTCGACCAGTTTCAGCCGGCGCACCCCGCTGCGCACCAGGTATACCGCCACATTGGATCCGATGCCGCCCACGCCTGCGATGCCGATTTTCATATGCGGTCCCAGTCCTTGTAAACCGGTTGATAGCCCTGGGCGACGATGGCCGCGGCCACCTCTGCGACGCTGCGGCTATCGGAGATTGCGAATTGGGTCGATTCGCGCTGGGCAGGTTCGGCATAGCCGCCCACGCCGGTCGACGATGCGGCCGAAAAGCGCGTGACGCCGAGCGGGATCAGGTGGTCCCGGAACCGGGCGCGCTCACGGGTGGATATCGTGATGCCCGCGCGCGGCTGGAAAAGGCGCAGGGCCATCATGAATTGCACGAAAGCGCGGTCGTCGGCCGGAAAAGCGGGTTTGTATTCACCTTCGGCCGGGTTAAAGCGCGGCAAGGAAAAGCTGATTTCGGTCTCCAGATAGCGATCATCCAGATAGCGTGCGTGCAGGCCGGTGAAAAACACCTCGCGGCGTTTTTCTGCCAAACCGATCAGCGCGCCGATATTGACGGCGCGAAAGCCAGCGCGGGCACCGCGCTCGGGCGCATCCAGGCGATAGCGGAAGTCCATTTTGCGACCGGCCAGATGCACCTGGCGATAGATGTCCGGGTCATAGGTTTCCTGGAAAAGCGTCAGGCCGTCCACGCCGGCCGCATTCAGCGCTGCATACTGCGCTTTATCCATGGGAAAAATTTCGATGGAGACCGAAGCGAAGTGATTTTTCAGCAGGCTTACCGCCGCCACCAGGTAATCCATGGGTGTGGCCGCCGGCGCTTCGCCGGTCAGCAGCAGAACATGCTGCATGCCGGTGCGCGTAATGGCGCGTGCCTCGGCTTCGATCTGCGGCAGGCTCAGCTTGCTGCGCGCAATGGCATGGGTCCGGTTGAAGCCGCAATATACGCACTGGTTGCTGCAGTAATTAGAGATGTACAAAGGGATGAAGAGTTGAATGGTACGGCCGAAGTGCTGCACGGTCAGTTGCCGGGCTTTGTGCGCCATGGGTTCGAGACACGCCGATGCCGCCGGGCTCAAAAGCGTCAGCAGATCCATGTCGCCCAGCCGTTCCTTCGATAAGACGTGTGCCACATCCGCGGCGGTGGTTTGCGCGAAAAAATCATCGAAGTCGAAGTTCCGGTAGTGCTCTATGATTTCATAAAAGGACATGGTTATGAACCATCTCTTTCCGATTTTTACGTGCCACTTTCCATTTCGGTCAAAAACCCGGTCAACGGTGAAGACGCGCGGGCTATCCGGCTTTCTTCCGCCATTTGCGCCAGATAAGCGATACGCCCGGCTTCAACAGCCAAAGCAAAGGCCCGTCCCATGGCCACCGGATCTTGCGCCGTTGCAATAGCGGTGTTGACCAGAACGGCATCAGCCCCCATCTCCATGGCTTGCGCCGCATGCGAGGGTCGGCCGATACCCGCATCGACGATGACCGGCACGCGGCAGTTTTCGATCAGCAGAGCGATCAGTTCGGCGGTTTGCAGTCCGCGGTTGGAGCCGATGGGGGCTCCCAAAGGCATGACGGCGGCGGCACCGGCACTTTCCAGGCGTTTGGCCAGGGGCAGGTCAGGCAGCATGTACGGCAGCACCACAAACCCTTCCTTGGCCAGGATTTCCGTGGCCGCGAGGGTTTCATAATTGTCGGGCATCAGGTATTTGGTGTCCGTGATCACTTCGATTTTGATGAAATCCCCGCATCCGGCCGCACGCGCAATGCGTGCAATACGCACGGCTTCTTCGGCGGTACGGGCGCCGGAGGTGTTGGGCAGCAGGGTCACTGTTTTGGGAATATGGCTGAGGATCGGGTCGGATGCCAGGCTGGCATCGATCCGCCGCAGGGCCACCGTGATCATTTGGGATCCGCTGGCTGCGAGCATGTCGGCCACCAGGGAGTTGGCCGCGAATTTACCGGTGCCGGTAAACAGGCGATTGTCGAACATGTGGCCGCCGATAACCAAGGAATCTTGCGTCATTTTTCACCCTCCGCCAACGAAGCTCAGCAACTCCAGTACATCGTCCTCCTGAAGCTGACTATCGGGCCATTGCGCCTGTGGGACGACGACGCGGTTATGCTCCACCACCAGACGCTCAGGGATGAGGCCTTTGCCAAAGATCAGTTGGTCGATGGTGCGAGCGGTCGTGGTTTCGGGTTGGCCATTGACTGTTATACGCATCTTGCGCTCCTGTAATAAAAACAAAAAGCCGCCTGACCTGTATTCCGGGTCAGCGGCTCGCTGAAAAAAATGACGGTATATCTTTTTGTCGCGCCGCTTCCCTTCGCCGGTATTACCCGGATCAGGTTCTAAGGGTTGGACTGAATCCTCTCAGCGTGAACCGCACCCCTAGCGTGTATAATGATTATCTATAAATAAGCGTCATGGGATTGTCAACGGGGATTCGTTGGGTGGCAGTTGAGTGGTGGTGTGTGGGGTGACCTAAAAACCCGTAGGGTGGGCATTGCCCACCACCATAGGCGCTGGATTGAAGGGATTCGCAAAGCATGCCGGTTTTCCGGCAGGGTAAGGAATTTCTGGCGGCCGGTAAGTTAGCACGATAAAAAAGCAAGTCGCACCTTTGGTAATGGCGCGGCGATAATCCGACATGATTTTTCATCAACATTTATGGATAGGGCGGGGCGTTGCCTGCCATCGTGTCATTCAAAACCATCCGCACCACAGATCACCTATGACCATTTGCAAATGATGGTGGGCGATGCCCTGGGCGATGCCCACCCTACCTGGCTGAAATGCGGCCCATTCGCAAAGGCGGTTACCCTGGTTGAGTGGTTGATCTTGAATTTTTTGATTTGCTGAGTTCGTTGATGGTGGTCGCCCCATTCGTCCCTTGGATGTTACGAATCGACCATTTAACGAATTTGTGTTAGGCAGTAGGTTCGCGCCATTCGCGTGGCATTGATTAATCCCTATTGATACGCCGCTGTGCATCGCTGTTCTGATACGATTACAGATCGCCGCACCGGACCCTTCAACATTGTGTGCAGGATATGACGACAGATTGTGTTTTTAACGTGAGCGTCAATGCTTTTTCGGTCGGAGAGGTGCGGTACCGCGGACTCTTTATGCCCCATGGCGGTCCGGAAGCGTCGGCACCCGAGCGTCGGCCAGTACTGCTGCTCGGCGGCACAAGTATTTCCATGTCCGATCAAAAAGAGCTTATCGTGTGCCTGTTCACGGCCGGCTTCGACATGGCCGCCATCGAAACGCCCATGGGCGGACTCTGGCATGCGGGTGGGGTACCCAAAAAAGTACGCTGCGATGCCCTGGTGGATTTTATCAAACACTTGTGCGCATCCGAAAAGATCAAGGGCATCGATATCGTCGCTCATTCTTACGCCGCTTTTGAAGTTGTCCGCACACTGATGGCAGCGTCCGTCACTTATCGCCCGCTGATCAAGAGCGTTGTGTTGATCAACCCGCCCGGTTTCAGTGCGCGCCTGACCTTTGTTTCCCATCTGCTTCGAATTGTCTGGGGTCATATTCTTTGCGGTTATCTGAAAATGCTATGGTGCCGATACGGTTGGGGACATTGCACGGGAATGGTCACTGGCGCGGAGAGAAAAGCGTTCGCGCGCCGGGAATTGCGCGGCATCGTCGCCATGACCTTCAAAGGGATGCAAAACCCGGTGCGTACTATTCGAGAGATCCGGGACATCGTTTCGTTCAAACCCGCCGGCCCGATTTCACAGCTGCAAGAGATTCATGGCTATGATTTCAATTTGTTTCTGAATGCCGGCGATCGTATGGTCCAGGTTCAGGATACGCTTTTTTGTGGGTTGCGTCTGCTGCGTCCGGAGAATATCAGGGTGGTGCCCGGCGGTCATAACGACATCGTGTACCAGCAGTGGCAAAGACAGGCTTTGATTGCTTTTCTGAACGAAATCAGAGCGCGCACGTCTTAAATCTTACCTGTAAGCGTTTGCACGTCCTGCGCGAGCCGGGCATAGACTAACGGAGCATTGCCGCCAGCGTCAGCGTCAGCATGGCCAGCGGATAGTGGCTGGCCTTGTTGAAAAGAGCCATGGCGTCTGCGCGCCGGCGTCGGCGGCTGAGAAGATAAGCCGGGTACAAAAGAAAATAGACATTCACAGCCAGCGCGGCCAATAAGAACAAGGGACTGAAAGCAAGCGGTGAGACCCACAGCAGGATCATGCTCAAAAAGAGGGTTGCCACCAGACTGAAGACGACCAGCAGCGTGGCACGATGCAAGCCGAAGCGAATGGGAATTGTCTTGGCTTTGAAATGGCGATCTTCTTCGATATCGGTCCAGTCGTTGGGGATATTCTGTCCGCCGATTTCCCAGGCGAACAACCACGCGAACAAAACTGCTGTAAAAAATACCGGCGGCGTCGGATCGACCGCAAACACGGCCGCCAGGGCACCGAGGGTTTTGACGGCCCCATTGACCAGGGCGCGCGCCGGTGTGACGCGCCACAATTTGCAATACACACCTTCTAGAATACAGCCTGCCACGAAGAGATAGACGCACACCGGGTTGAGCCAGTAGGCGCCTACCAAGGCAACGGCGGCCCATGCGCTCGCCCATGCCAGTCCGGCGGCCGGCCGCAGCATTCCTTTGGCCATGGGATGGCGGACCATGACCCCATCCAGATAGTTTTCATTGTCGTTGTATCCGCCGATGCCGACCTTTTCGCGGTCGGCGTGCAGATCCACCAGGTCGTTGAGCGCGTACACGGCCGTATAGCCCGCGAATACGGTGATCAACCCGACTACCACCACGGCGGCCGGCGGAAAATGTCCAAGGCATAGTAGCGCCGCCAAAACCGGGGCGGCCATATCGATCACCCCGTGCGGCGTGCGCGATAAAGCGAAGAAAAGCTTGAGACGATGTTGTACGGTGTGAATTCTGGGTAATGGGACTGAAATCAAGGTTTGTCGGCTCCTGTTGAAACGTCCACTGATGGCTGACGAATGCATTTTGCGCAACGGGCTTGCCCTGGACGCACACGTCCCAGACGCACCGGTACATGCACCGAATGACTTGCTTGTAGCATGAAAAATGGAAAGTGAAAACGCGCTTATGGTGTGTCAGATAGAGTGTTTTGTCAATGGCGGGTGTTTGTTGGATTTGTGTATTCAACAATTTGACGAATCAACGCATTGACGGTCGCTAAAAAATGGCGGTCCAGATGTCCAGCAGCAGCGAAAAGGCCATACCGATCATGATCAGTCCGGCCGTCATCTCCATCTGGGTACGGTAGCGTTGCCAAACCGCCGCTGCACCGGTCGCGAGAAGCAGCAATCCTGGCAGGGTTCCAAGGCCGAACAGGGCTGCCATCAGGCCGCCCTGGGCGGCGCCGCCCGCGGCCAGGGCGCGGGCGAAAACGCCATAGGACAACCCGCATGGCAACAGGCCGAGCATCAAGCCCATGACAAAAAGCCAACGATGGCTTTGACCGCGCAAAACGCGTTTCATCACCGTGCTGTATCCTGGAATGAGGCGGGGTATGGCCGTGGACAGCCATTGCGGTTCGCTGCCCAACCCCAGTCGGTTCAGTCCGAGGACGAGCAGAAACAAGGCCACCGGCAAGGAAAATCCGATCTGGATGCGTGCGGCCCAGATCATCGTCTCTTCCGGCGAAAGGCCCCATAGATGCACCAAGCCTTGACCGACGCCCCCTAAAGCCGTGCCCACGGCCGTGTAAGTGATCAAGCGGCCGGCATGATAGATCGCATGCGCCTGCCAGCGGCCATACTGTCCAGGCAGGGCGATGACCAGCGGACCGCACATGCCCAGGCAATGGCCGGTTCCCGCAAGGCCCAGGAGTACCAAAGAGAAATAATCGATGGCAGGACTCATTGCGTCATTGCTTCCTCATCTGTTGTATATTGCTTGTCCCCGATAGTAAAAGCGGCTACAGTAAAACCTGTTTCATTCCTTCGCTGTGGTGTGGATCATTTCTCTTCTTGATGCGTCCATTTTCGGTCCAAAAGGCACTGTGCATTGAATGCGTTTCCCAGTAAACCAATTTTGCGTAGGCGCCTATAGCCGCAGGCTCGGTCCTGCCTCTTGCATTTGTCCTCGGAGTGTAGGCTGCTCACTTCGACAAGGCAACCTTTAACATACGCAGCCAAAAGGAGGAACAGGCGATGTTCAAACGGGTGCACACGGTCGGCTGGGGTCTTCTGATCGGGGCGATTCTAACGCTGACCTGCGTGCCGTGCATGGCGGATACGGACGCCACGGAAAAAAGCCCGGCCAAAGGACCGGTGGCTGCGGACGCACCGATCGGGGCCGATGGTCACATGCAGATCGGAGCTGGCGATCGTTGCCCGGTGTGCGGCATGTTTCCGGCCAAACGGCCCAAAACAGCGGCGGCCCTGATGCTGAACGATGGGCGCACCTTTTACTTCTGCGCCAATGGGTGTCTGCTGCGGTCCTGGCACAACGCGCCCACATACCTGGGTGTGCCATCTGAGAGCGTCACCCGCATGGTGGTCAAAAATTATATGAACGGTACTTCGATCGAGGCCCGAAAGGCATGGTGGGTGGCCGGATCGGATGTGGTCGGGCCAATGGGGCCTGCCCTGGTGACCTTGGCCACGCGTGCCGAAGTGGCGCAGTTCAAGACGCGTCACGGCGCGAAACATGTTTTTCAGCTCTCGGAGATGGATGACACCCTTTGGCGGACTTTGTTTCCGCCAAAATAAATGCTATCCGGCCCCTGCCCACAAACGTGATTGCGATCTTTCTTCCGCTGCGGCATGATGTACCGTTCAGGTGATACTTTGTATGGCGGAGTCACGGATCGCCTGAAGGATTATGGGTGACGATCACGGGAAGTTCACGGATGAAGCCACACGTTGACACGCAAGCGATGGATGGCTGCACTTTATTACGGCAAGCGAAGCTGTGGGTGCAGGGCGCCATTTTAATTTCCCTGGTGGTCCTCGGAGGGATCGTCGTCGATGGTCTCTTGCGGGCGAACCGGCAAGACCAGGGCGCGGCCGTCTGGATGCAACAACTTGACTTGTCAAGCCCGGCCTTCTGGCCCGCCGGCACCGTCCAGCGTTATCCGAATGCCCTTCCTGCGGGCATGGATTTGCGTCTGTGCCCCTTTAACGGTTTTGGGGCCGTTCGCCAGTCGGGGGCTGGGGATGCCAGCCGTTTTTCGGAACCGAGGCCATGATGCGAATGCCCTGGAAAGCGCCCTTGGTCGTCTGGGCGGCACGTGATCTCATGCGCCATCCGTTGCCGACGCTGCTTTTATGGGTCAGCCTGGCATCGTTGGTGGCGTTGGTGGCATTGGTGCTGCTGCTCGATCATACCCTGTCGAATGCCTTGCGCCGCCTGACCGACCAGAGCCCCGCTGTGGTTGTCCGTCGGGTAACGCCCGGTGGATGGGCGCCCATCCCCATTGAGCATGCCCTGCATCGCCTGCAGGCCATCGCCGGCGTGCTGCACCCCCGGGGTCGCGTGTGGGGCGTGGTGCGTGGGCCCGGCGGCCCGGTGACCCTGGTTGGCGTGAACGACCCTGTGGACCATAATACTGTCTTTCGTTCCCTGCCGCCGTTACGGGCGGGCGAGGCCTGGGTAGGCCAAGGCCTGGTGCCTGAGACCTCTGATACGCCTTTGCTGCTGGGGGGGCGCCGGGATCTGACATTGAAGATCGTCGGGCAACTGCCCGATGACAGTGCCATGGCCACTCACGATGTGGCCGTCGTTCACGTGCGCGACGCCCGTCGGCTCCTCGGCCTGGAAGCGGATCAGGCCAGCGACTTAGCCCTGGATGTCTTCCATGAAGATGAAGCCGATGCCCTGCGCAGTGTTTTGGCCGGTGCATTTGATTGGCCGGTACAGATTACCACCCGCAGCGAACAGTTGGAACGCGGTCTGGCCGACATCTCTCAGCGCAGCGGCATCCTGCTGATTGCTTTTGGTCCGGCTTTGCTGGCAATGGTTTTGCTCGTCGCGGCCATGGGAGCAGCCGGCCGCAGACGGCGCTGGGAAAGCGGGTTATTCAAAGCCTTGGGTTGGACCAGTGCCGATATTTTGCGGCTGCACATTTATCGCGGTCTGCTGGTGGGAGTGCCCGCGCTGACCGCGGGGGTGGGCGCCGCCTACCTATTGCTTTTTCAGCCAGGCATCACATGGGTGGCGCGCCTGTTGTTCGATTGGAGCGGTCCGCCGCCCGGATTTTACCTCACGGTTCAAGGCGTCGCCGGCGGTTTTGCCCTGAGCGCACTTCTTGTCGGGCTGCCCTTTTTGGCTGCCGTTTTCTGGACCGGCTGGCAAACGGCCGGCGGCGATCCGGCCGATTGCATTGAAGGGGGGCTTTGATGGCCAACGCTTTTCTGACGTGCTGTCAACTCACCTTTCGGCGGGGCGTTGCCGCTCCGGTGCTCGATCACATCGCGGCTGTTTTTGAAAGTGCGCAGCCGACTTTGGTCTGCGGCGACACCGGTGCCGGTAAAAGCACGCTGCTGCATGTGCTGGGCGGTGTGTTGCAGCCGACGGCCGGGGAAGTGCACGCCGATGGCCGTCCAGTATCGCGCTGGTCAGTGCCGCACCGCGATGAGTGGCGGCGCGAAGTCGGGATCGTTTTCCAACATCTGCATTTGATGCCCGATTTGACTGTTCTGGAGAATGTTCTGTTGCCGTGCGTGCCTCGGGTGTCCGCTTGGGACGGTCCGGCCCGGCAGGCGCAAGCATTGTTAGAGCGGTTCGGCCTGCCAGGCAGCGGCCATCTTTCGCCCCACGCGCTGTCGGGCGGCCAGCGGCAACGCGTCGCCTGGGCCCGGGCCCTGATCGCCCAACCCCGTTTTCTGCTGCTCGATGAACCCACCAGTTTTCAGGATGATGCGCATACCCGAGACCTGCTGGACCTGCTGGCCGAAACCGCGGCCGGCGGTACGTGCATTGTGGCCTGCTCACATGACGTGCGCCTGCGCGCCGCCAACATGTTGTTTCCGCGCATCTGCCATTTGGCCAAGGGACGCCTGGAGGGGGCACGATGAGCTGGCATCCGTTGGTGCTGGCGATTCGTCTTCTGGACCTGATCGCGTGGGCCATCTACGCAGCTGCCGCTTGGCGCCTGTTATCAGTGCTGCCCCACTGGCAGCCGCAAGCCGCGGGCGACCGGCAGCTCCGGCGTGAGCGCTCCCTGGAACTGGTGTCTTATCAGGCGGGTTGGGTTGCAGTGATGCAGGCGATTGGGTTCGTCCTGCTGCTGGTGGGCGTAAGCAATCTATGGCCGTCGTATGTCCCCGGCGCCATGTGCGGAACGGGCGTGCTTCAGGCCATGGGGCCGGCTGGCGAACAAACCCTTATTTTCAAGGGTGTGCTGTTGCTGCTGCTCTATTGCCGGCATACCGCCGAGCGTCTCGATCGCACCCACCCCAACATCTTGCTGGCGCCGTTGAACGGCCGGCTGCTGCTGCTCGCAGCCCCCTTGATGGCTCTGGGGACCTGGCGTTTCGCCGTCGCGGTAGCCGGCGTCGATCGCCATGAGCCGGTAAACTGCTGTGCAGTCCTTTATGAACGCATCGACACCGGTGATGGATGGCTTCCGCTGGCGGGCTCCTCAACCATGCCGGACGGCATATGGGCATTGGCCTGCTTTGGAGGGGCGCTTCTGGTGGCTGGCTGGGGCTGGCATCACTATCGGCGGCCGGGCATCGTTGGGAACACCGCATCCTGGTTGGCGGCCGGCCTTCTTGCGGTATGGGGCGTATCGGTCGTCATGGCCCTGAAAACAGTGGTCGCCCCATATGTCTACCAGGTTTTGTACCACCCCTGTCCCTGGTGTTTCTTCCTGGTCGCGCATGGCGCCGTGGGCTTCGTGCTTTTTGGTGTGCCGGCCGGCGTTATCGCCGAGGGCGCAGCTGTACTGACCGCCCGCAGCGTGGGGTTCCACCGGCCGGCGTTGGAAGAAGCGGCGCGCAGGCGCATGGCCGGGGCCGGGCTGCGCATCTGGCTGGGCGCGCTGCTATTCGCATTTGCGGCGGCCGCGCCAATGCTATGGTGGCGTCTGCGCTTTGGCGCATGGATGCAATGACCGCAGGCCGACGATCAGCACATTAATCCATACGTTCGAAATACTCCTTTTCGGCGCCGCACAGCGGACAGACCCAATCATCGGGCAATTCTGAGAATGGGGTCCCGATGGCAATGTTGCGTTCAGCGTCGCCTTCGGCCGGATCGTAAACGTAACCGCAAGGGCATTCATATTTTTCCATAATTTCTCTCCTGGCCGGCTGCGCACCGGCGTTTTAAAAAGAATTACCATCCCCCCGGCAGCGCCTTTTGCCATTCCAAACTTGACTTCAGGGTTGACATTTTTCAGTATTCATATTGTTCTAATGGTTTTTACATCAAATGTCGAGAAACAACCTGCGGCCCGTTTTTAGTGCCGCCGGAGGAGTTTGGGCTTCTATTATGGAATTGACCCTTAAAGAGGTGGCCGCCCGTTTGCACATGCCCATCGAAACGCTTATGCGCTGGATTCGCCAGGGTAAGATTCCCATGCATCGCACTTGCGGTGAATACACCATTCGTTCGGAAATGCTCGAACGCTGGGCGGATGAGCACCAGTTGAAGGTCCATGCATCCGCGGGTGGCGAAGCGGTGGCTTGCGTAGAGGCCAAGTTGGACGGGATCGGGCCGGCCATGCGGCGCGGCGGAATCTTTCATGATCTGGAAGGGAATACCAAAGAGCAGGTTTTACACGAGGCCATGGCGCGTATTCCGAATCTGGACCCATCCGAACGCCCCCTGGTTCTGGGACGGCTTCTCGAAAGGGAGCGGATGGCGTCAACCGGCATCGGGCATGGGATCGCTTTGCCTCACCCGCGTGCGAATCCCGGGATTCAATTGGCCTTGCCTCAGATTACGACCTGCTTTTTAGTACGGCCGATTGCCTTTGATGCCATCGACCAGCGGCCTGTGTCTGTATTGATGGTCTTACTCAGTGGGTCGACCCAATTGCATCTAAGCCTGCTTTCCAAGCTGTCTTTTTATCTGCGGGATACGACCTTTCGGAACTTTCTGCTGGGGGCGCCCCCTGCGGAAGATGTCCTGCGCAGCGTAGATCAACTCGAATCCAATCACACGTAAGGACAGCCCACGCCAATGGAATCGAACGCTTTTCTCAAGGCCACCCGCGCCAAGTGGGCGGTGGTCCGGTCTGACGATCGCCTGCTGCTGATCGCCCTGGCCGGCTTCGTGGGCGCCTTCAGCGGGCTGGCCGCCGTCGCGCTGAATCGTGGTCTGCATTTCATGGGCGAGGTGTTCCAGGATGTCCATCATCATTGGTGGGGATTTCTTCTGCCGGCGGCAGGGGCCAGTCTGGCAGCTGTCATCCTGAGTATTGTATTGAAAGAGCGGGCCGGTCACGGGGTGCCCGAGGTGATCTATGCCGTATCGCGGCATGGCGGTCTGCTGCGCATGCGCTCGAGTTTCTCACGCCTGCTTGCCAGTTGCCTCACCATCGGTACCGGCGGTTCGGCCGGACCGGAAGCGCCGGTGGTGATCAGCGGTGCCGCTTTAGGGTCGAACATCGCACGATTTTTTTCGCTCAAGGAGCGCCAGCGCATCATTCTGGTCGGTTGCGGAGCAGCCGGGGCTATCTCATCGATCTTCAACGCGCCGATTACCGGGCTGGTGTTCACGGTCGAGGTGATTCTGGGGGAGTGGCGCGCGTCGAACATCATCCCGATTGCCATCGCCGCCGTGGCCGGAACGGAAGTCAGCCGCGCCCTGCAGGGCAATCAGATTGCTTTCGAGCATCAGCAATTTGTGATCCATTGGACCGATACGGTCGCAAGTTTGGGAATCGTCGTTTTTGCCACGGCCGCGTCGCTGATCTTGAGCTATTTGCTCAGGAGCATGCACCAGGTCGCCGGTCGCACGCGCTGGCCCCGGTGGTTGCGGCCCGCGATAGGCGGGGCGGCCGTAGGTCTGATCGGTATCTTTCTGCCGCTGGTGCTCGGTGAAGGCTATCAATCGATCCAGGAGATGATCCGCGGCACCTTCACCCAGGGATTGGCCTTAGCGGCCCTGGTGCTGGCCGCCAAAATCGCTGCGACCTCGCTGACCCTGGGATGGGGTGGCGCGGGCGGTATTTTTGCACCCAGCCTGATGATCGGCAGCCTGGTGGGGGTGCTTTACTACCGCCTGCTCACGGGCTTCATCCCGGCCGGGGCGTTGACCAATGAAGGCTGCTTCGCCCTTTTGGGCATGGCCGGCATGGTCAGCGGCATTTTGCAGGCGCCGCTGACGGCGATTTTTCTGGTGGTCGAAATCACAGGTGGCTACGACGTGATCCTGCCGCTGATATTGGTGTCGGCATTGACCTCGACATCCTGCTACTATATCGAGTCGGGCTCCTACTATTTGCGTGATCTGATCGAACAAGGCCAATACCTGCGGCCCGGCACCGACGCGCGCGTGCTGTCCGACATGACCGTGGCCGAACTGGTCGACAGCGGCGACAAGCCCGTTCCAGGTGACATGCTGCTCAGTGATTTTGTCAGAATCCTGGAGCATTCGCGACGCTACTTGTTCCCGGTCGAGGATCGCACGACCGGCGACTACTTGGGCATTGTTTTTGTCGATCGCATCCGGCCCTATCTCTTCGACACGCACATGCATGCGGTTATCATGCTGGAGCAGGTAATGGATGACAGTGTCCCGGTGGTCAGGCTCGATGATGAACTGGTCGATGTGCTTTACCGTATGGAAAGCGATGGCTTGAGCGCCTTGCCAGTGGTCGAGGACGGCCGGTTTGTCGGCATGCTCTCCAAAGCCACCTTGCTGGATCACTATCGCAAGGAGTTGATTGTCCAGACAGGGGTTTAACCTGGCCGGCGTCGCCGGAGTGCCTGGTCGCCTTGAACCGCCATGACCTTCTCTGTCGTCCACCCTTTGGTGTGGATGTGCCGGAGAAGCCTAACAACGATGATCACGAAAGGAGCCGGTAGTGGCGGAACGCATGCTGCATGTTTTCAGGAATACCCCTTTGGGTCGCGAGACGCTACTGCAGTCGCTGCATTTTTGCAAAACCCTGTCGGTCGCGCTGCACATTTACATTCCGGTATCGCGACAATTTTTGATGTATTTCGAACATGACATGATTCAGATCGATCTGGATGCCTCCTATCTGATCTCGACGGACAACGCGGAGAGCCACGCCCGCGCGCTGGCCGAGCCCTTCGGCATCAAGCCTTATTTTATCCAGCCCAAAAACTATACGGCCGCCCAATTGCCGGACATCCCGATCCATTTTGACTACATGTGCTGTCCGCGCGGCATCATAGACCTTTCGGCCAAAATCGGGCTGGGTTACATCGGGCCCAAGGTGCGGCGCATCATCAAATCATCGATTTTTCCCATCCTGATGACCAGCGGGGTCTACAAGGCGTGGCACGGCATCACCGTTTTCTATGGCGGTTCCAGCAATGCCGAGACCGCGTTGCGCTGGGGTGTGCACCTGTCCGAAAAATCCGGTCGGCCCCTGGATCTGTTTACGTATGCTGACATTCGCAACGCGGACCGTCCGGACGCACGCCTGCAAGCCTCCGGTCTATGGGACCGCGTGCGGCCGCTGCTGCGTACCTGGCACAAGATTGACCAGGGCGGGTTCAAAGAAAGCCTGTATGCCGTGGACCATGACGCCCTGCTCGTGGTGGGTGCTTACGGGCATGGGCTGCTCAAGGATTTCGTTTACGGCAGTAAGATGGAGGTGATCCAGCGCTGGATGCCCAACAACATGTTGCTCATCGGTCCGCATTGTGTTTCGGGAAACTGATTATCCATTGTCAGCGCGCACTTCATCCTCGAACGCATAGAGTTTTTCAATGATGAACTGCACGTAGCGTTCGCATTTGTCCCGCCAGATGCCGGTCTCCCGAAAGCGTTTGTATTCACCGGGTTTGGAAAAGTCGATGCCCAGCAGCCCCATGCAGGTAATGTCGCCGAACTGTTCGGCGAATGCTGCGACCAGTTGCGCGGACGACTGGCGAATCCGGGTTCGGGCGCGTTTGGCCAACGGCTTGTCTCCGAGCGCGCAGCGGTGCCGCAGTCCAAGACTTACGGCAGCGGCGGAAATTGCCCCGCAGGGGGCTTGCTGCTGACCATTGATGCCGGATAGAAACGGAATGCCGGCCCACAAAAAATCTTCATTTTGCAAATCGTACGTTTCCCACATAACTTGCAGGAGCGCTGGTCCTCAATGGTAACCTTTCTGCATGAAATCCAATGCGCGCGCCTTGGCTTCTTCGAGTGACAGGGTAGGCATGGTTCGATTCCTCCGCGGGTGGTGTGGATAAATGTGACACAGTTTAGCAGGTCACCGGACCGTGGGCAAGCCTGGTGAAACTGGGGTTTTCGGAACGCGCCACTTTTTTGGCGATCTTGAGAGAATAGATTGATGACATCGACATATTTGGTTTATATGTCGATTAAATCAAAAAAATCGACATATCACGAAACCCTGTCGCTGAAGCGGCATGACCATCGTCGTTTCACCACCTGCACCCTTAACTGCCTGGAAAATAGTATGGCCAAGAAAAAGAACGATTCCAAGCTGACCGTCGAGACCCTCACCCACGATGAGGCCACCCCGCAAGAACATTCCCAAGGCCGAGTGCCAGTCGGTACCCGTTTAGAACTACAATAGTAACCAGCAGATAACGTTCAGATCACATAATTCAGAATTGGTGTTTACTGTTCGCCTTCGTTTTAGGGGGCCGACCACGATTGTCTGGTCTGTCCTTGATATACTGGATGGCCGAGGGGAAAAAAACCATAACCTTGCCGACTAACTGTGCATGACCGGCACCCCGTATTTCAGGTGCCATCTTGTAAATCCAGCTCCGACTACAACTGATTTCTCTTGCCAGCTCTTCGGCTGAATAAAAGTCTTTATTAACCATATCCCTTTCATACTAAAATTGTTGATAAATCACAATCAAAAATAATCCGATGGATCACACTTATTTGTTTGACAATCAGTGTAATGGATTATACTGAAATATCTCAAATAAGTATAATCCATTACACTTAATAAGATAAAGGAGGCAATCATGGTTATCAGAAAAGAAAAGCCGTCTGATATTGCAGCGATTGCCGAAGTTACGAAAGCGGCATTCGAAGATCATCCGTTCAGCCAGCAAACAGAGCAAAATATCATTGCCGCTTTACGTGAAGATGGTGCGCTGGCGATCTCACTTGTGGCTGAAGTAAATGGTCGGGTTGTTGGGCACATTTCTTTTTCACCCGTGACAATCTCAGATGGCACAACGAATTGGTATGGCCTTGGCCCGGTTTCAGTATTGCCATATTACCAGTGTCGCCGAATAGGCACAAAGCTGGTTAACACAGGGCTGGCCTTATTGAAATCCATGAACGGCAAAGGTTGCGCACTTGTTGGAGAGCCTACTTATTACAATCGGTTTGGCTTTAAGAATCATCCAGAGCTGATCCATGAAGGAATACCACAGGAAGTGTTTGTGGCAAAACCGCTTAACGGGCATTTGCCGAGCGGGACAGTTGAGTTTCATCGGGCATTTAAACAGCTCTCAACAATTGAAAAAGAGGTTGTCACCGAAGTGATCATTGATTGGGTTGTTTCCGGTGTGAAGATTGATCCTAATGATCTGGCCGCACAAAGCCTGATTGCAAAAGGAATCCTGATTAAAATGCCAAATGGCAAATTCGGGATGGGACTTTCAGCACTGGCAGCATATGATTCATACTTCGGTATGCTTGCGAAGCATAGGTTTGCCGAAATCGGCCGCGTGCATAAAAACCCATTACTGGCGGCAATCAAACATTGAAAGGAGGCAAACATGTCAAAGCCAAAGAATGTAATGGAAGTGTTTAGGCATCTGGAAAAATCCAATTGTAAAGCGTGTGGCGAGAAAACCTGTTTAGCATTTGCCGGAGCCGTCTTTCAGTCTCGCAAACAGATCAATGAATGCCCAAAGGCTGACGAATCGGTCATTGAGCTTTTCACGCATGAGCGTTCAAACGACAGCTTTGAAATGGGTGATGACTACATTGAAGATCTGAAAGCCAAGATACCGGAAATCGATCTGGCTGACGTTGCAGCACACTACAATGGCAAATTTGATGGCTCAAGGTTAATGCTGAAAATACTTGGGAAAGACTTTGGTATATCCAGTGAAGGCCGTCTTGTGACGAACATCCATGTCAATCGATTTGTCGCAGTGCCCTTTCTTGAACTGGTGGTCAATGGCAAAGGAATCGATCCAACGGGTGAATGGGTATCATTCCGTGAGCTTAAAAAAACCGCTGGTTTCTCATATGACTTTTTTCACCGACAGTGCGAAGTCGGCATGAAGCGTGTTGCTGATAGCTATCCCGATCTGTTTGAAGATTTAGTGGACATCTTTGGCGGTGAAAAAATTGATGGCATGCTCGGTGCCGACATTGACGTGGTTCTGCATCCATTTCCCAAGGTGCCGATCATGATCTGCTACTGGAAACCCGAAGATGGCGTTGAGTCTGATCTGAATATATACTTCGACAAAACCGCCGACAGCAATTTACCGGGCAGGGGAATTTACACAGCCTGTTACGGCATTTCACGAATGATTGAAAGGCTGTCCGTAAGGCATGCTGAGTTTGTGACATATAGACCTCGTGTGCTTTGATTCCTGAGCCGTATTGAACCGATTTTCCAAGACTTCAGTAGCTTGTACCCTTGTATAACCGTTCTGATCGGTAATTATTTTTGGCTGGAGTTTAAGAGGACGAGATGTATCAGGTCGCAACTGCGGAAGTTTCCCTTTTTCTGCGCGTCGTGGTATGAAAATCTCTCTTATTTGACCTGACGCAATTCGTTATCTTGGAGACATTCCGGCATGACCACCTGGCTGCTGTACCCGCCGTTTGCCGATCCGACCCAACCTTATGTCGCGCTGCCCTATCTCAAAGGGGCCCTGAAGGCCGAGGGGTGGGATGCCACTGTTGTGGATCTGAATGTGGCTGCGGCCCATCATCTGCTGGCACGGCCGTACATTGAGGACTGCGCGCGAAAAATCGCCGAGCGGTTTATGCAGCTCAATACGCGCAAGAAGCTCACCGCCCTGGAGCGGATGGCGTATCTGGCTCTGGCCGATGCGCGTGCAGCGGCGCTGCGGCTGCTGCGCTCCGACCTGTTGCCGGTGCAGATACTTCAGGATGCCGCCCGCTTTTACGATTTCAGGCAGTATCGGCAAGCGCGCGACCTGGCCGAAGATGCCATGACCTGCGTCAGCGCTGCCCATTTTCCCTACCGTTTTCATTTCAACCAGGCCGCGCATGTAGCGGTGCCCTGGGGTCCGGCCATGCTGGAAACCTATTTCCGGAAGGGCCACAGCCCCTTGGCCACCTTTTACCGTTCATTTTTGGCCGACGCTGATCTTCGCCCGGGGGATGTGGTCGGTATCAACGTGACCTTCATCAGCCAGATCCCCGAAGCCTTTTACCTTGCGCAGCTGGTGCAGCAGGAGGCGCCGCACGCATTCATCGTGCTGGGCGGCAGCTGCCTGCAGCAAATCCTGGCGCAAGCCGATGAAGCCGTGCGCCGTTGGATCGTGACAGTGGCCGATGCCGCCTGCGCGTTCGAAGGCGAGAAAATGCTGCCGATGCTGTTGGCCGCCCTGGCCCAAGAAGAGGCGGACGTCTCTCCCGGCCAACGCTTCGAACAACTGCGCCTTATTCCCAACGTGCTGATACGCGATCCCGCAGGGTCCTTGCACAACGGCCCCCTGCATATCACCGATTTGGAGCAGCAGGCGCCGCCGGACTATGCGGATCTGGACCTGGATGGGTATCTGGCGCCCGAGCGGACCCTGCTGTTCGCGCCCACCCGGGGCTGTTACTGGAACCGTTGCGCTTTTTGCGATTACGGTATGAGCCGCTCCGAATGTCACGGATACCGGGAAATGGCCCCGGAAGCGGCTGCCGAGCAGTTGTTGGCCTTGTCGCGCGACTACGCGGTTGATCATTTTTATCTGTCCGTGGATGTGATGGCGCCGCGTTTTGCCCTGGCAATGGCCGAAACGTTGATCGAACGGGCCGCACGGATTCACTGGTCAGCCGATTTCAGGATTGAAAACGCTTTTACGGCCGAGCGCTGTGCGTTGCTACACCAGTCCGGCCTGCGAGCGGTGGCTTTTGGCGTTGAAAGTGGCTCGGACCGTATGCTGCAGCAAATGGACAAAGGCATTACGACCCGGATGATCCGCTCGATTGGCGCCCGCTTCCAAGAGGCTGGTATCGCCACGGCCTGGATGACTTTCAGTGATCACCCTCTGGAAGAGGTGCGCGACGCCTTGGCAACGGTGCGCCTGATCGATCGGGAGAAGGCGGCTGTCGATCTGTTCATATTAGGTCGTTTCGGTTTGACCGCCGGCTCGCGGATTGCCGCGCATCCGGCGCAATTCGGCTTAAAGCGTGTGTTTTATTGCGCTGGAGACGATTTTCGGTTGTTTCCGCTTTTCGAAACGGATCGGCAGCCTTCGCCAAAAGCCGAACGCCGCCTGGACGAGGCCGTGGTGCGCCTTTCCCAAAACTATTATCTGGATCATTATCCCTGGGCGGGCGCCATTTCGACCCATCACACATTTTTGTACTTCCTGCGTTTCGGACAGCACGTCTTTCGGCAGTTGCAGACCGGTCCGCCCATGTCGCGTCCAAGTCGCCGTAAGGTCGACTGGCCCGGGCTGACGGTCCGCCCGGCCTTTGCCCTGGATCGCCTGCGTGGCGCGCACGAACGCCATATGCAGGCATTTTGGCAAACCGCTCTTTCGGCGGGAAATGCCGCGTTTGCGCCGCTTGATGAACCCTTCTTCCAGTCATTTTTCCGCAATACCTGATCGATTCCCAACATGGCCCGGATCTCTTAGCTGAGGCGTTCCTGGGCCTTCCGAACGGCTGCCCCTCTGTTTGTTGACTTATGCAGGTTTGTGGAAATTATGTGGGGTGTTCGCCGTATGGCGCTCTACATCCTGGAATAGGTGTGCCATTCAGGTTAACGAACGCACAAAACATTGCGACGTGTTGCATTAAATCGGTCATCAGCCGCACTATCGGAAAAGCCATTGAGATATCAATTTTCAGCACAAAATACATCGTGTCCCCCGTTGGAGGACATTATCGACTTTTTCCCGGATCCGGTCTTTGCCATCGATCTGGACGGCAAGGTCGTTGCCTGGAATCAGGCCATGGCGGAGTTGTCGGGCATTCCGGCTGCTGACATGCTCGGCAAGGGCAACTATGAATATGCGCTCCCGCTTTACGGTATTCGAAGGCCGATTCTGATCGATCTGGCTCTGAATTGGGACGATGAGGGCGCTAAAAGCTATAAAGATATCAAACATGTGAATGGCGCGCTGGTGTCCGAAGTGGAAAGCGTCACGGTCGGGCAACAACGCCGCCATCTCTGGAACACCGCCCGCAAACTTTACAATGGCGACGGCGAATGCATCGGTGCCATCGAGATCATTCGGGACATCACCGCGCTCAGGCAAGCCGAGGACATTCGTGAACGGTTTGAACTCATGGCCGCCGAGAGCCGTGACATCATTTTGTTCGTCAACTTCGATGATGGACGAATTCTCGAAGCCAATGAGGCGGCTGTGAAGGCTTACGGCTTCAGCCGCACCGAACTGTTGTCCATGTCTGTCTCCGACCTTCGCGCGCCCGAATACAATCATCTGCTTGGCCCCCAGTTAAGTGAAGCCAACGCGAGGGGCACCTTGTTCGAAAGCGAACACGTCCGCCGCGATGGCACGCTGTTTCCGGTCGAAGTCAGTTCCAGGGGCGTGGATGTCGGCGGCAAGCGCATCCTGATCAGCATCGTGCGGGACATCAACGAACGCAAGAAGTTTGAAGCGTCGCAGCGCCGCCAGCATCGCAGGCTTTTGTTGGCGGTATCCGCAACAGCCGATGCAATCTGGGAATGGAATCTGGTCACGCAAACAACGTATTATAGTCCGCGCTGGTATGAAATGCTGGGATTCGCAGACCAAGAGATTCCCATGACTTTCGAGAACTGGAAAAAGTTGTGCCACCCCGAAGACTTGCAGCCGACCTTGGATGTGATCCAGTCCAGACTGGCTGCCGCGGATGATTTGGGATATGCCGTCGAGTTTCGCATGCGCGCAAAAGATGGCACTTGGGTGTGGGTGTTGGGGCGCGGGCGGGTTGTGGAACGCAGTGCCCGAGGTGAACCCGTACTGTTGAGTGGGACCAACACGGATATCACCGATCGCAAACGGACCGAAGCGGCGCTGCGGGAAAACCAGGAGAGGTTTCTGCGTCTGGCCAACAGCATGCCCCAATTGGTCTGGACTGCGGATCCGGACGGCCAGGTGGACTATTACAATGAGCGCCATAAGGAATACAGCGGCATATTTCAGATGCCGGACGGCTCCTTCCACTGGGCGCCGGTGCTGCATGAGGAAGATGAGGCGCCCACGGTCGAAGCCTGGCGGCATGCCTTGCGGACCGGTGAGATTTACCAGATCGAACATCGCGTACAACGCCTGAATGGCAGCTATCACTGGCATTTGAGCCGTGCGTTGCCGGTGCGCGACAGCGCGGGCCGGATCGTTAAATGGTTCGGGACCGCGACGGATATCGACAAAGTCAAGCAGGCCGAAGCGGCCCTACGCCAGTTAAACGAAACCCTGGAACAGCGGGTAGCCGAACGCAGCCGGCTGGCCGAGGCCCGGGCACGGCAGCTTCAGGCGTTGGCAGTGGAGTTGATCGAGGCCGAGGAGCGCGAGCGCCGGCAGCTCTCTCAGTTGTTGCACGACGATCTGCAGCAACTGTTAGCTGCGGCCCGGATGCAACTTCAGGCAGCCGCTGAAAGCCTGCCAGCCGATCCCTTGTTGGAAAATGTGGAACGGCTGCTGTCTGAAAGTATCCATAAAACGCGCCGCCTGTCGCACGATCTGAGTCCGCCGGTCCTGCACCACTCCGGTCTGGTGGCCATTTTGCAAATGCTGGCTGAGAAAATGGAAGAGCAATTCGGGTTGCAGATCATGTTGCAGACCACTGGCGAACAGCGGGTTGAAAACGCCTCTCTGAAGGTATTTCTGTTTCGCGCCGTGCAGGAGCTTTTGTTTAACGTGGTCAAGCATGCCGGTGTGAAAAGCGCCCGGCTCGGCCTCGCCGGCACGGATACGGGTATCGAAATCACCCTTAGCGATCAGGGGCGTGGATTTGATCCCGAGATGATCGCAGCAACGGTTCCAAGCGCGGGCATCGGACTGGTCAGCCTGCGCGAGCGCGCCAAGGCGGTCGGCGGCGATCTGGTGATTGAAAGCGCCCCGGGACAAGGCAGCCGTTTCATCCTGACCGTGCCGGTGCGTCTGAACGAGGCCGAAAAGCCGCAAGCGCCTGCGGTGGTGTTGAATTCCGGCTGTCCGATCGGGCCCACGGCGTCCGCGAAGACGGGCTGTACCCGGGTGCTGCTGGTGGACGATCATAAGGTCATGCGGCAGGGGTTGAACATGTTGATTACCGGCAAACCGGACATTCAGGTCGTGGGCGAGGCGTCTAATGGGCGCGAAGCTGTCGAGCGCACCCGACAGCTTCATCCGGATGTGATCGTGATGGACGTCTCCATGCCGGTGATGGACGGCGTGGAAGCCACCCGGCAAATCAAGGCCGAGTGGCCCGGGATACGGGTGATCGGCCTTTCGATGATGGAAGATGTGAAAATTGACAAGCAGATGCGCGCGGCAGGGGCGGAAGCTTTCGTGAGCAAGACCGCCTCTTCGGCCGAACTGCTGAAGGTGATCTACGGGATCGCGGGTTAAGGAGAGGGAAAAAAACCTTTCATGTGATGTGCTTTGACCCACAGATTACAGGATAGCCGGGATCACTTAATCCTTTCCGGTGGCATAGGCTATAACATGCCCTAAGCGATTTCCCTGCAGTAACGTGTTACGTTCGTTGGCATGGGAGGAATGCCGTGCGTTGGGCGGGGCGAACACAAATTCGCCTCTGACAGGTGAACGTGAAACCGTGCTGGGCCGGAAGGTGGCTATAAGGATACAGCGACAAGCGGGTACGGCCCTTGTGAGGAATGCGGCATGCGCGTGCTCTGGGCGGATATCTTAAAAATACTCGCGATCTTCGGCGTCATTCTCCTGCATGTGTCCGCGCCGTTTCTCGTTCCTTTTGAGATTTCACGCGAGTGGTGGATCGGTAACGTATACGATTCTTTGACCCGATGGTGCGTGCCTCTGTTTGTCATGGTCAGTGGTACCTTGCTGCTGCCGACAGCGGATAAAGAACCGCTCGGGCAGTTCGTTCTCAACCGCGTCAGAAGAATCCTGGTGCCGTTTATCGTGTGGAGCGTTGTCTATTTCCTTTACCGCATGCATGTCAAAGGGGAGGATCTTGCGGTATCCGCCTTTCTCAGGATGCTGCTCACCGAGCCGATCTATTATCATCTCTGGTTTGTGTATATGCTGCTTGTCCTCTATCTGCTCGCACCGGCGCTCAGTGCCTTCTTGAACAATGTCTCCTGCAAGCACGTGTGGTATGTCATCGCGCTCTGGTTCTTCTGGGCTTCGATTCTGCCGATCATTGACAAACCGCTCGAGTTTGAAACCTATTTCACACCGGACATGGATGATTACTCCGCGCTCCGCCTTTCCGGCTACTTTCTTCTCGGCTACATGTTCAGGGATTGGCGATCACGATCAGGCTTGCAATTGGCACAGGCGGTGCTGCTCTTTCTGGCCGGAGGTGCGGCCACTATTTTCGGAACATACGTGATGAGCCGCAATAGGGGAGAATTTCATCCCTTTTTCTATAAATATTTCAGCGTCACCGTCGTCGCCATGACCGTCTCTATTTTTCTTTTCGTCAGAAGCGTTTTCGATACCCGCAAGGAAACCAGTCCAGAGGGCGGTGAACGGATCCGAATGCAGTCCCCGAAAATATTTCAAGCGATCGGGATGGGCGTTTTCGGAGTCTACCTGGTGCATGCGCTTGTGTTGGAGCTCCTCAGTGACGGGCACCTGGGATTTACCATCGACCACACGAGTGCCTTCGGCTTTGCTCTGCCGCCGTTGGTGGGGCTGCCCCTGTTCGCATTGGGCATCTTTGTTTTTTCACTGCTTCCGGTGCTTCTTATTCGCACCATACCGATTGTAAGAGACATATTTACATGAAATATTTGAAACCGATCGGCGTATGGCTGGCAATCCTTTGTGGACTGCTGTTCCTTTTGGGGTGCTCCAAGGAAGAAGAAAGCCCTGTAAAAGAGAAGGCAGAAAAGGAGGAAGATTCCGGCATCCGCCTGGTAAAGGAGTATGTCTCCTTTAAACAAATCGCAACGCTTCCTCTGCTCGATCTGCAGAAAAGGGAGGCTTGGCAGAAGGCCGTGCCGGAAGTCGTTGAAATCGCCATTCCCCGAAGAAACGGGGAAGCGGAGCAGCCCGCGCTGTGGTATGATTCGGGTACCAAAGAGAAAAAGCCGCTGCTACTCGTTCTCCATAGTTGGAGTGCCGACTACCGCCAGCATTACGGCATCCCTTACGGTGCTTTTGCCAAAGAAAACGATTGGCTTTTTATTCATCCCAACTACCGTGGCGAGTTCGACAATGAAGAGGCTACCGGATCCGAAAAAGCGGTTCGCGATGTGCTTGATGCGCTCGCGTATGCCGAGGCGCATGCGCCGGTGGACACGGACCGGATCTATCTGGCCGGCTTTTCCGGCGGAGCGATGATGGCGCTCATAATGGCCGGGCGCTTTCCTGAAAAGTTCACTGCGGTACTATCCTGGGTTCCGGTGTTCGATCTGAACGACTGGTACGGCAGCGTGACCCAATCTTCGCAAGCCTACGCCGACAATTACCGCAAAGATATCGAGGCCTCCTGCGGCGGCAAACCCGACACGGACGACAAGGCCAAAGCGTCGTGCCGAGACCGAAGCCCTGCAACCTACCTGTCCAATGCGCGTGGCAAACCCGTTAAGATTTTCATCAGTGGGGGCATTCATGACCACTTTGTGCCCCCTTCGCACGCCATACGGGCCTTCAATGAACTGGCTGAAGCGCCGCACGATAGAATATCGGCCTCGGATTACCGTTTTCTCGATGAAAACGAAGCGCTGCCGGACGGCCTCAAGGGGCAGGGGGAAAAAAACAGCTTGTTCGAAGAGGCCGAGCTCCCGGTCATGTTCAAGCGGCGCTCGGCGAATGCTACCCTTGTCCTGTTTGACGGCGGCCATGACATTGTTTATAATGCAGGCTTTTTATGGCTCTCTGAGCAACACCGTTGAACGAAGGAATCCCATTCAATCCCATGATCCACAATCCAGCAATCAGCCCCTTTTTTAGAAGCATCCTGTTCATCCTCGCCGCCTGCGCGGGGGCCGCCGGTTTTCAGCCGCAGGCCATGGCCGAAACGGACATGCGTGAGCCCCTTGCCGCCATCCGCGTACCCGAAGAGGCACCCATTCCGTCTTCCGCTTTGGAACAGCGGCTCATCCAGGAAGGTCTGGTGGACGTTCGCGCAATGGACCCGGACATCAGGGTCGATCTGAAATACGCCCAGGCGGACAACTTCATGGGAATGAACGTTTACGGCGACCTGCAGGGCGCCTATCTTCGCCCGCAAGCCGCCCGGAAACTCGTCAAGGCCAACCAGATCCTGCGCGAACGTCATCCCGACCTGTGTATCCTTGTCGTCGACGCCCTCAGGCCGCGATCCATACAGCATAAAATGTGGAAAATCGTGGCCGGCACGCCGATGCAGCCCTATGTCGCGAACCCTCATTACGGATCCATGCATAATTTTGGGGCTGCTGTGGATGTGACGCTTTATAATGTAAAAACCGATGAGCGCCTGGATATGGGAACCCCGATCGATTTTTTCGGGCCCATGGCGCAGCCAAGGCTGGAAGCCCGGCATTCACGCGAAGGCAAGCTGAGCGAACGGCAGGTTGAGAATCGTCTCATACTGCGAAATACCATGCGCGCTGCGGGATGGCACATGCTCAACATCGAATGGTGGCACTTCAACGCTTTTCCCCGCGACTACATTCGACGGACCTATACCATTATCGAATAGTATCGCCAACAGCCAACCATCAATGTGATCCGACCGACATGCGTCTCCGGACCGCGGCTTTCGCCGGGGTCCGGATTTCGGACTTTTTTTAAGCGATCGTCATGCCTTTGCCTGTTTTTCGATCTCTTCGTCTCTTAATACCTTGCGCAGAATCTTGCCAGCCGCCGATTGGGGCAGTGCCGTCCTGAATTCGATCTCACGCGGCACCTTGTAAGGCGCCATTTTTTCCTTGCAAAAAGCGATGATCTCTTCGGCCGTGAGCGTTTCTCCTTCGCGCAGAACGACGAAGCTCTTGACCGTTTCACCGCGGTAGGCATCCGGGACGCCCACTGTAACGGCATCCTTGATTTTGGGATGACCATACAGGACTTCGTCTACTTCGCGCGGATAAATGTTGAAACCGCCGGCGATGATCATGTCTTTCTTGCGATCCACGATAAAGAGAAATCCATCTTCGTCCTGAACGACGACATCACCTGTGTGCAGCCAACCATCAACAAGCTGTCCGGCCGTTTCTTCAGGGTTGTTCCAGTACTCCTTCATGACTGCCGGACCTTTGATGAGCAGTTCTCCGGGCTGCCCCAGGGGCACATCGGTAACACCATCGTCGATGTCGACGATGCGAATGTCATTGTCCGGCGCCGGAATGCCGATACTGCCAGGCTTCTTCTTGCCCAGGATCGGATTGAAGGTCCCCAGACCCGATGTCTCACTCATGCCCCACGCTTCGGTGATGAAGACGCCCATGTCCCTCAACCGTTCGATTAACTCGACCGGGCAGGGCGCCGCACCAGAATTCACGATGTGAATTTTTCTGCTCAGATCGATCTCTCCGATTCTCGGATGATTGATCAGGGCTGTGAGAATGGTGGGTACGGCCGGAAAATAGGTGATTTCATCCACGGACTTAAGCAGGTCGATGATCTCATCCGCGTTGAAGCGCGGCACCAGGATCAGCGTGGCCGCATTGAAAAGGGTCCAGTTGGCGATGAGGTTACCGTAAACATGGTAGAGCGGAATAATGATCAGCGCGGTGCGGCGTTCGGGGGCAATGAATTGCAGGATGGGGTACATGCGCGGCGAGGTTTGCATCACGGCTGCAATCAGGTTTGCGTGCGTGAGTACCACTCCCTTGGGGATCCCGGTGGTTCCGCCCGTGAACTGAATGACGGCCGGATCCGCGTTGTCCACTTGCACGCGTGGCCGTTGAATGTTGCCACATCCGTCCAGCAACGCCGTGAACTGGTACCAACCCGGTTCCAGGTCGCAGGAAATAGCGGGTCCTCTTTCCAGAGCATAATCCCGCCGATGGGTGACAATGACCCTGGCGATGGGGACTTCGCGACATAACTCCCGGACGCGCGCAGCCGTCTCATCCAGTGTAAACAGTGTGCTCAGGCCGGTATTGGCGGCGATCACTGAAAGTTCTTCGCGGGTATAGGCAGGATTCAAGTTGACCACGATGCCGCCCAGGCACAAGGTCGCATAATAGGCGATTAGATATTGGGGGCAATTGGGCAACTGGATGCCGACGCGGTCGCCCTTTTTGACCCCGATGGCTGCCATGGCGTTGGCCATGCGCAACACCCTTTCACGATACTCCCGATAGGTGATTTGCGCGCCTTCGTAGTACAGGGCCGCCTTATCCGGCAGGGCGTTGGCCGGAATCTGCAGCAAATCCTGAACCGCAATGCGCGGATAACGTATCGATACAGGTACATTGTAATCGTAATGCGGGTGCCAAATTCGCGTGAACGTGTTTTCCTTGGGGTCCATGCCTGCCTCCCTGAATGATTTTAAGGATTCAAATAGGCGGGGACCATAACGACAATCGCGTCCTAAAGCAAGCTCCGGATGGCGGAGGGTGGGCGACTTCTTGTTTGCCATTGTCAAACACAATTCTGCAGTCAAAAAAAGCGAGCGTACGCTTTTTATTTGGCAAATAGCTAAGTTCATGCTACCTGTGCTGAATTGGCTAAATAAGTCAAACCACGTTCACGCCAGTTACGAAAGCGATGCGTTGACGATGCCTCGATTCACACCCCCGTACCATAACCACCCCTGTATAGAACTGTGGATTCAGCCATCACTGGATGGCGTCAGTGCGAAAGATGTCGGCAAAGCCCCCCTGACAGCTGCGTCAAAAGGGGTTGCATAACATTAAAAACAGAGGAGTAGGTATGCAAAGAAACGCGTTATTCGTATCGATCACCGGCTTTTTTGTAGTGGTTTTTTTAGGGTTCAGCGCCGTGGCCTTTGCCGGGAATGAGGCTGATCAGGCATTCAAGTGGCCCGCTCTTTTCCGGATCGCCACACCGGCGACGCAGAGTGCCAGTTTCGCATCGGCGAACGGCTGGGGCCCTATGCTGCAGGCGGAAACAGGGATGGATGTGCGCGTCGTACCCGAGGACAGCGAGATTCGCAGGTATATCCGTTTTGCGTTGAAGAAGGAGTTCGAGCTTGTGTCGACATCGATCGCCGAAGTCGGTCTATCCATTCAGGGGGATAGCGGCTACGCTATTCAGGAAGCCGTTCACCAGCGTGCGGTGTGGCATCACAACGACACCCCCTGGAGCTTTGCGGTAAGGGGTGACTCCAAATATAAAACCATCTACGACCTTAAACAAAAAGGGGTCCGGGTGGCGCTGTCCTCGCAATCACCGCCCATGATGCTGGCGGTCCAGGAGGCCTTGCCCGCCTTTCTCGGATGGACCAAGGAAGAGGCTGCCGCCAACTGGACTTTCGTGCCGGTCGGAAGCTATCCTGAGAACTGCCGGACGATTACCGACGGAAAAGCGGATGTGAGCTACATGACGCCTATCAGTTCGATCACCTACGAAATGGAAGCCCACCCCCAAAAGATTCGATGGCTGGGCATGCCGGCCGACAACATAGAAGGGTGGGATGGATACTTGAAAGTACGCCCCACGATCATCCCCAACAAGATCGACTTTGGTGTCCCTTCAGCCATCGGCGTGGATGCCATGACATCCCCCTTCATTTTCTGGACACGGCCCGATGTCGACCAGGAGATGGTCTATCATTTGACCAAGTGGTTTCATGAGCGATTTGAACAGTACAAGGGTGTGCATGCCATCAATGCCAGAATGTCGATGGCGCACACGCGTACATTCTTGGATCGCAGCGCCTTTCCCATTGCCGAAGGCACGATTCGCTATCTGAGAGAGATCGGACAGTGGACTGAAGCGGATGACCACTGGAACCAAGCTCAGATAGACTTGATGGAACGTTGGATTGCCGCCCGCAACGCGGCTTTTAAAGAGGCCAAATCCAAAAAGATCAAGCTCCATTGGGAAAACAAGGAGTACTTGGACATCTTGAAGAAGCACACGGAAGGTCTTCCGGTATTCAAAACCCGCTTGTAAAACTTTATTGAAGCTGTTTCGGGCGGGGACGGGCCCACATAGGCCGCTCGCCCGATGTCGGGACCAGAACTAAGGTGGCACAGAATTTTTGCGGAGGAACAATGGTTCAACAGAAAGCGGGCATAAAATCCAATGCGGAAACGACACGGCTGGGGGACTTGACCAGTTGGCAGGGCATCGTCTTCCTGGTGTTGTCTATTCTGGGCATTGGTCTTTCCATCTATTATATGTTCGGATTCCAGATCAAGGGGCGCGTGCTTCTCGATGTGGAATATTACTGGCTTTTTATCGGGCTCTTCTCGGCGGCAGTTTTTATTTCGATGCCGGCCACCAAAAAAGTCGGCAGCCCGCCCTGGTATGATATCCTTCTGGCAGTGGTCATCCTGGGGGTCTGCGTGTTTTTTTTCTTAAATGCCCGCGACATGATCATCATGGGCTGGAGCCATATCCCGCTGGGCATTCTTACCTGGGTCATTATGATGGAGGCCGCCCGGCGCAGCGGGGGGTTCTCCTATTTCCTGGTGGTTTTGCTGCTGGGCATCTACCCACTCGTGGCCCACTGGTTCCCTGGTATTTTTAAAGGGATCAATTACGGATTTACTCAGATTATCGAAGCCCACGTCTTCCGAAACGAAGGCATGATGGGGATCACCACCAAAATCATTGCAGAAATCATCCTGGGATTCCTTGTGTTTGCCGGCGTGCTGCTGGCCACCGGGGCGGGAGATTTTTTTATCGATCTGGCCAATGCCATTTTTGGAAGATACCGTGGCGGTCCGGCCAAGGTGTCGGTCGTTGCCAGCGCTTTCTTCGGCAGTCTGAGCGGCAGCGTTTTTTCGAACATCGTCGGTACCGGTTCGATCACCATCCGAACTATGAAAAAGACAGGCTACCCAGCCGAATATGCCGGGGCCATCGAGGCTTGCGCATCCACGGGAGGGGTTCTGATGCCGCCGGTGATGGGGGCGATCGCTTTCGTCATGGCTGTCACCATCGGTGTGGACTATAGTGTCATCATGATCGCCGCTATTCTACCCTCTTTCCTTTACTACCTGGGATTACTGCTGCAGGTGGATGGCTATGCCGCCCGGGCAGGATTGACCGGCTTGCCCAAAGAGGAGATTCCTTCGCTGAAAAGTGTTCTAGGCAGGGGATGGCCGTTTCTTTCGGTAATGATCTTTCTGATATGGGGGCTGCTGGTCATGCGCTGGGAATACTTGGCGCCCTGGTATGCTTCCGTACTTATGTTCGCCCTTTCGTTTTTGAACAGACAGACCTGGATGACGCCCAAACGGGTGTTGACGACCATCCGGCAAATCGGTCTGTTGATCAGTCAAACCGCTGCCATTATTCTGCCCATCGCATTCGTGGTCAGCGGTCTGACCATCACGGGTGTCTCCGGGTCGGTGACGTCGGGATTGGTGAATCTGGGCGGCGGCAACATCTACCTGGTGCTCTTTATGGGTATCGGGGCGTGTTATATTCTCGGAATGGCCGGGCTTTCCATTGTTGCCTACATTTTCCTTTCTGTCACCCTGGCGCCGGCCATCATCACCTTGGGTGGGATGAATGTCGTTGCCGTTCATCTTTTCATAGTTTACTACGCCATGCTGTCCGGCATTACGCCGCCGGTAGCGGCCGCGGCATTTCTGGGGGCCACCGTCGCTGGTGCGCCGCCGATGAAAACCGCCTGGACGGCGATGCGTCTGGGAATTGTGATCTACTTTGTGCCCCTGTTTTTCGTTTTCCAGCCGGCATTGGTACTGCAAGGCAACCTTTATCCCCTCTTTTACATACTGTCCTCCTGCATCCTGGGCATCGCGCTGATCAGCGGCGGCTGCGAAGGCTATCTTCAGGGCGCGGGCCGCGTGCCGAATTGGGCGCGCGGGCCGCTCCTGTTCGCGGGATTTCTGTTAAGCTTTCCCACACTGCTGGTTACCATTGTCGGGCTTGCGTTGTCGGCGGTCATGATCGTGACCATCGTGATGTCTAATCGCAAGAACGCCCAATTGGTGCAGGAACCGGCCAGGGCTTAAGTGACCAGGGTTTAAGTGAATCGATCGGGAACGTCCGTATGTCGCTGGAAAGCGACATACGGACAGCCGCCTGCCTGCTATCCGCCTTCGCCGTTCAAAGTTACCCAACCGAAGTGCTATCAGCATCATACAGCGCGTTGCCCGCCGGCCAGGCTTGCAGCACTTGCCGCATGAAGGCCAGCTCGCCCGTATGATAGGCATTGTGGTCAGCCGCCAGCAGGATTTCCCGGTAGAGGGTGTACTCTTTGGCGTGGGCGATCGGTGCAAAGAGATCTATTTCGCTGCTGGTGACCATCTTCTCCAATGTTCTGCGATCCGCCCGAAACAGCCGGATGGTCTTGCGCCAGCCGGCCTCATCTGTTTTTTCCATCGGCGCGGGGAAATAGCCTTGCGGCCATTCCGGCGAAATATGGTCGGGATCTTGAGTGAAGGCCACGATGTCCCACTGCACCCGCCGCATGTGTTCAATAATATGCCATGGGGAATAATGCATATGCGGCGCTTTGTCATTGATTCGGGACATCGGGAAATCTTCGATGGCTTCCTCGAAAGTCATATGCGCATTGCCGCCGCGGAGCAATGCCAGAAGTTCCTGGCGGACGACATCTTTTTTGCTCATAATAATCCTCTTCATACCTTTCTGCTGACCTGCGTCTGCGCCCTTACGCGAACCCTCGTTGCCGTGTTATCGCAGGAGATTCCATCTGTAGGGGCGACCGGCGGTCGCCCCTGCAGCGAGCATCGTGATCGATCAAAATGTCCATTCGCCCCACCGATCCAGTGACATTTCCCCGCACCGGGCGAACACAGGTTCGCCCCCCTAAGAAAGAACGAAGTTCTGTTCGGTCAGTGGAAAAGGTTGTCACTGCCGACCCTTTATGCCATCATGATGCGTTTTGGATGCGATTGGATTGCGACGATGCAAATTCTGGCCACCATCATTCCTATTTTCATCATCGTAATGCTGGGCTGGGCGGTTCACCGACGCGGGTTTTTGCCGGATGGATTCTTGGGACCCGCCAACCGGCTGGTATTTTACGTGGCAATACCCGCAATGATCTTTCAATCCATTGCCCAATCGACCCTCCGCGAATGGTTCAATCCGCTTGTGATCATCATGACCCTGATGGCCGCGGCGATCGCTTACGCGTGCGCCTGGCTGACCTGTTATACGACCCACATGCACCGGTCCATGGCCGGCACATTCATTCAAAGCGCGGGTCATGGCAATCTGGGATATATCGGCCTGGCCGTGGCCTACTATTTTCTGGGAAATGCGGGTCTGGTGCACGCCAGCGTGATCGCAGGCTTCCTGATGATTTTGCAAAACCTGTTATCGATCGTGGCCCTGCAGGCCTATTCCCCCAAAACCGCCGCTACTGCTACCCAGAACCTGCGCATGATTGCGGCCAAGGTGATGGGCAATCCCATTATTCTGGCTGTACTGGCCGGCATGGCGCTTTCGGTTTTTGCAATTAAGCTGCCCCTGATCGTCGAACGCAGTTTAACCATCCTGAGCGGGTTGTCGCTGCCGACCGCGTTGCTGATCATCGGTGCCTCCTTGTCGCTTGAACGCATGAAGGCGCATGGATGGATTGTCGGCGGCGCGGTCGCTATCAAATTGTTGTTGCTGCCTGGGTTGGGTTGGCTGCTCTACCACTGCTGCGATTTGCCCAAGGGTGATTTTCTGCCGGCATTGATCCTGCTGGCCTCTCCGACGGCAACCATCTCATTTGTCATGGCCAAGGAAATGCGAGGGGACGGTGATCTGGCCGTGGCCACCATTTCAGCCAGCACTCTGGCATCTGCCTTGACCTACATGTTATGGCTGAAAGTGGCCTCCGGATGATCTTGATGGCCGTGTGTGCCGGGCTCATTTTTTCAGTGTTGCTTCAAGGAATTCCGTAAAGCGCCGCCACGATTGGTCATCCGCCATTTTCTGATACCGCGCTTCGCCAAAAACGGTAAAAGCATGCTCGGCGCCACCGTAGGTGATCATCTCGTGGGCGACACCGGCCGATTCAAGTTCCTTGGCCAAAGCGGCGAAGTGGTCCATGGTCACCGAACTGTCCGCTGAACCGTGTAGAATCAGAAGCTTTCCTTGCGCTTCGGTGTAGTTTTGCCCTTGCGGTGTCTCCAGGCCACCGTGAAAAGTGACGAAACCTTTCATGTCCTGGCCGGATCGCGCCCATTCTAGCACTGCGGCACCACCGAAGCAGTAGCCCATCGCAACGGCATTATCGACATTGGCGCCTTTTCCCTTGGCTGTATCCAGGGCCCCCTTCATCAAGGCGCGCATTTTTTCTCTGTTGGTGTAGAGTTCCCCCGTATGCTGACGTTTGTCCTTCATTTCAGTGGGGCGTACGCCGGCGCCAAACAGATCCAGCGCGAAAACAGCATACCCCAAATCAGCAAGCATTTTTGAACGTTTGATCTCATAGTCCGTCAACCCATCCCAATCATGAATCAATATGACGAGCGGTGCCTTATCGGAAGGGCTGATGTAGTAGCCCTCATACGACTGACCATCGATCTCATACCCCACCGGGGCGCCAGTGGCACCGAAAGCGGCCGTTGAAACAGACATGATTAAAAATGCGGGGATGGCATAGAAAAAATATCTCATGGCAAGGAACTCCTTTCTGCTTTTTGCTTGCATACATTACTCCCCTTGCGGGAAGTCACGCGCAAGTCGTTCCCAGTCCTCAGGGGCGAGTCGCGCGACGAGGTGGAATTTTCCATCGCCCCGAGGGGCGAAGACAACGGCCCCGGCTTCGCCGGCATAGGCACCGGACGCTGCCCGCATGAGATTGCCGTGGGCCACGATAACCGTATTGGTGCCAACGCGCGGAGGCGTCGCAAGTGCCTGGCGCGCCCTGTCGATCACGGCCTCACGCCCGCCTACGTAATCCGCCGCAAGCATATTCATGACCATGGGCGTGGGCGTAACTGGACCGATATCCATGAGCTGGGCGGTCTCGCGCGTACGGCAGTATTCGCTGGCCAAAATGCGGCCGATGGGAAGATCAAGGCGCCGGATGGCATCGCCTATCCGGCGTGCAACGACGCGTCCCTCTGTTGACAGTTGCCGCATTTCGCCCGGATCACAGCTTTTCCAATCGCCTTGCTTCGAGACGCGATCTTCCCGCGTCCAGTCGGTCGCGGCATGCCGGAAGTAGATAGTATATCCCCCCTGGCGTAGCGCGTCGATCAGCGCCTTGCCCGCGAGTCCGTCCTGAGCCCGTGCGTCGAGTGCTGTTGCGCACAGGCACAGTAAGAGCTGCAATAACACCTTCATGAAGCGCCTTTTGGTGGGCGCCCGTTGATTCAGTTTCGACCCCATGTGTCCAACCACTTATCTTACAAAAAAACGTAAGATCAATAATGGCCGAGTAAAGGGAGTGCTGCTATCGCCGGCTTCAGCTTAGAAACGAATTACGCTACCTGTAGGGCGAACCTTGTGTCTGCCCGGTGCGGGCGATATATTATATTTTAGTTGCCAGTGCGCCAGTGACTGTTTGAGCGAGGCGAGTTGCGGCCCGTCCGGAGCGCACCTTATAGCCAGGTAGCCAGGTAGGGTGGGCATCGCCCACCATTGTCTTATGTTGATCGGTCTGTGATTGGCCGTATACAACGGTTCATCGCTATGTTCGCTCCGGTGTCAATCCAATCGCTTGGGCGGGATCAGTTTCAGAAACCGATGATGTTGTAATAGCGCGGTGGTGGGCATTGCCCACCCTACTATTGGCTGTTGATAAGCACTTTCGGGATTGGCACGGAATAGGTGAACCGGGGCTTTGGCTTATTTGCGTCAACCCCACCCCCCACACCCGTATCTCACTTGACCGAAGTGGATAACTATATAATGTATCATTCATGCTGAAGGCCGTGCGTCGAACGTGAGCGTGGCGGACATTGTTAACAAAGGGCGACGCTGCGCCTTGGAGAGCGTTCATGTTCAACGCATATATGCGCGTAAACGGAGCCGCGCGCGAACGCACAGGATCCGGCGCGCGCAGCCGGGCTAAAGAGGTCTGAATAACATGACAGGCAAAAAAATTCGGCTCAGCGCCAAGGACTTTGACAGTATCGTCGATCAGGCGATCGATCGTATTCCCATGGAGATGCGGCGGCACCTGGACAATATTCTGATCAGCGTTCTCCCGCGGCCGAGTGCCGAGATGCTGGCGGAACTGGGGCTTTCACCGGAGGAGACGTTGTTCGGCCTGTATGGGGGTGTGCCGCTGCCCGAGCGCTCTGTGATCGATCCGCCCTTGTACCCGGATACCATATTCCTTTTCCAAGAGCCCTTGGAGGCGGCGTGCGCGACGCGCGCCGAATTGGTTGAAGAAATCGAGATCACCGTGGCCCACGAGATCGCCCACGCCCTGGGCCTGACGGACGAAGACCTCGACGCACTCGGCTACGCATAATCGGAAGATGGTTATGCAGTTCGCTCCAGTAAGCACAGGTATGGGGTGTCATAAGAAGGTTACGTTGTAATTTTTAGAACCTTTAACAAAAGCAATTCGTCAAAGCGGCAACATGGGGAGGTGAGCATATCAAATCGACAGAATGCCTCCCTTTACACTTTAAACTTTACACTTAACACTTCGCCAAAATACCACCACCGCCCATCTTCTACTTACTTGTAATATTTCTTCAACATATCTACCAAAGCCGGTTCCCAGGATCGGCGCACAATCCCGAAACGCTCTTCCAGGCTGCCGCAGTCGAGCACTGAGTAGGCCGGCCGAGGGGCGGGCAGGGGATATTCGGAGGTTGTGATCGGCATGATTTCCTTGACCGTGAACTGGTCATAGCCGGCTGCCAGTGCCAGAATGCGTCTGGTGAAATCATACCAGGTGGTCGCTGTGCGGTTGCAGAAATGATAGGTGCCCCAGCCATCCGAATGGTGCCGGAAATACGCGGCGATGTCGAGCAAGGCACTGGCCAGATCGCCGGCATAGGTGGGGCACCCCCACTGGTCGTCTACGATCCGCAAGGTCTCGCGTTCCCCGGCCAGTCGTAGCATGGTTTTGACGAAGTTAGGGCCGTGCAGACCGAACAGCCAGGAGGTCCGCACGATCGCATGCCGATGCCAGTGCTGCTGCAACACGGCTTCCCCTTCGGCTTTGCTGCGTCCGTAGACCCCTTGCGGCCCAATGGGGTCGGATGGCAGATAAGGCGTTGTTGTCAGACCATCGAAAACGTAATCGGTTGAAACATGAATCAGGGGAAGATTCGCGTCCCGGCAGGCCAGCGCCAGCACTGCCACCCCATCGCGGTTGACGGCAAACGCCAGGTCAGGGTTGCTTTCGGCAGCATCGACGGCCGTGTAGGCGGCTGCGTTGATCACGCTGTCAAAGTCGCCGGCAGCCAGTGTTTGCCGCACGCTGGCCGCATGGGTGATGTCGCATTCGGGCAGATCGGCACCGGTTGTGTCCCATCCGCGTAACTGCGCCTGTGCCATCAAATCCTGCCCCAGTTGACCTTTGTTGCCCACAATCAAAATCTTCATCTACACCTCATATGGCGGTAAACGGTCCGCGGCGATGTCGGCCAGTCGCGGCCAATGCCGGTCGCGTTCGGAGAGTATCGGTTCCCGCACCGGCCAGGCGATCCGCAGGTCGGGATCGTTCCAGCGCAGGCCGCCTTCATGCTGCGGGGCGTAGTAGTCGCTGCATTTGTACATGAACAGGGCGCTGGGGCTGATGACGCAGAAGCCGTGGGCAAATCCTGGTGGGATATACAATTGCTGATGCGAAGCGCCGCATAAGGCGACCCCGACCGATTGGCCGAAAGTGGGCGATCCGCGTCGGATGTCCACAGCCACATCGAAGATTTCGCCTTGCAGCACCTGCACCATTTTGGCCTGACCGTTGGGGTATTGATAATGTAGCCCGCGCAATGTGCCCTGCTGGGAGAAAGAGATATTGTCCTGCACGAAAGGCAAACCGATCCCCGCGTCGGCGTAACGCCGGCTCTGGTAGGTTTCCAAAAAATAGCCGCGTTGATCCCCGAATACCTGCGGTTCGATGATCAAGACATCCTTGAGCTGGGTCGGGGTGATCTTCATAGGAATGTGTCCTTATACGCCACCAGGTCGATCAAGTATTGTCCGTATCCGTTTTTGCTGAGCGGCCGGGCCAGTTCGAGGACTTGGTCGGTATCGATGTAGCCCATGTGGTACGCAATTTCTTCGATGCAGGCGACCTTGAGACCCTGACGTTTTTCGATCACCTCGATGAAGCTGGAGGCTTGCATCATGCTGTCATGCGTTCCGGTGTCCAGCCAGGCGATTCCGCGGCCCAGCTTTTCCACATGCAGCTGCCCCATTTCCAGATAGGTCCGATTCAGGTCGGTGATCTCCAATTCGCCGCGTGCGGAGGGTTTCAGGCTTTCGGCAATGGACACCACCTGGTTGTCATAGAAGTAAAGACCGGTAACCGCCCAGTTGGACGGCGGTACTTGGGGTTTTTCCTGAATATCGATGGCCTGCCCGTCTTTGTTGAAGGCAACCACGCCGTAACGCTGGGGATCTTTGACCCAATAGCCGAACACCGACGCACCGGCTGGGCGCGCGGCCGCGGCATCCATGGTTTCGGGCAGGCCGTGGCCATAGAAGATGTTGTCGCCAAGAATCAGGCACACCCGGTCATTGCCGATGAACTGTTTGGCGATGCGGAAGGCCTGGGCGATGCCCTCGGGGCGCGGCTGTTCGGCATATGAAATGGAGAGCCCCCATTGACGTCCGTCTTCCAATAGTGTTTTGAAATTGGGTAGATCGTGGGGTGTGGAGATGACGCAGATTTCTCGGATACCGGCCAGCATCAGCACGGAAAGCGGGTAGTAAATCATGGGTTTGTCATAAACCGGCAGCAACTGCTTGCTCACGACCCGCGTCAGTGGGTAAAGGCGTGTCCCGCTGCCGCCGGCCAGAATAATGCCCTTCATACCGATGCCTCTCTTATTTAACTGGTTGCCTTTGTATCTGTAAGGGAAACGTGGCTTGGTGCGAACGCGCAGGTGCCGCACGCATCGTAAGCGTGGACCTTTTCGCACACGGTCACTAACCCACCCGGGCCGCCCCGTAATTGGTGTCGATCCAGCGGCGGTAGTCGCCACTGCGAATAGCGTCGATCCACTCACCGTGACTCAGATACCAGTCCACTGTGGCCGCCAACGCGTCTTCGAACTGAAAGCGGGGCCGCCAGCCCAGGTCGCGTTTGATTTTGCCAGCATCGATGGCGTAGCGCCGGTCATGTCCGGGGCGGTCGCCCACGAAGCGTATCAGACGGCTGCCGCACGATGCACCCTCGCGATGCAGGCGCTGGTCGATCAGCGTGCATAACTGCCGCACCACGTCGATGTTCGCGCGTTCGGCACCACCGCCGATGTTGTACGTTTCACCCGGTATTCCCCGCTCCAGCACCGCGGCCAGGGCTTCGCAATGATCGATCACATAGAGCCAGTCGCGGATGTTCTGGCCATCGCCGTACACGGGCAGCTCTTTTTCCGCGACAATGTTGAGGATCATCAAGGGAATCAGTTTTTCAGGAAATTGGAAGGGCCCGTAATTGTTGGAGCAGTTGGTGACCAGGGCCGGGAAGCCGTAGGTGCGTTGCCAGGCGCGCACCAGGTGGTCGGAAGCCGCTTTGGAGGCCGAGTAGGGACTGGAGGGATCGTAGGCCGTGGTTTCGGTGAAATAGCCATCGGGCCCAAGACTTCCATAGACTTCGTCGGTGGAGACATGCACGAACCGGAAGTCGCGCGGCCGACCGCTTTGCTCCCACACGTCCCTGCAGGCCATCAGCAACCGTGCGGTTCCGCAGATATTGGTTTCCACGAAAGCCAACGGTCCAAGAATCGAACGGTCCACATGCGATTCGGCTGCGAAATGAACGACCGCTCCGGCCCTTTCTTCGATTAGAATCCGTTTCACCAGGTCGCTGTCGTTGATATCGCCGTGCACGAAACGGTATCGGCCGGGGGCCTGCGTGGCCATGTCGTCCAGATTGGCGGCATTGCCGGCATACGTGAGCGCATCCAGGTTGACGATGCGCCAGTCGGGACGCATGGACAGCATGTGCCGGACGAAATTGCTGCCGATGAAGCCGGCGCCGCCCGTTACCAGGATTGTCTGCATTTAATCTTCTCCATTGTGTCGCCCGTAGACATCGTCCAGTCGCACCATGTCATCCTCGCCCAGATAGCTGCCTGATTGAATCTCTACCAGTTCCAGGGGGATTTTGCCCGGATTTTCCAGACGGTGCACTGTCCCTAAAGGGATGTAGGCGGATTCGTCTTCTTTGAGGATGAATTGTTCGTCGCCACGGGTTACCAGCGCCGTTCCCTTCACGACGACCCAGTGTTCGGCGCGGTTGAAATGTTTTTGCAGGGAAAGTTTGGCTTTGGGTTTGACGGTAATGCGTTTGACCAGAAACCGCTCGGCGATATCGACATCCTCGGAAGCGCCCCAGGGACGATAGACTTTGGTGTGGGCCACGGTTTCGGGACGTTGGTGGCGCTTGAGGTGATCGACCAGGGCTTTGACCTCCTGGACATGGTCGCGGGGCGCGACAAAGACGGCGTCCTTGGTCTCCACGACCACATGGTTGTTCAGTCCGACTGCGGTGACCAGGCGGCTGGAGGCGTGCACGAAAGAGTGCTGCACATCCTGCAGGCAGACATCGCCGTGCACCACATTCTGATGTGCGTCCTTTTCTCCAGCCTGCCACAACGCTTCCCAGGAGCCCAGGTCGCTCCAATCGCTGGTCAGCGACACCATGACGCCCGCGCGGGTCTTTTCCATGACGGCATAATCGATGGAATCCGAGGGGCATTGCACGAATGCGGCCTTGTCCAGGCGGAAGAAATCCAGATCGCTGCGCCCATCGGCCAGGGCCTTGCGGCAGGCGGATAAAATTGCCGGGGCATGCGTTTCCAGTTCTTCGATCAATTTGGACGCCCGAAACATGAACATGCCGCTGTTCCAGCAGTATTGCCCGGAGTCTACATATTGCCGCGCCGTATCGCTGTCGGGTTTTTCCACAAAGCGGTCGATGGTCCAGGCCGGGGGATCTGATGCGGCGTTGTCCGCCGCACCGCTGTCCAGCACCGGCCCCTTGCGGATATAACCATAGCCGGTTTCCGGCGCATCGGGCGCGATGCCGAATGTGACCAGGTAGCCTTGCTCGGCGAATTGCAGCCCCTTGCGCACAGTGGCAAGGAAACCTTCGGTGTTGCGGATGTGATGATCGGCCGGCAAGGCCAGCAAGATCGGATCACCCTGCTGTTTACACGCCAGCAGCGCGGCAATGGCCATGGCCGGAGCGGTATTGCGGCCGGCCGGCTCCAGGACGATGGCCGCCGCTTGAATATCGATCTCGCGAAGCTGCTCGGCCACGATGAAGCGATGCGCATCGTTGCACAGCAGGATGGGGCGTTCGACCCCTTCCAGGGCGGAGAAGCGCAACAAGGTGCTCTGCAGCAAGGTGGGCTCATCCACCAGCTGCATGAACTGCTTGGGATAGAGGCTGCGAGACAGGGGCCACAGCCGTGTTCCCGAACCACCGGCCAAAATGACGGGTATAATCATGCAGGACTCCTCGGGGGGGTCGTATAGTGGGTTTCGCTCTCCAACATATGGCGGCCAAAATAGGGTGAAACAGGCGTCAGGTCAAGCGGAAAGGGCTGGGATGCAAAAGTGTTAAGTGTAAAGTGTAAAGTTTAAAGAGATGGTATCCTATCATTATGGTTCCGTGATGGTGAAATCATCCTTGGCGTCATTTTGACCGACGGGGAGTGCCAATTCAACGGGCAGAATTCCATTGCTTTACACTTTACACTTAACACTTTACACTCTTTTGAGCTACATAGCGCCTGTAGTTTGCTGTATCCGGACCCGAACCATATCCGCAGTGAAAGGTAACGATGGCCAATCAAGGCATATTTTTCCGTCGACGATCCGCCTTGCCGCTAACGGCCGGCCTTGTTGCCGCTCAGGGGATTGCCTTCTGGTTCGTGGGCAAATCCAATCTCGAGCTGCAACAGAGCATGCGCGCCGTCCAGACCGCCGGGTGGTTGCCATTGCCGGCGGGATCGGCTGCGGACAGTTTGAGCACTGCGACTGCCGCCTTCTGGGGGGGGCTTTTTTACACACTGAGCGTGGGTGCCGGTCTTGCACTGGCGACTTGGGCGATCCTCTATCTGTGGCAAAGACTTTTCAGCGATCGTCCGAAATTGTTGTGGGGGGCGCTTGCTCTCTGGAGTGTGCTGTTGCTGGCCATAAACTTTCGAGGGTGGGCCTTTTTTCCGACTCTGTTTGGGGTCGCGGTGCCATTGGCCGTTTTTCTGGGCGCGGTCCGGACAAGGCCCCCATCGGTCGCCATGCCGTCGCGGTTGTGGCCGGTACCCCTGATCACCCTGGCGTTGCTGACCGGTATATGGGCCACGCAGATGAACGCGCAGCTGTTTACGACCATCCGGGATTACCTGCTGTTGTCCAATCCGGCCGGTCAGGCGGTCAATGACTTTTATTATCGCTACACGCTGCACGCCGCGCAAACGTTTAAATCTTTCGATCAACGGACCTTGCGGGTGGCCCGCTTCGCTTCCGCTGACGATGCACAAGCCAATGAACCGCTGATCGCGACCCTGGCCCGGCATGATGTGGTCACCATCACGCAGGGCGCGCCTGTGGATATGACGCTTCTTTCGTCGGGCGAGCATCTCGTGCTGGTTTCGAACACCAATGACCGCCTTACCATCACAAAGGCCGAATTTCTCAGCGATCCCGGCCCCTGGCTGCGCCGCTTCTCGGAAATGGGCGACCGCCACGCGCCTTTGCGCCGGCTTACCTTCGCCGGGCTGCTGCTGGGTTTTCCCATCCTGCTGTTTGTGCTGGTTGATGGTTTGATTGGGCGCCTGGCCGGGATTTTCACGCACGAATCGGCCCAGATTTGGCTGCGCGCCGCCTTTTGCCTGGTCATCGGCATCGGTTTGTTTATCCCGATACTGATCGGCCGCCAACCGGACGTTGCGCGTCCTGCATTGGGCGCGGCCCTGGATTCCGGGCACTGGCCAGAGCGGGTGGCGGCCTTGCGTCTGGTCGCGCGCGAAAATATCGACCTGGCCGCATTCCCCCAATACCGCTCGATCCTGAACAGCGCGCTGGTCGTAGAGCGCTATTACCTGGCACGCGCCTTAGCTGCCAGTCGCCGCCCAGGCACCTTGCCCGATTTATTCGCTCTGATCCGCGACGCGCACCCTAACGTGGTCTGTCAGGCGTTTTATGCCCTGGGGAAACGCCGCAACCGTGCCGCCATTGTACCCATTCAGGCGCAGGTGATGACCAGCGATCACTGGTATGTGCAATGGTATGGCTATCGCGCCATGAGGAGTCTGGGATGGCATCAGCGTCGATCCCATTGAAATCATCTACTTTATTGACCGGTCTGATGATCATACTGGTCATTGAAGGGCTGATGCGTTGGGTTTATCCAAAGGTGGATCTGCCGGCTCTGACAGTTCTCGGTATCGGCCGACTGCTGCAGACGGTCGGCCTGCTCTGGGCGGTCATGCGCTTGCAGGGCGGATTGGACGCGATCGGCGTGTCGCCGCACACCTGGCGCAAGGGGCTGCTGCAAGGAGCCTTGTGGTCGGCTGGGTTTGCCGTTGCAGGCGGTTTGGCGATGCTGCTGATCTACATAGCTGGCGAAAGCCCGACGGCGCTGCTGCGATCGCCCCTGCCGTCGCGGACGTCCGATCTGATTCTGTTTTTCGTGGTCGGCGGTTTCTTTGCGCCCGTGGCTGAGGAGATCTGCTTTCGGGGCATTTTATACACCTATTTCCGCCGTTGGGGCATCCTGCCCGCGCTGGTCGGCAGCACGGCACTATTCGTCCTGCTGCATTCCGTGCACGGGCTGCCCGTCACCCAGATTGTCGGCGGGGTGGTCTTTGCGGCGGCTTTCGAAACCAGCCGCAACCTCATGGTGCCGATTACCATCCACATCCTGGGCAACCTGGCGCTTTTCAGCCTGTCACTGCCTATGCTGCAGGGATAGGCGCAAACGATAACCGCAGAGCAACCCCCTTTAACAGTCAGCAGTCTGTTGAAAAACGCAGGGTCCGCATTTGGAAATTGTTCGCGCAGGGGGTTCCACCTGTAGGGGCGACCGGCGGTCGCCCGGTGCGGGTGCAAAACCATCATTGCCGGCAACCATTGGTTCGGGAGAAAAAGGCAGCGCCAGCCTGTGCGATGACCCAAATTCAGTGTTTCGCGTGGGCGACCGCCGGTCGCCCCTACAGCGGGCACCGTGACCATCAAGGTGTTCATTCGCCCCAGGGATACAACGACATCTACGCACCGGACGAACACAAGGTTCGCCCCTGAGGAAGAACGATTTGCCATTTCTGGAATGCGCCCATACGCAAATGCGGTTACCCTGTTGAAACACGATTTTGAACTTGGCATGCCGCCAGCGCCATGCTATGAAGCACGTTTTAACGGGTTTGAATGGACAAAAAGGAGGACATCATGGGTAAAGGCGATCGTCGTACCAAACGCGGTAAAATCTGGCGGGGCACCACCGGTAAAAGCCGTCTTAAAAAAGCTAAAAAGGCGGAAGCGGCCAAATAGAGCCGTCCATGCGCTATTAGCAGCATCGATTTCTTTCTATGCTATTCCGGAACGCCGGTCACAGTCCCTCAACGACCGGCGCTGGGTGCGTCTGCCGACGTGTACGGCCCGATCCAACGACACGGCAACGGGTGCTTCGCAAATGTCCGTCGTTTTCCGCCCATTTCACCCCCCTGAACATTCGAAAGCATTATTCCGCTCGCCATCGACCCCTTATTACCACCATTTACTTTAAACGCCGGCGCAGCCGGTCAAGGGAGGTCCCATGTTCGATCTCAAAGGCAAAACCGCGATCATCACTGGCGCGACACGCGGCATCGGCAAGTCGATTGCCGAGCAGATGGCCCTGAAGGGCGCGCAGGTGGTGGTTTCCAGCCGTAAGGCCGAAGCGTGCGAGACGGTGGCTGACACCATCCGGCAGATGGCAGGCGCTGATGCCGCATTTCCAGTACCCTGCAATATTTCCGATAAAAAGCAGCTCCAGGACCTGGTCGATCGGAGCACGGCCCATTACGGGAAAGTCGATATCCGCGGCCTCCAATGTTCACCACGGACCTTCAGCGACCATTGCGGACGAGGCTTTTGCCAAAATCATCGACACCAACCTGAAATCGACCCACTGGCTTTGCCATATGGTGCTGCCCGGAATGGTCGCGCGGCGGGACGGTGCCATTGTGATCATCTCCTCGATCGCAGGCATTCGGGGATCGGCCGCGATCGGGACATATGGTATCAGCAAAGCCGCTGAAATCGCTTTAATGCGCAATATCGCCGTGGAGTATGGACCCCACAACATCCGGGCCAATGCCATTGCCCCCGGATTGATCAAAACCGATTTTGCCAAGGCATTGTGGGAAAATCCGGCCACGCTCAACGAACGACTCAGCAGCACCCCCTTGCGCCGTATCGGTGAACCGGTCGATATCGCCGGAGCCGCGGTGTTCCTGGCCTCAAAAGCTTCTTCTTTCATGACCGGGCAGGTGCTGGTGGTTGATGGCGGGGTGACGGTGTAACACGCTTCGCCACCTTTTTCGCTTGCAGGGGCGACCGGCGGTGGCCCGGTGCGGGGGCAAAACCGACCGCCGATCGATCACTGGCGCCCTTGTCGGCGTTGGCGGATCTCTTCCAGTGTTTGACGATAGATGGCGTGATGGGGGCCGCCCAGATCGACGGCATGCTGCGCAGCCGACTCGGCGGCTTCAAGGGCACCTGTCTCGGCCAGCACATGAGCAAGGTTATTGAATGCTGCGCCGTCGGCAGGGGCTCTTTGACCAGCCTGTTCGAATGCGCGGATGGCGCCTGAAAAATCTCCGCCGGCGTAAAGCGCATTGCCGAAGGCCATCTGGGCCGCGCTGCTTCCCGGCCAATGTTCAGCCCCTGCAGAAAAGGCGGCCAGTGCCGCGTCGGTTTGTCCCGCCTGTTGCAAGCCCAAGGCAGCCTGCAGATAAGCTGATTCTTCCGAGCAAGCCGGCATCTCGCCAGGGACCAAAACCTGTAAGCCCCATTGATCTGCGCGGCGCCAGGTTCGAGTGAAAATGGCCAATCCCACGCGGCGGTCGCGCATGTCTCCAGTATGCAGAATGATCTGCTGCTCATTGAGATCGTACCCGACGGCGACCGCGTAGTGCCAGCGTGGAATCCAGCTCAGCCCCAGATTTTGAAGAACAATGACCGGGCGCCCGGCGGCCAGCGCGGCCAAAAGACAGTCGAGCCCCTGGATGGGATACGCCAGGCGAGCGTTGCGCCGGGTCGCGCCGATCACCGCAGACTGCAGACTGCCCTTGCGGCCGGGGGTGTAGACCTGTTGGGCCAACATCTCCGGCTGAACATCGCGGCCACTGTAGCCCAACGCCATTGCCAGAGCCGCCGGACCGCATTGCAGGGCGGCCTGCGCATGAAACGGGACATTCCGCAAATGCACCCGGTCCGGAAGCACAGTCAGGGGATTCGGGCGATAGGTTGTAGACCCGAAGAACGCGCATCCGGACAGCGAAACGATGCTGAACGACAGCAGCAAAACCCACCTCACGAGGAGGCGGGTTCTGACAAGTGTTCTACCGGATGGTCGGGCTTTAGCGTTTGTTGATGAACGTGAAAACGTCGGTGACCCCAGCTATGTCCAGAATGATCAGGGTTACAAAGGTGAGAAAGGCGACCGCCAGGACAAACCCCAAGGCATCGCCGCCGGCCGGTACCTGGTCGATTTTGGCAGACAGCATGGCGACCTCCTGGTCGGTCATGGTGTCCACACGATTTTTGGCTTCATCCGCGTCCACGCCCCAGGCTTGTAGCTGCCGGGCAACTTCCTGGCGATCCAGAAAGCCTTTTACTTTGTGACGCGCTGCATCGCTGCTCTGGGCTTCCAGGATGGCGGGCGTGCCCACCATGGCGGCCTGAGCGGGCGCTACGATCAGGCTGACAAATCCGAAAGCCGCAAGTAGCAGGTAAACCACTGCCTTTTGAAAGCCACGATAATGTTTCATGTCGTATCCTTCCTTCTTCTTGGGGGAGGGGAGGTATGTATCAAAGACAAAGTCGTGCCAGAAAGAGATGGCCGCCAATTTATCAGTATCAGCCGCGGAGTCAACTTAAATCTGATTCAAATCGGCCACCTGGCATGCCCTGCGAACCGGCTCGGACAGCGCCTGGCGTGTTGATCACAGACCTGCTTCCCACAGCTTGGGATACTTCTCCACGAAGCCGGCCGGTCTGCCGCTAACGGGGGAACACGAATCTCTTTTTTTGTTGAGGGATCAAGACGTGCTGTTTATCTCTGAAATCTGATCATTCAAGAATGTAGGGTGGGCATTGCCCACCACAATTCCCCGGCATCATCGGTTTCTGACACTTACCTCGCCCCAGCGATTGGATAGATATCGGATCGAACATAGCGATGAACGTTGAATACGGCCAATCAAGAGGCGATCGGCATAAGACAATGGTGGGCGATGCCCACCCTACCTGGCTTCTCCACGAAGCCGGCCGGTCTGCCGCTAACGGGGGAACACGAATCTCTTTTTTTGTTGAGGGAT
>LADR01000009.1 GCA_000961655.1 Desulfatitalea sp. BRH_c12
TTGGGGGGCGCGATAGAATGGTAGGGTGGGCACCGCCGACCATTTGTCTTATGTTGACCACCTCTGTGATTGGCCGTATTCAACGTTTCAGCGCTATGTTCGCTCCGGTGTCTATCCAATCGCTTTGGCGGGATCGGTGTCAAAAACCGATGATGTTGTAGTAGCGTGGTGGTGGGCAATGCCCACCCTACAGGAAGGTCTCTGCGATAACACGAAGTTTGGGGGGCGCGATAGAATGGTAGGGTGGGCACCGCCGACCATTTGTCTTATGTTGACCACCTCTGTGATTGGCCGTATTCAACGTTTCAGCGCTATGTTCGCTCCGGTGTCTATCCAATCGCTTGGGCGGGATCGGTGTCAAAAACCGATGATGTTGTAATAGCGCGGTGGTGGGCAATGCCCACCCTACAGGAGGGTCTCTGCGATAACACGAAGTCTTGGGCCGCAGTTCAGAAATGGTGGGGTGGGCACCGCCCAGGGCACCGCCCACCATTTGTCTTGGAAGGACCAGGAGCTACGTGCGATTGCCCTGGGATTTCAACTTTCCCACCCTGATCCAATTTGTGTTTGCCTTTGTTTTGCAATTAATACTATAAAAACGTAAAGCTTGGATAGGCCTGCCGGCGGTCCGGCCTGACTTGGGAGCGCGCGCAGCTGATCGAATCACCTTCGGGCACCCATTCGTAACGCTCATCCGGTCGAAACGTCGAAGCCGTCATCTTACCACCGGGCGTGTCCAGCAAACCCTGCATTGCTATCGGATTGCAACACCGATTTATTCGCCGATTTACTATATCGATTCAAACCCGTTCATTCGGATGCCGAGCGCAAGCGCTTAGCATCTGCGTGGTTGTTTGAACTTGTTGGATCTTAAAAGGTGTGCCGCTTGCCACCGCCTCTTATCGCTTAGGCTTCCGATATGATCGCTATCGATGGCTACACAGTGACGCAGCGTCTCAAACAGGACCGGCTGGTCCAACTGTATGAAGCGACCGACATCACTGAGCTTCGCCAAGTCTTGATGGTTTATCAATCCACAGAGGGGCTGCCGCCGGAGGCCGTGGGCGAAATATTCAAACATTTCAAAAAAATTCGCAGCATTCACTCCGACAACCTGTTGCAGATCCACCATTGCCTCAAAGTAAGGCTGCCCGATAGGGAAGATGTGGTATTCATTTGTGATATTCACCAGGCCCGGCCCCTTAAAGAGCAGCCCAGAGCGTTAAAGACGGATATCCTTCGGTTTCTGGATGCCGCCATCTCCCTGGTCGAGACGGTTAACCAATTACATCAAAAGGGTATTTTCCTTAAACAAATCAATCCCACCACCCTGCTGGCACGCCATCATACCGGCACCCTTATGGTGAATACGCCCTTGATTCTGTCGGCGGCCACACATCCCTTATCCGGTAGAGCTGTCTCCGAACTCTACAATGAAGAGTTTCTCGCGTATGTTCTGCCCTATATTTCGCCCGAACAATCGGGCCGGATGAACCGGCAAGTCGATTACCGATCCGATTTTTATGCCATCGGCGTTCTGTTTTACGAAATGCTCACCGGTCGAACGCCTTTTTCTTCCAGCGACCCCCTCGAGCTGATTCATGCCCACATCGCCCGGCAACCGCTTTCTCCGAACAAAATCCGGATGGACATTCCTGATATGCTGTCGCGTATCAGCTTGAAACTTCTTGAGAAAATGCCGGAGGACAGGTATCAGAGCGCCTTTGGCCTGCTATCGGACCTGCGCCGTTGTTATCAGGAGTTTTGCGAGCACACGTTCATACCTTCTTTTGCGCTGGGCAACCGGGACGCACCCGAAAAGCTGCAGCTTTCCAAGGATCTGTTTGGACGGGAGAAAGAACTTTCGCAGCTCCTGTCCATCTTCGAAAAAGTAAAAGCGGGCTCGACGGAGATTTTCAATATCACCGGTCCGCCGGGGATCGGTAAAACACGCCTGGCCGAAGAGTTGCAGCTGGCCGTTGTGGAAGCCGGCGGCTATTTTGGCTTCGGCAAACACGATCCATTTCACCGCAACACACCCTATAGCGCGCTCATCGAAGCCTTTCGGCTGGTCGTTCGAAAAATTCTGGGCGAGAGCCCGGAACGCCTGGCCTATTGGAAGGAACGCCTGTTGTCGGTGTTGGGCTGGCGCGTAAACCTGATCATCGACTTCATTCCCGAACTGGAATGCGTGGTCGGCGCCCAACCGCCGGCGCCCGCGATGAATCCGGAGAAGTCGGAGAAGCGATTTCTGGGCAGCTGCGTGGATTTTCTCAGGGTTTTCGCCTTGCAAGAGCACCCCCTGGTTATTTTTCTGGATGATATGCAGTGGATCGATTCCGCGAGCCTCGCTCTGATCGAACACGTCGTGACCGCCACACCGTACGCGCAGGTGATGTTTATGGGGGCCTATCGCGACAACGAAGTGCCGCCGGCGCATCCGTTCTCGTGTCTGGTGGAGCGGGTCAGCAAAAAGGGCGTGCCGGTCGGAAGCATGGCGATCGCCCCGCTCGAGGTCAAACATATCCGGCAGGCCATCATTGCCGCGCTGTCCAAAAATGTGACCGAAATACAACGCCTGGCTGAAATCATTTTTCTCAAGACGCACGGCAATCCATTTTTCGTCCATCAGTTCATCCAATCGCTCTATCTGCGCAAGCTGCTCTATTTTGACTTTCAGACCGGCGTTTGGCGCTGGGATGAACAGGGTATTCGCGCGCAGGCCTTTACCGACAACGTGATCGCGTTAATGAACGCCGAGTTGCAGAATTTGCCCGCCGATACCCTGACGGTCATGAAAATTGCGGCCTGCATCGGCCGGCGCTTCGATTTTTTGCTGCTGGCCGCAGTCAATGCGTCATCTGTCCGCGATACGGCGGCAACTTTGTTAAATGCCGTCGATACGGGCTACATTACGGCAAAAGGTGAAAGCTATCACCTGCTGAACCGTCTTTTAACCGACGATTTATCCGCCACCGGCAAGGAGGTCTTTGATCATCTGGGCCCTGAATCGGTCAACTGCTTTGAATTTCTGCACGACCGTGTGCACCAGTCCGTATACGATCTGCTGCCGATTCATTCACGGCGCCCCTTGCATCTGAAAATAGGGCAATTGCTGCTGAAGCAGGTCGAACCGGCTAAACTGCACGAGAATATCTTCAATGTCGTCAACCAGCTGAATCATGGCGGTGATTTTATCATCGGCTCAAGGAGAAAAAGCGAATTCGCCCGCCTTTACATCGCCGCCGGCAAAAAGGCCAAGGAAGGCGCGGCCTATCTGCTGGCCACCAATTACTTCAACACGGGTATCGCGCTGCTGACCGATCATTGCTGGACCGAAGATTACGATCTTGCTTTCGGGCTATACAAAGAGAAACTGGAATGCGCCTTTATGGCGCGTCATTACGATGAAGCCGAAAGGTTGTTCGGCTTTGTCGTCGAGCGCACCCGGTCTGCCCTGGACAAGGCGGCTTTACTGAATTTTCGATTGATCATGTACGCCAGTTCGGGGCGGCACGCGGACGCGGTCGCCGTCGGATTGGAAGCATTGAAGCTGCTGGGGCAGGATTTTGCGATGCATGCCAGGCCGCGCACGATGCGGCTGCATTTTTTTATGCTGCGCATGCGGCTCACACGGCGGCGTCTCACCCTTGAGGCATTGCCTGAAATCAAGGATCCGCAGCGCATTCTGATCATGAAACTCTTGATGGATGTCTCTTTTTCCATCTACATCATATACCCATCGGTGTATGTTCGCGTCATTTTCAGAATACTGACGTTGACGCTGAAATTCGGCAACTCGCCGGCGGCATTTTTTGGATATGCCATTTACGGCGCCTTGTGCTGCCGGTACGGGCATTATGAACTCGGAAAACAGCTCGGCGACCTGGCCCTGCACGCGCAGGAACGCTTCGGGCATTCCGAAGCCAGTGCCAAAATCCTGCTTTACTACGGCATTGCGAACAGTTTCTGGAGTCATCATGTGAGTTTCGGACTGCATTGCAGCCGGCAGGGGCTGGAATTTGCTATGGAGAACGGCGATTTCAACTTTGCCGCCTATCATATCCAATCGATCCTGGTTTTCCAGCTGGTGAGCGGCACCCATCTGGCCGATATCGATGCCGAATGCAAAAAATATGATGATTACCTGAAGCAATTCCATGATCTCGGTTCGATCCACTGCGTGGCGTCGTTGTGGCAGGTGATCCGCTGTCTGCGGGGCAAGGCCGATACCGAGACCCGCCTGGATGATGAATTGTTTTCGGAACCAGCCCATTTGGAGTGCATGGCGCGCGAAGATACCAAGTTCGTTCTGCTGCGCCACTATCAGCTCAAAATGCAGTTGCTGTATACCATGAACGATTACGAGGGCGCTCTGGAGATGAGCAGCCGATCCGCCAAGATCATCGTTCACAATGCCGGTACAATCGTCATCACGGAGTTCTATTTTTACCGCTGTCTGGCCATGCTGGCCCTTTACCTTTCGGCGCCCTTGCCAAAACGGCGTTTTTTCAGACGCAAAATAAGATATTACGTGCGTAAAATGGCTCAGATGGCGGAACATTGCCCGGCCAATTTCAGGCATAAGTATTTTATCCTGCTTGGGGAAAAAGCGCGGGTCGAAGGGAACTGGGACGAGGCCTTCGCCTGTTTCAAGCAGGGCCTCGATGCGGCCCTGAAGGACGGGTTCATCCATATGGCCGCGATTGCCAACGAGTTGTCGGCCCACCTGGCGCTTAAAAAAGGGCATATCGCCCTGGCCAAGGCGCACCTGCAGGACTCGCGCGCCTGTTATCTGAAATGGGGGGCCGCCGCCAAAGGTCGGCAAATGACGCACAACTATCCCCAGCTGTTTCATGAGGGGCTCGCGTTGTCCCCCCTGCCGGCCTCGCGCGAGATCGATTATGCCACCGTCGTCAGCGCGCTGCAGACCATCTCGACGGAGATCGTGCTGGACCGGCTTTTAAAACGCCTGATGACCATCGTGGTTGAAAATGCCGGCGCCCAACGGGTGCTGTTTTTACTCAAGCGCAATGACAGCCTGGAGATCAAGGCCAGCAGCGGCCTGGGCGGCCCCATCCGGATCACGCAGCAGGCCATGCCGGTCCACAATCGTGACGATCTGCTGCTGTCCGGCATTCACTATGTGCAACACACCTTGAAATCGGTGGTCATCGACGATGCCCAGACGCACAGTGAATACCGCAGCGATCCCTATGTTCAGCAGCATAAACCCAAATCCATATTCTGCCTGCCGATCGTGCGCCAGGCGGACCTTGTGGCCCTTCTCTATCTCGAAAACAATTTGGTGGCCGGCGTGTTTACGCCGGATCGCATTGAAATCCTGCAGTTGATCGCGTCGCAAGCGGCGATTTCCATCGAGAATGCAAAGCTATACGAAAACGTGCGCCAAAAAGAGCGTGATCTGATCGTGTTGTCCGAAAAGTTGCGGTCGTTGTCATCCGAACTGTTATTGACCGAGGAACGCGAGCGAAGGCGCATCGCCGTGGAGCTGCACGACCGCATCGGACATGCCTTGGCCAACGTGAAGATGCAGCTGGGCGGGCTTAAAGAAACTCTGCTCAGCGATGATGGTCTGGAAAAGGCCGATAAAATAGCGGAACTTGTCGACCAATCGATTCAGGATACGCAGTCCCTGACATTCGATCTGAGTCCGCCCGTGCTGTACGATCTGGGCCTGGAAGCCGCCATTGAATGGTTGGTCGATCAGATGCAGGAACAGTACCGCATGTCCATCACCTTTATCGATCAGCAGCAATCCGACCAGGTCGATGAGAGTGTCCGGGTGCTTGCATTTCAGGCCACGCGCGAGTTACTGTTCAACATCGTCAAGCATGCCCATGCCCATCATGCGTGGGTGTCCATCAAGCAACGCAACGATCACATCCATATCGAAATCAAAGATGACGGCGTGGGTATGCAGGCATCCATGAAAGCCGGGTCGCATCGCCGCAAAACAGGTGGTTTTGGGTTGTTTTCAATTCAGGAGCGCCTGAAACACATCGGCGGGCGCCTGGCTATCCTTTCGGAGCCGGGCCACGGCACGCACATGACGTTAATCGCGCCCATGCACCTCAACCAAAGGAGTGGCCATGAGCATTCGCATATTAATCGTTGACGACCACAGCATCACGCGTGAAGGTCTGAAGGTATTGCTCAATAAGACGGCGAACTTCGAAGTGATCGCTGAAGCCGAGAACGGTCGTTTGGCCGTATCGCTGGCACGCAAACATCAACCGGATGTCGTGGTGATGGATATCAATATGCCGGATTTGAACGGCGTGGATGCCGCGCGGCAAATTCTGGCCGATCTGCCCCAGACCAGAATCATTGCACTGTCCATGTATTCGGACCGTAGCTATGTCAAAGGCATGCTGAAAGCCGGGGTGGCCGGGTATCTGTTGAAAAACTGCGCTTTCGAGGAGTTGTCCAGCGCCATTCATACCGTGTTGCGTCATCAAACCTATCTCAGTCCGAAAATTTCCGACATCGTGCGCAAAGAGTTCGTGAAGATGATGAATTTCAGCGACGTCGGTACGGCCGAATTGCTCTCCGACAAAGAACGCGAGGTTCTGCAGTTGATCGCCGAAGGCAAGCGCACCAAGGAAATCGCCGACCGTCTGCATATCAGCGTCAAAACCGTCGAAGCGCGCCGCAGCAAGCTCATGGACAAACTGAACATCAACAATGTGGCCGGCCTGACGAAATTTGCCATCCGTGAAGGCCTGACGTCGATCGAATGATTCTTTTGGGCCTCCCGAAATCTTGGGAGACATCAAAAGATGTTGCTCACATGCGCATGCTCAACTCGCCATGCCTAAAAATTCCGCGGCTTGCTGCGCTGCCCAAACGCCGGAGGCGATGCAGCTCAGAACGCCGCCGCTGATGGCGCCTGCGCCCACGAGGAACAGTCCTTCGATACCGGCCTTGCAGTCCACAAAACGGCCCGGTCCGAACTGACGGGGGGTCTGGTCGGGACCGAAATTGCAGCCCTCGAAGCTGTTGACCCAGTAGGCATTGGACAGCGGGGTGGCAAATTCGACAAAATCGAGGTTGCGGCGCAACCCTGGAAGGTAGCGTTCAGCCGATCGGATCAGGCTCATGCCGATTTCTTCTTTGAGCCGGTTGTAGGCGTCGCCTCTTTTGCGGCTGGCAATGCCCGACCAGGGCTTGAACATATGGTCTTTGCCCACGCCGCTGATGATTTCCAGGCTATGGCGACCTTCGGGCGCATGGCCGCCGCCCGGATCCTTCAGCGACGGCGAGGTGATGAAATAGTAAGGAAACGGGTCCGACGTTTTCCGGTCGGAAATGGCGGCGAAGTTGCGGTTGATATCCATGTCCGCGTAGTGGATGATGTTGGCATCGGTCATGCCGGCGGCAGGCAAATCAAGCGATGTGCCGATGAACGCATAAAAGGCGCCGGCCGATGGCGTCATGCGCGCAATTTTTTTCTTGATCGTCCGCGGGATGATCTCCGGGTCGAGCAGTTGCCGGAAAGCGATCAGCGGGTCCACATTGCTGATCACGGTCTTGGCCGCAAACGTTTCACCTTGGCCGGTGCTGACAATGAAGCGGTCGCCCTTGCGGGTGATGGCCGTGACCGGTGTCCGGTTTTTCAGGGTGGCCTTGTTGCGCGTCAGCGCAGCCACGAACGCATCGCGCATGGCCCCGCTGCCGCCTTTGGGATAAAAAGCCCCCTCCATGTAGTGATCCAGCAGCATCAGGCAAACGAAGGCGGACGCCTGGCCGGGCGGCAGGCCGCTGTTGCCGCAGTGCGCCGACAGGGCCGCTTGCAGGCGCGGATTGCGGGTGATGCCGTTGAGCATTTTCTGGTAGGTCGCGCTGTGGTATTTCATCAGCACCGGATGACGGATGATGTAGCGGATCCGGTCGAGCCAGGTCTTGGGCGGCCCGTGTGGATCGGAAAAGGCGCTCAGCAGGCGATCGATCACACCGAAATAGGCCTGGATGGCCTTGGTGTCATTGGGAAAGAGGGTGTGCAAGCGCTCCTCGTACGCGGGCCGGCCTTTGCAGATCCGCAATTCGAAATCGGGGAACATGTAGCGATCGAAGCCCTGCGGATCGATCTCGGCAAACGCGATCTCTTTGTCCAACGCCAGCACTTCGAGCAGTTGCCGGAAAGATCCGCCCGGGGCGAGTTTGCCCAGGTAGTGGACCCCGGTATCGAAAGTGTATCCCTTGCGGCTGAAAGGATTCATGTAGCCGCCGAACGACGGCATGGCCTCCAGCAGAAGAACCGACGCCCCCAGCTGCGTCAACCGCAGGGCCGCACTGAGTCCGCCCGCGCCACTGCCGACCACAATCGCATCCACATCGCTCATAACCACTCCGTAGTTGAGTTCGCCCGGTACCAAAAGCCCCGGCAGCGCACATCGGAAGGCGGAGGCCGTAAGGACCAGATCTGCGGGCGGAAACGTATCGTGTTCACGCCGCCATTGCAATGTGCATTAGCGGCCCTCCTACGGTACCCGCTGCGATAGACCATCAACCGGCGAATCCCAGTGTGCTACACAGGCACCTTCCAGGGCAATCGCATTTGCTTATGGGCCGCATTTCAGAAATGGAACATCGTTCTTCCTCGGGAGCGAACCTTGTGCTCGCCCGTTGCGTAAATGTCGGTCAATCCCTGTGCGAATGGACACCGTGATAGTCACGGTGCCCGTTGTAGGGGTGACCGGCAGTCGCCCACGCGAACCACTGAATTTGGGTCATCGCACAGGCTGGCGCGGCCTTTTTTCTCCCGCACCCATGATTGCCTGGGGTGGTGGCTATGCACCCGCACCGGGCGACCGCCGGTCGCCCCTGCAGGTGTTATCCCCTGCGAGAACAATTTTCAAATGCAGATACCCTGAGGCACCTTCCACTTGCCCTTGACAATCTGCGGAAATCATGACTTCTAATTTCAAAACCCTTATTGTGCAACCGCTATAAACTGAGTCCATTATCTGCTCCTCCTTATCGAACATTCGCATTACCGAACATCACAAGGATGAAATTCGGTGCTTTATGCCGTTATCTCACGACTATACATGACTTAGCAGGAGTCAAAGAATGAGGGAATCTTTAGCTTCGGTAAAAATAAGAGTTCCCCAGGTCTCCCGCATATTGGCACGCGACCGGCTGCTCGATGCCCTCGATCTGTATAAAGAAAAGAAACTGGTTTTTATTCTAGGACAGGCCGCACAGGGAAAATCCACCCTTGCGGCATCTTTTGTAAAAAGGACCTCGAGACTGTCGGCATGGGTTAACCTGGGCATCGAGGAGTCGCATCCCGTCAACTTTTTTCGACTAGTCGTTCAAGCTGTACAGCAAGCCATTCCGGACCTGGACCTGACGGAAATTTTCCGCTATATCGCCATGGATTTGGGGCCGAGGGCCGAAGGGCCTCTCTACCAGGGCTGGGTTCAAGCCGTTTTGGAAAAGGTGCCGACCCCGATTCAGATCGTTCTCGATGGTCTCGAACGACTGCCACCTTGCGCCCCTTCCTATCAGCTCATCCAGCTACTCCTGAACGAATCGGATTCACAGTTCCGATTTCTATTGCTGTCCAGAACCAAGCCGCCCTTGAATATAAAAAGATTACAGATGAAACGGGAAGCGGCCGTGATCGGCAATGATGAACTGGCCTTCACACGTTCGGAAACCGAAAGCTTTTTTCGCACCCTGCATGATATATCCCTGCCCGAGGAGCAGTTGAATAAAATTTACAACCTCACGGAAGGGTGGGTCGGGGGCTTGATCCTGTTTTCCGAGGCTCTCAAAAGGAGTCCGGACGGCGTTCAGCATTGCCTGTTATCGGAAGATTCGATCACCAATTTCAAGGAAGAGACTTTTCGGTACCTTGCGGATGAAGTCTTCGACGCACTGAGAGAGCCGCAAAAAGATTTTCTGATCAAATCTTCCATCCTCGAAGTTATCGATCACATATCCATTCGGGATTTGCTCGAAACCGGTCACGGTGATGCTTTGTTGAAGGACCTTTCCGAAAAAAACCTTTTCATCCAATCGCTCTACGATCCCGACAGCGGCATGGTGTACCGCTATCACCAGGTTTTTCGCGAATTTTTGCGCAACCGGTTCGATACCGAAATTTCAACCCGGGATCAGCGGTTTTTCTTTGCAAGAGCAGGGCATGTCTACGAGCAGAATGCCAATTACGAGAATGCTTTGAATTTGTATCTCAAAGCCGGGCAGTACCGCAAAGCCTCAAAAGTCCTGGAGCGCATTGGAACTGCGCTGCTGATGAGCGGGCGTGTGGCCGATCTTGCCGGATGGCTGCAGCAATTGCCCGGCAGATTGATCCAGCAAAGCCCTTGGCTGCTTTATTTTTTGTGCATGACCAGGCGGTTCACGACTGCCATGGAAAACTCCCATGCCCTGCTGGACTGTTTGCGGATATTCGAAAAAAAGGACGATATCCGGGGCCAGATGCTGGCCACGGCTTTCCTGATTGAAGCTTATGCGTTGGGCGGGTACCATGTGCATCCCATCAAAAGCCTTGTGGCGCATGCCGAAAAATTGCTGGAGAATACGCCGCAGGACCAGTACGTGTATGAAAGAGGGGTGCTGTGGTTTCAATTAGGCCTGGGCATGACTTTTTTATGCGGCAATCCGCGCAAAGGCTTCTGGTACTCCAAAAAAGCCTATCTGCTAGCCAGGCATTGTGGTGATGCCAACCTCCAGTTTTCCGCCATGAACCAGGCCGTCGAAGCCCTGGCGTGGATCGGTGAATTTGATATGGCCGATGAACTGGTCGCTGAACTCGAAACCCTCATGAAAGCCTCTTCTTACCAGGAACTTCGAGCCTATCACATGATTGCGCTGGCCGTGCTTTCCATGCTTAGGGGTGAAATCGGCAAAGCAAGGGAAAAGATACGCCACGCCCATGCGCTGGTGGAAAAGCACGGCTTGATTTACTTGCATTCAATCGCGCTTGCGACTGACATGTTCATCCATGTCTACAGCGGCGAACTGGACAAGGCCATGGCATTGGCCGATCAACTCCACGATTTCGCGTTATCCATTCGAAACCGTGCATTCGAAGGTATCGTCTTGTTCGATAAAGGCGTCATCTTCTATCGCAAAAAAGAGTGGCGGCGAGCGGCAGAGCATTTCGAAAAGGCCATGCAGATCCTGTCTTCGGACCAAAGCCTGGCCATGTATCACTATCATGCCGCCGTCGTGCTGCAAAGCCGCGTCCGGATTGAGTTGGAAGATCAGCCCGGAGATACGGCGGAACTTGAAAAAACCCTCGATTATCTCCGCAGCGTGCCGGATTACCTGGACTTGATTGATGCCCACATCTGCATGGCATTCATCCAGCGCAAACACAAAAAAACAATCGAAGCAGTTTATCACCTGGAAGAGGCATTCCGCCTGGCCCGCGAAAAGAAGCATTATCATTCAGCCTTGCTCAGCCGGGAGGACCTGGCCGATGCATGCGTCCTGGCCTTGGCTTTGAACGTCGAAAATGCAACCGGATACGCTTCGTACCTGCTTACCGAACACCTGGCTGACCTGGCGGGCCAGCGGCTTAAAATAGAGCAGCATGCCGCTCCGATTGCGCGCGCCAGGGTCCGGGCGCTGATAAAAGAGTTCCATCGAAAGAGCCTGGCGGTCGTCCGCATCCAGTGTTTAGGAGAATTCAATGTATGGATCGGGGACCGCCTGGTGACTGACGAGCAGTGGATCAGACTTCAGCCCAAGCTGCTGCTCAAATCGGTCATCGCCCGCGGGGCACAGGGTGTGCCGCGCGAGGTGGTCATGGAAGACCTCTGGCCGGACAACGATCCGGCGGCCAGTGAAAAGAATTTTAAAGTTACCCTTCACCGGTTGCGCAAAGCGCTTGAACCGAACCTCGATAAAACCTACGGATCCTTCTACCTGCACCTCAAAGAGAACAAGGTGTCGCTCGACAGCGACCTGATCGCGATCGATATCGATGAATTCACCTGTCTATCCAAGCTCGGCGATGAAGAGGAATCCAAAAAGAACATAAAGAAAGCCATCCAACATTATACTGAAGCTATCGATCGATATACCGGAGAATTCCTGGAAGATGATCCGTATCTGGTTTTTGCTGAAGTTCGGCGTAACGAAATCCGCAAAACTTATACCGGTGTACTCATGCGGCTGGCGCGCCTTTATGAAAAGCAGGGCAAGGCCAAAAGCGCCATTAAGTACTGCCGGAAAGTCATACAGGCCGAACCCGTCATGGAAGAAGCCCATCAAAAAATCATGACGCTATACAGCGCCTGCGGCATGCGCAATGCGGCAATCAAGGCATACCGGGATTTTGAAAAGATGCTCGCCGAGCACTGTCAGTGCCAGCCGGATCAGTCGACCCAAGCTATTTATCGGAAAATTGTGGAAGATCCACCATCGAATTAAACGCAGGTCGATCATTGCAGAACGCATCTCGAGGTTGATTATGAAAAACATCTCAGGCATTAGGCTGGCGGTTCTGCTCCATTCATTCAGCCTGCTTTGGCTTAGTACCACGCCGGCGCATGCTGGTACCCCGATCCACGGCGCCAAGGCCGGCGCCATGCAGGCGGCGTTTGTGGCCGTTGCCGATGACCCATCCGCCATCGTTCACAATCCCGCGGGCATTACCCATCTGAAAGGAAACCATTTCTATACGGGCGTGACGGCCGTTATGGGGGACACAGAGTTGGAAACCCCTTCCGGACAGACCGAGAAGTCCGATTTCAAGGTGTATTTTCCACCGCATGCGTATGCCGCAAGTGATTTCGGGATCGAAAACATGGCATTCGGGATCGGTTTTTATTCGCCGTTTGGAATCGGCGGCAGGGAATGGCGTGAAGAAGGCTTGACACGGTACCTGGCAACCAAAAACCTAATCAGCACGCTGGCCTTGAACCCGGTATTCGCCTACCGCATTATGCCGCAGGTTTCACTAGGCATAGGCGCTTTTTACCTGTACGCATCCAATGAATTCGAACGCATGATCGACCAGTCGGCCCTTGGCGCCTCGGATGGAAAATTTTCATTGGAAGGTGATGGCGGAGGCTTCGGCTACAACTTGGGCGTCCTGCTGTTTCCCGGCCAAAGAATTAGTTTCGGCATGGCATACCGCAGCAAGGTGGATGTTGACCAGGACCTCGATATCCGCCTGACCAATATGGCGCCTGCCCTTCAACCCCTGACCGGCGGCTCCAATCCGAAATTTGCTGCGGATACCGACCTGGAATTCCCGGAAGTCTTCAATTTCGGACTGGCTTTTCGCCCAATGGAAGCCCTGACGCTGGCTCTTGAATGCGAATGGACCGGTTGGTCCAGTTTCGAACGAATGGCAGTGGACCTGCGGCAGGAAGTCCCGCAGGCGGGGATAACCGATTTTGCAATGGATTTCGACTACAAGGATACGTGGATCTACAAGATCGGTGTCGCTTACGAACTCAACGCAAACTATTGCCTGCGGGCAGGCTATGCCTACGTCGAAAACCCCGTCCCGACCCGTACCGTGAACCCGGCAAACCCGGATGCGGACCAGCACAGCCTGAGTGTCGGATTAGGATACCGGGCGGCTACGTGGTATCTCGATTTTTTTTATATGGCCGATATCTTTAAAGATCGAAGCTTCAATAATGAACTGCTGAAAGGCAAATTCAAGACTTTCGCCCATTTTGTGGGTTGCAGTGTCGGGTTCGTATTCTAGCCTTTTCCGGACCCGGTTCAGATCCGTTTTCCATTCTCGTTCCTACGCTTCCGTGTGGGATGAATACAAACCGCTCCCTTTTCGGTGCGCCCGAACGGTACATCCGACTTCAAACGACGGCGGACGGCCCCCACGTCCCTCCAGCCGAGCATGCGTCGTTCCTGAAAGTTCTTGCAAAATCCGGCTATGAATTCACAAAAAATGAACTGCGGAATTTACGCAATCCGGTTCAAATGAAAAAATATAAAAAAACGAATACTTGCACATATAACCCTCCTGCCGCGATTCCCCTTGCGGTAACCCACGGGTAACCGGGGTTTGATATTGGTCAAACGGAAGCAACAATCATCAACACAAAATTTAAAGGGAGAACGCATGCGTGCAACACACAAAAAAGACCGTCCATGGGTGTCAGGAAAGGGTAAGTTTTCCTGACACCGTATACCTAACACCTAAAAGCAAAGGAGTCGCCGCCATGAAACAAAGCATCGTTATTTTCGTCCTTGGAAGCATCTGTTTTTTCCTTCTGGCCGCTTCGCCCGTCTATGCGGATGATCACACCAAACTTTATGAAAACTACCTGTCCGACAAAGCATCAACATATATGAACCGATCTGAAATGCTGCGTGATTCAAAAAGTCCCCACCTCAGATGGCACGCTGCCCTGTGCCTCCAAAAGGCCTCCTATTATGTCAGCGCCAGGCAGAACATTGTGAGAGAGTTGAACGCGAGAAAAGGTCCTCTAAAACCGCACCAGATCGACGTCTACCTGAACGACAAATTTGATCAAGTCTCCAGGGAGAATCTGCGGGCTGCCCAATGAGATTCGTCGCGTAATTTGACGGCCGGAACCCTCAACTCAGGTTTAAACCCAGGCCGGGCGGGATTCTGATCTGCACCGGCCAATTGGCGCCAAAGTGCCCGCCGGTATCGTGTGATCGCCATCGAAACCAATGATCACCTGCCGCCCTGGGCAGGGCCACGCTCGGACTGATGGACGCCCTGAGGATGGCCATCAGCCATCCCCGGCGTGTGAAGGATTCGATTCTTGTAGGCACAGGGTATCCGCATTCGAAAATTGTTCTCGCAGGGGATAACACCTGTAGGGGCGACCGGCGGTCGCCCGGTGCGGGTGCAAATCCACCACCCCAGGCAATCATGGGTGCGGGAGAAAAAAGGCCGCGCCAGCCTGTGCGATGACCCAAATTCAGTGGTTCGCGTAGGCGACCGCCGGTCGCCCCTACAACGGGCACCGTGACTATCTCGGTGTCCATTCGCCCCGGGATTGACCGACATTTACGCAACGGGCGAGCACAAGGTTCGCTCCCGAGGAAGAATGATGTTCCATTTCTGAAATGCGGCCCATACAAAATGCGGTTACCCTGCTTGTAGGCACGGGACTCCTTGCGTCTTCAACCGGGAAGCGCTATACTCCCGGCCTTAACGTCGACATGCCATCGCGCATGCCTCAAAAAGGATGGACCAACGAAAACAATATGGCGCATCACTACTCTGCCGAACAAATCGCCGATTGCATTCCGCTGCTGCAATACCTGGCTGAAAACAGCGAACAGCTGGTTCATCTGACCGAAGAACAAAGGATAGCACTGTTGACCGCTGCCGGGCGGCTCTCGCGTCCCCAGCGCGACGAGATCAACCGGCGGCGCAAAGAGGTCAACCGGGCGGTACGCCAGGCGGCGGCCGAC
>LADR01000022.1 GCA_000961655.1 Desulfatitalea sp. BRH_c12
AGAAGGACTGGAGGCTGTTCCATCGGCCAAGTTCAAGAACAATTATGCCTTCTTTCAACTGGTGATGCTGGCTTACAACATCTGGCGCTACATGAAACTTTACGCCGCTTCAAGTACGCTGAGCAAAAAGTCCGGCCGCGATGAGCAGGGGACGGGGCCAGGTCTGAAGGGCATAGCAGCCAATACCATCCGTATTGCAAGGCTGCGACTGCTGTTCATTGCAGCAAAAGTTGTCAAAGATCAGAACCGGGACAAGATCAAGTACTCTATCCATGATGCGCGCACACCGGCGATGGTAGGCTTATTAAAGCTGCTTGATGCCGCGCGCTCAAAGCCGCGACCTTGGGCTCAAAATGAGGGCTGGCCGCAACGCTTTGCTTTGGCTGGTTGAATGCAAAATTTTTCTTGCACGGATTTGACTTATGAAAATAGACGGTTGCCAAACTATGAAACCTTGCTAATGCATACGGCACGGGCATAAACGGTAGCGGCCTAGAGCCCAGGTAGAAAACCGTATTCGATCATGGAAGGATTTGATGGGCAGATTGTCAGCTCCTGACCGTTTGCGTGCAAAATTCAGGTATTAACCATTTAATTAATTATGAGGATAATAACACTATATCCCTTTATGTTGCATTTAAGGGACAGTTTTATTATGACAAACATGTTACAATCAAGAGTATGAAAACAAACAGTAGGAATCGATTCGATATATATAGTGAAGGAAATGATCGACCTTGTATGAATGGAATATTAAATAATTAGAGGCTTCAAAATAATTTTTTTATATATTGCGAAATCTCGACGTAACGTAGCTAATTCAGCCGACGCAAAAAACCGCGCGGCTGATTAGCTACGTTATGAAGGACACAATATGAATAATATCTTCCCTGAACCCATTAGAAATTTACCTAAAGCAGACATTCCAATTGATGGCCTTCAGGCTTATTTATCGCAGGCTGCTAATCATCAATTAGTTTTTATGCAATTTGGGCGCGATGTTGTTCTGCCAGAACATGCTCATGCGGCACAAGTCGGATTTGTCTTGGAAGGCACGATCGAATTGATCATTGATGGAAAAGAAAAAATATTCGGAAAAGGTGACATCTACTATATTCCTTCTGGCATAAAACATTCAGGAAAAGCATATGCTGGCTATTCAGATATTACCTTTTTTGCGGAGGCCGCTCGCTACAAGGCAATTGAAGAATAGTTTTATCATAACAAGGCGCTACACCGGATCGCAGCACCTGCGGCGCTGCTCCCGGTGAGCTTGTTCGTAATGGCACAGGGAGGTCACATGGAACTCACCCTTTCTCTCGCAGGCGTTCTTGGTGCACTTCTAATTGGCGCCATCAGCCCAGGTCCCAGCTTTGTGCTAGTTGCGCGCACATCTATGGCCGCCTCCAGGATCGACGGGCTTTTTGCGGCCGTCGGTATGGGAGTTGGTGGTGTAATCTTTTCTGTTGTCGTGCTGCTCGGGCTTCAGGCCGTACTTGCCAACGTGCCGTGGATCTATTTCACACTCAAACTTGCAGGTGGCCTGTACCTTTTGTACCTTGCAGTTCGTATTTGGGGCGGAGCCAAAGAACAAATTGCTGTCCACAGCTCCGAGGAAGGAATCCAGAGTTCGGTGAGAAAATCCTTCTTCCTGGGGCTTTTTACACAGTTGAGCAATCCAAAGACTGCCGTTGTTTACGGAAGCATTATTGCCGCGCTCCTGCCCCACAATTTGCCGCTTGCCGCTACTGTGGCGTTTCCGTTCCTTGTCTTTCTGGTTGAGGCGGGATGGTATTCCATAGTTGCGCTCGCCCTGTCAGCCGAATCTTCGCGGACGGTATATCTCCGCTCAAAAGTGCACATTGATCGTTTTGCTGGCGGGGTACTGGGATTTATCGGGCTAAAACTAGTTAGCGCTGCACGGTCAGCGCCATAAACCATGGGCCATAACAACCGGCTCGTGCGAACGCCGTGAGCAATGCGCTGTCTTTAACATACAATTTTACGCCGGAGCCGCACAGCCGGAGCGATGGGTTTTCATTTATGCATAAAGATTTTCAAATAATGCTTGACCTAATGGATCGCACTTTTCGTAGCGTTGAATAACACGTGGATTGCTGCCGGCTTCGGGCAAATGAGTTGCGTAGCAGGCCCTTAAAGTGTGAATCGAGACACGACGTTTTATAATCCCGGCTGCCAGTCTGGCCTGGCGGAAAGCACCTTATACGCTATCAAGGGTCATTGGTGTCTTGGCCGTTGCCCCCATGTTATGGCCACGGCCAATTGCCGGAAAGATGAAAACCGGGTTTTTGTGGGTAAGGGTAACCCAGTATCGCCGCAGCAGCACAAGTGTCTGCTCAGGCAGGGGAACAAAGCGATCCTTGGCTCCCTTGCCCCGGTGGGCATGAAGCATCATGCGGGTTTTATCGATGTCAGAGACCTGAATGGCCAAAGCTTCAGAGATCCTGAGACCGCAGGCATACACGGTCGATAAAAAGGCATAGTTGTGGAAGGTTTTGACTTTGCTCGATATTTTAAAGACTTCTTCACGACTCAAAATACAGGGCAAGCGCCGCTCTCTTTTTGGCTTCCTTCAGACAGTTCCTCGCGAAGCTGCCCTTGCCGTCAGCTAATGTTTAGGTTACGGTCAGAACCTCGTAACCGGGTTCACACATAGGGGACTTTCACCCTATAAACTTACGCCCGTGCCGGGCGTACACCTTTTGCTGCACCGGCTTCGGGCCAAAGAGCGGCCCTCTCCGGTGAGCAATACGTTGGTCTTAACTATCATGAACATTATTTACGCAAAATCGACGCAAGAAATTGATCAGGTGCGAAGGCTATTCCGAGAATACGAAGCTTATCTGAATGTCGATCTATGTTTCCAGGAGTTCGAATCAGAGCTGGCAAATCTTCCGGGAAAGTATGCTCCGCCGTCCGGTACACTCCTTCTCGCCATGGACGGGCGCGAGGCTGTCGGTTGTGGTGCATTGCGCAGATTGGTATTAATACAAGACCGCACTTGTGAAATGAAGCGGCTTTATGTATCCCCCAAGGCCAGAGGCAGGGGTGTTGGCAGACAAATCGCCCAACGTCTTATTCACGAAGGACTTCGTTTGGGTTATTCCACCATGCTTCTGGATACACTTGATTGGCTGGAGGCCGCCATCCATCTGTATGAATCATTAGGTTTCATGCGCACGGAACCATATTATGACAATCCGCTACCCGGTGTCGTTTATTGGAAACTGGACTTGAGGGGCCAACATGATGCTTCAGCAGACAGCCAGAGCCGTGACAATTTGGACAAAAAGAAATAGCCTGAGTTAAAAATATTTTTTCGAAGTCCGTAGCAGCCCGGGTTGCTGCTGAGCTCGGCGTTAGGCCGAAGGAAAGGCAGAAATTATGTCGAATCGAGTTACTGTCGCAAAGGAAAAGTTCTTGAGCGGATACAACTGAGCTCAGTCGATTCTGTACGCTTTCCGGGAAGAAGGCGAATTGGCGGATGAAACTGCTTTGAAAATCGCGTGTGGCTTTGGTGCAGGCATGGCTCGAAAAGAGGAGGTTTGCGGTGCTATTACAGGAGGCATTCTTGTTTTGGGATTGAAATATGGCAGGGGTGGTAACGATGATCGATCCGCAATGGAGTTGACTTACTCGAAAACAAGAGAACTCATGGACCTATTTTCCAAGAAGCATGGCACGTTTATCTGCCGCAATTTGCTAAATGGTTGTGAGCTGACGACAGAGGAAGGGCAGAAATATTTCAAAGAGAACGAGCTACTCAAAAGGACCTGCACACCATGCGTTCAAAGTGTGGCTGAGATCCTTGAGTGCATATTGTGAGAAAGCCCAACCTTTTGCTTCGCCGGACTCGGGCCAAAGAGCTGCCCTCTCCGGTGAGCAATTCGTTGGGTTTGTTGATCAGGCTGGAATCAATAGTGATAACAAAGTTGAGCTAATTGGATAGCATCATCCAAAACTTTGTAAACGATTCTATGTTCATCATTTATACGGCGAGACCAGTATCCCGAAAGTGCATGTTTAAGTGGCTCAGGTTTTCCGATTCCTTCAAAAGGATTGCGCTTAATTTCTTTGATCAGCGTGTTGATTCGAAGGAGGATTTTTTTATCGGTTTTTTGCCAATAAAGGTAGTCCTCCCATGCATGATCAGAGGAAATTAGTTTCAATCGATGAGTTCCCTTTCGGTGCCCTTCCCATTTTCAAGTTGGGCAATGGCTTCGATCAAACGTCTGGTATTTTTAGGCGAACGTAAAAGGTAGGCTGTTTCTTGCCGCGCCGTGTAGTCCTCAAGGGACATTATGACCACTGAATCATTAGTCTCACACCCTTTTACGCCACTGTATTCGGCCCAAAAATCCGGCCCTCTCCGGTGAGCTTCCGATGGAGTAGATGATGAGTGACTTGCAAGACCATATCAACTCGGCCAAAAGAACTGGAAATATCGCGCTTTCAATTGAGGAACGGAGTGCGGATTGCGTTATCAGTCGTATGCCGGTTACCTCCGGTGTCCTGAATCCATATGGCACGGTGCAAGCTGGTGCGATGATCTGGCTGGCTGATGTTACGGCATCGGTCCTTGCACTTGAGGGACAAACGATCGGGGAAAACGGAAAGGGCTTTCCCCTTGCTGTAGATATTCATACAAATCTTATCGGCAACCAGCGGGCTGGAGAAATTATGGCAGAGGCCAGATTTGTGAGCAAAGGCAAAACGGTCCAGGTGATCAGGACCCGGTTGACTGGCAACAACGACAAGCTGTTGGCCGAAGTCACAACGACCCATATTACTGCAAAATAGGACGGGTGGTTATCGCGATCAGATCAAATGATCCCCTCGTCGGTCAACCGCTGGAGCTGCTGTTCGGAGTAGCCGTATTCCATCAGGATTTTGCGGGTGCTCTGACCGAATGCCGCCCGCGGGGTGCGCACCGCTCCGGGTGTAGCGCTCAATCGGATCGGCACCCCGATGTTCGTTTCCGCCGTGCCATCCGTGCGCGGCGTTTCCACGACCATGCCGCGCGCCACAAACACGGGCGCTTTCAGGGCCTCGTCGATGGTGCGGATGGCGCTCACGCACAGGTCCGCCTCTCCCAAAAGCGCTTCCCATTCGCACATGCTTTTCTGCAAAAAAACTGCCCGAAACGCTTCGATGATTTCCAGGCGGTGCGTTTCGTCGAACTGCATGTCGGCGTATTGCGACAAGCCCAGGCGTTCGCACAATTTTTTCCAGAACCGGCCTTCGAGAGCGCCCACTGCCAGGAAGCGGTCATCGGCGGTGGCATAGGTGTTGTAGCAGGCAAAGCGGTGCGCGAGCATGTTGTCCGAGCGCTGTGGCGCTTGGCCGGTCAGTTCACGCCAGTACTGGGCGACCGGCAGGAATCCCAGCATGCCGTCGGTCATGGAGATGTCGATGTGCTGCCCCTGGCCGCTGCGCTGGCGTTCAAAGAGCGCCAGCAGGATGCCGATGGCCGCATTCAACCCGCCGGCGGCGATGTCGGCGATCTGGATGCCGGGAATCGCGGGCGGGTGGTCCGCTTCGCCGATCAAATCGAGCACGCCGGCATACCCCAGGTAGTTGATGTCGTGCCCTACCCGCTCGCGATAGGGCCCGGTCTGGCCGTAGCCGCTGATCGAACAGTAAATGATGTCGTCCTTGATGCGGCGCAACGCATCATAGTCGATGCCCAGCCGCTGGACCACGCCTGGACGGAAGCCTTCGATGACCACGTCGGCATCCTGCAGCAGGCGGCCGAAGATCTTCAAGCCTTCGGCTGACTTGAGATTCAGGCTGATATGCGCCTTGTTGCGCTGGACCGTCGGCAGGAAAAGCCCGTCAGCCAGGTACTGGCGTTTGTCTTCAATGGCGATCACGCGGGCCCCGTGATCGGCCAGAATCATTGAACAGTACGGCCCGGGCAGCAGCCGGGAAAGGTCCAAAACCATGATGCCCTCGAGGGCGCCTTGAGGTGGCAATTGCTTTTCTCCTTCCGATGGCTTGTTGGTCGGACGGACGGGGCCGCGCATTACAGCCCCATGAACTTGGCTGCGATGCCTTTCATGATTTCGTTGGTGCCGGCAAAGATGCTCATCACGCGGGTGTCGCGCAGAGCCCGCACCATGGGACAGGCTTCCAGAATGCCATACTCGCCGATCACCTCCAGTGCGCGGTTGGCAATCCGGTTGACGGCATCCGTGCACCAGTACTTGGCCATGGAGACTTCGACGATGATCGTTTTCTTTTCCATGTGATCAGCGATCAATTTCTCCATGAAGGTGCGGCTCACCTTGAGTTCGGTGGTCATTTCCACAAGCGCGAACTGAACGGCCTGGGAACGCGACAGAGGCTTGCCGCCGGCCTCGGTGCGCTTGCAGTAATCGACAGTGTACGCCACGATGTGTTCGGCGGCGGCGACCGCGCCCATGGCGCATGCCAGGCGTTCCTGCTGCAGTTTTTCCATCAGCAGGAAAAAGCCGGCCCCCTTTTCGCCCAGACGATTGCGCACCGGAATGCGGCAGTCGTTGAAGAAAAGTTCGGCCGTATCCTGGCTGTGCCAGCCCATCTTGTCGAGCTGCCGGCCCTTCTTGAACCCGGGGGTGTCCGCTTCGACGACATAGAGCGACACCGCCTGATGCTTGTCAACCGTGGCGGGATCGCGCGCCGCCAATACCACCAGATCGCAAATAACCCCGTTGGAAATAAAGGTTTTGGACCCATTGAGGACGACCTCGTCGCCGTCTTCCACGGCCGTGGTTTGCATCGCCGCCAGGTCGCTGCCCGCGCCGGGTTCGGTCATGGCGATCGCGGTGACGATATCCCCGCTCACACAGCCCGGCAAATAGCGCCGTTTCAATTCCGCTGAGCCGAAGGCGTCGATATAGGGCACGGTGATGTCACTGTGCAGCGAGGCGATCAAGCCGGTCTGGCCGGTGCGGGAGAGTTCTTCGGCCACAATCAGGGCGTAAAGAAAATCGCCGCCCAGGCCGCCGAATTCGGGCGCGACCGTCGGACACAGAAAACCGGCCTGGCCCATCTTGCGCCATACCTGCCTGGGGACGATATGGGCTTGTTCCCACTGATCCGCGTAAGGCGTGACTTCCTTTTCGCAAAACGCCCGCAAGCGCTCGCGGAATGCGCGATGATCGTCGGAATACTGTAAAATGTCCATAAACACCTCTCGGGATCGTTTGCGATCGCTGCGCCGCGAGTCATCGCCTGATCTTGCCGATGACGCTGTCGGCCATTTTTCGCTTCAGCGCCGTGCGGCCGCCGAAGAGCAGATCGAGCGTTTTGGCGTCACGGAAGAAGCGCTCCACCTCGGTTTCCCGCATGTAGCCGTAGCCGCCAAAGAGCTGGATGGCGTCGTCTGCGGTCTGCACGGCCGCCAGGCTGGATAGCCATTTGGCCGTCGCCGGCAGCATGCCGCCCCGTCCGGCGTCGACGCTTCGGGCGGCCTGGTAGACAACCGCACGCGCGCCCTCGATACGGGCCGCCATGGCCGCGATCTTGTGGCGCGTGATCTCGAAGGCGGCCAGCGTGCGTCCGAAAGCCTCGCGCTGTTTGACGTACGACAGCGCCCGGTCGAAGGCGCCGGCCGCGATACCAAGCGCCTGGGCAGCCGTCAGGACGTAGATCTCTTCCAGCACACTTTCCAGCTGCGCCGCCCCGCGGTCTTCGCGACCCACGAGGTGGTCTGCCGGCACTCGAACGCCGCTCAGGCGCAAGTCGGCCGCGGGCGTCATGTTGGTGCCCAGTTTGCGTCCCAACGCGGAGATTGCGATTCCGGGCCGTTCGGCTTCCACCAGGAGCATTCCGGCCGCGTCGTCGGTTGTGCGGCACAAAACGATGTAAAAATCGGCCTGCCCGCCGTTGAGCACGTGGGTCTTGCAGCCGTCGACAATATAGTTCTCACCGTCAGCGACGGCCGTTGTGCGTACAGCCGACCACTGCCCGCCCAAACCGGGCTCGGAGACGGCCAGTGCCGAGCAGGCCTTTCCTTCGGCCAGATCCGGCAAGAAGCGCTGCTGGAGCGCTTCCGAACCGAAGCGCAGCAGGCATTCGGCCCCTAGGGTGGAGAAGATCAGGGCACTGCCGATGGACGAATCCTGCCGGCACAATACTTCGGCGACGAGCGCCGCTTCGAAAAGCCCCAGTCCGGCGCCGCCGTACCGCTCCGGAAAATGCAGGCCCAGAAAACCCAACGCGCCCGCCTTGCGGCGGATGGCACCCGGAAAGGTGCCCTTTTTTTCCATTTCCAGGGCAAGATCTTTGTCGAATTCGCCGCGCGCAAAATCCCGGGCGGCCTTCTGGATCTCCCGCTGAGAGCGGTTCAAGTCACACATGGCATACTCCGTAATCGCGATGCCCTTCTGTCCGTCGTTGCGTTGCCTGTTGATCGGTGAGCCGACAGGCGTCGATGGACCGGGCGCTGGCGTATCCTGCGGATCAAATCGACGGAATACCGTCCCCTGCCCCGTCACACTCACACGTACTTGCCGATAATGGCGATGCTGCAGATGTTCTGAAACGGAAAGCCGCCCAGGTTGTGGGTCAGACCGTAACGCGGGTCGCGCAACTGGCGCTGGCCGGCACGGCCGTGCAGCTGCAGGTACATCTCGTACAGCATGCGCAGGCCCGAGGCGCCGATCGGGTGACCGAAGCATTTGAGCCCGCCATCCACCTGGCAGGGCACCTTGCCGTCACTGTCGTAACAGCCGTCGAGCACATCGCGCCAGGCACGACCGCGTTCCGATATGTGCAGATCTTCCATGGTGACCAGTTCGGTGATCGAGAAGCAGTCATGCACTTCCATCATGCTGATCTCGGACTTGGGATCCCGGATGCCGGCCTCCTCGTATGCCCGCGCGCTGCAACGGTCTGCGGTCAGGAAGTGATCGCCGTCCCACTGGTTGTAGCCGGCTTCTTCGCCGCTGCTCAGGGCGATCTGCAGGGCCTTGACGGTCACGAAATCCTTTTTGCCGAGCTGCCGTGCAATTTCGGGCGTAGTGACGATGGCGCAGGCCGCGCCGTCGCTCACCCCGCAGCAGTCGAACAGCCCCAGCGGATGGGCGATGATGGGCGCCGCCAGGACCTGTTCCAGGCTGACCGGCTTGCGCAGATGGGCCTTGGGATTGTGAGCGCCGTTGGCGTGGCTTTTGACCGACACATGGCCCATCGCGCGTTTCAGATCCTTGCCGTCCACACGGTGTTTGGCCTGGTAGGCGCTGGCCAGTTGGGCGAACGAACCGGGGGCGGTCAGATTCGGCCACCACTGCCACTGCAGCGACCCGGCCCCCGATCCCGGGTTGGGCAGGCCGCCGTACCCGGTATCCTTGAGTTTTTCAACCCCCAGGGCCAGGCAGATGTCGTACGCGCCCGAGGCCACGCCGTAGCAGGCGCCGCGGAAGGCCTCGGTCCCCGTGGCGCAATAGTTCTCGACGCGCGTGACCGGGATCATCGGCAGGCGCAAGGCCGTGGACAGCGGCATGGCCGTCTTGCCCACATTGATTTCGTCCATGCAGGTCCCCAGCCAGGCCGCTTCGATCTGCCGCTTTTCGATGCCGGCATCGGCCAGCCCTTCCTCGAAAGCCTCGACCATCAACTCTTCCGCTCCGGCGTCCCAACGTTCTCCGAAACGGGTGCACCCCATGCCGATGACGGCCACTTTGTCTTTGATACCTGTTGCCATGGTTCCTCCTGGTTCGTCGTCGACGCAATGATTCGCTTGGACCCAATATCGATGACCCGAAAAAGAATCTCAACAACTTGAACCCTCATCGGGTCAACGAATAGCGAAGATCTTCTCGATCATCTGCGACTTCATGATATCGCCGGAAATCTTGAGTTTACCCGAAGTAAAAGCCTGCATGGGCGGCAGCTGACCGCTCATCATGGCAGTGAAATCCGGCGCGGCCATGGTCAAGGTGCAGGCCGGTTTCGGGTGGACGCCGCGCGCGATGCTGCAGGCGCCGTCCTGGATGGCGCACGACCACTCGCCGCCATCAGCGCCGGAGATCATGAACTGGAAAACCACATCCACCCCGGCGGCCGCCTCGGGCCGGAACGCGCCCGCCATCCGGTCGAAGACCTTCTGGATGTCAGCACCGGCGCCCGCGCCCGCCGGACCGGCGTCCGCCTTTTTTTCAGCCGGGGCCGCCGGCGGCGTCATCAGATCGAGCGTGGCGGCGTTCAGGTCGAACAGCTCCTTGGCCTGGCTCAAGTCGTTGATGCGCTCCCAATGGTCGGCGATCTCCTCGACCGTGGGGATGTGCTCGCCGCTGCCCAACTGCACGGGCGCGCCGGTCATCACGGCGGCGCGGCTGAAAAAGCCCAATCCGGCATTGAATACCGAACCGGTCAGCCCGCAGGCCTCGCTGCACAGGTAGAGTGCCATAGGGGTGACGTACTCCGGCCGGGCGCGCTCGAAAAGCTCGGCCGGCATGACATCCTCGGTCAAGCGCGAGGCCGCCAGCGGCGCGATGGTATTGACCAGGATGTTGTACTTCTGTCCTTCCAGCTTCAGGGCATTCATCAATCCCACCAGAGCCATCTTGGCGGCCGAGTAGTTGGTCTGCCCGAAGTTGCCGTAAAGCCCGGCCGCCGAGGTGGTCATCAGGATGCGGCCGAAGTTGTTCTCGCGCATGGCGGCGAAGGCCGGACGGGTGACATGGTAGGCGCCGTCGAGATGGACGTTCAGGACGGCGCGCCAGTTGTCCGGCGCCATCTTGATGAAGGTCTTGTCGCGCAAGATACCGGCATTGTTGATCAGGATATCGAGACGCCCGAAGTTTTCCAGGGCACAGCGCACGATTGCCTCGCCCCCATCGGCCGTGGCCACCGAGTCGTAGTTGGCGACGGCGCGGCCGCCGGCGGCCTCGATGTCGGCCACCACCTGGTCGGCCGGCGATGCCGACCCCTGGCCTGCA
>LADR01000033.1 GCA_000961655.1 Desulfatitalea sp. BRH_c12
CGCGGTGCCGCGGCGCAGGCGCAAGATCTCTTCGGCCGACTGACCGTGGGCATACCGCACGCGCGCAAAGTCGTCGGTATGCGCATTGTCCGGGCCGACGATGGCGGTCAGGTGGGCCGCATCGGCGGGTGCCAGGGTCATAGGCCGCAGGGGGGCTACCGGCGCAATGCCGATGTGCTGCGGTGCTGGCGGCCTGGAGAGGTCTATCTGTAAATGGCTTTGGATGAAGCGCAGCAGCGTTTCTTTAGGCGGATGGAAGCGGTCGGGCGCGCCCCATTTGAAAATCGTGCGGTAACTGCCTTGCGGTGGCACCTGATGAACCCAGTCCGGACGGATAGACTTTGGGGCCATTTTGCAACCTCCTGTGTCAGCCTGGACGCAAATATATCATCAACGGGGGAACGCCGGCGATGCAAACATCCCAGCCAGCTTTTCACGGCTGATGCGCAGGTAGTCCCGATCCTTGGAAAATACTTCGAGCGTGATCGTATCGTCATAGCCGACGTTGCGCAATGCCTTTACCACCGCCGGAAAATCGATTGCGCCCGCGCCGATCGGCAGATGGTCATCGTTGCGCCCGAAGTTGTCGCTGGCGTGAATGTGGCCGATACGGTCGCCAAAGCGGTCTATGAACCCTAAAATCCTTTGCATTCGACCGTTGATATGGGCATGTCCGATGTCCAGGGTCATCTGGAGGTTGGAATAGGTATGCAAAATGTCGTCGAAGTCTTCCGGCCGAACCAGCGATTGGGAGTTTGGCATCAAGTTTTCCAGGCACATCGTCAGGTTCAGGCGTTCGGCCTCTTTGACCAGGCGTGCCAGGGTTGTCCTGGCATGTCGGTCGGCCAGGTCGCGCAGCATGGCGCCGAGCCCGCGGATGATGCTGGGATGTACGACCACCTTGAGCGGCTGCAGGTCGGCCGCGCAGCGCATGGACGCGAGGGTTTCCTGAATCGACGCCTCCCGCAGGCTGTCGGTCAGATCCGCGGTGGACACAAAAGTGGGCAGATGGCAGGTCAGGGCCATGCCGTGGCGGTTCAAGGCCGTCAAGATAGCATCCTTTTGCTCCCGGATCACCGTGTGATGCGCAAAAGGCGCATCCATGGTGATTTCCAGGTAATCGAAGCCGAGCGCGCCGAGCACTTCGATTTCCTGAAGAAGCGGATGCAGAGGAGAATTCATGAGGCCGTAACGCATTTCGATTACCTCCTTTCCCGCCGCCGGGATACGCCACCGCAGGGGGATCTTCGATTCGGTATTTTTACAGTATGGCACTTATGTATAAAGTCGATGGCATACTCTCGTCAACTTCGATGATCTCTTAAAAAGCCGACATCTGCCATTCGACTGGTTCTGTTCAAAAACCCTTAAATATCATTTGAATCGCTTAACACCCAAAGCTGCTATTGTTAAAAAGCTGCTTTTTTGATCAATAGTAATAATTACGATAGTGAACTTTAGAGATTGGCACGGAAGAGGTGATCCGGGAGGATGGCGCGGACCACCCTTCCGGGTTGCCGGAGTTGGCAAGCTCCGAAAGGCGCCTTGCGCAACCAAACCATTTCGATCCATCGATTCGAGGCAATCATGATCGATCTTCCCGAAAACTGCGATCTCGTGATCATCGGCGGGGGCATCACCGGCGCGGGCATTTTTCACGAGACCGCCCGCATGGGTCTGAAGGTCGTGCTGTTGGAACAGCACGATTTCGCCTGGGGCACATCCAGCCGATCGTCTAAACTGATTCACGGCGGGTTGCGCTATCTCAAGGAAGGCCATGTCCTGTTGACCCGCGATGCGGTCAAGGAGCGCGAGCGTCTGCTGCGCGAAGCGCCCGGCCTTGTCCGGCCGATACCATTCGTGTTGCCCATTTACAAAGATCGCGGTCCGGGACGCTGGACTTTGCAGGCTGGGTTGTCGGTCTATGATCTGTTGGCGCAAAAAAGACGGCATCGCCGCCTGGCTCCCGAGGAGGTGGTCGCCCAGGTGCCGTTTATCGAGCGCAAGGACCTGCTGGGTGGCTACGAGTTTTGGGATGCCCAGGTGGATGATGCGCGGCTGGTGCTGCGTCTGATCCGCGAGGGACGCCAGGCCGGTGGCATGGCACGCAACTATACGGTAGTGCAGACGATTGAGCGCGATGCGCAAGGCATGGTGCGCGGCGTCGCCCTGCAGGATGTGGAAACCCAGGCGTGTGCGGACATTGAGGCGTCAGCGGTGATCAATGCAACGGGTTGCTGGGCCGAATGCCTGCACCCCCAGGTGCACGCGCAGCGGCATATGCGTCCCTTGCGCGGCAGCCATTTGTTTTTTCCGCACACCGTGCTGCCGGTACAGTGTGCGGTGTCGTTCACGCATCCTGAGGATCAGCGGCCGGTGTTCGTGATTCCCTGGGAGGCGGCTGTCCTGGTCGGCACCACCGATTTGGATCACACGCCCGATCTGGCCCTCGAGCCGACGATCACCCGCGCGGAGGCCGATTATCTGTTGGCTGGCGCACGCGCCTTGTTTCCCTCGCTGGGCCTTTCGTTGAACCAGTGCTTGGCCGCGCAGGCCGGTCTGCGGCCGGTGATCAGCAGTAACAGCGAGCGCGCGCCTTCGGAGGAATCGCGCGAGCACGATATCTGGGTGGACAACGGTCTGGTGACGATTGCCGGCGGCAAGTTGACCACCTATCGCCGCGTGGCCCTGGATGCGTTGAAGGCGGCCCAGCCATTCCTGCCGGGGTTAGAAAAGATACAGCCGGATGCGCCCGGGTTCGAGACGGCTGAGTTGGCACCGCCGGTCGGCGCTCCGGAGGCCGAGACCTGGCAGCGGCTGACCGGTCGATACGGCCAAGGCGCCTATGCGATTGTGGCTGGCGCGAAGGACGAAGATCTGCAATGTATTCCGGGCACGCGCACGTTGTGGGCCGAACTGCCGTTTGTGGCCGGGGAATCGGTACGCCACCTGTCCGATCTGATGCTGCGCAGGGTGCGTATCGGGTTGCTGCTGCCCGAGGGCGGCAAGGCCCAGCTGAATCGTATCGGGCGCTTGATCCGACCGGTGCTCGGCTGGAACCGGCGCCATTGGCGCAGGGAAGTCAAAGCGTACCGAAACCACTGGCACCAGGCCCATGGGTTTTCCTGGCAGACACCGGTCGCTGGTAGGCTGCGTCGTTGTTTTCAATGGTTGAAAACCCATTTTGGCCGGCGGGTCAGTGGGCCTGTCGCTTGAACGCGCCGTTCCTCTCTGAACACTCACGTAAAGGCAGCATATGACCGTTCGCGATCGCATCCTGTCCATCGACAACGGGACCCAAAGTCTGAAAGCCATGATTTTCGATCTGAACGGTCACATGCTCGCCAAGGCGCAGGTGGCGTTCAAACCCTATGTATCGGTTCAACCCGGCTGGGCGGAGCAAGATCCTGATATCTTCTGGAAAGCCTTGTGCGAGGCCTGCGGCCGATTGTGGGCCGCAGGGGCGGTTGCGCGCGAAGACCTGGCCGGCGTCGCCCTGACCACCCAACGCGCCACCGTGGTAAACGTGGGTGTCGATGGCAAGCCGCTGCGGCCGGCCATTGTCTGGCTCGATCAGCGCAAGACGCGCGGGCTGCCGCCATTGGGCGGTGCGTGGGGCTGGATCTTCCGCCTGGCTGGCTTGCGTGGCACCCTCGACTACATCCGGGCCGAGGCCGAGGCCAACTGGCTGGTGCAGCACGATGCCGACGTGTGGCGGCGTACGCACAAATACCTGCTCTTGTCGGGGTATCTGACCTACCGGATGACGGGACGGTTTGTGGATTCGGTCGGCTGTCAGGTGGGCTACATCCCGTTTGATTACAAACGCCTGCGCTGGGCGCGCACGTGGGATTGGCACTGGCGCTGTCTGCCGCTTCGTCCGGCCATGCTACCAGAATTGTATCCGCCCGGCACCCTTTTGGGGCAGGTCAGCCGCCAGGCGGCCAAGGAGACATGCCTGCCCGAAGGGTTGCCCGTGATTGCAGCTGCGGCCGACAAGGCCTGCGAGGTGATCGGCTCGGGCGCCCTGGCCGGTCACATCGGTTGCCTGAGCTACGGCACCACGGCGACGATCAATGTGATCCACAGGCGCTACGTGGAGCCGATCAAGCTGCTGCCAGCCTATCCCGCGGCGGTTGCCGATCACTACAATGTCGAGGTCGAGGTGTATCGCGGGTACTGGATGGTCGAATGGTTCAAGGAGCAGTTCGGGCATCTGGAACAGCAGGAAGCGCAGCGCCAGGGGGGCAGCGCCGAAGCACTGTTCGAACGGCTGCTCGAGCAGGTGCCGCCGGGCGCCATGGGCTTGATGCTGCAACCCTACTGGAGCCCGGGGCTCAAGTTTCCCGGTCCGGAAGCCAAAGGCGCGGTCATCGGGTTCGGCGACGTGCATACGCGCGCCCATTTGTACCGCGCCATGCTTGAGGGGTTGGCCTATGCCCTGCGCGAGGGGCTCGAGCGTTTAGAGCGGCGCACCCACACAGCGATCACATCGCTGCGGGTCTCGGGCGGCGGTTCGCAAAGCGACCAGGCCCTGCAGCTGACCGCGGACATCTTCGGCCTGCCCACCTGCCGGCCGCACCTGTATGAAACCGCCGGGCTTGGCGCGGCCATCGATGCAGCCGTAGGGCTGGGGCTGCACACCGGTTTTACGTCGGCGGTTCAAGCCATGACGCACACCGGCCGCTTGTTCGAGCCCGACCCGATCCACCAGCACCAGTACGAACGGCTTTACCAGGAGGTGTACAAGCGCATGTACAAGCGATTGAGGCCGCTTTATGAGCGGATTCGGGAGATTACGGGGTATCCGTAGGCTTTTGTCGTTTGCCCGTTGGCCCATTGGCGGGCAAACGAATTGCTCACCGGCGCCCGGCTGTTTATTATGAACGAAGCTTTCCAAGAACCCGTCGCAATCAAGAGGATGTGCAATGACCCATGCGGATGAACGATTCGATCTTTGCGTGATAGGGGCCGGTCCGGGTGGATTTGCCGGCGCCATGCGCGCCATTGACGCCGGTCGCAAGGTGTGCCTTATCGAGGGCGATGAAATCGGCGGCACGGGGGTCAAGTGGGGTGCGCTGGCTTCGAAAACGATGTGGGAGTTGTCCAAGGATTACGCCATTGCGTCCAAGACGGATCGCGGCTACCGCTGCCCGGATCTGAAAGTCGATTACCAGGCCGTGCGCGACACCGTGATTTCAGCGGTCAAGGAAAAGCAGTATCAGCTGCTGTCGCAATTGGAGACGTTTGCGCCTGGCTTTTGGAAAGGTTCCGGCAGCATCACCTACCTGCGGGGGTGGGCCGGCTTTATCGATACCCAACACGTGCGCGTCGATCTGCTTTCGGGCGCGCGCAAGGAGATTGCTGCCGATCATTTTCTGCTGAGCACAGGCTCCAAACCGCGCCACTTCAGCCATGTGGCTGTCGATCAGGAGCGCATTCTCGATTCGGACGGTATTTTGGGGCTGGCACAGTTCCCGCGGCGCCTGATGATCATCGGAGCTGGTGTCACAGGCTGCGAATATGCCACCATTTTCTCCAACTTCGGCCAGACGCAGGTGTTTCTGGTCGATCACCAGGAGCGGGTACTGCCCTATGAGGATGAGGATGTGAGCGATTTTGTCAGCCGCAGCCTCGAGCTCAACGGGGTGAAAATCTTCCACTCCACCCAGCTGCGCCAGATTGTGCGTACGCCCGACCATCTTGAAGTCATTCTCAACTTCGATGATGGGCATGCGCTGGTCGTGGAAGTGGATACCGTGCTGATTTCCATTGGCCGCGATCCGAGTTTCCGGCACCTGAATCTGGCGGCGGTCGGCATTGCGCCGGATGACGCCGGATACCTGGACTGCGATCCGGACGGGCGGGTGAAAGAAACGATCTATGCCGCCGGCGATGTGACGCACCGGCCGGCCTTGGTCAACATGGCGGTCATGGAGAGCCGGCATGCGGTCAAGCACATGTTCAAGCTGCCGGCCTCACCGCTCAACTTTCCGAACATGTCGACCGTGATGTTCTTCTATCCAGCCGTCGCCGCCGTCGGATTGAACGAAAAGGCGTGTCGGAAAAAGGGCATCGCTTACCGTGTGGGCACCTATGCCAATGCATTGGTGCCGCGCGCCATTGCCATGCGGTCGATCGGCGGATTTGTCAAAATCATAGTCAGCGATGATGCCGAGCAGAAAATTCTAGGCATGCGCGCGGCCGGCCCGGAAGTTTCCAGTACGATCATGGCCGTCGCGCTGCTCATCGATCAGGGCAAAAACGCCGCCGACGTGCTGGGCGCCATGTTTCCCCACCCGACAATGTCTGAAGGCATCCAGGAGTGCCTGCGCTTGCTGATGGCCAAATCGGTCTACAAGCCTGAAGCGTTTCCCGAACTGTTGCACATCCGCCGCTGGTGTCCGGGTAAGGGGTTTATTACACCGGCTTCGCCAAAAAGGTAAAAAACGGCCTTTAATCCAGCGTTTCCAGCTCAAGAGGCGCATCGGTCGTATCGGTCGCATCTTTCGGCGCCGGCGGCAGGTTTTCGATCGGGCCGAACAGTTCGACATCGTCTTTCACCGGCGGTGTTTCGCGCGGTGCCACGATTTCGCGGGTTGTGGGCGGTGGTGGTTGTTTCTTTTCACCCGACCCGGCGCTTGCAGGCGGTGTTTTCTTCCGGAGAACCGGCTGCACGGTGCGCGGCATGGGTTCGCGCCGGATCAAAAGGTCTCGCGGAATATGGATCTGTTCGCCGATCCGCATGCGTTGCGGTTCAATGGCTGGATTGACCTGGGCCAGGCGCCGCCAATTGTCTTCCTTTCCGGTGTACCAGCGTGCGATCGCGCTCAATGTTTCACCCCCGTTGACCCGATGGATGAAGGTCGGTGGGACAGTCGCGGTCTTGGGTTGCACCGCCTTTGCCGGGGGCGCAGGCCGCGGGACAACGGCAGGTACGCGGGTTGCGGCGACAGGGCGCTCCGGTGGGGGTGGCATTCTGCTGCAGGCGGTTACCAACGTGAGCGTTGCGGCTATCGCCCAGAGGACTATCATTGTTTGCGATTTTTTCAAAACGTGCACTCCATGCGCTGTCAGTTGTTGTGGGCTTGTCGGAATTGGTCGAGATAGGCCTGAACTTTCGGGTTGTCCGGACGAATTGCCAAAGCGTGTTCCAGATTGGCCACACTTTGTTGGTTTTTGCCGCGCTTTTGCTGTACGACGGCCAGGTTGAAGAGCGCTTTGTCCAGGTAGTCCGGTTTCATCTGCACAACGTGCGTGAACATTTCTTCGGCAGATGCATACTTGCCTGTGGTTGCATAGATAAAACCTAGATTGAAATAGGCTTCCGGCAAGCTGGGATCCAGTCGCAGAACGTTCCGGTAGGCATCGATGGCCTGCGGATACTCTTTTTGATGGCTGTATACTTTGCCTAATCCGAAATAAGCCAACGCATTGGCGGGATCGACCGCGACGGCCTGGTCCAACATGGCCTGGGCTTTTGCGGGGGATTTGGACATGACCTGCTCGGCTACTCCGACCAGCGCCTGCGAGTACAATGTGGCGGTGCGCGCGGTCGCCGGGTTATTTTGCCGGGCCCCTTCAAGTAAATCGAGGGCGGCCTGGAATCGTTTTTCGCTGATGGCTTTTTCCGCCAGGACCGTGTTGTCGATCTTAGGGGCACTCTCTTGTGAGGGCCTTTGACCGTCTGGAGGCGTTGGATCAAGGGCAGATGTCGCCGGCGCTGCTTGCTGTGGGTCGGCCGGGACAACTGCGGCCACGGCTTTCTTTTCGGCGGCGGCTTTCGGCTCGGTAACAATAATGGGTTGCGGGCTGGTACCGGAACGGGTTGCGACGATCAAAATGACAGCCGCAATGACCGGAAGAGAGGCCAATACCAATGGTAAGGCCTTGCGACGGGATACCGTGGCGGCCAGACGCGTGGCCGTCCGGAGGGTTTCCCGGCCCATATGCAGCACCAGGGACGCTCCTGCGGGGATCCATGCGGCTGCAGAAACAGCGGCCTTGTGCGCAAGGGCGGTCAGTGAAGCAGCGGTCGGTGCCGACGACATGCGCCGGATCCCTTTGGGGTTGATGCTGATTTCTGCCATGCACTCTGCAATGATCGCATCATCGAGGGTGTCGCACTCCTTGACATACCCGGTCAACAAAGCCCGATCGCACAGAATATTGATCGCTCGCGGATAGCCCCCCGAAAAACGTTGGATGGCGCGCAGCGCCCGTGGCGTGAATAAAAGCTGTTCAGTGCCGGCAATTTTCAGGCGATGACGCACGTAGTGCGCTGTCTGTTGTTCGGAAAACGGGTTAAGTTCGTAATACAAGGTGATACGCTGGCGCAAGGCCGCGCTGTTTTGCGAGGACAACATGGTCTTCAATTCGGATTGTCCAACGAAAAAGATGTTGAGCAAACGCTGGCCGTTCAGTTCCATGTTGGACAGGAGGCGGATTTCTTCCAGTAATGTCGTGGATAGCCGGTGCGCTTCGTCGACCACCAGCAAAACCGTCTGGCCGCGGGCATGCGCCGCTTGCAGAAAGGCTTTGAAAAAGAGCAAAATATCGGCTTTGTTGTCAGCGGTGACTTGCGGATCGTAGGTTTTTGCGATCAGGCGCAAGAAATCAAGGGTGTCAAGGGTCGGATGGTTGATCGTCGCAACCTGAACGCTTTTATCCAGCATTTCCAGCAAAGCGTTGACCAGTGTTGTTTTGCCTGTTCCTACCGCTCCGGTCAGCACGACGAATCCGTTTTGCTGTAAAAGGCCGTACTTGAGCGTGGCCAAGGCTTCCTTATGATTTTCACTAAGCCATAAAAAACGGGTGTCCGTGCTGATTTGAAACGGCTTGTCCTTCAAGTGGTAATACGAAAGATACATAGGCCCCCTATTCGAATGACAGATGTTCCCCCGCGCGGGGGCATAAGATCCCAATCCAAATGAGCCGCGGCAGAAAATGGGTGAGGGGTCCACGGAGCGGCGGCTGAGACAGTTTGCACATGCGAGCGGGGTAGTATGGAAGGCAGTGCCGTCGGACGATCTCTCCTGCTTACTATGCCTTCGGGTAACGGGTCTGTCAACAGGCTTGTCAGCGGATTTGACCGCAAGAGGTAATGGTTGGGGGCACGGGCAGGTGCCGACGTCTGAATCGATTCAGCAGCAGGCGCAACGTGGCTGTAGAAGCCAGATTGCCCAGGCTCAATCCGGCAGCACCGATAAGATTGCCCGGGACGCCCAGCCATAGCGTCAGCCCGGCTGTGGTCATAACCGTGGTCAGAAAAGCGGCCTGTCCGGAGATGACGGTCATCGGCTTCCTTGCCAGGGCGGCCAGACCCTCACCCTGGGCACGCAGAGCGACACACAAAGGGAACAATACCAACCCCAGGGCCGTGATACGAACGATCGGCAAATCGGCGGGCGCCAGATTCTGCAATCCAACGTAATAGACCTCCGCCAGTCCGGGAAGAATAAAGAGCAGCGGCAAAATTCCCATCACGGTGCCGGCCGCAAGGGCAAAATAGAAAATGCGGGGTTCCTTGCCCTGCTTAGGATGGAAGGTCAGCACAACCTCCTGCAGGCGGGTTGCGCCGAAGGCGACAGGTGTCGCCAGGCCCAAAGCCAGGTAGTAAGCAGGCAACATGCGTTCAGGAAATTCGGCGCGTGCAATGAAGGCACCCAGCAAGATTCCGGACAGCGACAGCAGGTAGCCGCCCACGGACAGCGGCAGGTTGAAGAGCAGCAACTCTTTTTTAGTGGGCGGAGCGGCGCCCGAAGAGTGCAGTGCCTTGATGAACGGTGCCGCAAGGATGGCGGAGGCGATCACTTCCAAGCCCACGGGCAGCGTCAGGCAGACCACTGCCCATACGGGACCCACGGCGCCCATATAGACGAAAAGCGGCGACAGCAAGGCGGTGATGACAATGCGCATCAAGGTGGCCACGCTGGCGCGTCCCGCTGCCAGGCCGTTGTACATACTTACTTGATAGGGTATGCGCAGGAAAAACAGAAATTGCAGCGGCGCGCTGGCCAAAAGGGTGATGTGGGCCGGTTGTGCGATTGAGGGCGGCAGTCCGATCAGGGTTTCGAAGAGCAAGCGCGCCGGTCCGGGAAGGCACAAGAGCAATTGAACCACGACCACCGACAGCGCCAAAAGCAGCGTCACCGACCGAAATCGGCTGAATCCTTCGCGGTCCTTTCCGAAAACCATCCCCGTGGTGATCAGGCCGAAACCCAAGGTGCCGAGCAAAAACAGCAAGGTATTGGATTGGGCCAACCCCGCCAGGTTCAAGGTGCCGCCTTGCCCGCGCGAGGCCACCATGGCAACCAGGGGATAGGTTAAGCCTTGTGAGGCCGACTGCAGGGCCAAGGGTGCGAAGAAGCGGGTGAGCTTCGCATAGTAAGGACCCGCCGGGGATGTTGATGTCATAGGTGATCGATTTCAATTAGATGCCTTGCCTTGCGATTCAAAAAAGCAAAGCTGAATGCGAGAATATAACAGCATGCCCATAGCGGGTCAATGGGAGGAGGTCCCCAAAAAAAAACCGTCCAGGATCCGCATGAAGTCCTGGAAGACTTAGATCACGTGCTTGTCCTTGAACAGGGGCAGGCTGTCGTTGGTCTGGCTGAGGCCAAATTGGTCGATCTTGCGGTAGATTGTGCGCCGACTGATTCCGAGCAGGCGCGCTGCTTTGGATTTGTTGCCGCCGGCCCGGTTCAATGCATCGGTCATTTCAGGAATGCCCGTGACCGGTCGGCCGCTGCCGCGCTGCGCGTAAGAATCGTCCGCTTCGTAGTGGCGGATGTCGGCCGGCAGATGCGTCAACGTAATCGCACCGCCCTGGCATACGACAAAAGCATGTTCCATGACATGTTCGAGTTCGCGCACATTGCCGGGCCAGGAATAGTTCATGAATGTGCTGAGCACGTCGTTCGAGAGGCCTTCGATCGTCTTTTCAAAGCGGTTATTGAAGATGCCGCGGAAGTGCTCGACCAGAAGCGGTAAGTCTTCAAGTCGCCGGCGCAGGGGCGGCAGCGCGACCTCGACGACCTTGAGGCGGTAGTACAGATCGTGGCGGAACTCCCCACACCTGACCTTTTCCTTCAGGTCCGTGTTGGTGCAGGCAATCACGCGGACATCGACTTTGTGGGGGGTGGTCTCTCCGACCCGCTCGAATTCTTTTTCTTGCAACACGCGCAGCAGTTTCATCTGCACTTTGTGGGAAATATCACCAATCTCGTCGAGCAGAAGCGTGCCGCCGTCGGCAGCCTGAAAACGGCCTTGTTTATCTTTGACCGCACCCGTAAAAGCCCCCTTGATATGTCCGAACAGTTCACTTTCGAGCAGGTTCTCGGTCAGTGCCGAGCAGTTGACGGTGACAAAGGGCTTGAATGCGCTGCCAGTTGGACATCGACATCATTGAGGATGGTTTCATATCTTTTAAGTGAATCACGCAACTCTTCGATGTCATTTCGAGTTCGCGCCGCTCGCAGCGCCCGTCCAAGGGTTCAATGGGTTTCCGAATGCCTGACCGGTTCCTGGTCAAGGATATTTTTCGGTTCAGGGATCCTGTTCGACAGGGCAATTTCATTTTCACGTGGGCTCTCTCATCAGGCGGCGCTCCTGGACTGGGGAAGGGATGGTTTGGCCTGGGCCTCAAAGCGCGGCAGGTAGATCAGGACGCGGGTGCCTTTTTTCGGTTCCGACTGGACCATGATCATGCCGTCATGGTTCTTTATGATGCCGAAGGCGGCCGCCATGCCCAGTCCGCGGCCGACGAATTTAGTGGTAAAAAAAGGTTCGAAAATGCGCCGGCAGGTGGCTTCATCCATGCCGACGCCTGTATCCTGGATGCTGATGACTGCGTATTCCCCAGGTGCCGGAAGAACACCGCCCACCGGTTCGGCGCCTTCCTTGAAGAATTGATTGGCGGTGGAAACGGTCACTTCTCCGCCGGCGTTCATCGATTCGGCCGCATTGGACAACACGGCTTCAAGGACTGTTTTGATCTGGGTGATATCGCCATTGGTCAGACAGATGTCTTCATCGAGCTGCAGACGGACCGTGATGGAAGGCGGAAGTGCCAGTCGTTCCGATTTCATCACCTCCTGAATCAGGTTGTTGGCGGAAAAGGGTTGCGGCTGGTACTTGCCTCCCCTGGCATAGGCCAGCAACTGGTCGGTCAGGCGGCACATTCGATCAGTGGAGGTGCGCAGCGAGCTGAGGTAAGTTTCGTTTTGAAGGTTGTTGGCCTTGGCCAGTCTCAGCAGGTCCAGGTTGCCCAATATGATCGCCAGCGCGTTATTGAACTGGTGGGCGATGCCGCCGGCCAGCGTGGCGATCGCCTGTATCTGACGGCCGTGCTGAAGCTGATGGTCCACCCGTTTTCTCTCTTCTTCCATGGCCACCCGGTCGGTGAGATCGGACACGGAAGTGAACACGCGCTGCCAGGACTCTTCGAAACCCGCCGGTACGGTGCTGCTGATCAGCAGGCTGAGGTGGCGTCCGCGCAATGTGCAACCAACCCCTTCGGCCGAATAACGATTGTTTTTATATAGCCCTATGATGCGATTGATAAAATAGTCGTCCCGATCGACCGGCAGGATCGCGGATAGGTTTTTCATCAGGGCTGTAGTATTTTGCGCTTCAAACAGATGGAGCGTTGAACGATTGACCGCGGTCACCTGCATCAGGTCGATACATTCATCAAGGACGGCAGGATGGGCTTTGAAATAGCCGGGAAGGTCATCCGCGACTTCCGGCGGCAGTTCGTCGAGAAACATTTTCAGTCGCGACCAATCTTCTTCCCAGAGCGACACGGCCGATTCCTCGAACAGAGCGCGATAGCGCAGTTCGCTTTGGGCCAACTCCTTTTCGGATTGGCTGCGCAGTTCGATTTCACGCTGCAATTCCATATTGGCCTGCCGCTGCCTTTTTTCGGCAAGCAGCGCCTCATTTTGGGCACCTACCAACTGGTTCTGAACCCGCACCCGGGTTCTTTCGGAGATCAAGGCAGTGGCCAGGGTAAGCAGCAGAGCCAACGAATTGTTCAAGCGGAACATGCGCTGATCCCATTCACTTAACAATGGCAGATCAAGCGTGATGAGGATGGCCACCATGATTGTACTGAACAGGAGGGCACAGATGAAGCCGGCCTTGTGGCCGAAAAACAACATAACCGCGATAGGATAGCAATATATCCACGGCGTGAATATGTAGATATCGCCAGCGAGCATGCCGCAAAAGAAACTGGCCGCCATCAATCCGAATGCAAGCGACGACGTGATGCGCTTCAGCAGAACGAGCCGGTGCAGCTCGGAAATCCGCAATCCCCACAGCACCGCCCCGATCGCATTGAGCGATAATAAAAGGAAAAAAAGCGCCTGGAGAAGATTACCGTGATGATAGTGAAACAGGGCAAAAAAAATGAATGGGGGGCTGCCTAACAGGGCCATCCATCGGTTGAGTCTGCGGTGATATTCGATTTCGGTCAGGCGTGCGTCGTCCGTTTGCGCTGAAAGGTGAATGGGGGTGAGATATCCCGTCGGCATAATGCAATCCTCGTGAAACTGATTTTCCACAAGCGCCGGTCTCATCTCGGCCGGACGCGTCATCCGCTGCGCGGTATCAGTTAGGGCACTGCAAGTGGCGCCCTGATCCACATGCAAATAACATACCGGCAGCCCTGGTTTGGCGCTCCTCGAGCGATCATAGCATTGGGTATCCAAAAGAATCAAAAGGTTTAAAACTGCGTACCGTTCCCCACGGATAGAACGCGGCCCCGTTTTTAGATAGGCCCGGCGTAAAGCGGTTACGCATCGTCCATTATGCAATGGCTCCAATCAGACGCTTTTCGGTCGGCCGGCTGCGACGTGCTTTGTGTGATGACTTTCGGGCAGGATCCGGGCGCGTGGGTGAGCCTGACCATCGGGCCGATCCACCAGGAACCGGATCCGGTCGAGATCATGTCTATGATTTTCTCAATAACAGCGAAAAAAGTTGGATTGCTTTCAATGATTGGGCGGGTGCTATAAAATTCATAAAGGGGCTAAAGGGACGCAGACCTGGAACCGATAAGGTAATAAGATTCATGGCAGCAGATCTATGGCTATCGGCGTCGGCTGCCGGAAGAGCCGGTGCACTAACCAGAAATGACGATTCGGCATGAGTGATCCGGGAAACGTTCGAACCAAAAAATTTTTCGAGCTGTTCAGCTATCTGGTCGAGAAACGCGTGATCATCTCAATGTATGTGGTGGGCGGCGATTTCGAACGCCTGACGTGTATCACCGGCATTAAAGAGGATGTTGCCGGGCATCAACTGCTGGTCGATATGCCTGACGGCTTCGAAGCCGTAGCCAAAAAGTTCGACCCCCTGCACCTGCGTTTCAATTTCAATGGTCCCGATCAGCTCGAGTACATCTTTACAACCCGCGGCGGTTGCATCGCCGGGCGCGAGTTGGCGATGCCCTTTCCCGATGTCGTTGAAAGGATTCAGCGACGCAAAAATTTCCGGATGGAAACGCCCGTCGGGACGAAGATGCTTTTTAAAATCAATAACAGCCCGGTCGTATTCGCACTGATTAACATCAGCCTGGGAGGGGCCTTCGGTGCGCTGATCAAACACGGTTTCAAGGATCTGAAAGGGTCGCTTCTAACGGTGTCGCAGAAAATATACAATGCGGGTATCGTGGTGCCCGCCGCCAACGAGCGCGCGGGAGAGACCATTATCATCAAACGATCCGAAGTCCGGCGTATCGAACACGACAGAGACCGCAACCTTTACCGGTACGCACTCGAATTCATCGATATCGATCCTGTCGAAAAAAGAAAACTCACCCAAGCCATCTATCATTTCCAACGGATATTCCTGCAGCGGCGGTAGAGCGCCGGTATCCTGAAGGGTAATTTGTTGCTTGACCGCTGGCGCGATTTCACTTAAGAATCGTTTTACAATAAGATTGCAGGTCAGGCCATGCGGCCTGATGCGTTGAGTTATGAAACAGGCGCAAGCCACCCAGACTCATGTCCGGGCGGCTTTTTTTTGTGCCGTTCGGACCTGCGGAAGGGCACCGCAAGGGACGAAGCGTGCACACCATTCTCGTGATCGACAATTACGATTCTTTTACCTACAACCTGGTGCAGATGTTGCGCTGCTATCCGCTGGTGGTGCGCGTTTTCCGCGCTGATGGCATCGACCTGCAACAGGTAGACGCACTTGCGCCGGACTATATCCTGATCAGCCCGGGACCCAAGGATCCGGCCCATGCGGGAATATCGATGCCCCTGATCCGGACCTGGCACCCGCGCGTACCGATTTTGGGCGTGTGCCTGGGCATGCAGTGCCTTAACGAAGTGTTCGGCGGTCAAACGGTCCGTTCGCCGCAGCCCCTGCATGGGCGGACCAGCCCGGTGCTGCATGCGGGCCGCTATCTGTTCGCAGGATTGCCGTCGCCGTTTTTGGCGGCCCGCTACCACAGTCTGGCAGTGGTGCCGCACGAAAAGGCCTTGCGCGAAGATCTGGAAGTCACTGCCCACTCGGAAGACGGCACCATCATGGGACTGAGCCATCGGCGCCATCCCTTGTGCGGTGTGCAGTTTCATCCGGAAAGTTTTCTGACCGAACACGGATTTACCCTGATGGAAAATTTTTTGCGACTCGGGCCCCTGGAGATACCGTCATGAACGAGCCCCTTGCGTCTTGCCCGCCTCTGGCATTGCCTGGGCTGACCGGCGTGCGCGTCCGGTCCTTCGATCTGACTGAACCTTTTATCGACCTGGCCGGCCGATTCGCCCATCTGCCCGGAACGGTCGTGCTGCTGAGCGGCGGCGATCTGGATTGCGCCCGCTATCACATTATGGGGATATGGCCCTGGCTGACGCTGCGTGGACGTTCCGGTCGCCTTGCCGTGACGGTCGACAATCACGCGGCCGAGTGGGACAGTGTCTGCCTGGACGCGCTCGGTCATGTCATCCATGCCATGCGGCTGCCATCCCAAAGCCGGACACAGCCGTTGGCTGCAGGGCTGATGGGGTATCTGGCCTATGATTTGAAAGATGACCTGGAAGTGTTGCCGCGCACCAGCGTGGATGACTGGCAGCTGCCCCATGTCCTGCTGCATGCGCCCGCATTGCTGGTGGTGCACGATAAAGCTGACGGTGCAACGCAGATGATCGTGCCCGACCGGGATGTGCCCGGCTGGGATCCTGAGCATCTTTTCCAAACATTCGCTGCCGCCGCTGCCTTCGGGCCGCCCTGCGAGGGCGGCTTTGCCGTTGACCCCGCGGCATTGGCGTCCAACTTTGATCAAGCCCACTATAAGGAGGCCGTCCGGCGCATCGTTGACTACATTGCCGCCGGCGATGTTTACCAGGTCAACTTGTCCCAGCGGTTTCAGGTGCCTTTTAGGGGAGAGCCCTTCACGCTCTTCCGGCACCTGTTCGAGCGCAATCCGGCGCCGTTTTTCGCATTTGTGCAGGGCGGCGATCATCAGATCGTCTCGACCTCCCCCGAGCGGTTTTTGTGCCGGCACGGCGACCGTGTGGAAACGCGGCCGATCAAGGGCACGCGCCCGCGCGGCGCAACGCCCGCCCAGGATGCACTTTTGCGCCGGGAGTTGGCCGCAAGTCCCAAGGACGATGCCGAACTTGCCATGATCGTCGATTTGCTGCGTAATGACATCGGTAAGGTGTGCCGGGCCGGTTCGGTGCGCGTGACCGCCCACAAGCGCCTGGAAACCTATCGCAACGTGCATCACCTGGTATCGGATGTGGCAGGCCGGCTGGAAGCCAATAGCGGCAGTGTGGATCTGATCGCGGCTGCGTTTCCGGGCGGCTCGATCACCGGTTGCCCCAAGGTGCGTGCCATGGAGATCATCGACGAACTGGAGACCTGCCGGCGTCACGTATACTGCGGCAGCATAGGCTACATCGGCTTTGACGATACCCTGGACCTGTCGGTGGCCATTCGTACGGCCACAGTGGCCAATGGCATGCTGTGTTTTTCGGTGGGAGGTGGCATTGTGTTCGACTCCGATCCCCAGGCCGAGTACGAAGAGACGCTGCACAAAGGACATACCCTGCTGGGCGCCTGCCGCGAGGGGGGCGGTGCGACCGACCGCACAGCCCAAGCGATGGTGTGGTGCAACGGCCGTTTGCAACCGGCGGTTGCGGCATCGGTCCCCATCACCGATCAAGGTGTGTTGTATGGGTTTGGCTTTTTTGAAACCATACGGGTCGACCAGGGCAGCGCGCCGTTGCTCGACGGTCACCTGGCCCGTTTTAACCGGACCTGGCAGGCCCTCATGCCCTCTGCGCCGCCCGACCTGAGCTGGTCGGCGATCATTGCCGCGGTCGTCGCAGCCAATGGTCTTGCAAGCGGATGCGCGGCCGTCAAACTGCTGGCCACGCGCGGCAGCCGCGGTATGCCGCCTTGGGATCACACCTTGTTGGTAAGCGCACGGCCGTACACCCACCGCCTATCGGGCCGAAAAGACGCCGGCCTCGCATTGGGCGTCTATCCCCATGCGCGCGCCACGCCGCTGGCGGCGCATAAGACCCTCAACTATCTGTACTACTTGCAAGCCGGACACTGGGCCCAAGCCAACGGCCACGACGAAGCCTTGATTCTCAATCCGGACGGAAGCGTGTCCGAAACCAACACGGCCAACCTTCTCATCGTCAACGGGCGCGACATCATCCGTCCCGAATCGCAGGCCGTGCTGCCGGGCGTCCTGGCCGAAGCTGCCTGCAGGCAATTGCGGGCTTGGGGGTATCGGATCATCCGGCAGTCGCTGACGGTCGCAACACTGCAGGGCGCCGAACAGGTGCTGGCCACCAATGCGCTGATGGGCGCCGTGCCGGTCACCCACATCGCTGGCAGCCCGCGGCCGGCGGGCGACGACTTGTGGCGACGGATCAACGATGCGCTGATTCCCGGTTGGGCTCAGTAATTTTGCAGTGATCCATCGCTCTCGAGTTGGGTCATCTATTGGCAACGACATTCAGGTAAAAACCATCGGGTGTTTCGATGCAGTCATAATCGATGACCATACGATTAATCTCCGAAAAAAACGCTTTTTTGCGCGCAATCAGAAAAGCGAGGATCTCGTCAATCGTGTCGGGAAAGCTGAACATCTTCTTCATTTCGGCCACATACGCCACGCGTTTGACATCCGGCAATAAAGCTGCATTCCAAGCCAGGACCGCGAACAGGATCGCCTTTGTCTGGTCCTCGAACGTTTTGGCACCTTCCAGCATGGGGTGGCCAAAATCGATGATATACTCCGACATTTTCTCGGATGGCGCGATGAGGGCCATATCTTCGGGATCCAGATTTTCTTGCTGCAGGACGCGGTTGATAAGCTTGTTTCGGCTGGCTTCGATCGCGTTTTTTGCACGCTGCCGTTCCTTGAACCGCTTGCGCATGCTTCTGGGTATCGTCGATTGAACTCTTTTGGCCATGGATTACTCCCGCATTTCGGTTGTACTGCTCAAGGCTATCCGGTTATGCCCCAAGGGCATATTCTTTATGCAATAGTGATAACGATTTTGCCATGGGTGTGCTTGGTTTCTTGTTGCCGGTGTGCGGCAGCGATTTGATCCATCGGATAGACGGCGTGGATAATCGGTTCAATGCGGCCATCTTCGGCCCACCGGGCAACGTGCGCCAGATCGTCGGCATCCGCGCGCACCACGATCAGGCGCGCTTTTTGTCCGCTGGCGGTCCTGGTCTGTTCGACGGCCGCAAAGACCTCCGGTTTCAGGACGGTGGAAATCCAGGTGCCGGTGGGTGTGAGAATCGGCTGCACGGCAGCAAATGGCTGATTGCCGAATACGTCGAAGAAGATATCGAACAGGCGCCCGCTTCGGGTAATATCCGTCTGGCGATAGTCGATGCAGGCATCCGCGCCCAGGCGTTTGACCCGGGCATGCGACTCGGCGCCGCAGACGGCTGTCACCGAAGCGCCAAGGCATTTGGCGATCTGTACGGCCATGGTGCCCACGCCACCGGAAGCACCGTTGATGCAGACCCGCCATCCGGGCTGGATAGCGCCTTCGTCACGCAGGGCTTGCAGCGCCGTAAGAGATACCAGCGGCAAGGCGGCGGCCTGCTCCCAAGAGAGGGTCGCCGGTTTGGCGGCCAGTTGGTGGCGCTTGACCGCAACGAATTGCGCACACGTTTTCCCTTTCCAGCCATCGAGCATCCCGATGACCGGTTCGCCCACTTGGAAGGTGCCGCGATCGTTCACGGCGGCAACCTCGCCGGCAAAGTCAAAGCCGGTCTGCTGGGGGAAACTGTCACCCGTGAAATCCTTGAATCGTCCTTTGCGGATGAAGGTATCCTTCGGATTGACTGCCGCCGCGCGCACCCGGACCACGATGTCCTCCGGTCCGGGGGCGGGGTCTTGCAGGTCATCGATCCGCAGCACATCAGCTGGGCCATAAGCTTCAAATACGACCGCTTTCATAGCACCTCCAGGCCATCACTTGCTTTTATCGACAAGGGCATCGTGTCGGCGCAGCAGCGCTCTGAGATAACGCAGGCTGGAAAGAACGAGCGCCAGACCGATGGCGATATATACGGTCGCCAGATAGGGTTTGGGAAGGGGCGAGTGGCGCAGCGCCACGCCCATGGCGATCATTAGCGCGACCATAAGATAGCTTTTCCAACTCATGAAGGAAAAAAAGCAGCGCTTGCCCTCCATCGGCAGAATACGCGCCAGATTTTTATCCACGACTTTCAAGAACCCGAAATGGTGGATGGCCAGGGCCATAAGAATGCCCGGCCCGGCAAACGCGACCGCGTGAACTGCCCCGCGCTGCAGCCATCCGTAAGCCAGCGACAGCATCATGGCGCCCACGGCGATCCACATAAACGCCGCTGTAAACAGCAGCGCCGATTTGTCGACCCCTGGTCTGATGCGGCTGAAGGTTTTCATCATGCTTCCATTTTGCTTATTCATCCTGCCACGCCTCGAGACGGTGCCCTTCCGGATCGTGGAAGTAAAACACGCGTGCGCCCCATTTTGCCTGCATAGGGCCGGGCCGGCCGTCTGCTTCGGCCAGGTGGCGGTGCAATCCGTCCAAATCATCGACCTGCAGGGAAAGCGTGATGCCGGCGCCTTCGGCACTGGCGATCGTCGTGCGTGCGGCTTCGGCAATGCTGACGAAGCTGTCGGCCGTCAATCGGAATTCCACCAGCCAGTCGGTGGTGTGCGCGACGGTCAACCCAAGCACATCGCGATAAAAAGCGACTGTCTCGCGCCAATGCCGGCAGTACAGTATGGTGTTGGTGCGTCGAACCGTGACCATCATGCCCTCCCGCGAATCATTACAATACAATAGCGCCTTTTTAGCCGGATTGCAAAGAGGCTCGATTTGGCGCGGTTCGGGCTGAAAACCCGGCGGGTCATGGTATCGACCGGCGCAGCCCATCGTTCCGGTTCGTGCGGGGTCAGATGCCGCTTCCCTTGAACCGACCGAACCGGGCCTTACCATGAGGGTACTATCACAAACGATACTACGGAAGCGATCTGGCACAACATCGCTGAGGACTGCATCGAAATGCCTGGTAGCAGTCCGCTTTGAAAGGAAACACCATGAATCCGATTGAAGAATTAAAGGCCGAACACCGGGGCATTGAAAGCGCCCTGACGATTTTGACGGAAATTGCCGACCAAATGGGAACCAGTACGGAAACAGCCTTGGTGCAGGATGCTGAAGACCTGCTTGATTTTTTCAGGACATTTGTCGATACGTGCCATCATGGCAAGGAGGAGCAGGGGCTCTTTCCGGCCCTTGAACGCGCCGGTGTGCAGCGTCAAGGCGGTCCGGTGGGCGTGATGCTTGGTGAGCACGAACAAGGTCGCACCCATATTCGCGAAATGGGGCGCGCACTCCAGGATTATCAGGCAGGAATGCCGCAGGCGGATGAGCGTTTCCGCAGGCACGCAGACGCCTATCGTCAATTGCTCGAGCAGCACATTGCCAAGGAGGATCAGGTGTTGTTTGAGATGGCAGCCCAGCGGCTTCCCCAGGACCAGCAGCGTCGTTTGGAGGAACAGTTCGCGCAGATCGAACGAGAGGTGGTCGGCGTCGGCCGGCATGAGCAGTATCACGCCATGCTGGATGCGTTCACTAAAAAGTACGGCGGCTGAACGTGCGCGTTAGCGTTCCATTTCGCCATTCAGGGCATTGCTTGCCCGGTCGGCTTGATGATCACGTCGATGCGCCGGTTACGGGCGCGGCCGGCGGCGCTGGCGTTGGAGACTACCGGGCGCGTCGACCCATGGCCGATGGCGGAGACCTTGGTGGTAGGCAGCGTGTACCGGTCGACCAGGAATTTTTTGACCGATTCGGCACGGCGCTGAGATAATGCCCGGTTCATCTCCTGCGAACCGCTGCTGTCGGAATGTCCCTCGACGATCACATCCGGCTGCCCGAAAAATTGAATGACCTGCTGTACTTTGCTCAGCAGCCCATGGCTGTCGGGTGGGATGTCCGCACTGCCCACCCGAAATCGGATGCCCGTAAGCCGGAGGATCAACTGGTCCGCTTCTTTGATGACTTCGGCTTCCTCGGGTTCAAAACCTTGCCTGACGGTTTCGAACAGGGCGTGATAGCGGTTTTCGGCCGCCAGTCGTTGTTTGTCTTGCCTGATTTGTTGGTGCGTGCCCTCCAATTCGGCCAGACGCTCGCCGAGTTTTTCGATCAACACACTTTTTTCGTCAGCCGACCGGCGTGCCAGGGTCCGTTCGGCCTGCAACGTGTCCACGCTGGAAAGGATGGCGCCCAACTGCTCTTCGAACGAGAGATTGCGGCGATCCGCGGATTGTAAGTGGGTCGTGGTCTGGAACAGAAAGCTTTCCATCCACAAGGCAATGTCCTCGGGCGTCATCTGGGCGAGCATGCGGCTGGTACCGGCAATGACCACCGCACGCTGAACGAGAAAGCGGGCCTGGTCCGATTTTTGGAGGATTGTGGCCTGATCGTAGCGCTGCTCGGCAATATAGGTTTCGGCTTGCGTGAGCGACTCCCGGGCTTGTTCAAACGCTTTGGGCGCCATCTCGGGCACCTTGGCCTCGAGGGCATTTTGCAGCAGGTGACGGACATCCCCGGTCGCGGCCAGGGTGATGGCGCGCAGTTCGAGCTCACGGTAGCGTTCGCTGACCTTTCGACTGCCACGGCGCGCACGTTCGAAGTCGCTGTTCTCCACGGATCGGGTCAAACCCAGGAAGGCGTTTTCGATGGCGGCATATTCCTCGGCAAATTGTTGGGCATTGACGGCGCGCGCCGCGGCACGGCTGCGGATGGCCTGTTCGAGCTGATCGCGCGACCGGATGGCGATCACTTCGGCCTGTTTCAGTTCGGCCTGACCCAGGGCCGCCGTTTCAAGAATGCGTTCGGCGGGCGCGTTTCCATCCAAGGCCTGTTTGGCGGCTGCGTGAGAAGCTTCAGCCTTTTTGAACCAGTTTGGCGACAGAACGTCCACTTGGTCGGTGCGTGCCTGCGCCAAGCCTTCTGCCAACTGGCCAACTGCTTCGGCGGGGTCCTGATTGCGATCGATGGGATCCACTTTCAAGGGGGCGCCGCCGCACGCAACCAACAGTGCCAAGCCGGCGATCAAGGCGATTGCCAGGGGCCATCGCGCGCATCGTTCAACCATGATCCCTCCGTCTGGGTTCGGTGATTTCCATTCGTCGATTCGTTGATTCGGATTGGTTCTTCGACGTTGGTTATTGTATGTACGTTTGCACTGTCGAACCACCCGTCGATCAACTTTTTTCGATTAAACGAATCAACAACCCCTATCCAAGGTATTGTCGCCTGAGGATAGTGTCCTTTTGCCAGCGCAGGTCGTCACGTTGCGGGTATTGCAGGTTATAGTGCAGGCCGCGGCTCTCTTTGCGGTGACGGGCACACTTGATGATCAGTTCGGCGACGGTGGCGATGTTGCGCAGCTCAATAAGATCGGGCACCACTTTGAAATGCCAGTAATAATCCTGGATCTCGGTCTGTATGATGTCGATGCGGCGTTGGGCGCGCTCCAGCCGCTTGTCCGAGCGCACAATGCCCACATAGTTCCACATCAAACGGCGGATTTCATCCCAGTTGTGGGTGATGACGATCGATTCGTCGCTGTCGCTGGTGCTCACGTCATCCCAGGCCGGTGGATGGGGCAGGGGGTTGAACGCGTTTTCGCGCAGTTCGGTGATCACCTCCCGGGCGGCCGCATCGGCGTAGACCAGGGCTTCCAGAAGTGAGTTGCTGGCCAGGCGGTTGGCGCCGTGCAGCCCTGTGCAGGCGGTTTCGCCCACGGCATACAGGTGCCGGATATCGGTGCGGCCCTGAACGTCCGTGACCACGCCGCCGCACATGTAATGGGCAGCCGGGACCACCGGTATGGGCATGCAGGTCATATCGATGCCCAGGCTCATGCATTTGGCGTAGATGTTGGGGAAGCGTTCACGCACCACGTCAGCCGGCACATGCGTAATATCCAGAAATACCGATTCAGCGCCGCTTTTCTTCAGTTCGCTGTCAATGGCGCGGGCCACTACGTCGCGGCAGGCCAAGTCTTTGCTAGGATCGTAATCCTGCATGAAAGGCCGGCCATCGGCATCGATCAGGATGCCGCCCTCGCCGCGCACCGCTTCGGAAATCAGGAAATTTTTGGCCTGCGGGTGGTAGAGGCAGGTGGGATGAAACTGCACGAATTCCAGGTTGGCCACGGTAGCCCCCGCCCGATACGCCATGGCGATGCCGTCGCCCGTGGCGATGTCCGGGTTGCTGGTGTAAAGATACACTTTGCCGGTGCCGCCCGTGGCCAGCAAGGTGATGTTGGCGGCAAAGGTTTTTACCTGGTGGCTGCTGCGTTCGAGTACATAGGCCCCGCAGCAGAAATCTTCGTGGGTGGTGGTGACCTGCCCTCTTTTAATGCGGGTGGACTGGGTGATCAGGTCAATGGCGATATGGTTTTCATACAAGTGAATGTGAGGGTGATTGCGCACCAGATTCAGCAGCACCTGTTCCACTTCGCGGCCGGTCATGTCGTGGGCATGCACAATGCGATTGTGGGAGTGGCCGCCCTCCCGCCCCAGGTCGAACGCGTCGTCTGGGACACTAATGCCGTTTTCCCGGCGCAAATTGAAATGGACGCCCAGTTGGATGAGTTCCCTGATGCGGGCCGGTCCGTCTTTGACGACCCTTTCCACCACATCGAGGTTGCACAGGCCATCGCCTGAACTCAAGGTGTCCTGGATGTGCAGATCGAAGGTGTCTGTTTCTCCGAAGACCGTGGCAATGCCCCCCTGGGCCAGGTTGGTGTTGCTGTCCATGGCCTCTTTCTTGGTGACCAGGGCCACGCTGCCGTGTTCGGCCACCTTGAGTGCAAACAACAAACCGGCAACACCGCTGCCGATCACCAGGATATCGGTTTTAACATCGCTCATGACAGTGCGCTTTCAATTGGCAGCTTACATCAAAGGTGATCTGCGTCTGGGCCGTTTCATGATAAAACCGGCCACGAAGCCGAAAATGATCAGGCCGCCGCCGTACAACATGCCCTCATACAGCTGATTGTTCGTGATTCGATTGAGCTGACTTTCGTACTGATCGGCTTTTTGGGTGATTTCATCGAGTGTTTTGCGGTTGTTTTCGTAATCGGTTCTCAATTTGATCGTGTCTGCAGCATCTTTTTTGAGCGCCGCGTAAGAGGCTTCGACTTGGGTCAAGGCTTCTTTGGTTTGGTTTAATTCTTGGGTCAAGGTACCGTTTTTCTGCGTCAGATCGGATATGGTCTGATGAACATCCTTGTTCTGGTTGATAAATTCGGCGTGCTTTTTTTCCAAGCGCGCCAGCTTAATGGCGCTCGGCGGTTCTTCCGTGAGATAGCGGGTCAGCACCCAGCCTTCCTTGCCGCTGGGCAGGCGCACCTCGGACCATTCTGTGCCCCTGTTGATCATTTCCAGGGTTCGCCCGGACGGGACCATGGCCAAGATCTTGCGGTCTGTTCCCGGTCCGGTCCGAAACGTAATTTCGAAGGCCTCCGAGACGTAAAAGGTCTGGGCGGCTCCGATCGCCACGTTGAGCAGCAACAACAATACAACAATAACGCCGGTTCTCATCGATTTTTTCATCTGGTAATTTTACTCCTCGGGATCTTTTGGGTGAGCTCAACGATGAGCTCTTTGTTGCGTGGCAGGATGTTGCTTTCACGCCAAACGCAACGGCCGGATAGCGCTTTTGCTGAATGAAGGCGGTTATCCATGAATACACGATGCGCGGAACGCCAGCTCCGCCGAACGAGGCGTATTCTTTGATGAAAAAGGGCCATCTGTCAATAATTTCTTTGAAATTGAAGGCGCCTGTGTTATTTTTCCCATTATTCGATACAAAAGGGTGAACCTGCATGATTGTTTACGATTTGCAATGCCGGTACGAACACCGTTTCGAAGGTTGGTTTGAAGACGCCACAACCTTTGAGCGGCAGCGCAAGCAGGGTCTGGTCGCATGTCCTGTCTGCAACGATACCGAAGTCAACCGAATCCCTTCCACTTTTGCCATCAAAGGCTTGAAAGGCGCACCCCCGCCGAACCCCAAGGGATTGTCCGAGGCGGAAGCGGCTGTTGTGGCCCGGGCCGTCATGCAGTTCGTGGAAAGCAATTTCGACAATGTGGGGACCGATTTTGCCAAGGAGGCCCTGAAGATCCATTACGGCGTCACCGGGCCGCGCAATATCCGCGGCGTAAGCACCACCCAGGAAGAAGAGACCCTGCGCCAGGAAGGGGTCGAATTTTTCAAATTCTCCCCACCCGATGATCCCTCCACATCTAACCCGCCGCCCTCAGATGCGTAGATCCGTTTGCCCGTGGGGCCCGATGGGTCTGTTTGGGCGATGGTGATATGGCGCGTGGCTGTCCGCTGCGCACTTTCGTCCCCTGTATGTCCGGTTCTCTGACAGGCCGGGCTGGTAACAAAAGCCACGAACCATCCCCCACGGGCAAACAGGCCAACCGTTAGGGGTCCAACGGCCCAACCGACAAACGCCACCCCAGCCAGGATTGACGCCGGCAGGGTTGGTCGGCTTGGACCGCCACGCGAACGGCTTTGGGGGAACCGATCAGGATCACCATCCGGCGCGCGCGCGTCAGGGCGGTATAAAGCAGGTTGCGTTGCAGCATGATGTAGTGCTGGGTGACCATGGGCAGGATGATCACGGGGTATTCCGAACCTTGCGACTTGTGCACCGAAATGGCGTAGGCCAGGGAGAGTTCGTCCAGATCGGCTTCGTCATAAATCACGCTGCGGCCTTCGTAATCGACGGTCAAGCGGTGTTCGGCCGCATCCAGCGCGCAAATGGTGCCGATCTCGCCATTGAACACTTCCTTCTGATAGTTGTTGCGCAGGTGCATGACCTTGTCGCCGGTGAAGAACCTTCCAGCCAGCGGCTTTGCATCGTGCGCAGCGGGATTGAGGGCTTGCTGCAACAGCGGATTGAGATGCAGGGTGCCTACCGCGCTTTTGTGCATGGGTGTGAGCACCTGCACATGGCGCACGGGGTCGATGCCCAACTCGTCCGGGATGCGCCGGGTGCATAAATCCACGATGGCATGCGCCACGTGCGCGAGGCTGCCCTGTTCGATGAACGTGAATGGTTTCAGGCTCTCGTTTTCGGTCAGCGGGACGATATCGGGTAATTCACCATGGCGCACCTTGTGGGCGTTGATGATAATCGGGCTTTGGGCGGCCTGGCGGAAGACCTCCTTCAGTTCGAAAGTGCGCACCGTTTCGGCCGTGATCAGATCGGACAGGACTGACCCCGGTCCCACGGAGGGCAACTGAAACACGTCACCGACCAAAATCAGGTTGGCTTGCAGCGGCAGGGCCTTGATCAGGTTTCCCATCAAGAGGGTGTCGATCATGGAGGCTTCATCGACAATCAACGCTTGCGTGTCCAGGGGGTCGTCCTGGTCATGTTCGAAACTGCCTTCGGACAGGTTGTATCCCAGCAGCTTGTGCAGGGTGCCGGCCGGCCGGCCGGTCACTTCGGCAATGCGGCGTGCCGCGCGTCCGGTTGGGGCGGCCAGCAGATAGTCGCGCCCGATGGCTTCGAAGACCGCGGTGATGGCGCGGATCAAGGTGGTTTTGCCCGTGCCGGGGCCACCCGTGATGATCACCACGCGCTGGTCGAAAACGCTTTCCAGCACGTCCAGCTGGGCTTCGGAAAGCGCGATGGCCAGTCGCCGGACCACGGTTTCCAGAATCCGGCGGGCGTTTACGGGTGCGGGTGGCACGGGAATGTCGAGCATGGCCTGAATGCGTCGTGCGATGACGTTTTCGGCCTCGTACAGCGCAGTCGGATAAACCGGTCGGTCTGGGGCCCGTTGGCAAATCGTGACACACGCTTCGGCCGCCATATGATCCAGCGCGTCAGTTACACAGGAATGATCAAGATCAAAAGCCGTACAGCAGCGCTCGAGCAGATCCTGGCGCGCGACGCACGTGTGGCCGTCATCGCAGGCCTCCTCGAGCAGATACCGCAAGCAGGCCTGCGCCCGTTGGCCGGCATCGATGGTCAGGTCCGATTGGCGTACGATCGTATCGGCAATATAAAAACCAATGCGCGGGATGTCGGCAGCCAGGCGATAGGGGTCATTGCGGAGCACATCGAGCGCATCGGCGCCGTATTGTTTAAAAATGCGTGCCCCGTGAGCCGGCTTCACACCGTGGGCCTGCAGGAATGTCATCAAGGCGCGTACCTGGTGGTGGGCCTGCCAGGCATCGCTGATGCGCCGGGCGCTTTCCGGACCGATGCCGCGCACCTCGGCCAGGCGCTCGGGCTGTTCTTCGATGATTTTCAGGGTTTCCGCTTGAAAGTGGCGAAGCAGCCGTTCGGCCGTTTTGAGGCCGATGCCCTTGACCAATCCGGAACACAGATATTGGCGGATCTCTTCGATGCCGGCCGGCAAAAGGACTTCGAAGTGCGACACCGAGAACTGCTGGCCGTAGCGCGGGTGGTTCTGCCAACTGCCGTTCAGGCGCAGGATGTCGCCCGGCCGTGGCTCGGGAATGTGCCCGAGGACGGTGATCAGGGCAGCCTGACCGGCCGGGCGGAACTTGGCAATCATGAAATGGGAGTCGCCATTGCGAAAGGTCACGCGTTCTATTTGACCTTCGATGCAGCTCATGGCGTTTTCCGGCAGGGCAGTGCACGACCGGCTTCGCTGCGGTTTATCCATTCGAACGCCCGCCATTCATCGCCAAGATAATCCGGGCGGCTTCGAGCAGATCGGTTGTGACCAGGTCGGGGAGGGCATTCTGCCCGGCCAGGGTTTGTTCGGCGGACAACCCATTGCCGGTGCGCACCAGGATCGTCGTTGCGCAGCCGGCCTGTTGTCCGCAGAGGATGTCCCGTGCGCTGTCGCCGATCATGACACTGTTGGCCAAATCGATATTGTATCGGCGCTGGGCCTGCAAAATCAGGCCTGGTTTGGGTTTGCGGCAGGCGCAGGCCTCTTCGGGACGATGCGGGCAGACGAAAATATCCAGGAAGTGTCCGCCGGCCGCTTCGACGGCGGTACACATGCTGCGATGGGTGTGTTCCAAGACGGTCGGTGGCACCATCCCCCGACCGACCGAGGACTGATTGGTGATCAGGATCAGTGCGCATCCATGCCGGCTCAAGAGCGCGAGCGCTTCCAGGCTGCCGGGCAGAAACTCGAATTCATTCCAATTTTTTATGTAAGAGGCCGAGTCGCGGTTGATCGTGCCATCGCGATCCAGAAATATGACTTTATTGGACATCACCTGACATTTTCCTTTCGCGGCGAACACAAGGGGACCAAAAGTTACTCCGCCACGATGAAAACGCCGGGGTAGCCGTTTTGGGCCAACATGCGCTCATACTGCTCGGCCGCTTCCAGGCTGGCGGAGCGCCCGACGCGTACGCGGTAAAAAGTCTGGTTGCCATCGAAGTAGGGCACCGTGTGGGCGTTTTCGTACTGTTGGCTCAATTTCTGGACCAGCCGTTGTGCATTGGCGTGTTCGGTGAATGCGCCGACTTGAAAGGTAAAGTTACCCGTGTAGTAATCCAGGGGCATGTATTGGGTCGGCTGCCCCGGCGCCTTCGGGTCGACCGGCGCTCCCAGGGCCGCTATTTTGACCGGTGCCGTGCCCGGGCCCAATACGCCGAGTGCCTTGGCGGCCGAATAGGAGAGATCGATGATCCGGCCGTTGACGAATGGGCCGCGGTCATTGATGCGCAGGTCCAGGGTGCGGTCGTTGGCAAGATTGTGCACGCGAACGTAGGTCCCCAGCGGCAGGGTCTTATGCGCCGCGCTGATGCCGTACATGTCATAAGTTTCGCCATTGGATGTTTTGCGTCCGTGAAACTGCTCCCCATACCAGGAAGCAATGCCCTCTTCTTCAAAGCCACGGGCATCGCTTATTGGATAGTACCAGGCGCCTAAAACTTTGTACGGCTTGGGTTGACCGATTGCTTTGGCTGCCGGTGCGGGCGCGGGCGTTCGGGGGGGTGCTTGCTGGACAGTGGCGCAGGCTTGCAGCCACAGTCCGATCAGCACCCCGAGCGCCGCGAACCAGCCGACTTTGTTCCTCTTTGAACGTAATGGGCGTGTCATAATGCTCTTTTCATTTCAGGCAGGCAATGGGGTCGGTCCGCTCCTGGCTCGGAAGCGCACGCGCATACCAGCTTTCATGGCGTGCGTTTTCACGCACTGTTTCCCTATTTTTCGATCGCGATCTTCAACACGTCCATCATGCGGTCGACGAAGTGAAACGTGATATCTTTTTTGACCTTGTCGCCGATATCCTGAAGGTCTTTTTCGTTCTGTTTGCACATGATGATGGTCTTGATGCCGGCTCTGTGGGCGGCCAGAACCTTTTCCTTGATGCCGCCGACCGGCAGCACCTGGCCGCGCAAAGTGATTTCGCCGGTCATGGCCAGATCCTTGCGGATCTTCTTGCGTGTCAGCTGCGAAACCAGGGCCGTGAGCATTGTGACACCTGCCGAGGGGCCGTCTTTGGGGATGGCCCCCGCCGGCACATGGATGTGGATGTCGTGCTGGTCGAAGTAGTCCTCGTCGATGTTCAGTTCCTTGGCATGCGAGCGGATGAAGCTCAAGGCCGCCGTGGCGGATTCTTTCATCACGTCTCCCAGCTGACCGGTCAGGGTCAAGCCTTTCTTGCCTTTCATGGCAGTGGCTTCAATGAAGAGCAGGTCGCCGCCGACCGGGGTCCAGGCCAATCCCATGGCCACGCCGGGGGTGGTCATGCGCGTTTTGGCCTCCGAGGTAAAACGGATCGGGCCAAGGTAATCGGCTACATCCTCGACTTTAATGGTGGCTTTTTTGATGCTGCCTTCGGCGACTTTGGTGGCTACGCCGCGGCATATCGTGGCGATTTCACGTTCCAGATTGCGCAGTCCGGCTTCGCGGGTGTAGCCAGAGATTATTCTGCGGATGGCCGCGGTGGCGAATTTGATCTCGTTGGCCTTCAGGCCGTTTTCTTTGCGCTGACGCGGCACGAGATAGCGTTCGGCGATTTTGACCTTCTCGTCTTCGGTGTATCCGAGCAGCTGAATCACTTCCATGCGGTCGCGCAGGGCCGACGGTATTGTGTCCAGCATATTGGCTGTGCATATGAACATCACTTTGGACAGGTCGAACGGGACGTCCAGGTAGTGATCGGAGAAACTGTTGTTTTGTTCCGGGTCCAGCACTTCCAGAAGGGCCGAACTGGGGTCGCCGCGGAAATCGCTGCCCACCTTGTCGATTTCATCGAGCATGAAGATGGGATTGTTGGAGCCCACGCGCCGCAATCCCTGGATGATGCGTCCGGGCATTGCGCCCACATACGTGCGGCGATGGCCGCGGATTTCGGCTTCATCGCGCACGCCGCCCAGCGAGATGCGGTGGAACTTGCGGCCCAGGGCACGGGCGATGGATGCCCCCAGGGAGGTCTTGCCGGTGCCTGGCGGGCCGAACAGGCACAGGATCGGCCCCTTGGAATCGGGCTTGAGTTTGCGCACGGCCAGATACTCGATGATGCGCCGTTTGGGTTTTTCCAGGCCGAAGTGATCGTCGTCGAGCACCTTGCGGGCTTTCTGGATGTCCAGATTGTCGACGGTGCCGGTATCCCAGGGCAGTTCGGTGATCCAGTCCAGATAGGTCGACGCTACCGTATACTCCGCGGACGAGGGATGCATCTTGGCAAGGCGGTCCAATTCGCGTTCGGCTTCCTTGACAGCCACTTCGGGCAGCCCGCGCTCCTTGATTTTGGCGCGGTACTCTTCGACTTCAACCCCGGTTTCTTCGGTTTCGCCCAACTCGTCCTTGATGGCTTTGAGTTGCTGGCGCAGGTAGTACTCGCGCTGGCGTTTGTCCATGTCGCCCTTGACCTGCGATTGGATTTTGTTGCCCAACTCGAGAATGCTCAGCTGATGGTTGACCAATTTGGTGACCAGCTTCAGCCGCTTGGTGGCATCCTGGGTTTCCAGGACCTGCTGCTTTTCTTCCGGACTGGAGTTGATCGTCGAAGCAATCATGTCGGCCAGGGTGCCCGGTTCCTTGATGGTATTGGCCATTTGGCCGATTTCAGGGGGCAGGCCCGGCGACAGCTCGATGATGCGGTTGAACTGCTTGACCACATTGGCCATCAGGGCGGCGGTTTCGTCGTTCTGATGTTCAATATCCTCGTAATGCGCAACCTGGGCCTGCAGGTAGGGTTTGCCGTCGACAAAGGATTCGATTTTAAAGCGGCTCAATCCCTGCACGAGCATTTGAGCGCGGTTGTCCTCGGTTTTGGCCATTTTGAGGATCAGGGCGGCACAGCCGATTTTGGCCAGATCTTTTTGCGGATCAGGTTTGGCGCTTTCGCTTTTCCGGGAGGCAACCAGGCCGATGATCCGGTTGCGGGCCATGGCTTCGTCGACCAGTTTGATGGAATCGCCCTGCATCACCACCAGGGGCAATACCATTTTAGGATAAAGGGCTGCATCGTATAACGGCAAAATGGGCAGTGCGGTGGGCAGATTGTCGGTCGAATAATCCACCGCAGGCTTGTCTTCTGGCATCAAGACCTCCTTGTTGTGAGGACGCTCTTCAATAATGATCTTTTCCGGTTTGTTGTCCGCATCGGTTGTAAAGTGTTTCGCGAACGGTTAACCATCACTGATCGGAATTTTATGCACCTCGTTGCTGTGAAGTTTCACCATGCGTATGGAAAGAAAGCCATTGTTGAAATTGGAGGTGACCACTTCGGTGTCTACGGGGGAGGGAAGATATACGACCCGTTCGAATCTGCCGTAACGGATTTCGGCTAATCGGTAACCGCCTTCAGAGGGTTTCGGCAATTCTTTTCGCAATCCATGTACGCGGACCGCCTTGCTGTGGATTTCGACCTGCAGATCTTCTTTGTCCACACCGGCCAGTTCAGCCCAGATAAAGACCTCTTTATCTGTTTCGTAAATATCCATCTGCGGAACCCAGCCGCAATCTTTACAGGCGAACATAGGATTGATCGGCCGCGGTCTGAATATTTCCTGAAGCGTCCTCTCCAGGTGGGACCCGAGTCGGTCGAATTCATTTCCGAACCGGATTTTGATGTAGTCCATGACGACTCCTGCGGTTATGCCGGTTATCTTTCGCTCTTCGGGGTAACGGCTTCGACGGCTGCCGTATCGTCCCGGGCGAAATAACGCGACTTGCATAAGACATGCGAATCAGTAAAAGTGGCTGCAAAATAACATCGCCAACTGTGTTTGTAAAGCTGTCAAGCGCTGCTTAAACAGGATAAGTATGTGAAAATCCGGTAATCACCAGAGGTTCACTATGTCGCTGGTGCCGTTTGTGCCGGATTTATCCCTGCCGCCAAACGCCGATCCGCCCCAGGCGCATCGGGACGTGGTTGTGTGCACGGTACCGTTTTATCCGTAGGGGCGAACCACCCACCCGGGTCACCGGATTTCAGCACGATAGATATTGAGCCAAGTGAAGAATCTCATTATAGCACGCTACGTGCCAAGGTTTACATGCGATGGCCCCTGGCGGTTGCGTGCGAACGCATTGACAAAAATGCCGCTGTGATTAAAATGGCACATTGATTTTACGGTGGGCAAAGAAAAAACGTGGAGGTGGTTCATGTCTGTGGTCAGATGGGATCCGTTTAAAAATATCGTCGCGCTTCAGGACCGAATCAACCGTCTGTTCGATGATGCATTCCCCAGCAGAGCTGATGAAGAGGACCTTTCGGCCTGTGCTTGGCGGCCATTGGTTGATATTTACGATGGCGATAATGGCATTGTGGTTCAGGTCGATCTGCCCGGCGTGAAAAAAGAAGATGTCGCCGTCGAAGTGAAAAACAATATTCTTGTCATACAAGGTCAGCGCCAGGTCGATATGGCCGTCGGCGAAGACCGTTATTACCGGCGGGAACGCAGCTGCGGGACCTTTCAGCGATCGTTTTCCCTGCGCTCGGCGATCGCCCCCGACAACATCAAAGCGTCCTTCAAAAATGGCGTGCTGACCATCGAGCTCCCCAAGCCGGAAGAAGAACGTCCCAAGAAGATTTCCGTTTCCATTGACTGATACGGTTTTCGAGGGCGACCCTTGAGGTCGCCCCCACGGGCTGCACGGCACTGCCACCCTTCATTTTCTGCCGTTCTTCAGATCTTCGATCGTTCGGCAGACCGCTTCGTAGTGCTCAGGGGTCTGCGTGGCGTGATGGAAGACGAGGGCTTCGTAGTCCAAAACCTGCTCTACGGTCGAATGGCTGCCGTGACGCAGCAATTGTTTGGCGGCGCGGATCGCCCCGGCTGGCCACTGCGCAATGTCGGCGGCCATTTTTTCGGCTGTGGGCAACAGGTCATCCGGTGCCACGACCTGGTTGACCAACCCGATCTGCAGCGCTTCCGCTGCATCGACCATCCTTGCGGTAAAGACGAGTTCAGCTGCTTTGCCGTAACCGATCAGCCGCGGTAGAAAATAGGAACTGCAAAACTCGGGCGTCACGCCCAGGCGCGCGAAGGCAAACCTGAATTTGGCCTGCGTGGACGCGATCCGTATGTCGCAGTCCAGAGGCATAGTGGCGCCAAAGCCGACCGCCGGCCCGTTGATGGCCGCGATGATCGGTTTGGGAAAGCGGATAAACGCTCTGGGCAGAATCGCACGCTGCCCGGCATCCGCTTGGCCCTCTTTGCGGTAGGTTTCGTACTGGGCCTTGAACATATTCAAATCGGCCCCAGCGCTGAAAGCCCGTCCTTTGCCGCTGACCACCAGCACGCGCAACCCATCGTCCTTGGCCGCCAGGCTCAGGAAATGGCGCAGTTCCACGCGCATGTCAGCGGACAGCGCGTTGAGTACTTCGGGTCGGTTCAGATAGAGCACCCCGACTGGTCCCTTTCTTTCGACAAGTATCGTTTTATAGTCCATATTTTCCTTTCTGGTTCTCCACTTCGGTCAAGTGAGATACGGGCGTGGGGTGACGTAGGAAAGGCGCGGACCACCACCCGGATCACCTCCTCCGTGCCAATCCCGAATACACTTCGCCAATAGTCACTGGAGCGAACTGCGTAACCAAATTTCCCTTTCCCCGTTTTCCCCGTCATGCATCGGCCCAGGTTGCCGACGGCGGCTCGTTTGCCTGTTACGGTTGGTTGTTCACGTATGTCGTTCTTGTATACTTGAAAATGCGTACGCGGGCAACGGGCACGGGACGCCCCAAGTGGATTTCAACTGGATTTCAACCAGGGTAACCGCGCATTCGCATATGGATCGCATTTCAGAAATGTAGGGTGGCACCGCCCACCATGTGTCTTATGTTTGCCCGCCTCTGTGATTGGCCGCATTCAACGGTTCATCGCTATGTTCGCTCCGGTGCTATCCAATCGCTTGGGCGGGATCGGTGTCAAAAACCGATGTTGTTGTAATAGCGCGGTGGTGGGCAATGCCCACCCTACTATTTGCTACAGGTGCAATTCCCTGCGATTGCACGCCAACGAGGTTTCGCTGAAGCCGAGGAAAGCCAGGTAGGGTGGGCACCGCCCACCAATTGTCTTATAAGGATCAGGAGCTACGTGCGATTGCCCTGGACGCTCAAGGGCCAACGCCCTTGCGCTTTTTCACCGTGTTGCTTAATATAGCGCAATGACATCGAACAGTAAGGCTCGCGGAACACTGGGCGCCCAGTATTTTTTGTACTTCGGCGTAATGGGCATGCATCTGCCCTTTTTCAACCTGTATTGCTATGAAATCGGCTTTACCGGGTGGCAGATCGGGTCCTTGCAGGCCGCCCGTTCGATGGTCCTGATTTTTTTCTCGTTATTCTGGGGTCTGTTGGCCGACCATTATCACTCCCGGCGCCCGATCTACATTGTCTGCAATTTTTTCAGCGCCGCTGCGTGGGCCTTCTTCCTGTTCACCACCGATTTTGCCTGGATGATGCTCATCACGATTCTTTACGGCATCTTTTATGCCCCTTTGATCGCGTTTCTGGAAGCCTTTGCCATGGATGTCCTCGGCCGCGACAAAAAACGCTACGGCCGCATGCGTGCCTGGGGATCGGCGGCTTTTATCATCATCGTTTTGCTGCTGGGACGTGTCATCGATGCCTATGGGGTCAAGATCATCCTCAGCCTGATTCTGGCCCTTTCATGGCTGCAGGCCCTGGTGTCCCTCGGGTTTCCCCGGCCTGCGGCGCAACGCGACGTGGCCGCGCCCGGTCAGTGGCGCACCCTTTTCAGCCCCCGGGTCATCCTCTTTCTGGTATGCGCTTTTCTGATGCTTCTGAGCCATGGCGCGTACTATACTTTTTTTTCGATCCACCTTTCCAATCTGGGTTACAGCAGTATGTTCATCGGCCTGAGCTGGGCGGTGGCCTCGTGCGCGGAGATTGTGGCCATGTTCTATTCGGAGAAGATCTTCAAACGGTTTCGCTATGAAAACGTGTTGATTTTCTCTTTTGCCGCGGCCGTGCTGCGCTGGGCCGTTCTGGGATATGCCGAATCTGCCCCGGCCATACTGGCGCTGCAGGTGGTGCACGCATTTACCTACGGCACCTTTCACATGACCAGCATCCTCTACATCGATATGCTGGCGCCCGACGCAACCAAAACCCTGGGGCAGGCGGTCAACAATGCCGTCACCTATGGCCTCGGCCTGATGGCCGGCGCCTTTCTCAGTGGCGCATTGTATCAGCATCTCGGCGCGCCCGGCCTGTTTGCCGTCAGCGCCTGGATCGCCTTGGCGGGCGGGGTTATCTTCGCGGGTTATTTCCGGTCTCAAACGACCACCAAAAGTTTCCACACGGACTAGGTCATCCGGTTTTGCCGGATGTTCATGCTAAAGCAAGGAGGTAACGGATGATCGTGGTCATCGGCGAAATTCTCTTTGACATCATCGGGGATCGCAAGCGCATCGGTGGCGCGCCCTTCAACTTTGCATTTCATCTGCGCCAAATAGGGCATTCGGTTCGTTTGATCACGCGTGTCGGAGACGATCCCAATGGCCGGGAAATTTTGGATATCCTGCGCGCGCATCATTTTGATGTGGACGATATCCAGATCGACAAAGCGCATCCTACCGGAGTGGTCAACGTGGTGTTGGACCACCAGGGTGTGCCGCAGTTTGACATTTTGTCCGATGCTGCCTACGATCACCTCGACTTGACGTCGAAGCCGCACATCGAAGACCGCGCCCCGCAAATGGTTTATTTCGGGACGCTGGTGCAACGGACCGCGGCGGGTTTCGATCAGGTCCAACGCTTTCTGGCCCAGGCAGGACCAGCGGCGATATGCTTCTGTGATCTCAATCTGCGGCCACCTCATGTGCAGGATCACGTGGTCGCCGCGTCGCTGCGCCACGCCGATATCCTGAAGCTCAATACCGACGAACTGGCGTTCATCAAAGCCCAATGGGACGGGCCGGAGCCCATTGCGGAGCTGATGGCCTGGGTCATGCAGACATTTAAGGTCAACACCCTGGCGTTGACCCGCGGCGATCGTGGCAGTTGCGTGGTTCACGCCGGACAGGTGGTGGAGATTCCGTTGGCCGCCACCGAAGGCGTCGTGGATACGGTGGGTGCCGGCGATGCCTATGCTGCCGTATTGGCAGCCGGGATGCTCAGGGGGCTGCCTCTGCAGCGCACGGTGGCCATGGCCGCTGCTTTCGCCGCACGGATCTGCACTATCCCGGGGGCGATACCAAGTGATCCCCATTTCTATGATGCATTACGCTAAAGCGAAGGGTGCGGCATGTCGAAAAATCCGTTATACATCCAGCTGTACAGTCTGCATGGATTGATCAGAGGTAAAAATATCGAACTGGGGCGTGACGCCGACACCGGCGGACAAATCAATTATGTTCTTGAACTTGCCCGCAACCTGTGCGACCGGCCGGAGGTCGGGCGTGTGGATCTGTTCACGCGGCTGATCACGGATAAAAGCGTATCTTCAGACTATGCAGAGCCCATTGAAATTCTCAACGAAAAGTGCCGGATTATAAGGATCCAATGCGGCGGCCGCCGGTATTTTCGCAAGGAGTTGCTTTGGCCCCACCTGGATGAATATATCGATAAAACCATCCGCTTCATCAAACGTGAGCAACAGATCCCCGATATCGTGCATGGTCACTATCCGGATGCCGGCTACGTCGCTTTGCAGCTATCGAGCATTTTCGGCATTCCGTTCGTGTACACGGGACACTCTCTGGGCCGCTCCAAAAAAGCCAGCATGATCGAACAGGGGATGCGTCCGGCGGAAATGAACAGGGTCTACAAAATCGATCACCGCATCAACATGGAAGAAAAAATCCTGGCCGGCGCAGACCTGGTGGTCGCGTCCACCCGTCATGAAGTGGACACGCAATATGGCTTGTACCAGAATAAGGATGTGCCGGAGTACCGGGTGATTCCACCGGGTATCGATGTGGACAAGTTCTACCCGTTTTATCATGATCTGCCGGAAGAGAACGCGGATTCGGAGAATATTCGCTTTGCGCAGGCCTCGATCGTCAAGGAGCTCGAGCGGTTTTTCATGCAGCCGGAGAAACCCCTGATCCTGGCCCTGTGCCGGGCCGACAAACGCAAGAATATTTCCGGACTGGTGCGGGCCTATGGCGAGGATCTCGATTTGCAGGCGATGGCCAATCTGGCTGTGTTTGCCGGCTTGCGCAAAGATATCGATGCCATGGAGGATAATGAGCGCGACGTGCTCACGGAGATGCTGCTCTTGCTCGACAAATACGATTTGTACGGCAAGATGGCCATCCCCAAAAAGCACGATTTTGAATACGAAGTACCTGCCTTGTACCGTGTGGCCGCGCAAAAGCATGGCGTTTTCGTCAACCCGGCCCTGACCGAGCCTTTTGGATTGACATTGCTGGAGGCGTCGGCCACCGGCTTGCCCATTGTGGCTACCAACGATGGCGGTCCGAACGACATCGTGCACAATTGCCAAAACGGTCTGCTGGTCGATCCCACAGACCCCAAAGTCATTTCCGCCGCCTTGCGCAAGATCATCACCCAGAACGAGCAGTGGGAGCAGTACTCCAGAAACGGCATTCTCAATGTGCGCAAGCACTACACGTGGCAGAGCCATGCCGGCATCTATGCCGAAGTCATCACCGAATTGACCACTTCGGCGCGCCGGCTGCAACCGGATGCCGTCCGACCGGCGGACAGGATCGGACGGCGCCTGCTGGGGCTCAAAAATTTTGTGGTGACCGATATCGACAACACCTTGATCGGCGATGACAATAGTCAGTTGGAAGCGTTGTTGGCCTTGCTGGCCCAACATCGCGGGCAGGTGGGCTTCGGTATTGCCACCGGCCGTCATTTCGATTCGGCCGTGAAAATTTTGAAAAAGCATAAAGTGCCCACCCCGGATGTCATGATCTGTTCGGTCGGCAGTGAAATTTACTACGGCAGTCATGGTCGCTACGGGCAGGAATGGGCCACGCACATCAGTCATCGCTGGGACCGTGAAAAGATCGTCGATATTCTCAAAGGGCTCGACTTCTTAACCTACCAGGAGCCCGAGGCCCAGCGCGCCTTCAAGGTCAGCTACTACATGGCGCCGGGCAAAGACCGTTTGCCCAAAATCCATGATCTGCTGCTGCGCCATAAGTGCCGTTACAACCTGATTTATTCCCATGAAGAATTTCTGGATATTCTGCCGTATCGGGCTTCCAAAGGCAAAGCGATCCGCTACCTGAGCTATCAGTGGGAAATAGCCCTGAAAAATTTCGTGGTGTGCGGCGACTCGGGTAACGACGAGGAAATGTTGCGCGGCGAGCCGCTGGCGGTGGTTGTCGGCAATTACAGTCCGGAATTGGCGCATCTTAAGGGCAATCGCCATGTGTACTTCGCGCAAGCGCCCTGCGCAGGCGGCATCATCGAAGGCCTCGACCATTATGAATTCTTTTCGCGCAGGCCCGGTTGACGCGAAAAAACACGCCCGGCACAGAAGCGATTAAGGGTTTGGAACACGACGAGACGTTCCATCCTCCGTTATGATAGTGCGTGCGCCAGCGTGGGGAACACAAGGCCCGCTCATACCGGGGAAGCAGTTCCATACTACATTACCATTTATGCTCAGCAAGAAAGCGATAGACCATGCACTTACAAAACAAAGTCCAATTGATTACCTACCCGGACAGTCTCGGGGTTAACCTGGTGGAGCTGCACTATGTGCTGCGACGCTACTTCAGCCGTGCTTTGGGCGGCGTTCACCTGTTGCCGTTTTATCCATCGTCGGCCGATCGTGGTTTTTCGCCGCTGACCTACGATCAGGTGGATCCCGCCTTCGGGACTTGGGACGATGTCGACATGCTCGGACGCGATTTCGATCTGATCATCGATTTCATGGTCAACCACATTTCCCGGCAGTCGGTGTTTTTTCAGGACTATATCGAAAAAGGAGCGGCCTCCGAGTATGCGGATATGTTCCTGTCTTTCAACAAGCTGAGCCCTGACGGCGAGCTCAGCGAAGAGGAACTGAGCAAGGTGTACACGCGCAAGCCCCGCCCGCCCTACACGGTGATTCAGCGGGCAGACGGTTCCAAGGAAAAGCTCTGGTGCACCTTCGAATATGAGCAGATCGATCTGGATCTCAATTCTCCCAAAACCCGTCAGGTCATGCGTAATTTTCTGATCCGTCTGGCCAGGGGCCCGGTCAAGATGATTCGCATGGACGCGTTTGCTTACACGACCGTTCAGTTGGGCACCAACTGCTTTTTTCTCGAACCGCAGGTGTGGGAGATTTTGAAGTGGCTCAATGCGTATGTGTCGCCTTTCGAGGCTGAAATGCTGCTCGAAGTACACGAGCATTACAGCTACCACCTGAAAATTGCGGAACACGGCTATTGGACTTATGATTTCGCCTTGCCCATGTTGATGCTGCATGCTTTATACTATCATACCAGCGCTCGGCTGCGCGAGTGGTTAAAGATATGTCCGCGCAAACAAATCACCACGTTGGATACCCACGATGGCATCGGGGTGGTGGATGTGGCCGACCTGCTGTCGCCCGAAGAAATCGAGCGCACGCTCAACAGCCTGGACGAAAAGGGCGCCAGTACCCGCAAAATATTCTCAGGACCTGAATATCAGAATCTGGATATCTATCAGGTCAACTGCACCTATTATTCGGCCCTTGAGGGCAATGATGATTCCTACATGGCCGCGCGCACGATTCAATTCTTCGCGCCGGGCATTCCCCAAGTCTATTATGTGGGGCTGCTTGCCGGCGAGAATGACTTTGAGCTGGTCGAGCGCACCAAAAACGGCCGCGATATCAACCGCCATAATTTTACTTTGGAAGAGATTGACCAGCATATCCAAAAGCCGGTGGTCCAACGCCTCTTGGACCTGATGACGTTCCGATCGAACTACCCTGCCTTCGATGGTGACTTCCTCATTGAAGAGACCCCGGACGACCGGATCAGGCTGACCTGGTCCAAAGCGCCTTTTTTCGCCACCGCGGATGTGCAACTGAAAAACTATGCCAGTCAGATCACCTATTATGATGTGCAGAGCCAAAGCGTTCACACTTACGTCGTGTGAGTATTGCCTCCATCGGATAGTAAGGCGTGCGGAGAGGGAAACCCGTTCTGGTCTTTAAACTGGAGTCTGAACGAGGTGCCTTGCGTGCTGCGGTCGATGTCAATTTGTCCACCCAATTGTTGAACCGCCAGGCCGCTGACCAGTTTGAGGCCCAAGGTGCTGGCATGATGCAGATCGACATCGTCCGGCAATCCGACGCCATTATCCTGGACCACCACGACGTAGCGGTCGCGTTCGCAGGGAAAGGCTTCGATTCGAATGTGACCCGAAAGGCCTCGAAAGGCATGTTTCAAAGAGTTCGAAATCAGCTCGTTCAGAATCAGCCCGCAGGGGATCGCCTGGTCCATGCTGAGATGGCAGCCGTCGGCCTTAATGCTGATCTGAACACCGGGGGCATTGTATATCCGTAGCAGGCTGTCGGCCAGCCGCTTAAAGTAGTCACTCAGCCGGACTTCGGCTATTGAGTTTGATTCGTACAGGATGTTGTGAATCAGGGCCATCGCGTTGACTCGGCTGCTGGCTTCCTTGAAACACAAAGTGAGTTTGACATCCTTAAGTTGCGATGCCTGCAGGTGCATCAGGCTGATAATCACCTGCATGTTGTTTTTCACCCGGTGGTGGATTTCCTGAAGCAGCATGGTTTTTTCCTGGAGCGCTTTTTCGATTCGCGCTTCACTGGTCTGAAGGGCCGCTTCGGTCTTCTTGCGCTCGTTGATCTCCTCTTTATACTGCGCATTGAGCCTTTGCAGTTCCGCCGTGCGGTGGGCGAGCTGATCGGAAAAGGTCTCCTTCAGCGTGACCAGTTCTCGGGTGCCTTCGTTGATGTGTTTGGCCGTGGCAAAGGTCAGGAGGGCAAACAACACCGTCATGAAAGCCATGGCCAGGTGCACCGTGTCACCGATCAGCATGAAGCGGATGGCAACCGGCAGCAAAGCGGGAATGCTGAAAGCCAGAAAGGCAGCCATGATGGCGGAGAATACCCCCACTGCGCCGGCCACCATGCCGGCGATCGAAAAAGCGATGAATGCCTGATGCGCGGTCGAATCGAGGGGAAATAGGAAAATCGCGCTGGCGCCCCATAAAAAGCCCGAGAACCCCAGCCCAATGACCAACCATCGCTCCCAACGATCGATATTGCGGGTTGGATCGGCGGTCTGCTGAAATCTTTTAATGAAAATATAGCGTAAGGCCGTGGTCACCAACGTGAGTGCCAGCCATGTCGCCAGGGCATTGTGTGCAGTGCGGCCCCATAAAACAAAAGTGAGAATCACTGCATTGATCATCGTCCCGATGACCGCAATGCTGGCTCTGCCGAATACCTGTGAAACAATTTCAAGGCGAATGCGGTGTTGTGTTTGAGCGTTACGACATTCATCCATGCTTTCCTGCCTTGTCGCGCGATTTCCCTGTTTCTCGTGAATACGATTTCCGATGCATCCGGTCAGCTGTCCGGGTCATCATTGGCAAGAGGCGGAAGCCGTGTTGCCAGGGTTCACGACAGGTGCGCGCGCGGAGCTGAACGTTTCACATTAAACGTCAACTTTCGGGTTCCAAACGCCCGGATCACCTCACTACGTGCCAATCCCGAAGTTGAGTTAGTTATTAATAGTGCGCATGTTATAGTATGTAGACAAGTTGTACACCCGCTACCGGCGGCCGGAAGAGTATCCGGACTTGCGGTTTTTGCCGGCGTCAAAAATTCACCGTCGTGAGGCCTTACGGCCACGCGTGCTTCGTAGAAGCCAGCGATTTGACGCCCTTACGCATTGGGTTTCGGGAACAGGCAGTGGCGCAGCCAGCCGAAGAAGGTGTTGCCTTTGAGCACGGCTTGTTCCCAGCGGATGAACTCGCGGGCCAGGCGGGCAGGGTCGGCATACCAGTGCGCGCGGGTGGTGAAGGTTTCATTGGGATCGAGGTGTTTAACGACGCGGGCCGGGTTGCCCACGGCGACGCAGTTGGCCGGGATCGGCGCGACCACGATGGCGCCGGCACCGATAATGCTGTTTTCGCCGATCGTCACGCCTTTGCAGACAATGGCGCTGTCACCGACCCACACGTTCTTGCATAACCGAACCGGCTCGGCGCGTCCCATCGATACGCGGTCGTAGATGCCGTGCCAGTCGCTGTCGGTAATGTAGACCCCATTGGCCAGCATGCAGTTGTCTTCGATGACGATCTCTTCGGCGGCACTGATGCGCACGCCGGGGCACACCAGGGTGTAATCGCCGATCCGGATACGGCCCCTGTCCGGCGTTTCCGGCCACACGGACAATCGTATTTTCTTATCGGCTGTGGCGATAAACGTGGTGTATTGCCCGATGTCGATGGGGCCTCCGAACAACTGGACGTGCCAGGGGCCCAGGAACAGAAAGCCCTTACCCAGGGAATGGAGTTGCGGCGCCAGAAAATGGCGGGTGTAGAATCTCTGGAATTTGAACCAGCCTCTTTTGATGGCATAGGGGCGATGATCTTTGCGCACAGGCTATATTCCCAAACGTTGCCAGTAATCGTGGCGGAATAGTTGGCTGGCCGGCGAAAGGGTGAAAAGCGCATCAGCGGCCATGAGAACGGCGGCATTGGTCCAGGTTATTTTTTCTTCGGGCCATACCACCATGTCGGGAAAAGTAAAACCGCACCAGTAAGTGTTGTCCTCGAAGGTGCGGTCGCAAATCCAACGGAAAAGAATGTTGGCTTTCTGATCGTTGCCCGAGGCCGACAGGGCCAGAATCAGTTCGCAGGATTCGGCGATGGTGACCCAGGGATTGTCGGAGACGCAACGCACACCCATATCCTGCACGACGAACTTTTTCCAGTAATGGTCCAGGCGCTGTTGGGCGCGGGGTCCGGTGAGAACGCCGCACAGGATCGGATAAAACCAGTCCATGGAAAAACGCGCCTTGGTGGTGTTGAAGCGGTGCGGTTTGTTGATGAGGCATGCGCTCAGCAGCGTCAGGGCCCGGCGCCACCTGGCGCACTCCTGGTCCAGCAGGCGGCTCATGGCCAGCGCGCATTTCAGGCTGAAGCAGATCGAACTGCACCCGGTGATCAAGGCCATGCGGTCGATCCGGCCTTGCGGGCTCACGGCCCAGAAAATTTCGCCGGAAACGTTTTGATGGCGGATGACGAATTCGATGGCGCGCGACACCACGGGCCACATGCGTTTCACAAAATCGAGATCGCTGGTGCACAGATAATAATGATAGATCCCAGCGGCGATATACGCCGCATGGTTTGTTTCGCGCGTGCGGTCGGTGGGCCTGCCGTTGGTGTAGGCCGCGTACCAGCTGCCGTCGGCAAGCTGCTCATTCTGCAGCCACTCATAGGCGCGGCGCGCTTCGGTGTAGGCCCCGCCGGTGGCCAGCCCGATCGCCGACTCCACATGATCCCAAGGGTCGGTCTTGTGCCCCGGCCACCACGGAATAGCCCCATCCGCTTGTTGTGCGGAGATGATCAGGTTCAGAGGAGCTCGAACATCGATGGCCACGTCTGGCTGTTCAAAGACCGGTTGGAATCGAGGTGTCACGGCACGCAGGCTCCTTGCAAGATGTAAGTGGCGGTGACTAATCAAAATTCAGAGATCCGAAAAAGTCACAATACTGATTGATGCCCGTGAGTACAAGCAAAAAATGCCGGAAGGCGCCAAGCAGGTGCGAACGTTTTTGAGAGACAGCTTGGCCGAAGGCAGTGCAAAACGGCATTATGCCCAGTATTGACACACCCATTGGATATTGTTATGTCAATGCCCTTGGTGCCGTTCCAAATCGATTCCTCCACAGCATGAACGCCGGGCCACCTGATTGTACGGCGCTGTCGGACAAACTGGATCCCAAACGCGCGGAGTGTTCCTAACTTGCCGTTTAAACCTTATCTGAAATCTTTAAAAGGAAATCGCATGAAAGAAGTGGTCATTATCAGTGGCGTGAGAACACCTGTAGGCAAATACATGGGTGCGCTCAAAACGGTCGAAGCTTACGATCTGGCGGCTCTCGTGATGAATGCCGCGGTCAAGAAAGCCGGCATCTCCCCCTCGGATGTAAATGAAGTGATCTTCGGTCAGGCCTACCAGAACGGCGAATACGTCAATATCGCGCGTATGGGGCTGCTTACGGCCGGTTGGCCGGAAACGATTCCCGGCATCACCATCGATCAGCGCTGCTGCACCGGTTTGCATACCGTGCGCATGGCCGCTGCCCTGGTTCAGTCCGGACAGGCCGACATCGTGGTGGCCGGCGGTGCCGAAAGCATGAGTCATGCCGAGTTTTATCTGCCCGGCGACATCAAGTGGGGCGTGGGTGGCGTCAAAGGCATGCCGCGCGGTCATGGCGACCTGGGCATTTGGGGCCTGCGCTTTTATGACCGTATCCAGCGCGCGCGCGTGATGTCGCAGCCGGAGCAGCGCTATGGCATTCTGCCGGCCATGATGTCGTGGGCTGAAACCGCGGCTCAGGTTGAGCAGATCTCGCGCGAGGCGTGCGATCAGTGGGCGCTGGAAAGTCATCGCAAGGCCGTGGCCGCCATCGAAGCAGGCAAGTTCGATGACGAGATGGTGCCGGTGCCGGTGCCCCAGGCCAAAGGCGATCCGATTATGGTGACGCGCGATGAAAATCCGCGCGGCGACACAACCATCGAAAAGCTCGCCAAGCTCAAGCCGGTGCTCAAAGGAGTCTGCACGGCCGGCAACTCTTCCACCGAAAACGATGGCGCCGCCGCCGTGGTGGTCACCTCCGCTGAAAAAGCCAGGGAACTGGGCATCGAACCGCTGGCCTCATTTAAATCCTGCGCCGTGGCCGGCGACGACCCGCGTCACACCTACCGCACGGTAGCGACCGCTGTGAACAAGGCCTTGACCATGGCGGGCAGGAGCATCGGCGACATGGAGCTGATCGAAGTACAGGAAGCGTTCGCTGCGCAGGTCCTGGCAGATTTGAAAGAGATGGGCGTCGGTCCTGCCGATTACGCCAAGGTCAACGTCAACGGTTCGGGCATTTCACTGGGGCATCCGATCGCTTGCACCGGCACGCGCGTGCTGGTTTCCTTGCTGCACGAGATGCGGCGACGCAATACGCGCCTGGCCCTGGAGTGCATTTGCGGTGGCGGTGGACTGGGCATCGCTGCGGTATTGGAGCGCAAATAGAGCAGGCTCACGATGGTGCCAGCGTTCGATTGAATGACCGTATACTTTGGTTTAACTTTACATTTTCACTTCAATCTCCGGCAAAGCCGGTTTCGGGAGAGGGAACACAGCATGGATTTTAAATTATCTAAAGAACACGAGATGCTCCGCAAAGCGGTCCAGGATTTTGCGAAAAAGAAAATTGCACCCTTTGTCGACGAATGGGATGCAAATCACTATCTGCCGGTCGAAGAGGTCATCAGGCCCATGGGCGACCTGGGTTTCTTCGGGGCCGTGATTCCCGAAGAGTACGGTGGAGAGGACATGGGCTGGTTGGCCACCTCGATCATCACCGAAGAGATTGCGCGGGTTTCCAGCTCATTGCGCGTGCAGTACAATCTGTCGGCCATCGGGTGCGCCTTTCCCATTTACAAGTACGGCACTGAGGCGGCCAAACAAAAATATGTCAGTAAACTGTGCAAGGGCGAGTACCTGGGTGGTTTTGCCATTACCGAACCCAACGCCGGCTCGGACATCATGTCCATCGAAACCCTGGCCGAGGAGAAGGACGACCACTTTGTCATCAATGGCTCTAAAACCTGGATCTCCAACGCCAATCAGGCCGATGTGGTGATCTGCTACTGCTTCACCGACAAATCCAAAGGCGGCAAAGGACTTTCCGCTTTTATTGTCGAACTGAAAAACTTCAATGGCATCAAAACCACCGATCTGGACAAAATGGGATCGTACTCCTCGCCGACCGGCGAAATTTTTTTCGACAACACCCGGGTACCGCGCGAGAACCTGCTGGGCGAAGTGGGGGACGGGGCCAAAATCGTTTTCGGATCGCTGAACAACACCCGCCTGTCGGCCGCCGCCGGTGCGGTGGGGTGTGCCCAGGCGTGCCTGGATATCGCCACCAAATATTGCAACGAGCGCAAACAGTTCGGCCAGCAGATTGGCAAGTTCCAGATGAACCAGGACCTGATCGCCCAAATGGTTTGCGATGTGGAAGCGGCCCGCCTGCTCGTCTACAGGGCCTCGCTGCAAAAGGACGATGGTTTCCTGGGCAACGGCATGGAAGTGGCCCAGGCCAAATACTTTGCCGGTGAAGCGGCCATGAAGTGTGCCAACTATGCCTTGCGTATCATGGGCGCCTATGGCTACTCTTCCGAATACCCGATCGCCCGTTACTATCGCGACATCCCGACCTACGTGATGGTGGAAGGCTCGGCCAACATCTGCAAGACCATTATTTCCCAGGATCAGCTAGGCTATCGCAAAGCCAACCGCTAGCCCGAACCGGATCAAAACTGAAGCTGTCGTTTCGCGAAAGCGATACGACAGCTTTTTGCATTTTCGGTTATCCAGTTCGCTCCAGTGACAGTTGCAAAGTGTATTCGGGATTGGCTCGAAGGAGGTGATCCGGGTTATAGCCTCATTTAATCGAATGGATGGTGGCGCGGACCACCCACCCGGAATCACCGGGGTTTTCCTACGTCACCCCACACCCGCATCTCACTTGACCGAAGTGGATGACCAGAGCAGCCGAAAAACGCCTCCGCCTCTGGCGTCGGCATAAACGATGATTAGCATTTCGGGCTACACCGGTTCGCATGAATTGAACACCATGAAAGCAACAGGAGCGGTCATGCCTTTACCATTGGGACATACGGCCATAGGATGGGCGGCTTTTGAAAGCGCCCACAAAGCGGGTGGGTGCAGGTCCCGCATCGCCGCGTTTGTATATGTCGCCGTTCTGGCGAATCTGCCCGATCTGGATATCCTCTTCGGACTTATCGTGAACGGCAACGGGAGCTCTTTTCACCGCGGGCCCACCCACAGTCTGCTTTTTGCCTTACTGGCAGGGTACCTGGCGTCGCAGGCCAGCCGGATGTGGCATCGCATACCGCAGTTGGGTTTCGGCCTTTGCGTGCTTCTGGTCTTTTCGCATGTGGCGGCCGACATGCTGTTGACCGCCTCACCGGTATCGCTTCTCTGGCCGTTCGAAATTCATTGGGCCGCGGATCGGAGCGGCTGGGGCGGCGTCATCCGCCTGGCCCTTTTGCAAAGTGTGCAGGATTTCGTGATCGCCGCCGTTATGATGGTCTACCTTTTTGGATTGCGGCTGTTCAGACGCGATGTGTGCCTCGATGGCGGCGGGTTCGCGTTGGCCAGAAAGCGCACCAAATAACTGCGCGGCGGTCGTGCGTCTGACCGCATCTACGTATGGGCCCGCATTTCAGAAATGGCACATCGTTCTTTTCAGGGGCGAGCGGCGGTCGCCCCTACAGGTGGAATCCCCTGCGAGAACAATTTCCCAAGCGGTTACCCTGGAGGCAAACCGACCCGGGTTTGCAATTCTAATGGATTGATTTTATACTGGCGCCGGTTTAAACACCGTGTTGCCCCTTTTTTATATATACTTGTACTTGCTGACACTCAGCAGCAGCACCCAGCCAACAGGCGTAGCACAATTCTTTGGTGGATCACTTAGGAGGTTCAATCACGTGAGTAACGACGTTAATAAAATCATTTATTCGATGATCAAGGTGAGTAAATTCTACGATCAGAAGCCGGTCTTGAAAGATATTTCCCTTTCTTATTTTTATGGCGCCAAGATCGGTGTGCTGGGGCTCAACGGCAGCGGCAAGAGCTCACTGCTGCGCATTCTGGCAGGTGTGGATACCCATTTCAATGGGGAGACCGTTCTGGCACCCGGCCACACGGTGGGCTACCTGGAGCAGGAACCATTGGTGGACGTCGACAAAACCGTTCGCGCGGTGGTCGAAGAGGGCGTGCAGGAGACAGTGGACCTGCTCAAGGCTTTCGAAGAGATCAACAACAAGTTTGCCGAACCGATGAGCGACGACGAGATGGATAAATTGATCCAGCGCCAGGGCGAGGTCCAGGAAAAGTTGGATGCCCTGGATGCCTGGGATCTGGACTCCAGGTTGGAAATGGCCATGGACGCCCTGCGCTGCCCGCCAGGCGACATGCCGGTCAATGTATTGTCCGGAGGTGAAAAGCGCCGGGTTGCGCTGTGCCGGCTATTGTTGCAGAAACCCGACATCCTTTTGCTCGACGAACCGACCAATCACCTGGACGCCGAAAGCGTGGCCTGGCTCGAGCATCACCTCAAGGCTTACGCGGGCACGGTCATCGCCGTCACGCATGACCGCTACTTTCTGGACAACGTAGCCGGCTGGATTCTGGAATTGGACCGCGGCCACGGCATTCCCTGGAAAGGCAACTACTCCAGTTGGCTGGAGCAGAAACAGGAGCGTCTGCGTCGCGAGGAAAAGAGCGAGGGGGCCCGCCAGAAAACACTGGCGCGCGAACTGGAATGGATCCGCATGTCTCCCAAGGGCCGTCATGCCAAGAGCCAGGCGCGCATCAACGCCTATGAAAAACTGCTCACACAGGAAACCCAGAAATCGGAAAAGGAGCTGGAACTTTTCATTCCACCCGGACCACGTCTGGGCGATGTGGTGATCGAGGCCGACGCTGTGACCAAGGCGTTTGGCGATCGCCTGCTCGTGGACGGCATGAGCTTCCGGTTGCCGCCCGGTGGCATTGTTGGTGTGATCGGCCCCAACGGCGCCGGAAAATCCACTTTGTTTAAAATGATTGTCGGTCAGGAACAGCCGGACAACGGCACCATCCGCGTGGGTGAAACGGTCAAACTTTCTTACGTCGATCAGGACCGCGAACTGGACCCGCAGAAAAGCATTTGGGAAGAGATCACCGGCGGCAACGAACAGATCGAGCTGGGCAGTCGCCTGATCAACTCCCGGGCCTATGTCGCACGCTTCAATTTCTCGGGGGCCGATCAGCAGAAAAAAGTGGGTGCGCTTTCGGGCGGTCAGCGCAACCGGGTTCATCTGGCCAAAATGCTGCGCGAAGGGGCCAATGTGATTCTTTTGGACGAACCGACCAATGATCTGGATGTCAATACCTTGCGTGCCTTGGAAGAAGCGCTGGAGAATTTCGGCGGCTGCGCTGTGGTGATCAGCCATGATCGCTGGTTTCTGGACCGCATCGCCACCCACATCCTGGCCTTTGAAGGCGACAGCCAGGTGGTTTTCTATCCTGGCAACTGGAGCGAGTATGACGACGATCGCAAACGGCGCCTGGGGGCCGATGCCGAACGGCCGCACCGCATCAAGTACCGTCAACTGACGCGCTAATGCGCTAAACATTGGATCTGAATGCGGGAGCGGTTAATGCGCCGCTCCTGCAGCCCTTCGGGCAGTTATAGAAGGCCCCCAAGAGGGTAAGCGCGCTATCCGAAAAGCGTATAGTGCACTTGGTCGTCCACTTTGCAGGCACGGGCCAGTTCCAGGTGCCTCAAGGTGGCGAAATCGGATTGAAACGCATCCTCCCCGATGCCCAGCGCGCTGCAGATTTGCTCCTTTCGCAAGGGGCCTTCGCTTTTGATCAGGTCGATGATCTTTCGCTGGTCGACTGTGAGCTCCAGCCCCTGTGCGGCCGTATTCTTCGCGCTGTAAGTTGCCCAGGGGTCGCATGTTTTGGGCGCCGCCATAACAGCCATATAACAATCCTCGCACAATATCTGACCGGCATGCTGACGGTCATCGCCCACCGCGATATTGGCCCCGCATTTTTCGCATTTCATCTGGTGCCTCCTTCCGTGCAGTTCCTCAAAAAGTGACTTGATAATAATGCCTTTTGCCGCTGGCGCCAATCATGCGGCGGCAAGTTCTGGAATCGTCGTACATGCTGTAGGGGTGAAACATGGCGTTTTAGGGCTGCGCTCTGCTTTTTTACCCGTGTAACAGGTCTCAATCCAAGCATAATAAAATATGTTCAAAACCTTGCTTTGGATGAAACGCGACTTTTTACAATGCCGTCAAGTTTTGGCCGCAATTTCTCCCGGATACATCCTCACCATCGCCAACGGTTCCGTTTGCTAAACCCTCGTTTTGTGGTTTAATGCCGCCATGAAGTCGGCAGAAAAAATCAGATGTCGAGGTAACCGCATGAATGTCCGCACCAAAGAAGAGTTGATTGCCGAAATAGTGCGCCTGCACGCCAAAATAACCATGCTCGAGCAATTTGTAGGCCGGCACGAAAAAGAGCGCGAATCTTTCCAGGATAGTGAAAAACGCTACCGCACCATGTTTGAAAATACCGGCGCCGGCACCTTCATCAAGGAAGCTGACATGACCATCTCCATGGTCAATCAAGGATTCGAGCTTCTAACCGGGTATGCCAAAGCCGACATCGAAGGGCGTATGCGCTGGGCCGATTTTATACATCCGTCCGACCAGGCACGGATGGTCGGTTACCACACCGACCGGCAGCAAGACAAACCAGCGCCCACTGAAATCGAATGCCGCATTGTGGACCGGCAGGGTCAGGCCAGGGATGTCTTTTTGAAGATCGACAGGATTCCGGACACCCAGCGCACGATCGGCTCCATGATCGATCTGACCCAGCTCAAACGGATGCGCCGGCAGATGCTGGAAAGCCAAGCCATGTTCCAGGCCATCGTCGAAGGATTCGAGGGATTCCTGTACGTCATCGATCCCGATTATCGTCTGGCCTATTTGAATCCCCAGGCCAGGCGGCATGTGGGCCGCAATGCCGTCGGCGAAATATGCTATCAGGCCATCCACCGCAGGTTGTCCCCCTGTCTGTTTTGTGTCCGTGACCAGGTCCGGCAGGGGCAGTCGGTACGCTTCGAAATGCTCAATCCCAAGGATCAGCGTTGGTATCTGAGCACCAACAGCCCCATCCGCCATAGCGATGGCGCCATCTCTTTGATGGCCATGGTCACCGACATCAATGACTGCAAACAGGCCACGGCCGCTTTGCGAGCCGCTGAAATCAGTTCCCGCCGCGAAAATCTTTTCGCGCACGACCAGATTGCCGAGCGGCACCAATTCGGCAGCATTGTCGGCCGCAGCCCGGCTATGCAGCAGGTGTACGCGCAGATTCTCACCGCCGCGGCCAGCGACGCGACCGTGGTCATCTATGGCGAGCCTGGCACGGGCAAGGAGTTGGTGGCCAAGGCCATCCACGATATGGGCGAGCGGCGCGCCCAGCATTTCGTGCCGGTGCACTGCGGCGCTATTCCCGAGAACCTGATTGAAAGCGAATTTTTCGGCTACATGAAAGGGGCCTTCTCGGGGGCCGACACCGACAAGGTGGGCTATATAGAATTCGCTAACGACGGCACGGTGTTTCTCGACGAAGTGGGGGAAATCTCGTTGCTCATGCAGATCAAGCTGCTGCGTGTTATCGAGGGGGCCGGCTTCACGCCCGTGGGCAGCAACCAGGTCCGGCAATCCAATATCCGTATCATTGCCGCCACCAACCGCGACCTGCGCGAACGCATCAGCAAACGGTTGATGCGCGAAGATTTTTATTACCGCATTCATATTCTGCCGATTCATCTGCCGCCCCTGCGCGAACGTAAGGAAGACCTGCCTTTGCTGATCGAGCACTTTCTCAAGTTGTATGCCGGCAAACAGGGGCCGCCGCCCATGACCGGTAAGATGATGGATTTGATGCTCACGCATGATTGGCCCGGCAATGTACGCGAATTGCAGAACGTCCTTATTCGATACTGTTCCTTGCAAGTACTGGCATTGGATGCGCAAGCCCCGGTCAGGCGCGCCCCATCCGGTCCGTTTGCAGTTCATTTCCAGCCGGATGCGAAAAACAATCTGAAAACCATGGTGGCGGAATGCGAAAAACGCTTCATCCTGTATGCGCTGGAGGAGAACCAGTGGCGCAGAGGCGAGGTGGCGCGGCAGTTGGGCGTGGACCGCAAGACCCTCTTTGCCAAAATGGTGCGCTATGGGTTGTGAGGGCTTTTATGTTTTCCTATCTGGTTATGCAGTTCGCTCAAGAGGACTATCGGCGAAGTGTTAAGTGTAAAGCTTAAAGTGTAAAGGGAGGCATTCTGTCGATTGATATGCTCACTTCCCATGTTGGAAGCTTTTACGTGCATGTTTTTGTTAAAGGTTCTTATTACAACGTAACCTTCTTATGACACCCCACACATGTATCTTACTGGAGCGAACTGCATAACCATATTCTCCTATTCCGTTCCTAGGGTCAGGCTACATTGACGGGGAGAAAAATCCCCATTATGGGGGCGCAAGTACCTATTTATATAAATAATTGTATCCACACATTTAACCCACCTGTCTAAATTCTAATGGGGAAATATCGCCCCATTTGGGTATCGTCCCGCCTGAAACCGCTTGGATGAATTTAATTCATTCAGAATAGCGGGTTATCGCTTTCTTGCCCACATGGCACGTATTTTGGATACTTAGCCAAGTATTCTGTAAGCACAATTTGCAACTTTGGCACAATTGGAACAATTATGTTTGAAATTGGTTCTCACTTATCCAAACGCTGTCTGGTATTCGGGTGCGGCAATCCGCTCTTCGGGGATGATGGGTTCGGTGCTCACGTGATCGCGCATCTGAGCGCCCATTTCACGTTGCCGGAAGATGTGGCCTGCCTGGATGCCGGCACGGCCGTGCGCGATCTGTTGTTCGATATGCTGCTTTCGCCCCAAAAACCCGAGCGCATCATCATCGTGGACGCCATGGATGTCAGCGGCGGTGTGCCGGGCCGGATATACGAAATTGACGTGGAACAAATCAATCCGGCCAAGATCGTCGATTTTTCGCTGCACCAGTTTCCCACCACCAACATGCTCAAGGAGATCCGGGAGGGCACGCCGATCGACGTGCGCATCCTGGTCGTGCAAATCACCGAACTGCCTGAAGCGATTCAGCCCGGTCTGTCCACGGCCGTGGCGGCCGCCGTGGCGCCCATGTGCCGGCGCATCATGCAAGCCATTTCCGGCCCATCGATCCGCAAAGACCCCAGGGAGGATTTAACGTGATAGACATTCGCATCGGTCAATTGGCCCAGACCTTTGACGTTCATCGCAACACGATCGGCAACTGGATCAAAAGCGGCCGACTGAGGGCCGTGTCCACGGTTGGCAAGCGCTATCTTATCGAAAAAGAAGAAATGATACGTTTCTGCATGTCTGCAGGCATTCCCCTGCAACGCATCGCCGCACTGACAGGATCGGATGTTCCCCCGTCGCCGTCCGAAAGGCCGATCATCCCCTCACCCATCAAAAGAGAGGTTCGCATGTCCGCTAAACCCATCGGAGCCGTCATGGTCGTCGGCGGCGGTATCGCCGGCATTCAAGCCAGCCTGGACCTGGCCAATTCGGGCTACGCCGTTCACCTGGTCGAACGCAGTGCCGGGATCGGCGGCGCCATGGCCCAACTCGACAAAACCTATCCCACCAACGACTGTGCCATGTGAATTATCTCGCCCAAGTTGGTCGAGTGCGGTCGGCACTTGAATATTCAGCTCCACACGTTGTCCGAAGTCACTGGTTTTAATGGCCGGCCAGGCCACTTTACAGTTACCGTCCAAAAGCATCCGCGCTATATCGATATGGACAAATGCATCGCCTGCGGCCTATGCGCGGAAAAATGTCCCAAAAAAGTTCCGGATGAATTCAATATGGGACTGAACAAGCGCAAGGCGGCCTATATAAAATACGGCCAGGCCGTGCCGCTCAAATATGTCATCGACGGCCAGGCCTGCATTTATCTGACGCGCGGTAAATGCCGGGCCTGCGAAAAGTTCTGTCCGACGGGTGCCATCAACTTCGAAGACAAGGGCGAAACCGTTCAGCTGCAGGTCGGTTCGGTGATCCTGGCGCCGGGCTACAAACCCTTCGATCCCACCGGCTGGGATTTTTACGGGTATGGCCAGATCAGCGATGTGGTCACAAGCCTCGAATACGAACGTCTGCTGTCGGCCGGTGGCCCCCACATGGGGCACCTGGTGCGCCCCTCGGATGAAACCGAACCCCGTTCGGTCGCCTGGATCCAATGTGTGGGGTCGCGCAACACCAACAACTGCGACAACGGCTACTGTTCAAGCGTCTGCTGTATGTATGCCATCAAGCAGACGCTGATCACCGCAGAGCACGCTGGCGCACACAGTATTCAACAAACCGTCTTCTACATGGATATGCGCAGCCCCGGCAAAGAGTTCGAACGCTATTACGAAAATGCCAAGACGCGTGGCATCCGTTTTCTGCGCAGCCGCCCCCATACCATCCTGCCGGGCCCCGGGGGCAATGGCGTATGCATGCGTTACGTCACCGAAGACGGCGCAGTGCATGACGAAAATTTCGACATGGCCGTGCTCTCGGTGGGTTTGGCACCCGCTCCGGAAAGCCGCCAGTTGGCCGCCACCTTCGGGATCGATCTGGACCCCTACGGGTTTGCCCAATCCGCCAACCTTTCGCCGGTGAACAGCAGTCGCGCGGGCGTGTTCGTGACCGGCGCCTTTCAAGCCCCCAAAGCCATTCCGCGCTCGGTCACCCAGGCCTCCGCGGCGGCTGCGGCCGCAGCCGAAGCCTTGCATGCGGTGCGCGGCACCCTGACCCGGCGCAAAAGCTATCCGGTCGAAATCAATGTTCACGGACAAGCCCCGCGCATCGGCGTTTTTGTCTGTTCGTGCGGCATCAACATCGCCGGTGTCGTCGATGTAAAAGCCGTGGCCGAACACGCCCGCACCTTGCCCCACGTCGTGCTGGTCGAGAACAACCTGTTCACCTGCTCGGTCGACACCCAGGATCAGATCGCGGCCCGCGTGCGCGAGCATCAACTGAACCGCATCGTGATCGCCGCCTGCACACCGCGTACGCATGAGCCGCTATTTCAGGATACACTACGGGAGGCCGGCCTGAACGGCTACCTGATAGAAATGGCCAACATCCGCAACCAGAACTCCTGGGTCCACCAGCGCGAACCCGCGGCAGCCACCGCCAAGGCCAAGGATCAGGTGCGCATGGCCGTCGCCAAAGCGGCTCTGGCCGATCCCTTGGAAACGCTCACCGTTCAGGTCGACCCCAAAGCCCTCGTTATCGGCGGCGGCGTGGCAGGCTTGACCGCCGCCCTGGGATTGGCCGAGCAGGGCTATGCGACCGTTCTGTTGGAAAAAAGTGCCCAACTGGGCGGCAACGCCCGCCGGATTGCCTTCACAGCCAAGGGAGAGGCTGTGCAACCCTGGCTCGAACATCTGGTGGCGCAGGTCCGCAACCATCCTGCAATCGAGGTCCTGACCGAAGCGCGTATGAAAACAGCGCAAGGGTCGGTGGGCCATTTCGTCAGCGATATCGACGTCAACGGCCACGTGCGGACTATCCACTATGGCGCCGCAGTGCTGGCCACGGGCGCTGCCGAAAGCTGTCCGAACGAGTATCTGTATGGCCAGGATGAACGCGTGCTGACCCAGCTGGCGCTCGACCGGCGCTTCGACACCGACCCGGATGCCTTTGCCGGTGACGGCAGCATCGCTTTCATCCAGTGCGTGGGATCGCGCGATGCACAACGCCCCTACTGCTCGCGCATTTGCTGCACGCATACCATGCGCAGCGCCATCGCACTCAGGGAGCGGCATCCGCACATCAACGTCTATGTGCTTTTCCGCGACATTCGCACCTATGGCAAACGCGAAGCACTGTACCAACGCGCCCGCGAACTGGGCGTGGTATTCATCCGCTACACGCGCGACCGCAAGCCCCACGTCACGGCCGACGCCGACAGTCTGTCGGTGGCCTGCACGGACCCGATTCTGCAAATGCCGCTGGTGTTAAAAGTCGACCACCTGGTCCTGGCCGCCGCTATCGAACCCAATGCGACCGAGGAACTGGTATCGATATACAAATGCGGGATCAATGCGGATGGTTTCTTGAACGAAGCCCATCCCAAGTTGCGACCGGTGGATTTGGCCGTCGATGGGTTGTTCGTATGCGGCATGGCCAATTATCCCCAACCGATCGAAGAGAGTCTGGCTCAGGCCCAAGCCGCCGTGGCGCGTGCGTGCGTGCTGCTCTCGCAACAGGAAATGCAGTTGGATGCCATTAAATCGATGGTCACCGATCGATGCGACGGCTGCGCGCTATGCCTGGATGTATGCCCTTACCGGGCTATCCGGTTGGTCGAAGCGGTCGGCCAAAATGGATCGACAACACGGCGGGTCGCAACCGATCCGGCCTTGTGCAAAGGATGCGGTCTGTGTGCCGCCACCTGTCCCAAGGGGGGTATCTTCGTGCAAGGTTTTACCCCGGATCAATTGCGCGCCCAGGTCACGGCCGCGTTGCAGGTTGTCAATGAGTGACCGGCTTCGCCGGGAGTATTTGGCGTTCCGAGTTTTGCAAGGTGCAGGTGAGCCGGGTGGGTGGTGGTCCGCGCCACATCAGCCATGAGATTTAGTGAGGCTCAGGTGTGGGTAGGGTAGTGGGCCGTTTTCAAATGCAAGCATTTTGGAATTTAAAAGGAGAAGCGTATGTCAAGCACCTTCGAACCGGTCATCCTGGGTTTTCTGTGCAATTGGTGCGCCTATGCCGGCGGCGATCTGGCCGGCGTGTCCCGGCTGCAGTATCCGACCAACATGCGTGCGGTGCGGGTCATGTGCTCGGGCATGGTCCATCCCGACCTGGTCATCGACGCTTTCGGCCAGGGCGCCGACGGCGTCATCATCATGGGCTGACATCTGGGCGAATGCCATTACCTGGAAGGTAATCACAAAGCTCAAGCGCGCGCCCAAGTCATCCAGATCGTCCTGCAGGATCTGGGCATCGACCCGCAGCGGTTTGCCATCGAATGGGTGTCCTCGGCCGAGGCACCCCGTTTTGCCGAAGTGGTGACCCGCTTCACCGAAAAAATCAGAGCACTCGGCCCGAATGAACGCAAACGGTCACAGGCCGTCGGCCTTGGCAGCCCCGCGTGAATCCGCCCAAACAGCAAAAGGAGCGGTTATGAAAACTTTTTTCCACTTGATCCAGGAGGTTCAGAAGCCCGGTCTATGCCACCGCTGCGGCGGTTGCGTGACGTTCTGCACCGCCGTCAATTACGGGGCGCTCAAGATCGATGCGGACGGCAAACCCTGTTATGACGAAATCGAAAAATGCATCGAATGCGGGCTGTGCCATGCGATCTGCCCTGAAATCGGCGAACTTGAGGAAGAGATCCGGCGACGGGCCGCCTGGAGCGAGCCGATCGGACGCGTCATCGAAACCGCGGTCGCGCGTGCCACCGATGAGGCCGTTCGGCGCAGGGCCACCGATGGCGGGGTGGTCACCGCGTTGCTGCTGCATCTGTTCGACCGCGGCCGTATCGACGGCGCCATTGTCACCCAACAGGTCGGCCCCTTTCAACGCGCACCCTTTCTGGCCACCTGCCGCGAAGAGATCATCGCCGCGGCCGGTTTTTTCTTCGACACCTCGCATGGTATGCGCCAGTTCAGCGAGCAGTACATGACCTACTCCTCCATCGAGGAGTTCGACCCGATGATCAAACGCGGGCTCAAGCGTGTGGCACTGGTCGGCACCCCTTGCCAGATCAACTCGGTGCGGCGCATGCAGGCCATGGACCTGGTGCCCTCCGATGCCATCAAACTGTGCCTGGGCCTTTTTTGTTCGGGTAATTTCGTTTTCGGCGAGAGCGAACGCGCCCATCTGGCCGAACTGGGCGGATTTGACTGGCAGGATGTGCGCAAGGTCAACATCAAGGAGCAGCTTTTGCTACACCTGACCTCCGGCGAGGTCAAGACCATCGCGCTAGACGATTTGTATGCCGTTCGCAGGTACGCCTGCCAGTTTTGCGCCGATTACGCGGCCGAATTCGCCGATATCGCTTTCGGCGGTATTGGCGCCGCCGAGGGCTGGACCACCGTGCTGGCGCGTACCCCGCTGGGCCGAGCCAGCCTGGCCGATGCGCGCGGCGCCGGTATGATCGAAGAATTCAATTATAAAGACAATGCCAGCTATGTCACCGATGCCCTCAACACCGTGCGCGCCTGGTCGGCCAAAAAGAAAAAACAGGCCCGCCATATCCGCCGTGAATTGGCCAACCACCCGGTCTTATTTAAAATGTGATCCCGGGTTAGAAAGTGGACCATGAAGGATTCTATCGATTTTAGCCGAAGGCGGTTCGAAGAAAGCCTGGAGGAAATTCAATGACTGTGAAAGTTGCAAGCGATTGGCTCAATTCGTGTTCCGGGTGTGAAATCTCCATCGTGGACATGGGCGAGCGGCTGCTGGAGGTGCTCAAGGTGGCCACTTTCGTCCATTTGCCGGCCCTGATGGACCACAAATACTTCGGCCAGTGCGGCGACGGCCGGCATATCGAGATCCCCGAGGCCGATGTGGGTATTCTCAGCGGCAGCCTGCGCAACCAGGAGCATGTGGAGGTGGCCGAGGCCTTCCGTAAAAGCTGCAAGATCATTATCGCCTTGGGCACCTGCGCCACGCATGGCGGTATTCCGTCTTTGGCCAATAGCTACACCAATGCGCAGATGTTCGAGCGTTACTATCACACCGAAACCACCGATCCGGTGGCGGCCTATCCCAGCGAAGGCTTGCCGGCGTTGCTGCCCGCCTGCCAGGCGTTGGACGAACGCATTGCCGTCGATATTTATATGCCGGGCTGCCCGCCCCATCCGGACCATATCTACGCTGCCCTCGTGGCGTTGGTCGAAGGACGGACGCCGGTTCTGCCCGAAAAAAGCGTCTGCGACACCTGCCCCACCCGTCGGGAGGGCAAAGGGCAATTGAAGCAGCTGCGCCGGTTCTTGCAGGCGCCCCACTATGGCGGCCCGGGAGAACCCCTGGACCAGATGCGCTGTCTGCTCGAACAGGGTTTTCTGTGCATGGGGCCGGTGACGCGGGCCGGCTGCGGCGGCGATGCGATCGCGCCGCGCTGCATTTCG
>LADR01000037.1 GCA_000961655.1 Desulfatitalea sp. BRH_c12
GCCAGCAGCAAGGCGGACAGATACTGGCTGCTGGTGCCGCTGTCGATGGTCGTATGGCGCTGCCGGACCTGGCCGCCGGGGACCAGGATCGGCGGGCAGCCGTTGTCGTGCAGCGAACGGGCCGGCACGCCAAGCAGGTTCAGGCTGTCGAGCAGGGCCTGCATGGGCCGCTCGCACATGCGCGGCGATCCGGTGAACGTATACTCGCCCTGGCCCAGGATGGACAGACCGCTGAGCAGGCGCATGGACGTGCCCGAGTTGCCCAGGCGAATCGGTTCCGCGCAGGCCTGCAGCCGGCCGCCGGCGCCGTGCACGCGTATGCCTTCGCGGTGATCTTCGCTGCGAATGCCCATCTGCCGCAGAGCCGCCAGCGTCAGCAAGGTGTCTTCGCTGCGCAGCGGATTGCGGATCAGGCAATTCCCAGCGGACAAAGCCGCCGCAATCAACAGGCGGTGGGTATAGCTTTTGGAGCCGGGCACCCGGATTGTGACGTCCGGCTTGACCGGTCTGGTTTGAATCAGGCGCATGTCATGGCTTTCCTGCGGCCGTTCCGTCTGAACGACACGGGCAATTGAGTTGTTGTAGGACCTTAGATAGACGAACAACCCGGCATCGTCAATGGTTTGTCAGTGACAGAGATCATTTCAGCGATGAAACAAAATCGGATTCCGTTCTATTAAAGAGCGCTTTACAACACCTGATAACATTTGATAGCATGCAGCGTTCGCTAAAGTACCTGCCCCAGCAGATTTGCAGCCCGTCCCTGGTTACCGGAACAGCAATCAGCCCGCCGGGCGCATGGCGATCGCCGCAAAGACAGAGCTATTTTACAGTAAGACACGGCTATGGGGTGTCATGAGACAAACAGCATACACGTAAAAGCGTCCAACATGGGGAGGTGAGCATACAAATAGACAGAATGCCACCCTTTACACTTTAAACTTTACACTTAACTCTTCGTCAATAATCCACGTGAGCGAAGTATAACCAGATTCTATCTATTAGAAGTATAACCGGATTCTATCTATTAAAGGAGCTTGACACCATGGCGCAACTGATTGCCGATCGGCGGGATATCGATTTCGTCCTATTTGAACAACTTGATTCGGAAGCATTGACCAAAGAGGAAAAATACAAGGAATTCAACCGCAAAACGTTTGACCTGATCATCAACGAAGCCCGTAATTTTGCCCTCAAGGAGCTTCTGCCGATCAATGCTGAAGGCGATCGCATCGGTGTCACCCTCGAAGACGGCGTCGTCAAAGTACCGCCCTGTTATCACCGCGCCCACAAACTCTACCTGGAAGGCGAGTGGACATCCCTCAGCGAGCCGGTCGAACTGGGCGGACAGGGCTTGCCGCCCAACGTGGCCCGCGCCGCGTCCGAATACCTGGTCGGCGGCAACTACTGCTGCGTCAACTACGCCAATTTCGGCCACGGCACCGGCAAGATGGTCCAATTGTTCGGCACGCCGGAGCAAAAGAAACTGTTCGTTAAAAATCTGTATACGGCCAAATGGGCCGGCGGCATGCTGCTGACCGAACCGGAAGCCGGATCGGACGTGGGCGCCCTGACCACCGAGGCCGTCAAAAACGATGACGGCACCTACGCGATCAGCGGCACCAAAATTTTCATCACCAACGGCGAACACGACCTGTGCGACAACATTATTTCGCCGGTCCTGGCGCGCGTGAAAGGCGCACCGGAAGGCACCAAGGGCATTTCGATCTTCCTCGTGCCCAAATACTGGGTCAACCCGGACGGCTCGCTGGGCGACCGCAACGACATCGTCTGCACCGGAATCGAAGAAAAGATGGGCATCCACGGCAGCGCCACTTGCACCATGACCTTGGGCGGCAAAGGCCAGTGCCGGGGAATCCTGTTGGGCCAGGAAAACCAGGGCATGAAAATCATGTTCCACATGATGAACGAAGCGCGTCTGGGCGTGGGCTTCCAGGCCTTCACCCACGCCTCGGTCTCGTACAACTACGCCTTGAATTACGCCCGCGAACGCATGCAGGGCAAGGATCTGACCGCCGGCAAAGACTCGCCCTCGGTGCCCATCATCCGACACCCGGATGTGCGCCGCATGCTGTTGTGGATGAAAGCGCACGTGGACGGAATGCGCAGCTTCATCTATTACACCGAAACCTTGATCGCCAAAGTGGCGTTGGCCAAAACCGATGAAGAGCGCCTGCGCTATCAAGGCCTGCTCGATCTGTTCACGCCCCTGATCAAGGCGTACTGCGCCCAGCGCGGGTTCACCGTGTGCGTGCAGGCCATGCAGGTTTACGGCGGCTACGGCTACTGCAAGGAGTATCCGATCGAACAGCAGTTGCGCGATTGCAAGATCGCCTCGATTTACGAAGGCACCGACGGCATTCAGGCCATGGACTTGCTGGCCCGCAAAATCGTCATGGACGGCGGCAAATCCCTCGGCAATTTCCTGCAAATGGTCCAGGACACCGCTGCCAAGGCCAAAACGGTCGAGGCCCTGGCCGCGTGCGCGCCCAACCTGGAAAAAGCCGCCCAACGCCTGGGCCAAGTGGCCGACGGTTTGGGCAAAACCATCATGTCGCCCGACCTCAAGAAGGCTTTCGCCCACGCTTTCCCCTACCTGGAATCCATGGGCGACGTCATCATGGGCTGGATGCTGATGTGGCGTGCCAACGTCGCATCGGAAAAGCTGGCCAAAGGCGCCAAAGGCAAAGACGAGGTCTTTTATCGCGGGCAGGTCAAAACCGCTGAATTTTTCATGCAGACCGTGCTGCCCTGCACCCTGGGCCAGATGGAATCCATCGCTGCCATGAGCAATGCGGCCGTGGAGATGGACGAAGCCTGTTTCGGCAGCTGATGCGCCCTTCGATGCACGTCAAAGCGTGCAACAATGGGGAAGTGGGCATATCAATCGACAGAATGCCACCCTTTACACTTTAAACTTTACACTTAACACTTGGCTCATTTGAGCGAAGTGCATAACCACTATCTATGTTCTGGAGGCACGACGTATGGCCGGTAAGTTTGTCAGTATGCGCAATTTGAAATTTCTGATGTATGAAGTGTTCGATCTGGTGGCCTTGACCAAGGCACCCTATTACAGCCAGCACAATCAAAAAGGTTTCGACATGGTGCTGGACGCGTCCATGAAGCTGGCGCAGAAAATGCTCTATCCGTTGTTCGAAGAAATGGACCGCAAGGCGCCCTACCTGGAAGACGGGCAAGTCAAGGTGCACCCGCAGGTCAGAGCCATTATGAAAGAGTTCGGCCAGGGCGGCTGGATCGGCGCCAGCTTTCCCGAGGCGTGGGACGGTCAGCAGCTGCCCGGTTTGCTGCATTGCGCCTGCCAGTTGATCAAATCGTCGGCCAACTATTCGGCCGGCGTGTACCCGGGATTGACCTCCGGTGCGGCCCGCCTGATCAACCTGTTTGCCTCGGACGAGCTGAAAGCCACCTATCTGCCCAACATGATGGACGGCAAATGGCAGGGCACCATGGCATTGACCGAGCCGCAGGCCGGCAGCTCCCTCGGCGATCTGGCCACCACCGCCTTTCCCACCGACCAGGGCTACTACCTGCTCAAGGGACAGAAAGTGTTCATTTCCGCCGGCGACCATGACGGTGTGGACAATGTGGTGCACATGCTGATCGGCCGCATCGATGGCGCGCCGCAGGGCGTCAGGGGCATATCGCTTTTCCTGGTGCCCAAAAAACGGCCCGATGGAAAGGGCAAACTGATCTCCAACGATGTCACGGTCTCCCAGGTATTCCACAAGATGGGCTATCGCGGCGCGCCGATCACCGAACTGAGCTTTGGCGACAAAGACGATTGCCGCGGGTTTCTGGTCGGCGAAGCCGGCCGCGGGCTCATGCACATGTTCCAGATGATGAACGAAGCGCGCATCGGCGTGGGCTTGGGTGCGGCCGCTATCGCCTCGGCGGCGTATTATGCCGCCCTGGATTACTGCCAGACCCGTCCGCAGGGCCGCAAGATGGGCGCCAAGGACATGAACACCCCCCAGGTGCCGATCATCGAACACGCCGACGTGCGCCGCATGCTGTTGTTCCAGCGCGCCGTGGTCGAGGGCAGCGAAGGCCTGCTGATGCAGTGCTCCCGCTACGAGGACATGCTCAATATCGCCCCCAAGGAAGAGCATGCGCGCTATGAGCTGCTGCTGGACCTGTTGACCCCCATGGCCAAAAGCTATCCGTCCGAAATGGGCATCCTGGCCACCAGCCAGGCCATCCAGTGCCTCGGCGGCTATGGGTATTGCGAAGACTTCCCGGTCGAACAGCATTTTCGGGATTCGCGCATCCATCCCATCCACGAAGGCACCACCGGCATACAGGGCATGGACCTGCTGGGTCGCAAGGTCATGATGAAAGACGGCCAAGCCTTTATCCTTTTCCTCGAAGAGGCGCGCAAGGATGTCGCGGCCGCCCGCGCCGTGGCGGGTGTAGCGCCCCTGGCCGAACAACTCGAGGCGGCCTTGAAGACCCTCGAGGAGGTCACCGCGCAATTGGCCGGGCTGATCGGCAAAAAAGGCGTGGAAATCTTCCTGGCCGATGCCACCCTTTACCTGGAGATGTTCGGAACCATCGCCATTGCCTGGCAGTGGCTGCTGCAAGCCACGGCCGCCCGCAAAGCCCTTGACAACGGCCCCAAGCCGGCCGATATGAACTTTTATCAGGGCAAAATGATCACCGCGCGCTACTTTTTCGCCTACGAGCTGCCCAAGATCAAAGGGCTGGTCCAGCGCTTGACCGACGGCGACCCGTTGACGGTCGAAATGGAGAGCAGCTACTTCAGTGACTAGACGATTGCTTTCGAGTGGCGCGTTCTTACATTTTTAAAAAATGTGATCGCTTGCCCGGTCTCCGTATTCCGGAGGCCGGGCAGATTTGGCAGGTCCATCCATTATGACACGATGGCCGCGACCTGCGCCACCCGCGAGGTATCGTCATCATCGAGCTCTTATCCACCTGGATGCAGGACAATCAGGCCAGTATCGCCACACTGGCGGCGATATCGGCCCTTTTCTGGATCGGCACGCTGATCGCCGTGCCGATCGTGATCGTTCGTCTGCCGGCCGATTATCTGAACCGCAAGGAACGCTGGTTTCCCAGGAATCCGAAACCCGCCTACTGGCAATATCCCTACATCTTCATCAAAAACATTTTCGGCATCTTGTTCATCATTGCCGGCCTGGCCATGCTGGTGCTCCCCGGCCAGGGGCTTCTGACCCTGGCCCTGGGCCTGGCCCTGATCAACTTTCCCAAAAAACACCGCATCATCAGGCGCATCCTCGGCCAAAAGCGCATCCTGCGCGCCATCAACCGCCTGCGCCACCGCGCCAAAAAGCCTCCCCTGGTTCTCCGGGCAAAGGCCTGACCCATCACGCCTTTCAGCGCGAAGGCAAGGCGCCAAAGGATCTTCAAACCGCGACCCCATTGGACAACCCCGAGGCAATGACAGGCATCGAAAGAAGCGGGTTAAGACAAGGCCGCCCAGGGATTTTCGACCCGCGACCCCATCGCTCCGCATGAAAGACAATGCCCCACCTGCTGGCGGCGTGATCTTCTATTTTCCGCATGGAGAACAAAACCCCACCTGGGGGCGTGATCTTCTATTTTCCGCATGGAAGACAAAACCCCACCTGTAGGGGCGACCGGCGGTCGCCCGCGCGCAGGCACGGGCAAGGTGCAATGCCCAAGACCAAGGCACCCGGGGCAACGGGACCCGCGCCACCCTAATCTGGCCGCGGGCAATTTGCACCCGCGCCGGGCGACCGCCGGTCGCCCCTACAGGACAACCCCGAGGCAATGACAGGCATCGAAAGAATGCGGGTAAAGACAAGGCCGCCCAGGGATTTTCGACCCGCGACCCCATCGCTCCGCATGAAAGACAATGCCCCACCTGCTGGCGGCGTGATCTTCTATTTTCCGCATGGAAGACAAAACCCCACCTGTAGGGGCG
>LADR01000029.1 GCA_000961655.1 Desulfatitalea sp. BRH_c12
GACATCCATGCCGATAAATATGTTATTGTGTTCCATACCTGCCTCCTTGATTTTGGCTCTGTGTTGGGTGTTTGTATTGACTTCCAGCATAACCCACGACTCTCAAGGATGGCAGGTATTTTTTTTATGATTTAGTCGGTTCTACCCGCGCTATCTAGCGGAAAATTATTCATGGGGCCGAGAATGGGCCCATAAATTTGCTCGTCGGAGGCCCCATGAATAATTTTTTGCGGGTCTTTTGAGAGAACCAACTCCCGGGGTTACTTCCGGGATGCTGTCAACCATTATGTCTACCATGGCTTTTCACCGTGTCATCGCTGGGCTTGCACCTGTAGGGTGGGCATTGCCCACCACCGCTCTATTACAACATCACCGGTTTCCGACACTGATTCCACCCAAGCGATTGAACAAACACCGGAGCGAACATAGCGATGAAACGTTGAATACGGCCAATCACAGAAGCGATCGACATAAGTTAATGGTGGGCGGTGCCCACCCTACCATTGCTACCTTCTCAAAATTATTGCCGCCTGATTTTTACAGGCGATTGCCCTGAACACGGTTCAGCCTTTTATTGACAGACCTGTGCGCAATCGATTAAGAGTCCGGATTGCTCACTAGGGCGCAATCTCGCGCCCATTGCCACCTTACCGGCTTTGTCGGCGTGTTCAGCACACCACCACCCCAATGGAGTAAAAACGCTTGCCATGGAAGAAAATAATGCCACGCGCGGGATCGACAATCCACCGCCCACGCTTTTGCAGCGGCTGCGCGGTCGCGCGCCGCTGATCGTGATTCTGGTGCTGGTCGCGGCGGTCGTTTTGCTGACCGGCCTGATCCGAGGACAAAGTGAGGATCTCAAGGCCAAGAACAGCACCGAGATGGGCAAGACCAAGCCGCCGGCCAACGTGATTGCGATGGAGGTTTTGGCCGACCGCTTGCGCGACAAGATCGATCTGCCGGGGCATGTCAAGCCGTGGGTTTCCCTGAAGGTGGTCGCCGAAGTCAAAGGGATCATTATCGAAAAATGCGTTGCGGAGGGCGCGCGGGTCAAAAAGGGCGACCTGCTGGCCCGGATCGATGCACGCGACTATGTCAATGCGCACGCTTCGGCCAGGGCCGCCTACACGGTTGCGGCTGCCAATGAGCGACGCCTGCAGAGCCTTTTCGAAGACAAGGTGGCCACCCGGGCGCAGCTCGACGAAATTGAAGGCAGCGCGGCCACGAGCAAGGCGGCCATGGACAATGCCGCCCTGGCCTTGGCGCGCTGTGCGATCCGCGCGCCCATGGACGGCGTGGTCGATCGTATGTACGTGGAGCCCGGCCAGTTCATGGATGTGGCCACGCCGGTGGCGCAGATTCTGCAGCTCGACCGCGTGAAGATCGAGGTGGGCATTCCCGAATCGGACGTGGACGCGGTGCGGCGCCTGCAGCGGTTCAGCCTGACCGTCGATGCGCTGGGCGGCAAGGTGTTCGAAGGCACGCGCCACTACCTGCAGAAAAGCAGCGAAAGCGCCGCACGCCTGTACAACCTGGAAATCGCGGTGGACAATCCGACGCATGCCATTTTGCCGGATATGTTTACCCGCGTGCATATCGTCAAAAACGAGGTGACCGACGGACTGGCCGTGCCGCTGTATGCCCTGGTGGGCAAAACCGACCTGCAGGCGGTGTATGTGATCGACGATAGCCTGACGGCGCGATTGCGGCCGGTGGAGATCGGTTTTCAGGATGGCTGGCGGATGCTGGTGCGCAAGGGGCTTGTCGCCGGTGAAAAGGTGGTGGTGGTCGGCCAGCGCGGCCTCGAGGACGGCGCGGCCGTGACGGTCGCGCGCACGGTGCGCTCGATGGAGGAGCTGGTCCAATGATCGTTTCGGATGCCGCGGTCAAAAACCGCCTCAGCGTGGTCGTGTTCTGCATCATCATCGCCATCATCGGAACGGCCAGCTATATCGCCCTGCCGCGCGAAAGTTCGCCGGACATCACCATTCCGCACGTGTTCGTGCAAACCACCTACCGCGGGGTGTCCGCTTCGGATATCGAAACCGGCATCACCATCAACATCGAAAAAAAGCTCAAGGGGCTGGACCGCGTCAAGAAGATCAAGTCGGTCAGCGCCGAGGGCATGTCGCAGATCGATATTGAATTCATTCCGGGAACCAACATCGAGGATGTGCTGCCCAGGGTCAAGGACAAGGTGGACGAAGCCCGCCCCGACCTGCCCAACGACCTGGAGAACGAGCCGTCGGTTTTCGAAGTGAATTTCTCGGAAATGCCGATCATTGTTTTTTCGCTGTCCGGCCCGAGCGGACCGCGCGTGCTGAGGGAAATTGCCGACGATCTCAAGGACGACATCGAGGCGATACCGGGGGTGCTCGAGGCCGAGGTGACCGGCGGCCACGAGCGTGAGATCCGCATTGAGGTCGATACGGACAAACTGGCGTACTACCGCATCCCGATCACGGCTTTTCAGCAGGTCGTGCCCAGTGAGAACCAGAACACGTCTGGCGGCGCGCTCACCCTGGGCCAGGGCCGTTTTCAATTGCGCGTGCCGGGCGAGTTCGAAACACCCGATGAGATCCTGGGCCTGATCGTGGCCACGCACGATGGCCGGCCGGTTTACCTGAAGGATGTGGCCAAGGTGCTCGACAGCGTCAAGGACGAAACCAGCCGCTCGCGCCTGGACGGTATGGACGCGGTCAACATCTCGGTCAAAAAACGTATCGGCGAGAACATTATCGCAATCACCGAAAATATCGAACAAACGATTGCGCGCGTCGCGCAAGGCTGGCCGGCCGGCACCCGCATCACCAAGCTGATGGACCGCTCCAAGGAGATCCGCAACATGGTGGCCGACCTGGAGAACAACATCATTTCGGGCCTGCTGCTGGTCATGGTGGTGCTGCTTTTCTCGCTGGGCCTGCGCAATGCGGTGATGGTCTGCCTGGCGATACCCTTTTCGATGCTGATCTCGTTTGCAACCCTGCATGCAATGGGGATCACGCTGAACATGGTGGTGCTTTTTTCGCTGACTTTGGCCCTGGGCATGCTGGTGGACAACGCCATCGTGATCGTCGAGAATATTTACCGCTACATGGAGCAGGGGGTGCCCCGCATTCCGGCGGCCATGCGCGCCACCAGCGAAGTGGCCTGGCCGGTGATCGGCTCCACACTCACAACCGTGGCGGCCTTTTTCCCCATGATTTTCTGGCCTGGCCTGATGGGCGAGTTCATGAAGTTTTTGCCTATCACGCTGGTGGTCACCCTGAGCGCCAGCCTGCTGGTGGCGCTGGTGATCAACCCGGCTTTGTGCGCGATCTTCATGCGCCTGAAGGATGGCGGTCCGGTACCGGCGGCGCATGCGGATGGGGCTGAGTCGGTCGCGGTGGGCGGCGAGCAGCCCATCCGCATTCAGGGGCGAATTTTGACCCACTACGCGCGCGTGCTGCGGTTCTGCCTGGCGCACAAGCCCCTGGTTCTGGTGACCTCTTTTGCATTGCTGATCATCATGGGGCAGGTGTGGTTGCTTTCGGTGGGGCTGGAGCGGCCGGTCGAGTTTTTTCCGGCCGTCGATCCTAAAAATGTCTATATCAACATCGATCCGCCCGAGGGCGCAGATCTTGACTATGTGGACAGCGTCCTGCGCTGGGCCGAACTGGCCGTCCTGGGCATAGAGGATGTCTATGCGGTCGACGGCTATGCCGCGGCGTACCGGCCGCAGCAGCACACCAAGGCGGACGGTACGGCGTTCGAGGGGCCCGGAGATCTGAACAATGTCGAGCATGTGTATACCCGGGCTGTGCAGGGCGGCAGCGGTTTTTCGTTCGACAGCAACCTGCCCAACCACATTGGCGTGCAGTTTGTCGATTTCCACGAACGACGGAAGCCGACAGCCATTGATATCGAGACGCTGCGGCAGCGGATGTCCGCGATTCCCGGGGGGCGCATCACGGTCGATGAGCAGGAAGAAGGGCCGCCCACCGGCGCGCCGATCAACATCGAAATTGCCGGCGAAGATTTCCGCATTCTGGGGGCGCTGGCCGAGCAGGTGCGCGCGGTAGTGGAAAAGCTCCCGCATGTCTTTGACGTGCGCGATGACTATGTGGCCGGTCTGCCGTCGGTGCTGGTGCGCATCGACCGGCAGCGTGCGGCTCTTTTCGGGCTGACCAGCGGCACAATCGGGGCCGCCTTGAAGACCGCCTACAACGGCCTGGACATCACCACCTATTATGAAGGCGATGAGGATTACGATGTCACGGTAACGCTCAACGATGCCGACCGGCGCGTCACGGATGTGCTGCACAAACTGATGATCCCCACCCCGGCCGGCCCGATGTTGCCGCTGACCACCCTGGCGCGCATAGAATTCGGCGGCAGCATCGGCGACATCGTGCGCATCAACCATGAACGGGTGGTCACCGTCAAAGCCAATGTGGATGAAAAGCGTGTGCCCGGTGCCGTGGCGCGCGCCCACGCCGAAAAGATGCTGGCGGCATTCAGCCTGCCACCCGGCTACCATGTTAAGTTCACTGGCGAAAACGAGTTTCAGCAGGAGTCCCAGGAGTTCCTGTCGTGGGCCTTCGCCATTTCGGTGTTGTTGATTTTTCTGATCCTGGTGACGCTTTTCAACTCCATCGCCCAGCCATTGATCATTCTGACCTCGGTGCTGCTGTCGCTGGGCGGGGCGTTTTTGGGGTTGTTTGTGATTCAATCGCCGTTCGGCATCATCATGAGCGGCGTGGGGATCATTTCACTGGCCGGCGTGGTGGTCAACAACGCCATCGTGCTCATCGATTACACCAACAAGCTGGTCACGCGCGGCATGCCACTGGCCGACGCCGTGATCGCAGCGGGTGCCACGCGCCTGCGGCCGGTCATGCTGACGGCGATCACCACCACCCTGGGCTTGATTCCCATGGTCCTGGGGGTGAGCTACGATTTTCACACCTGGGAGATTTCCTGGGTCAGCGAGTCTACCCAATGGTGGCGCTCGATGTCGATAGTGGTCATCTTCGGCCTGCTGGTGTCGACGGTGCTGACCCTGGTCGTGGTCCCGGTTCTTTATGCCCTGACGGCATCGCTGCAAGAGCGCTCGGCCGCCATTGCGGCCCGGCTGCGTGCGCGCTTGGGTCGATCATCGGCGCTGATTCCCGGTGAGGGTGAATGAAAAGACCACTAAAGTTGATTTCTTGACAGAACAATCGCCGGAGGATATTTTATTTGCAAGAAGATACACCTCTGTGATCCCGATAGATTCAGTGCATTATTCTCCTTTTACTTAATAAGCAATCCCCTGAGTTCAATGATGCCGTTGTGCATTTGCCTATAGTGCGCAAGTCGCTTGGCAGCACAGCAAGGAAATGCGGCATAAGGCGGAACTCATGGGGCGATCCCCTTGAACCACAAACCTGAATGCAAGGAGAAGGACGCATGAAGCTTACAAGAACCGCGATAATCGTTTTGTTGGCTGCCATTTTCATGATGTTGCCCCTGATTGCCGGGGCCGGTGAGACACTCGATGCCGTCAAGGGGCGGGGGCATCTGATCGTAGGGGTTCACAGCTCCCTTTTTGGTTTCGGAATGCCGGATGAAAAAGGCGTATGGCGCGGCCTGGACGTGGACACCGGACGGGCCGTTGCAACGGCCGTCTTTGGCAGCCCGGACAAGATCAAATTCATAACGCTCACCACGCAAACCCGCTTCACGGCCTTGCAATCCAAAGAAATCGACGTGCTGTGCCGCAATGCCACCCGCACCCTGACCCGCGAAACCGAATTGGGGCTCACTTTTGTCGCCACCAACTACTATGATGGCCAGGGGTTCATGGTTCCTAAGAAGCTGGGCGTCAAGCAGGCCAAAGAACTGGACGGGGCCACCATCTGCGTGCTGCCGGGCACCACCACCGAACAAAATGTATCGGATTATTTCCGCACCTACAAAATATCCATGAAGCCGGTCGTGATTGAACAGGCCACCGAGCTCAACAAGGCATTTTTTGCCGGCCGCTGTGACTGCCTCACCTCGGATGCTTCCCAATTGGCGTCCGTCCGTGCCGTGGCCCCCAACCCGGATGATTATGTCATCCTGCCGGAAATCATCTCCAAAGAACCGTTGTCTCCTGCAGTACGGCATGGCGACGACCAGTGGCGCGACATCGTCGATTTTGCTGTGTTGGCGATGATCGCTGCGGAAGACTTGGGAATCAACTCGAAAAACCTCGATGAAATGCTGAAAAGCAATGATCCCAACATAAAGCGCTTTTTGGGCGTCACGCCGGGCAATGGAAAGGCTTTGGGCCTGGATGAGAAGTGGGCCTACAACATTGTAAAATACGTAGGCAACTATGGGGAGGTCTTCGAACGCAATGTCGGCAAAAACACATCGCTGAAGCTTCCTCGCGGCCTTAATGCACAATGGAAAGACGGCGGTCTGATGTATTCACCGCCTTTCAAATAAGTGGGGTCCGCAAGCTGATCGACAATTGTGGAGCAGGAACGGATGTCGACTGCACAGAATCACACAGACGGGCCGGAGATCTCGCAGGAAGTTCCGTTCTGGCATGACCCCGGCAAGCGGGCCATCGTCTTTCAGGCGCTGATTTTGTGTCTGGTATTCGCCGCCGGCTACTATATATTCGCCAACACGCAGGCCAACCTTCGCCGCCAGGCCATTTCCACGGGATTCGGGTTTTTAGGCCGCGAAGCCGGCTTCGGCATCGGCGAAGCGTTAATCCCCTATTCGGCGGCCAATTCCTACGCGCACGCCCTGCTGGTCGGCTTGCTGAATACTTTGAATGTGGCCTTCATCGGCATACTCCTCACGCTGCTCTTGGGAGTCGTGATCGGCATCGCCCGTCTTTCCAGCAACTGGCTGGTATCCAAACTGGCTACCGGTTACATCGAGGTTCTGCAAAACATTCCGGTTCTGCTCCAGCTCTTTTTCTGGTATTCCCTATTCAACGATTTGCTGCCTTCACCGCGCCAATCCTTTTCTCCCCTGCCCGGCGTGTTCTTCAGCAATCGCGGATTCTATTTTCCGGTGCCCGTGGGTCACTGCGCCTTTGGATGGGCAGCGGCGGCCTTCGGTGGCGCAGCTTTGGTGTGCTTTCTGCTGCGCCGCTGGGCCCGGAAACGCCAGGATCAGACCGGACAGATTTTTCCGTTCTGGCCGGTATCGGCAGTCCTGCTGGTCGGCTTTCCTCTACTGGCCTGGTCGCTGGCCGGCGCTCCCACTGCTATGAGCATTCCGCATCTGACGGGTTTTAATTTTCAAGGCGGCTTTTCGCTGAGCCCGGAATTCGGAGCACTGCTGATAGGTCTGGTGCTGTACACCTCTGCCTTTGTGGCGGAAATCGTCCGGGCGGGCATTCAGGCTATTTCCATAGGCCAGAGCGAGGCGGCCATGAGTCTGGGCCTGAAATCCAATCTCGTGCTGTCGTTGATCATCCTGCCCCAGGCGATGCGTATCATCATTCCGCCGCTCACCAGTCAGATGCTCAATTTAACCAAGAACAGCTCGCTTGCCGTCGCGATCGGCTATCCGGACTTTGTATCGGTCGCCAATACCACCATCAACCAAACCGGACAGGCCATCGAAGGGGTGCTGATCATCATGGTGGTTTATCTGATTCTCAGCCTGCTCACCTCTGCTTTCATGAACTGGTACAATAAAAATAAGGCCTTGGTGGAGAGGTAATCGTATGCGCACGCCCATTCCGGCATCGGCCGTCGAAGATCTCAAGCCGCCCGTCAGTTCGGCAGGGCCGCTGGGCTGGCTTCGTGCCAATCTATTCAAAGGACCGTTCAATTCTTTATTAACCCTGTTCATCCTGTTCTGCTTGTACAAGATGGCCCCGCCGCTGATTCGATGGGCTTTCATCGACAGCTATTGGTTTTCCGATGCCGATGTTTGCCGAGCCGGCGACGGCGCCTGCTGGTCGGTCGTCAGCCAGAACCTGCGTTTCATCCTGTTCGGTTTTTATCCTTATCTTCTGCAGTGGCGGCCCGCCATGGCGGTTCTCATTCTGATAGGCCTGTTTTTTTACAGCCGCGATACCGGCCGTTGGAACCGCAGACTTGGGGTCGTTTGGGCGGCAGGTTTGGTGGTTATGGGAATCCTCATGCATGGGGGTGTGCTTGGACTGGCGGAGGTGGAAACCGACCAATGGGGCGGCATTTCGCTGACCCTGCTGCTTGCCTTGTTCGGCCTCACCGCCGCTTATCCGCTGGGCGTGCTGTTGGCTCTTGGACGCCGTTCCAGGTTGCCCGCCATCAAAACCGTATGTGTGATCTATATCGAACTGATCCGCGGCGTACCTTTGATCAGTATGCTGTTCATGGCGTCGGTCATGTTCCCGCTGTTTCTGCCCGAAGGTGTCACGATCAACAAAATACTCCGCGCGCAGGCCGCCATCATCCTGTTCACCGCCGCCTATATTGCCGAAGTGGTTCGCGGTGGGCTGCAGGCCATACCAAGAGGTCAGTACGAGGCTGCCGAATCACTCGGGCTGAACTATTCACAAAAGATGCGCCTGATTATCCTGCCCCAGGCGCTCAAGATCGTGATCCCGCCCACGGTGAGTATTCTGATTTCAGCTTTTAAGGACACCTCCCTGGTGGTGATCATCGGGTTGTTCGATCTGCTCAAGACAACCCAGGTGACCCTTTCGAATCCGGCATGGATAAGGTTCAGCGCCGAAGCCTATCTTTTTATCGCGGTATTGTACTTCCTGGGTTGTTTTTCCATGTCCAATTTCAGCCGGCACCTTGAAAAAGAGCTCAAGGCCTGAAAGAGAGGGATTTGCGTTCATGACCGATCCTACCAAAGAATCGCCCACGACAGCACCGGAAAACGAGCCGATCATTAAACTGATCGGCGTGCACAAATGGTTCGGTGATTTCCATGTTCTCAAGGACATCAATCTCAGCGTCGATCGCGGGGAGCGAATCGTCGTCTGTGGGCCTTCGGGATCCGGCAAATCGACGATGATCCGCTGCATCAATCGACTTGAGGAGCATCAGCGCGGCAAGATCATTGTCGATAACATCGAACTCACCAATGATATCAAAAAAATCGAAAAGATCCGAGCAGAAGTGGGGATGGTGTTCCAACACTTCAATTTGTTTCCGCACCTGACGGTTCTGGAGAACCTCTCTCTGGGGCCTATCTGGGTGCGTAAATTTCCGCGCACCGTGGCGGAACAAACAGCCTTGTATTATCTGGAAAAGGTGCACATCGCCGAACAGGCCCACAAATACCCCGGCCAGCTATCCGGAGGCCAGCAGCAGCGGGTGGCCATCGCGCGTAGTTTGTGCATGAAGCCGAAGGTGATGCTTTTTGATGAACCGACCAGTGCCCTGGATCCCGAAATGGTCAAAGAGGTCCTCGATGCCATGATCGAACTGGCGCATGAAGGGATGACCATGATCGTCGTGTCGCACGAGATGGGCTTTGCCAGAAGTGTGGCCCATCGCGTGCTGTTCATGGACCACGGCCAAATCCTGGAAGAAAATACGCCTGACGAATTTTTCTCCAACCCTCAGAACGAACGCACGAAGCTGTTCTTGAGCCAGATTCTGCATTGATGTCCGGTCCGGGCGAAGTCACGCCTGACCGATCCATCAGCCTGGGCCTGATTCCCATGGTTTTGGCGGGGCGCCCGGCGGCGCCCCTGCCCCCGCTAACCGATGAATGCAGACCCGTATATCAATATAGATCAGTTGACCTTGCGCTCACGGCCCTGCCACTCTTTTTCGCGTAGTTTGAATTTCTGAATCTTGCCGGTGGCGGTTTTGGGCAGCGCAGAGAATTCGACAATTTTGGGCGCCTTGAACCGGGCCAAGTGCTGCTTGCAGAAATCGATGATGCTTTCGGCCGTGGGATTCTTGCCCTGTTTGGCCACCACAAAGGCTTTGGGCACCTCGCCCCACTTCTCATCCGGAACGGGGATGACGGCGACTTCCAGCACATCGGGGTGCTTGAAAATCACATTCTCGATTTCAACGGTGGAGATGTTCTCGCCGCCGCTGATGATGATGTCCTTTTTGCGATCCATGATCTGGACATACGCGTCGGGATGCATGACGGCCAGATCGCCGCTGTGGAACCACCCTCCGGCAAAGGCGACCTCCGTGGCCTTGGGATCTTTGTAGTAGCCGAGCATGACATTGTTGCCGCGCATGACGATTTCGCCGATGGTCTGGCCGTCGCGCGGCACCGGCTGCATGGTGACCGGGTCGACAACATCCATGTACTGCGTGGTGACATAGGGAACGCCCTGGCGCGATTTGAATTTGGCGCGCTCTTCCGTGGGCAGGGAATCCCATTGCGGTTTCCAGGCGCACACGCTGTGGGGGCCGAACACCTCGGTCAATCCATAGGTATGCGTGATGACCGCCCCCAGGGCTTCGACGTTTTCGATAATCCTGGGGGCCGGTGGCGCGCCGGCCGTCATGATGCGCAGAGTGCCCTTGATTTTCAAATCCTTGGCGCCCGGATAGTTGGACATCATCACCAGCACGGTCGGCGCGGCGCACATATGCGTGACCTGCTCGGTCTCGATCAGCCGGAACACGGCCTCAGGCAACACGGCCCGCAAGCAGACATGCGTGCCGCCGATGGCGGTGACGGCCCAGGTGAAGCACCAGCCATTGCAATGAAACATCGGCAATGTCCAAAGATAAACCGAATTGGCATCGAGCTGCGCCTCGATAATCTCGCCCAGGGCATTCAAATAGGCGCCCCGGTGGTGATACATCACCCCTTTGGGAAGGCCGGTGGTGCCGCTGGTGTAGTTGATGGTGGCCACGTCGCGCTCATTGTCGACGGCAATGGGCACGGGATCGGGAGCGCCTGTGGTCAGAAAGGTTTCATAGTCAGGGCCGTCAAACGGCCGGGCATCGCTGACGTCACAAATAGTGACGATCAGTTTGACTTTTTCCAGCTGATCCAATACGGGTTGAACGACCCCCGCAAATTCGTTGTCCACAAACAAGGCCGCTGCATCGGAATGGTTGATGATGTAGGCCACTTCGTTGGCGGACAAGCGGATGTTGATGCTGACCAGGGCTGCACCCAGCATGGGAACGGCATAATGGGCTTCAAGCATGGGAGGCGTGTTCGGGCAAAGAAAAGCGACTTTATCGCCTTTCCCGATACCCTTTTTGCGCAGCGCGTCGGCAAGGCGATTGACCCTTTGAAATAATTCCAGATAGGTATAGCGGGTGCTGCCATGGACCACAGCGACTTTTTCCGGATATACCGCGGCGGTGCGCGTCAGGAATTTAACCGGGCTTAATACATCGTAATTGACACTGGGTTCGTTCATTCAGCCTTTCCTCCTTGACGGTTCTGGTAAACCTGCGTCATGGTTTCAACGCTGCCCGGGAGACAATCCGGGGGCCGCAGCTGAAGCATGGGCAGCATCATTGAATTTCAAATTCATTTAATGAATTGTATTTTATTTCAAGGTCTATTTCAACCGGTTTACAGCTCAAAAACGTACTTTTAGAGGTGTGCGCGCAAGAGTTGGACGCGCTTGATCACACCTGTGCAGAAACGGGGCTATGCGACTGCCTTTCGGGTTCGATTCGCCGCAAACGCAGGGGTAGAATATGGCACTAATAATGCTTGCCAATACGCACAACCTTACATAGGGACACCTGGGTTTTCGTAGTGTGTCCAATTGGAAGCGATCGGAGGAAGGACCATGCGATGCACCGGAAGTGTGGCCGGCTTTGTGCTGCTGGCCTGGATGATTGCGGCGCCATCAGCAGCATCGGCGTGTCGTTTACGGTGCTCAACAGCCTGATGAGCTACAATATGGCCCTCGGCATCGGCGCCAACCCGGCCCGCAGCGGCACGCCGGGCGGCGGCAACGGCGGCGCCATCTACAACGACGGCAACACCTTTACGTTGACGGTATGCGGCTCGCGCCTGACCGACAACACCGCCAACGAAGGCGGCGGCGCAATCTTTTTTGTCAGCAACGATCGCAGCGGCAACTTGCTGATCGACCAGTCCTATCTCAGCAACAACCCCAGCCTGGGATTCGAGACCGATCCGGGCATTTTCGTCTTGGGAAACAAGCAGTATACCGCATCGACCATCGAGTAAGAATCAGGGGCAGGGTCACACCGAAGAAGACGCGCAGCGGGCCGGCGCCCAGCGTGCGCGCGGCCTCTTCCAGCCCGCGGTCCACACTGTCGAACGAAAGCCGCAGGGCACGCACCAGCAGCCGGTAAAATCGCAGCGCGAAAGTATCCAAGCCACGGCGATGCCCAACGGCAGACTGGCCGCTACCGCCCAGCCCGAGACCCACAGGCTCAATCGCAGCGCTTCGACTTCGATGGGCGTCAAGGCCCAGGTGTTCACCAGTGCACCGTAAAACCCGCCTTTTCAAAGATGGCCCTGGCGGGGGCGGATCGCAAAAATGCGACGTAGCGCTGAACCACCGGCGTTTGCCGGCCGGCGACCACCGCCACCGGATAAGTAATCGAAGGATGACTTTGCAGCGGGAAAACCCCCACTACCTTGACCTTATCGGAAATGGCCGCGGCTTGTCGATCCGCACGGCACAGGCCTTGTATTCGGCGGTCATGGTGATGTTGTCGAAAGCCGCATGGGTGAGCCAGTTGGCATTGGCCTCGCGGAAGTGGAACGCCATCCAGACCATGCCGGCGGGCACCTGGCCGGTGACGTTGGCCTTTACGTCGACTTGGCCGCGCCGGGAACTGACGCGGATCGTTTCACCGTGCGCAATGTCCAGCCGCGCCGCGTCTGCCGGGGAGATATCGGCGGTTTCTTCTCCCAGGATGTCATTGAGCCCTTCACAGCGGCCTGTCTGAGTGCGGGTGTGGTAATGGGTCAGACGCCGGCCGGTGCTGAGCACCAGGGGATATTGTTCGTCGGGCACTTCGGCCGGCGGGGTCCACTCGGCCGGTGAAAAAACACCCAGGCCGCAGGTGAAGTGACCGTCCCTGTGCAGATAACAGGTGCCCGGGTGGGCTTCGTCCGGGCAGGGCCACTGCAGCCCGTCGCCTTCCAGGCGATGGTACTTGATGCCGCACAGTTGCGGGGCCAGCACAGAGACCTCGTCATCCCAGATCTCGCGGGCGCTGTCCGCGGCCCACGTTTGGCCGAACCGGGCGGCGACCTGTTTGAAGATCCACCAGTTGGGCCTGGCCTCGCCCGGCGCCGGGCTGGCTGTGCGCACCCGGCTGACGCGCCGCTCGCTGTTGGTGAAGGTGCCGTCGTTTTCGCTCCAGGCGGCCGCGGGCAGCACCACGTGCGCAAAACGGGTGGTCTCGTTGGGAAAAATGTCCTGGACCACCAGAAACTCGGCTGCGGCCAATTCGTGTTCGACCTTGCGGATATCTGGCTCGGTATTGGCCAGATTCTCGCCGAAGATGTAAAACCCGCGCACTTTGCCGCTGACCAATCCTTCCATCATCTCGGGGATCATCAGACCGTTGGCATGCGGTAAATCGTTCACGCCCCAGGCACGTTCGAATTTCTCGCGCGCGGCCGCGTCGCCGACCCGCTGGTAGCCTGGAAAGACATTGGGCAAGGCACCCATGTCGCAGGCGCCCTGCACGTTGTTCTGGCCGCGCAACGGATTGACGCCGCCGCACTCGACCCCCATGTTGCCCAGCAGCATCTGCAGGTTGGCCACGCTCATCACGTTGTGCGTGCCGCAGGTGTGCTCGGTGATGCCCAACGTATAACATAGCATCATCGGCTTGACCGACGAGATGCGCCGGGCCGTATCGCGAATCATCGCCGCCGGAACCCCGCAGATGTCGGCCGCATACTCGGGCGTATAACGCGCCACCGTGGCGGCCAGTTTTTCAAAGCCCACCGTGCAGGATTGGACGAACGCCTTGTCGTACCATCCTTCAGCGATGAGCACATGCATCAGCGCATTGAGAAAGGCGATGTCGCTGCCCACGCGGATGGGCACGTGCAGTGCGGCCAGCGCGGCCAACGCATGGCGGCGCGGGTCAACCACGATCAGCGGCGCCCCCTTCAAAACGGCATTCTTGACAAAGGTGGCCGCTACCGGGTGGGCTTCGGTCATGTTCGAACCGATCACCATAATCATTTTGGCCCGCGCCAATTCGTTGAACGAGTTGGTCATCGCCCCTGAACCAAACGTAGTCGCCAGTCCGGCGACTGTAGGCGCATGTCAAGTGCGGGCACAGTGGTCGATGTTGTTGGTTTTGAGGGCCGCGCGGAAGAGCTTCTGCATGTTGTAGGAGTCTTCGTTGATGCTGCGCGCGCAGCTCACACCCGCCAGGGCGCCGGGCCCGCTTTCGGCAATGATCTGCTTGAGTTTGGTTGCCACCAAATCCAGCGCCTCGTCCCAGGAAGCTTCGCGGAAGCCGTCCTTTTCACGGATCAAAGGGGTTTTCAGACGCTCTTCGGAGTAAATGAAGTCGTAGCCGAAGCGACCCTTGACGCACAAGCGCCCCTGGTTGGGCTCAGCCTTCTCCACCCCGGTCACCTTGACGATGCGTCCATCCTGCACATGCAACAGCTGTTGGCAGCCCACGCCGCAGTAAGGACAGGTGGTGCGCACGGTGGTCTCTTGCCAGGGCCGCCACTGGTAGCGCGACTTTTTTTCAACCAGGGCGCCCACCGGGCAGGCCTGGATGCACTCGCCGCAAAAGACGCATTCCGACTCGGCCAGGGTGCGGTCGCCGGCGGCCACGATCTTGCTCCGGGTGCCCCGGTAACCGTGGCTGATGGCGCGGTTGACCTGCACCTCATTGCAGGCCTGCACGCAACGCCCGCACAGGATGCAGCGCGAAAAATCGCGCACGATCAGCGGGTTGGCCATTTCGGTCGGATAGGCGCCCGGTTCGGGTTTGAAGCGACCGGACGTGACCTGATAGCGGAAAGCCAAATCCTGCAGCCGGCATTCGCCCCAGACCGGACATAGATCGTTTGAACCGTCGTGTCGCTGAACGTCCAGCTGAAAATCGGTCCAGCTCTGGCCATTATCGTTGTGCACGGCACAGTTGTGGTTGCCCGAAGCCAGCAGCAGTTCCAGCACCAGGCGCCGGGCTTCAACGACTTTTTCGGATTCGGTGCGCACGCGCATGCCGGCAACGGCGGGCGTTGCACAGGCCGGCTGCAGGGCGCGTGCACCCGCCACCTCCACCAGACAGATGCGACAGGCGCCGGTCGGGGTGGCCCCCTTCAGGTGGCACAGGGTAGGAATCCATATATCAACGGCCTGGGCGGCCTCCAAAATGGTCTGGCCCGGCGTAAACCCGACCGTGTGACCGTTGATCATCAGCTCGTTTTCAGCCATGTTCTCTTATACTCCCTTTTTCACCCCATCATCATAGCGCTCGCATATGACGGGTGTTTTGGATCTTTGCACTTTTGCGTGCAATGGTTCGGTGCAGAAACCGCAGGGCGAACAAGAGGTTCGCTCTGCAAATGAAATGTATTGCGAAAATATCTGTCTAGCGACACTTGCGCACGGTCACGAAATGCTCCTGATACGCAATGGCGCCACCGGCCGGATCCCAGATATCGAGACCTCCCGGCATGAACTTGTTGTCAGCAAGGCCCTTGCCCAGCGCACGGCTTTCCACCGGCAGGGTATGACCGAAGCCGTGCACAACGAAGACCGCTTCGGGGTGGATGGCATCGGTCACCTTGGCGCGGATCGTTTCGGCGCAGCCGTCCTGCGATACTTCGACCCGGTCGCCGTCGGCGATGCCCAAATCCCTGGCCGCCCCGGCATGGATCCAGAGCACGTTCTCGGGCATCTGCTCGAACAGCAGGGTGTTGTTGACCGTATGCCCCTGGGTGTGCAGCACGCAGCGGCCGAAGGTCAGGCGGAATTGGCCCTGGCCAGGGCGCGCCGGGGATTCGTAGGGGGCAAGGGAAGCGATGCCGTGCTTTTCAAGGTTGCTCGAAAGCATCTCGATTTTATTGCTGGGGGTCTTGAAGGCTATAGTGTCCCGGTCGCGGTATATCTTGGCGGGGGCCAACGGCACCATGCCGGTGGCTGCAAAATCGTCCGGGGAAACGCCGGTGCCCTCCAATTGAAAACGCCAAATGTCTTCAATGGTATCGAAGTCGAGTTGGGGCAGTCCCAGTCGCTGTGCCAGTCCGCCTACGATCTGCCAATCGGCGCGCGTATCGTAGCAAGGCGCCACGGCGCGGCGCCGCACGAAAAAGTAGGGCTGCAGTGCGTTCTTGCAGGCGATGATACTCTCCCGCTCCAGGTAGGTCGAAAGCGGCAGCACCACGTCTGCGTACCAGGCCGTATCCGACCAGCTGAACGTCACGGCCACCAGAAGATCCAGCCGGTCGAAGATGCGCTTCAGCCGCTCGGGCTCGGGGAATCCCATCAAGGGATCATGGCGATAGGCGATGTAGGCTTTGACCGGATAGGGATCGTCGCTTTCCATGGCTTTGTAGAGCAGGTGGGCCAATCCCGGACCTTTATCGAAATGAGGATAACGCCAGCCGACGCCGTCGGCGCGCTTCTCGGCAGGGGCCGGATAGAGGGACAGGAACGTTTTGAGACCCTTGCGGCCGACGTCTGCCGGCTTGTTGACCAGCGGCAGCCCCCCTTGCGTACCGATTGCCCCCAGCAAGGCATTGATGATGTAAATGGTGCGGCACACGTAAAAAGAGTGCCGATAGCGGGCCGCCATCCAGCCGGGATGCCAGATGATGTTCGGCGCGGCTTCAGCCAGTTCGCGCGCGAATCGGCGTATACGGTCTTCGGCGATGCCGGTCTCGGCAGCGGCCCACTCGGGCGTATAGGGTTTTACGAACCGCTCCAGCCATCCCATATCTTGAATGCAGCGCGCAGCATAGGCGGCATCGTACAACCGCTCTTTGAGCAGAACATGAATCACCGCCAGGTTGAAGGCATAATCGCTGCCCGGCCGCAGCATAAAAAACTGCTGGGCCTTGGCGGCCGAGACTGTGGCCCGGATATCGATCACGGTCAACTTGCAGCCTTTTTCCAGGGCGGCCATCAAAGTGTTGACCTCCTGCACGTCCACCGCTTCAAAGATATTTCTCAGTTGCAGCACCACGTGGCGCGCGTTGCCGTAATCGTAAGACACATCCTTACGGCCCAGGCCGGTCAGCGATAAATGAGCGTGATGCACGTTGCGCGCGCAGGAGGCATCGTGATTGACGTAGTTGGGCGAGCCAAGGCCGCGCAGCAGGGCGCGATGCATGTCCCGGAATGGACCGCCACGGTCCGACAGGGCCACGCCGCGTGGGCCATGCGTGCCGATCACCGCCATGAGCCGGTCAGCCACGTAATCGAGGGCTTCATCCCAGGAAACGGGCCGCCAGCGGCCTTCGCCACGCGCGCCCTCGCGAATCAGGGGCATTTGAGGGCGCTCGTCGTCATTCACCAGGGCCGTGCCGGCCGCGCCGCGCGGGCACAGGCTGCCGGCCATGGCCGGGAAATGGGGGTTGCCTTGCAGGAAGCGAATCCGACCGTTTTCCACACTGGCCATGATAGGACAACGTACTGTGCACATGCCGCATACTGAATAGATCTTTTCCATGCTTTCTCCCGCAGGTTGTTTGGTTCGTTCAAGTGGTCTGGTACGGTGAATCCCCCTGACAGGCGCGGCAGCACGAACCGTGTCGCAAGGGGTAGGATTCACCGCAGCGGTAACAAAGGGCCCTTTGCCCCACTCTCATCCACTGCCGAAGCCGCAGACAGGGTAGCGGCATTCGGCGCAGCCGTTGCAAAATCCACCGTGCCCCAGGGCGGTGATATCCTCGCGCCGTAAACGCTCGCCGGCCAGCAGGCGCGGCACCACAAGGTCGAAAACGCTGGTCTTGTAGTACATGACACATCCGGGCAGGCCGAGCACCGGCACATTGCCGATGTAAGCCAGCATAAACATGGCCCCGGGAAAAGTGGGCGCGCCGTAGGTGACGATCTGCGCGCCCGCAGCGCGGATGGCGGCCGGGGTCAGATCGTCGGGGTCCACGGACATGCCGCCGGTGACCACGATCATCTGCGCCCCCTCCCGGATCAAGGTGCGAATGGCATCGGCGGTCATACTCGCCACGTCGGAGACCATAATCTGGCGCAGGATACGACTGCCCAGGGACTCGAATTTCTTGCGCACCACCGGGCCGAACGTGTCCGCGATGCGGCCGTTGTAGATCTCGCTGCCGGTGGTCACCATGCCAACCGAAAGGGCGTGAAACGGTTTGATCTGAATCAGGGGAAAAGCCTGTCGGCAGAATGCTTCGGCAGCCGCAATCTTTTCGGCCGCAACCGCCAGGGGAACAATGCGCAGACCGGCTACCGGCCGCCCGGCGAGCGCCTGATGGTTGGTATGCAGGGTCGACACGACGATCTCTTCGAAGGCGTTGAGTTGGTGCAGGACCGCCACGTCGATCTTCAGCAAACCGGTGTGGCGTGCGACCAGATTGACGCGCCCTTCGCAGGGTTCGGTCACGTCCAGTCCCGGCCCGGCCACGGCCCGTGCCAGGCGCTCGGCGGCTTGGTCCTCGTGGAACATGCCCGGCGGCAGGTCGGTCACAAAGACGTGCTGTTTACCAATATCGAGAAAGGCCGGGACATCGGCCGCCTGAATGGTGTGGCCTTTTCGAAAAGCCGGTCCTTTCTCGCCGCCTGTCACAATGCGGGTCACGTCATGGCTTAGAATCATGCCTACGGCATGCTTAACAGGAATTGCTTTCATAGTCTCTTTCCACATTGGAACCGGGCTGATCGCTTGCAATGGTTATGCGGCGACATGACCACAGATTAAAGGTGAGATATCCATTCGCCGCACAGCCAGATTGCGACCATCATGAAGGCGTTGTGTATCTGAACTCGGCTTGTTATGTCAATATTGATACAGCCATTAAAGAGTATTGTGAGATTATTTTTCTTTTGAGGGTTGAATACCAACTCTGGTTAACCCGAAATGACACTTCAATTTATTCTTGCAAAAAATGAGCGATGGGTATTTGAAGGAAATTGAACCGACTCATGCCGGGAGGACCCGATCGTGCCGACTCAGCGCACCCCCTTTTGTATCCGCTCGAAAATCTGGATTGAAGACGATCAGGGTCATGTTGTCTTCGGTCTTGGCCGTTACCGCATTCTGCAAACCGTACGCCAGACCGGCTCCATGCACGCCGCCGCAAAAGCTTTGAAGATGAGTTACCGTTCGGTGTGGATGCGCATTCGCGCCTCGGAACAACGCATCGGAAAGCCGCTGGTTGTCCGGGAGGGCAACGGCTCGCGCCTGACATCCTTTGGGGAAAAGCTGATGGCAGGGTTCGAAAGACTCCAGCAGCGCGTAAAAGACGAATCGGACAGCGTTTTCGACAGCCTCATGTCCGATCACCTGAAGTGATCGGTAGGCTATTTGCCCTGATCGCCCATCTTGCGAATGCGATCGCTGCGTCTGAAATTTGCCTTGACAAGTTGCCCATTGTCTCCTACACAGCCATCAGCTTCAATTAAGCAGGCTTCGTACGAAATACTATCTGATCGCCCCTTTCATACAGTTGAAGAAAAGCATACCCGCTTCGAGCGGCGTGGTTCGGTCGTTTTTACTACCACTGAAAGACGGTTGGAAACACAAACGGTAGAAGACAGCATAGAAGAAACGCATCTTGCGCGCTTCCGTCCTGTTATTTTCTGGTTTCCCATTGGGCGCGCTATTCTCGCCGAAACGCCGCCGGCCGTTCGAGCCACTGCGACGCTCGACGGGCAAGGCTTCGACATCCGAGTACGACACACATAAGCCCCGGGCGTTTACCCGGAAGGCAACAAACCCAAAGCTGCGGTGCCGCCTCTTGTCCGGGCGCTCCTCGGACAGGTGTACAGGTATATGAGCAGATACAGTCCCTACTTTCTCTCCCATACGATCGGGCTCGAGGACCATCACTGCCAGTACTACGTGCAGGACGCGCGCTGGTGCCATGATGATATTTTCGACGTGCCCTGCATGCAGTTTTTTCACGAAGAAGAAGCCGAGCAGTGGCTCTGCGAATGCATCGCCTATGCCCCCGAGGAAACCCTCACCGGGCTGCGCCGTTACCTGAGCGATGATGGCCGGCAGGGGTATTCGGTTCATCGCATGAACGATGAAGCGGTGGTGGGGGCTGTTGCGCGGGAACTGGCGCTGCACGGCTTCAAAATCGTGATCCGGCCCAAGCACGGCGTGGCGGTCGCGCTAGCGGACAGCTTTGCAGGCGACGGCTTTCCCTTGCGGCTTTCGCTTGCCCCGGATCTCGATACCCAACTGAGCACCCTGGCAAAGCACCTCGATGCGCTGGTAAACGATCAGCAGCACCGGCTGGCCAGCCTGCAGGATCTGCCTGCCGAGGCCCGGGCCGAAGAGATCGAAGCCGCGCCCGGCCAGCTCGCGCGGGCCGTGACCGCATTTCCCGGTTTTCACCCCGGTCTGATCCGAGAGCTGACGCACATCGGCCAGGCCCCGGTCCGCATCTCTGCAACCGAGCAGCAGGCCGGCATCGGCGACGGCCGGGGACATCTCCATGCGCAGGTCGAAAAGGTGGCTACGGCACTGCATTCCGATCGCGAGCAGGTCCTGGCATGCTGTGCCATGCTCACGCCCTTGCTGACCGATTTTGAGACCCTGCAGGTCGTCCAGGATTTCGCTCAGCGTCACTTGGCCGCCACGCATGCGCGCGAACGCGGCCAGCTGGGCATAAGCACCACCGCCGACATGGTCACGGCCCTTGTCCTGGCGCTCGCCCTGATGCATTCCGGCCGCGCCGAGACCATCGCCGCCCAAGTGCCCGTTCTGTCCGAAGCATCCGGGCAGCTCCAACGACTTGCCAGTGCTCTCAAGAGCATTGAACCACGCCAGCCGCCGGCCAAAAAAGACCCCGCGACGAGCGAGGCCGCCGCCCCGGCAAAGGCTCTCCCGGCCGCGCTGCGCAGCGACCCGGTTACCCACTGGATTGAAATCGTGTTGCTCGATGATAGCGGTCTGCCGGCGAAGGGGATGGTCGTTAGCGCTACCGGGCCGGATGGGAAAGTCACCCAGGGCGTCACCGGGCCGGATGGCAGCGTGCGATTCGACCCTATCGAAGCAGGTAATTACGATCTGGCGTTGCCGGAAATCGACGCAGATTTCTGGCGTTAAGCCCAACTATCCACATGACCCATCACTTTTGCAGATGATTGCTGAAAATGAAAAAACACACTGTAGCGCAAGGCGACACGCTGACCAAGATATCCCGGCGGTATAACGTACCGGTTCAAAAAATCTGGGAACATCCCGGCAATGGAGAACTGCGCGAAAAACGCAGGCATCCGGATGTGCTGTACCCCGGCGATACCGTCACGATCCCCGATCCGCAACGCAAAACCGTCACCCGGCCTTCGGATCAACGGCATGTCTTTCATCTCAAGCGGCCCGCGGCCAACCTGCATTTGCGCATCATGCTGAACGGCGAGCCCTGCAGCGGCGCCGTCTGCTGCCTCGATGCCGCTGGCCCGCAGACCGCCGACGACCAAGGCCTGGTGACGTTTCCGATCGAGGCCGATCTTGAACGATCCAAGCTGACCATCCAAGTGCCGCCCGGCCTTCCCAGCGACCGGTCGGATGGCGCGGACGACAACCGCACCCATGCGGTCGATGTGATGATCGGGCATTTGGATCCGGAAGACGAAATCACCGGCATCCAGGCGCGCTTATGCGGCGTGGGCTTCCATGCCGACCCGATCGCGGGTGACTTGAACCAGCGCACCCACAACGCCGTCGCCCGCTTCCAAAAGGCCTTTGAGATCCTTGAGACGCCCACCGGCGAGATAGACGGAAAAACGAAAGCCGAGTTGGTCCGGGTGTACGAAAAAGATCAGCGTTGGAAACGGACATTCACGGACGAGGATAAGATCTGCCGCTCCGAGAAGCCGCCCGTCTGTCCCGTCAGCCCCACGCTCTGGAACCTCATCAACCTGCTCAACGGCCCCCAGATCATCATCGACAGCCACATGCACATCCAAAGCGGCCGATGCTGCCCGGTCCCCCTGTTCTGGGATAAAACGCCTTACGCGAACCGTTTGTGGCCGGACCCCACGGATCGCGAAAAAATCGAAAACGGCATTGACTGGGCTCTTACCAAGCTGGACATGTCTCTAAAAAAGACACGATCGGTGTTGGCGCGACCGGTCGCGCTGCTGAACCAGTTGGGTGGAAAAAGCATCGACACATCCGAAAAGATCGCCTCGCGCTTAATCGTGATCGTGGCCGAAGCCCTGATCACGCTCAACTACGTCCAAACCGGGTTGGTCCAGGCCGGCAACACCGCAGCAGCCAATGGCGCCGCCGCCCTGGTCGACGGCGTGGGCGAAAAGCTGGATCAGGGCGCCGGATTTTTGCACGGCCTTTCCGCCATTTATGATCGGCTGGCGCAGACACTGCGCCAGATCGGCCAGGGCGAGGCGGAGGCCTGCGTGGACGTGCTGGACCGCACGACCGGCGTTGCCACCCGCATCGTAGAAGAAGTCTTGAAAGTACATAAGCACGCAGCGGATGCGGCTGCCGGTTACGCCGCCGACATGGCCGATCGAAAAGCGCAAAGAGCAAAACTGATCGCCATGGTCGAAGCCGAACTGGCCCAAGTCTGCTATGCGATCGCTGTAGACATGAACGCAATTGCCGATGAGATGAACCGCGCCATGGACCTTGCCTACACACATGCCGCCGGACTGGTCAGCTATGTCGCCAACGAGATCGCCAATGTCGTCCATTTCCAGGCCGAAGCCAACCGGGCCGTGCTGGCCGCCTTGCAAACGCTGCCTGCAAAGGCAGACCGGATCGTGCAGTCGGCGATCGACGATGCCGCCACCTTGCACGCCTTTACCGACAAATCGGCTCAAAAAACGGTAGACATCGGAAAGCAGGCGGTGGCGGAAAATCGCGCCACGTATGCCCAACTGCCGGTAGCCCCTTACAACGACCGGCTCAGCATGATGATGGTCATGCCCATGGACATGGATTTCGGGCACCTGGACGGCTACGAAGGCAAGCAAATTTACGACAAGGTCCTGCACCGGCACACATGGCATTACGCCCTCGATCCGTGGTTCGCGGCCGCAAACGCAACGGGCGGCGGCATGCCCCCCATGCCGGCCGTACTGCCGCCGGGCACCGATGTTTCTACGCCCGAATATCAGGACGGCACCATCACGGAAGAAAAAGGCCCTTTTTACTATTACTACAGACGGGTCGGCAACGCCGATAAGGAGCGTAAAAAACTGATCTGGATGAGTAAATCGGAATACGATCTTTTTGAAGATTATCCGCGTCAAATAATGCAAACCATTGCTGTATCTACTGAAAACCCGTGGGAGTTGATACCCTTGTATCATTATGATCCACGACGCTGGTCAGAGCAATCCGGCGTTGACCCTGGTACGGAGGCGTTCGACAACAAAATCTGGGACATTTTCCCCCGGGCTTGGGACGAGCCGTTCACCAAATATTTCAATGAATCATCATCGCGCCAGTTCATAGGTTTTAAGCTTTATACAGCCTTGGGATATAAGCCCCTGGACCCGAAACTTCCAAATCAGCAACATTTCTATGCAAAATGCATCGAAGGCGATCTGCCCATCGTGTGCCATGCAACCCCGGCTGGCATGTACGCATACGACCGGCTGCGGTATGCGGCCTACAATGCAAAAACACAGGGCATCGCGCTCTCTGAGTTGGAAAAACAAACCAAGCGCCTGATGGCTGAACGTGGCGTCAAAGCCGATTGGCGTGAATACTATTTTTGCGAGCACTATATTTCACCGCGTGCCTGGAAAAAAGTACTGGACAGCCCGGGCTGCCAGAATCTGAGATTATGCCTGGCCCATTTTGGTGGCGATGAAGAGCAGTACACCACCTGGAACGGTGACGACAAGGAAGATCGATGGGACCAGGAAATGGTCCGCATGGCTCTGGCGTATCCCAATTTTTACATCGACATTTCCTATTTCTTCGTAAACAAATACTTTGACAAGTTTGCCAAAGCCATCAAAACGCACAAACATCTCAAAGATAAAATTCTTTTCGGCACCGACTGGTGGTTGATCGGTTCAAGCATTTACACCTATGAAAGCTACTGTCTGGAAACAAAGGCAAAACTCGACCAGATCGATCCCGAACTCTGGCCGCGCTTTTCCTGGATCAATCCAATGCGCTTTTATCGCATTAAGGAGAATAAGGATGCGATATGTAATGGACTGAAATCTGCGGTCAAGATTTTCAAAAACGATAAAATCGTGGAAGAAGTCAAAGGAAAGATATTAAAAGGTTTCAGGATAATCGAAAACCTGGAGAACTAATTTGAAAAAAAAAGAGACATACTTCCTGCGGTCAGCTACAATAATCTGTTCACTATTCCTATTACTTTTTAGTTTCAAGACTATCGTGTTTGGAGGATCACATCAAATGAATGAACTATATTCTATTAATGATAAAAAATTGTCTTACATTGAAGGAAAAGGGTTTCCGGTAAAAAGAGAAATTCAAACCATATTCGCAGTGCCGGAAATAAACACGGTAGGCACCAATGCCTTGAACAATGCCATTACATTACTCAAGTTCAATGATGAAAAAGGAACTATGAAATATGACACAGTTAGAAGGAATTTTAAAAAGTATGTTTATGGTGGCGATATGTTTTTTTTACCTGAATTTTCGAAAGACACTATCGCTTATTCCCAAACCAGAGGTTTTTTACTATTCAATATAAACGATAAAACCTTTATGGATTTTTCTATAGGTAGAGTTCTGGGGATCGTCATTGAAGAGGTCTTTCCCATTGATGGTGAAAAAAATCTTTTTTTATTTGATTTAAGTTATTTGTTGGGAATGGATAAAGAAATCAAAGTACTCAAACTGCTTGATCTCACCAAGGAGGAACCCAAAGAAATAGCATATTTTGATATTGAAAAGCACCCTTTGTGGGCGGCCCTCGGCAAAACGACTTTTTATTTTACAGAGGAAGATGAAATTCGTAGCTTACACGCACTCAATCAATTATTAAAGCCGATCGATCACCCGCTTTGTGCAGTATACAATACTAAAACTGAAGGGGTTGGCCGGTTCGGACTGCCCCATATTCATCCAAGCCTGCCTTTTGCTATATTGAGCGAGAATAACCCCCAAAATGCAGAACATCTCGTTACGTGGGTAGCCACCTGGCGAGATAAAGAACCAAAGATGTACAAAATTTTTGGAGATAATTTACTAGGCCGTTTCCAGTTTTCTCCTGACGGAAAATGGCTGCTTTTTCAGGATGATACTATCAAAAAAGATATGCTGATGGTCATGCCGGTGGATCCTGACCTGCCGCATTTTCTCAGCCCGCCAATCATGCTGCAAAGCAATGATACCATGAACGGTGACCTGAATGGCAAATGCGCCTGGATATCCGATCCATTGAGCGTCGTTACGACCAGGCCTGACAAATTGATCAAATGGCAAATTTCTCCAAATACTATCCATTACAAAATCACCAAATGATCGACCGGATCAAACACAGCAACTCCTATCCTGTTCAGGCAAACCGTAACATGCAATACAAAAGCAACATGGAGGCAACCCGATGACCCTTTTACAAACCGACCGGCTGATCCGCATTGCCACGCCACTGGGTAAGGACGATTTGGTGGTGCTCTCGTTTTCGGGCACGGAGCAGATGTCCGGCCTGTTTGCCTTCGAGCTGAAAATGGCCGCCGAACGGGCCGATATCACCTTTGAGCAGTTGGCCGGCAAGAACGTGACGGTGGCCATCGGCTCCGCGGACGGCGGGCAGCGCTTTTTCAACGGCATCATCACCGGCTTTGCCCCCGGCCAGAGTTCGGCCAAGCAGGGATTCAGCGAATACAGGGCCTCCATGCGGCCAACAGCCTGGCTGCTGACCCGCTGCGTGGATTGCCGCGTGTTCCAGGACCAAAGCGTGCCCGATATTATCAAGCAGGTTTTCAATACTGCCGGTGAAAAAGGCATCCGCCAGCAGATCGATGTTCGCATGGCGCTTTCGGGCAGTTACGAGCCGCGCGAGATCTGCATCCAGTACAATGAAACCGACATGACCTTTATCGAACGCCTGTGCGCCGCCGAGGGCATCTTCTACTTTTTCGAGCATCACAACGGCAAGCACGTCCTGGTTTTTTCCGATACTTCTGACAAGCACCCGGCGCACATGGATGGCGACAAACAAGTGGTGCTTTTTCAAAGCACGCTCGGCGCTGTCGAGGCGCGCGAAGGGGTGCGGTACCTGCAGCCGGACAACAAGCTGATGAGCGGCAAATACATGGCCCGCGACTACAACTTCACCAATCCGGACCTGGACATGACCGTGATGTGTGCAAGCCGCCAGCAAAACCCGCAAAGCCCCGGGGTGATCTATGAATATCCTGGCGACTACCAGTCGCCCATGGGGCGCGGTGAAAGCCTGGCCGCGATGCGCATCGCAGCCGAAGATGCCCGCATGCACACGCTCAATGGCCAAAGCGACTGCCGCGGCTTTGCAGCCGGGTTTACCTTCAGGCTCAAAGAGCACCCGGTCGCCCAGCTCGACAACAAAACCTATCTGCTGACGCGGGTGCGCCATGAGGCCCGCCAGCACTTTGCCACCGACACCACCGGCGACAGTTACAGCAACCACTTTGTCTGCCTGCCGCAAAGCATCCCGTACCGGCCGCGGCGCATCCACCCCGGTCCCGTGATCGCCGGCACCCAGACAGCCATCGTCACCGGACCCAAGAACGAAGAGATCCATACCGATCAGAATGGACGCGTCAAGGTCAAATTTCATTGGGACCGGCGCGGCGATCAACAGGGCGACGGCAACCTGTCGTGCTGGATCCGGGTATCGCAGATATGGGCCGGTTCCAAGTATGGCGCCATGCACATACCCCGCGTAGGCCAGGAGGTCATCGTGGGTTTTCTGGACGGCGACCCCGACAGGCCCATCATCACCGGCCGGGTCTATCACGGCCATAACCTGCCGCCCTATGATCTTCCGGCCGAAAAGACCAAGAGCACCATCAAGTCCTGCTCCTCCAAGCAGGGCCAGAACAACTTCAACGAGATCCGCTTCGAGGACCTGACGGGCTCAGAAGAATTTTTCACCCATGCGGCCAAGGACCAAAACGAAGTGGTGCAAAACGACATGGTTACCCAGGTCAAAAACAACCAGCGCATCGATGTGGAGAATAACCGCGCGGTCACGGTGGCCAGCGGCAACGAGGTCGTGACCATTCAAAGCGGCGGACGGCAGATCTCGGTGCAGGCGGACGAGCAGCACACCAACGCGGCCGGCTTTAACCACAAGGTGGGGGCCAACTTCACCCTCAAGGTCAACGGCAATATCACCATCGATGCTTCGGGCATCGTCAGCATCAACGGGTCGCGGATCATCCTCAATGGATAAGCAAAAATCTGGCACGGGACCTTCGCTCTACCTGCAGGGGAATCTTGTGTTCGCCCGGTGCGTTTTATGGGTTGCGTTTTTGTTTGTGATGCCCGCTGTCCGACGCGGGCGAACACAAGGTTCGCCCCTACGGTGAAACCGGGCATTGTGCTGGGACGGCGGGTGGCACACGGCCAAAATAGACCTCCCGCCGTTGATCGACCATTTGGAAAAAACCTTAAGAAGCATAATTACCTTGAGTCTGCTAAGGCAGAGGTCGGCCTGGGCCTGATGAGCTTGGGGGACAGGAGCGTGCAGATTAGGAGTTTGGAAATACAAAGTTCGCCGGGACAAGGCAGCCACTTTAGGCTGATACTACCATAAACAGGAACCCGGCGGCCAAGTTCTACTTTTTGGCCATGTAGCTGGTGATCAGGTTTCTGTAGTTGGGAATGTGATTCGAGAATAGCTCCCCCAGCCCCTCAATATCGTTGCGCCAATCGCGGTGCAGCTCACAGGCGACCCCGAACCAGTTCATCAACTGAACGCCGGCTGCCGCCATCCGTGCCCATGCCGCATGGCGAGTAACCTCGTTGAAGGTTCCAGAAGCGTCGGTGACGATGAACACTTCAAATCCCTCCTCAATGGCGGAAAGGGCCGGAAAGGCGACACACACTTCGGTCACCACCCCGGCGATTATGAGTTGCTTGCGACCGGTTTGTTTGACGGCACCAACAAACTCCTCATTGTCCCAGGCGTTGATTTGTCCTGGACGGGGTATGTACTTGGCATCGGGAAACATCTCCTTCAGCTCGGGAACCATCGGGCCGTTGGGGCCATTCTCGAAGCTGGTTGTAAGGATCGTGGGGATTTTGAAATATTTGGCACTGGCGGCAAGCGCCAGCACGTTGTTCTTGAACTCACCCGGTGAAAAGTCATGCACCAGTGAGATAAGCCCGGCCTGGTGGTCTACCAGCAGGCAGACGGCATCGTCTTTGGACAAGCGTGTATATTTGATTGATGGGTTCATGATTGGCTCCTTACTTGCGAATTGAATGCGGACCATCTCCAACTTTTAGGCAGGGTGCTCGGCATGTCAATTGCGTGAATCAGAATGAACAGGTGAGAACCACACCTGGTATTATGCATGGTTTCATGGGCCGCAAAATGCCTTGGGGAAGTTTTCGGGTTTTTGCTGCTCCAAAAGGCTTTCCTGACGGAAAAGCCACGCCCCATCATCTATTCAGGGTTGGGGGCTTTTGTTGTCCCGAGCATTGCTTCTTTTTTGGTTGTGTAAGCTGTGCAGCAACCAGCCAAGGCCAATCCCTACTGCCAGTATCAGAAGCGTAAACAACGACCGGGACATGGACAGGGTCCAGAATAAAAAGCTCAGATCCATGACCGCGAGATTCTGGATCATGAATATGGCAGCGACAACCGCCAGAACTATGGCAAAAATGACTTTGACGCTCATGTCTGTTTTCCCCATAAAGCCCTCATTAAGTTATTCTGTGCTAACTGAAATCGATCTGGGGCCTGTAATCCTGTACTTTATGGAAGTAATCGATGCTTTCGGCAAAGGCGCCTTTCATGAAGGCGTTCACCCACCAGTGGATGTCGGTTTGCCGGATTGTCTCGCGCATCCGGTCCATGCGTTCGGATCTTTCTGCAAAAGGCATCTTATAGGCGCGGTAGATCGCATCTGCGATGGCTTTTTGATCGTTCGGGTTGACCATCAGGGCGCCGTGCTGCAGCTGATCCGCGGCTCCCGCGGACTCTGCAAGGATCAAGACGCTATTGCGGTCCACACTCGCCGCGCAAAATTCTTTTGCAATCAGGTTCATGCCGTCTTTGATCGGCGTTATGAGCGCGATTTCCGAGGTCCGGTAGTATGCCAGGAGTTCCTCGCGCGAAAGGGAACGAAAAAAGTAGTGTACCGGCGTCCAGTCGAAGCGGCCGAACTCACCATTGATCTTTCCTACCAACCGTTCGATTTCATCTTTTAAAGCCTCATACTCCGGAATATTACGCCTGCTTGGAACAACCACTTGGACCAGAATGATTTTACCGCAAAGCTCCGGGTACGCATCAAGCGCATACCTGTATGCCTTCAGCCTTTCAGGTATGCCCTTGGTGTAATCCAGCCGGTCGATGCCAAGAACCATCTGGCGCCCCGGCTGCTGCTCATGGATGTACCAGGATTTATCCGCGACTAAACTGCCGGCGGCGGAAGTGGCGAAATCATTGTAGTCTATGCCGATAGGAAGGGCCCCCACCCGCACTTCTCTATTGTCCAGAAAAAGGGTGAGAATCTGACCGCCGCCTTCGACCGTGGCCTCCATCATGTGTTTGCGCACGCATTGAATGAAGTTGCGCTGGTCGCGCATGGTTTGCAGCCCGATGAGATTGCAGGAAAGCAGCGCCTTGAGGATATCGAGGCCCCATGGCAATTGAAGGAATATGTCCGGAGAGGGGAACGGGATATGCAGGAAGAACCCGATGCGCTCTTTGACCCCCATTTCGCGTAGCGCCTGGCCGACACACAGGAGATGATAGTCGTGAATCCAAACATAATCGTCGGGTCTCAGATGTTGGAGGATTTTGGCAGCAAATTTCCGGTTGACGGCCTGGTAGGAAGACCAGTATTCGGGATCGAAGTTGCACCTTCCCGCCATGTCGTGGAAAAGCGGCCAGAGAATTTCATTTGAAAAACCGGCATAATAGGTATCGATCTCCCCTGAGGTAAGTGAAACCGGTGCGAAATCGATTTGCGCGATGGAGGAAGCATCCGACATGGCCCTTTTCAGCGCCTCTGCAGACGCTTCAGAGGTGCCTGGCCAGCCGATCCACAATCCGCCCCGCCCTTTCAACACCGGGGCGAGAGCCGTGACCAACCCTCCGGAACTGGGGCCGGCCTGCCATTGGCCTCTTTCATCCTTTTCCATGACCACCGGAAGGCGATTGGAAACCACTATAAGCCGCATAAATTGTTCCTTCCGCTTGTTCGTAGGAAAACCACGGTGATCCGGGTGGGTGGTCCGCGCCACCCACCCGGATCACCTTTCAAAAGCATGCAGGTTAAAGCAGAATGCCTCCCTTTACACTTTAAACTTTACACTTAACACTTCGCCCATAACACTTGAGCGAAGTGCATAACCAGTAAAGCATATTATGCCCTTATGTTCTGATTATTTCGAAACATATTGTCAGGGTCATACTTCCTTTTTATCTCCTGAAGTCGTCGATAATTGGCACCGTAAGCAGACGCCACGCGGGCGCTCTCGTCGCCGGTCATAAAATTTACGTAAGCCCCGGCCGAGGCATACGGCGCTGCCGCTTCAAAAAACGCGCGTGCCCATTCAATACAGGCCGTGTCATCTGCTGCCTGATCCCAGCGTCCATGCACATTGAGCACAAACCTGGCATCCCGATGCGCATATGCCATAGCATTCGAAGGTACGCGATTGGCGGCGCCCGCAATGAGCCCCATGAAGATTTCACATTGCGGTGAAGGTAGACTGCCCGCAAATTCGACGATTTTATCTATGGCGCCATCCTTCAGTTCCGTAAAATTATGCGATTTCCAGTAGTTCCTTGCACCGGCGGTGAGAAGCGGATCAAAGGCCTTCTGCCAGTTTACGAATGGCATAACGCCGATATGTTCACCATAGGGATCTCCAAAGCCTCTCATGATATTTATTAGCTTTTCACCTTCTATAGGATCGCCCAAATAAAATACGGGCAACACCATAACGCCTTTGCCATGTACTTCTTGGGGAAGAAATGGCAATGGAGGCGCCTTGCGCAAGACCGCCCACACATTGAGTTCTTCAGGTGCGGTCTCTATGAGTTGCCGGTATCTGCGGAAAACTTGCTTGGCCTGTTCAAGCGGAAAGACGAGCAGCCCGGCCAGCACCTCGGGGGTCATGGCGTGAAGCGCAAATTCAAATTGGGTCACAACGCCGAAATTGCCGCCGCCGCCGCGAATGGCCCAGAACAGATCACTATTTTCATCTTCCGATACGCGTATCTCTCTTTCCTCAGCAGTTACCATGTTTGCAGAAATAAGATTATCGACAGTCATACCCATTTTGCGCGTCAGCCACCCAAAACCGCCTCCCAATGTTAAGCCGGCAATACCAGTGGTTGAGTTGATACCAGTAGGCGTTGTCAGTCCGTAGGCCTGTGTGTTTTCATCAAAATCGGCAAGCGAGGCACCAGGTTCGACAAAGGCTCGCTTTTTCCTTTCATCGACCCTGACCTTTTTCATTTGGGAAAAGTCGATCATTACGCCGCCATCGCACAGGGCGCTCCCGGCGATGTTGTGCCCACCTCCCCTGACGGATATTTCCAATCCGTTTGAACGTGCATAAGAAATCGTATGCAAAACGTCTTTAGGTTCAACGCACTGAACAATCATGGCCGGTTGACGATCGATCATGGCATTCCAGATTTTCCGAAGATCATCATAATCGGAATCGCCGGGCCGTATGATGTGACCCTTAACTTTGTTTTTGAAAGTTTCTATGCTTTCACGTGTTCTCGCTATCATCGCTTTATCCTCGCTTTGAAAAAGCTATCGATTTATCGGATTTACACGGTGGGTATTCGAAGGGTAAAAGATGGCGGTTCAGTGTGGATCCAAGGTTGGCGGCTGTCAGGGTCCTGCAAATTAAAATTGCTGGATCATTTTGCGCGAATAAAACATCTATGGTGTATGTAATGCATTATACGAACCTTCGGTAACCCAAGTATTGAGAGATTAATCAGGGTAAATTGATCCTGCTATAAGGGATATGCCTGATATAATGACTACATAGGTAGCCCAGTCCTCGTCATTTTTAAGTTCACTCAGACTGATGCGATGACTTCATCAGAAGCTCATGACCTCCCCCTTTGTACCGGCAAAACTCAAAACCTTTTTAGGGGCGGACACTGAACGTACTTCGGATTGATTCCGATAGATGCGGATGTAATCTTGGGCCATTCGGTTTACCGAAAACCGGGATTCAAATGTGCGCCTGACCGTTGCACGATTGAGCTTTCCGATTTTGGCGACCGCCTCAACGGCTTCGGGGATGTTTTGAACTATGAATCCTGAAACGCCATCTTCAACTACCTCCGGAACAGAGCCGCGGTCGAAAGCAATTGCAGGTGTCGCGCACGCCATGGCCTCGATCATGGAGATCCCAAAAGGTTCCGGCCAGTCCACCGGGAATAGAAGGGCGGCAGCGTTTCCGAGAAATGCATTTTTTTCCGAGTCACTGATTTCACCAATGAACTCAATTCCTGGAGCTTTCAGCAACGGAACGATTTTGCTGTGGTAATACTCACGGTCTACTTTATCTATTTTGGCCGCTATCTTCAGCGGTCGACCACTCCGGAGCGCAATTTCAACAGCTCGGTCGACCCCTTTTTCCGGACTGATTCTTCCGATAAACGCAAGATAATCTGAAGGGGTCAAACACGGATTGTACAATTCCATAGGCAAACCGTGATACACGGTCTCCTGCCAGTTGGCCCAGGGCAGAGGCCGGCGCTGACTGTTTGAGATCGATACAAGGCCCATTTCCTTAAATTCTCTATATAACGGCTGCAGGTCTGGGATATCCAGCCGCCCGTGCAAGGTTGTGATTGCGGGTGTGGGAACTCTTTTGAGCATTGAAAAGGGCAGATAATCGATGTGATTGTGGATGATATCAAATTCGTGGGCGTGTTGCCAGATTTTCTCAAGCATCAGAATATGATGGGATAAAGAATCTAACGAATTATTTTCCAGCCGCAAGGCGCGCGGACAACCGGCAATCAATTGTGAATTGGTGATTGAATCCCCGCTGGCAAAAAGGGTCACATCATGGCCCTGACGCACGAGTTCTTCGGTTAAATAAGAAACCACCCTCTCGGTTCCACCGTATAATCGAGGTGGTACGCTTTCGGTTAGCGGTGAAATTTGAGCGATGCGCATGATATACCTCCTGTGAACGCGAATACATATAATGGCTAAGTTAAGACCGGCCCGTTTCTAAGGTGATTAATGATTCGGTCTATTTTGATGACGATCAGAGGGGGGATTGTATTGTTGGCTTATTTATGGATCAGTACTGAAACGTCGCCGGTCACCTGAATGCTGACATCCTCTGCTTGACCGGTCACTGCGCAATCGATAACGGCGTCGCCCACGGAAAGATTGCGAATGGTGATCTTTTGGATATCGATAGGCAAATAGGGATGATGGAAACGCACTTGTCGCGCCAGGCCATCAACGGACAATCCCAGGCAAGAGCTGAGCAGGGAAAAGGGGGCCGCAGCTGACCAAGCCTGTGGAGAGCAGGCCACAGGATACAGGGTAGGCCCCTGGTTGGGCCTCCTTCGGAATCCACAAAAAAGCTCAGGAAAGCGGTTCAATTCCGTAAAACGACCCAGATCGCTCATAGCAGTAAACACCCGTGCGCACTCCCGTTTAAAGCCGTAACGGGCCAATCCTTCGGCGATCAGGGCGTTGTCATGCGGCCAGATCGAACCGTTATGGTAGGACATCGGATTGTAGCGGGGTTCGTCTTGGGCCAGGGTCCGGACACCCCATCCGCTAAAAAAGCGATCTTCCATTAAAAGATCGGCTACTGCGCGGGCATGCTGGGGAGAGGCAATACCTGCGAAAAGGCAGTGCCCCATGTTGGATGCTCTGACACGGCATGGCTTTTTGTTTTTGTCCAGGGCTATCACGAAACCGGGCAAATCAGGGTCCCAGAACACCTGCTCAAACTGCTGCTGCAGGCTGCAGGCCTGCTGCGTCAGGTTCCGGGCAAGATCGTTCAATCCAAGCTGCTCGGCAATGAAGGCAGCCTCTTTTTTGGCAGCAAATACATAAGCCTGAACCTCACAAATCGCAATCGGTGCCTCAGCCAAGGTACCGTTCTGGTGAAAAACGGAATCGAACGAATCTTTCCATGCCTGATTTTCTATGCCGTGTTCGGTTTTTCGGGCGTATTCGACGAACCCGTCGCCGTCCTGATCTCCGAATTGGTCGATCCACGTAAGCGCCCGCTCAATATGAGGCCAAATTTTGCGGGCAAACGCGACATCTCCGCTTCGCTGAAGGTACTTTCCGCAAAGCAGGATAAACATCGGGGTGGCATCGGCGCTGCCGTAATATTGGGAAAAAGGGAGTTCGCCGGTATTGGTCATCTCTCCCATGCGGATCTCGTGCAGGATCTTTCCCGGTTCGGCATCCTGGGCCACATTCATTTGGTCGGCTTGATGGTCTGCAAGGTATTCCAGCACGCCGCGGCTGATATCGGGATTGAACCATAGCGTCTCCAGGGCGGTGATCAACCCGTCCCGCCCGAAAGGGGTACAGAACCAGGGGATCCCCGCGTAAGGATACAGCAAACCGTTTTCTTCCGTCAGCAGCATGCGCATATCACTGGTGGCGCGCGTCAGGAGCGAATTGATGTGCGCGTTGGAAGTCGAAATATCGCACTCACTGCCACGCCACATGATCAACGGCTTTAAAGACTCCTGATAAGCGATTGGATAGGTATCCGGTGAACTTGTGGTACTTTCACCCATAAGGCATGAAACGATCACTTCAAAATCAATCTCTTCAGCAACGTCCAGCTTAAATGCAAATGTGGCCTGCCGAACACTTAAATTTTCCGGCGCAATGGAAAAATCGAGTCGGGTTAAACGCCGAATTCCGTCCAATCCCTCGTATCCGATTTCAACCCACTGCTCGCCAAGCCTTCCATCTTGGAATTGGCCTTTGCGTTCGCGGCACATTCCGCGCACTTCGAAAATATCGGCAAAATCGGCCTTGAAAGTGACTGTAGCCCGGAAATCCAAAGGTTCACCCGCATAGTTTTTAATCCTGTATTTTTCATAGCAGCGAGTTTGCCATAGAAATTTCGACCGGAACACATGGATCTCCCCTCGCTTGATCCTGGGACTGCTACCGGAGATCACATCGGGATTGGTCATATCCACAGTGATTAAATGATTGTCACGGGTGATATCTGAACTGAGCAGCAGCGGTTTGGCATGCTCAATAAAAAATTCATAGCCTGACAAGAAGCGGGTTCCATGATGATAGATCCCCTGGTCTCCGCCTGTGTCCGGCACGCGGATCTCGCCGTTTTGATCAAAAACGGCAAAAGTATTGGCGTGCTTCACCGTCAAACTCTTTGCCGCCGCCATGGCGGAGGCCACGAGCACATTGGTGTCACTGTCTTTGTTCTCTTTGCACTTCATACGAGATAACCATAAGTCATTTGAAAGCGCTGACAATCCTTTTTTTTACGATTGGCCCAAATCAAGCATATCCATTCACCTTTTTTGAGCTTTGTAGGCGGGCCGTTTACACGGTGCAACATGCAACCTGCGGCCAGAACAAGGGCTTTCGGCACACTCCGGCCAATTTGCAACGTGGTGCTGACCCGCAATCCATAGATTTTAAGATTTGCAGGTCGTCATAAAATATGAACACTTTTTTATTGATATATTTTATATACTATATATAATATATAAAATCGGACAAAGGCTTCGCATGACGACCCAATATGATCATTTTTGCCCCATCGCGCGGGCGCTTGAAATCGTAGGAGACAAATGGTCCCTGCTCATTGTTCGCGACCTTCTGGATAAGCCGCAAAGGTTTTCCGATCTGATGGCAACGTTAGGGAAAATATCACCCAGATTGCTGACCCAACGGCTCCGGGACCTGGAAGCGGCAGGTATTATCGAACGAGATTTTCAAAAGGGCCGGCGCGAGGTGTGGTACCGCCTGTCTGCGGCAGGTCTCGAGCTTTCACCAGTCGTGGATTCGCTTTTAGATTGGGGGCTACGAAATGCCATGCGGCCGCCGCTACCGGGAGAAGTCCTCAACCCCGAGTTGATGATGCGGGGATTAACCCGCTCGCTGAACAACAAAGCAAAAGGTCTAGCTGGCGCTGTACGATGGATCATGCACTTTCCCGGCGGGACTTACACCATCTCGTATGATGGCCAACGCTGGAGCAGCCACCCTGGTGAATCGCCGGATGCGGACGTTACCATCACGACAACGCCCGAAACCTGGGCGCGTGTGCTCACAATGCCGCGCCACGAGAGATGCCGCATGGCCAAAATGATCGACCTGGACGGGCGATCGGATAAAATTGAGGGATTCACCGCCCTATTCGGCTTACGGGCAAAAGACTCTAAAGAAAAAAGCAAAGTTTAAATTGCTCGTCCACGGCATCTTCAAGACAGAAAGTTTCAATTTGGTTCAATCCAGAGGAGAGCGGAATCGATGCAAGCCCAATGCGTTTCCACCCAGAGTTCACCGCTCGAAGTAGAAGAAAAAGGCATCCGAAATACGGTTCCCCTGAGAAGCACTTTGACCGAAAGTCTTTTGCAGGGGCCGATTATACCTCTGTTAATCCGATTGGCGAGCCCCAACGTGCTGGCCTTTTTTATCCAGTCTCTGGTCAGTATCGCCGAGGTCTGGTACGTGGGCCAACTGGGAACCGTTTACCTGGCCGGGTTGGCCCTGGTTTATCCGCTGTTGATGTTGATGCAAATGATGTCTGCCGGCGCTTTGGGCGGAGCGGTGGCATCATCTGTCGCACGCGCCATTGGTAAGGGAAGTATTGACCGCGCCGAGTCCCTGATATGGCATGCACTGGTGCTGGCCTTAATGGGGGCAGGATTTTTCAGCGCCGCCTATTTTAGCTTCGGGCAGCCATTTCTTGAGTTACTCGGGGGGCGCGGCGAGATGCTGGTCGAGGCCCAGTCTTACGCTCTTGTGCTGTTTTCGGGCTGCTTTCTGATTTGGACCACCAACATTTTCGCCAGCATCTTCCGTGGTATGGGCGATATGAGATACCCTGCCATCTTGATGGTGCTGGGCGTTTGCATTCAGGTACCCCTATCCGGTGCGCTCATATTGGGGTGGGGGCACTTCCCCCAACTGGGAGTTGCCGGGGGCGCCGTGTCCGCCATTCTTTCCGCGGCGATAACGACCGCACTGCTGCTTTGGCCTCTCATCAAGGGAAGCCGGGCGGTTAAAATGCGAATTGGATCCTTCCGACTGCAATATGCATTATTTAAAGATATTCTGCGTGTCGGTCTGCTTGCATCCGTGTCGCCCATCCTCACCGTATTTACAATTCTGTGCATAACGAGCTTGGTGAGTCGCTTCGGTCCGGCCGCGCTCGCCGGTTACGGAATCGGCGCCCGTCTGGAATTCTTGTTGATCCCATTGATCTTTGGCATTGGCGCCGCGTTGACGGCTATGGTCGGGGTGAACATGGGTGCCGGAAACCTTAATCGGGCGTTACGCATCGGCTGGACCGGCGCTGCGGCGGCGGGGTTGCTTTCTGGCCTTATCGGTCTTGTAGTGGCTGTGCGACCCGCTTTATGGGTTGGATTATACACCCAAGATCCTTCCGTAATCGAAGCCGGCTCGAACTACCTGAAAATTGTGGGCAGCGCGTATCTATTTCAGGGTGTCGGGCTTTCCCTGTACTTTGCTTCTCAGGGAGCCGGTACAGTGTTCTGGCCAGTTGCGGCAGGTGTCCTGCGGGTCATTATCTCTGTAGGCGGCGCAGCGGTGGCTGTGCTGCTGCTGGACATGGGATTGAACAGCCTGTTCATTTTGACCGCCGCGGGCATGGTCATTTTCGGCATCATCACTGCGCTTTCGATTTTATTCGGCGCCTGGCGCAAATTCGCGCCCTAACTCAGGTGGATTACCATTTTAAATGAGGTGTTTATGAAATCAAAGGTATACCAAGATTTGCTTACGGTAATGCAGATGCGTCGAGGACCGTATGCCGGGCTGGACATTCCAGAGTTCTTTGCTTTGGTGAAGGAATTGTTTACTCCCGAAGAGGCAGAGGTGAACAATGCACTCAGCACTCAGCCTGCAACCATTGAGCAAATCGCACATAAATTAAAGTGCGACCCAAACAGACTCAGCCCGCTTCTTGAAGCCATGGCTGATAAGGGGCTCTGTGCTACTTTTACCGTGGTCGGGCAACGCTTTTTTAAAGGTCTGCCGTTTATGCCCGGCATTTTCGAGTATCAGTTTATCGGGGGGGATGAATCACGGCGCCATCGAAAACTGGCACAACTGATATATGCTTACAAAAGCGCCTGTAACGCTTCCAAGGGCGCTGAGAAAATTACATTTCCGTTAACACGCGTGATACCCGTCGATAAGACCATCGATGCGGGCAATCAAATTCATACCTATGACCAGGTTGCAACCTATGTTCAAAAAAACGATTCCATCGCTGTAGGCACCTGTTATTGCCGGCATGCGGCAAAACTGCGCGGAGAAGATACGCACGACATGCCAATGGAGGTGTGTATGTGGTTTGGCCATGCAGCCGACTATATGGTTGAGCGTATAGGCGGCAGAAAGGTGACGAAGAGTGAAGCCCTGTCGCTTTTGGATCAGGCGGAAAAGTCCGGGCTGATCCATATGAGCCGCAACACCACCGAAAACATCGAGTATTTATGCAATTGCGATCGATGGCACTGTGAGGTGGTCACCAATGTACTCAAACAGCCAAAACCTGGCTGGGCCTTCAACTCCGGTTACCAACCCCGTTTTGATTCCGATCGATGCATCGCCTGTGGAACGTGCCTGGATCGGTGTCCACCCGAAGCGCTTGCAATGGGTGAGGCCCCGGTTCCTATCGTCAATTTGGATAGATGTTTTGGATGTGCAGTCTGCGCGAGCGGATGTCCTGAAGCGGCCATCGTTATGGAAGCTAAACCCGAATTCCCTTCCCCCCCAAATACTGTCAAGGAGCTGGTTGCTGCATTGAAGGCATGTCGTACACACCCATGAGGCAGATGCGCTGAATACAACAAAATGAAAGTGGTTCGGGCGTTTCCTTGGCAATCGAACGATCAACAGGATCCTATTGTGAAAGACACATTGATCATTGGCGGCCATAAGAAGATTTACGAAGATCTTCTCCAATGTTTGAAGAGTGCTGATATTGCCACTTCGGCAAGGCATCTTGATCTTGCGCTGAATGCTAAAGGAGAAGCCGAGGTCCCTTTTTTTGGCACGACCTACCTGGTGTCGCACGAGGGGGTGCGGCGAGCGGATGAAAAGAGATTTTCAGATGCCATCGCAAGTGCATTGATCCATTATATTCTAAAAGGCAGCGACTGCCGGTCGAAGGGACAATTTGTCACGCTTGCGCAGCTTGCCGGTCCTCTCTTCGAGCACAGCAGTTACGCTCAGAGTGCGTTGGAACGCCCCATCGTAAAAAGATTTCAAACAAAAATTCATGAACTACTAACAATCGCTGCGTCGGTTGGGGGCCACCCGGGCGGGGAAGCGGGATTGGGGGCGGTCAGCCTGATTTTTAATTTACTACCGCATATCCCAATACAACTTATTTTCTATGACCGGGATGACGAATTTCCTGCCCGGGCGACCCTGTTGTTCGACCGCAATGCGACCCAATTTATTGATTTTGAAGTTTTGGCTGTTGCCGTAACGGTATTTGTAAGGTTCTTGACCAAAGACCAGCCTGAAAGATAACCTTAGATTCAGAGCTGATGTCAGACAATCAACGATCCGGAATTTTACACGTTATCTTCCGGATCGTTGGTGTCTGAGGGTCGTCGGTTAACCTATTCCTATTCGACCTTTTCTACCGGGTATTTGGCGCCCTTCCAGGCAAATACACCGCCTGAGTAGCGATAGACATTTTTATAGCCTGATTTGACGGCCCAGGCGGCGCCGTTGTGGCTGCGGGTGCATTTAACGAATCCGCAGTAAATCACGATGATTTTCTCTTTGTCGCTACCCAGCATGCGGATAAAATCCTCCTGGGTTTTGCCGTCGGTCTCTTTGCTGTCCCATTCGGTCATATCCGGGATGGGAAACAGGAACTGAAGCGCGCCCGGCACATGCTCTTTTTTGTAGCTATCCGCAAAGGGCATGCTGTCCACGATCACCATCTGTTTGCCGCTGTCGATCCATTGCTTCAGCTCACCTGTGGTCACCAGGGAATACCCGCCGCGCTGAACGTCGCGCAGCAATTTGACGGCGTCGGTTTCCTTCTCCAACTCTTTTACGAATTTGTTGCCGAATACCGCCATTGCCGGACAGGTTAAACCCAACACCAGAACGAGCACCATCGCCACTTGCAACATCCGTTTAGACATACACATTCTCCTTTTTTTAGGTTAGTCTTCAACTCTCGGGTTCCAAACGCCGGTGATCCGGGCGTGTTGTCCGCGCCACACGCCCGGATCACCTCACTCGTGCCAATCCCGAAAGTTGAGGTAAGTAAGTCGTTTATTGATCAACCAGGTCACCCGAATCGGGGTCACACGGTCGTAGATCCGCCATGCATACAGATAGGCTATCGCCGCCAGCATAGCGAGGTCCCGGTAAAGGCCCCACTTGAGGCCGTGGAAGGCATCGGCTTCGGGGTCTTCCGGGCCAAAGCAGCCGCAATCCACATCCAGCCCCAAGTGGATGCCGTATCCCAAAAGCGCCACAAACAGCAGCAGCAAACCCGTAATGACCGCCAGGCTGCCGCGAAGATCAACCAGCAACCCGGCTCCGGCCACCACCTCCACCACCGGTAGTATCACGGCCGCCGGCAAGAGCAGCGCTTCGGGCACCAACCCGAAGGCTTCAATCAGAACCGCAAAGGTCTCGGGCGCCAGAAGCTTGGTTACACCGGAATAGATAAAAGTGATGCCCAACATCCAGCGCAGGCAGCGATAACTCCAGACAAGCATCACTACCCCTCCCCTCTCGCCAGCAGTGCCGCTCCCAAGGCGCCGGCGAATTGCGGTTGTTCGGGTACCAGGATGCCACGGCCCAGTTTTTCAGCCAACAGCGCACGCATGCAGGGATTGTTGGCCACACCGCCGGTGAAAACGATCGGGCCTTCGGACGACACACGCTGGATCATGGCGACGGCGCGGCGGATAACGCTGAGATGCAGTCCCCGCGAGATTTCGCTGCGGTTTTCGCCCCGGGCGATCAGGGAGGTGACCTCAGATTCAGCAAAAACCGTGCACATGCTGGAGATGGCCAAATCCTTTTCGGCCAGGAGGGCCGCCCAGCCAAAACGCCCAATGTCGTAGCCCAGGTTGCGGGCCATGATTTCCATGAACTTGCCGGTGCCGGCGGCGCAGCGGTCGTTCATTTCAAATTTCTTCACCTTGCCGTTTTCATACAAGGCGACGGCCTTGCTGTCCTGACCGCCGATGTCCAGAATAGCGCGGGCCTGGGGGAAGTAAAAGCGCGCCCCCGTGGCATGGGCTTTGATCTCGGTCACCGTCTGGGCATCGAAGGCGATTTCGTACAGATTGCGGCCGTAACCGGTGGCCATGATGCGATCGTAAGCGACCCCCTCGGTCATCCGCTTGGCTTCGGCCATGGGGTCAAAGCCGGTGTCGGACTGTCGGCTGAGAAGGATATTTCCGGATACGTCGACGATAACCAACTCGATGGTGCGCGAGCCGATGTCGATGCCTGCGAAACGATTGCGCATACTTAACTCGTTATCTGCTCGACGAACGCTTCCACGCGCGTCTTGAGCTGGCCCATGTCTTCCATGCTGTAATCGGTTTCGATGCGCAGACAGGGGATATTCATCTCTTCGAGAGCTTTTTCCACCGGTATGGATTCCATCAGGTAGGGCTGGCAGAACTGCAGGCCGTAGTGGATAACGCCGTCGGCTTTATAGGCGGCGACCATCTCCTCGATATGGATCAGGCGCTCCTGGTTGGGCGTGAAGATGGCACAATCGACTTGGAAGTAGCGCTCCACGATGGCTTCCAGCATCTCGTCGATGGTTTGTCCGGATTCAACGGTAAGATTGCGGGTACCGCGCTCGCCCACGCAGGACTCTTCGCCCACGATCACCGCGCCGGCGCTCTCCACGATCATGGGCAGCTTCCAATTGGGCACGGCCTGGGGGCAGCCCGCTATGAGGATACGCGGTGTTCCGGCGGGAAAAACGCCTATGTTGTCCGCGATGCCCTGTTCCAATTCATCGCAGATGGTGTTCACCGAGGCGGTAAAGCGGGCCGGGTTGTCGTAGAAGGAGACCTGGTTGGTCAAAAGGGCATCCAGACCGGATATGGGCGTCGGGCTGGCCTTGCGCAAGGCGCAGAGCCTGTGGATGGCGGCGCGCTTGGCGTTCACGGTGCGGATGGCCTGCCTGAGGGAATCGGCGGTGATGGCTACGCCGGTGAGGTCTTCGACGGCGGTCTTGAAGCGCAGATACTCCGCTTTGAGAAGCTGCCGGCCGTTGATTGATTTGACCTGGGGCAGATCCATCACGTAGAGGTTGTCCACCAGGTCGCCCAGGGATTCATAGGCTTTTTTCTTGCCGTCGCAGGTGTTCTCGCCCACGATCATGTCCGCGCTTTCCAGGTACGGGCAGACCTTGCCGATTTTGAACCCGAAGGCGGATTTGATCAGGGCGCAGGTGTTGCGCGGCAGCAATTTTTCCACCTCTTCGGTGGCGAAATCGGCGCCGGAGCACAAGCCTATCAAGGTGGCGTTGGCGGCCAGCACGATCTCTTCGGGGACAAACACGCAGTAGGAGCCGATGATTTTGCGGCCGGCGGCTTTTTCGTCGAGCAACTCCTTGATGCGCAGGCCGTGCACTTCGCTCATGACAAAATCGAAATAGGCCATCCCTTCCGGGCGCTCTTTCTGAAATAAGTAGATATCCTGATAGGCTTTTCCCAATACCCCCAGCAGTGCATCATGGCCGGCCAAGTCCATTCCCAGTTCGGCCCACATGGAACGATAGTCTTCACTCATGATTGATTCCCTCTCAATTTTACCGGCCACCGGCATGAAATCCAGTTTGGCGGTAAGGGTGAATTTGTTTTCGCCCGCGTTAGCGCAGGAAGTAATGCAGCAGACGCAGCAAAGCACCGACCATGCGCGAGTGACGTCCGGTAAGAAACTGTTGGTCGGCCTTCCCTGAAAGATCGGGCCGCTGCCTCAGGATTTCACGGGCTGCCAGTTCGGCGGCGCCGGCAGTCAACCCGGCGCACTGCTGAAAATGAGCCTTGCTGTCGTGCTTGACTTTTTTGGACAACACCCTGCAGCAGGTCGCACCGTAAGCGGCTTTGAAGGCATCGTGCAGATGGCGGGCGTCGGCGCGCAACTGCCTGCGGCGGCGATAGGGCCGCTCGCCGCCGGATAGCAATCCGCAGCCCATCACCGCACCGCTCAGGGCCCCGCACAGACAACCGCTGTCCCCCATGGCCACGCAGAACGGGGCCGCCATGGCGATGACCTGGGCCTGGCTCAATCCTCCGTGCAGGCCGCTGTTCAGCGCGGCCAGCACGGCTTCGGCGCAGAGCATCTGGCGCGTTTCATACAGGTAGCGGGCGCTTTCGCGGATTTGGACGATGAGCGCTTCGGCCTGCGGGCTGGTCTGCGCTGCCGGTGCTGCGGCAAAGCCTGTCACGCGTTGAAGATCATCTTTTTTAAGTGCGTTCTTATTCACTGATGGCGCATCCCTATTCATCCGGGGCACAGCCCCTCATGCTTGGTTATGCAGTTGGCGCATGTGACTGTCGAATACCTTGGCTTGCCACTTTCGTCTTTTTACTTTCCCGGTTTCCGACAAAGCAGGTTATCAACAGCAATGGTCCGATGATCCGCAGCCACTGCATCCGCACGCCGACTGGAGCGACGAAGAAACTTTAAACCCCTGCCCGGTGAAATCGATTTCGATGGGTTGGGCCTGTGATAGAAAATCTTTGTTCACCAGAAATTGGATACCGGCGAACTCGAAGGTCTCATCCTCGGGCTGTTTATCGTCCAAGGCCAGGGCGATCTGCGATCCGCCACAACCGCTGTTTAAAAACAATCGTATGGGTTTGACTTCGTTTTCTTTAAAAAACTGCGCAATCTGTTCCTGTGCTTTTTCGGTGACTTTCAGCATGGTTTCGAACTCCTTTAGCATTATTGAAGACTGGTTTTTCACTAATCCCGCCCAAGCGCCGGCCAACTGGAGATTCCAATGGTGGGCGATGCCCACCCTACCTTTCTGTTCTTTTCTTGGAGACATGATCCGCCCATTTCTGTTTTCTGGTTATCCACTTCGGTCAAGTGAGATACGGGCGTGGGGTGACGTAAAAACCAAGGCCATCATCGCAGGCCTCCGATCAGGCCGCGGAAAACGCGACGTAAATCTCTTTCGTCGATCAGCAGCACGGGATCGGGGTCGTTTTCTTCCGGGCTAGTCGTCACGACTTCCGGTTGCCCGGAGTCGTTCGCGACTGGCCGGGTGATGCAGCGCTGCTCGATCTGTTCGAGGGTCAACTCGCGGTTATTTTCTATCCAGCGATGGCAATCGTCATGCGAGCCCACATAGAGCAGGAAAAACCGGCTGCCCTGTTTGAAGGTGACCAGGCGGTAGCCGCTGCCCAAGTCGTACTTCATTACCCCTTTAATTCGCAGTTCGCCGTGCTTGGTCACGGTTCCCACGCGATCGGCAATGATGCCGCCTGACTGCAGGCGATCGATGATGTCGCGGGCTTTGGCGGCTGCCAAGGCGGCCTTCTTGCCTGACCGCTGCAGGGTGTCCAGACGTTTATCTATTCTCGGGTCCAAATGAATGTTCTGCAGCATGATGATTACTCCTCGTTTTGCGGTCTTACGCCGCTTCGATCATGGCCATGATCTGGGCGTCGTCGAACCCCAGCAGCCGCAAGGCGCCGGAACGACAGGAGGCCACGCATAACCCGCACCCCTTGCACAAGGCCGGGTTGACTTCGGCTTTGCCGGCAAAGGGGCCATCGCCTTTCAAAGCAGGGGCGTTATACGGACACAGGGCCACGCACACGCCACAACCGGCGCAGAGGCGCGGATCGACTTGAGCCGTGGTGCCGCTGGTCAAAATGGTTTTCCGGGAGAGCAGCACCGTGGCAGCCGATGCGGCGGCCTGGGCCTGGGCGATGGCCTCGTCAATGGGTTTGGGGTAATGGGCCAGGCCGCAGAGAAACACGCCGTCGGTGGCAAACGCGCAGGGGTTCAGCTTGACATGGGCTTCCACGAAAAAGCCATCGGCGTTCATGGGCACCTTGAAAAACTGAGCCAACGTCTCGTCCCGGTAGGGTACGATGGCTGCGGCCAGCGTGAGCAGATCGGCGCGCAGGGTCACCGGGCGGCGCAGCACATGATCTTCGACAGTGATTTCCAGGGCCTCCGCTGTGGCGTTGACGACAGGTTTGCGCTCACGGTCATAGCGGAGAAAGATGACCCCTTTCTGGCGTGCCTGCTGATACAGGGATTCGCGTTCGCCATAGGTGCGTATGTCGCGGTAGAGAATAAAAACCTGCATGTCCGGATTGCACTCTTTCAGGTGCAAGGCAGAGACGACCGCGTGGGTGCAGCAGATGCGCGAGCAGTAAGGCCTTTCGGGTTCACGCGAGCCGACGCACTGAATAAACACCGCTGTGCGGGCCTGCGCCACAGCGGCATCGTCCTCGCGCAGGCGCCGATCGAGTTCCAGGCCGGTCATTACCCGAGGGTCTTGGCCGAACAGGTACTCTTGCGGCTGAAGCTCGCGGGCCCCACTGGCGATAACGGTCACGCCGTGTTCGACAACCGTCTGCCGACCGCCGGCGGTCAGGATGGATTTGAAATTGCCGACGAATCCTTCGACACGGTACAGCTCGGAGTTCAGGTGGACGGTGATGCGCGGATCGTCCGCCACCTGCCGAATGATTTGCGCTAACCGGTCCTGAACGTTGTCGCCCTTGGCCGTGCGGAAAAGATGGCGGGCCTGGCCGCCGAGCGCGCCGTCGCGTTCGACAATCACGGCCGGAAACCCCTGGCGCGAGAAGGCCAGGGCCGCGGCCATGCCGGACACGCCCCCCCCGATGATCATGGCCTTGGGCGCGATCTCCAATTTTTCTTCTTTCAGCGGCGCCAGCCGCAGTGCTTTGGCCACGGCCATGCGCACCAAGTCTTTGGCTTTGGCGGTGGCGCGCGCAGGATCCTGCATGTGTACCCAGGAGTTCTGGTTGCGAATGTTGACGAACTCGAGCAGGTATTTGTTAAGCCCGGCCGCGGCCAGGGTTTCCTGAAACAACGGTTCGTGGGTTTTGGGGGAACAGGCCGCCACGACGATGCGGTTAAGGTTTTCCGCGCGGATTTTGGCAGTAATGATGTTCTGGGTGTCCTGCGAACAGGAGTACAGGTTATCGGCCACGTAGGCCACCTCCTGCAAGGTGGCTGCATAGTGGCGCACGGCCGGTACATCCACCACGCCGCCGATGTTGATGCCGCAGTGACAGACGAAGACGCCGACGCGCGGCGGCTCGCCGCGCATGTCGCGTTCAGGCGGCAACGCACCATGAACGGTCAGGCTGTTGCGGGCTTCAGACAAATCGGCCCCGGCGCACAAAGCCGCGCTGCCGGCCTCGATGACGGATTGGGGGATGTCCTTGGGGCCGGCGAACGCGCCACACACGTATATGCCGTCGCGCGAAGCGGCGGTGGGGGCGAAATCGTCGATCCGGCAAAAACCGCCCTCGCCCAGCGCGATACCCAGACTGCAGGCCCAGCGGCGCTGTTCCACGGCTGTTTGCAGTCCGACGGAGAGGATGACCAGATCGAAGTGTTCTTCCTGGATGTGGCCGGATTCATCCGCGTAACGCAACGCCAGCTGTCGGCTTTGTTGATCGGGCACTACGGTATGTACGCGGCTGCGTACAAAACGCACGCCGTGCTTGTGGCGCGCTTCGTTGTAGCAATCCTCGAATCCTTTGCCGTGCGTGCGCATGTCCATGAAAAAAATACTGCAATCGAGCGGGTGGTCGGCATGCTCCTTGGCGATGATGGCCTGCTTGATGGCGTACATGCAGCAGACTGCCGAGCAGTAGAAGTGATCGCAGCGGTTTTGGTCACGCGAGCCGATACACTGCAGCCAAGCAATGCGCCGGGGTTCGCGCCGGTCGGAAGGCCGCATGAGATGGCCACCAAAGGGACCTGAGGCGGACAGGATGCGTTCGAATTCGAGCGAGGTCATTACGTCCGGATGGGCGCCATAGCTCAAATGATCCTGCCCGGTGGGATTGAAAGGCTGGAATCCGGGCGCCAGAATCACCGCGCCGACGGTGAGCGTCTGCGTTGCCTCACGATCGTTGAGCCGGACGGCGCCGGCTGGGCACACGTTGGCGCAGACGCCGCATTTGCCTTTTTGCAGGTAGATGCAGTTGTCGGCATCGATAAGGTACTTGAGCGGCACGGCTTGCGGATAGAGCACATAGGCGGCTTTGCGCATGATCAATCCCTGGTTGAAACTGTCGCTGACCTTCTTGGGGCATTTTTCGGCGCACAGGCCGCAGGCGATGCATTTATCCGGATCGACGTAGCGCGGACGCCGGCGCAACGTTACCGAAAAGTCGCCCTTCACACCGTCAATAGCCTGGATATCGGTCATCGTAAGAATGTCGATATTGGGATGACGCCCTACTTCCACCAGCTTGGGGCTCATGATGCACATGGCGCAGTCGTTGGTGGGAAATGTCTTGTCGAGCATGGCCATCACGCCGCCGATCGCTGCGTCTTGCTCGACGAGATACACTTTGTAGCCGGAATTGGCCAGATCCAGGGCGGCTTGAATACCGGCGATGCCGCCGCCGGCCACCATGACTGCTCCGATAGGTTGAGAAAGGGTCATGCGTCGTCCTCAAGGAAATACATTGAAAGATGAAGGTGCGTCTTTCTTGTCATGCGTTGCCACGCGGTGGCGTGGAAACGCAGGGGGCCTATGCTTCAACAGCTTGCGCCCGTATGGGCGCTTTGACCATGTATCGCGCCGGGCCAAGGGCCTGGACCGCTTCGGTCACCTGCCGGGCTGTGGCAGCGAATTTGGTCGCTTCGGCCGATGAGATCCATGAGAAGTGCAGACGTCCCGCCTCCAGGCCCATATACGTCATCAGGTTCTTGAGCAGGGCGAACTTGCGGCGCGCGTAAAAGTTGCCCTCGATGTAGTGGCAGTCCCCGGGATGGCAGCCGGAAACCCAGATGCCGTCAGCGCCGCTGCGCAGGGCCGAGAGAATCAGTTTGGGGCTGATGCGGCCGCTGCAGGGCACCCGGATCACACGGATGTTGGGCGGATATTGCAGGCGACTGACGCCGGCCAGGTCGGCGGCGCCATAAGTGCACCAGTTGCAGAAAAAGGCGATGATTTTGGGTTGCCAGCACATCGGCGAAGTCTCCTTTGTTCTATTATTAACGTGACGACGCCATCACGTCAGCATCTTCTCTTTCACGGCGATGTCGACCTTTCGGATGGTGTTGGGACCGAGGCGGCGCACCGCCGCGGTCATCTCGGTGGCAATTTCGGCAAACCGCGGCCCCATGGCCGAGCTCAGATTGAACATGCGCACCCTATCAGCCGCGATGCCGGCCTCGACCAAGAGCTTTCGAACCGCCGCCACCTTCTTTTTGGTTTTGAGGTTGCCTTCAATGAAGTGGCACTCGCCTTCCAGGCAACCGGCCACATAGACCCCATCAGCACCCTCTTCAATCGCTTTGAGCAGATGGAGCATGTCCACCCGTCCGGTGCAGGGCACCTGGATGATCTTGACATTAGACGGATAGTCCAAGCGCATGCTACCGGCCAGGTCTCCGGCGGCATAAGCGCAGTACTTGCAACAAAATGCCAGGATCTGCGGTTCAAAGTTCTTCTCGATCACTGTTTTCCTCCTTGTCAGCGGCCCGCGAAGGGATCGGGCGTCCCGGGCTCCCCCGGCAGCCATACCTCTTTTAAGTCGTCACCCAGGTACTCGCGTTCGTTTTCGGCCAGGATGCCCAGGGCCAGTGCGATGATGGTCCACAGGTGCGTGACATGGTAGCGGCCCTCGAAGTGTTCGGCCAGGTCGTGGATCTGGGCGTGGCAGTTGTGGCAGGGCGTCAGACAGTAATCAGCGCCTGTGGCGATGATCTGGTCGAACTTGATTTTACCGTAGTGGTGGCGCGCTTCGGTGTAGCCGGATTGCAGATAGCCGCCCCCGCCGCCGCAGCAGTAGTTGTTGGAGCGGTTGGGAACCATGTCGATGAAGTTCTCTTCGCCCACGCAGGCTTTGACCACGTAGCGCATTTTGTCGGCCTGGACGTCGCCATAACTTTTGCGGATCTGGTTGCACGGGTCCTGGACGGTGAACTTGATCTTCAAATCCCGGTTCCAGGCGGAGCTGACCTTGAGCTTTCCCGATGTGATCCACTCATAGTAGTAGGCCACCATCGGCGCGATCTCCAAACCCGAATTGAGCGCAAAACGTTTGTCGGCGGCCCATACGGAATAGGTTGAGTGGCCGCATTCGGTGTTCAGGTAGACTTTGCAGCCCAGATCCTTGGCTCGTTGCAGCGAGCTGGCCGCGATTTTCTTCCAATTTTCATCGTCGGCCAGGAACATGCAGTAGTTTTCACCGCCCCACCCTGTGCAACTGTAAGTCCAATCCGCGCCCGCCAGGTGCAGGATTTTCCACAGGGGTACCATTTCATCCGGTTCAGTGACCGGTTCGCGTGAGTTCTGGCTGAGGAAGAAATGCGCGCCCTGCTTGTCGAGCGGCGCTTGCAGGTCCTCCCATCCAGGCTGCGTTTCACGGACTTCGGCCGCCACATCCTCGACCACAAAGCGAAAATCTTCGGGAGGTGTGCCCATGGCGCTGCAGCTTTCGTTACGCAGGGCCATGTCGCACGATCCCAGAATGCCTTTGGGGCGTTCCTCGCGCGGCCACAGTTTACGGGCCTCGAAAACCAAACCGGCAATGTTGATCTCCATGGGGCATACATAGGTGCAGCGCATGCACATCGAGCACATCCATACCCAGGGATGTCGGGTGATTTCCGCATCCATGCCGAGAGCGATCATGCGCACAAACTTACGCGGGTCCATGTCTTCCAGGCCGGTGGCCGGGCATCCCGAGGCGCATGCGCCACAGGTGAGACACAGACTCAAATTGCCGCCATTGGGTAGAATGGATTTGACTTTATCGATGAATCGGTTTGACTTTTCAGCTGGAAGGGTGATGACAAGGCTCATGCACAAGGCTCCTTTGCTCTTTTGACATATGGCGGTTGCCGCTGAAAATGGCTGTCGCCCGAGCCGAGCCGAAAAAAAGAAGGGTCTCACCACGCATTAGCGGGGGAGTATCTGGTATGGGGTGCGATTTCTTCCGAAAAAAGTGTCAGGAGATATGCACCGATCCAGAGTCTTTACCTTCGCTTGCCAGCCCGGGCAGCGAGCAGCAGTTCGCTCAGGTAAAACCTATGAATCGGCGTAAAGAGGACATATGTTCCTAAGCCGGCCGAACCGGCGTGTTGCGTATGACGTGTCGCACACATCTAAGCCTTACTTCTTATCTTGCGGTCGATGTGGGCGAAATAAAAATTCGATGGGCATTTGCTTAATATGACCAAGCTTTAAAAGTCAAAGAAAAAATTGAACCGCAAGTTGTTTTATCGGGTTATGCAGGTCGCTCCTTCGTATGAACCCCATAACTATGTCACCTGACGGAAGTGTGTGCCCGGAAGATGTGCCCAGCGCGTAAGAAATTTTCACTTCACGGTTGCGGAGAATTGCCGGTTTCGATCTATCTATGCTATTGTGCGATTCAAGGACAACTTAAGGTTTTTCAAACCCCGGCAATCCGGGTGGGTGGTCCGCGCCAGCAGCCATTCGTGGACCGCCTACCCGGATCACCTCGCCCGTACGAATTTGAAAAGTTCAGGCATCAAGGAGTCCGATGAATGGAATTCATTATTGTAGCACTTGCGGCTTGCGCGGTTTTCATTTTCTGCTTTGCCGTGTTTCTGTTCAAGGGGCGTAAGCAGGATGCGCCGCGCTTGCATACGTGCGGACAGGGGAATGACTGCCGCTGTCATGGCAGTGGGTCGTCGGGTCGGCCGCCAACGGGGAACGCTCCAGGTGCCGGATGCGCTGTCAGGCGTACAAATCGATGATCCCGCCAAGTTGGGGATTCAGGGCATGAGTGGCACCGGGACCATAAACGATGGACCCGGCCGGCTGTTTTCCGGGGATGCGATAGATACGCGGTTGCCAGCTTTGCGGTGGGGCGGTGCGTTGGCGGGTCAAACCGCCGCTGTCCACCGTAACGCGCGCGGGGATCAAAACGGGCAAATACTGGATGTCCGGTTGGACAGTCATCACCGATATCTTCCTTTTCGTCAATCGATGACCATTAAACCTGGAACATGAGCGGCCGTAAGACTTACCGTTACCGTCAGCATCCTTTCGAGGCGCGTCAAGGGGTTCGCCCCTTCTTTAAACGTGGCCGTATCCGAACAAGGCCTTTGTGGTTTTCGGCACCTTCTGGCAGTAACATAGGCCGTGGACCTTTGTCGATCATGAATGCAAATACGCTTTAAAAGCGATCCGGCGTCGTCTGGCACGGCGGTCTGCGGGATCAGCCAACCCGAACGCCAGCAAGATCCAGGAGCATGCAGGATGGCGATTTTGAAAGCCCTTTTTTCATCGGTCAGGCCGGATGGCGACCTGCGGATGGTGGTCCATCCGCTGACGCTGACGTTCACCGGAGAATGCACCGCTCTGGAAAAACCGTTTTTGGAGGATTACCTGCGCCGATCGCTGCCTCAGATACGGGTGGCGCTGGTGCTGGGCATTTTCTTTTATGCCGCTTTCGGAATCCTGGATGCCATTGTCGCGCCCCAGCTTAAATATCACCTCTGGTGGGTACGTTTTGCCGTGGTATGCCCGACGTTAGGCGTCATATTCCTGCTCTCCTATACTCGCCATAACGTACGGTATCTACCGGCCAGCATTATGGCCGCGGGATTGATCGCCGGCCTGGCGATCGTCTACATGACCGTGATCGGCAATGCCCTGATTGCAGGCACCTACTATGCCGGGTTGATGCTGGTGCTGATGTTTGCCTACAGTTTTGTGTGGGCGCGTTTCGTCTGGTCCACGTTGTGTGGCTGGATCATGGTGGTGGTGTATATTGCGGCCGCGACCCACAAGAGTGGGTTGCCGATGGAGATCCTGGCCACCAATGCGTTTTTCTGCGTCTCGGCCAACCTGATCGGGATGGCGATCTGCTATTCTTTCGAATACTATAATCGGCGCGATTTTTTTATGCGCCGACTGCTCAGTGAACAGCATCAAAAGGTCAAGGTCGCCCGCAATGCCCTGGAAGAGCGCGTCAGCGAACGGACCCTCCTGCTGGCCAGGGCCAATGAAGACCTGCGGCGCGAAATAGAAGCCCACCAGAGGCTGTCCTGGGAAAAGCAGGTGTTGGAAAGCCAGTTGCGCCAGGCACAGAAAATGGAGGCCATCGGGACGCTGGCCGGCGGCATCGCACACGATTTCAACAATATATTGGCCGCTATCATGGGCCATTCAGAACTGGCGCTCATGCAGATGACCGATGACGAGGAGGCGGAGGTCAGTCTTGCGGAAGTCATTAAAGCCAGCTATCGGGCCAAAGACCTGGTCGGTCAGATTCTTTCTTTCAGCCGGCAGAGCGAAAGCGAGCTCAAGCCGCTGAAAATCAGCCTTGTCATCAAAGAAGCCATGCGCCTGATCAAGGCCACCTTGCCTGCGACGCTCACGATCGAGCAGCATATCCAGGCCACGCAGAGCATTGCGGTGGCGGATGCCACGCAGATTCACCAGATCGTCATCAATCTGTGTACCAATGCCTCACATGCCATGGAAGACCACGGCGGCACCCTGGTGGTATCCTTGAAGGATGTGGATGTCGAACGCCACCGGATTGGGGAGCCTGCGCATCCGAGCCAGCTTGAATCGGGCAAGTATATCTGCCTGACCGTGAGTGACACGGGTTATGGCATTCCGGAGCACCTCATGGATCGGATTTTCGATCCCTATTTCACCACCAAGGCCAAAGGGATGGGAACCGGATTGGGGCTGGCGGTAGTGCGCGGCATCGTGCTGAATCATGGCGGCATCATCGATGTCAAAAGCACCCCCGGCGTGGGCACATCCTTTATGGTATACCTGCCCAGGGTGGAAGGCCGCCAGATATCGGAAATACATCAATTGCAGTTGCTCAGTCAGGGAAACGAACGAATTCTGCTGGTCGACGATGAGGAGGGGCTGGCCGAGTTGGGGGCCAAGCTGCTGACGGCTCTGGGATATCGGGTCACTGCCATGACGTCTCCGGAAACGGCCCTGGCCGCCGTGCGCGACCAGGTCGGCGGCTTTGACCTGATCATCACGGATATGATCATGCCCAAGATGAGCGGAGAGGCGCTGGCGCGGGAAGTCCTGGCGCTGCGACCGGATATGCCCATTATCATCTACACGGGTTTCACCGACATGGTGTCGGCCGAAAGGATCATGCAATTGGGCGTCAAGGCCGTGTTGCGCAAGCCGATCACCATTTACAGCCTTTCCCAGGCGATCCGCAAGGTGTTCATGGAGCGCTCCGACGCGCCACCGCAAACAGATTGATGCCTTCTTCTTCGGCGATGATGTCGACATTCCCGTCAAAAGGGGTCTCGGTGAACAGTGCGCGCATCTCTTGCGGTGTACGGTAAATCAGGCGCCAGTAAAGCAGATGATCCATGATCGGCCGGTCGCTGTTGGCCGGCGAGAAGTTGCCGATAATCAGAACCCCACCCGGCTTCAGATGCGCGTAACAACGCCGGATCAGGGCCGTTACCAGCCGCTGGTCGAGATAGTCGCACAATCCCGAGGAATAGATCACATCCTGCACGCCGAAATCCTGCCTGACGCGTCCAAGCGCCCACTTGATGACATTCTCGTTCATGAATCGGACGCTGGCATTGTGTGTGAAAGCGACGGCCTGGTCGGCGGCGAATTCAAGCGCCTCGGCGTCAATGTCGATGCACAAAGCATGAATGCGCTCGCTGAAACCGCATGCGGCGATCAGGTCGAACAGTTCGCGGCAAGGACCGCAGGCCAGGTTCATGATATGCAGCGGCGCATCGCCCTGCAGGCGCTCGCGGCATAAGCGGTCGAGCGTGTGGTGCAGCAACCGGCGCCTTCCGCGCACCGCCCGGGAGGGCGTTTGTTCGAGAAGGATGCCATCGATCAGGCGCCCCAGCTTGCCGTCGCCTTCGGCCTGATTGCGGTAGATCTGCTCGATCATGTAAAAATCACCGGCATAGCCCTTGGGTTTGTAGTAGGCCCGTTCGAAAAAACGGCTGCGCATCAGATAGGGGAATACCTCCTTGAACACATAGCCCCAGATCAGCGCGGCGCTTTCATTTTCCGCGATCAGCGGTGCCGATTGCCGAATGGTTTCAAAAAAGGTGTTCAGAAGATTTTCGGCCTCGGCCCGATGTTCCGGGGAAACCCCAGGGGCCGGGTCTTTTTGCAGCCGATAGCCCAAATCGAACATGCGCGCCTTGAATTCTTCCATCCGCTCGCTGATGGTGCGCCATTCAGGTGATCCGAGCAGGTCGGCCGGCAGGGGCTGCAAGCCCCTGAAGTGGTCTTTGCCAGTAGACAAGGCTGCCGCGTAGGCGATCAGGGGGCCGCGATCGGAGAGTACCTGGCGGAAGCGGCCGCACACCGTGCGCAGCAAATACGCCATAAATCGGGCGTACAGGTGCGGATTTTCGGATAAAATGCGCTTCATCGTGGGACGATCGAAGATCCGCATACCGATGGGGTCGACGGCCCGGATGTTGCGCGTGCGCGTAAGCTGATCGAAAAAGCCGATTTCCCCGAAAAAATGTCCCGGACCGATCAGGGCCACAACGATGTCGGTTTGCCGGGCGCTGTAGGAGACTTCGAGGGTGCCTTTTTCCACGTAGTAAAAACTTTCGGCAGGGGCACCCATGGAGATAAGATCCGCACCGGATTCGCAGGCGAGGAATTCGGCATAGGGCAACACGTGGGCAAGCAGGTCGTTTTCCTCGGGGGACATGTCGCTTGCGGGGGGCATTGTTGGGGACATCCGAGATCCTTTCTCAGACCGGACGGCAGGGGCCCCGCAGCAAAGAGGCACTTCCACCGTGCAAAAGAGCGCCTGGCGGACTTCCGGGTCCGGGCAGTGAAAAAATGCTTCAGCCGTCTGGCTGATTATGCGTGATTTGCGTACGGCAGGTGAACAGTGGGATGCGTATGCGCACAGGCCCTGCAAAGCGCCCGTGCGGTGTTCAAGCCTATTTGAACGGGCGATCTTCCGTAGCGCTTTTCCGTATAATTGAAATCTACATGCGGGTCAATCGGCAATATACGGTAAATGTTCAGAGCCTTTGCGGGAGAATTAGGTTTCGCATTTTGGTGCGATGACCCAAATACCGTGGTTCGCGTGGGCGACCGCCAGTCGCCCCTACAGCGCGCATCGTGCCCATGAGCATTATGACTCAACTTTCGGGATTGGCACGTAGTGAGGCACACTTTTAGCCTCACTGAGCGAAATGGCGTGTGGCGCGGACCACCTGCCAGGATCACCGGCGTTTGGAACCAGAAAGTTTAATTATGACCATAAACCTCGTGACCATCAAAGTGTCCATTCGCCCTGAAAAAAAAACGATGTCACCCTGTATACTTTCTCATCCCTCTTGCTTCTACCCCGCGCTATCGATTATGATGATTCTCCACAGTGCGCCTTTTCTTTTCTTGAAACGCGTCGTCCTGTTTCTCACATGAAGCATTCTCCGCTGTGTGCACGGGGGCGAACCGGGTACCCTGGTGGCGATGCAATGTTGCCGCCTTTCATCCAAAAACAACGGTAACATGCCGAACGAACCCTTGGGAGAAAAAGATGCAAACAAAAAAATGGGTCTATCTTTTCGACGAGTTGGATCAGGCTATGCAGTATGTTGGCAACGATTGGGATGCTGTGCGCGGCCTGTTCGGGGGCAAGGGTGCCAATCTGGCGGATATGCAGCGCATCGGCGTGCCGGTTCCGCCGGGGTTCACGGTGACCACCGAAGCCTGCAATGCCTATTTGTCCGGCGGTGGTGTCTTTCCGGATGGGATGTGGGATCAGGAGCTGAAATCCTTGATGGTCATCGAGAAAACCACTGGCAAGACCTTTGGCGACGGTGACAACCCGTTGCTTGTCTCGTGCCGTTCGGGCGCCAAATTTTCGATGCCGGGCATGATGGATACCGTGCTCAACATTGGTCTCAATGATGAAACCGCCCAAGGCATGATCCGCCACACGCAGGACGCGCGTTTTGTGTATGATGCCTATCGCCGCCTGATCCAAATGTTTGGGTCGGTGGTCATGGGAATCCCGGATGAGGCGTTCGAATTGGCGATCGATCTGATCAAACAAAAAGCCTGTGTCCAGTCCGAGGCCGAGTTGAGCGCCGACCATTGGCGGGCCTTGACCGGGCAGTTCAAGACCATCTTCCGCAGCCATACCCAGGTGGATTTTCCCCAGGATCCGGTCGAACAGCTCAAAATGGCCACTGAAGCGGTTTTCAAAAGCTGGAATGGCAAGCGCGCGGTGGATTATCGCAATGCGGCAGGCATTGCCCATGATCTGGGCACAGCAGTCAGTATCGTGACCATGGTCTTCGGAAACATGGGCGACGACAGCGCCACCGGTGTGGCCATGACGCGCAATGGCGCCACGGGCGAGCCCAAACTGGAAGGCGACTACCTGATCAATGCCCAGGGCGAGGATGTGGTCGCCGGCATTCGCATGACCCAGGACATCGACCACATGGCCGTGGAGATGCCTGACGATTACAAGGAGTTGCAGCAAATCGCCAGGACGCTTGAAAAGCATTACCGCGACATGCAGGATATGGAGTTTACCATTGAAAAGGGCAAGCTCTGGATGCTGCAGACCCGCGACGGTAAACGTACGGCTCAGGCGGCGGTGCGCATTGCCGTGGACATGGTCGAAGAGGGCGTGATCACGCGCGAAGAAGCGGTGGCACGGGTCACCCCTGAGCATATCGACTTCTTTTTGCACCCTCAGTTCGATAATAAAGCCTTGGCAGCCGCGCGCAGTGAGGGCAAGGTGCTGGCCAGGGGCCTGAATGTTTCTCCGGGAGCGGCCTACGGCATGGTGGCCTTTGATGCCGATGTGGCTGAAATGTGGGCCAAGGAGGAAGGCAAAGAGGTCATCATGGTGCGGCCGGAAACCAAGCCCGACGATGTGCATGGCATGCTGGCGGCCAAGGGCATTTTAACCAGCCGGGGCGGACGCACCAGCCACGCGGCCCTGGTGGCCCGTCAGTTCGGCAAACCGGCCGTGGTCGGAGTGTCCTCCTTGCAGATCGACTTGCGCAAGCGGCGCATGAATGTCGGCGACAAGGTGATTCTGGAAGGCGACTACCTTTCCCTGGACGGGAACACCGGCGAGGTGTTCATCGGCCAATTGAAGACCATGGTGCCGGACATCAAAGATCTCTGGTTGATCAAGCTGCTGTCATGGGCCGACGACATCCGCACCCTGGGCGTGATGGCCAATGTCGACTACCCGATCGATGCACGGCGGGCGCGCGAGTACGGCGCCCAGGGCATCGGCTTGTGCCGCTCGGAACACATGTTTTTCGAAAGTGACCGCTTGCCGCATATCCAGAAAATGATTATGGCCACCCTGCCGATCGAACGGCGCGAGGCACTCAAAACCCTGCTGCCTTTCCAGCGCGAGGATTTTGCCGGTCTGTTTCGGGCCATGGACGGACTGCCGGTCATTATCCGCCTGATCGACCCGCCGCTGCACGAGTTTCTGCCGGACCTGGTCGAGTTGATCAACGAATTGGCCGACTTGAAGCTGCGGGTCAATCATGCCGCCACATTGGCCGAGATCGACACCTTGCTGCAGCAAATCCGCGTCAAGGAACGCATCCGGCGGCAGGCTGAGGATCTACGCGAACAGAACCCGATGCTGGGGCTGCGCGGCGTGCGTCTGGGCATCCAGATCCCCGAGTTGACCACCATGCAGGTGCGCGCCGTTTTCGAAGCGGCCTGCGAAGTGGCCCGCGAAGGCGTCCAGGTTTTCCCCAAGGTGATGATCCCCCTGACCAGCCATGCCAACGAGCTCAAAGTGCAGCGCGCGGTCCTCGAAGCCGAGGCTAAAAAAGTAATGGCCGAGCAGGGTCTTTCGATAGATTATAAATTCGGTACGATGATCGAGCTGCCGCGCGCAGCCATGACGGCCGACCGGATTGCCGAGCATGCGGAATTTTTCTCGTTCGGCACCAACGATCTGACCCAGACCACGTTTGGCATATCCCGCGACGATGCCGAAGCCGGCTTTTTGATGGCCTATTTGAATCAAGGCATCCTGGAGGACAATCCTTTTGCCACATTGGACCGCGATGGTGTGGGCGAACTGATGCAGATCGCCGTCGCCAGAGGCCGCAAGGCCCGCCCCGGAATGGAATGCGGCATCTGCGGCGAACATGGCGGCGATCCGAAATCAATTGCGCTTTGCCATGAGCTGGGGCTGGACTACGTCTCCTGCTCGCCATTCCGCGTGCCGATCGCACGCCTGGCAGCGGCTCACGCGGCCCTGAAGCATAAGGCGGTCACGTAAGCGGGCGGTGCGCGACATGGTTCTGCACGTAGAGGCGAACGCAAGGTTCGCCCCTACTTCTTTAATTTTCGTATCTGGTTAGGAAAGCCCCCGTGATCCGGGTGGGTGGGCCGCGCCAATCCCGAATGTAGGGTGGGCACTGCCCAGGGCACTGCCCACCACTTTCCCCGCACGCAACATCATCGGTTGACACTGATCTCCCCAAGCGAATGAATAGACACCGGATCGAACATAGCGATGAAACGTTGAACACGGCCAATCTCAGAGGCGATCGAAATAAGACAATGGTGGGCGGTGCCCGGGCGGTGCCCACCCTACATGGCTTTAATTTTTGTATCTGGTTAGGAAAGCCCCCGTGATCCGGGTGAGTGGGCCGCGCCAATCCCGAATGTAGGGTGGGCACTGCCCACCACTTTCCCCGCACGCAACATCATCGGTTGACACTGATCTCCCCAAGCGAATGAATAGACACCGGATCGAACATAGTGATGAAACGTTGAACACGGCCAATCACTGAGGCGATCGACACAAGACAATGGTGGGCGGTGCCCACCCTACATGGCTTTAATTTTTGTATCTGGTTAGGAAAGCCCCCGTGATCCGGGTGAGTGGGCCGCGCCAATCCCGAATGTAGGGTGGGCACTGCCCACCACTTTCCCCGCACGCAACATCATCGGTTGACACTGATCTCCCCAAGCGAATGAATAGACACCGGATCGAACATAGTGATGAAACGTTGAACACGGCCAATCACTGAGGCGATCGACACAAGACAATGGTGGGCGGTGCCCACCCTACATGGCTTTAATTTTTGTATCTGGTTAGGAAAGCCCCCGTGATCCGGGTGTCTGACACTGATCCCGCCCAAGCGAATGGATAGACACCGGATCGAACATAGCGATGAAACGTTGAACACGGCCAATCTCAGAAACGATCAACATTAGACAATGGCGGGCGGTGCCCACCCTACATGGCTCACGCGGCCCTGAAGCATAAGGCGGTCACGTGAGCGGACGGGTGCGCAACATCATTCTGCGCGTAGGGGCGAACCATGTGTTCGCCCCTACTACTTCTTTTATATCCCCGTGCGGTCCGCCGGGTAGCTTCCCAGGCATTTGAAGACGATGGCCATTTTTTCCAACTGCGCGAAGACGTCGGCTACGTTGGCATCCTGCATGTCCCCTTCGAAGTCGAGGAAAAAGCTGTAGTTGCCGGGGTCCGTACGCAACGGCATGGAGGCGATGCGCGTGAGGTTGATGTCGGCTTCCGCGAACAGGCGCAGTACATTGAAAAGCCGGCCTGCTTGATGCGCGGTTGCGAAAATGATGGAGGTTTTGTCGCCGCGCCCGGCATAGGCCTGTCGTGACAGCAGTAAAAAGCGCGTCGAATTGGCTGTGCCGTCGGCGATGCCTTCGGCAATAATTTCCATATCGTAGAGTTCGCCGCACAACTTGCTGGCAATGGCCGCGGCGGCACGGGGATTTTCGCGCGCCAGCATTTTGGCTGCACCGGCGGTATCATAGTAGGGACGCGGTTCCAACTTGTGCTGCAACAAGAAACGCTGGCATTGGGCCAGGGCCTGAGGATGAGAATAGACCACCCTGAGATCGCGCAGATCCATGGGTTCGGTGGCCAGCAGGCAATGGTTGACGGCTACGCGCACTTCGCCGATCACCTTCAGGTCGGTCGTGGTCAGAAGGTCGTTGACCTGGGTGACAGCACCCTCCAGCGAGTTTTCCACCGGCACGACCCCCAGATCCAGGTAGCCTTCCTGAACGCCCTGAAACACATCGATAAATTCCATGCACGGAATGAACGCCGCACCAGGCATCAGGTGACGGCAGGCCACTTCGCTGTAGGCGCCCGGCTCGCCCTGAAAGGCCACCAGGGGGCGATCCTCCTGCTGCAGGCGGCGGCTTTCTTCGATGATCGTGCGCAGCAGCCGCCTGGAAAAAGAGCCCGGTACCAGGGCCAGATTCATGCGTTCGGCCCGGGAGAGCACGACTTCTTCGCGATCGACATCGACCACACTGCTTTTGAACTTTTTGGAGCGGATAGCCAGGCTCATGCGCTCTTGCAGCAGCACCAGCAATTCACGATCGATCTTATCGATCTTGTGTCGAATCTCGTCTAAATTCATTTGCATCTCCGGCGGCGGCAGGGTCATCGCCATTGTTGTATCAGAAGCGGGACTTGCTGTATGGCTATATACCGGAACGGTGGTCAGGAATCAACATCGATACCGCCATACCACAAGGTAACCGCATTGCGTATGGGCCGCATTTCAGAGATGGAATATCGTTCTTTCCACGGGGCGAACCATGTGTAAGCGCCGGTGCGGGGAGATGCCGGTTGATACCTGGAGCGAATGGACACCTTGATGGGAACGGCGCTATGGTCATAATGCTTATGGGCACGATGCTCGCTGGAACCCCCTGCGATAACACGGTGAAAAGGGTTCGCGTAAGGTCCGCAGGAAGATATGGCCTTTTTTTAGCTCAGAGTAACGCTTTTAACAACCCTGCCAAGGAGGAGAAAAACATGCCCTTCATCAATATCAAAATCACAAAAGAGGGTGCCACGGCCGAAAAAAAGGCCGAGCTGATCAAAGGGGTGACCGATCTGATGGTTTCCGTTTTGGGAAAAAATCCACAAACCACAGTCGTGATCATCGAGGAAGTGGACACGGACAACTGGGGTATCGGAGGACTGACAGTCACGCAAAGGCGTCTTCAGAACCACTGAGCGACCTCCCACGGCTTATCCGACGCCATTTGAAACAAAAAAAGGCAGCGCCCCGGAAAACGGAACGCTGCCTTGAAAGGAACTGTGCGATGATTCGCTTCGGTGAAGTGAATGATCGGCTTTTTTCAAACCATTGTTGCCAAACCAAACGGTTCCGTGGCTTCCATGTAGCCACTTTGGACCTGGACGCAGACGCCGCGGCATTTGACGCCCTCAAGGGCTGACCGGCCGCTTTTAAAAACGGGCATGAATGTCGACGCCGATATTAGCTGACGGCGTCTTTGAGTGCTTTTCCAGGAATAAATTTAGGTACATTGCGGGCCGGGATGTCGATGGAAGCGCCACTTTGGGGGTTGCGGCCGGTGCGGGCTTTGCGTTCACTTACTTTGAAGCTGCCGAATCCGGCGATCTGTACAGTGTCCTTGTCGGCCAACGCCTCGGTAATGGCGTCCAACATGCACTCTACTGCTTCTTTGGCTTGTTTCTGGGTACCGACGACGGTAGCGACTTTAGCGATTAAATCGGTTTTGTTCATCGATCTTCCTCCTTTAAGTGGAATTACATGTTATGCGGACAATGGTCGAAATGGGTGGCGGCCATGCCGTACCTGGATGCACCGCCGCGCTTCACTAAGCCTTGCCTTCGAGATGAACCTCCCGAAAAGACTTGAACATTTATCGTATTGGCTGAGTGTAAAGCGGCTAACACATACCTGCGCCCACCGAAATATACAAGATCAAAACCTTTGACAGCAACAATTTTTCACATTATAGGCCCTCAGGCACCCTTCATCAAGGGGATCGCGCGGAGGCGTAAATCTAATCCGATTTGAGCTGGTGTATGGCATCACCGACTACAGCAGCAGCCTTTGGCAGGCCTCATGGGATATTGCCGATGCACTCATTGCGCCAACTATTGGAGGATTTGAGTCGAGAATGGATCCACAACGGCCTTCCGTCTCGCGAACAGGTTATCCAGGCCGCCCATACCGTCATCCGGAACAAGCAACACCACAGCCTCCCGGGACTGTGGCCTGTTCGGCCACGCATCATCACGGCCACGTTAGATGACGGAATTGGACAAGGTATTGAATTAATTGAAATATTTTCAGACGCGCTGGGTCTTGAGGTGGTCTCCCTCGGATTGATGCAAAAACCTGACGCGATTCTGTCCGCGTGCCACCTTCACGTTCCCCGATATGTGGGGCTGACCGTGCTCCAACTGGACACGGAAGATGATTTAATGCACATTGGCCGGCACTTGCCGGCAAGCATCCGCCTGGTTGCAGGCGGGCCGGCCTTCAGATATGACTCGGACCTGGCCGCACGTTGCGGGGTTCATGCCACTCCTGTGAATGTAGCCCATTTCATCGCTTTCATGTTATCGGAAGCATTAGAATAATGCTCTTCAGTGACTATAGGCGTTTTCGGGATTGGAGCACGGAGGAGGTGAGCCGGGTGGGTGGTCCGCGCCTTCACTCCACTCCGTATCTCACTTGACCGAAGTGGATTACCAGATAATGCTCTTGTCACAAGATCCGGGAAAAATTTATGGAACGGCCGCCGCCTCCGGACCCATCGGATCAATCCACTGCCAACCGCAAGGCGCGTATTGACCGGGAACGCGTTCATCTGCTGTACAGGCAATCCAGGATTGGTATCGCCGGGACACTCGGCAATGCCACCATCCTTTCTATTGGCTTGCGGCATCAGATCAAACCTACCCCGCTGGTCTGCTGGCTGATTACGCTTCTGCTGTTATCACTTGTCCGCTTTTTCTTGATCTACCGATACCCGCGTCAGATGGCGGCGCCCGCCCAAGCGATCCGCTGGGGGCGCTGGAATTGCATTTCCCTGGGCCTGACGGGCTCTGCCTGGGGAATGGCCGCCTGGGTGCTGTTTCCGCTGGATTCGGTCACGCACCAATTGCTACTTGCCTTGCTGATCTGCGGCTTGGTCGCCGGCAGCGCGATGGCTTTCGGCGTTATGATACGGGCCTTTTCGGCCTTCGCCATCCCGGCCATGCTGCCCCTGATTGTACGCTTGCTCACCCTTCCACGCGAGGAGTACGTGCTGGTCGGCATCATGGCCATGCTCTTTTTGGGGTTGAGCTACGTCATCGCCACCAACTATCAAAAAACACAATTGCAACTGCTGCACCTGAAAGAGGATCTCACCGACCGGGTCGCCCAGCGCACTTCCGAATTGGTTGCGGCCAACGACCAATTGCGCTCTGAAAACCAGCAGCGCAAGAATGTCGAGGCGCATTTACGCGAAGAGCGCGACCGACTGGAAACGATCACTGGGAACATCGGCGCCGGCCTGGCTGTCATCTCACGGGCATATGAGGTTCTGTGGGCCAATCGCGTGCTCAAGACCCTGTTCGGAGAGGTGGAAGGCAGGTCCTGCTTCGAGTCCATTTATAAGGGCCAGGAAATAAAACGGTGCAATGCCTTCCGGGTGATTGAAGAAGGCTGCGAAAAAGTGTTGCAGGAGCAATCAGGGCACGATGCCCAGGGACATCCGATCTGGTCCCAAATCATTACGACACCCCTTCGCGACAGCGAAGGAGCGGTGACGGCCGCCCTTGAACTGGTCTTGCCCCTGACGGATATGAAGCGGCTTCAAGCGGAAAAAGAGCACATGGCGGCCCAGCTTGAAGAGGCGCGCAAACTGGAGGCGGTGGCCACGTTGGCCGGCGGCATGGCCCATCAGTTCAACAATGCACTGGCGATCATCATGGGGTATGCCGAATTGCTGCAGCATGATCACGGTCGGGATCACGATATCCACACATACATCTCACCGATAACACGCGCGGCCGCGCAGATGTCCGGAATGACGGATCAATTGCTGGCGTATGCCAAGGGTGGCAAATACAAGGCGGCACCAGTGGCGATGGACGCTTTTGTTCGCGAAACGCTGGCCCTGTTGCAGCATAGCCTGCTGGAAAAGGTGTCGCTGGTCATGACCCTGGAACCGTTGCTGCCGTGGGTCAAGATCGATGTGACCCAGATGCAGATGGTCTTGTCGGCGGTCGTGGCCAATGCCGGCGAAGCCATGTCGCATGGTGGCACCGTGTCCATCCGCTGCGAACGCCACACAATAGATACGCTACAAAGCCGTCGATATGACGTGGCCGCAGGAGACTATGTGCTTTTGACGATCGGCGATGAGGGCATGGGGATGGATGCACAGACGCTGCAGCGCGTCTTCGAGCCATTTTTCAGCACCAAATATCAAGGCCGCGGCCTGGGCATGGCAGCTGTATACGGTATCGTTCGCAACCATGACGGTCATGTGACGGTCCATTCCCTGCCCGGCGAGGGTACGCGCGTGAACATTTACCTGCCTGCCCTGCAAAGCGCGGCAGTTGTCACAAGTCCACTCAGTCCTGCTCGTAACGGTTTGCGAAATCAGCGATCGTCTGTTCGTTCATGATCTTCATGCGCCGCATCATCTTGGCGCTCAGCAATGCAAATCGGCCGGTGGCAGTTGCGCAGATCCGGTTGTCTTCATCGAACAACACCGCCCGCACCAGTGCCTCGGTGTTCTTGATCTGACGTTCGATGCTCCCTTCGGTCCGCAGCAGTGTATTCGGCGGCACCGGCAAAATGAACCGGATCTCGATCGTGCGGGTCAGGATCAATCGTTTGAGAAGATGAATGGCGGCCCAGCTCATCGTTTCATCGAGCAAGGTGGTGATGATGCCGCCGTGGACCAGATTGCCCCAGCCACACAAATGGCTCGGGACCGTGACATGCGCGGCGACCGTTTGACCGTCGCTGCTTAATTTCATGTGTAACCCGAAGGGGTTTTTGGATCCGCAGGCAAAGCAGTGATTGTCGCTGCTGAAACTCTCGATGGGTTCATAGCCTGTACCATTTTGCATCTTGGGCAGCTTCCTTTCAGAAGGGATGGCAGGTCGGGGCTTCGGAAGCGACCGTTCGACCCGCCACCAGCAATTTTTCGGTGTCCGATGGATAATCAGATTATGCTTTGAGATTCAAGGATATCGTTGCGATCCCAACAAAAGACTTGAAAGCGCCATGCCGTTATGGTAGTCGATTTTCTTGTTTTTCATCGCTCGGTGGGATGCTTTTCAAATAATTCTAAGAAGTAAGGGACTTGTGCAGATGACTTCCAAGAAGCACCGAATGATCGTATACGGCGTGGCACTGCAACTTCTCCTCGTAGCCATCGTTTGTTATGCCGCCTTTCCTGTTAAGCCACCCGAGGAACCGCTCAGGCTGATGTATCAAACCAATGCCGGCAAAGTCCTTTTTGATCATCAGATGCATGCGACAACCAAAGGCTATGCGCTCGCATGCGCGGACTGTCACCACCCGCACTATGACGCTGAACTCGAGCCCATGTCCTGCAGCATGTGCCATCCGCCTCGGCCCGAAGGCATCAAAACCCCTGAATCCTGCCTGGATTGCCATGATGATATCTCCGAAATCGAAAACACGGAAATCATGAAGCGTTCGGATGCGTTTCATTCGCAGTGTATCGGGTGTCATGACCAATACGGCCAAGGCCCCCCATCCGGTCCCGAGGGATGCGGCCAGTGCCATGTACTGTAGTGCCGCTGGAAAATGGAGGATGTCCCACATCGTTCACAGTTATCGTTGCAGCCCAGTAAAGGTTAAATCATGATAAAACCCTTCTTTGGTTATGCCAAACCCAAATTTCACTATGAGTTGTTGAGCACAGCGCTCCCGCAGCCGCTGACAATCACCGTGCCGCCCAAGGTGACGCTGCTGCTGCCCAGGGAGATGGGGCCCGAGCCCTCTGCCGCGCTGAAACCGGGAACACGCGTTCGCACCGGCCAGCGACTGACATGGGATGATGCGCCCGGACCGTCGATCGTGTCCAGCGTAACGGGCACCATTCAGGCGATTGCGCCGCAGCTCGGCGATTACGGCCGTAAGTTTACCGCCATCACCATTGCGGTGGATGCCCGTGACGAGTGGGACGATGCCTTCGGCGAGGCCTGCGCGAAAATCGATCTGCAAACCTTGCGCGACTATCTGACCGGCGTGCCGGGGGCCCCTGCCCTGGCAAACCTGGCCGACCCCAGACATCCGATCCACACCATCGTCATTTACGGCGGCGACACCGACCTGCTGGTGGACACGAACCTTTATGTGCTCAAAACACAAACCGTCATGGTCGAAAAAGGCATCCATGCCTTAAAAGAGATCAGCGGTGTGGAAAAAGTCATACTGGCCGTGCCGGGCGAAAGTTTCCAGAATTTCGATGGTCACCTGGAGGCCGATGTTCGGGCTGTTTCCAACCGGTACCCATATGGCCAACCGCTGATGCTTTTCTATCAGCTGTTTGGACGTATTCTGGACCAAGGCCAGACCTTTCAGAGCCAGGGGGTCGCCTTCATGCGCGCCGAAGCCGTCGCGTCCATCGGCCGGGCGCTTTCCGACAAGCGTGTTCCGAATGAAAAGCTGCTGACCGTTTTGGACAAACAGGGCCGCAAACATTTGGTCTTGGCCCGGATCGGCACACCCGTCGGTACCATACTCAAGGCACTGAATATCACCTTGAACGATCGTGACCGGCTGGTTTTCGGCGGTCCCATGACGGGCACAGCCATCTATTCGGAAGAGCAGCCGATTCAATCGGACAGCGACGCCATTCTGGTCCAGGATGCCGCTGACATCACTCTTTCAAGCGATTACCCCTGCATCAACTGCGGTGAGTGCGTTCGCGTCTGTCCATCGAATATTGCGGTCAACATGCTGATCCGATATCTCGAAAACGGGCAGTATCAAGACGGCGCGGATCTGTACGATCTTTATTCGTGTGTCGAATGCGGGCTATGCGGTTATGTCTGTTCTTCACGCACGCCGATTCTGCAATATATCAAATTGGCCAAGTTCGAACTCGCACGCACCACGCCTGTGGAGGAAGAGAATGAATAGCCCGAACAAGCTTATTGTTTCCCATGCGCCTTTCTGGCACATCGGCAGCGGCGTTCCGGAACGCAACTACAACATCCTTGTGGCCGCCTTGCCTGCCGTGCTGATGGGTGTGGTTTTCTTCGGCATTCCCGCCATCGGGGTGATTTGCATGGCTGTTTCCTCGGCCATCGTCTGGGAGATGCTCTCCAACCTGATCGCCAAACGGACCGATACGGTGGCCGATGGTCATGCCGCCCTGATCGGTCTGATCTTCGGCATGCTGCTGCCTGCGACCGCGCCCTGGTGGCTGGTGATCACCGGCACTTTCATGGCTATCGTGATCGGCAAACAGATATTCGGCGGCATCGGTGCCAATCCGTTCAACCCGGCGGTGCTCTCGTTTGCCATTTTATCGATCGCCTGGCGCAACTATTTCGACTTCGATGCGCAGCTGGTAAACTTCAACCTCGAATATCCCGCCTTTTACCCATTGGTCGCTGCCAAAGCGTTCGGTACTGCGGCCGTCGACAGCATTCCCCTGATGGACTTGTTTATCGGCAAAGAAGTCGGAGGGCTCGGGTCGACCAGCGGCGTGGCGCTGATGATCGGCGGCATCTATCTGATCGCCCGGGGTTTCGTGCGCTGGGAAATCCCGGTGGCGTTCATCGCCGGGCTGCTGATCACGGCCGGCCTGTTTCACCTGGCGGACCCTGGCAAATATGCCGGCGCGCTGTTTCATCTGCTCACCGGCTACTCCCTGATCGCCGCGTTTTTTCTGGCCACAGAAGACAGTTCATCTCCTGTCAATACTGTCCCGATGTTGATCTACGGTGCGGTGGGCGGTGTGATGACCATGTTGATTCGCAATATCGGTGCCTATCCGGAAGGGGTTATCTACGCTGTTCTGTTGATTAACCTGATGAATCCGCTGATTGACAAGATCCGGCCTAAGGCAATTGGAAAGGTGGCATGATATGGAAATGATCAAAATGGTGGTGGTGCTCACCATCTTGAGTGTTATCTCAGGCGGCGGTCTCAAGTGGCTGGAAGAGTTTACCAAGCCGATGATCGAGGTCCAGGAACTGGAGCTGGTCAAAGGCCCGGCTATTCGCGAGATTCTGAAGGGAGCGTCCAACGATCCGGTCGAGTCGCGCTTCAAAATTCAGGATGGCGACGAAGAACGCACGGTGTTCGTGGGGGCCTTCGACGGCGAACCGCGGGTAGCCGTACTGGAAGTCTCGGGCAAAGGATTTGCCGATAAATTCGGATTGCTGGTGGCTTTTGACGTCGTGGAGGATAAATTGGCCGGCATCAGCGTCACAACCCACAAAGAGACGCCCGGGTTAGGCGGCGAAGCCAAGGACAACCCGGCCTGGGCCGCGCAATTCAAGGGCAAGCCCGTCAACAAACAATGCAAGGTAACCAACGACGGCGGCGATATAAACGCCCTCAGCGGTGCGACAATCACGTCGCGCGCCGTGTGCGACGCCACCAATCAAGCCTTGGCCAAATACGAAGAGTTCAAACCGCAACTGGTCGAAAACATGAAGAGCGCAGTTAAGTAATAGGAGCTAAACGACATGGCGAAATCTCTGGCACAGGAGTTCACCAAAGGGCTTTGGAAGGAAATCCCGCCGTTTCGGCTGGTGCTCGGACTCTGTCCTGTTTTGGGTGTTACCACCTCGATGAAAAACGGCATCGGCATGGGTCTGGCCACGGCCTTTGTGCTGATTTGCTCCAACATTCTCGTTTCATTGCTGCGCAAGGTTGTCCCATCCAAGGTCCGCATCGCCTGCTTCATCATTATTATCGCCACATTCGTCATCGTGGTCGAAATGATGATGCAAGCCTTTGTGTATGGCCTCTTTCTCGATTTGGGCGTGTTCATCCCCCTGATCGTGGTGAATTGTATAGTTCTGGGCCGCGCCGAAGCTTTTGCCTCTAAAAACAGCGTCATTCCTTCAATGGCGGATGGGATGGGCATTGGACTCGGGTTCACCTTCTCTCTGGCCGCTCTGGGTGCTGTGCGCGAATTGCTGGGAACGGGCGGGCTCGCAGGCGATATTTTCGGTTTCCTGCCGTATGAGCTGCCGAATCTTTTCGGCGCCTCTTTCGAACCATTCGCTTTTGCGGTGCAGGCTCCCGGCGCGTTTATCTGCCTGGGCCTGATGTTGTTTCTCTTGAACCTGGTCCCGAGCAAGTAGCCATAGGAGATCACCATGGAGTATTTCGAGATCATTGTCGCCGGCATTTTCGTCAACAACATCCTTTTGGCTCAGTTCCTGGGAAACTGCCCATTTTTGGGCACTTCCAAAAAAATGGAAACCGCCATCGGCATGGCAATGGCGGTCATTTTCGTTTTGGTCATGGCCGGCGTCATCACGTGGCTCATCTATTACTGGCTGCTGATGCCGTTTAAATTGACCTTCCTGCGCACGATCTCTTTCATCCTGGTGATCGCGTCGCTGGTGCAATTTGTTGAAATGTTTTTAAAGAAAAGTATTCCGGCGCTGTACGCCGGTCTGGGAATTTTTCTACCGTTGATTACCACCAACTGTGCGGTTTTCGGCGCGTGCGTGCTCAATATTGACAAGGAACTGACGTTTATGCCGGCACTGCTTACTTCATTTGCATATGCGGCCGGTTTTGGGCTGGCGCTGATCCTGTTTGCCGGCGTTCGCGAACGCATCTTGCTGGCGCGGGTGCCCAAACCCTTGCAGGATACATCCATTGCCCTGGTCACGGCCGGTATCATTTCCTTGAGTTTTTACGCATTTCGAGGCATGGTATAAAAAAACCACGAACTTCCGCCCCGGGCGGATTGCGCACCCTTTATGCACAACCGTTCGGAGCTTTATGTTCTGAACGGTTTGTTATTTTAAGTAGCGGAACCCGCCCGTGAGGCGGTCCACTGATATTTCGTATGAACCTGGTAAGGTTCTAAGGAGGCCCCCGTGCTTGTAGCCGTTATCGTCATGTTAGGCATTGGAGCGACTTGCGGAATCGTTCTCAGCGTCGCATCCAAGCTGTTTTATGTATGGGAAGACCCACGCATCGCCCAGGTGGAGTACTATACCGCAGGCGCCAATTGCGGGGGCTGCGGATTCGCCGGCTGTTCGGCCGCGGCCGCATCCATTGTCGCTGGCAAAGCCGCTCCGAGTGTCTGCATTGTGGCCGGTCCGGAAGCGGCCGCACAGATTGCCGGCATCATGGGTGTGGATGCCGGTACCGCCGAACCGTTGCGCTCCATGAACGTGTGTTCTGGCGGCAATCGCGCAGCTGACAAATATTACTACGATGGCGCTCAAACCTGCGCCGCCCTGGCCAACCTGCATGGTGGGCGCAGGGTCTGCTCGATCGGCTGCCTGGGCATGGGCGATTGCATCCGCTCATGTAAGTTTGACGCTATCCATATGGGCCCTGAGGGCTATCCGGTGGTCGACGAGGCCAAATGTGTCGGCTGCGGCGCCTGCGAAAAGGCCTGCCCCAAGAATATTCTGACTGTGCGCACGATGAGCCAGCGGCTGCTGCACTTCAATGAACTGGACGACGCCCTGGCGCCATGCCAGCAAACCTGCCCGGCCGAAATCAATATCCCCCAGTATATCGATCAGATCCGCAAGGGCGATTACGCCGGCGCGATCCATACGATCCGCGAACGCAATCCGCTGCTGCTCAGTTGCGGGCGCGTCTGCCCGCATCCGTGCGAAAATTATTGCCGCCGCGGCATCGAGGACGAACCGGTATCCATCAACCAGCTCAAACGATTCGTGGCCGATTGGGAGATGAATTCAGGCCAGCGGCTGCCTATTCCCTGCGCCCCTGAAACAGGTAAAAAAGTCGCAGTGATCGGCGGCGGTCCGGCCGGTGTCAGTTGCGCTTATTTTTTACGGCGCCTGGGGCATTCGGTGACCATTTACGAGGCCATGCCCAAATTGGGCGGCATCACGCGTTACGGCATTCCCGAATACCGCCTGCCCGACAAGGTTCTGGATTGGGAAATCCAGGGCATTCTTGACTTGGGCATCGCAGCCCACACTGAAACGATTATGGGACGCGATTTTACCATTCAGTCCCTGCGCGATGAGGGCTATGATGCTGTTTTCCTCGGCATCGGCGCCTGGAAGGATTATGCCATCGGCATTCCCGGCGAAGACATGCAAGGGTGCTGGAAAGGCATCGAATTTCTTTCCAAAGTGGCCGGCGCACCCGACAAGAAAATTCCCATCGGCAAAAGAGCGGCGGTGGTCGGCGGTGGCAACTCAGCCATCGATTGCGTGCGCACCCTGCTGCGGTTGGGCGCCGAAGAGGCCTACATCGTTTACCGGCGGACACGCAAAGAGATGCCGGCCAACGAGGTCGAAATTGTGGCAGCCGAGCATGAAGGGGTCAAGTTCCAGTTCCTGGCCGCACCCAAGCGCGTGGTGGCTGACGAGAACGGCCGCGTCGCCGGACTCGAATACCTGCGCATGGAGTTGGGCGAACCCGACGCCAGCGGTCGGCGCAGGCCGATTCCCGTGGAAGGATCGGAAACGATTCTGCCAGTGGATATGCTCATTTCCGCCATCGGGCAACAGCCTGAGCTTGACTTTCTGGAAAAAGAAACCGCAGCGGAAAAGCCCAAGATCACCCGCTGGAACACCTTTGACAACGATCCGGAACTGCTGCAGACAAGCTTGCCGTATGTCTTTACCGCCGGCGATGCCGCTACCGGACCATCGCTGGTGGTGGATGCCATCGGCGGCGGTCGGCGGGCGGCGCGATCCATTCACCAATTCCTGACCGGCGAAAAGGTTCAGAGCTCGCCCAAGTCGTTGCGCAAAAAACACATCGCCGAGTCGCTGTTCAAAACGGTACCGGGTGTGCAGAAGAAAAACCGCACCCCCATGCCCGAATTGCACGTCGAAGAGCGCATCACCAGCATGGTTGAAGTCGACCAGGTCATCAGCGAAAAAGATGCGGCCTACGAATCTCAGCGCTGCTTGAATTGCTGCCGGATCTGTTACAATCCAGAGGAAAATTCGAAAGTCGCCTAAGCTTTACAAACAAAGAATAGCCCCCTCCGGCCTGGCTGCCGTGAGGGGTTTTTTTTCACTGCCGCTCCGCCTACCTAACTGATACGCCTGTCAGTAACAGACATTGTTCGTCCATACCAAACAAAATTAGCTCTCCAAGGCTGCGATCCTTTGCTACACGTGCATAATCTTTCTGTGACGCTTTTGTGCGTTGACACCGACAGGGGTGTCTGCCATACTGAACACGCCTTGATGTTATTGTTCTTTACATCTTTTATTTTCATTATTTAGCGACTGAGGGCAATTTATTGTCAAACCACTGAAAATGGGAGCACAAACGACCGGCTCCCCTCCGCTACCTAAACCCCACTTTTCGTAACCAGGAGGATCACTATGCAAGGCAAATCACGCGTGCTTGTTCGTTCGTTAGTTTTGCTGGCATCTTTTGTCGCCCTGACTTTCAATGCGCCCCTGGCGGATGCTGCGGATAAAGTCATCAAGTGGAAAATGCAAACCCATTGGCCCCCTTCGAGTTCATCCTACAAGGATAGCGCCCAGGTGCTGGTCGAAAAACTCAAGGAGCGTACCGGCGGACGTTTGAACATCGAGCTGTTTTCGGCCGATGCGCTTGTCCCTTCCAAAGAGCTCTTCAACGCTGCCAAGCGTGGCATGATCGAGATCGTCGGCACCTCATCCGCTTACCCCCGCGATCAGGTGCCTTTGATGGATGTTGCCTCCGGTCTGCCGATGAATTTCAAAGATACCTGGGAATGCGCCTATTTTCATAAGGAAATGGGCTTTGACGATATGGTCGGCAAAGCATTCGCCAAGCATGGGCTTTACTACACGCCCGACAAGGTCTACCCCACCGAACTGTCTCTCAAGAAGCCGGTACGCAAATTCGAAGATTTCAAAGGATTGAAGTTGCGTTCATCGGGCATCCTGCAGGTCTATCTCACCGCGATCGGCGCAGCGGGTTCCCCACTGCCCGGCAGTGAAATCTATGCCGCCCTGACCTCGGGTGTCGTCGAAGGTGCGCACTGGGGCGCGGTTCAAGGCAGTGACAGCATGGGCTTTTACGAGGTCAACAAATATCACTTGCGTCCGGCCCTCAATGTGGCGTCCACCGACATCTGGCTGATCAATCAAAAGGCATTGAACGCCCTGCCTCAGGACATCCAGAAAATATTGAAGGACACTCTGGACGAACATTTCTGGCTGCGAACGGATGAATACCAACACCTCGAAGAGGTTACCCTGGCCAAGGTACAGAAAGAAAAAGGGGTCGAACTCATCCAATTGGCCAAGGAAGACATCAAGAAGATGAGTGATGCGGCCCAACCCATCTGGGAGGATGTCGCCAAAAGAAGCCCCGACAATGCCGCCGCGGTTGAATTGCTGCGGAAGTTCCATGCAACGGACAAATCCGAGGCGGTCCAAAAACTCAAAGAAGCGCATGCAACCAAATAATATCTGAGTCTCGGCGGCACACGCTTTTAAAAAACCAGGAGCATCCGGTCCGGGTACGATTTGTGGCCGGATGCTCTTTGTCCGATGGAGGCAATGGGTGCAAACAGTGAATGCGGTATTGCGTTTTATCGATCAACTGAATGAATGGGTCGGCCGCGTATTGGCGCTTTCGATCCTGCTCATGTTCGTCCTGGTGGTGACCGAGGTGGTCCGGCGCTACTTTTTCAACTCCCCGACGGTCTGGGGTAACGAACTGGTTCAACTTCTTTTCGGGGCGTATGTCATCTTGTCCGGCGGACATATTCTGAAACACAACGGCCATGTCAACGTGGATATTTTCTATGCGCGTTTTTCAGCCAGAACCAAAGCCGTTCTGGATATTTTCACTTTTCTGCTTTTTTTCCTGTTTTGCGGGATGCTTCTCCTGTACGGCGGCCAATTGGCATGGGAATCCTTGTCTACTTGGGAACATTCCCAATCCGCCTGGAACCCGCCGGTCTATCCGTTTAAACTGATGATCCCGCTGGGCGCCTTGCTGTTGCTTCTGCAAGGCACCGCCAAGCTCATTCGCGATATTATCATCTTAGTGACCGGCCAGGAATTAGAGGGAACGGGACCTGCGGAGAAGGAAGCCTTATGAGCATCGAGCTACTGACCTTTTTGTTCTTTCTGTCCTTATTCTTTTTTCTTTTCTCGGGGCTGCCGCTTACATTTGTCCTCGGCGGGGTTTCCATCATCTTTCTATACTTTACCTGGGGACCGGACGCCCTTTACATGGTGGCGGCCCAAACCTGGGGAACGATGGAAAAATTCACATTGGTGGCGATTCCCCTGTTCATTTTCATGGCCATGGTGCTGGAAAGATCCGGCACAGCCAACGATCTGTACGAAATGATGTATGTGTGGTTCGGGCGGGTGCGCGGCGGCCTGGTCATCGGGACCTTGGTAATTTGCGCTATTTTTTCGGCCATGTGCGGCATCAGCGGGGCGGCCGTGGTCAGCATGGGATCGATCGCCCTGCCCTCGATGCTCGCGCGTGGGTATGACAAACGCATGGCCGTGGGCTGCATCAATTCCGGCGGCGGCTGGGGCATCCTGATCCCGCCCAGCGTCATCATGATTCTTTATGCGCTGATCTCCGGCGAATCCGTGGGCAAACTGTTCGCGGGCGGCATCTTGCCGGGTCTGCTGCTGCTGACGATCGTCTCCATCTATGTTTTGGTGCGCTGCTATTTCCAGCCGCACCTGGGACCGGCCTTGCCGAGCGACCAGCGCGGCGATTGGGGCCGGAAATTCAAAGCGCTGAAGGCGATCATCCTGCCGGTCAGCATCGTATTCGCCGTTCTAGGCTCGATCGTTTACGGGCTGACCACGCCTACCGAGGCTGCGGGGGTGGGCGTGCTGGGGTCGCTGATTTCGGCGGCTGTCTACAAGAAGCTGAACTGGAATCTTCTCTGGGAATCCAGCATACGCACCTTCCGCCTGACCGGCATGGTCATGTGGATTCTTTTCGGGGCCTATTGCTTCACGGCGGCCTATCACAGCATGGGTGGCACGCATTTAATCGAAAAAGTCATGACCTACGTGCCCGGCGGGCCCTGGGGCACCATCATTTTCATTCAGTTGCTGCTGCTGGTGTTGGGTATGGTTCTCGATCCGGCCGGCATCATGATGATCACCGTGCCGGTCTTTTTACCTGTGATCAAGGCGCAAGGCTTCGATCCTCTGTGGTTCGGCATCCTTTTCATCATGAACATGAATATCGCCTACATGACGCCGCCGTTCGGGTTCAATCTGTTCTACCTGAAGGCGATCTGCCCGCCATCGGTGACCATGGCCGACATCTATCGGTCGGTCGTTCCTTTCATGCTGCTGGAATGCACAGGGATGCTGTTGGTCATGTTTTTCCCGGAAATAGCGACATGGCTGCCGAATAAATTTTTTGGGGGATAAAGAAGAAACCCGATGGATTCGAAGGCCCCATCTGCCAATTGAATAATCTGGTTATGCACTTCGTTCCAGTGATTATGGGGCGAAGTGTTAAGTGTAAAGTTTAAAGTGTAAAGGGAGGCATTCTGTCGATTCGATATGCTCAACTCTCCACGTTGAAGTTTTGTTAAAGGTTCTAAAAATTACTATGTAACCTTCTTGTGACATCTTACTGTGTCTTACTGGATTGAATAACCCTGGAATGGTCGTTGAACGCTGTAGGGGGTGAACCTTGTGTTTGCCCCTACAGCGTTTTCGTTTTTATTAGAATGCCCGCGCGGTGAAACGGGGCATTGTGAAAAACTATTCGTTATCAGGAAACATTTTGCCCGGGTTGAGGATGCCGTTGGGGTCGAAAAGGTGTTTGATCTTGCGCATCCATGCCAGGGAGGGCCCGTGCTCGGCGGTCATGAACTTGATCTTGCCAATACCCACGCCGTGCTCGCCGGTCGCTGTGCCGCCCAGCGCGAGGGCTTTGGCGACCATCCGGCTGTTCAGGGCGTCGATGGCCTGCCAGGTCTGGGCGTCTTTAGGGCGCGCCCCGACCACCAGGTGGATATTGCCGTCGCCGGCATGACCGAAGGTGTAGGCCGAGGCGGCATCCACCTTCAGGGATTCTTCACGGGCATAGGCGATCATTTCCGGGTAGGTCGAAATCGGTACGGCCACATCGATGACGACCCGTTTATGGTCCGGATGCGCCTGGGCAATCATTTCGCCCAAAGCGTGGCGCGCTTCGACCAGGCGGTCGCGTTCGGTCCGGTCCAAACCTGGTTTGAATTCAAGACAGCCTTCATTGCGACAGATCTCTTCCAGGATCTGCATGGCATCGGCCAAATGCTGCCGCGTGGGACCATGCAATTCGACAAAGAGGGTCGGTGAACAGGTCAGGCCGAACTGCCTGGCGCGATTGATCACTTCAATGCACTCCGGGGCCAGCAGTTCAATGGCGGCCGGATCGATGCCCGAGCGCCGGATGTCGAATACGGCCCGTCCGGCCGCTGCGATGGTCGGCAGGGTTGCCACCGCCCAGGCAAACTCTTCCTGGATGCCGGTCAGTCGCAACGTGGCCTGGGCCACTACGCCCAGCATGCCTTCCGATCCGACAAACAGGTGGAGCAGATCGAAACCGGACGAACTCTTGGCAGCCCGATTGCCGATCTCGATAATTTCCCCGTCAGCCAGGACGACTGTCAATTGCTGCACATAGTCTTTGGTGGAACCGTAGCGCACGGTGCGCGTTCCGCTGGCATTGTTGGCGATCATGCCGCCGATGGTCGCCGCAGCGCCCGGATCGGGGGGGAAAAAGAGTCCCGTGTGGCGCAGTTGGTGGTTCATTTCCTTGTAAATCACGCCCGGCTGCACATCGACTTGAAAATCATTGTCGCGGATATCCAGAATGCGGTTCATTTGAGCAAAACTCAGGACGATGCCGCCGGCCACGGGAATCGGATTGCCTTCCAGGCTGCTGCCGGCGCCCCAGGCCGTGACGGGCAGATGGCGCTGATCGGCATAGCGCAGGATGGCCGCGATCTCTTCTGTGGTATGGGGCCAAATCACCACTTCGGGGCGCACCGCGGGATGCCGGGACTGATCGCGCGAATGAGTATGCAGGTTGGACTGGCCGGTGGAAATGCGATCCGGCGGCACCAGAGAGGCGAGATAATGGTGATCGTGTTCGTCGAGATGGTTTAAAGACATACAAATGCCCCTGTAATGGTTTCTGCTTATGCATTTCGCTCAAGTGATTATGGGCGAAGTGTTAAGTGTAAAGTTTAAAGTGTAAAGGGAGGCATTCTGTCGATTGATATGCTTGCCTCCCCCTGTTGCACGCTTTGACGTGCATGCAAATCAGTGCGCACGTGGCGCTGAGGCCGTTTCGCTGAATCCGGGCAGATGGCCCATGTACCTGGATATTTCAGCGGCCGTTTTCAGCAGTGCTTCGGCATGATCTTCCAGTCGGTCGCCCATGATACGCGCGACCGCTCCGGACAGGCTGATCGCACCGGCCACGCACCCGTCGCGTTGAAACACCGGGGCTCCCAGGCAACCCATCCCATGCACGGCCTCCTCGCGGTCCATGGCATACCCGCGCCGACGGGTTTCGGCCAGATCGGCCACAAGCACTTCGCGTTCGGTGACGGTGTGGGGCGTAAAAGCGACCAGTTCGGTGCGTTCAAGGTACTGGGCCAGCAGCTTTTCGTCCAGAAACGCCAGAACCGCTTTGCCCATGGCCGAGCAGTAGGCGTGAACGCGCGGGCCGAATTGGTGCGGCAGCACAGCCCGCGGCCGCGGGTGGGCGTCGGAGGTGATCACCACCGAGTCGCCGTCCCAGATGGAAACCCGGCATACCATCTGAGTGGTTTTGGCCAGTTGATTGAGTGGGCCAGCAGCTTTTTGGTTGATCTCCATGGTGCCGGCAAAAATAATTCCCAGCTCATAGATCTTCAGTCCCAGACGGTAACGCCGTGAAGGCTGGTCTTGTTGGAGAAAGCCTTGACGCAGCAATGTACGGATCAGGCCATGCACGGTTCCTTTGGATAGTCCGACGGCCTGGCTGATCTCGGTAACGCCCAGCGCGGGGGTGCGATGCGAAAACAAGGTCAAGATCTGCAGTGCTCGATCAACGGACTGGATGGACATGGGTTCACCTTCACTTGGTTTCTGCGTCTATTTTCTTAGCTATGAAACGGACCATTTGCCCGGCCACCAGAGCGCGTACGCCGGCCGACAAAAAGGAATCGGTTTCCCGTTTGAGGAAAAGGGCCGTGACCTCTTGCGTGCATTTTTCGACATCGCGTGTCCTGCGATAGGTATCTTCCAGCAATCGGCGGGTTCGCGCGGCGGCCTCCATGGCTTTGGGGATGAAAGCGCGCGCATCGTCCCCCTTGTAAGCGCCGAAATGCTCAAGCAGAAGGCGTTCCACATCGTAGGTGGCCAGTTTGGCCAGGGTCTGCTGGTATTGGTCGTAGTTGGCGTTCGGGGTCGGCTGATAGACGCCTTTGAGGCGCATACCGACGGCGTCCGAGGCAAAAAGAGCTTTTTCGGCCGGCACATAGACGGCCATCGAACAGGAGGAGTGCCCTGGCGCTCCGATGACGGCAAGCTCCAGGCTGCCGCAGCGCAGCACGTCGCCATCGGTCACGGTGCGGTCGATCGGTAGCGTTTCGAATGGCAGGCCCAGTTCCCCGGCGGTCTGGCTGAGCCCTGTCGCGGCCAGGGCGTTTTGATTCATGTCGGACACGCTTTGCGCGATGAGCGGTTTGTCGAGGAGTTCCTTGGCACGCGCCGAACCCACGACCTGGACCCAGGGCCATCTCTTTTTGAGAAAAGGCACGATACCGCAATGGTCGAAGTGGGCGTGCAGTATCCAGATCTGGCGGATGCACTGTTCATCGAGCCGGAGGGTTTCGATCTGATGCAGCAGATCGGGGATGATATAGGTCATGCCGCCGCCCATGAGTACGGCTTGCCGCTGGTCTTCAACCCAATAGACGCACGATTCATGGCGACCTAACAGGGTGATACGATCTGTGATGGGCCCTGCCTGGAAACCGTTCATCTAAAACCGCCTTTCCGTAACCGATCCGGGAGCCCGCGCCTTTGTCAGGCGATCCCGTCGTCCGTTTAGTATCGTCGAACAGCGGGTTCATGCTACTTACCTATCACAGCGTGGTTTAGATTGTCAAAAGCATAGCGGTCATACGTCGGTCATACGAGACCTCTCGTTGCCATGCTATCGCAGGGGATTTCACCTGTAAGGGCGACCGCGGTCGCCCGGTGCGGGAGCAAAGCCACCGCCCCCGGCAATTATGGGTGCGGGAGAATAAGCCCTCGCCTTCATGGGCGATGCCCCCAATTCAATGGTTCGCGTGGGCGAGAGCCGGTCGCCCCTACAGCGGACATCGTGATCATCAAGGTGTCCATTCGCCCCTGGAATCCCATTGACATCTCCCGCACCGGGCGAACACAAGATTCGCCCCTACAGGTAATGGGACACCGTGCATGAACGGAATTTCGCGCGCCAGGCGACGGTGTCGATCAGGGAACAGCACACTACGTGCCAAGGTTTGAATGCGATGGCCCTGACCGTGTCGACTTCCAATGTTGACAAGGCATGCGGAACTCTTTTAAGCTGATTCCGCTTTTGTGAGGGTGCGCCGCACGCATTTTACCCGCGTTTGCGGCTGCGTCATCGTTGTTTTTCATTCCTACTCCGGCGGCCGCATCACCGGAGCGGGTGACTTAACCGCCTACGCAGGCCATTTCCAAACTATCAGGAGACATTCATGATTTCAGTCATCGCAAAACTTCCGATACAAGAAGGCAAAGCCGACCAAGCCGTTGCCATGTTCAAAGAATTGCTCACGAACGTCATGACCGAAGAGGGAACGCTGCTTTACAGTCTGAATCGTAAGGGTTCCGATCCAAACACCATCGTGGTCATTGAAAGGTACAAAGACAAGGATGCCCTGACCGCGCACTCCTCAACGGCCCATTTCAAGGAATTTTCCGGAAAGCTGGCGACTGTGCTGGCCGGCAAACCTGAAATCACGATCATGGAAGAATTCGGTGTGTCTGTTAAATAAGTCCCCTTGAGCGCACGACATCACCAGATCAAGATGGCGATAGGAACAAGGCTCAGAGGACCATAACCATAGCATAGGATGGCGACCATGCAATCGATGCTTGCTCAAGACGATCTGGCCTTCAAAGCCCAGTGCGAGGCCTATGCCCAGGGTGAACTGGCCGCTTTGGCGCAGAAACTGGGAGAAATCAGCGATGTCCCCGATGCCCTGAAAACTTCTCTGGCCCAATCCGGCATCTATGGCCCGCTCTTTCCCCAGGCATACGGCGGGCAAGGCGTGAGCGCTGTGCGCATCTGCCTGGCTCGCGAAGCCATTGCCGGCGTCTTCGCACCGGCGGACACGACGTTTGCCATGCAGGGCCTGGGTGGATATCCCATTATCCTGGCGGGCAGCGCGGCGCAGAAGGCGCGCTACCTGCCCGCGCTGGCCGAGGGCAAACGGCTGACCACCTTTTGCCTGACCGAACCCGAAGCGGGATCGGATGTGGCTGCCATGCAGACCACCGCCTTGCCGGACGGCGATCATTTTGTGATCAATGGCCGCAAGCATTTTATATCCAATGGCTACTCGGCCGACATGGGCGTGCTGTTCGCCCGCACGCCGACCGCCGACAATCCCAAAGCAATTTCGGCTTTCATCGTGGAAAAAGGCATGCCGGGCTGGAACGTGGACCACCGGATCGCATTGCTGGCCAGCCATGACATTGTTGCGTTCGAGATCAAAGATTTGCGGGTGCCGGGCGAAAATCTGCTGGGACCCGTGGGCGCGGGCTACAAAACGGCCATGCAGACGCTGGACCTGATGCGCATGTCCGTGGGCGCCGCTGCCTTGGGCATGGCCCGCACGGCCTTGAAAGCAAGCATGCGCTTCGCCCGCCGGCGCGTCCAATTCGGCCGCCCGATCGTTGAGTTCCAGGCGATCTCCTTCAAATTGGCCGACATGGCCGTCGATATTCAAGCGGCCGAGAGTCTTGTCTACCTGGCGGCGCTCAAAAAGGACAAGGGCGACCCCGCCGCCGCCCTGCACTCTTCGATTGCCAAGCTTCATGCCACCGAGGCCGCCTTCCGTTGTATCGATCAGGCCGTGCAGATCCATGGCGGCGCGGGCGTCGTCAAAGGTGCCGTCGTGGAGCGCCTTTACCGTGAAATTCGGCCGCTGCGGGTGTACGAGGGCACGACCGAAATCCAGAAACTGATCATCGCCGCCCATCTTTTGAAACAGGCTAAGAACGAAGACGTTTAGGCGGCCTCTGGGGGGTGAATAGCTATTCCTTGAATTTCAATCTTAGTTTTTCTTTGCCGTCCGTAGATTTGATTTTGACTTCCAAATCGATGCTGTCGCCGCGCAGGCCAATGGAAAGCGGCAGTTTGCCTTTTTCTTCGATATGCGTGATCTCGCGCACGACATCGATCACCGCGCTGGCGATTCTTGCGTCTGGCGGCGGCAGTTCGGTGTCGCGGTACTCGGCCGTCACGCGCACGCGGCCATCCTCTTTGCGACCCAAGGCAATCTCTTCGGCATTGCTGTTGATTCCGTGAAGGATCGCCAAAGCCAGCCATTTGACGGCCGATTCCCGGGTATCTTCCTTTTGTGTGGCCATTTTGGCCATCTCCTCGAGCGGATCGGTGGTGGCATAGCAATCGCACATTTCCTGGACGCGTAAATGCAAACTTTGGATATCCTTCATGGGAACCTCCTAAGCCGGCTTTGCCGGAGTTGACAGTGGAAAGTATAAAGAAGATACACGCTGCGGCGTGCCGTCCCGCCATGTCGCCCGGGCTTTCGGGGGCTGCTTGACACAGCCCGCGAAAGCCCGGACGGTTGTTTCATTTTATGCTTCGGGGGGCTTCATCTTTTCGGGAGGCACATCTTCGACGTGCTGGCCAAATGTCCACTGATGCCCTTCTATATCCAGGCTGGCATATATGCGATCTCCCCAAAACATGGTTTCCGGTTCCATGATGATTCGGGCACCGGCTTCCCGGGCCCGTTCGTAATGGCGTTGCAGATCGTCGACATACACGTACAGACCCTGATTGACAGCCGGCAGATCCCTCGGACTCAGAGTGCCGTGCGCCTTGTTGGCCGGGCCCATCATCACGAGCCCATCCGCTAAAACCATCTCCGCGTGCATCAGACCGCCTTTGGGGTCCGGCAAAGTGAACCGGGGCTCCAGACCATACGCTTTTTCAATCCATTGGACCGCTGCGGCTACATCCTGGTAATGCAAATAAGGTGTAATCCGCGGCATATTTTTCGGGGGGTTATCCACCATAAGTCACCTCTGCATTCTTTCTGCGCATTTTTTGGATAAATGACTCAGATGCAAACAAGCTAACCGCAAGTAGATCGTTTTCAAGTCTGGCGCGAAACGAAAGCAATCTGATTTTGACTCCCGAAGGCAGTTGTGCAATATACCCGGTCACAAAAAGGCAACTTCTCATCAATTTCTGCAAGGAGACGAACTGTGAATAAATCGATCGCTTGTCTACTGGCCCTGATTTGTATGCACTTTTTGACACTTTCCAACCTCGCCGCCGCTGATTTCCCGAAAAACAAGGGGAATCTTCGCTATTCCATCACGGTAACCCAATTCGAAAACCAAGCCGGCTGGAGTGGTCAATGGGACATCGGCGAGGGGTTCGGTGAGATCATGACCGCTGCCCTCAACGAATCCGGTTGGTTCATCGTCCTGGGAGAAAGCGACATGCGCGCAGCGGCCATGGAAGAACAGGATTTTGCGGCCAGCGGCAGAGCCGCCGGCGGTAAAAAAGCCCCTAAAATCGGCCGTATGACCCCAGCCCAGCTACTGGTCAAAGGCGCCATCACCCATGTCCAGGATAGTACCACCGGCGGCGGTGGCGGCTTTCAATTCAAGGGCATTTCCCTTGGTGGTTCATCCGATTCCGCTGAAATCAACATGACCATGTACCTGGTCAATTCGGAAACCGGCCAAGTCGCGGCATCGACCAAGGTGACCGGCAAGTCGGGTCGCAAGGGCCTTGGCGTTGGTTACTGGGGCGACAAATTGGGCGGGTTGACTGGCGACATGGAAGGCTTCATGAAGGATAATGTCGGCAAAGCCTGCGAAGATGCCGTTGGACAGGCGGTCACCTATTTGATCGATCAGGTTCAGTCAATGCCCTGGGAGGGCAGTGTCATTCTGGCCAAAAATGGCAAAATTGCCATCAATCGCGGATCGCGCGAGGGTGTCGCGGTCGGCAATACCTTCGATGTCGGCAGCACGGAGCAACTGGTCGATGAAGATACCGGTGAAGTGCTCGATGAGGAAATGGACCTGATCGCTACGATCCAGGTGACCGAAGTGAAAGAAAAGCTCGCCTATGGCAAGGTGATCCGCGGCAGCGGCGACCGAATCCAGAAAGGGATGAGCGTTCATCCGGCCAAGTAATCTGACGGCGGCGGACGCTTGTCCGCCGCCGAATATCATCTTGTCAGTTTTTCAATTGGTGCTTCAATATTTTGCCGGTGGGGTTGCGCGGAAAACTTTCCATAAACGTCACCGTCTCTGGAATCTTGTACTTGGCAATCTTATCTTTCAGGTAGTCGCGCACCTCTTCCGCACGCATGCTGCCTGGCTCTTTTAAGACGATGCAGGCACGCACGCGCTCGCCCAGCGCCGGGTCGGGCTGACCAACCACGGCCACTTCGGCGATTTTAGGATGTTTTTCCAGGGGGATCTCGATTTCGCGCGGGTAGATGTTCTCACCGCCGCGATTGATCATTTCTTTGATGCGGCCCGCGATATAAATGTAGCCCTGCTCGTCCATGTACCCCATGTCACCGGTGTGCAGCCAGCCGTTGCGCAGGCTTTCGGCGGTGGCCTCGGGCTTGTTCAGGTAACCGAGCATGACCGCATCGCCTTTGACGCAGATCTCGCCTGTTTCCCCGTAGGCCAAGATCCGGTTGTCATTGTCCATGATTTCAACTTCCAAGCCGGGAAAGGCCATACCGATGGCTTTCCAGTTGGGCGGCAGACCCGACCCGGTGGTCGACACGCCGCAGGCTTCGGTCAAGCCGTAACCGTCGATCACCTGCACACCGAACTTGTCCTTGAAAGCCTGCACCAGACGGACCGGCATGGGCGCCGCGCCGGAATGGGCCAGGCGCAGCTTCAACTTGCTGTAATCGATCTCCTTGGGATCGGCCGCATTGTAGATATAGTCGAACATGGCCGGTACGCCCTGCACGATGGTGACCCCGTAGCGGATGATCGCCGGCCAGAAGTCGGTGGGCGAAAAACTGCGCCGGATGCACAAGGTCAGCCCCTGGAATATGGAGGGATAGGTCCACACACATAGCGGGTTGGTGTGAAACATGGGCAAAATGATCATCATGATATCGCCAGGCTGATTGATCCCGAGGGTCGCCCGGCCGTTGCAAATACACAGTTGATTTCGATTGGACAGCAAAATGCCTTTGGGCATGCCGGTCGTGCCCGATGAGTAAAGCAGCAGGATGGGATCTTCCAGGCTTTGCGGTACAAGGCACTCGGCACTCGGATAACCGTCCAGGATCTCTTGCAGCGTGCTTTCGGCAATCGATAGGCCATGGTCGATATCGGTCACCACTTCCACCACGATCGGCTTGTGGTGCGACATTGCCAGGCCGGCCGCAAAATCCTGCATGTACTCGCTGCCCACGAAAACCACTTTGGGCTTGGCATCCTCGAGAACATAGGCGATTTCAGGGCCCTTGAGCATGTAGTTGATCGCACCGGCAACCGCACCCAGTTTCTGGGCGGCGAACATGGTGTAATACACCTCTGGGGCGTTCAGGATCATGGTTGACACCATGTCACCCTTGCGCACCCCTTTCGATTGCAGATAGTTGGCCACGCGATTCGCCCGTTCGTTGCATTGTGCATAGGTGACTACCTCATCGTAATAAAGAACCAGCGGGGTATCCGGGATTTCAGCGGCCCGTTGCACGAGCATCTCGGCAATGCTTTCGAAATTCAGGCGCTTGCCTTTCAGCGTGGCCAGTTCGTCGAGGGGAACCAGGGGACGGACGTATCGTTTGCTTTTATCAATCATCGTCGGGCGCTCTCCACAAAAAATGGTATTGGTGATTTCGATTCATTCCAAGAACAACGTAGACTATATCTGCAGCGAGGGGCTTTTGACAAGGGGTGAAAGGGGCAGATCTTTGGTGGGTTCGCCCTCGGCAGCGGACTTCCGACGACAACAATGACAAAAAAAAAGCCTGCCAATAATGGCAGGCTTTTATATGTATGGCGGGAGCGACGAGACTCGAACTCGCGACCTCCGGCGTGACAGGCCGGCGTTCTAACCGAACTGAACTACACCCCCGAATTGTACCTATCCTTCGTTTACTCTATTCTCTATTTTAATCGTTGACCCGTTCTTGGCGTTCTTGGCGTCTTTTAAACGCTTTTTTAGAACAAATCAACGATAAACCTACTGTATGGTAGGCGGAACAGGGCTTGAACCTGTGACCCTCGGCTTGTAAGGCCGATGCTCTCCCAGCTGAGCTACCCGCCCCCGGATCATGAAACCCTTGGGCCCCAAAAGAGTCGCATAGCTACCAGCTCTCCCGATCGATGTCAAGCGGATTTTATGCCATACGCCATCTTTTGCACGGGTCCACCGCTAATTGATCGGTGCATGCTCGCCCGGTTTGCCGCCATGTTGGGGACGGCTGATATCGAACGGCACATCGTGCTTGGGGAACATGGTTTCGCCCTCACCCAGAACCAGGGCGTGGGGCAACACTTCGTCCATATGGTCGACCGATACGATCTCCAATTGCTTGGATATCGATTCCGGAATGTCCTTCAGGTCTTTTTCGTTTTCCCTGGGGATGATCACCTTTTTGATGCCCCCCCGGTGCGCCGCCAGAATTTTTTCTTTAAGCCCCCCGATCGGCAGGACGCGGCCGCGCAGCGTGATCTCACCGGTCATGGCGACTTCCCGACGCGCGGGGCGCTTGGTCAAAGCCGAGATCACGGAGGTACACATGGCGATACCGGCCGAGGGGCCATCCTTGGGAATGGCGCCTTCGGGAATATGAATATGCAGGTCCATTTTGCGATAGAATTTGTCGTCAATGCCCAGCAGATCGGCCCGCGAGCGCACGAAACTGATGGCCGCCTGGGCCGACTCTTTCATGACATCGCCCAATTTACCGGTCACCAGGATCTGACCGCGGCCAGGCATGCAGAGGGTTTCCACAAACAGCAGCTCGCCGCCAAATTGGGTCCAGGCCATGCCGGTGGACATGCCGACCTGATCCTGCTCTTCGATCTCCGTGCTTTTGAATCGCGGCGGCCCCAGGTATTGGACCACGAGCGCTTCATCAACCGTCAACGGCTTGTCGGTTTTTTCCTTGACCACCTGGCGCGCCACCTTGCGGCAAACCGCGGCGATTTCGCGTTCTAAATTGCGCACCCCCGCTTCACGCGTGTAGCGGTTGATGATCATGGAGACGGCTTTGTCGTCGATGTCGATCTGTTCGGAGGTCAAGCCGTTGAGCTTGATCTGTTTCGGCACCAGAAACTTTTTGGCAATGCTGAGTTTTTCATGTTCGGTGTACCCGGGCAGCCGGATGATTTCCATGCGATCTTGCAGGGGCAAGGGAATATCGGGCAAAGTATTGGCGGTCGTGATGAACATGATTTCGGACAGATCGTAATCCAGATCCAGGTAGTGATCGTTAAAAGCGAAATTCTGCTCGGGGTCCAGGACCTCCAGCAGGGCCGCACTTGGATCGCCGCGGAAATCCATGCTCATCTTGTCCACTTCGTCCAGACAGAAGACCGGGTTGTTGGTGCCGGATTTTTTGAGAGACTGGATGATTTTACCCGGCATGGCGCCGATATAGGTGCGTCGGTGACCGCGAATTTCAGCTTCATCACGCACGCCACCCAGCGACAACCGCACAAAACGGCGTCCGGTGGCCCTTGCCACCGACCGGGCCAGAGAGGTCTTGCCGACGCCCGGAGGCCCTACCAGGCACAGGATGGGTCCGCGAATTTTCTTGACCAGGGCCTGCACGGCCAAATACTCGACAATGCGTTCCTTGGGCTTTTCGAGCCCGTAGTGATCTTCATCCAGGATCCGTTCGGCACCGGTAATATCGATATGGACACGACTGCGTTCGTACCAGGGCAGGCTGATAATCCATTCTATATAGTTACGCACCACCGTTGCTTCGGCGGACATGGGGGTCATCAACTTGAGTTTTTTGAATTCCTGGCGCGCTTTGTTGGCAGCCTCTTTGGGCATACGCTTGCGCTTGATGCGTTTTTCCAGCTCCTGCAGTTCGTCGACCGCCTCGTCTTCGGAGCCCATCTCCTTGCGAATAGCCCGCATCTGCTCGTTGAGGTAATAGTTCTTCTGGGTCTTTTCCATCTGCTCTTTGACCCGGCCTTTGATACGTTGATCCATACGGAATACTTCGATTTCCATATTGATCAACTGGACCAGCAGGCCGAGCCGCCGCTCGATGGGAACCGCCTCCAACAAGCGTTGCTTGTCCTCTATTTTGAATGAAAAATGACTCGCCACCACATCGGACAGCCGGGCATGTTCGGCAATGCTGTCGATCTTGGCGACCAAATCCTTGGAAATATTTTTATTGAGCTTGGCGTAAGCTTCGAACTTCTCCTTCACCGAGCGTGCCAGGGCTTCGGCTTCGGCCTCGGAAGCAACCACATCGACCAGGGGCTCAATTTCAACCTGGAAGAATTCATCCGCGTGAATGAACCGGCGGATGCGCGCCCGCGCCTGCCCCTCGACCAGGGCCTTGACGGTGCCGTCGGGAAGCCGCAACAGTTGCAGCACCGTTCCGATGACACCGATGTGGCTGATATCCTTTTCGCTGGGGTTGTCCACGTTGGCATTGCGCTGGGTCGCCAGAAAAATATGCTTGTCCGCAGTATTCATGGCGTTGGACAGGGCGGCCACCGATTTGGGACGCCCCACAAACAGGGGCGCCACCATCTGAGGAAAGATGACGATGTCGCGCACGGGCAGCAGCGGCAGTATCTGGCCAGGTCCATTATCCTCGTTTTTGAAAAACCGCGTAATATTAACCATCTTTTTTGTCTTCCTATTTAATATATCATCCACCGTCGGGCGATGGATACGAACACAACCACTTATCGATCACGGGCACAACCAGAGTTTCAGCAAAGCTTCGGTTTTACGAAGCTTTCGGAGCAGCGCGGCGGGAGTCGGCGGCAAATAGCCTCCATTCCGGAAGAGGGTATGCAGCCTGAAGGAAGGTACTGCCAGGAGATCAGGCTTTCTTCTTTGTCTGCTCATACAGCAGGATCGGGTCTTCGTGATGCAGCACCACATCCTCGCCGATGACGCACTCTTTGACATTCTCGATAGAAGGAATTTCGTACATGATTTCAAGCATGCAATTTTCCAATATCGCGCGCAAGCCGCGCGCCCCGGATTTTCGCATGATGGCCTGATCGGCGATGGCCGACAGCGCACTATCGGTCAAACGCAGATTGACCCCTTCGACCTCGAACAGTTTCTGATACTGCTTGACCAGCGCATTCTTGGGCTCTGTCAGGATACGCACCAACGATTTGGAACTCAATTCTTCCAAGGTGGCGATCACTGGCAAGCGGCCTAAAAATTCCGGGATCAAGCCATATTTGATCAGATCCTCTGGTTGTACTTCTTTGAGAATGTCCCCCAGACTGAGCTCTTTGCCTTTCGATATCTTAGCGCCGAACCCCATACTTTTGGAGCCCAGGCGTCTACGCACGATCTGGTCGAGCCCGCTGAAGGTTCCGCCGCAGATAAACAGGATATTGGAGGTATCCACCTTCACAAAATCTTGCTGGGGATGCTTGCGCCCACCTTTGGGAGGCACACTGGCCGTGGTCCCTTCAATGATCTTGAGCAAGGCCTGCTGCACGCCTTCACCGGAGACATCCCGCGTTATGGACGGATTGTCGGATTTACTGGCGATTTTATCGATTTCATCGATATAGACAATGCCACGCTTGGCTTTTTCCACATCGTAATCGGCATTCTGCAACAGCGCCAGGATGATGTTTTCCACATCCTCGCCCACATAACCGGCTTCGGTCAGACTGGTGGCATCGGCGATGGTGAAGGGCACATTGAGAAAGCGCGCCAGGGTTTGCGCCAGCAAGGTCTTGCCGCTCCCGGTCGGGCCGATGAGCAGAATGTTGCTTTTCTGTATTTCCACCTCGCTGGTCGAGAGCACCGAGTCGAGTCGCTTGTAATGATTATAAACGGCCACCGCGAGAATCTTTTTGGCCGTTTCCTGTTCGATCACATATTCATCGAGCTTGCCCTTGATCTCCTGAGGAATCATCAGGTTGGACAACTCACCGGCCTCCTTTTCGGACTCCTCTTCGATGATTTCGCTGCACAGCTGAATGCATTCATCGCAGATGTAAACGGCCGGTCCGGCGATCAGCTTTTTAACCTCTTTCTGGTTCTTTCCGCAGAATGAACAGAACAGGTTATCATTGGGATCGTCTTTTTTTGCCATAATGGTTATTTCTCCAACTTATCAATTTGATCCAAGTCATCGCGGTTCCGGATCACATGATCCACAATTCCGTATTCCTTGGCTTCCAGTCCCGACAGGAAATAATCCCGATCGGTGTCTCTCTGGATTTGTTCAAGATCCTTACCAGTGTGTTCCTTCAGGATCTTGTTGAGCGTTTCTTTCATACGCAGGATCTCCCTGGCCTGGATTTCGATATCCGACGCCTGGCCTTGAAATCCTCCCATCGGCTGATGGATCATGATGCGCGAACTCGGCAACGAGTACCGCTTTTTGGCAGTGCCCGCAGCCAGCAGCAGGGCGCCCATACTGGCGGCCTGTCCGATACATACGGTGGCGATTTCCGGCTTGATATATTGCATGGTATCATAAATCGCCAATCCAGCGGTAACCGATCCGCCCGGCGAATTGATATAGAAGTTGATATCCTTATCCGGGTCTTCGGATTCCAAAAACAGCAACTGGGCAATGAGCAGGTTAGCCACTTCATCGTTGATGGCTGTCCCCAGAAAAATAATGCGATCCTTAAGCAGACGCGAGTAGATGTCGTATGCCCGCTCTCCCCGGCTGGTTTGGTCGATGACCATTGGAATGACTGGCACGCTGAAGCTCCTTTTACAATTGGTTTAAACGCTTTTCAGGACAGCCGGCCAAGCCTGTTGTCCGTGGAACAGACGCTGATCAATTATATCGCTTTAATCGCACAGATCAAGAGGCCTTGTTTGTGGATCACGAATTGTCCGCCTCAGTCCCTTTTTTCTCCGGCGCCACCTCTTTGACGGCTCCGCTATCAATAATAACTTTCAACGCTTTCTTTTCAAGCAGGGTGTGTTTAAAAAAGGCCAGGCTATCCGGGTCCTGCTTGTAGAAGGCTTTCAGGTGCTCTACGGGTTGCCTGTATCCCTTAGCCATTTCTTGCAATCCTTGTTCCAACTCTTCGTCTGACAACTCGAATTTTTCCTGATCGATCAGCTTGGAAAGTATCAGATGCCGCCGGACCTGCTTTTCAGCCACGGGCTTGTATTGTTCCGCCAACATCTCCCGCGAAATACCGACATCCTCGAAGGACTTGTTGCTTTGCGAAAAGGATTGTTCGGCATCATTGAGAATGTGCTGCAACTCGGAATCGATCATCGATTCAGGAACTTCAAAGCTGGTTTGTTCCAACAGATGGTTGAAAACCTGTTCGTTGAGCTCCTGTTCAACCCGCTTGTCGTAGCCGCTCTGCAGGTTTTCACGAATTCTGTTTTTCAGATCATCGAGGGACTCAAACTGATCGCCCAGGGTTTTGGCCAGGGCATCATCGATCTCCGGCAGAACCTCCTCGCGGATTTCATTCAGGTGCGCTTTGAACGTGATTTTGACGCCGGCCAGGTCTTTGCTGAAGTAATCGTCCGGAAAGGTCGCCTCAATCTCTTTGTCCTCACCGACCTTCATTCCCACCAGGCCCTCTTCGAGGTCCTTGACGACGCGCCCTTCGCCGATCTTGACGACAAAGTTTTCCGTGCGCTGGGTGGCTTCAAAGGGCTGGCCATCTTTAAAGCCTTCATAATCGATCACGGCCACATCGTCGGCGCGCAGGGGGCGATTCTCTTCCACCTTCTTATGCTGGGCCAGTTTACGTTGCAGCATTTTGATCTGCAGGTCAATCTCTTCATCGCTGACGGCATATGTGCTGCGGGTCAGCTCAAGTCCCTTATAGTTGATATCGGCGATTTCGGGCCGGACTTCCACGGTCGCATCGAAGGCATAGTCTTTGGTCTCGTCCAGTTCGGGCGGATCCACTTTGGGCGCGCCGATCAGCTTCAGATCGTTTTCCTTGAGGGCTTCCATGAACCCTACCTGGATCAACTTGGAAACCACATCGGCATGAACATCCTTGCGATACATGCGTTCCAAAACCGATCGCGGCGCCTTGCCCGGGCGAAAGCCTTTAATTTTGGCGGTTTTTTTCAGCTCTGCATAGGCACTGTCCAACTCGCGGGTCACAACCGCCTGAGGCACCTCGATGTGCAAAACTTTTTTGACGCTGCTCAGGTTTTCAACGGTCACTTTCATGATTTCATACCTTTCTAAACAATAATAAAAGTGCCTCGAGCCTGTGGTCTCAAGGCACCTGCATTCTCGCGCCAGCCTGCCCTTCCGGCCGCGTGCGCCGAAACCGGAAATCCAATTCCTTCAACGTGCGGATCGCATCCGCCGCACTCATAATCCGCCGGTCGACGAAACAGCGGTCATGCGCGACCGGATGCCCAATCTATCCTGTCTGCAAACAGCTTTGCTGTGTCCAGATACGAACAGACGCCAAAAAGTTACACGAGCAAGCCGACGCCCAGAGCCGCAAGCGTCGCACCCGCTTTGCCATGAAAACAATCACCGTCAACGGACACATTAAATGGATTGTTCAAACTGGTGCGAGAGGGGAGACTTGAACTCCCACTCTGTCGCCAGAGCTGGATCCTAAGTCCAGTGCGTCTACCAATTCCGCCACTCTCGCAAATCGCTTGTCCAGACCGATTCAGGTGGTTTAGCTTCTACCTTTTTTTAAGCCAACAATAAACAAACTGCGTTTAAAGAGGAAAATAGTTAATATTAAACTAGATAGGTGTCAAGCTAAATTCAGCCGTTCAAGTGTGCGTAACGGCCGGAAAAACCGCCAGTTGTCAGCGACCGGAGGCCCGGCCGCAGCCTGCTGCCGGATCGCGTGCCGCACCATCTCTGGATGGGTGAAGGCACCTCAACCACCGGGGCCATAGATGAAAAAGACATGAATGCGCGCCGGACAAATACATCGAGGACGACGCCGCACTTTTCCTCGGCTTTAAGAGAACCCCGTTGCCCGCTATCGCAGGGGCTTCCACCTGTAGGGGCGACCGGCGGTCGCCCGGTGCGGGGTGCAAAGACAGCCTTCCAGCCAATCATGGTGCGGGAGAATAAGGCTCGCCATTTTTGGCGATGACCCGAATACAGTGGTTCGCGTGGGCGACCGCCGGTCGCCCCTACAGCGAGCACCTTGTCCATAAGCATTATGATCGTAACATCGTGATCATCAAGGTGTCCGTTCGCCCCAGGGATCAACCGACATCCACGCCCGGGCGAACACAAGGTCCGTCCATAAATAAAACGATGCCGCCTTGCCACAATCAAACGGCGTAACCTTTTCTGCGAACCTTAGGCGTCTGCGCCTTTAGGCGAACCCATTTCGCCGTGCTATCGCAGGGGCTTCCACCAGTAGGGGCGACCGGCGGTCGCCCGCTGCGGGGTGCAAAGACAGCCTTCCAGCCAATCATGGGTGCGGGAGAATAAGGCTCGCCATTTTTGGCGATGACCAGAATACAGTGGTTCGCGTGGGCGACCGCCGGTCGCCCCTACAGCGAGCATCGTGCCCATAAGCATCAGAATCGTGAGCATCGTGATCATCAAGGTGTCCATTCGCTATAGGGACATCCACGCACCGGGCGACCCAGGGTTCGCCCCTAAGAAAAGAACGATGTTCCATTTCTGAAAATGCGGCCCATACGCAATGCGTTACCTCGGGATAAAACCTTATAAGCTTGCTTCAATCCGGTTGTCATGCTATGCAGCGCGGAATCGGGGCGTGGCGCAGTCTGGTAGCGCACCTGCTTTGGGAGCAGGGGGCCGGAGGTTCAAATCCTCTCGCCCCGACCATATTCAGCCTGCCATGGTTTGACGGGTTCTTCTTTGTGGGTTCCAGCGAATCGTGTAGATGCCAGCCACGTTCACCGCCCGGATCCAGTCACTTGAGGTTTCGACGAGTAAGCGGCATTTTTGCTCACTCACACGCAGAGTCTCCTCGCTCTTCTGGCGCTCGGCGATGTCCCGGAACGACCCCCCTGCAGCGCAACACCATTAACTCCTTCAATCAAGGGGCGCGTCGTTGTCGCGAACGATACCATAAATTGCGCTCAGCAGTCCCGCCGAGGATGCCGTTTTATTCAGGAAGGCTTCCGCCCCTGCATGGCGCATGGTCAGAGCGAGCTGTTTATCCTGGTGCATCGATAGCCCAATCACCCGCACATCGGGCAGTTCGGCCTTAATCCGGCGGGTGGCTTCGATGCCGTCCATTTCCGGCATGGAAATATCCATTACGACCACATCCGGACGGAGCTGCCGGGCAAGTTCGAGGGCTTCCCGCCCGTTGGCCGCTTCCCCCACCACCAGAATGTCGGGCTGACCGGCCACCAACCTGATCAGCCCCTTGCGCATCACTTCATGATCGTCGGCAAAAAGTATGCGTATACAGGTAGTAGGGGCGGAACCCACCCGGTCGATCCGAGGCTGGTGTTCGGCTTTCAGCACGTCCGCTTTGGCCTGGCACTCTCCGGTTAAGCTGAAGGGAACCGCAAGCGTGAAACGGGCGCCTTTTCCCGGGGCGCTTTCGATGACCAGTTTGCCCCCGATATAATGCGCTCGCTCTCGCAGGCTCAGCAGCCCCAGGCCGAGCTTTTTTCTTGCGAAATCCAGTATTCCGGGATCAAATCCCTGCCCCTGATCGCTGACAGTGATCATGAGGCAGGTGCCGGAGCCGGCCAGATGTACATGGACGTTTTTGACACCAGCGTGCTTTACGGTATTGAATAAGAGCTCCTGTACGGCGCGGAACAAAAACATCTTCAAGAGCGGGCTCTCAAACGGAAATTCCTGATGGACTTCCAAGGCAACGTGCAACCCAAACTGTTCATGCATCTGCCGGGCAAGCCACTCCAAAGAAGCGACCAGTCCGGAATGGTAGAGCACCGGTGGGCTCAGTTCATGGGACAGCTGTCGCGTTTTACCGATGGACGCTTCCAGCAACTGCTCCACATTCGGCAACAAAGTGTCGTCCGTTAAGGTGTCACAAACCGCCTGCAGCTGCATTTTAGCAGCGGCCAGCATCTGTTGTAAATCCTCGTGCAACAACTCGGCAATCCGCCGCCGCTCGCGCTCTTCGGCCTCGATCAACTCAACGGCCAGTGTCTGAAGCTGTTTTGTGCGCGCTTCAGCCAGTTCGGTACGTTCGGCTACTTTTTGCTCAAGTGTTCGGGTAAGTTCCTGCAGATCCTGCTCCGCCTTTTTGCGGTCCGTAATATCGATGATCAGCGTGGCGACTTTCGCATCTTCCGGGCAGTACGCGTACGTTCTGTACCAGCGGCCATTCACCCTGTTGAGTCGTTCGAATTGTATGGGTTGCTTATCCATGGCAACCTGGCCGTAAGCCTCAATCCAGTATGGATCGATGCGTGGGAGTACCTCCAGAATGGTCCGCCCGTTAATCGCTTCCGGGGGGAGCCCCCTGAGGCGCGCGCCTGCGTCATTGATCTCAACGTAACGAAAGTCATATGGATAGCCGTTTGCGTCCAGGATTGGCTCCAGAAGGGCGAATGCTTCCATGGACTGAAACAAAGTGCGATAACGGCGCTCGCTTTTGCGTAAAGCTTCCTCGGCCTGTTTGCGTGCTGTAATATCGGTTTCCACACCTGCCATTTGCACCACATTGCCGGTTGCATCGCGTCGGGCAAAACCGCTATCTGCAATCCACATCCAGGTCCCGTCTTTGCGACGGACGCGATACTCTTCCGCATAGGTAGCCGTTTTTCCGTCGTAATGCGCTTTCAGGGAAGCCTTCACGCGGGGCTTGTCCGCAGGATGAATGCTCTTTTTCCATTCCTCCAGCGCATCGCTGACCTCGTCTTCTGCAAAACCGCGCATTGTTTTCCAGCGTGGCGTAAAAACCACTGTGCGGCGCGCCACGTCCCAGTCCCAGATGGCGGCATTGGTCCCCGCCACCACAAGCTCGTAACGCTGATTGGCGTCTTGCAGTGCCTGCTCCATTTTTTTGCGAGCGGTGATATCGTGGACCATGCCAACCGAGCGCACAATAACGCCGTTGGCATCGTGGAAGTGTTCGCATTTTTCATGAACAAACCGAATTTCACCGCTCTTACGCACAATCCGGTGCTCAATCTCGTAAGAATGCTGGTTTTCACGCAGCGAGCGGGTGTATGCAGTGTCAACTGCGGCGCGGTCATCAGGATGCACCCGCTCAAGAAAGGCTTCGTAGGTTGGTTCGAACGCCTGAGGATGCAAGCCGAAAATACGGTACACTTCGTCGGACCAAACAAGTTTTTGATTGACCAGATCAAGTTCCCAACTGCCCAGATGCGCGATCTTTTGCGAGCGATCCAGCCGTTCCTCGCTTTTGCGCAACGCCTCTTCCGCCTGCTTGCGGTCCGTGATGTCATGAAAAAAGACAGTCATACCCCCTGCGGAAGGATATCCACGACATTCGACCCATATGTTCAGGGGGTCTGGGTAAAACTCCTCGAAGTGAACAGGCTTATTGGTCTGGACCGCACGGTGGTATTCGCTTTTAAACTTTGTGGTAATCGCGTGGGGAAAAAGATCCCATACACATTTGCCAAGCAGTTCCTCGCGCTTCATACCGCTGAGCAGGACACCGGTTTCATTGACGTAGGTAATGCATGCACCTCGGTCCAGCGCCATGAAGGCATCGGATATGCTCTCAATAATCGTGCGGCGTCGTTGTTTTTCGACAGTCAGCTCTGAGCGCACCACAGCCAGTTCCTGGATCAGCTGTTCTCGTGATTTGCTATGGTCGGATCTCATCGATTTTCAAACATCCCTTTAGCAGGTCCATGAAGCCAGTCTTGGGGCATATCACTTTACAGCCCCTCCAAATGGTCACTTTAACTGACTATCTTTGCTGCCACGGCGATTGAAGCCAGTGGGCGTTGTCTGCCGTTTTTCGAGCTCCGACTGGCATGTGACACATAGGCGTACGCCAGGGATTGCTTTGCGGCGATTGTCTGGAATTGCGTTTTCGCATTGCTCACAATGCGTTAAGCTCTGCCCGTCGGGCAATCGACTCCTGGCCAGCTTTACGGCATCTTGAACACTGGCATCTATTTGATCTTGCACAGCCCCATCTCGGGACCAACCACCAGCCATGACTTGCTCCTTGCTAAAAACCCGTCCATTTATGGGTTTATCTCACTTGCGCTTGTTTGTATCTGAATCATTGCATTCAAATCCACACGCATTAACGCTTCTGACGGACCCGGTCATGATGAAATGCTATGGGTTATCCACTTCAAAAAAAGCCAAAACCCCGGTGATCCGGGTGGGTGGTCCGCGCCACCATCCCGAATGTAGGGTGGGCATTGCCCACCACTATTCCCCGCAAACAACGTCATCGGTTTCTGACACTGATACCGCCCAAGCGATTGGATAGACACCGGAGCGAACTTAGCGCTGAAACGTTGGACACGGCCAATCTCGGAAGCCATCGACATAAGACAACGGTGGGCGATGCCCACCCTACCTGGCTGACGTGGCGCGGACCACCCAACCGGGGTCCCCTCCTCCGTGCCAATTGCGCATACACTTCGCCAATTGTCTCACTGAAGCGAAATGGATAACCAAAAAATATAATCGCACGTCGGATTCGATCATTCAATCTTGATATTCTGGTCCGTTCGTGGGGCATCGGTGCTTGTTTCATCCATCGGTTGTCAATTTATACGCCCGCCATAAACTGCGGCCACCTGGGACAGGAACCCGGTCTGAATTCTTACCGTCCATACTATTGGGCCTGCTTCCAGAATATGCTGTATAACGCAACTTCTGGGCACCAACCGCCGGTGGGCCGGACGGCGTGCTGATTGGGTCGCATCAACGCCCGGTTCTTCCTGGTCACGATCCGTGTCCCTACCCATTTAAACTGTATAATCACCATTTTTTGTTGTGCTTTTGCACCCAGGCATGACTTTTAAGACTCGTCTGATTAATTTATCGTGTTCTGTGAAAAATGGTGCGCAAATGCTCATGGATGAAGCGATACCCCGAGAACAGTTGATTCAGGGGCTGTCGGCCGTGCTCGTGGCTGCATAGAACAATTTTATTGGTAAACAAGGCTTGGCGGGAGTTTGCTGAACAAAACGGCACTTCACAAGTGGTCCAAGCCACCCGAAAATCAATCGGTTGCGATGCGGCGCGGCACCCACACTTTGGTTCGACCCATCGCTACCAGGGTTTCACGAACGAAAGCCTCAGCATTGAGAAACACGCGTTGCTTGTCCGCAAGTATTTCAGCAACGGTCACTTTCGCCGTAACCGTATCACCAATATACACTGGTTTTAAAAAAGTTATCTCTTGACTCATGTAGGCACTGCCCGGCCCCGGCAGTTTCGTCCCAACCAACGTGGACCACAAACTTGTTGTCAGCATGCCGTGCACGATCCGCTGTTTGAATCGGGTTTGTGCGGCGAACTCAGCATTGAGATGCAAGGGGTTCGTATCACCAGAAACAGCCGCAAACATCAATACATCCGCCTCGGTTACTGTTTTGGCAAAGACGGCCTGCATCCCGATTGAGAGATCTTCCAGATAGTAACCGTGCTGCATGGTATAGGTGGTGGCCTCGCGCATGATGGTATTTCCTTAGTTATATGGTTGGGCAGTTCGCTCCCGTGATCCACTATCGCCTGACGGAATAGCGTCGACAGTGGCAAGTAGAAAGTTGAAAATGAAGGTCTCCAAGCAAGGTCTTTGGCCACTTCCATACATTGTTTGTTACCTGAAGGCGCAATCGAATGCAGGCCGCTTGGCATCGCCCATGGCAGTATGGCCTTGCTAAACGATCTTCGTCAACTTCGGTTTTCAGCCCTCGGCGGTCGGGATGGGTTTTGAAAGCTTAAAACTGCGACCTAAGCCCGTATCAAAGCCGCACATCGTACGCATACTACATTCACCCCATTTACGACTTAAAAGCCTGCTCCTAGTTTGCTGAAAACCAGAAAACAAGGTGCGTAGCTCAGACATCCCGCCCGGCTTGATCCGGTTGTGCTTTCAAATCGCAATGGCGTAGGATATTTTGCCTGCACCGCATACAACGCTTTAAAAGAGCCTGATGCTTTTATGTCGATTTTTTTGGGTAAAAAGAATACTCTTGCAAAAAACTCAAGGGCAGACAGCCGGCTGATCTCTGGGAAAACCGCCATCCGAAGACAACCAACTCCGACGCGTGCGATATGAACAAATTGAAAAAATTCGTAAAAAGCAAGGCATTCATTATCGCCGCGGCGGTCATCCTGCTATACACGTTGGCCGGATTCCTGCTCGTGCCGCTCCTGGTCAAACACTACATACCTAAGTACCTGCGGGAAAAGCTCCACAAGGAGGCAAGCGTCGCCAAGGTGCGCGTCAATCCTTATTTCTTCACTTTTGGTGCGGACACGTTTCGTCTGACCGAACCCGACGGACAGCCGATCGCCGGCTTTGAGAGCGTCTTCATCGATTTCGAACTCAAAAGCCTGTTTATGTGGGCGTGGACATTCCGCGAGGTCACCCTTGTGAACCCGACGGTCGCAGTCGTGATCCAGAAAGATGGCGGCCTGAACCTGGCCGATCTTGCCCCGCCTTCGGAATCGAAAAAAGAGCCACCGCCTCCTGAACGCAAGGACGACTCGCCGCCGCGTCTGATCGTCGAAACAGTAACCGTCACCCAAGGCCAAGTGGATTTTACGGACCGGCGGCACACCACACCGGCCAAAATCACACTGGCCCCTTTGGACGTGCACATCAGCCATCTGAGTACCCTGCCAGACCAGGAGGGAAGTCATTTGGTGACCGCAACCAGCGCCGAGGGCGAGACCATCCACTTGTCCGGTCCGATACGTCTGAACCCGGTGATGGTCAAAGGTCGCCTCGTGCTTGAAAACGTGAAAACGCCTACCCTGACGCAATTTGCCCGGGACAGCCTGAATATCGCGCAGCCCGGCGGAAGTATTCAGGCCACGGCCGATTACAGTGTACGCTTGGGAAATGAACCCTTGCAGGTCCTGATTTCGGACGTCCGCATAGCTCTGCGCGGTCTGGTGCTAAAACTGCCCGAAGCGCGCGCTCCCTTTCTGCAACTTTCCGAGAGCCTGCTCGACGGTGGCGGCTTCGATCTGGCAGGCAAACGGGTGGATCTTGGAAACGTCGCCATCAAGGGTGGGCGTGCGCGCCTGGACGTGGACGCAGCGGGTATCTTCAACGTACAGCACATCACCAAGGCCCCCGAGCCGACTCCGGCCAAGCCGCGCCCGTCGCCAGCGCAGGAAAGCGCCAGCAACGATAGACCATGGAAAATCGATCTGAAGGCATTGGCTTTGAGCGGACTGGCCGTCGATTACGAGGATGCCAGCCGCAAAGCCGGGCTCGAGGCCGGTATCGGCGAACTCAAAGCAGACCTCGCGGCCACTATCGAAACCGGCCAGCGCCCCACAGGGCAGGTCAAAGCAGTCCAAATCGGCATCACCGATATTCAGGCCGGTTTCCCGGGTTCCGAACCGCTTATCCGCATTGAAACGGCCTCTGCCGAAGGCGGTGCCTATGGGTTCGCCGACAATCGTTTGACCGCTGCAAAAATTGCCATCGAAAACACCCGCATGGATATTCTTCGCGAGGCCGATGGCGCCCTCAACCTGGCACGGCTGTTCGGCGGGCAAGAAGAAAAAAAAGAAGCGCCCGGCGGGCCGAGCGCGTCGGACAGCGCGGAGGCGGGCCCTCCGTTCCAGTTTATGGTCAATAGCGTAAAAGTGTCCCGATTGCAGGCGGCCGTTGCCGATCACACAGTGGCAACCGAGACAACGGTGCTAAACTTGAACGATGTTTCCCTGGCGCTTTCCGATCTGGACGGAAAAACACCCATGCCGTTCGAGTTGGATGTCCAGATCGGGGAAGGCGGTCAGATCGAGGCTGCCGGCACGCTGGACCTATCGGTGCCATCGCTGATGGCCACCATTCAGGTGAAAGCGCTGGCCATGGCACCGTTGCAGCCTTACCTGGCCCAGGCGGCCGCGGTGGTGCTCAAATCGGGAACCTTGTCGACCCAGGGCACATTGCGGCACGGTATTGCCGGCACCGGGGCCCAAACAGTTTATGAAGGTGGCTTTTCGGTGGACGACCTGCGCCTGACCGAAACAGATGCCAATGAGACGCTGATCGCCTGGAATTCCGTACGGAGCGAACAGCTGAAACTGCTCCTGCGGCCAAATTCAGTGGACATCGGCGATATCAGGGTGGTGCAGTTGGACGCCAAAGCCATCATCGAAAAAGACGCCAGCTTCAACCTGGCCAATGTCATCAAGACCGATACCGCCGATTCCAAAGTATCCCCAGAGGCTGCTCAAAAGCCGGCAGCCCCGGAGGCGGACGGCCCCTTCGCTTATCGCGTACGTCGCGTGCTGGTCCGCGACAGCCTGGTCAATTTCGCGGATTTGAGTCTGCCGATCCCCTTTGGCACCAAAATTCACGAGGTCAGGGGCAATCTGGCCGGCATCTCTTCTACGCAGAATGCCCGCACCCAGATCAGGCTCAATGGCCGCGTGGAGGATTACGGCACCGCGAGAATCGAGGGTGAAGTCATGACATCCGATCCCAAACGCTTTGCCGATATCGACTTGGTCTTCCGCAATGTCGAGATGTCCACGCTGACCCCGTATTCGGGCAAGTTCGCCGGCCGCAAGATCGACTCGGGCAAGTTGTCGGTCGATCTGGCGTACAAGATCGCGCGCGGCCGTCTGCAGGGCAACAACCAGATAGTGGTGGAGCAGTTGGACTTGGGCGAAAGGGTCGAAAGTCCGGACGCAATCGATTTGCCGCTCGACCTCGTTATTGCGCTGTTACAGGATAGCAAGGGGGTCATCAATTTAGGACTGCCCGTGCAGGGCGACCTGAATTCTCCGCAATTCAGCCTCGGCGCGCTGGTCGGCAAAGCGTTTGCCAACCTGGCGAAAAAAATCATTTCGAGCCCCTTTCGCGCCTTGGCGGGATTGATTCCGGGCAGCGACGAAGAAACCATCGACCGCATCGTCTTCGAGCCCGGCAGAACGGGCGTGCCGCCGCCGGAAAAAGAGAAGTTGGCCAAATTGGCCGACGCGCTGCGGAAGCGACCGCGGTTGACGCTCGTGGTCCAGGGACGCTACCACCCGGAAAAAGACCGCACAACATTGGCGCGGCGCAGTGTGCGACGCGCTCTGGCCGAACGTGTCGGGCAATCCCAAACCCCCGGCGAGGCATTTGGGCCGGTGGATTTCAGCAGTCCGGAGACCGGCGAGGCCATGGAGGACATGTTCACGGAACGCTTCGGCCGTGACGCATTGAAGGCCCTGAAAGCCGAGTTGAAGAACAGGCCCCCAAAGGAGGAGCAGTCCGAGGATGCCGGCTCTACGGCCAAAAAGCTTTTTGCGCGTTTGGTGGAAGCCGAACCGGTCAGCGAAGCTCAGTTTGTGCAATTGGCTGACGCGCGCGCCGCGGCCGTGATCGCCGAATTGAGCGGTCCGCAAGGGGTCTCGCCCGAGCGCCTGGCCACCCGGGACAGCACCGCCCTCGCGCCAAAAGAACCGGTCTTTGCCGCACTGGATCTGGAGGTGGCACGCTGAAACGGCAAATGCTGCCATGACGCCTTCCCCATCGAGTGCCATTGCGCACGCTTCACGACCGCCCCGGCATCATTCGAGATGTTTGCTGTGGCGCACGATTTCGCCTTCGATCAGGTACACCACCTCTTCGGCGATGTTGGTGCTGTGATCGGCCACACGCTCCAGATGCCGGGACACGAGCATCAGATTGATCAGGTACCCGACACGGTCGGGATGCTCCTTGATGGCCTCTTTGATACGGTCGTATGCCTGGGTCTGGATGGCATCCACCCCATCGTCCATGGTAATGACTTTGAAGGCTAGATCGACATCGAGATTCACGAGCGCGTCCAGGCTCATCTTGAGCATGATCTTGACCTTTTCGGCCATGGGCGAATAGTCGAAGACAAACTGCATCGGCGGCCGTTTGGCCATGATCATCAGACGCTCGGCAATGTTCACCGATTCATCGCCGATGCGTTCCAGATCGTTATTAATCTTGATGGTGGCGATCAAAAAACGCAAATCGACCGCGACCGGTTGATACAGCGCGAGAATTTTGAGGCAATCTTCTTCGATTTCCACTTCGGCTGCGTCAATTTCCCAGTCCGAATCGATAATCCTTTGCGCGGTGGCCACATCGCGCGATACGACGGCCTGAACCGCCATGCGGGCGCGCTCTTCCGCCAATGCACCCAGCGACAGCATTTTCTTCTTTACTTTATCCAGTTCCCTGCGCAAATGTTTGGACATGAGATTCATGCTCCTTTGCAGTACTTTTTTTTATCCGAATCGACCGGTGATGTAATCCTGGGTCAACCGGTGCCGCGGGGTGGTAAAAATCTGTTCGGTTTTGCCCACCTCGATCAGATCCCCGAGATGAAAATAGGCTGTACGCTGGGACACGCGCGCCGCCTGCTGCATCGAATGGGTCACAATCACGATGGTGTATTGCCTGCGCAATTCGTCAATTAATTCTTCAATCTTACCGGTGGCGATCGGGTCCAAGGCACTGCAGGGTTCGTCCATCAGAATCACTTCCGGGCCGACCGCAATGGTACGGGCGATGCACAGGCGCTGCTGCTGGCCACCGGAAAGACTCGTCCCTGAATGGGTCAACCGGTCCTTGACCTCCGCCCACAGTCCTGCTTTTTGCAGCGATGTCTCCACAATCTCATCGAGTTCGGCGCGATTGCCGGCCAATCCGTGAATTTTCGGCCCATAGGCGACATTGTCGTAAATCGATTTGGGAAAAGGGTTGGGCTTTTGAAACACCATGCCCACCTGGGCGCGCAAGGGCACCACGTCGACCTGTTTGGCGTAGATATTCTGATCATCGAGCAGAATGTCACCGGTCACCCGGCACCCCTCGATGGTATCGTTCATTCGGTTGAGGCACCGGATAAACGTGGACTTACCACACCCTGACGGCCCGATCATGGCGATGACCTGGTGATTGGCGATATCCAGGGACACCTCCCGCAAGGCATGTTTTTCGTTATAGTGAACGTTCACGTTTCTGCAGATGACACGCGGATTGTCCACATACGGCGTGCCGACCGTGGGCGCTGGGCTTTGACCTGGCGCCATGCCCTCCTGCGTTTTTGCAGGCTTGCCATCGACCCGCCCCAAAGAATCACCCTTGGAATCCTTGGGCGCCGAGTATTTGTGTTGAAAGGCCAATTTCATTGTTTACCACCTGACCGGCTTGAAATGTAAAGTTCACTACGTGCTTGAAACATGTCATCGCGATGGCCCGTTTTCAACGGACAGGGCGAACACAAGGTTCGCCCTACCGATAAGACGGCATTTCGTGCCATTCGCGACAAGAGGTTATTTCAACTGATCGATACGCAATGTCTTGAGCTGTTCCACGTCGGATCGGAGTTGTTCGTGCTCGTCAGCGGGCATGGGGATCAATCCTTTATCGCTCAGATACCCTTCGGGGCCCATGGCCTTGGATGATGTAAATTCATCCAGGTATTCACGAATACCGGGAATCGTTCCCGCATGCGCTTTTTTGACATAAAAATAAAGCGGCCGCGATACCGGATAACGCCCGTCGGCAATGGCTTCGAAAGTGGGCGCAACCCCATCGACCTGGGCTCCTTTGATTTTATCCGCGTTCTGGTCAAGGAAGCTGAAACCGAAGATACCCATGGCGTTCGGATTCGCGTCAAGTTTCTGGACGATCAGGTTATCGTTTTCGCCGGCTTCGATATAGGCACCGTCTTCACGGACCGTTTGAGAAATGGCTTTGTATTGGTTTTTGTCGCTTTTCTCCAGCGCCCGGATCCACTCGAACATGCCGGCCCCATGCTCCATGACCAATTCGACAAAGGCATCGCGTGTACCGGAGGTCGGCGGCGGTCCCAATACTTCAATTTTAACATCCGGCAAGGCTGGGTTGACTTGTTTCCATGTTTTGTAAGGGTTGGGGACCACATTCTGAGCCCCCTGGGGATCGGGCACCTGCTTAGCCAATGCCAGGAAGAGGTCTTTGCGGGACAGTTCCAGTTGCGGTGCTCTTTTAGCGTTGGCCACGACAATGCCATCATAACCGATCTTGACCTCGACAATATCCTTGACCCCTTTTTCAAAGCAGATCTCGTATTCGGAGGGTTTCATCCTGCGGCTGGCGTTCGTGATGTCGGGATGACCGACGCCTACGCCGGCGCAAAACAGCTTGAATCCGCCGCCCGAGCCGGTCGATTCGATTTTAGGGGTTTTATGGGAAGTGGTTTTGCCGAACTGCTCGGCCACGACCGTGGCGAACGGGTAGACAGTGGAAGATCCGACAATGCTGATATAATCCCGGGCCGCGGCGCTGATCCCCGGTGTCGTCGTTGTCGCCCACAGCAATGCCGCTGCGGCGGCCGATAGAGCCAATTTTTTTTTGTTCATGACCTTCTCCTTTGAATGATTGTTGCAAGCATTTAACATCAAAATAGTTACCAGCGGCGCTCGAATTTTTTGCGCAGCAATACAGCCAGGCCATTCATGACGATCAGGAAGACCAGCAAGGCCAGCGTGGCGGCGGATGTAAGCTCGACAAACGCGCGTTCGGGGCTGTCCGCCCACAAGAAGATCTGCACTGGCAATGCTGTGGCCGGATCCAGAAAACCGCTTGGGATGTCCACGATAAAGGCTACCATGCCGATCATCAGCAGCGGCGCGGTTTCACCCAGGGCGCGCGCCATGCCGATGATCGTGCCGGTGAGAATGCCGGGCAGGGCCAGAGGCAGCACATGGTGTACGATCATCTGCATTTTGCTGGCCCCCACGCTCAATGCGGCATCGCGAATCGATGGTGGTACTGCTTGCAGGGCTGCGCGACTGGCAATGATGATGGTGGGCAGCGTCATCAGCGAGAGCACAAGCCCGCCGACCAGCGGGGCAGATCGGGGTAATCCGAAGGCATTCAAGAAAACAGCCAGGCCGAGCAGGCCGAACACGATCGATGGCACGGCCGCCAGATTATTGATATTGACTTCGATCAGGTCGGTCCAGCGATTGCGCGGCGCGAATTCTTGCATGTAAATGGCCGTGGCCACGCCGATGGGAAAGGAGAGCAGCAACGTCACGATCAGGGTGAAAAAGCTGCCGCTTACCGCACCCCATATACCGGCCAGTTCCGGTTCACGGCTATCGCCGGCCGTAAAGAAGGTCGTGTTGAATTTCTTTTCAAGTTGGCCTTGTGTGGCGAGGTGCTCGATCCACTTTACCTGAGCGGGCGTCAGACGACCGCCATCCCACTCCAGATGCCCTTTGACAAGCATGTCCACGTCATCGTCGGCCGGCAGCCACACCGATTGACGGGTGCCGATCAGGGCACGATCTTCCAGAACCATGCGCCGCAGCTGGAAGGCGGCCCCCGAACTGATCAATGCGTATAACTGCCGTTTTTCGGTCCGCCCGGTCACAGTGGGGAACATGGCGGCCATAGACGCCTTGACCAGACGCGGATAGTCGGCCGCGCCGATGTCGCCTTCGGTGAAGATTTGGGGATCGAAATGAATGTCCAGCTGAATCCGGGTCTGGACAAAGGCCGAGTACCCCTTGCTCGCAATGGTAATGAACAGGAAAGACAAGAATGCGAGACTGATCAGGATGGCCGCCAGCCCCATACGCCGGAAACGCCGTTCGGCCCGGTAGCGACGTTCAAGTCCCTGCTTTACGATATCAATGGTTTTCAATTGGGTGGTATCCATTTTCAAAAGTGACCCGATCTTCTTTAACGTTCCTCTTTCAATTTTGCTGCTTTCTTTCCTATTCGTATTGCTCCCTGTATCTGCGCACGACCTGCAATGCGATGATATTCAATCCCAAGGTGATGACGAACAGCAGCAGTCCCAACGCAAAAGCCGCCAGTGTTTTGGGGCTATCGAACTCCTGATCGCCGACCAGCAGCGTGACGATCTGCACAGTTACCGTGGTGACTGTTTTGAACGGGTTCAACGTCATGTTGGCCGTCAGCCCGGCCGCCATGACGACGATCATGGTTTCTCCGATGGCCCGCGACACGGCCAGCAGCACACCGCCGACAATGCCCGGCAACGCCGCAGGCAGCACGACCTGCCGGATCGTTTCAGCCCGGGTGGCCCCCAGACCGAATGCGCCATCGCGCAATGATTGGGGCACGGCATTGATCATGTCGTCCGAAAGCGACGATACGAAGGGGATAATCATAATGCCCATGACCAGGCCAGCGGCCATGGCGCTCTCCGAGGAAACATCCAGGCCGATGCTTTGCCCAATGCCGCGAATGGCGGGGGCGACCACCAGGGCCGCAAAAAATCCATACACGACAGTGGGAATACCAGCTAAAATTTCCATCAGGGGTTTGGCAACGGCGCGCAAGCGTTTACCCGCATATTCGGACAGGTAAATGGCCGCCATCAAACCGATGGGAACGGACACGCTCATGGCGATGGCCGAGATCAGTAACGTACCGGCAAAAACCGGTATTGCGCCAAAAGCGCCGGACGATCCCACCTGATCGCTGCGGATGGCCACCTGCGGGCTCCAGTGCAAGCCAAAAAGAAATTCCGTGACCGGCACCATTTTGAAAAACCGCAAGGCTTCGTACAATACCGATAAGACAATGCCGATAGTGGTAAAAATAGCCAGGGTTGAACAGGCGGCCAAAGCCCAGAGAACCAGCCGTTCGACATGATTGCGTGCTCGCAGGCGCGTATCGATGCGCCGGTAGGACAGCACCAGGCCCAGCAGGGCGACGCACAAGACCAGCACCGCCACCGCAGCATGGCTGATATACTGGATGTGACGGTAGTGCGCGGCTGCGGCCTGGATTTGCGGGTCGATTTTGGATGGCGCGATATTGCCCGCGATGAGGTTGCGGATGTCGTTGAGGAGCAGATTCAACTGCGCCGGAGAAAGAGACTGAAGATCAGGCGGCAAATCTGCGATCACCCAATGGGTGATAAGCCGGGTTTCCACTGCCTGCCAGCCGACATAGATCAGCAACGCCGGCAGCCCGCACCACAACGCGGTCAGCAGGCCATAATAGGTCGGGCGCGAATGCAACCGGCGCACCGCCCGGGTCCCGCCCGCGACGGCCACCGACCGCCGAAGACCAGCGTAATAAGCAAGCATGGCCATCGATAACAGCACAAATACTATGGTCGAAGGTGATGTCATTGGTTGAGAGTTCCTGTCGCGATGCGACGATACCTAGAGTTCTTTTCAAGAAACCTATTTTGAACATCGCCAAGCTACAGACCGCCTGTTGGTATTTCGTGTGTTGAATGTTAGAATTTTGCTAGCGGTTTTGTGGCCGCGACGGGTGGGTGCGCTCGGTGAAAAGGTGACTATGAGGTTTTTTACGATGTATCGATGCTGGAAACAAAAAAAGCAAATCGCCCACCGGCGATTTGCTTTACTTCACATAGAGATCAGCCATTGATGTCGTGAAGAGCGATTGCCCTCTTGCGCATCAAGGATGGAATAAACGATATTTCAGGAAAGCGGAAGAACGACTACCAACGGTCTCGACCGCGGCCGCCACCGCCACCGCCACCGCCACCGCCACCATACCCACCGCCACCACCGCCGCCATACCCACCGCCACCGCCACCACCGTATCCGCCACCGCCGCCGGCACCACGACCTCTCGTCTTGGTTTGGGGGCGGGCTTCGTTGACGACGATTTGCCGGCTCTGCAGGTTCTTGCCATTCAGAGCCTCGATGGCCTGCTCGCCTTCACCGCGCGATCCCATTTCCACGAAAGCAAATCCTTTGGATTTACCAGAAAAACGGTCGGTAATAATTTTGGCACTGGCAACTTCGCCATAAGCCTTGAAAAGTTCGGTCAATTCATCTTCGGTAACGCCGAAGGCAAGATTGCCCACATAAAGTTTCATACTGCATTTCCTCCTAACGGATGGTGGTGTATGAACCTGCTTTTACAAGCACCTTTTCGGCATTGACGCGCGGCGCTTATGCCCGCAGGCGAACCTGACATCGATTGAGAACGGCACTGGTTTGATCTTGCAGGGGGTGTCAGCGGTGAAGGCTCTTTCCACACGTCTAAATAGCGGTAACATTTTGGGCAGACAGACCTTTGGGTCCCTGCACCACATCAAAGCTGACCCGGCTACCTTCTTGCAGCGTCTTGAACCCGGGCATATTGATGGCACTGTGATGAACAAAAACGTCCTTGCCCTCTTCCTGTTCGATGAATCCAAAGCCTTTGGATTCATTGAACCACTTGACTGTTCCATTAGCCATGTGGCGTCCTCCTTTCAATGCATTATACATCAATAAAAATGTCTCTCGGTCTCGAACGAATGGCGTCGGTTGTTGGAAAGGATTACGCCTTCAGGAAGGAAACCGGCCTGTACTTCAGGCCTTTAAAGATTGAGATGACAATATAGCATTATCCGGTATTGTCAAATCAAATTTCGCTTTGCACGATGTGACGGACGGGGCGCACCCATCCTGCCTGGTTTCGGTCACCAAAACGTTTATAGCCTGGTGTTCAAAACGGACAAACGCCGGACGAGTTTGGCCCAAAAAACATCCCAATCCATAACTTGAAAATGGAAGAGTGTCACGCCGCCGGCAATGATCGCAATGGTCACCAGAGTAGCCACTACTCTCCGAAGGCGTCGTCGCCAGATGTCCCCCGCGGTCTCGATCAGCGGAACCATTGCCAGCACCGGAAAGGATGTCATCCCGGCCAAAATATCAGGGTCCTGCACCGACTGGTCGGTAAATTCGCGAAGGGCCGCAAAGCCGAATCCAGCGCCAAGCCCCAGGACCGCTCCGATCAGCACGATGACCATGCGATTGGGCTTGTAAGGTTTTTCCGGCAGTCGGGGGGCTTCAACCAAGGTAAACCGCTCACCCTTTTCCTCTGTTTCAAGCCCGTGGGCCACACGTGCATTCATGAGCTTGGCCATCAGATCATCATATTTGTCTTGGGTGCTCTTGCGCGTGCTGATCAGATCGTTGTACTGGTCTTCAACACTTGGTGTATCGGCAACTCTGCGTTTGTGCTCGATCCTTTCCCTTTGCAGGTTCGCTTTTTGCTGCTGAACCGACACCAATTCTGACCGCACACTGGCCAATTGCGCACTCATCGTAATAAAGGCGGGATTGTCCGGCAGTTTAATATAACCGGATTCCGTCCTGTTTAACTTTTCTTCCAGCTTGGTGATCTCGGCGCGGACATTTTTCACATCCGGATACTCTTCCGAAAAGCGTTGCGTCAGGGCCACCAGTTCGATTTTCAACGCCTCCAGACGCAAACGACTTTCGTTATCGAGGCTTGGATTCAAGGTACTCAACTGGGACTGGAAGTAGCTTTCACGCTCTTTCAAGGTGCGTATCTGCTGATCTATATTTTCCAAATCACGCTCGATATTGTTCAGGCTTTGCAAATTGAATTGCAGCATCTCGGGAAGTTTATGGATGTGCTGTTCCTTGAAATCGGCTATTTTGTTATCTATCGTGGACATATCGGTTTTGATCTTCGCGATTTCCGCTTCGAGGAACGAAGAGGTGTCCTCCACTTTCTGCACGCGTTCTTTTCGATTTTGCTCAAGAAACAAAGAGACCAGAACATTGGTGACATGTTGGACGACTTGCGGGTCGCGACCTTCATAGCCGAGTATGAAAGCGATCGTAGCCGTTGCCGATCTTCCCGTGCGACGGTCCATGACTTCCGCGCTGACCGGCTCCAAGGATACGTCTGATCTCATTTTGGCGACGATCTCCTCAGAAGTGAATTTGTCCCGCATCGTCGGATACAAGTTATTCGCGTTGATGATCTGCAACAGATTCGTGTACCCCATGATTCTTTGATGGATGGCCTGAATGCGTTGTTCCACCAGACTGGTGACGGTGCTGGTCACGAAATCGACGGGAATCTCCTGCTCCTCGATAAAAATGGTGGCTTCGGATCTGTAGATCGATGGCAGCATGAACGCAAGGACCAGGGCCACGATGAGGACGCCTGCAGTCGGAATCAAAAAGGACCATTTGCGACGCTTCAAAATATCCAGGTAATCTCCAAGTCCCAACATCTTTTCTTGCATTGAATCTCCTGGCGAACGGTGCGACTTTAATCCATCACGTCGTATTCAAATCGTAATTGACACAATGCCCGATGCCGAGCGATCGAAACATCAGTCTCCTTGTCGGCCACACGGGTATATTGATAGCTGCCCTCAATATAGAAATTGCGATGGATCTGCCAGCGCAGAAAAGGCCTGACGCTGAAAGTATCTTCTTCTTGTTCAAGCGTCGAATAGTCGCCGGCATCGGTGCGATTCAAGTAATAGCCTGTGAAAAGGCCGATAGCGAATTTTTCCTGAATAAGGTAGCGCAAGTCTAAAAGCAACCGGGTCAAATCGGAGGCGCCGGTTCGGCTTCCGGCTGTTCTCAGGTCGTGGAGCAGGGTCAGGCTGCATTTCGTACGCTCGCCAAGGTAGTCTATGCCAATGCTGCCGATGCCTCCCCAGGTTTGGCTCGTTTCGGTTATTGTCGCCGGCGGCGGCCCGACCACGCCCACGTCAAACCTGGAATCCATGTAGCGTGCGCCACCGCTGACCTTCAGGCGCAGGACCTCATCGAGCATGCGTTGCATGCCGAAAGTGGCGTATACCGCATCGATCCGGGAAGTGTCGTATTCGTGACGGCCATATCCGGCGTTCAGCAGCAATTGCGTGGCTCTGAACCAGCGGCCGATGTCGTAGCTGTACAAGAAATCCAACGCATGCCCATGATAGTCTTGCCGTTGCGCACCATCTTTCCAATCGTGTTGATCGTAGCTATAGGACAGCGTTGCCGTATGGTTTTCATGCACTATGTACTGCGTGGAAGCCTGGCCGTGATAACTGCGGCGTTCATTGCTGCCGAAGATCAGGCCGCTGGTCTCGAGATCCCGGTCGGGCCGGTTGTCGATTCGAAAAAAGCCGTCCGTGCGCAACTGCCAGCGCGGCGTCAATCGGTACCCGAAGCCGGCAAGACAATCCAGGTCGACTTCGTCGAAATCGGATTGATCCTGATAGAAAAATGGCGCAACGGTCCCCTTAAGGGTCAATTCGTAGCGTTCGGACCGACTCGACCACGCGATGCCTCCAATGAGGGTCGTGATCCAATCTTCGACCGCATCCTCCTTGTCGAAGAAAAGGTTATCGTTATACTCTTCAATGACGGCGATCGACGGAACAAAGTGAACCTCATCCGCCATAACCGGTACCGCCAAACTTTCCAACAACGCTATTGCTGCAATCATTGTCAGCCAATGTTTCACTGTCATCCTCGCGCCGTCTCAATCGCATCAAAAAACGTGTGAATATCCGTCGCATACCGCGTGTCTTGCATCTTGCGCGATCCTCAGGGAACCACAACAAGATCTCCGCGTTGCAAAAGAATATTTTGGGCCAGGTTGTTTCCCTTGGATACGTCGTCGTAGTCAAATGGCAGATATTTCTTCGGGTGACCCTCTCGAAACACCTTGATCGATCCCTGCTTGGCGAAGGTGTTCAGACCCCCGGCCATCGCCAGCGCCTGCATGACCGAGATATTGCTGCCGATCACGAAGCGGCCTGGGTTGTTGACGCGTCCGATGACATACACAATCATGCTGTTGACCTGAGTGACGATTACGCTGAGGTCCACCTCCGGAACATAGCGTGACAGCCGCTGTCGCAGCTCTTCACTCAATTGCGCCACGCTCTTTCCAGCGGCAAGAATCTGGCCGAGCAAAGGGAAGGTGAATTTTCCATCCGGCAAAACTGTGATCACCTTGGTCAGATCCGGATTTTTCCACACCGAAATCTCCAATACGTCGCCGGGACCGATCTTATAATCCTCGGGTTCCACCACTTCGGCGGCCTGAACATGTGGTGCCGACATTGCCACCAGCCATATCACTGCCAGCAATAATCCGGCGCATTGCAGAATTTTGTGTGCCATGGTCCAATCTCCCTGTTTTTCGTCGATCCCTGAATGTTAAAAAGGGTTTTCAACTTTCGGGTTCCAAACGCTGGTGATCCGGGCGGGTGGTCCGCACCACACGCCCGGATCACCTCACTTCGTGCAATCCCGAAAGTTGAGAAGGGTGTCCGCAAGAGCCGTTTTCATGCTTCCCGGAGCATCTTCAACACGGCTTCGGCCTCCTGGCGGCCAAAAAAATCTTCTTCACTCGCCAATGCTTTGCGCAATAATTTGGCGGCTTTCCTGGAATCTCCCGTTTTAAAAAGCACCATACCGGTATGGTACGCGATAATATCCGACTCCGGGGCGATCTGCAGGGCTTTCTCGAGCGCACCGATCGCATTGGCATAGTCGGCCATGCGGTAGTAAATCCACCCCTTCGTGTCGAGCATGTCGGGATCGTCCGGACGCGCTGCAAGCGCCGGTTCCAACACTGCCAGCGCGTCGGCCAGTGCATCAGGCTGCCGGGCGCTTTCGCAGATCAGGAACGCCAGGTTGTTGGCGGCCGCATAATTTTCCTTATCCTGCGCCAGTACCTGGCGGTAGAGCGCTATCGCGCGATCATACTCTTTATCCGACTGGTAGATCGCCCCCAATGTCATATACGCCGCACTGTCGCCGGGATGACCGGCAATGATATTGCGCAACCGGGTTATCGCTTCGTTCTTTCTGCCCTGCAGAAGATATATTTTGGCCAGGGTGTTGTGGATGTCCGCCGCCAGCGGATCGAAGGCCAATGCTTTTTCGATCGTTCGTTGTGCTTCTGACAAGGCTCGGTTTTCGATGTGCACATAGGCCAGCAGATTGAAAGCAAACGCATCATTGGGAAATTGGCCAAGAATTTCCTGGGCGACTGCCAGGGCCTGCTCAGGGTTGCGGTGTTGCACATGGTACGTGACCAACGCTGAGGCCAGCGGTTTGGAAGATGGATTGCGGCGGTATCCGTCCGCCAATACGGCCAATGCCTTTTGATGTTCTTTGCGAAGCAGATGATGATCGCTCAAACGCAAATACCCCAGATCTTCGTTGGGAAAGGCCTGCGTGGCCTTCAGGTACCATTGTCCGGCCACGGCGGCGTTGTTCTGTTCCGCATAAAAATCCCCTAAATTGACGTAGGCTTCAATTCGCTGCGGTTCCAGGTCCATAACTGCGAGCAATTGACGCTCTGCCTGGTCAAAATCCTTTTGGAGACCATGCACGCGGGCAAGCTCGTTGCGGATCAAAACTTCGCGCGGATGTTCTTTGAGCGCTTTATTCAGGATCGTCAGGGCCAGTTCGATTTCATTGCGCATCTGATGCGCCTTGGCCAATCCCACCACAGCGGGGATAAAAGCAGCCTGTTCATTGAGAACCCATCTGAATTCAGTGATGGCTTTGCCGCCATTGCCTGCGGCCAAATGGAGGTTTCCCTTCAGGAAATGGGCCTCCACGTTGCCGGGTTCTTCCCCGAGAACCTGATCAATAAACTGTTGGGCGTCTTTTGTTTGCCGCAACGCCAGGTAAATCCGGGCCAGCTCGTTTTTAACCAGAATACTGTCGTCCGGGCTTGCGGCGACATTGGGATCCAGGCATTCCCGCAGCGTTTCAAGCGCCTTTGCGCTCTGTCCGTCGCGAAAGTAGGCCTCTGCGAGGATCAATCGCACGCCAACATTGCGGACATCGGATTGGATACATTGCCGGAGCAACGCGAAACCTTTCTGGACAGCGCCCTGATCCAGGTAGAGACGGGCGGCGGTTGATAGAACGCCAATGTTCTTCGCATTATCGCCGACGATCTGACCTACCAATGCGTCGGCTGTTTGATTTTGTTCCATTTCCCAATAAAGTTCGGCCAGCAGGAATTTGTAGGCGACCTCATCGGGCGCCATTTCGATCAGACGCTTGTAGGCGGCTTCGGCTTGATCATTTTTCCGGGAAAGCCGATACAGGCCGGCGATCTCCAAATACAGCTGCGCATGCCCGGAATGCACAGCCAGTCCTTTTTGCAGTATCTTTTCTGCCCTGGAGAGATCATCGAGGCGACCGTAAGCCCCGGACAACAGGGTATAAAGTTCCGGCGGCATTCCCTGAACCGACAGCATCGGCTCAAGGTGTGCAATGGCCTTTTTCGGTTCCTGAGCCTCGATCAATATGGCTCCTTTTAACAGGGACGCTTCGAAATGTTCTGGATTCTCCGATAAAACATGGTCGGCCTTGGCCAGCGCCTCATCGTAGACCCGCGCCGAAAGCAGCAAGGCGCATAGACGCACCTGACTGTCCAGCAAACCCGGATCCAGCACAACGGCTTTGCTGAAGGCCGCGAATGCCTGCCGCAAACGATCGGCTTTCAACTCGGCCATGCCCAGCATCTGAAATGCTTCCGCAAAACGGGGATCGATTTGAATCGCATTTTTAAATTCCAGGCGGGCTTTGACGAATTGCCCCTGCTCATAAAAAATTCTGCCTTTGTTCATGAATTTTTGTTTTTTCTGCTCTGACGTACCGCAAGCCGTCAGCACCAGCATCAGTGCGATGACGACCGATAAGGCCTTACACGCTCTCATTTTCTCTCCTGTTTTGGGTTGCGGCTGGGCAAGGCTCTCACGCTAACCCCGGTTCAGCGGAATCAGCATACATTCGTTGCCGACAGGAAATTTTTCGGAGGGCGGTGCCACCGCTTTTTTTTTGTATGCTTCAGATGGACAATAGGTCGGCACCATTTGCGTGAAGACATCGATAAGGCCTTGCGCGTCATGTGCGTGGATCAGCCGCAGAATCTGTCTGACCTGCCTTTGAATCACATCGGGATTGATTTGCTCGCAGGCGGCGGCACGTATGCGGGGGTGCTCGGTGGCGATCAGGCACTCGTTGGCCGTAAAGAGCTCTTCGTACATCTTTTCACCTGGGCGCAAGCCGGTAAATTTCACTTTCACATCCTGGTAGGGTCGTTTTCCGGACAAGGCGATCAACTTTTCGGCCAGGGCCAGTATTCGCATAGGTTTGCCCATATCCAGAACGAAGATCTCGCCGCCGCCGCCCATACATCCCGCCTGCAGTACGAGCTGTACCGCCTCGGGAATGGTCATGAAAAAGCGTTCGATACGTGGATGGGTCACGGTCAGCGGTTTGCCTTCGAGCAGTTGCTTTTTGAATATGGGAATAACGCTGCCCGCACTGCCCAGAACGTTACCGAACCGGACGGTCATGAACTTGGTGTGGCCGGAGACGTTGCTGCTTTGAACGATCATCTCGGCAATCCGCTTGGTGACGCCCATGATGTTGGTAGGGTTGACGGCTTTGTCGGTGGAGATCATCACGAATCGCCTGACGCCCGCGATAACCGCGCTGGTGACAAGATTGTAGGTTCCAACGATGTTGTTGTAGGAGGACTCGACCGGCACCGCTTCCATCAAGGGCACATGCTTGTAGGCAGCCGCATGGAAAACGACTTCGACGCGCTGTTCGCGCATGAGGCGCTCTATGCCGGGCCGATCATTGATCGTGGAAATCGAAGCCATCAGGTCCAATTGCGGAAAGTGTTCTTTCAAGCCAAGTTGCAAAGCATACAGATTGCTTTCAGACCTTTCCACCACCACCAGTTTTTTAGGGCGATAGCTTGCAATCTGATGGCACAGTTCCGAACCGATGGAGCCACCGCCACCGGAAACAAGCACCACCTTGTCACTCAGATAATCGCTGATCTGCGCCATGTCGATGCGGACACTCGGCCTGTCAAGCAAATCGTGAATTTCGACATCCCGAATCTCACTGATGGTAATTTTGCCGGACAGAAGTTCTTCGACATGGGGTATTTTTTTAAAAGGGGCATTGATGAATTGGAGTTGATCGACAACGGCATCCAATTGCGAACGCGATGCTTGCGGCCAGCACAAGATGATTTCATCGATCGGGGTACGATTCCGGCAACTCTCTATTGTTTTGGCATCCGTGAAAACCCGAACATCGCTGAGGCGGACCTGGCTGAACCGGTCGGCGTTTTCCGGGTCCAGAATGGCCACCGGGTTGAAACCGCTACTTGGGTTGCCGAGCATCTCCTTGACAAGTGGGAATATGGTTTGAACCGGCCCCACCAGCAAGGCATCTTTCACCTTGCCTCCCGAACCGCTTTTGATCAGATTTTCACGAATATTGCGCACCACCATGCGGATGCCGCCGACCAGAACAATGGTGAGAATAAAATCAATGCAGTACAAATATTCCGAAATAGCGGCAGGGGCCCAGATCAACCCCAATCCATAGAAACAAAATAAGCTGGCGATGCTTGCGCGAATGATATTCAGAAGATCTTCAAAGGAGACATACCGCCACAATCCTTGAAACAACTGGTAATGAAAAAAGATAGCCATCTTGATTATCAGTAGTGGCACTAACGTATACGGCAGCTTTTCCTTGAAAATAAAAAGGCCGATATTCCCATGCACCAGCCAGAGGCCGCATAAATAACTCGATGCAAAAACAGCTAAGTGGACGCCGATGATCACCCATTGCCGATAGGCGATCACCCGGAGAACCTGCCGGTAAATTCCCGGGCGATGCAGAATGTGGTAGATCTTCGTATAACTCCACTGCAAAAAATTCATAATGGCACCTTGTTTGCTGTGCTTTTACCAGCATCGATTCCCCCAGGTCCGCCTTGCCGACAACCGTCCACTTTAAAGTCCCACGTTGGACGCCGACGGCGTCGGCCTGGACGGTGGTTGCGACCTTGCGAAGGCATCGTCATCATCGATGACACCTTTTTGTCAGGGGAGATAATCGGTTAGTTGCAGACTCACAAATTGCGCGAATGGGTCCAATACCCTTCGGCCTTCGGTCACGTCGATACCCGTGAGCGGAAGCATCAAACGCACCAGGGCACCGTCGCTGCGCCGACGCCACAGCCCGTCCCAGACCAGAAAGAACTTGGCCACATATTCACTGGTAATGTTACGGTCGCGGCCCTGGTACCAATAGTACACCAGCTGCCGTTGGCCTTCATTGCTGACCAGCATTTCATTAAACCGCAATTTGGCACCCAAACCCGTTTCGCATGGTGCGATGGCAACGGTTCGCTTTCGATTCTGCTCTACGAACCAACCGGCGCCGGGCAGACACAGTTTGGGAGAATGGATAAAATCGCCGGCCATTCGTTGGTGTTCGTAATACGCAGTATAAAAATTCACCGGCGGGAATGGGTGTTTGAGGTAATCGATAATGACATAGTGCTGTCCGCCGACCCTGTCCCATATCCGGCCATCCATTTCAGAGGCAACGCCTGAATAGTCCCCGAATTGCTTTGGAAATGTTGCCAGAGACATTTTAAGCGTCTTCGGTGGCACCCTGGCCCACCGTTCGATGGCCCAGGGTGCGGCGAGAACCAGAAACGATGCCAGAGCCAGGGGCCACCAGGCAATTCGGTAGGCGCGGCAAACGGGTGCGGCCGTGGATTGCAACCGAAGCTCCGCGGGTAGTGCTTTTTCGGCCGGCAGCAAGCAAAGCAAACGGAGCATGATGGCATAGCCACACAAGCTGATGACAAATACGACCCAACCCGAAAAAAAATGAAAAAAACCGGTTGCGGCCTCCGGGCTCCCCAGGACCGAAATGATCCCGGTACCGGAAATGCGCAGGATGTTGGCCAGAATGGCAAACGGCACGGCAGCTGCCACGACTATCAAACGCCTCCCGAGACCATGGCGTCCGAGAAAAGCAAACAAAACGCCCAGTGCGAGCAGGGGAAGTATGAAGCGCAGGCCGTTGCAAGCTTCCGCGACCTGAAGTTGTGTGCTCCCCAGGTCGATAACGTTGCCCTCACGCACGGCGCCGATCCCCATCCAGTGGAGGACGGCCACCGACCATTTGGATGACAGCAACTGCAAGGGGAAGGTGATATTACGATAGACAAGCCCCGGCAAGGGCAGCATCAGGAAAAGAAACACCAGGGAAAAGCGCAAAATCCTGACCACGGGGGAACCATACAGCAGCCAAAAAGCGCCTATAAATGTAATAATCATCGAAGCGCGAACGGTGAAAAGCTCCGCACCCAGCTCACCGATCAAGCTGCCGGCCAAACCGACCGCCATGACGATTACACCGCGCCAATCCGGTGCAACTGCCACCCTTCCGAGATCACTGCGTTTGCGCCAGGCAAGCCCCACGGCGATAGCGACAACCACCATGCCATAGGAAAAATCATCATTGTGCACCCACTCGAACGCGAGCACCCGAAGGGTTCCAAAATTGGAAAAAATCATGGTGCCTAAAAGAACGGCCGCTGGAATGAGGGGGTGAATCACCCTGACTTTTCCGACAAGAGGTGTCATGCTTCCTTTTTGATATGGCCCCTGTGGACGTCGCGGACGATCGCGATCACGCGGTCCATTTCACGCAGGGTCATCGCGGTGCCAGAGGGCAGGCACAGTCCGCGTTCGAAGAGTATTTCGGACACCCAGCCGCCAACTTGGCGGGCCTGGATTCCCGGCGAGCCGACGGTTGCGGGGGCGGCACTCTTTCGGAAAACCGGCTGCATGTGCATCGGTTTCCACACCGGCCTGGATTCTATATTTTCGCTTTCAAGAGCCAGGCGAATATCTTCACGTCCCGCACCGAATACGCCCGGCTCAACGGTGATCACCGTCAACCAACGATTGCTTTGGCCATACGGGGCTTCCGGCATAAAGCCGATTCCAGGAAGATCGCCCAAGGCACGCTGGTAGTAGGCATAAATCTCTCTTTTGCGTGCCACGCGCGACTTCAGACAACCGAGCTGGGCGAGGCCGATGGCCGCGACAATGTTGCTCATCCGATAGTTGTAGCCGATTTTCGAGTGTTCATAATGCGGCACCGGATCGCGCGCTTGCTGGGACAAACAACGGGCCTGTTCGATGAAATCGCGATTTGCGGATACCAGCATACCGCCGCCCGAAGAGGTGATAATTTTGTTGCCGTTAAAAGAATACACTGCGGCGAACGAACCGGCCCCTGCGGGACTGTTTTTGTAGGTGGCGCCTAATGCTTCAGCCGAATCCGCAATGACCGGCACCCCGAATCGGCGGCAGACGGCGCCGATTCGGTCCATGTCCGCACATTGCCCGTACAAATCGGTCGGCACCACGGCCTTGGGAAGACGGTCTTGGCGATAGGCGCTTTCCAGCGCCTTTTCCAGAAGATCCGGGTCCATGTTCCAGGTTTCGATGTCGGCGTCGATGAAAACCGGCCGCGCCCCTTGAAATACGATGGGCGACACGCTTCCGATGAAGGTCAAGGTCGACGCGAAAACCTCGTCACCGGGCCCTACGCCGAGACTGCGCAAAGCCAGGTGCATGGCGGCGGTGCCGCTGTTAACGGCTAAAGCATACGGCCTATCGACCGTCTCGGCAAAAGCCTTTTCAAAGGCATCCACCATCGGTCCCAAAGGGGCGATGTAATTGCTGGCAAAAGCCTGGGATACCAAAGCAAGTTCACTGCCGCCCATATGGGGCGGCGACAGATAAAGACGTTCTTTCATTGGGCGGATTCCCTCTTGCGGAGCAGTGTCGTTTCCGCGTTTTGCATGATCCGGGCCGGCACTCCTACGGCAGTGACATTATCCGGAATATCCGTTGTGACAACCGCACCGGCGCCGATAAGCGTATTTTTCCCCACGGATTTCCGGTTGATGATCTTGGCGCCGGTACCCCAGTAGGAGGCCTTGCCGACGATGACTTCACCGGAAATATTGCAGCCCGGCATAAAAGAACAGTAGTCGTCGACGGTGGTTTCATGCCCGACCGTACACATCAGGTTGAAAATGACATGTCGGCCGATAATGATGTTCGTCGTGAAAATGGTCCCCGCGCACACGATGCTGCCTTCGCCGATGCGCATATATTTGGCATTGCCGGCAATAGCGGTCGGATGAATCAGAACCGGATAGCTGATTTTCGGGTTTTCGATTCTTTCGACAAATGCTTGGCGTGTGCGCGGCGTACCGATCGCAACCACCACGGCCAAAGGCGTTGGCCATCGATTCAAGGTGTTCATGGCACCGAGCACGGTAAAGTCATTGATGCTGCAGCCGGCCGGCTTGTGATCGTCGAAAAAACCGAGCATTCGCCATTGCGGCGCTACGGCATTGATTTGCTGGATGAGGGCGCAGACTTCCAGCCCAAAGCCGCCCGCGCCGAATATGGCGATGTCATGATAGCCCATGGTATGCCTCCCGTTACCGGCTGCGCCGGTGTTACGTGCACGCCCCTATTCTGCGTACGTGGTTTCAGGGAAGAAGGCCTGCCGGTAGCCTCTGCATCTGTGAGCAGCCATGTTAGTGATGGGTGCGCAGGCCTGCCCGTGAATCCCTGCCCTTTTGCGAAACTTGAAAGGGTGGGATCGATTAAAATGCGAGCTCACGAATCACCGAAAAAGCCTCGGCGGCTTTCATACGGACGGTGCTGCCGCGAAATTCCGCCAGGGCTTTCAGGCCATGCAGGGATCTTGGGTGGGGATACTCTTTCAATTGAGAACGGTAGCATTGCATGGCCTCCAGCTTGATATCGAGATGGGCCTCGATGTCCACATACTTCTGAGGTATAAAAACGCTCCCGTTTTTTGGGGGGGCCCAATCGGTTTCGGAACGGGTCTCGTAATTGAGCAGAACCGCGACTGCTGAATCGTCCAGGGGACGGCTGGCCACCATGGTGGCCAGAAATACGGCGCGGTGATCGGAGTGCAGATCGTCCTCGAAAGGAAAATAGATCATCGTCGGACGAATCTGGCGAATCACTTCGCGGACGGCCGAGGCCAACCGACAGCCCGGCAGGGTATCAAGCAGGGGCGCAGGAAAATCCAGGTGGATCGTTTTTGCGACCCCCAACAGCGCGTGCGCCTGCCGGCATTCATTCTTGACAATGCCGACCTCTTCAGCTGAGAAGTGATCGGCATGCCCGGTTGTGACCACCAGGACGTGCACCTTGTCGCCTGCGGCCACATGCCGCGCCATGACACCGCCGCAGCCGAGTACTTCGTCGTCCGGGTGGGGCGCAATGACCAGTATATTCACATTTTCACCTCCGATGGCGTTGGCTTGGTCAGCCGGTTCACAGATTCTTCCAACTGAGCAATTCTCTTTTTCAGATTGTGAATTTCATCTTCAGCGCAATACCCCAGCTTACTGCCGACGATAAAAATGGCGCCTTCCGGGTTCACCGGCGCGGCCCATTCGACTTCGTCCAGCCAGAGCAATCCATCGCCCGTTTGAACAAGGGGGCGCTGGGGGATGTCCATGTGCACGATCCGGCCGGTCACCCCCCGTATGCGCATGCGCTTTTCGACCGTGCACCGCCATACGATCAGCCTGGCACCCCTGTAGTACGTATACGCGCCGGGATGTGGGTGGGATGTTGCGCGTACAATGCGGTAAAGTCTCTGCGCGCTCATGTGCCAATCGAGCCATCCGTCGGAGGGTGCTCTGCGCGCCAGGCAACTGGCGGCATCCGTACATTGCGGCACCTCCTGCCACGTGCCGGCGATAAGCTGTGGGATCAGGCGATCCAATGCGATTTTCATGGCGAGATCGATTTTCGATACGATGTCGGACGCATAATCATCGCTGCCGACATCGAACACTTGCTGAACCAGAACCGGACCGGAATCGACGCCGTCGTCGATCAGAAAGAACGTGGCCGCTCCGGGCTGGCCATCCATCACCAGCCAGGCCAGTGGCGCGCGGCCGCGCCCGACGGGAAGCCGGGTCGGGTGAAACCCGATACAGCCGATGGTGGGCACCTGAAGCAATGCATCTCCGACCACTTGCGAAAGTCCGACCACGAAAAGCAGATCGGGCTTCCAATCGGCAATGGCGCTAACGACATCGGGCGCATTGATATTGTCGAAAGTACAATAGGGCAAGTGCGCATCCGCGGCCAGATCGTCGAGCCCGGCGTAGCCGCTGACCTTATGGGCATATTTGCGCGACAAGCCTGCAACGCCTACGACGTCGGCTTTGTGCTCCAGCAGGGACCGTAAGGTCCGATGGGTCGAACTGACGCTTCCGGCGACGACGATTCTAGGATTGGGGATCTTCAAAGGTTTCCTTGTTGGATTCCGGCCTGACCGGCGTGTTCGCCGAACACGATGACACGGAAGGTTTGCAACAGGATGGCTATATCGCGTCGCAGTGAAATCGTATGCACGTATAAAATGTCGTACTTCCAGCGTTCGGACCAGGGAAGATAAATATTGCCGCTGATCTGCGCCAGACCGGTCAACCCCGGTCGGACATCGAGCCGTCTGATCGTCTCCGCATCCAGTTGCAAAGCCTGTGCGGGCAGCGCGGGTCGCGGCCCAACCAGCGACATGTCGCCCTTTAAAACATTCCATAGTTGGGGCAGTTCATCGAGCTTCAATCGTCTCAAGAAATAACCGATCCGGGTCACTTCCGCATCGCGCCCATAAATTTCGCGGTTATGCATGCGGGGCCTGTCGTACATTGTCCGGAATTTAAGCAGGTGGAAGCGGGTGCCTTTGCGCCCCAGCCGCTCCTGCTCGAAAAAGACCGGGCCTTTGGAATCCATCAGGATCAAGAGGGCGACCCCCAGAAAAAACGGCAGCAAAAGGGGCAGCGCCGTCCAGCAGACGGTCATGTCCAGCACGCGCTTCAATCCATCATGGTAGGGACGCATCTTCAACGCTATCTCTTTACACTCCCAAAACCTGAATCGGCGGCAAGGTGTTCAATGCTGATGCCCGGGCCGTCCAGCGACGGGGACGGGGCATGGGGTTGGGCTTTGACAAACGGTTTCAATGAACGGGCATAATTGCGCATGATGTCGAAATGGGCCTGACCAAAAGAAAAAGCGTTCAAGCCCAGGCTTTCCCGCTGGCGTCGGTCCAAATGCAGGGCGGTGCCGATGGCGGCCGTGAGCGCCGCCGCGGTGGGCAGACTTTGGATGACGTGGTTTTCGCCCAGTCCATATTGGTTGTGGCTGGCCAGAATGATCGGTTTGGCAGCCATAAGATAATCTATGAGCTTATTTGGAAACCCATAAGCCACATCTTTTTCGACAAGAAGAAGCGCGTCGGCCTGTTTATATATCGCTTGCAATTTGGATTTCGGAACGAGCTTTCTGAAAAAAATATTCCGACCCAACAGATCTCCCGCCGCTGCTTTGATTCTTTCCTTGTCCGGCCCTTCCCCTACGATCTCCAGCAAAATTTTACGTTGGGTATGCGCCTGGACTTCACGAAACGCTTTTACGGCTTCGGCGATGGGGTATAATGGACCCAGGGCACCGGAGTAGATCATTCGGAATTGGTCCTCTCTGGCAACAGCCTGGGCAGCGTCCGCCTTTTCAAAAGGAATGCCCGACGGCAGCAGGATGATTTTGGCCGGATTCACGCCGAGGTCTTCCAAGAATTTGCGTGCATCTGTATTCAGAACGATGATCAGCTCAGCTTTACGATACAACACCCTTGAGATAAGTTTCAGCAGTATCGCCAAGGGCGAGTGCCGGCGAAGGGTGCCGGCGCGAATAAGACCTTCAGGCCAGATATCGCCAATATCCAACCAGAAAGCAGCCTTGTTTATCCGGGCAACGCAATAGGCGGCGATAGCGGCGAAACTGTGCGCGACAGAGCCTATCACGATATCCGGCCGGATGCCCTGCGCACGGTACTTCCAGGCAGCACGCCAACCGTTGGCCGCGTAGTGCAACATACCGATCAATCGACGGAGGCCGTTTTGGCGGTAAGCGACCCCTTTCAACCACACGTAGGGTATACCGTCACAGCTCTCTTCGCTGAAGAAGCCTGGAAAATGCCGAACGCTTCTTTTGAGAAAATGATGGTAGGCGCTGGCGAAAATAAAAGGACGATCGCCATCGTTCCGCATGGCCTTGGCCAGATAGTGATGACGTGTGCTTCCGGGCAGTGTCGGCGGCGATGCATAGTGCCGGAAAATGAAGATGCGCTTGCATTTGGCGGCGGGTTGCTGGCGATCCTGTAAAACGCCTCCGGAAATGCGGCGCCTACCCGGCCGTTTGTCGCGCAATACCGTAAAAAACACCCAACATGCTCGTACGAACATTTTTCAGAATCTCTCTTTCTTTTTCGCGGATGACAAAGTGGTAATATATCAGGAGGCTCAGCGCTGACACGGCGCCCAAGAAAAGCGCCATTTCGGCAATGACTGGCAGCCCGGTTTTAGCCAATAGATGTTTCAACGCCAGGCAGGCCGGAATAAGGATGAGAAACCAGAGGCTTTGCGGGGATATAGGCGTAAGATGATAGTACTTATAAAGGATGATGTTCCGCAGGGTGGTCATTGTCGCTTTGGATACCAAAAACGCGACGGCCGCACCGCTGATGCCGAAGGCGGGAATGGTCAGGTAGCACAGCAGCGCGTTGCCGACACCGCCTACGACGGTAACGGCTGTCTCATACCTGTACTGGGTCGACATAATCAAAAAGGGATAGTTGGAACCGGTCACGGTATAATAAAAAAAAGCGGCCCCGATCAAGACGACGATATCTTTGCCCTCCACAAAATCGGGTCCATAAAGAAAGAGCAAATCACCGGCATAGTAAAACATCAAGGCGAACAGGGGAGCGTTGAACATGGTGACGGCATTGAAGGACGCCTTGAAAAGGACACGCAGGTTCTGCTGGTCTTTGGCCTGATGAAGCCGCGCCACCATGGGCATCACAACCACATTGACCGCCCCCAGCCCAAGAACCAGCAGGCTCCCGATATTTATCGCCACACTGAAAATGCCGATTTGCGCCGGGCTTCCGGAATACCCCAGCAATAGGCGCGAAGCATGCATCAGAAGCAATCCCATCACCGCATTTAACAAAAGCGTCCAATTGAATCTGATGAAATCCTTGCGTTCCACAAAGGGCGGCAGCTTGGCTGTCAGAATGGCTTTCAAACCGAATGTGTCACCGCCATATCGCCGGCCCCAGGTAAAATAGAGAAGTAACGCGGCGCACTGTCCCAGGCAAAATCCCCACATCAAGGAAACGGCGGTCGCGCCAAGCCAATGGGCCACCAGAAAAAAAAAGGCGATTTTGAATACCCGCACCAAAACTTCTCTGATTGCGTAACCCAGGTGCGATATTCGGGCGCCCTCGAAGACACCCAGCCACAGTGAGCAAAGCGAAAACAGGACCAGTTGGATCGCAGTCGGCAATAAAATCGCATTCAGCCGCGGTTCGTCGAAAACCGAGGATGCCAGTAGTGTCCGTCCCGCTACCAGAGCGGCGCCCGCCAGCACGCTCACCCATAGCACCGAGACCATGGCCAATTTCAAATACCCTGCAGCCCGACTGTCCGGTCCTGTGCCCGCTTTCGCAATGGCGCGCACCAAAGCGCCGGGAAATCCAGAAACAGCGAATACGCTGATGATCGACATGATCGATATGCCAAGGCTGAACAGCCCGAAATGATCGCTGCCCAAATGTCTTGCAAAGATCAGGTCGGTCAAAAAGCCGACACTCAGTCCGCCGATTCTCACGGCGAAATTGTAGATGACCTGCTTGCCTGCCTGAGTGCCCGCATTTTGTGTCATGGGTGTTGGAGCTCCAACCGGCTTGACCGGAATAACAAGGGTATGGTGGGTGCGGCGCATGGCCCTTCAGTAGGGCCGCGCCATGCGTAAAGGCGTTTCTACAGGTGTTCGACGGGCATCGGAATGAAGCGATAAGGATGTGCAGAAAGCCATGCTGAGCCATAACAGTTTGTTTAAGAACAAGGTTTCACCCATGCCCAGCAGAATCGATGACATCAGACAGATCCAAAAAGGTGCCGCCAGGGGATTTTTTCGGGAAACACTGAAGCCTTTGGCAAGGCTGCGGCCGAGCAAAACCAGGTAAAGTACAAGGCCCACCAGCCCCAACTGGGCCCATACGGAGAGAAACATGTTGTGACTCGGCTTGTTCGCCATGCGCAAAAACCCCATACTGCCCTGCGCCTCTGCTTGTTCGTTTGAGCCACTGATACCGACTCCGAAAAGAACGTTATGCTGGATGACTTCCGTCCAGATCCGATGGGCGATGGTCAAACGCGAGCCGAAGTGGTCTTTCTGAAAACGGTTCGTCCAATTCAGATTGAAGAACTGGGTGGTCAGGATCAGCATCAACAGCCCGCACCCGGCAATGAGTCCTATAAGAGAGAATAAGGCCCGCGTACTCGAAAATGCACCTTGCCCCTTGAGATAGACCACGGTGCAGACAAGCAGCGTGATGAAGCTGCATAGGATGGCGTTTCTGGACTTAATTAAAAACAGCGCTCCCAGGATATGCAGCACCGCGATAATACAAATCAGGCGTATCACTGCATTTTGATTTTTTTTGAACAAAAGGAACAGCACGCATGGCATTAATTGGCACAATCCTATGCCGAGTTGATTAGGATTGGTGCGGCGATCAATCGAAATGCGATCGGCCCATTCGAAAAGAAAATTCTCATTGAAGACAATCCCCAGGTAATAGGTACGAAGGCTCAAGTAAAGGGACAGCGTTAGTGCGATGTAGAGCAGGTATGTACATGCTTCAGGCTTTTTTTCTTCCCTTAAATTTACAATGAGGCAATAGGTAAGCACATTGATGCCGATGGTGACAGATGCGATGACACTCGGCCGTATCATTTTTGAATAGGCGACACTCGCCAGGCACAGTGCCAAAAATAACAACGGTAGAACGAGGGGCCGGATAGCCGTGTCCGGATTTCTGGCGTACGGATTGAAGAGAAAGCCTAACAATGCCGACACCGTGACCACCCGCGATAACGTACCGATCTTTTCAAAACCGTAAATCATCAAGTGCTCACTGCCCGCACCTAAACAGGCCCCCATGCCGATTCCGAGCAATGGGTTCAAAAAACAGGCGCCCAGCAATAAAGCGAGCATCGGAATGGCCGCGAGGCCGTGAACATTGGCCGTCAACAAGGCCAGCAAGGTGACCCCGACGGCAACCAGGGCGCGCTGACTGGTCAGTGCAGCGCGGATGTCATGTGGATGCATGCGGCATGGCCGTTTTGTCGACGCTGCTGATCAGCGCCACATAGGCTCGGGCGGCACGTTCCCAGGTCAGCCCCACGACGGTGCCGGCGACATCTTTGCGCGATGATACCGGCTTGCGCAATGCCCCCAGAACCGCACGGATATCGTCGATCCGAATGCTCTCCAGGAAAATGGCGTTGACATCGTTCAATATTCCCGTCTCCTGGGCCAACGGCAAGGTGCGAGGTATGATGACGGGGGTCCCGCAGGCGATGCTTTCGAGGAACACCTTTCCGAACCCTTCGCTGGAACTGGGCAAAATCATAAAATCCACCTGTTTCAGAATCGTCGCAATGTCCTTTTGTGACAAATAGCCGAGCATCTTGAGGTCGACGTCGTTTTGATGCGCTTCATGGAGCAAACGTTTCCGGTAATCCGGCTGTCCTTCCCCGATGCAGATATATTGGAACTTTTCTTTGTGATCGATTGCCGCAAGGGCTCTTATCACGAGCAGTTGACCCTTGTGTGGCTTCAGCGACGCGACGGTTGCCAGGTGCAGTCTATATGATCCTTGGACGGCGTGATCTTTTTGCTGAGTCGTTGCGGGGTTGGTAGGGTGGGTGCCATTGGCGTTGAAGATCTCGTTTCTGAATCCGTTGAGAATGACTTCGTTCCGGCACTGCCACTTTCCGTAATAATGCTGCCACTGTTTTCTATCCATCGAAGATATGTGCGTCACCGCCGCGAAGCGTTGCCGGGCACAAAATCTTTCCTGTCTGCGGACAGCGGGGGCTTGCCGAATGTTTGGATCCATGCCGGCGATACCATGCACGCGCACAATGATCCGGCGGCGGTCGATACCGGATAAATACATGGCCAGAATGGCTCTTCCCGGCGTATGGGCGCTGACATAGTCGGGTTTCACTTTTCCAAAGGCGTAGTCGTATAGCAGGAAGCGTCCAAAAGTACTCAGCGGCGTCATCCCGAACACCCATCGAAAAAGCAATGCCAAGCCTGCATAGCGCAGCGTCCGCAGCGGATGGTTCGCCGCATGGGCACACAGCACTGACCAAGACGTTCCGATCACTGTCGTTGCGCCGATGCAGCCGATTTTTTTTCGATAATCGGGTGCACACAGCACGGCCGCGACATTCATGTGCAAGGAATTGATCGCATCGACAAGATCGAATATCCCGGTCGCAAGGCCGTGGGTGGCACCACCGCCCCACGCCTTGGGCAGCGCCCCCAGGGCGAGCACTGTGATGTTCCTGTCGGACATGGGCTCCTTTTCAGATTTCTTGGTTGGCATGACTGTCCACGGCATACAACCGGTCCGAGAACACCTTCCGAATGGCATTCCAATCACAATGCGGGGGGGAACTTAAAAAGTCTTCAAGACGCTCGCTTTCCCAGGCGCCCCTTTCCGGTTGCAAGGGCAACCGCAAAACATTGGGGCCTGTGATGACATCTCGCGGCAAGCTGTTGGTACCGAGCAGAATCACCTTTTTACCCCAGGACCATGCTTCCAGCAGATAGGTACTGTTTTTGCCGCAAAAAATCCCGTAATCCGATAATACTTCCATGTTGTCGCGCCCTTTTTCCTCCGCAAGATCTCTGATCTCCCCGGCCAGCCAATTGTGGCCGTCATGCCTGGGTTTCACGACCAGACGATGCCTTTTCGAACAGCTTTGCAGGAGGTGCATGAACCCGATGACTTCTTCCTTCTTCAATATTTCGGGAGGCTGCAGCACAACCAGCACGCGGGGGTCGTTTCCGTCACGTATCTGCTGCGTTCCTTTTACGGCATGAATCGTCGGGTGCCCCATAATGCAATACCGGTCCGTTTTGGCCTGCATCTTCGCAAACAGTTCGGCAAAATATTCCCCAAAAACATACATGCTGTCATAAGCACAGAAAGCATCTTTGACGCTGAAAATTCGCAATCCATGCATCACGAGATGGTGCGCGATGCCCTGAGAATTTAAAAATTCGGTAATAAAAGGGCCGGCGTAGGAGCGCTCGTTGAAGGAATAAAGGCGCCGGGGCGCATGCGTGGCGATGATCGCCTGATAGGCACATACTTTTATGAGCACGTGCAACATGAGGTAAGGGTGCCGGCAAAGGTAGCGATGCGATACGACAAGCCGGCCGAAATAGCCGGCCACTTTTTTGTCGAATGTTCCCATCAGCCGGTAGGGGGTCACCCTTTTGAATGCTTGGACATGGTATCGGAACGCATGAAAACGGGACATCGTGTTCATCAGGGGGTGGTCGGCCGCGACGTAAACATCATCGACTTGGGTGCGCTTTCCAGGCCGGCATAGGTAGGAAATCATGACAATGGCCCCGAGAGCCAGCGGGAACAGAAGCATGGCGGCCAGGTTCTTGAAAAAGATCCTCCGCCGTTCAAACAGTAGCACCTGGGCCTGATATTTTTTGTATCCTTGATGCCAATGCCGGGATTTCAAAGCATCGATAATCGCGGCACTGGGTACGCTATTGGATTCATAATGCCCGTCCACTTGGACTCCGAAAAAACGATTTACTGCGAACAGGCTGGTCTGTATAAAATTGCGCATAGGTGATTTGTCATCTTTCGGGTTTCAAACCCCGGCGATCCGGGATCCGCGTCGAATGCCATTTTATTTATTCAACTTTCGGGTTCCAAACGCCGGTGACCCCACACCAGCTTTTGAACAGTCGCCTCATTTCCTGATTTTTAATTCGATCTGGCGCTCCTGGCTGGCGGCGGCCCGGTAATCAAGCGAGGACTGTAGAAGTGGGTTGTATATATTGCCGATCTCTTTGTTGAACGGGTTGTAGCCCGAGGCAGTGGCGGCGTAGATGAACATATGATCATAACTGGTAAACAGTTCTTTCAGATAGGGGAAGAAGTCGCAAAGATATTTGGCATCCGATGCCAGACAATCCGGTTTTTCCAGCAACCACGCTTTCTTGTTTTCGGGTTTATCCCACAAGGTAATCGTGCCGCCTAATGCCAAGGCCGGGTAGTTGCCTGACAACGGTTTATAATCTTCGTTGCGTTTGGTTATCTTGGTTTTCAGATGCGCCGCACTTTCACTACAATACCTGAGAGAGGTCTGACCGCCGCTGACGATCTTCAGCGAATAGCCGTGAGCCTTGGATCTCTTCAGCATGCCCAGGACAATATGGGTAATGCTGGTTTGATCTCCCGGTTGATCAGCGGGTTGATCAGCGCTTTTCAGGTAAAGCCATAAATTGGAAAAAGTAAACCAGATGGTCGCCTCAGGGTAGGTATTGTGGGCGATCGCAGCCAATTCGGCACCATATTGCTCCAGCTTTTGGGCGACCTCTTTTTTGGACATGTTGTGTTGGGTTGCCAGATAATTCAGATGGTACGCATTCCTGTTGTTGTAAGGCTCAGGGTCGATGACGACCCCCGGCGACCGGGTTTGTCTGGCCAGTTTCAGTGCGTCCGTATATAACTTTTTAAACGCATCCATGGCACCGGTGGTATTGTTCAAATCCATGCCGGCAATCAACGTAAACGGTTCTACGACCCCTCTGTCGCTCACGGCGACCTCGGGCGCTTCGCCTTTGTTGCCCACGAAACGGTTTAAAAACAGCCATGGCCACACATCTTTTTTCGCGAATCTTTCGTGGCGGTCCGCATACACCGTCAATTCGGAGTCGGTCGGCTGTTTTATGTCGTACGCGTTGATCAATGGGATGGTCAAGCCATGATAGGCCGATTCATTGATGGCGCTATAGTGGATTTCAGCAAATCGATCAAAGTCGTACGTGTAAAAAGATATCAACAATAAATAGGGTAATACGGTCGCATAAAGTTTCATTGGACCCTCTCTTTGGGCTGTTTTGAAGATACCCCGGGCAAATGGCACATGACCATGGGTGACCTCCAAATGGGTGCATTCTTTCGGTTGGCAGGCTGAACCCGTTCCGATAACGTAAGGAATGCAATGCGTCGGGAGGATCGGTCATCCGGAAGCGTTTTGCTGTTCAGGCTTTTTCAGGAGAGATGCGAGCAGGGCAAAATCCAGTTCACTATCGATATCTATGGAGCGTTCCTTCGGCATCCGATAGGCGCTTGTCTGTTCGGTAACGAACGTGCGGGTCTTCATGAGCCAGGGGGTGCGCGCTAAATAGATCGCACCATTGAGCAACACTGTTTCGGGCAATAATTGTCTGGGCCTGTCGCCCAAGTCGGCGGGCAGCAATGGCTGAAGCAGGTGATCGTTTCCCGTCACACGGTAATGCCAGTATGGGCTTTTATCCGCTCTGACAACACTGACACACGCCGGCGCTGTGGTTTGGGCGAAAAATGCCAAACACCCGTCGATATCTTCCGTGGTCCTCAAAGGGGAAGTGGGCTGAAGCAGCATGACCAGGTCATATTTACGGGGCATATTTTCGATGGCGTGCAACACCGGCAGTATGCCGGGGGTGTCATCCGCGGCCAGTTCGGACGGCCGCACAAAAGGCACTTCGCATCCAAGCTTTTCCGCCACACGGATGATTTCCGCGTCCTCCGAACTGAGGATGAGGCGATCGATATACGCCGATTTTCGTGCGGCCTCAATGGTCCAAGCGATCAGCGGTTTTCCATTCACCGCCCGGATGTTTTTTCTTGGAACCTGTTTGGACTGCCCCCGGGCGGGGATGATTGCCAGGATAGTTTGGGAATCGATCATATCAGGCCATCAATGCGTGAATGTTCTTTTTATACTCGGCCCACTGGCCGATATCGATGTAGGATTTTTCGCTGATCGGAAAGACCGATACTTTTCTTCCTTGCTTCATGAGAATTGCGATCAGTTCCGGCATATCGATCGGGGTATCTTTGGGGATACAGGCGACACTATCCTTGTTGAGGACATAAACGCCGGTATTGATCGTGATATCGAACTCAGGTTTTTCGCGCATCTTGTCGATACAGCCATTCTGAGAAAACTCGATCACCCCATAGGGCAGCGCAACATGTTGCACCGACCCGATGACGGTGATATCGTTTTCATTTTCCTGGTGAAACCGCAACACATCGGCGATATTGGTTTCCAACACAATATCACAGTTGGTCACGATGAACGGCGAACTGAAGTTCTCCGGCAGCAAACTGAGGCTGCCGGCTGTTCCCAGAAATTGCTTTTCCCAAACATAGCTGATTTTATATTTGCTTTTGGTGTTGTCGAAAAATGATTTGATCATCTCCCCTTTGTAATTGACCGTCAGGAAAAATTCCTGAATGCCATAGGCGTTGAATTTGTCCATGATGATTTCAAGAATCGGTTTATTGCCGATAGGAATAAGCGGTTTGGGTAAAATCCGGGTGAAAGGTTCCAGGCGTGTTCCTTTGCCGCCGGCCATGATCACTACCGGGATATCGGCTACGGTGTCCGATTGCACTTTTTCATGACCTATTTTATCCCAGAAAAGAATATCACAGACCCTGTTATCATTATCGATGACAGGTAGAAAAGTTATTTTGTGCCGGGCCATTAACGCCTGCGCTTTTCTAAGGCTCGAATGGTCTTTTAGTAGTACCGGATCGGAGTTGAAGCACTGTCCCACGCAGCCTTCGATCGACCCTTCCTTCAGTATGTGGCGACGCAGATCACCGTCGGTCAGCGTTCCGAGCAGGCCCCCCTGAGCATCGGTCACAATGAGCATTTTCTCGGCGCCCTGATCCATTTGGCGCATGGCTTCTTTGATGGTCGCCGAAGGGCTGATCATCCACTTCTCAAATTGCGTGTTCATGGCTGCCCTTTCGGAAGCATTGTTGTCTTTCAGCTTAGATCAGGTTTTCAACTTTCGGGTTCCAAACGCCGGTGATATCGTGAAATGCTTTCATCCCCATGTTTGCAGAATCAAAACGCTCGATGATTTTGAGGATTGTTTGGGTGGTATGCGCCTTTTCGTAGGGATTGCGGGTGGTGGCCATCACCTGTGCAAACGAGGGCGACAGTGCGGTACGCAGTGCCCGCCCAACAGCGCTGCGCTCGGCACGGCAATGGATGACCGCATCACAAGACGCTCTGCCCTTCTGACGATCCCCCACGTTGATGCATGGAATGCGCAGGCTGGGTGCTTCCACGATCCCAGAAGAGGAGTTACCGACGACGCACCGGGCGTATTTCAATAAACTGAGATAGCGTATTTGCCCCAGGGAAGCGTACGCCCGCGAGGTTTGCGCATGGGAGGCCACGTAGGTCTCTATCATGGCGTTGATGGCGCGTCCTCCCGCATCGGCATTGCTTTTCGTAAATATGCAAAAAAGGCCGGAATCTTCCAGGGCCGCCAGTATTTCTCCGAAATCTTTTTGGATATCGGTTTTCTCGGCAGTCTCAGGGTGGCAGGTGATCAACGCATAGTGATCCACCGCAGGGCAATTGATCCGGTCAAACAGCTCCACTTTGCTCAGCAACGGCAACGTGTGGATATTTTCCACCCCGATGGCCCCGACATTGAATACTCTTTCAGGCGCTTCGCCCAATTGAATCACACGGTTTCGATACGCTTCGGTGGCCGTGAAATGGATAAGGCTCATTTTGGTGATCGCGTGCCGAAATGCATCATCGATGGCTCCCAGCGTTATTTCGCCGCCATAGAGGTGCGCAATGGGAATACGCAGGACGGTCGCGGCCAGGGCGGCTGCCACGGCCTCGTAGCGGTCGCCGAGCAACAGAAGCATATCCGGCTTCAAACGTTCCTGCGCTTCGGCATATCCAATGATGCCCAGTCCCATGCTCTTGGCGACACCGAGGGGGGAATCGGAACTTAACACCACCTCCACTTTTTCCGATATCGTGAACCCATCCGCCTCGATCTCCTTGTAGGTAAAACCGAACTCTGGCGACAGATGGGTCCCGCTGACGATCACCTGCAAATCCAGTTCAACATCGTCGGCAATGCCCTCCATCAATGGCTTGAGCAGACCATATTCGGCACGGGTGCCCGTAAACACGCACACTTTTTTCATCGCCATATGAAATCGTCCGCCTCGTAATCGCGTTCAGCGATTTTTCCGATGACATCATCCCAGACCATCGGGCTAAGCCCTGTGCCGGGCCTTTTGGTCGTCAGGTTGGTTGGCGTAAACGGCTGCCCTTTCCTGATCGTCCCGGCCGCAACGATGCTTTTGCGCACCACAGCCATATTGCTTCGTTCCGCTCGCGTCGGCTGCTTGATACCGTCGCCCAAGGCCCGCTCGACATTCCTGATAGAGGCCACCATCCGGGCAAAATGCTTCGGGTCAAGGGAAGCGTGGTGGTCGGGGCCGTCCATTTTGGTGTTCATCGTGAAATGCTTTTCCAGCACCGTGGCACCCATGGCGACGGCGGCAATCGGAATTTCGATGCCAATGGAATGATCGGAATAGCCGATGGCTATTCCCGGGAAAGCCTGCATAAGGGTCGCCATCGTTCTCAGGTTGACATCCTCGTAGGGGGTTGGATAATCCGTGATGCAGTGAAGCAGCGTGATGTCCGGCTTGCTTAGACCGCCCTCCAACAAGATTTGCACGGCCGCTTCGATCTCATCGAGTACGGCCATTCCGGTGGACAGAATCACTTTCTTGCCCAAAGCGGCGATTTTTCGTAAATAAGGAAGATTGGTAATTTCACCGGAAGGAATTTTCAGGAGACGCAGGCCCATCCGCGCCAGCAAATCGATACTGGCCAGATCGAACGGCGAGGATATGAAATCGATCCCGAGGTGGTTGCATTGCGCCAGAAGCCGGAAATGCGCCTCTTCGCCCAATTCGAATTTCCTGATCATCTCGAATTGCGTATCGCTGCCCGGCGCAGTGCGGTTTTGGTAGTCGGCTTTGGGCGCCATGCACGTCACCACCGCATTGGCCTTGAAAGTCTGGAATTTGACCGCGTCGGCCCCCGCGTCGGCCGCAACCGTTATCATCTCCATGGCCAGAGGAAAATCCCCATTATGATTCACACCGGCTTCGGCAATAATGTAGACGGGCTTCCTTTGTGACATTTCGGAACCAAAAAAGGACTGCTGGGTATATTGATAAGGCATTTTTGCAATCTCTCGCTCATGTCCAATGACATGCGTTGACAGTGTTGATACATCGGCAATTCATGCATCAATTGCCACACCGGGCGGGTAGCGATTCCGCATTGATGGGTCGCTTCCAGAATGTCTTCGATGTCATGCTCCTTTTCCGGGGCAAGCAAAAGTGCATTCAGCCAATAATTGCTGCGGGCAAACGCCGGTTCCCTAAATACCGTTACCCCGTCGATTCCGGAAAAAGCGTCGGCGTAAATCGCCGCCAACGTGCGCTTCTTCTGCAGAAGGCCATCGATTTTTTCTAATTGCGCGCAGCCGACAGCGGCATTGATATTGGGCATCCGGTAATTGAAGCCAACCCGGTCGTGGTAGTAGCGGAATCGATGCGGGACTTTTGCGGTGGTGCTCAAATAACGCATGGTCTGGGCCAGGTCGGAATCATCGGTAATAATGGCGCCGCCCCCGCCGGTCGTGATCGTTTTGTTGCCATTGAAACTGAAAATTCCGCAGCGACCAAACCGGCCTGTATGCACGTTTTTGTACATGCTGCCGAGCGCTTCCGCAGCATCCTCGATCATCACCAGGTTGTAGCGTTGACAGATATCCAGCAAGGAATCCAGATCCGCAGGGTGGCCGAATGTGTGCATCGGAATCAGGGCGGCGATGCGTCTGCCGCTTGCACGGTTGTAACAATCGGTACCGCGCATAACTGCGACGTCGCGCAGGTAGGCGTCAAGCTTGACAGGATCCACGCCCATGGTCTTTGGTTCGGCATCCACAAAATGGGGAATCGCATTCAGATAGCTGATGGCATTGGCGGTCGCCACGAAAGTCAGGGCGGGCACGAGGACTTCGTCTTGCGGCCGAACACCTGTGGCCACCAATGACAAGTGCAATGCGGCGGTGCCGTTGACCACGGCGACAGCATGCCTGGCACCGGTGAATTCAGCCAGCATGTCTTCGAATCGGTCTACGAATTTTCCGACATAGGAAACGTAGGTCGATTGAATACACTGCCCCAGATAGGTGATCTCATTGCCTTCAAAGCGGGGTTCATGAAGTCCTACAGCGCCGCTGGACAGGGGCAGCAATCTCTTCAGTATCGCGACAATTTTTTGCGCAAGCAGGCTGTGGCCATCTGTCGATGTTGCGGACTCCTGCGCTGGCCTGTCGGCCGCGCTCGCGCCGCATGCAAAGCTATTTAGGTTCATAATCCAACCTTCCGGTTCCAACGCCGGTGATCCGGGCGGGTGGTCCGGCGCCACACGCCATTTCGCTCAACTAAGGCTAAAGGTGTGCGTAGGGTCAGGCCGCAAACTCGCTGGCGCTCAAACAGTGCGGCCCAAACAACCCTACGCACACCTTAAGCCTCACTAAATCTCATAACTGACTGGGGCGCGGACCCGCCCGGATCACCTCACTACGTGCCAATCCCGAAACTTGAGCTCATAAGGTATAGCCATTCGGTTTGTACATTTTCATGTTTTCTTTGCGCGAAAACCATTCAATCGTTCGTTCCAATCCCTTACGAAGGCCTGCATTGCCCGAAAAAGCGGGTTCCCAGTTGACAAGGCGCTTGGCTTTGGAGGCGTCGGCGCACAGTCGCTCGACTTCGCTTTTGGTCGGTCTCAAACGCTGGGCTTCGACCTCGATGGGCACCTGTGTGCCCATCATATCCTGGATCAGGCCAATGAGGTCGCCAATGGCGATTTCGTAGCCGCTGCCGATATTGATCACTTCGCCGATGGCGGCGTCACTTTCCGCAATGGCGACAAACCCGCCGACAGTGTCCTGGACAAAATTGAAATCACGTGTCGGATGGGTTGCCCCGATCCGGATTTTCTTAATGCCTGCGTTCAACTGGGTGATGATCGTCGGAATAACCGCGCGGGCCGACTGCCGGGGACCGTACGTATTGAAGGGGCGAACGACGGCAATCGGCGTGTCGAAGGATAAGTGAAAAGACATCGCGATCTGATCCGCACCGATTTTGGATGCAGCGTAGGGCGATTGTCCCTGCAGGGGATGATTCTCGTCAATGGGCACAAAACGGGCTGTTCCGTATACTTCGCTGGTGGAGGTATGGATGACTTTTTCCAAGCCTAAGTCCCTGGCGGCCTGAACGATGTTCAACGTTCCCTTGATGTTCGTATCACAGTAGGTGGCCGGGGAATGATACGAGTAGGGAATCGCTATCAACGCAGCCAGGTGAAAGACCACATCACAGCCCCGCATGGCCTCTCTGACGCCAAACGGGTCACGCACATCACCTTGGAAAATTTCGAGATTATCCAGAATATCGCTGCCGGCATCGTCGAGCCATCCCCAGGTATTAAAGGCGTTATACATGACGAAGGCCCTGACACGATGGCCAGCACGGACCAGCGTTTCGGTCAGATGTGAACCAATGAACCCATCTGCGCCGGTCACCAGAATTTTCTTGGTCTTTAATGTTTTTACCATTTCACCCCACGAAAAATTTTATGCGCGTCGATCGCGTCTTTGTGCCGCAGGATGATTTCCATCATCTCCACCAAAACCGCGTCGCTCAAGTAGTGCGGCTGCAGACCGAGCTCCAGAAGCGCTGTGGAGGCCGGTCGGTAATAATGCTCCTCTTGTTCGATTCTTGGATTTGCCACTGAACGGATATCAACCTTCAGCCCAATACTTTTTCCCACCGTCCGGATTCGCTCGGCCAACCCATTGACCGCAAACAGCTCCACGAACTGGTTGAAAATCCGCAACTCACCGGAAGATGCAGGATGGTTTAACGATAATTCAATACATTGCAGCGTATCGCGCAAGTCCAGGTACCCCCGGGTTTGCCCTCCCTTGCCGTATACCGTCAAGGGATACCCGCCCGCGGCTTGAACAATGAACCGGTTGATCACTGTCCCAAACAGTTCATCATAATTGAAAAAGGGATATAACTCGGGATACCCCCGGTTCGTTTCGGTGACGAGCCCGTATACGGGCCCTTGCATCAGATCGGTCACCCTTAACTTCCATGTGCGCACGTAAAACCAAAGCAGATCGGTATCCATGATTTTCGTCGTATGATAAAGACTGGAAGCCTGCCGCGGGTAAAGAAAAGTCTGTCGGCGGCCTTTGTGCGCGACATCCAGCCAACCTTCCTCGATGTCGATATCGGGTGTCCCATACTCGCCCATTGTGCCCAGCTTGATCAGGTGACTGTCGGGCGAAAATTGTTTAATGGCGAAAATCACATTGGCCGTGACGGTAAGGTTGTTGGTCAAGGTCAGCATGGCGGCGCGCCGGTTGAGCATCGAATGGGGGGCGGACGGCTGTTCCGCGTAATGAATGACAGCCTCGGGCCGGAAGGTTTCGAAAACGTGGCTGATGAACTCCCAATGTATTAAATCCCCAATAAAAACTGCCAGCCCGCAGCCCGACACACGTCCCCAGCGTTTCACTCTTTCATTGAGGTTGGGCACCGCGAAAAGTGGCTCGACATCCTCTTCGCGGCACAGATTCCTGCGAAGATAATTGTCCGCCAAACCCACTTCGTGGCCGGCCGCGCTCAGATGCATGGCGGTCGGCCAGCCCAGGTACCCATCACCTCCGAGGATCAATACTTTCATACGATTTCTTCTCACCCGATTTGGGTTAACCTTCTAATCAACAAGCCGTTACACCTTCATAGCCCGCGCGGCCAGATACGCTCAGCCGGATGGCTGCAGAGCCGCGGATCTTCATGCAGCAAATCGTTTTGTATCAGAAAGTCCGCCAACTCCGCCTTCGTCAGGCAGCGGTCGTTGCCCGAGTGGTAGGGGGTATTGACGGTTTGGGAAACAACCTCCGGGTAATCGTAAACGATATTCGCATAGAGGCTCTTAAAAGCCGGCAACACTGCAAAATAGTCCGGCAGTTCCAATGCGCGCCGCGTCTCCTCCGAACACATCAATTCCTCATACATCTTTTCGCCCGGTTTGACGCCGATGACCTGTATATCAATGCTGTCGGGGCAATGGCCGAAAGATTCAGCCAAATGCGATATCATCACCAAGGCGAGATCCGACACTTTCATAATCGGCATCTTGGTGATGAACACTTCCCCGCCTCTGGCCAGCACTGCAGAATCGATCACCAACCGGACAGCCTCTTTGATACTCATGATAAAACGCGTCATCTGCGTGTTGGTAAGCGTTACGGGTCCGCCCCTTTTAATCTGCTCGCGAAAGATAGGGATCACGGAACCGCGCGAGCCGAGCACATTGCCGAAACGCGTCGATACATAAAGGGTGCGGCCGCCCCTGTTATTGCTATTGGCGGCGGTAACCAGGCGTTCGCCCATCAACTTGGAAGTGCCCATCACGTTGGTCGGATTGACCGCTTTGTCGGAACTCGTGAAAATCACACGATCCGCCTTGTTGTCGGTGGCTGCCCGGATGACATTTTGCATGCCGATAATATTGGTCTGCACCGCTTCGTACGGCGACCGTTCGCAAAGGATGACATGCTTGAAGGCCGCCGTGTGAAACACGATCTGCATGTGCCGCATTTTGCGGGTCATCTTGTCTACATCGCGTACATCCGCAAGAAAGAAGCGGGCATTGGGGAAGTCGGAAAAACGGTGTTCCAGGAAGAACAGCTCACTCTCATTGTTGTCGACACCGATCAGTTCGGCAACCTGGTGTTCTTCCAACAACTGCCGTATCAGTTCCTTGCCGATCGTTCCGCAGGCGCCGGTTACAAAAACCCGCTTGTTAGTATAAAATTGACGCTTGTCACTGCTGTGCATGAATAGCTCCGCTTCCTGACTTACAAATCAGTGTTAGGATTTACGCGTGGTGAATGACCGCGTTATCGAGAAATGGCAACAGGCTTGATGCTTTCTCTCCGCCCATCGGCATTTTTTATGGGAACTCTGTGATACGCTTGCGCTGGAAGTACGTTGAGGACCGAGTGTAGCGTCTGAACGAAGGGGGATAGTCCGTGGTAATTGAATTGCAAAGACAAAAGCACTTTTAGCAAACCCATACACTCCAAGCAATCCATCGATAGAATGAAATTTTTCCTTTTACTGCTCTATATTCTAAGGCCATAGTATTATGCCAGGCGGCATGCGATTTATTTGGCGCACATAAACAGCAATCTGGTTATTCGGCCAAATGAGATACGGGTGTGGGTGACGTAGAAAACCCCTGGTCCTCCGTGCCAATCACGAAAAGCGGGTCAACGCTGCTCTTGATAATGGGATTCCAAGAGTCCACGGCAGACTTGACCCCATACCTCATCATACCTTTCCAGACCCTTTCACTGGAACAAAGTGCATAACCAGAAACAGCAATAATGCTCTTTCCTTAGTCTGGATTTGGAAAATAAGTAATTTTTCAGGATTACCCGGTATTGATCCAAAGAAGCCGAATTGCTAAACAGCAACATTTCATGCCTTTTCACGTTTCCCGCACAATCACCAAAAAGCAAGGGGGTTTTATGAAAAAAAGATGTTTTATAGTGTTCATGGCCTTAGCCGTATGCTATTGCGCGGTCGGCCATCCGAAGAACGCCCTGGCCGGCGTCGCCGTGTGGTCACCAGGGAACAACAATCTGGCTTTTCAGATGGATCTGACGCCCGCACGCCATACAGAATGTTCGCTTTACATGTATAAACGCGGTGACATGGATAACGGATTGCTTCTGTTTCAGGACAGATTTTTCAACAGTTCGACGATCTATTTCACACAAGCGGGCGATACGTGGTATGCCGGCCTGGCGGCGGATTCAAAGGCCCTTAACTTAGGTGCTTCCAGTGCATTCAGCCTTTACTTTTGCGACAGCATCAATAAATATGCTTCCTACGATATTAATGCGACCCGCATGGGATCCATATTGTATGATGCAAATACGGGAATGCGGATATATACGAGCGCTAATCAGGTCCCTATTCCTGCTTCGGCTCTTTTGCTCTGCACGGGTTTGATCGGATTGATCGGCTTCAGACGCCGAAAGGGCTAGAATTTACGGACAGGGGAGCGGCAAGGCCCCATTTGAAAATTTTATTGACATTAACGCCTTTTAGTTTTATCGAAGCTTCACAAGTGTGATGCACACCTTGTTTAAAGGTCCTCCTCGGCGCGAAGCAACATTCTTATTACATCTTTAGAGCGGCATTCTTCTTGCAATCCTTCAGGACTTTTTAGAGTCGCACCATTCAATTTGGACAGTATTGGAAATCCCGTTGGTCAACGACGATACGGGAAGGCGGACTCCCCCCGCGGGCTGTTGCATTTTATCTGCCGCCTTCCCTGGTCTCAAGCGCAGTTTCCAAGCGCATCTGCAAAACGAAATCTGGTATCATTGCTACTGCATAACCCACAAACATGATTCAAAACGGATACTTTGACAGGTGTATGATCCATGATTCCTACAGCCAAGCCCAAAGATGCCGCCGATTCAAAAATTTTCGAAATTCATATCGTCAGCGATAACCTCAAAAATGGAGAGCTCCTTCGCCTCTCATTAGAAAAAGAGTTTCAGGTTGCCTGCAAAAGTCATCATGAATTGACGCCCGATTTTTGGCGAGAAGTCGAAGCTGTCGGGACTAATCTCGTGTTGTTCGATTGCTCCGAGTTCGATGATAACCGGATCAATAACAGTATTGCCGGCAGGCGTCCGGATATGGATCAGATCTTCCTCATTCTCTTTAACGCCAGCCAGGATAGAGATCTGAAGCAGATTGTCATCAACCATAAGATACGTGGCATTTTTTACAAAACCGATTCCCTGGATCGTTTTTTGAAGGGCATCCGCGAAATACTTGAAGGGGATCTATGGCTGCCACGCAAGATAATTTCCGAATGCATCGATTTTTCGATGATGAAAGGTGCTTCCGGCAATAAAGCGCTGCGTTTTTTATCTTTTCGAGAAAAAGAGATCATGCAGCTCATCTCCGCGGGGGCAAGTAATCGTAAAATTGCCGAAGAACTCAATATCAGCATCCATACCGTAAAAACACACCTATATAATATCTATAAAAAGATCGGTGTGCCCAACCGACTGAAAGCGCTCATTTGGGCAACAACCCATATGCACGCATTCATTTGGATGGCCATTCTTTTTCTCAGCGACGTGCGGCTATGAAAAATACACTCACCCATGAAGACGCCTTTGCCGGTACTGTGGTACATGTCATGGGCGAAAAATCCTTTAACAATGATCTTTTATGCACCTATCTCGAAAGCCAGACGACCTTGCCCGTCCAGATATTGCGAGTCGAAAACCTTCGCCTTTTATCGAATTTATGCACCGGCAAAAATGAGATCGTCCTGCTGGACAGACGGCTCTTCAATGCCTCTACTTTGGCAACATGGTGGGTCCTGAACGCGAACGTGCTGAATACATCCACCTGTCCGACCATCCTGTTTAATGTGGAGGTGTCGGAGGGGCTGGATCGTGAGGCCCTTATGAAGGGATTTCGTGGGGTTGTTCATGCGCATCTGCCCATCGACTTCTATCCCCGGGCACTATCGGCCGTAGCAAGTGGAGAATTGTGGTATCCACGCAAAGTTTTGGCACAACATTTTCTTTCGGAGAATATGCCTTACCGGAAATTGTTGGAAAAGAATTCATTGTTGACCGAGCGGGAAAAAGAGATTCTGCGCATGCTCTCCTCTGGAAAAAGCAATCAACAAATTGCCGACTACCTCAGCATCAGCCAACATACAGTCAAAAACCACGCCTACAATATATTCAAAAAATTAAATGTATCAAACCGCCTCGAAGCAGCTTTGTGGCTTTCAAATCATATATGATGCACTGTAACTGCACCGCTTTCTTCCGGCCCCGGCAAAGCGTTGCCGGGGCCCCACCCATGCGGCGGGCGGCGCAAAGGGTTATCTGCTATGCGCTCAGTGATCCAAGAAAGGATCATGGCGCGCTTTCCATCCCTTAACTGCTAACTGCATTTTGTATACCCACAAAAATGGCACGTCTGACATCCCTCCTCAAAGGTGATCGTCTGACCGCATTCCGGACAATTCGCGCCCATCAATGTGTTTTCTTTGAAAGCAATTGGAATGATGCCGTTTTTAAGAAGATAACGCCGTTCGAGAACGCGTGCGATCGCATCGGGGATGGAAAGGACGAGCCCGCCTTCCTGAAAGATAGGGTGCTCACCTCCGATACCTTTAAGTTGCTCAACGATCAGTTTGACCTCCACCCCTGAGCGCAGCGCCAGGGAAACCAGGCGGCCGATCGCTTCCGTTTTGGCGGTGGTCGAACGGCCCGACTTGCCTATGGTGGCAAATACCTCAAAGGGGCGGCCGTTAAACTCAGTCACTGTCACATAAAGATGGCCATACCCGGTTCGAATTTTGGTAGTGAACCCATCGAGCGTCTCGGGGCGCTCCCGCAGGGCGGCCATGATGCCTTCGGAAGCACTGCTGGTGCCGCCGGTGGAGAGCACCTGATTATCCTTGCTGCCGTCCCGATAAATCGTGACCCCTTTGCAGCCCAGTTGATAGGCCATGTTGTAGATTTTGAGAACATCGTCGGTCGCGGCATCGTTGGGCAAGTTGACGGTTTTAGACACAGCATTGTCGGTATGTTTTTGAAAAGCGGCCTGCATGCGAACGTGCCACTCGGCGGATACATCGTGAGCCGTCACGAATACCTTTTTGACATCGTCGGGAATGCTGTCGATATCCTGGATCGACCCTGTACGCGCGATCGTTTCCATCAGTTCAGACGAGTAGAATCCACGCTTTTTGGCCACGGCTTCAAAGATGGGATTGACTTCCGCCAGGCGATCGTTGTCCATCACCTTGCGCACGAAACTCAAGGCGAACAGGGGCTCGATACCGCTGGAACAATTTGCGATAATGCTCAAGGTGCCGGTTGGCGCAATCGTGGTCAGGGTGGCGTTGCGCAAGGGGGGCTGACCCGATTGCTTATAGATGCTGCGTTCGAAGTTCAGGAAGGGGCCGCGCCGGGCCGCCAGATCGCGAGAGGCGGCATGGGCCTCGATCTGAATAAAAGACATCAGATCTTCGGCGATTTTCAAGGCCTCTTCGCAGTTATAAGGAACCTTGAGTTGGAAGAGTAAATCGGCAAAACCCATTACCCCCAGACCAACCTTGCGGTTGCCTTTGACCATCTCATCGATGGCAGGCAGCGGGTAGCGCGACATGTCGATGGTGTTGTCCAGAAAGTGCACGGCCTGCCAAACCACCCGCCGCAGTTCTTCATAGTCAATGGCCGCGACATCTTTATCGCTGACCACACAACGCGATAAATTGATCGAGCCCAGATTGCAAGCCTCCATCGGTAGCAGGGGTTGCTCGCCGCATGGATTGGTGCTTTCGATGTCGCCAATTTCCGGCGTTGGATTGTCGCGATTCATGCGGTCCAGGAAAATAATGCCCGGGTCCCCATTTTTCCAGGCTTGTTGAATCAGCGCCGTGTAGACTTCGCCGGCGTCCAAGGAGCCGACGCGCTTTTTCAGTGCTGGATCGATAAGATCGTAGGGTCTGCCATCGGCAACAGCCTGCATGAAGGCATCCGTGACCCCAACGGAGATGTTGAAATTGTTCAACTCATCATCGCGCTGCTTGCAGTAAATGAATTCCAGAATATCGGGGTGGTCCACGCGCATGACGGCCATATTGGCGCCCCGGCGTGTACCGCCCTGTTTGACCTGCTCAGTGGCGGTGTTGAAGATTTTCATAAAGGACACCGGTCCTGAAGCGACGCCGCCGGTTGTGCCCACCATGGAGTTCTTGGGGCGCAGACGTGAAAAGGAAAATCCGGTGCCACCACCCGACTTGTGGATGATGGCGGCGTTTTTCAGGGTGTCGAAAATGGCCTCCATACTGTCTTCCACCGGCAACACAAAACATGCGGCCAGTTGTCCCAGGCGGCGTCCCGCATTCATCAAGGTCGGCGAATTGGGCAGGAACTTCAACTCGGCCATCAAATCGTAAAAGGTTTCTTCGACGGCCTGGATATCGGCCTGGGGATCATGGATCAAATCGGCTTGGGCAATATGCCGGGCCACACGCCGCAACATCTGGGACGATGTTTCCAGCAGCCGGCCTTGTGCATCCTTGCGCAGGTAACGCCGCTCGAGCACTGTTTCGGCATTCGGTGTCAGGTGCAGCCCATTGCGTACAAATATGGATTTGTCTATGGAAACAGCCACCTTAGGCACCCCATGCTCTTCCAGGATCGTATCGATCACCGCTTCCACGACGGAAGGCGTGATGCACTTCATCTTCATCCCGTCGATGGCTTCGCGCACAAAACGGCTGATGGCTCGCGCCTTGTCATTATCCATGGGATGCTCCTGTATCAATGCCCTGGAGAAACGTTCGTCATCCCAACGATACGCGGAAAGATCGATGACCCCTTCTTTGGTTTCAATGAATTTGACTATTTGGCCCACGCCCTGCTCCTTCTGTTCATCTCAAAAAAGGCAAACGGTGCCGCCGGTCGGTACCGCGTCCCTTGCGGATGCATGTTGTCAGTGACTAATTTTGATTCGATTTCGGTGCCGATAGCAGCCCAATGATCCGGGCATGGTGATCTCATCAGTTGTCACACAATATATAGTATTGTCAAGTCGTATGATGTCTATATGAAGGATGGGACTTTGCCCGTCAGCCCGTTGCCGCCCGTGGGGTCGCGTGGCGTTGGCGTGTCGGTCGGAAATGCGCTGTTCGCAAGGTTTAGGAGCCCGATATCGCACCGCATCCCATCGGACGACCTGACGAGGCCAAACGAGCCGACCGGCAAATGGGCCCAATATGCACAAGATGTAGGATTTTTAGTTTGACAGGCATCAAGATGTTGATGTAACTATTTCACATCCTCAGTACCGCTTGTACCAATAATCCTTAACCACAATCCGTAATTGCAGCGCCTCGGGCGCTTTGAACAATTGACGCCGGCTACAACCCTTCTACCTAAAAAGGAGAAACAGGTGTTCGAACAAATCAAAAAACGTGATGGACGCGTTGTCGAATTCGATTCCACCAAAATTACAGCTGCCATCGCCAAAGCCGGTCAGGTAACCGGCGAGTTCGCCGAACGCGACGCGCGCAAGCTCACTTTGCGCGTACTGACCCTGGCCCATGAATTACGCTTGGGGGCATTGCCGGAGGTTGAAGAGATTCAGGATATCGTCGAACACGTGTTGCTCGAGTCCCCTTACCACCTCACGGCCAAATCGTATATTCTCTACCGTGAGCAGCATGCCCAAATCCGCAGCATCACCACCAAAGCCAATGTCGACCTGGTGGATCATTATATCCAGCGCATGGATTGGAAAATCAAAGAAAACAGCAACATGTGCTACTCGCTGCAGGGGCTGAACAACTACATCTCATCGGATGTTACCTCGGAATACTGGTTGAACAAGATCTATCCGCCCCAGATCCGCCAGGCGCACAAGAGCGGCGATGTACACATTCACGATCTGAGCCTGTTGTCGGTGTACTGCGTGGGCTGGGATTTGAAGGATCTGCTCAAAAATGGCTTCAAGGGGGTCGAAGGAAAGGTGGAAAGCGCGCCGCCCAAACACCTGCGTTCGGCCTTGGGCCAGATCGTCAATTTTTTCTACACCTTGCAGGGCGAAGCGGCCGGCGCCCAGGCCCTATCCAATTTCGATACGCTGCTGGCACCTTTCGTACGATTTGATGATTTGAATTACGAGCGGGTCAAGCAGGCTTTGCAGGAGTTTATATTCAACATCAATATTCCCACCCGGGTGGGCTTTCAGACGCCCTTCACGAATATCACCATGGACCTGTGCGTACCTGGCATCCTCAAAGACCACCCGGTGATCGTGGGCGGTTGTGAACTGGATGTCACCTATGCCGAGTTCCAGCCCGAAATGGACCTGATCAATCGCGCTTTTGCCGATGTGATGATGGCTGGTGATGCCAAGGGACGGGTTTTCACCTTCCCCATTCCGACCTATAACATCACCCCCGACTTCGACTGGAACAACCCCAACCTGGATTTGGTCTGGCAAATGACGGCCAAGTACGGAATCCCCTATTTTTCCAATTTCGTCAATTCCGATATGTCCCCCGAAGATGCGCGCTCCATGTGCTGTCGGCTGCGCCTGGACAATCGCGAACTGCTCAAGCGCGGCGGCGGTCTGTTCGGCGCCAACCCGCTGACCGGCTCCATCGGGGTGGTCACGATCAATCTGCCGCGCATCGGGTTTCAGGCCAGCGACGAAGCCGAGTTCCTCCAGCTTCTTGAAGATCGCGTGCGCCTGGGCGTGGAAAGCCTGATCATCAAACGCAAGATATTGGAAAAATTCACCGAAAAAAATCTGTACCCCTATTCTCGCTTTTACCTGCGCGAAGTCAAACAGGGTGCTGGCATGTACTGGAAAAACCATTTTTCCACCATTGGCATCATCGGCATGAACGAAGCCTGCCTGAACTTTATGGGCAAGGACATCGGCAGCCCCGAGGGTCAGACGTTTGCCCTCAAGGTGATGGATTATCTGCGCGACCTGCTGTCAGGCGTTCAGGATGAAACCGGCGATATTTTCAACCTGGAAGCCACCCCGGCCGAGGGCACCTCCTTCCGCCTGGCCATGCTGGATAAGAAAAAATTCAACGGCATCGTCTGCTCTAACGAAACCGAGCACAACAAGGGCGCCGCCCCCTATTACACCAACTCTACCCAACTGCCGGTCAACTATACCGACGACCTTTACCAGACGTTCGAGCTTCAGGATCAGCTCCAAACCAAGTACACGGGCGGTACGGTGTTGCACGTCTTTTTAGGCGAACAGCTCAGCGACATCGATGCCGTCAAATCCCTGGTGCGCAAAATCGCTTCGAACTACCGGCTGCCTTATTTTACCCTGACCCCCACCTTCAGCATCTGCCCGTCGCATGGTTATCTGAAAGGCGAACAGCCGCGCTGCGCCCATTGCAATCAGGAAACCGAGATCTACTCGCGGGTGGTGGGATATCTGCGCCCGATCAAGCAGTGGAACGACGGCAAACAGGCCGAATATGCGCTGCGTAAAACCTATCGGGTCGATTCGATCGATCCGGCGTCTGGCGCCAAGGTGATGATGGCCAAAAATCGCAAGCGTGCGACGGACGGAAAAAACACCGAAGACGCTTTGTTGCCGGATGAAACCAACCCTGTCGGCCGCTCCGGCGTCGTTTCCCGGTAAACGCTGACGAATCCATCCACCGCCTGAACGTATGACGCTGCGGGGGCGAATGTCGCCCCCGCACGCTTTTTACACGACACCGCACAGAGAAAACGCAACGGCACCATGATTTTTGCCGGGTTACAAAAAACCTCATTGATTGATTATCCTGGCAAGGTCAGCTGTGTGGCTTTTGTCTCCGGCTGCAATCTGGCTTGTCCCTTTTGCCACAATCCGGAACTGGCCAGGGGCCTCTATCCCGAACGCATTGCCGCGGACGCATTGCTCGAGTATCTGACCCCACGCAAACGACTGCTCGATGGCGTGGTCATCTCCGGCGGCGAGCCGACCCTGGCCTCTGGACTACCGGATATGTGCCGTGCCATTCAAGGACTGGGCCTGCCGGTCAAACTGGACACCAATGGAACCCGTCCCGAGGTTCTGCAGCACCTGCTGGCGCACCAGGTGGTCGACTATGTCGCCATGGACATCAAAACGAGCCTGAATCAGTATGCCCCGCTGCTGACGACGGAAGCGACCGCCCGGAAGGTTGCACGCAGCATTCGCCTGATCATGGAGAGCGACGTGGATTATGAATTTCGCACCACTTGCCTGCGACCTTTTGTGGATGAAAAAATCGTCGTGGAGATTGCCCGCGGGATTCAAGGCGCCCGGCGATATGTGCTGCAAGCGTTCCGGTCATCCGTTCTGCTTGATCCGAAATTCTTCTCGGCAGGCGATCCTGGATTTTCCGCAACATCCATGCAACGTCTGCGGCAATCGGTTGTGCCTTGGGTGGCCGACACCCAGGTTCGCGGGGGTGCGGGTGACTGACCGAAGTGGATAACCAGAAAATACTTTTTGCCAGTACATTCATCCACTATATATCATTCATTTTTTATCTTGACATCACCCCGCCACCTTTTCTATTGTTTGGTTACTAAAGATATGACTGCTGGTTTCGATTTTGTCGCCTATGGGGACAGCGTCCTGTAAATGCCTGATCGTCCGCCTATCTCACCTTCTCCCCCAACGCGGTCATAGCTGTCGAAAATGCCAATCCAAGCAAATAGGAGGGCCACATGACCAATCCGTATGAGAAAGCATTCCAGCGTTCCATCAACGATCCGGAAGGATTTTGGGGTGAAGCGGCGGAGGATATTGTTTGGACCAAACGCTGGGACAAGGTCCTTGACGGCAGTAATCTGCCTTTTTACCGCTGGTTTGTAGGCGGCCAACTCAACACCTGCTACAATGCGCTCGATCATCATGTCGCCTCCGGCCGCGCGGAACAGCCGGCATTAATTTACGACAGCCCCGTCACACAAACGATCAAAACTTACACCTACCGCCAATTGCGGGATGAAACAGCCCTGTTTGCCGGCGCATTGAAGGCGTTGGGCGTCGCCAAGGGCGACCGGGTCATCATCTACATGCCAATGATCCCCGAAGCGGCGATCGCCATGCTGGCGTGCGCGCGCATTGGTGCCGTTCATTCGGTCGTGTTCGGCGGATTTGCCGCCAATGAACTGGCCACGCGCATCAACGATGCCAAACCCAAAGTCATCGTATCGGCCTCGTGCGGCATCGAAGCCCAACGCGTCATCGCTTACAAAGGACTTCTGGACGGCGCCATCGAGATGGCCCAGGCCAAGCCGCAACGGTGCATCATCTTGCAGCGCTCCGCGCTTGAATGCGAACTGACCCCGGAGCGCGATATCGATTGGCGCGCTGCCGTCGCCAGCGCGCAACCGGCCGACTGTGTCCCGGTGGCAGCCACCGATCCGCTTTATATCCTGTACACCTCCGGCACGACCGGTGAGCCCAAGGGTGTCGTTCGCGACAATGGCGGCCATGCCGTAGCGCTCAAATGGAGTATGAAGGCCATCTACAACGTCGATGCCGGCGAGGTCTATTGGGCGGCATCGGATGTGGGCTGGGTGGTCGGCCACTCGTATATCGTTTACGCGCCCCTGCTCAAGGGGTGCACCACTGTTTTGTTCGAAGGCAAACCGGTAGGTACGCCCGATGCAGGTGTTTTCTGGCGCGTCATTGCCCAGCACAAAGTCTGCACCATGTTCACTGCGCCGACAGCGTTCAGGGCTATCAAACGCGAGGACCCCGACGGCAAACTGATCAAAGACCATGACCTGTCCAACTTCCGCGCTCTTTTTCTGGCCGGGGAACGTTTAGATCCCGACACGCTCAAGTGGGCGCGCAAGCAACTGAACGTGCCCGTCATCGATCATTGGTGGCAAACTGAAACCGGCTGGGCCATTGCCGCCAACTGCATGGGCCTGCACGCGTACCCCGTGAAAGAAGGCTCGCCTACCAAACCCGCACCGGGCTGGAATCTGCAGGTGCTGGATCCTGAAACGAGGGAGACGGTCAAGCCCGGCGAGATCGGCGCCCTGGTGGTCCAATTGCCATTGCCGCCCGGAAGCCTGCCCACGCTCTGGAACAACGATCGCCGGTACATCGAGTCCTACCTGGCCGAGTTTCCCGGGTACTATAAAACCGCGGATGCCGGCTTCATCGATGAAGATGGCTATGCCTATGTGATGACACGCACGGATGACATCATCAATGTCGCGGGCCATCGGCTCTCGACCGGCGCCATGGAAGAGGTGCTGTCCGACCATCCGGATGTGGCCGAATGTGCCGTTCTGGGGGTAGACGACGACCTAAAGGGCCAAGTACCGGTTGGTTTTCTGGTACTCAAGGCCGGCTTGCGCCGCAGCGAAGAAGAGATCACCGCCGAAGTGATCAAAATGGTGCGCGACCGCATCGGTCCTGTGGCCGCCTTCAAAAAAGCCACGGTCGTCAAACGGTTGCCGAAGACACGATCAGGCAAGATCCTGCGCGGCACCATTCAGAAGATCGCCGACAACAAGGATTTCAAGGTCCCGGCGACCATCGACGATCCGACGATATTGGGAGAAATCGAAGCGGCCCTTTCAACCATCGGCCTGGCCAAAGCACGCTCCAAACCCATAGCGTCCTAAGACTTAGCCTTGACGCCTCGGACGGACTTCACCCATTCGTTCCGAGGCGCCGTTTACTGACCGCCCACACAAAAAACTCCGCCAGCGGCTTGTACCCCACACCCACGGCGCCGTCTTCCAGATAAAGCGCCCAGGCGTAACGCGGATCATAGCGGCTCGTGCTCGCCGACCAGTAAAACGATCGCACCTGCACGAAAGGATGGGCCTGGGGCAGCGCCGGGGCATGGGTCGCCATGTCGCAGAGACTCTCCAGTTCACGCACGCCCGGCAAACGCCAGTCGCTGTGGCCATGCCGCTGCTGCGCATTGGCCGTTGAAACGGCTTGAAGAGCCGCTTCCCAACTCAGCGGCCTGCCGGCAAGGTCAGCGACAACATCCCAGATCAAGCCGGTCAGGTGGTCGACCACGGTCATTTGCCGGACTTCAAAACGCGGATTCGGCCAGGGGATGCCGGTGCGGGTGTCGCCATCCTGGCCTGTTCCCCGACAGTCTGTCGGCCTGCCGTCGGCCGTATAGCAGTGCCTCTGCCCCGTGCCAGACAGCCGTGACCCCTGGTCCGCGGTTCGCACCGGCCATACCAGATAAGACCCGTGCTTCATACCTTTGAAAACGCGAGCGCCGCCCAAATGGACATACCACGCCTGCATTGGCAGCCGGTTGCAAGTGGTGCTGCTCCAATAATAGCCCTCGAAGACGTTGATGAACGGGTGCCCGGCCGGCAAGGCCGGGTTGATCCGGTCATGGCTGACCAGGCTGAACAACTCACGCCGGTTGGGCAGCCGCCAGTCGTCATACCCGTACAGCGTGCGGCAGTTGAATTCAGTGACCGCATCCAAGGCTTCATACCAGGTCAACGGAAAGGGCGCGCATCCCGCATCCCGTGTCCACATCAACCCGCTGGTGGCATCGACAATGGTTTGATCCCGACCGACAAAACGCAATTTGACTTTCTCCTTTTCCGGCTGTAGGACCTATGGACCTGCATGTGAAGGGAAAATTGATGCCGGAAACGCGGCATCGGCTGCCGTATGGTACAACACGGCCTGGCCCTTCTCAAGGTGCGCGCTTGCCCCTTTGTACCGCCCGAATTCGATGCGGTCATGTGATGGTGTGCAAGTAAGGCCAACTGGCCAAAAAGCTAAAAAATCAAGGAGCGACAATGATCTCTCTCACCCAAATCGGTCTTTTCAGCGCAGCCTCCGTGGCACTGATCTTCACGCCCGGTCCCGACATCATCTATGTGGTCACCCGCGGTATGGCCCAAGGGCGCAAAGCAGCCCTGGCCGCCGCAGCCGGTTTCGGATTGGGCAATTTCGTTCACACCCTTTTTGCGGTCATCGGCCTGTCGGCCTTGCTGATGACCTCCGCCACGGCCTTTCAAATAGTCAAATGGCTGGGGGCCGCCTATCTTATCTACTTGGGAATACGCATGATCCGCAGCGCCGCGACCGCCTCGCTGGCCGACGCCGGACCGCCCATGGCGCCCGCGGCCGTCTTCCGCCAGAGCATTGTGGCCAATATTCTCAACCCCAAAGTCGCTGTCTTTTTCCTGGCTTTTTTCCCGCAATTCGTAGATCCCGGACAGGGCAGCCCGCGTCTTCAGATGGTGCTGCTCGGCACTCTTTTCGTGCTACTGACACTCGCCTGTTTCGGCCTGGTGGGAATGTGCGCCGGATGGATCGGGCAATGGCTGCGCCAAAACAGCCGGATGGAAACACGCATCACAAAAACCGCTGGTTGCGTGCTGATCGCATTGGGCTTGAGCCTGGCATGGCCACACCAGCAATAGGCGTTCTGGCGCTCGCAGACTCGCGGCGCAACCGCTCCATGCAATCCCGTCTGACCGCGGACTACCCTTAAGCGCTTTGAATGGGGTGGTCCCAATGTGCCAAGTCACATATGTGTGCCGTGCCGCTTGTGTGACATTGACACACCCCCCGCCTGGAAATCCCCGCACATCCATAAAATTCAATGGAATAACATACTGATACTAATCATGCCCATATCCTGCGATAAGGCACATATTTTGAATATGCCCTTTTAGCGACGCAACGTCGCGCATATGCGCGTCCTGGTTAGGCAACCAGGCGCGACCGGCAGCCGGAAAAAGTTCTTCACCACACCCGCCATATAGGGCGCGGCCAAAGATACAAACAAGTTTGGGGGGAGAGGACTGAAGACCGAAGGCGGAAGTTTTTTCACTAGAACTTCCGCCTTCGGTCCGAAACACCATTTTGAACACCTCATCGCAATATGAGCGCCATTCAACATATTCCATTCAGTTTTATTTGGATATGCCGATACACTAATCGGTCGGGCGCCGCAGCCCTCATCAAAATCTCTTATCAAGGATCGGCCATGGAATTTGTACTGAAAAGAACCCTGGGAGCCAAAATCACCTGGAATACGTTGGCAATGCTGCTCATGGTCAGTATCGTTTCCACTATCGTGGTGTCGGTGGTCATTCAGAGACAAAACCGGGTGTTGATTCAAAAGGCCATGAACAACTCGGCCAACATGCTCAAGCATACCCTAGTAGAAAAACAGCAGGCATTAACGGCCGCGACCCAGCAGATGATTTCGGGAAACCGGGTGGGTGACAATTTAAATTTTGTCCAGGAATTCGCCCACTTGTCCGGAAGCATCACGCAAGGATCGTATGAAGGATTGATGAAAGCCGTTATCACTACCGGGGCTTCGGCCCAATTGTGGCAAACCGCTCTTTACGATGGTCAGAATCAGCTGGTCGCCTTTGCGGTCAAGAGCAGTGAGGGTAGCTACCATGTAGGATTCCAGAATCAGGGCAATCTGCACCAAGCAGAATTCAGCGAAGGCGAAGACATCGGGGATCGCGAACTCGTGGCGACAGCGGATGCGGCGGACGAAAGGATTGCCAAAGGCTACGCTGGAACATTTTCAGACCAGCCAGCAATCAGTTTTCAAGCCATCGGACAGCACCTTTGTCTCAAAGCCGAAATACCGGTCATCACGGAGACCATGAACCCGGAAACACAACAATTCGAGCCCAAACGGGTCGGCACGGCGGTCACCGTTATGCGTCTGGGTCCCGATTTTTCAGCCTGGATCCACAAACTCACTGGTATGGCGGTGGCCATTTTCTCCAGGGACACCTACAGCGCAGGCACTCTGACGGCGTACCGGACGATCGAAATGACCGGCTATGAAAAAACCGCCGCCGCAACCTGGCAATTGGCCGAAGCAGAATCCGTTTTCGGATCGATCACGCTGGAAAAGCAGGGCTACTTCCAGAGTGTCCTGCCGATTTACAACAACACCGGCTACACCGGAGCGATGGTCCTGTTGCAGTCAGATGATCTCGCAAAAGCCAACAACCGTCAAATGATCCTGATTCTTTGCGGCATCGGTCTGGGCTGCATGCTGTTGGCGGCACCGCTGACCTGGATGATGTCCCGGTCCCTGGTTCGACCGGTAACCGACATGGTGGTCCGCATCAAAGACATCGCCGAAGGCGATGGCGATCTGACCAAAAGGCTCACCATCACCACCAGGGACGAGCTGGGCCAGCTCGGGCAATGGTTCAATCTCTTCATCGAACGACTGCACACCATCATCATCCAGGTGAAAACCAATTCGGACAAACTCTCCCAGTCATCGGCACACATGACCCGAATTTCCGAAGCGCTGGCCGGCGGTGCCGAGCAAACCGCCCAGGAGGCCAACAGTGTGGCGGCCTCATCCGAGCAGATGAGCACCAATATGACTTCCATCGCGGCCTCGATGGAAGAAGCCTCCACCAACGTCACCATGGTCGCCTCATCAGCCGGCGAAATGTCCGGCACGATCAATGAAATCACCCGCAATGCCGCCAAAGCGCGTGTCATCACAGGCGATGCGGTGACCCAAGCCGATCACGCTACCGCCCAGATGGGTGAATTGGGCGGATCGGCCCAGGAAATCGGCAAAGTCATCGAGACCATCACGGAAATATCCGAGCAAGTCAATTTACTCGCCCTGAATGCGACCATCGAGGCGGCCCGGGCGGGCGACGCCGGCAAGGGATTCGCCGTCGTGGCCAATGAGATCAAGGTGCTGGCCCGACAGACGGCTGCGGCGACCAAGGAAATCAAGATGCGCGTCGACGGCATTCAGCAGTCGACCAACGGCACAGTGGCCGAAATATCAAAAATTACCCATGTGATCAAAGACATCAATGAACATGTCCTGGTGATCGCCTCGGCGGTCGAGGAGCAATCGGCCACCACCCAGAATATATCCGACAATGTCTCTCAGGCAGCCCAAGGTTTGGGGGATGTCAACATGCATGTCGCTCAAAGCTCGCAAGTGTCGGCCGTCATCGCCGAACAGATCGGCCTGGTGACCCACTCCGCCAATGACATATCCCACAGCAGCGCGCAGGTCAGCATTCATTCAAAAGAGCTGTCGGTCCTGGCCGAGACGCTCAATACGCTGGTGGGCAGGTTTAGAGTTTAAACTTCCAACCACTCTTTCCGGATAGCCTGGTTGTTTTTTAAGTCTTCGGTTTGGCCTTCAAAAACGATTCGCCCTTGGCCCATGATGTAGATGCGCTGAGAGATCTTTAAAGCGATGCTCAATTTCTGCTCGACCAGCAACACCGATACGCCGCGGCGGGCGATCTCTTCGATCAACTCACCGACCTGCTCGACCATTTTGGGGGCCAGTCCCTCGGTGGGTTCGTCGATCATGATGAAATCAGGGTCGCCCATCAGCGTCCTGCAGATAGTCAGCATCTGCTTTTCACCGCCCGAGATCAACCCGCCATGCACATTGGAGCGTTCGCCCAGACGTGGGAACAGCGCGAAGACATCCGCCAGGCTCCAGCGGCCTGTCTGATCTTTACGTTTCATGCCCAACTGCAGGTTCTGCAGCACTGTCAGACCGGGGAATATCCAGCGGTCCTCGGGTACGAAGCCGATTCCGCGGCGGGCGATGTCATGGGGATTCAACCCGCAGATTTGCTCATCCTTGTAGCGTATCGACCCCTGAGGGGGCACCAACCCCATAATGGCCATGCAGGTCGTCGAGCGGCCGACGCCATTGCGTCCCAAAAGGCTGACGATCTCTCCTTTGCCGACATGCAAGGTGACACCCTGCAAAATATGGCTGCGGCCATAATAGGCATGCAGTTCCTTGACTTCCAGCATTTAGGCGATCTCCTTGCCAAGATAGGCTTCCTGAACTTCCTGGTTTTGGCGGATATTATCGGGAGTGTCGGTGGCGACAATCTCACCGTAAACGAGCACCGATATGCGATCGGCCAGATTGAACACCACGCTCATGTCATGCTCGACGATCACCAGCGTCTTGTCTTGCGTGACTTTGTGGATCAGTTCGACCGCCCGCTCGGTTTCGCTCAGGCTCATGCCTGCCGTGGGCTCGTCCAGCAGGATGACGTTTGTGTCGCCCGCAATTGTGATACCGATTTCAAGAGCGCGCTGCTCGGCATAGGCCAGCATGGCAGCCGGAATGTGCCTGCGATCGGCAAGGTGGATCATTTCCAGGATCTGCTCGGTTTTTTCATTGACCCGCTTTAGCCGGTCGCAAAAATGCCAGAAAGAGTAGCGGTATCCCATCGACCACAGCAGCGCGCAGCGGATGTTTTCGAATACGCTCATCTTGGGGAAAATATTGGTGACTTGAAAGCTTCGGCTCAACCCAAGACGGTTGATGCGGTGGGGGGGCAGCCCCGAAATGATATGTCCCCCCAGTTCGATATAGCCCGCGCTGACCTGGTAAAAACCACTGATCAAATTGAACAGCGTGGATTTGCCGGCACCGTTGGGACCGATGATGGCATGGCGCTCTGCTCTGGACACCTCCAGATCGACGCCGTTGATGATCTGACTGCTGCCGAAATTTTTGCGAACCCCGGCAAGTTTCAAAGCGGGTGTGCTCATACGGCACCCCCTTTCATGGTTTGCGTCACCTCATCCCAGCTTCGGCTCACTTTTCGCTTCGCCGCCCGGAAGAAAACAAAACCGATTGCGGCCAACAGAATCGCTGTCGACCAGGCAACGGGCGATTGCGCCTTGAAACGAATGCCGAACAACTGCAAGGCTGCCTCCGGGTTGATGCTCAGTGAGAGATGATAATTGATCTCCACTAAGATCATCACACCCACAAACATCACCAGGGACGGCAGGGCGATCAGCAAATAGGATGGCAGCAGGCGTTTCATCAAACCGGCTTTCCATACCGGCTCATGCATCATGATGATGCCGGCCATTCCGGTGGGCGCCCAGAGCACCATGCCCACGAAGAGCAAACCGAAATACAGCAGCCAGGCATGGGTGATGCCGGCCAGGGACACTTGCATGAAGGTAACCAGAATCGCACCCAGGATCGGACCAAAAAAATGGCCCACGCCGCCAACGTAGGTCATCATCAGCACACTGCCCGATGCCAGGGCCCCGACTGTTTCGGCGGTGATGATCTCGTAATTTATGGCGAAAAGACCGCCGGCGATACCCGCGAAAAAGGCCGATAAACTGAACTGCAAGGTTCTTACGGCTCTGGTGTTATAACCGATGAAGGCGGCGCGTTCCGGGTTGTCGCGAACCGCATTGGCCACCCGCCCCAGGGGGGTCTTCGTGTGCAGGTACATCAGGGCCGCACTCACGATCGCCCAGAAAGCGATCAGAAAATACACCTCGATCTGCTTGCCGAAGCGGAAACCGGTCAGGGTCGTTTGGACCATTCGGTTGGCTGAAATGCCTTCCTCGCCACCGAAAAAAGACGGCAGCATGAGCGCACTGGCCGCGATCAACTCGCCAATCCCCAACGAAATCAAGGCAAAAGTCGTACCGGAGCGTTCGGTGGACAACCACCCGAAGACAATGCCGGCGGCCAAACCGCCCAAGCCGCCCACCAGCGGCAACAACTCAATCGGCAAAGGCAATGTCCCGCCACTGATCTTGTTGAGCGCGTGCATGGCAAGAAATCCGCCAATGCCGTAAAAAACCGCATGCCCGAAGGAGAGCATCCCGCCCTGCCCCAGGAGCATGTTGTAAGAGAGCGCGAAAATTAAAGCTATGCCCATCTGACAAAACAATGTCAGGGAAAGTCTGGAAGTAAAAATATAGGGCAAAACCACGCAGACGATCACAGCGGCCAGCCAAATTCCGTAACGCCTCATGAAAAGCAGCATATTGCGAACACCTTCTCCATTCGTGGCGAGCTTTTACGACTCGCGTTTTCCCATCAAGCCTTTCGGACGGAACATCAGCATCAACACCATGAACAAATAAGGCAAAATCGGTCCGGTATGCGATATTTTGATGCGCCAGAGGTCTTTTAAAAGGCCGCCCGGACTCATCTGAAAACCAATGCGGGCGAAAATGTCGCCCAGAGAGACATCGATGCCGACGGCGAAGGTCTGAATCGCGGCCAGCAGCAGGGACGCCACCAGGGCCCCGGTCAGCGACCCCATGCCGCCGACAACGATAACAACAAAAACGATGGGACCCAGCGTCGCAGCCATGGCCGGTTCGGTAATCAGAAAGATACCGCCAATGACCCCCGCCAATCCGGCCAGCGCTGATCCACCGCCAAATACCAGCATGAACACCGCCGGAACATTGTGGCCCAGGGCACTGACCCCCTGGGGGTGAGTCAAAGAGGCTTGAATGATCAGACCTATGCGGGTACGCGTCAACACCAGGTAGACGCCCGCGAAAATGCCCACGGAAATCAGCAGCATGAATGCGCGATAGGCCGAAAAGGAGGTGGTGAACAATGTAAATAGCGAAAAATCGAGGAAATTCGGTACCGGGTAGGTCACCGCATTACGACCCCATATCAGGTTGACGGCTTCTTCGATAATGAATGCCAAACCGACCGTAAAAAGCAGTTCGGCCACATGGCCATACTTATGAACGGATCTGAGGCCGTAGCGCTCGACCAGTGCCCCCAGAACCCCGACCGCCAAAGGCGCGAGCAGCAGCGCCGGCCCGAATCCGAATACCGCGCTGATCTGGTAACCGAAATAGGCCCCCAACATGTAAAAGCTGGCGTGGGCGAAATTAAGCACGCCCATCATGCTGAAAATCAATGTCAGCCCACTGGAAAGCATGAAGAACAGCATGCCAAGGACCAGGGTATTCAGAAGTGAAAAAAGCAAATATTCAAACATGCGGCTACTTTCCGGGTTGGCGTTTGGTATAACGGGAAAACCCCGTATTGGCCCCAGAACCGCCCTTGATGGCCGCAGCACACACGCGGCAACAACCGACCCATAGGCCTCCAATTCAAGGTGGCGGAACGGGCGCTCCATCCGGTGCTTTTAACCCAATCATGCATCAGGACTGCTTGAAAAAGGGCGGCCCAAAAAGCCGCCCTGTAAAAATCTGCAATTGGCGCCGCCCCGGTCCGCCCCAAAGTGGTCAGAGCGGGTCGCGTGGATTATTTAGATGGACGCGCCATTTTGCAGGTGGTCGGCATAGCCGTGGCCGCCGCTTCGATGCGTTTGACGGTGCTGAAACCGACCCCTGAATTCTCCGCATCGTACTTGACCTTATCTGTGCCGGCCTTGGCATAAACGGAGATGTACAAGGGCTGAATCAACTGGTGATCCTCGGCCCGCATGGTGACTGTGCCGTATGGGGTTTCATGTTCCATGCCCTCCAGAGCCAGGGCGATCGCCTTGGCATCCGCGCTGCCGGCCTTGTCGATGGCTGCCGCCAACATCTGCATTTGCGTGCGGATGCGCCCGTAATAGTAAGGTACTTCGCCGCCGCCGGAATACTTGGCCTGATACCCTAAGAAAAATTCTTCGTCCTGCTTGTTCTTTTCTTCATGATTGAGGTTGATATGCCATTCGGTCACATGGTTGAGAATGCCAATGCCCGCTGCGCCAATGGCCTTGGGTGCGCCCAATCCCCCGCCGTAGAAGGTGTGGAACTGAGCTTTGAGGCCGGCATCCTTGGCGGCTTTGACCAGCAAGGACATGTCCGCACCCCAATTGCCGGTGATGATTGTGTCGGCCCCTGAGGCTTTGATCTGGGCCACATAAGGAGAAAAGTCCTTCACCTTGCCCATGGGGGTGAACGTGTCTCCCACGATCTGGATATCCGGGCGTTTTTCCTTCAACATTGCTTTGGAGGCATCGCTCACCGAATGGCCGAAGACATAATCCATGTTGATGAGATAGACTTTTTTAACTTTTTTCTGTTCCTTGATATAATCCGTAATGGCCGCGATTTTCATATCCACATGGGCATCGAAGCGGAAATGCCAGAAACTACATTGCTCATTGGTAAACGCCGGTGTAACGGCTGCATAATTCAGATAGATGATTTCGTCACCCGGGTTGCGCTCGTTGTGCTTGTTCACGGCCTCGATCAGTGCGCCGGCCACATTGGAGCCATTGCCCTGGGTAATAATCCGGATGCCTTGATCGATCACGTTCTTGAGCTGAATCAGAGAATCCTGCGCGCTGGTCTTGTTGTCGAACGGGACGATTTCAAGCTTCGTGCCCCCCAGAACGCCGCCCTTGGCATTAATCAATTCCGCATTGTACTGAAAATGTTTTAAGCCTGCATCACCCACACCGGCAAAAGCACCGGATAGGGGATCTATATAGGCGATTTTGATCGTATCCGCCGCCATGACCGGCAACGCCATAAGCATTAAAAGGGCAACACTCGTCAATGATAGCAACCATCGTCTTAACATTGTTTATCCCCTCCTCATTTTTTCGAATTTGACATGAAACGGGCTGGCAAAGCATGCAGCCCGCACCGCACAATCATCAACCACTTGCTGAGTGTATTCCATTTTCAGGAAATCGGCGGATACCCCCTTTCTTAATAGCTTACTGGATTTTAACGTGCTGCGGATGATTGCTAAAAAATTTGTATAGCAGGTCAAAGAATGACGCCCGTGGATAGGTCTTCTGGTCATTGTGGTGCCAATTCACAAGCATTCACGAGCATTCACACTTGGACAATTTAGCAGGTTGTTTACAGCAAACCATGTTTGCTATTTTATTTCAAGTTATTTTATAATTTGCATTCATAAAACAAACCTATATACCCCGCTTTCAGCCCAAACTTGCGACGCAGAGTCTCCTCGCCCAGGATGCGCTGCGCCTAATCGGGAGGTTCGCTGCCATTCAACCTGAGGGCAGACGCACCACTGCGTACGCTACCGCATTTCACCTGGGCGAACGATGTTCCGTTTCGGTGATCAAGCCACACGCAAATGGCGGTTACCCTGGAGTGGGCCGCTTTGATCGTTGACAGAACCACCCCGCCTGCCCTATTTTTCCCATAAAAAGGGGAAAAAACATGTCTGAAACAAACACCCAGGTTCTTTTGAAGCAGCGCCCGGTCGGCGCCGTCCAGGAAAGACATTTCGAGGTCGTTCACAAACCGGTTCCCGTCACCGGTCCTGGACAGATATGCGTGCGCAACCATTACTTGTCGCTCGATCCCTACATGCGCGGACGCATGAGCGATGCAAAATCCTATGCCCAGCCCGTGGCGATCGGCGATGTCATGGTGGGCGGTACAGTCGGCGAAGTCGTTGAATCCCGTCATCCCGACTTTAAAGCCGGCGATGCGGTGCTTGGTTATTTCGGCTGGCAACTTTTCGGGGTCAGCGACGGTACGGGCATCACCAAAATCGAAAAGGGCGACCTCCCTCTTTCCGCCTACCTGGGAGTGCTGGGCATGCCGGGGGTGACTGCCTACATTGGATTGATGGACATCGGTCACCCCAAGGCCGGCGAGACGGTGGTCGTTTCGGCGGCATCCGGCGCGGTGGGCAGCGTGGTCGGTCAGATCGCCAAGCTACAGGGATGCCGTGCCGTGGGCATTGCGGGCGGTGAACGTAAATGCCGCTATGTCACCGAAGAACTGGGCCTGGACGCCTGCGTGGACTACAAAGCCGGGAGTTTGTCGGAGAATCTTCAAAAAGCCATCCCGGACGGCGTCGATGTTTACTTCGACAATGTGGGCGGCCCGATTTTCGACGCGGTGCTCGACCGCATGAATCCGTTCGGTCGCATCCCGGTATGCGGCATGATCTCTCAATACAATGCTGTCGAACCGTATGCCGTCAAAAAGATGCACAACGTCCTGATTCAGCGGCTCACCATACGCGGCTTCATCGTATCCGACCATGCAGCCCGTTGGGTGGACGCGCTGACGGATATTGAAAACTGGCTGCGCCAAGGTCGGCTCAAGTTTCGTGAAAGCATCACCGAGGGGTTGGAAAACGCCCCGGCTGCGTTCATTGGACTTTTGTCCGGAAAGAATTTCGGCAAGCAACTGATCAAACTGATCTGACCCCATCTTTCGCTCACCCGCTGGTTTAAAGGCCAGCGGGTCTCCTTCTGTCTGAAACCACGTTTAACTTCCGGAAAGGATCACCATGCCCAAAACACAGTTCAAGACTATGGACGAGCTGCGCTCAAAAGCCGGTCAGGAAGTCGCCCTCGGCCAATGGCTGACGGTTACCCAGGAACAAATCAATCTCTTCGCCGAAGCCACAGGCGATTATCAGTGGATCCATCTGGACCAGGAACGCGCTGCGGCCGAATCCCCCTACGGTACCACCATTGCGCATGGTTTTTTGACATTGGCGCTCATTCCGCGTCTGATGGCGGATGCCCTGGAACTTCCTCCCGCCAAAATGGCAGTCAATTACGGCCTCAACCGCGTACGCTTCACCGGGCCGGTGCCGGCTGGCAAACGGGTGCGGCCACGCGTCACGTTGTTGAGTGTCGAAGACGTCTCCGGCGGCGTGCAGATGAACTGGAAAGTGGTGATTGAAATCGAAGGCAGCGAGAAACCGGCCTGCATTGCCGAAACCATTGCCCGGCACTATGCCGCTGAATAGATTTTTACTTACAACTGGATGACATCCGCCGCAGCCGCTCAGGCGCCATTGGGCGATAACAAGAGGAGAAAATAGTGATGAAAGCATTGCTCTGTAATGCATTTGGTCCGATAGAGGATCTAACTGTCGCAGAAACCCCAGCCCCGGTTCCCGACGATGACCAGGTATTGGTCGACGTGCGCTGCGCCTCGCTCAATTTTCCGGATGCCCTGATGGTACAAGGGCGCTATCAAATCAAACCGCCGACCCCCTTCAGCCCGGGCATGGACCTGGCGGGAGTGGTCCACCAGATCGGTAAAAACGTAACCCATGTGTCGGTGGGAGAACGGGTCATCGCCTTCCCCGGACACGGGGCCTTTGCCGAGATGTGCGTGGCACCCAAGGAGAAAGTCATTCAACTGCCCGAGGGCATGCCATTTGCTACCGGCGCTGCCTTCGGCCTCACCTACTCTACGGCCATCCACGCCTTTGCCGATTGCGGCCGACTGCTCAAGGATGAGAGCGTGCTGGTGCTGGGCGCGGCCGGTGGTGTCGGACTGGCGGCCATCGAAGTGGCCAAGGCCATGGGCGCGCGCGTGATTGCGGCGGCATCCGACCCCGAAAAACTGGCTGTTTGCCGGTCAACGGGCGCCGATGAGACCATCGATTACAGCAAAGAAGATCTGCGCAAACGCACTCTGGCGCTGACCGGCGGCAAAGGCGTGAACGTGGTCTGCGACCCGGTCGGTGGCGCTTACACACAAGACGCTTTGCGGGCCACCGCCTGGGGCGGTCGTTTGCTGGTGATCGGATTCGCGGCCGGCGAAATCCCAAAAATTCCCCTTAATCTGGCCCTGCTCAGTGAACGCGCCATCATTGGCGTTTACTGGGGATCGTGGTCCGCCCTCTATCCCGCCAAGCACCAGCGCAACATGGCCCAGTTGGCACAGTGGTTCGCAGAAGGCAAAATCAAGCCTCTGATCAGCGATATGATATCCCTGTCGGGAGTCCCCGAGGCCATGCGACGGCTGATGGCACGCCAGGTCAAAGGCAAGGTGGTCATCCAGGTTCAGGACCACTGATGGCGTGTCTTTCAATGACTTACCACGTCAGGTGATCCGGGCGGGCCTAAAACTTCACACCTGATGCTAAATACCCGCAAAGACCGAACATTGCGTAACTGATGCGAAGAGATACCCCAATCGCCTTGCACCCCAATGCCAGGAGTCATAATGGATCCCAATATCCGCAAGCTCATCGAAGAGAAGATGTCGGTTCCGATTGTCGAGGGTGAGAATAAAGTCTGTACTCTGAACGAAGCGATCGGCCGTCACATCCATGAAAAGATGACCTTGAATCTGTCGGCCGGGGTCGGTGCGCTGGTGTACGAACTGGTCCGCACCTTCTGGGAGCGACAGCCCGAGTTCACTATCATCGCCCCCTCGCTGAACCTTCATTTGGTGGCATTGATCAAAAATCGGATCGCCTCCCGGATCTTGACTAGTTTTGCCGGCATCAACTATCCCAGCCCGCGGCCTTGCCCGGTCGTGCAGAACGCCATCGCTTCAGGCGCTATCGAACTGGAAAGCTGGACCATGCGTACGATTCCGCAACGGCTCCTGGCGGGCGCCCTGGGTTGGCCTTGCATTCCCACCACTTCCCTGATCGGCAGCAGCATGGCCGAAGAGAACCGCAATGCGTTCAAAATGATCGACGATCCTTTCGGCAGCGGCGGTCGCATCGGACTGCTGCGTGCCCTGCGCCCGGATGTCACGCTGGTGCACGCCGCCGTGGCCGACCGCAGCGGCAACACCATTTTGACCTATCCGCTTGCTGGCGATGCCTTCGGCGCCTGGGCGGCATCCAAGGGCGTTATCGTCAGCGCCGACAAAATTGTCTCGACCCAGTTCATTCGCAAGCATGCCCACATGGTGCGCATTCCAGCCTATGCCGTATTGGCGGTGTGCGAAGCGCCCCTGGGCGCACACCCGCTCGGGGTCATGCAACACGGCCTGCCGGACTTCGACGCGTATTTCCCGGATTACGATTTCATGACCGAAGTCAACAATGCCACCAAGGATGAAGCGGTTTTCGCGCACTGGATTAAAGAATGGATCCTGGATATCCCCGATCACGAAAGCTATCTGGCCAAGATAGGCACCCAGCGCCTGTTGTATCTCAAAGGCAAGGCCGCGCCGGATGCGTGGCTGCCTGAAACCGAGGCGGAAGCGGCTCAGATCGGTTTCAAAAAAGGTCCCAATGCGCAGGAACGCATGGTCCTGGCCGCCGGCCAGATCATCGCCCAACGCTGCAGGGACAAGGGCTACAAGAACATCCTGGCAGGCATCGGGCTCTCCAATCTGGCGGCTTGGATCGCAGCGTCCGGCCTGCGCGGCACCCCGCACGAAGTGGATCTGATGGCCGAGATCGGGATGTACGGCTACCTGCCGCGCACCTCCGATCCAAGTGTGTTCAGTTTCCACAATATGCATGCATGTAAGATGCTGTCCAACATTGAAACGGTCCTGGGCTATAATGTAGGCGGCGCCGGCAACCGCTGCCTGGGGATTCTGGGCGCGGGCATGATCGACCCTTTCGGCAATGCCAACTCCACCAAAATTTCCGACAGAGCCTACCTGGTCGGATCGGGCGGCGCCAACGACATCGCCTCTACCAACCAGGAGACCCTGGTGGTTATGAGCGCCGGACGCCACCGACTGGTTCCCCGGGTGCCTTACATCACTTACCCGGGAGACAAAGTCCGAACGCTGGTCACGGACGTGGGGCTTTTCGAAAAGGTGGACAGTGGCGAAACATTCACGCTGACGGCCTATCTTCCGGAGCAGCCGTCGGACACTGAAGCCCAGTGCATGCAAAAAATCAAAGCCCATGTCGGCTGGGACCTGCAGGTCTCCTCGCATTTGAAAAGATTGCCATCGGCAGACCCGGCGGATCTCACCCTCCTCAGGCTTTTCGACCCGCGGGGGTTTTACATTGGGTAATCTGGCTATCCACTTCGGTCAAGTGAGATACGGCGTGGGGTAATGTAGAAAAACCCCCGTGAGCCGGGATGACGCAGACGCAGGACTTTGTAATTTTAAGGATCCTGAGAGAGGTTACTTACATGCGATTACCTAATGCCTTAAAGAAAGTAGAATTTTCAGTGCAGGTCGCGCAAGGCCTGAAGCACCGAAATCATGTCGTCCGGAAGCGGCGCTTCGAAGGTCATTATCTGTTCGCTGACCGGATGCACGAAACGCAGACGGGCAGCATGCAGCATCTGGCGCTGAACGTTACGGAGGATGTCCAGCGCGCTCTTTTCTACGCCCAACCGCGGTAAGGCGCGTCGCCGGCAATAGACCGGGTCCCCCACAATGGGGTGTCCCATGGATTGACAATGGACCCGAATCTGATGGGTGCGGCCGGTTTTCAATTCGAGCCCTAACAGCGTTGCGCAGCCAAAGCGCTCGCGCACCTGCCACAGGGTGACGGCTTGCCTGCCGCCATACGCGACCACCGCCATCCGCTTGCGCTCGACACTGTGGCGACCGATCGGCCGATCGATGCAACCACTGTCCTGCGCGACCGACCCGGTAACCAAGGCGAGATAATTCTTGGAGATGGTTCTTTCCTTGAACTGCAGAGATAAACAGTGATGGGCACGGTCGTTTTTGGCGACAATCAGCAGGCCCGACGTATCTTTGTCCAGACGATGGACGATACCCGGTCTGCGCTCGCCACCGATACCTTCCAGGTCAGGGCAGTGGTGCAACAGGGCGTTCACCAGGGTCCCGGAAGGGTGGCCTGCCGCCGGGTGCACAACCAGGCCGGCGGGCTTGTTGATAACGATCACGGCGCTGTCTTCGAAAACAATGTCGAGGGGTATCTTCTCGGCGAGCAGATCCGACGCAACGGGCTCCGGCACTTGCACACTCACGACCTCCCCGGCTTTGACCTTGTACCCGGGTTTGCACGGACGGCCGTCCACGCGCACGTGACCCGCACGGATCCAAATACCCGCCTGTGAACGCGACCCCTGCTGCGGCCAATGCGCGGAGACAAAGGCGTCCAAGCGGCTACCGGCTTGAGCCAAGCTTACGGTGTGAATCGACGGTCCGGAGTCGAAGTGCATGGGCTCAGAAGGCAGGTTACTCTTCGGCGCCAGTGGAAAAGAGTCCTTCAATTTCCGTGATTACCGTTTGTTCGTCGGTATTTTGAGCGGTGGAAAGTTCTTTGATCAGAAGGGTGTAAGCTGTATCGTACAGCTTGCGCTCTCCGAACGAGAGATCTTTGTTCAACTTGAGCAAGGAGAGATCGCGAAAGACTTCGGCCACCTCATAGAGCGAGCCGGTTTTGATCTTATCCATATATTCCCGATAACGCCTGTTCCAGGTCTGGTTGTCTACAGCCAGATCGCGCTTGGATTTGATCACGTCCATAATCTTGGGAATCTCTTTTTCCCCGATCACGTCGCGCAAACCAACTGATTCGACATTCCAAGTGGGGATCATGATGACCATGTTGTTTTCAAGGATCTTCATGATGTAAAAGTCATGCTTTTCCCCGTTGACGACCCGCGACTCGATAGCTTCAATACGGCCAACGCCGTGGGCGGGATATACAGCCAGATCCCCGATTTTAAATCGGCCTACCGTGCTCTTGGGGGAAGTTGACTTTTCTTCGGTGGGTTTATTCATAAAGGTTCCAAATCATGCAGTTGGAGGCGCCCCAGGCGCCCAAATAGGTACTAAATATAACATCGCTATTGGCAGGTTGCAACAAAAAAGGATCGGCCCCCGGAGGAGCCGATCCTTATGGACCTATAGCCTCAGAATTTAAGGCTGGAATACGATTACAGCAGGAACGGTACCATGAGCAGCGCAACCACGTTGAGGATCTTGATCATCGGGTTGACAGCTGGGCCGGCGGTATCTTTGTACGGGTCGCCGACGGTGTCGCCGGTAACGGCCGCTTTGTGGGCATCGCTGCCCTTGCCGCCAAGGTGGCCGTCTTCAATGTATTTCTTGGCATTGTCCCAGGCCGCGCCACCCGTGGTCATGGAGATGGCCACGAACAGACCGGTCACGATGCTGCCGATCAAAAGTCCGCCAAGGGCAACGGGCCCAAGAACGAAGCCGACGATAACCGGTGCGATAACGGGCAACAGGGCCGGCACCATCATCTCTTTGAGGGCGAATTTGGTGACGATATCGACGCAGGCACCGTAATCGGGTTTGGAGGTACCTTCCATGATACCCGGAATTTCGCGGAACTGGCGACGCACTTCTTCAACAACGGCGCCACCGGCATTGCCGACGGCTTTCATCGCGATGGAGGCAAACAGGTAGGGCAGCAATCCACCGATAAACAGACCAATGATAACCTTTACATCGGAAAGGTCGAACACAAGCGCTTTGGCGGCGCCGGCAATTTTGAACTCTTCCACATAAGCAGCAAAAAGAACCAGAGCAGCCAGACCGGCAGAACCAATGGCATAGCCTTTGGTGACAGCCTTGGTGGTGTTGCCAACCGCATCCAACGGATCGGTAACGGCGCGAACGCTCTCATCCATCTCAGCCATTTCAGCGATGCCACCGGCGTTATCGGTAATCGGGCCGTACGCGTCAATGGCGATAACCATACCGGTCATCGAGAGCATGGACATGGCAGCCATGGCAATGCCGTAAAGGCCACCAAACATATGCGCCAGGTAAATTGCCAGACAGATCACGAGGACCGGTGCGGCAGTCGACTGCATGGAAACGGCCAGACCGGCGATGATGTTGGTGCCGTGACCGGTTGTGGAGGCATCTGCAATCGCTTTAACAGGAGCATATTTTCCGGTGTAATACTCGGTGATAATAACGATAACGACGGTGAGAATCAAACCGATCAGGGTGCAGTAATAAATTTCCATCGAGGTGACGTCGCCCAAACCACCCATGTATTGACGGCAGGCATAATAAAAAGCCACGGCCGCAATAATGGCAGCGCCGAACATCCCTTTGTACAGGGCGCCCATGATGTACTCGCTTTTTCCCAGACGGACAAAGAAAATGGCGATAATGGAGGCAATGATGGAGATGGCACCCAGGATCAGCGGAAATTCAGTAGCCATAAGCTTACCGGGGAACAACAGGTTGCCAATAAGCATAGCGGCCACGGCGGTTACCGCGTAGGTTTCGAAAAGGTCTGCGGCCATACCGGCACAGTCGCCGACATTGTCGCCGACGTTGTCAGCAATGGTAGCGGGGTTGCGGGGATCGTCCTCGGGAATACCGGCTTCGACCTTGCCCACCAAGTCAGCACCGACATCTGCGCCTTTGGTAAAGATACCGCCGCCCAATCGGGCAAAGATGGAGATCAAGCTGCCGCCAAAGCCAAGGGCCACCAAGGCGATAACCGCGTCTTTGGGGGAAACGCCCGTCCGGGTTAAAATGGTATAATAGCCGGCAACGGCGGTAAGTGCCAAGCCTGCTACCATCATACCGGTGACCGAACCGCCTTTGAAGGCAATCGCCAAACCGGCTGCCAAGCCTTTTCTGGAAGCTTCGGCTGTGCGGACATTGGCGATAACCGACACGCGCATGCCAATGTAACCGGCCAGGAAGGAAGCCACCGCGCCGAGCAGGAAGCCGAGGGCGGTTTTAAATCCCAAGGTGAAGATAATAATGGTAAAAATGATAATACCCGTGATGCCCATGCTTTTCATCTGGCGATTAAGGTAGGCGATAGCACCTTCCTTGATGGCATTGGCGATTTCCTGCATTTTTGCATTGCCGGCAGGCGCGCTTTTGACGACCGTGGCCAAAATGATCGCAAAGAGCACACCGACCAAACCGATCAATGTACAAAATAGCGGAATGTTCTTCATTACGACGTCCATTCTCTCCTCCATAAATTGATGTTAACTTACGTTCTGATTAAACTGGTTCATCGCTTCCTTGGTACCTTTTGACAAAATCGTGACGATCGCTTCGCATGACCTCTGAAGGAGTGCGTCCATGGCAATTTTTTCATCTCGGCTGAAAGTGCTGAGCACATGATTTACAACGTTCGCGCGGTTCAGGGAGCGTCCGACCCCTATCCGAACTCGGGCAAAATCCCCCCCTCCAAAAGCATCGATGATCGATCTTATACCTTTGTGTCCGCCATCGCCCCCTTTCTCTTTGATTTTTAATCTTTGAAATGCCAGGTCGATGTCATCATGCACTATGACCATCCGCCCGGATTGAATCCTGAAAAAATCAGCCAACTGGCGTAAGGGCAACCCGCTTCGATTCATGAAGGCCTGGGGTTTGGCCAGGACTACCTCCGCTGACCCGATCCGGCCTCTTGCGAAAAAAACGTCGAACTTGCGTTTTTTGACCTCTATCCGGTAAATCTCCGCAAGCGCATCGATCACCATGAAGCCGGCATTGTGACGGGTCTCCGCATAATCCGGGCCAGGATTGCCAAGTCCTGCCACTAAGTACACCTCTGGTTCCGACATGCGTTGTTATCTGTGCTTCCGTTCCCGTCGCAGGCGGGAGATTACTCCGCACCAGCCTCTTTACCTTCGGCCGCTTCACCCTCGGCGGCTGCCGCAGTTTCCATGTCACGCCGGGTGGCCGAAACGGTTAAAATCGTGAAGTTGACATCATGGGGAATTTCGATATTGCCGGATGTCGGAATATCCTCTACGTGCACCGCGTCACCAATATCCAGGTCCGTTATATCTATTGTGAAATTGGATGGAATCTCGTTGGGCAGACAGAAGACCTCCAATTCGTGACGGATGATTTGCAGAACACCGCCGTTGTCCACGCCCACGGACTCGCCGACTGTGAGCACCGGCACATTGACGTGGATTTTGCGATCCATGGCCACTTCATACAGGTCCACATGCAAAAAGGCCCTGGAAAGGGGATGGGTCTGCAGTTCCTTGATCATCACCTGCTTGGTATTTTGCTCGTCATCGACATTCAGCGTGTAAACGGAACGTCCCAAGCCGCCCTTTTTGATAATGGTTTCTAGGTCGAAGGCTTGAATGGCGAGCATGCGGGGCTCGCTTTTGGGTCCATAGAGAATCGCCGGCACCTGCCCCTGACGGCGCAATGAGCGGGCGGGACTGTTGCCCTTGGTTGTACGGGTTATGGCTTTTAATGCGATGTTATCCAAAGAAAAATTCCTCCTTGCAGGACAAATGGGTTATACGAATAAAGATGTCACCGAATCGCCGCGATTGCTTCGGATGATGGCCTCGCCAACCAGTTCGGCAATAGACAGCACATTTATTTTGCCACAAGCGACGGCTTCGGGCGTTAATGGAATGGTATCGGTGACCACGAGGCTTTTTAGATCCGATGATTGAATGCGGCTGATGGCCGGTCCGGACAAAACCGGGTGGGCGCAGCACGCATGCACTTCCAGGGCGCCATTATCCAGCAATACGCCCACGGCCTCGGTCAGAGTGCCGGCGGTATCGACCATATCATCCAAAATAATTGCAACTTTATCTTTTACGTTGCCGATCACGGCCATGGCCTTGGCTTCGTTAGGCGCCGAACGCCGCTTGTCAACGATGGCCAAACTGGCATCCAGGCGCTTGGCAAATGCGCGTGCACGCTCCACGCCGCCCGCGTCGGGCGAGACGACCACGATATTGTCACTGATGTTCTTGCGAATGAATTTAAGCAGGACCGGCGCGGCAAAAAGGTTATCCACCGGAATATTGAAAAAGCCCTGGATCTGCCCGGCATGCAGGTCCATCGTGATAATGCGGTTGGCACCGGCGGTGGTGATCATATCCGCGACCAATTTGGCGCTGATGGGTACGCGCGGCGCCACTTTTTTGTCTTGCCGGGCATAGCCGTAGTAGGGAATGACGGCAGTGATGCGACTGGCGGATGCGCGCTTCATCGCATCGATCATCAGCAGCAGTTCCAACAGGTGGTGACTTACCGGCGAGCAGGTAGACTGGATGATGAACACATCTTTGGTGCGTACGTTGTCTTCGATTTCGATCTGGATTTCGCCGTCACTGAACGTGTTTACCTTGGCCCCGCCGAGCGGCATTTTCAGAAACTCACAAATTTTCTTTGCCAGGGCTGAATTCGAGTTGCCGGAAAAAATCCAGAAATCATTGAGTGTTCTACTTGCCACGATCAGAGTGCCCCCTTGCGCGATGCTGCTGTCTGAATCGGCCGCGCCGTTACATCGCCCCGGCCGTGGCCCTGGCCTCAAATTCCATACTCAAGCGGCCGTTGAACCCCAACCGGATTGGCCGGATCGATGTGTTCGCTTAAATTTGTGGCTGGGGCGGGAGGATTCGAACCTCCAAATGCAGGAACCAAAATCCTGTGTCTTAGCCATTTGACGACGCCCCAACAAACATTTTAACTTACTTTTGATACCCTGCCGATCACACCTCGGTCAGCAGGCGCCCGACAAATACCTGCCGGCCGTTGGACTGCCCCAAAGCGATTTGGGCTTTTTCGGCAGCCTCCTCATTGGCAAACAACCCGTACACAGTGGAACCACTGCCAGTCATTAATGCACCGATAGCACCTTGACGCACAAGTTCCTGCTTCAACGCTTCGATGACCGGAAAACAGTCACCCACCGCTGCTTCCAAATCGTTATGCAAGTGGTGGGGTACGCTGAAAAATTCATTTTTAAAGGGAAAGTACCTAAGTTTTTTTTTGAATTTTGTCAATCCTAATTTAAGATTTTTAAAGATCTTGGCTGTGGAGAGACCGAAATCAGGATAAATCAGGACAGCCCACAGGGATGGCAGGTTCGGACAGGGCGTCAGCCGCTCGCCGACACCTTCGGCAATGGCCGGCGTGCCATCGATGAAAAACGGCACGTCGGCACCCAGGCGCAAGGCCAGTGCATGCAGCTGCACCCGGCTCAAGGCATGGCCATAAAACGCGTTCAGGGCCTTGAGGACGGCGGCGGCATCGCTGCTGCCGCCACCCAATCCGGCGCCCATAGGAATGTTTTTAAAAAGGTGAATATTAAATTTGGCGGGGCTGACAACCGTGTGCCGGACCAAGGCCTCATTGTACGCGAGCAGCGCTTTAAACGCCAGATTGGTCTCATCACACGGCAGATCCGGTCGGTCGCAAACTATCCTGTTTTGGGGTGCGTCCGGTGTCAGCACCAGGCGATCGTAAAGCGACACACAGCACATCAGAGAATACAGGTCGTGATACCCGTCCGCTCTGCGGCCGACGACGTGCAGGAAAAGATTGATCTTGGCCGGCGCCAACAACGCGATGGGTTGCGCCGTTGCGTTGTTGCGTCGTTGCGTCGTTGCCTTGTCGATTCGTTGCGTCGTCGATTGGTCGAGTCGGTGATTTGTTCCATGGGCCATTTGCTTCTACCGCTCCGAGGGCATCGAGGATTTGTTCATTTGTAGATTCGTGATTGGCGATTTGTCCCGAGTTTCGATTGGTTAAATGGTTTTTTTAACCGAGTTCGATCCCCTTGATGGAACGCATCTGGACACACGAATAAACGAATCGACCATTAACGCATCACGAACTACGCCTTTTCTTTAACGTAGAGCATGCGCAATTCATACAGGATGCTTTTCAAGATATTCTCTTCATCCGCATTCAGATTTCCGCGTGTTTTTTCTTCGAGCATTGCCAGCAGATCGATGGTCTGTTTGGCCATCGGCAAACTTTTGGTCTTCTGGCCTGAAGCCGGATCTTCAATCAGGCCGAGCTGAACCAATGCGGAGGAATTGATCGATAAAACAAATGTGGCAAAATCGATTTTAGGCAGAGTGTATTTTTTCTGCTGCTCCGCCTTGGAATCGGCCGGTTCCTGGGCTGGTTTACCCGCGATACCTTCTTTGTTTTCTTCGGCCATGCACTTCTCCTCTCTATCAAGGGGATGGCCGCCGCTCGCGGGCGGCGGCCGGCGAATTAAAATTCCAGGGGCGTGACACTCTTGACGGTTTTCAACCCGCGCAACTCTTCTATGATCTCGGCCGGAATCGGGGTATCGGTACACAAGAAGATGATATTGCGTTCCCCGCCGGTTTCCTGCCCCACCTGCATACGCCCGATGTTGATGTTGTGTTTGCCCAGGGTTGATCCGATCTCTCCGATGGAACCGGGGATATCCAGATTGTGAATCAGGGCCATGTGTCCCAGCGGAATCATTTCCAGGCGGAATGTGTTGATTCGGACAATACGCGTGTCCTTTCGGCCGAAAATAGTGCCCGACACGACACTTTCGCCTTCGGTCGTGACGAGTTTGGCAGTGACAAGATAGGTATACTCTTCATGGCTGCCAATGGTGGTTTCGGTGACCTTGATGCCTCTTTGATTGGCCAGATGATGCGCATTGACGAAATTGACCACTTCCTTGACCATGGGCGTGAGCAGCCCCTTGAGCAGCGCGGTGGTGACCGGTGACAGATCGATGCCTTTGAAATCGCCGTAATATTCCACCACGACTTCTTTGGGAGCCCCTTTGATCAACTGGGCCTGCAACAATCCCATCTGCTCGGCCAGCTTGATATACGGCCCGACTTTTTCCAGTATCTCGCCAGTGACCGAAGGGACATTGACCGCATTGACGATGGTGCCGTCAGTCAAGTAGTCGATGATCTGCTGAGCCACCATGACGGCGACATTGGCTTGGGCTTCTTTGGTGGATGCGCCCAGATGGGGGGTGCAGATCACCTGTTCCAGGCTCAGGAGGGGATTCTGGCCCGGAGGTTCGGTCTCGAACACGTCAAGTGCCGCGCCGGCCACTTTGCCGGCAACAATGGCTTCGTGCAGATCGGCTTCATTGATGATGCCGCCCCTGGCGCAATTGATGACCATTACGCCGGTTTTCATCTGGGCAAACGCCTCTTTGTTGAGCAGGTTGGCCGTATTTTTCAGTTTAGGCACGTGGACGGTGATGTAATCGGATTGTTTATAAAGGTCCTCGAGGCTCGCGAATTCAAAACCATCATTTTCTATTTTTTCGGGCGGAACGAAAGGATCATAGATAATGACACGCATGCGCAGGCCCCGGCCGCGGTCAGCCACGATCGAACCGATTTTGCCATACCCGATGACCCCCAGGGTTTTCTTGTACAACTCGCGGCCTTGCAGATTTTTCTTTTCCCAGCGCCCCTGCTTGAGCGAAAAGGTGCCTTCGGGAATACGGCGGGACAGGGCCAACATCATGGCGATGGCATGCTCAGCAGTGGTCACCACATTGCCGGTGGGCGTATTCATGACCACGACGCCACGTTTGGTGGCAGCCGGAATATCCACGTTGTCCAACCCGATGCCCGCGCGGCCCACAACCTTCAACTTTTTGGCGGCCTCAAGAACATCTTCGGTCACTTTGGTGGCGCTGCGGATTGCCAACCCGTCGTAGTCACCGATGATGGCTTTCAGTTCTTCCGGTTTCAGGCCGGTTTTCACATCGACCTCGATTCCCGGCGCTGCCTCGAACATCTCAATTCCCACTTCACCCAAGTTGTCGCTCACAAGTACCTTCATTTTAAATGTCCCCTCATCCTTCGTGATTTTTACGCGTGCACGCTGTTTTACGACACGGGCACCCATTTCCGATTCGAATTCTTCAGCCGACGGGCATCCACGAACCACACGCACGCCATGAAGACCGTGCACACCTTTGCATTCTGCGGTCGCCAGAAGCGTTACGCAGGCGCATGTGCCGAAGTTCATGATGGGTTTCTTGTCTGCAGCAGCCTGTGGAAGAGCTCGCTCTCGCGTCCCTGGATTCAGTTCCGGCATATTAGTTAAAAAGAAACCCACATTCAAGCCAAATATGAAACATTGCTGAACTGTCTATCGCTTTGGCCGTCAGAGGGTTTGCCTGAGTCTGTTCGGCTGGTCGGAGAGCACCTTGAAAAAACACAGCGGCTCTGTTATGGCCCCTCATTGCCATTGAGAGGAAAAGCCCATGCTGATTACGGAAATCCTGGCGCGCAATGCGCGCATGTACACGAATGAGATCGCTTTGATCGAGCGCGACCCCGCCCACCAAAAACGAAGCACTCTGACTTGGCGCGACTTCGATCGCCAGGCCAATCAACTGGCGCATGCCCTGATCGCGCAAGGCATTCAGCCTGGAGACCGCGTGGTCCACCTGATGACCAACTGCATTGAATGGCTGCCGATCTATTTCGGGATCCTACGTTGCGGGGCGATTGCCGTGCCGCTCAATTTTCGCTTCGTTGCAAACACCATCGCCAATTGCACCGCCCTGGCCGAAGCCAGAGCATTCATCTTCGGACCGGAATTCATCGAGCGGGTTACCGAGATCAAAACACGCCTGGATGACACCGTGCGGCTATTTGTTTTTGTCGGGCCCTCGGCATTGCGTCCTGACTACGCGTGCGGATACGGCGATCTGACCAACCCCCAGCCGGTCGCAGCCCCGGCGATCGATCTGCACCTTAGCGATGACGCAGCGCTCTATTTCACCTCCGGCACGACCGGCACCCCCAAGGGCGCCCTGCTGACCCAACGCAACCTTGAGGCGGCCTGCATCGTTGAAAATCACCACCACCGTCAGACGCATACCGACAATTTCCTGTGCATTCCGCCACTGTATCACACCGGTGCCAAGATGCACTGGTTCGGCAACTTCATTGTCGGCGCCAAAGCAGTCATCCTCAAAGGCATTGAGCCACGTTGGATTCTGGAAGCGGTTTCCGAAGAGCAGGTCAGCATCGTCTGGTTGCTGGTCCCCTGGGCCATGGACATCTTGTTTGCCATCGAAAGCGGCGATCTCAAGCTGCGCGACTTCAATCTGGATCAATGGCGCTTGATGCACATCGGCGCCCAACCGGTCCCTCCCAGCCTGATCAAAGAGTGGCTCAAAATTTTTCCGCACCACCAGTATGACACCAACTATGGACTGACCGAATCCACCGGCCCGGGATGTGTTCACCTGGGCACCCAGAATATGCACAAGGTGGGGGCCATCGGACACCCCGGTTTCGATTGGGAGTTTCGGATTGTGGACGATCAGTTCCAGGACCTCCCGGCCGGCTCACCCGGCGAGTTGCTGGTTAAGGGTCCCGGCGTGATGAAAGGCTACTATCGCAACCCGGAAGCCACGGCCCAGACGATCCGGAACGGCTGGCTGCTGACCGGCGATATCGCCCGCCTGGATCCGGAGGGTTTCATCTGGCTGGTAGATCGTAAAAAAGACGTCATTATTACGGGCGGCGAGAATGTCTATCCCGTGGAAATCGAGGATTTCCTCCAACACCATCCCAAAATTCAGGATGTCGCCGTTATCGGGTTGCCCAGCTTGCGGCTGGGTGAAATCGCCACAGCCATCATCAAAGTCAAACCCGGCCAGACAGTGACCAAAGAAGAAATCAACGCATTTTGCGAGGCGCTTCCGCGTTATAAACGGCCGCGCAAGATCTTTTTCGACGATGTTCCCCGCAACGCGACCGGCAAGATCGAAAAACCCGGACTTCGTCAGAAATTCGGCGGGGCAAGTGAAAGTTTTCAGGTATAGCGGGCAGGTTTATCGTGGTGTCCAAAAAACCTTTCCCACTGCATCTTTGGCCTCCACGCAATTCAGCCCATCGACCACGCAAGGGGTACCATAAAAAAAAGAAGCCCGCCGCGGGTTCTTCCACGGCGGGCTTCTTCGGTTTCACGAAATACTAGTTGTAATTTTTAGATCTTTAACAAAAGCATGCACGTCAAAGCGTGCAACATGGGGAAGGGAGCATATCAAATCGGCACAATGCCTCCCTTTACACTTTAAACTTTACACTTAACACTTCGCCCGGAATCACTTAGCGAAGTGTAAAACCAGATGCTATTTTTTGTCGTCTTTGACTTCTTCGAAATCCGCATCCACAACGTCATCATCCTGGCCGGCCTTGGCACCCTCGGCTTGTCCGCCGGCTTCAGCGCCGGCCGAAGCCTGCTCGCCTTGCGCGGACTGCTGCTGGTAGATCGCCTCAGCCAATTTGTGGGAGGTCTGCGTTAATTCTTCACTCAGGCGCTTGATCTCGTCCACATCATCGCCCTCGGTGGCCTTACGCAAAGCGGCCGAGGCCTCTTCCACCTTGGTGCGCGTGGCGGCGTCGACCTTCTCGCCCAAATCCTTGAGCGATTTTTCGGTCGAATAGATCAGGCTGTCGGCATGGTTGCGCGCCTCGACCAGCTCTTTTTTCTTGCGGTCTTCCTCCGCGTGCATTTCGGCATCCTTAACAGCTTGCTCGATGTCTTCCTTGCTCATCCCGCTGGAGGCCGTAATCTTGATGGAGTGCTCTTTGCTAGTGGCCATATCCTTGGCGGAAACATTGACAATACCATTGGCGTCGATGTCGAAAGTAACCTCGATCTGGGGGACACCGCGCGGTGCAGGCGGAATACCGACCAGCTCGAAGCGCCCTAGTGTCCTGTTGTTGGCCGCCATCTCGCGCTCGCCCTGCAAAACATGGATCGAGACGGCCGGCTGGTTGTCGGCAGCCGTGGAAAAGGTCTGGCTCTTGCGGGTCGGAATGGTGGTGTTCTTTTCAATAAGACGCGTCATCACACCGCCCAGCGTTTCGATGCCCAGTGACAGCGGCGTCACATCGAGCAGCAGCACATCCTTGACATCGCCTTTGAGCACGCCGCCTTGGATGGCCGCTCCGAGCGCCACCACTTCATCGGGGTTCACACTCCGGTTAGGTTCTCTGCCGAATATCTTGCGCACGCGTTCCTGAACGGCCGGCATGCGGGTCATGCCACCGACCAGGATGACTTCATTGATCTCGGAGGCCTTCAATCCGGCATCTTTCATGGCCATGCGACATGGGCCCTCGAGAGCGTCGAGCAGTTCGGCCACCAGAGACTCCAGTTTGGCGCGGCTGATTTTCATATTGAGATGCTTGGGACCGCTGGCATCGGCGGTGATAAACGGCAGGTTGACGTCTGTCTCCATCGATGTCGACAATTCCATTTTGGCCTTTTCGGCTGCTTCTTTCAGTCGCTGCAACGCCATTTTGTCGTTGCGCAGGTCGATGCCCTGCTCGCGCTTGAACTCCGAGGCCAGGTAATCAATGACGCGCAAGTCAAAATCTTCGCCGCCAAGATGGGTGTCGCCGTTGGTCGCCTTGACCTCGAAAACGCCTTCACCTATTTCCAGTACGGAGATATCGAAAGTGCCACCCCCCAGGTCAAATACGGCAATTTTTTCTTCACGCCGCCTATCCAATCCGTAGGCCAGCGATGCGGCCGTGGGTTCGTTGATAATGCGCAACACATTCAGACCTGCGATTTTTCCGGCGTCCTTGGTGGCCTGACGCTGACTGTCGTTAAAATAGGCCGGAACGGTAATGACCGCATCTGTGACTTTTTCTCCCAGGTAATCTTCGGCATATTTCTTGATGTAAGACAATATAAACGAGGAGATTTCCGCGGGGCTGTATAATTTGCCACGCAAATCGATCCGCACATCTCCGTTTTCGGCGCGCTTGATCGGAAAAGGTAAGATCTTTTTGTCGTTTTGAACTTCGGTGGAATCGAATTTGCGACCGATCAGACGTTTAACACCAAAAACTGTATTTTCAGGGTTGGTGATAGCTTGCCGCTTGGCAATCTGACCGACCAGACGCTCACCACTTTCGGATATTGCCACGATCGATGGGGTTGTACGCCCGCCATCCGGGTTGGTAATGACTTTGCTTTCACTTCCCTCCATGATCGCTACGCACGAGTTGGTCGTCCCCAGATCAATTCCAATAATCTTGCCCATTTGCTCTTCTCCTCCTTGAATAATCTTAGTCGTATTTTTTTTAACCTTTGCAGGTTACGGTTCGTTTTTCGTGTCGGCTGTCTTGGAAACGGCTACCAGCGCGGGCCTCAGCAAGCGATCGTGGATCATGTAGCCTTTCTGCAACTCTCTGACCACCGTGTTGGCCGGCTGGTCTTCGACTTCTTCTTGCATCATGGCCTGATGAAAATTGGGATCAAACGGCTGCCCTATGGCGTCGATAGGCGATACGTAGTAGCGTTCAAGTAACTTAAGCGTCTCGTTGAGCGTCAAATCGACGCCGCGCACCAATGGGTCATCAGAGCCGCATTGTTGCGACGCAGAATCGATGGCGCGCTGCAGATTGTCCACCACCGTAAGCAACTCGCCGATGATCTTTTCATTGGCGTATTTAATGGTTTCCTGCATTTCGCGGGCGGTTCTTTTCTTGTAGTTCTCAAACTCCGCCGATACGCGCAACAGGCGTTCATAGTTCTCTTTGGCTTGCTGCTCGGCCTCCGTCAATTTCAGTGCCAAATCATCCAATGGAGACTGATCAGATGCACCTTCTTCGAGATGGCCGCCCTCGCCATGATCATTTTCTTCAATATTGCTATTATTGTCGGCAGGCGCCATCTCAGTGCGATCCTGTGTGTCGGTCCTCTTGCTCATGCCCTCCGTGTCCTCCGTTCAAGGTGGCCCCTTACGAGAAAAGCCTTAGTCTTTTAAGTAACTTACAATATGTCTGCCTTAAAAAGTGCTCAGAAAGTAAGACGGGTTGCAGGGATGTCAAGACGCCCGCGGGAGCGGGAAATATCGGTAAAGATAAGGAAGGAGATTGGTTGTGCACCCTTCTTCGAATCTGCTTAGACAGGATCCGTCCGCTTATAACCGGAATCGATCCGCGACACAAACCGCATCACTTATCGCTGCTTCCTTCCGGACCTGACGAGGTTCGCAACCGTTTGTTGCGCGGCGGCCGGTCGGCAGACGAAACTGTTTTCAGCATGATCCTAGGAAGGGATTTCAGCCCCGCTAAAGCGGATTTCGGGATCAGGGCACCGCTAGCTCCCCACCTAGCACAACCAAGTCGCGGATTATAAAGATGACTTATGTGTTTTTCAAGGATTAATATCGAGGATGTCATCACCAGTGCAAAAAGGGACCGTTTTTATTTCACCCCAGGTCCATCGTGCTAAAAACCCCGGTGATTCGGGTGGGTGGTCCGCGCCAATCCAGAAAACAAATTCGGGTATCCTGAGCGAGCCATGTGGCGTAGGATCCCGAAATTTCCCCTATCCAGTAGGGTGGGCATCGCCCACCATTATTTGAAAATGGTCATAGGTGATCGTGGTGCGGATGGTTTGATGCATGTCGAATTATCGCCGCGCCAATATCACAATATTAACAATATCAAAGGTGCGACTTCCTTTTTATCGTGGTAACTTACGCGGCGCCAGAGATTCCTTAACCTGCCGGAAAACCGGCATGCTTTGCGAATTCCTTCAATCCAGCGCGCCTATGGTGGTGGGCAATGCCCACCCTACAACTCATAACAGCACGCTGCCTGCCAAGGTTTACATGCGATTGCCCTGCTCACCGGGCACATTGAGGTTGCGAGGCCGTTCTTATTCGGATATCATCTTGTTTTGCTAACTTAACTTAACTTTCGGGATTGGCACGCAGTGAGGTGAGCAGGGCGTGTTGTCCGCGCCACAGTCAGCCGCGAGATTTAGTGAGGCTTAAGGTGTGCGTAGGGTGTTTGGGCCGCACTGTTTGAGCGCCAGCGAGTTTGCGGCCCGACCCTACGAACACCTTTAGCCTCACTTAAGCGAAATGGCGTGTGGCGCGGACAACCACGCCCTGCTCACCGGCGTTTGGAGCCCGAAAGTTGAATAACTTAATTCAATGGCAGACGGCACGGAAAGAGTCTTTTCCGATGCGGGAGGGCACTGCAGTAAAAGGTATGTCCGGAACAGTTAAAAATAGCCCCGTTTCGCAGGATATGACGGCAGAACCGTTGATGCGGCGGACACTCGCAGCGATTTCCCACTACAAGATGGTCGTAGCCGGGGACAAAGTTCTGGTGGGCGTTTCGGCAGGATCCGATTCGGTCACCTTGCTGCACGTTCTGAATCGGCTGACTTCATGTCTGAATATCCGGATCGGCATTGCCCATCTCGATCACGGCCTGCGACCGGAATCCGCCGCACGGGAAATGTCCCTGGTGGTCGGCATGGCCCATGGATTGAACGTTCCCTGTCACACGGGCAAAGTCGCCGCCATTCCGGAACACGGCTCGCTTGAAGAGGCGTTGCGCCTGCAGCGCTATGCGTTTTTCGAGGACATTGCCGCAACGCACGGTTATACCAAGATCGCACTGGCCCATCATGCCGACGACAATGCCGAGACGGTGCTCATGAACATGCTGCGCGGCAGTGGGCTGCGGGGCCTGTCCGGCATCCCGCCTGTGCGTGAAAACAGGATCATACGGCCCCTGATCGGCGAACTGCGGGCGGATATCGTCGCGTATGCGTACCAGCACGCGCTGGCTTACGCCCAGGATGCTTCCAACGCCGACCTGCGCTTTGAACGCAATCGGATCCGCCACCAACTGATCCCTTTGTTGCAGAAACAGTACAATCCGAATGTGGTGGCTACCCTCAACCGCATGGCTGCGTTGTGCCGCGAGGAAGCGCTTTGGCGTGACAACTGTTTGGCGCCGTTGGAGACCCGCACAACGATCCGGTCGGATGCGCACACCCTTGAATTGCGGATGGATGAGCTCGTTACGCAACCGCGCGCTGTTCAGCGCCACCTGCTGCGTGTGACGCTCCGCCAGTGGCAAGGACATTTGCGGCGCTTGGGCGCCGATCACATAGAGGCGCTGCTCGACCTGGTCGCCCGCGCCGGGGCCCGGAGCCTGAATCTGCCTGGCGCGGTGCTCGCCCAATGCGTTGCAAATCGCCTTTGCTTCAAAAAAGTGGCCACACCGCGCCGACATAACACCATTGCCACAGCCCCGTCTTACCATTATAGTATTGCCGATATAGGTCGACAGCCTATGACGCTTTCGATTCCCGAAGCCGAGTGCAGCCTTCGGTTCACACTGGACAACGCTGCCGATCTGGAATCGTGGCGCGGTCCGGATCGACAGACGGTTCTGCTCGACATGGCGCATCTGCCATTTCCTTTGACAGTACGCAACTGGCAGTCCGGAGACCGATTTCAACCTTTCGGCCTGCAAGGCACTCAAAAGCTTCAGGATCTTTTCATTGATCGGAAAGTAGCGCGGTCATGCCGGCAACGAATCCCTTTGCTGCTCTGCGGGGACACCATCGCCTGGGTGGCGGGCGTACGCCGGGGGGCTGCCGCACCGGTTACCGCCGCAACCCGCCAAGTGCTGCGCGTGGAAATTGAATCGATGGGGGAACCCCGGCGGCGCGGGCAAAACCTTTGATAATTGTTGCGTAAAGCCCCAAAGGGCATTATGGTAGGCATCGCCGCTGGCATACCGCGTGAAACTTTGCAGGAGGTACCTTTTTTGAATCCTTTTTACAAAAATCTGGCGTTATGGTGTGTGATCACCCTGATGATGATCATGCTCTACAAAATGTTCAACGCTCAGAATATGGGCGAATCGGCCCTGGGATATTCCGAATTTCTGAACATGGTGGATGAGAACCGCATCGAGGAAGCGGTAATCCAAGGGCAGGAGTTGATCGCTACCGACCGCGGCGGGCGCAAATATCGCGTCTACACGCCTGATGACCCCGATCTGATCAGAAACTTACGCACCCAGAATGTGCGCCTCAACGCCAAACCGCCAACCGAATCGCCCTGGTACAATATTTTGATCTCCTGGTTTCCCATGCTTGTGCTCATCGGCGTGTGGATCTTTTTCATGCGCCAGATGCAGGCCGGTGGGGGTAAAGCCATGTCGTTCGGCAAAAGCCGGGCGCGACTTCAGTCGGATACACAGGAAAAGGTCACCTTTCAGGACGTGGCCGGCATCGACGAAGCCAAGGAAGAACTCAGCGAGGTGGTCGAATTTTTGCGCGACCCCAAAAAGTTCACACGGTTGGGCGGCCGCATCCCCAAAGGTGTGCTGCTGATGGGGCCTCCGGGTACCGGTAAAACACTGCTGGCCCGCGCCATTGCCGGAGAAGCGGGGGTTCCCTTCTTCACGATCAGCGGCTCGGACTTCGTTGAAATGTTCGTAGGCGTGGGCGCTTCGCGCGTCCGCGATTTGTTTTTGCAAGGCAAGAAAAACGCCCCTTGCATCATCTTCATCGACGAGATCGACGCTGTCGGACGTCACCGGGGCGCAGGCCTGGGTGGCGGACATGACGAACGCGAGCAGACCCTCAACCAACTGCTGGTGGAGATGGACGGCTTTGAATCCAACGAGGGGGTCATCCTGATTTCCGCCACCAACCGGCCGGATGTTCTCGACCCGGCCCTGCTGCGTCCGGGCCGTTTCGATCGCCAGGTGGTGGTCAGCTTGCCCGATATCCGCGGACGCGAGAAAATCCTGAGCGTCCACATGAAAAAGACCCCGGTAGGCAATGACGTCAACACCACCAATCTGGCCAAGGGCACGCCCGGTTTTTCCGGAGCCGACCTTGAAAACCTGGTCAACGAGGCCGCTTTGCTGGCTGCCAAACGGGGCAAGGAAAAGCTGGAGATGGTGGACTTTGAAGATGCCAAGGACAAAGTCTACATGGGATTGGAACGCAAGTCGAAGGTGATCCGCGAGGAAGATCGCAAAACGACCGCCTATCATGAAGGCGGCCATGCGCTCGTGGCCCGCTTTCTTCCCAACACCGACGCCGTCAACAAGATCACCATCATCCCCCGCGGCCGCGCGGCCGGCGTCACATGGTTCCTGCCGGAAGAACGCGATTTCAAGTACAAGGACCAGTTGGAAAGCGATCTGGCCGTGGCCTTTGGTGGACGGGTTGCCGAAGAACTTGTGCTCAAACGGATCAGCACCGGGGCCTCCAACGACATCAAACAGGCCACTGAACTGGCCCAACAGATGATCCGCAAATGGGGCATGAGTGAAGAGTTAGGTCCTCTTTCCTACGCACAAGGCGAAGAACAGGTTTTTCTAGGTCGTGAAATCGCCCAGCACCGGGACTACTCCGAAGCCACGGCGCAGAAGATCGACAACGAAGTTGTCCGCCTGATCAAAGGTGCTTACGAGACGGCCAGAACGGTTTTACACGAAAACCTGGACGTTCTGCATGCTCTGGCGGCATTGCTGCTGGAGAAAGAAACCGTTTTGGGCAAGGAACTGGATGAGCTGATTCTTTCGATCAAACCGGATACCGTTCTTCAGTATCCGCCCCCGGATGAGGAAAAACGCGCTGAACCAGTAGAAGCTTCTTCGGATATGGACGAAAGTCAAAAGTAGAATATCGTCATGATCGGGCCCGGGAACGAAAAGAACGCCGCCATGCATACTTTCACGTTGCGCTGCAAAAACTTCGAACTCGAACTCGGGCGCCGAACAGCGATCATGGGGATTCTCAATATCACCCCCGACTCTTTTTCCGATGGCGGTCTCTTCTACGCATCGCAAGCCGCCCTGGCCCAAGCCGAACGGATGATCGCGGCCGGGGTTGACATCATCGATATCGGCGGCGAATCGACCCGCCCCTATGCCAAGGATGTCACGCAAGCGGAAGAACTGGACCGGGTCCTGCCGATCATTGAAAATCTGGCCAGTCGCATCAGCGTACCGATCTCCATTGATACCACCAAGGCCGCCGTGGCCGACGCGGCGCTGGCCGCGGGGGCATCCCTCATCAACGACATCAGCGCCATGACCATGGATACGCGCATGGCCGAGGTGGCCGCGCGCCATGGGGTGCCCATCATCCTGCAGCACATGAAAGGGATGCCCCGCACCATGCAGGTCAATCCCGTCTACACGGATTTGATGGGCGAAATCCGCCTGTATCTGAAACACGCCATCGCGCGCGCGCGCGCCGCCGGCATTGCCGCACACAACATCATTGTCGATCCGGGCATCGGCTTTGGAAAAACAACCGGGCACAATCTGCTGATTCTCCAGCAACTGAGCCTGCTCGCGGATCTGGGCGCGCCAATCCTGATCGGCACATCGCGCAAAGCGTTCATCCGCAAATTACTTGCGCAAACGCCCGCAACGGAACCGACCGCCGACAGCCCCGAAGTTGAAACCGGTACACAAGCCACTGTGGCCATGGCCATCATCAATGGCGCCCACATTGTGCGCGTCCACAACGTCGCCAACACGAAAGCGACGGTGACGGTACTGGATGCGATAAGGAATGCGAAGGCCTAACACCTAAAATCAAAGGGCTCTCTTTCATGCTTCTCGTCATCGATGTCGGAAACACCAATATCGTCATGGGCGTTTTCAAGGCGGACCGTCTCGTGGCCCATTGGCGTATCCGTACGGAACGCGACACCACCGAAGATGAATTCAATGTGCTGGCGTCCGGGCTTTTCGCCCGCGGTCAAATTGACTTTCAGGACATTGACAAGACCATTATCTCGAGTGTCGTGCCGCCAATGGTGAACATCCTGGACACCTTTTGCCGTAAATACTTAGGGCACGCCCCCCACTGGATCAATGCCCGATCCTATCCGGGCATGCCGATCCTGTACAGCAACCCCAATGAAGTCGGTGCCGATCGCATTGTCAATGCCGTGGGCGCATATCAGCGCTACCGGACCGGTTTGATCGTCATCGATTTCGGCACGGCCACCACTTTCGATGTTATTTCGGAGCGTGGCGAATACCTGGGTGGCGCCATCTGCCCGGGCATCGGCATCGCCTCGGAAGCTCTTTTCGCCCGCGCCTCCAAACTGCCGCGCGTGGAAATTTTCAAAGCACCGGATACAGTGGTGGGCAAAGACACCATCGGCAGCATCCAGTCAGGTATCATTTTTGGCTATGCCGGTTTGGTGGATGGCATGGTGCAGCGCATCCGCACGGAAATGCAAACGCACATGAAAGTGATCGCCACCGGCGGTCTGGCTCCCTTGATCCAGAATGTGGCCACCACGATTGAGGCGGTGGAACCCAACCTGACCCTGGAAGGGTTGAAGATCATCGCCGACAGTTTATAAAGCGGCTTTCCAATGGGTCCGAACCTGCCCGGCCCACCCCCTGTGCAACCGGTGAAAGCCGGGGTCAGGTGGGTATCTGCGACGCCTGGGCGCTCCTTTGCAGATATCCCCAATAGCCTCTCACGCTGTTGCGCAAGAAAAAGCGTTCCCTGGCTTGCGCCGCAGACGGCAAAAGCCCCATGCCGGCCAGCAGGGGGTCTTTCGCCAGCAAGTCCGCCAGGCAGGCCGCATACATCTCCTCAGAACCGGCCGGGTCACGCGCGACCCACGGCTGCACCATGCGTTGCCAGCGCAATAGCTGATCCCTATGAACCGCCAACATGCGCGTGGCACCGGTTTGCCGGCCGATGTGCCCATAGCAGATACTTTGGGGATGATAGGTAAGCAGCCGGTCGATGCTGTCCAGGTAGATCTCCATGATAAAACGTGGGGGCGTGGCCGGCCGCATGTAGTACTCCCCGTCTTCGAGACAGACACATACCCCGCCGGCTTCTCCGGCAAACAGCAGATCTTTTATCATATAGCTGTAATGATGGACCGCATGTCCCGGTGTGGGCACCGCGATGACAGCCTTGCTGGCCAGGTGATCGACAGCCAACACCTGCGCAGCCGCCACCGGGGCGATGGGACCGTATTTGTGCGCGACATCGCCCAACGTCCGAACAGAGCCGTCCCATAATCGTCCCGGATCGATCAGATGCTCGACCGCTTTGGGATGGCACACGACCGGCGTGTCCGGAAAGGCACGGGCAATCTCACCGATACCGCCGGCATGATCGATGTGAACGTGGGTCAGCAGTATCAGATCGAGATGATGCACGCCGATGTCGGCCAATGCAGTCAAAAGGTGGGGTGCGCTGACCGATGGTCCCACATCCACCAGGACGACCGGTCCGCCCGTATAGACCCAGGCGGTGATGAAACCCTCAAAGCCATCGACCGGAACCGGCAGCGGCACAAGATAAAGATGATCGCCCATGGGGCGGATGGTCATTGTGTCAATCATGCCTGCGAAAATAAACCTTTCGACCGGCATTGCAACCAGCCGGTTCGCAAAAATCCGGCTGGCATCAATCCCTCAACGATTCTTTGAAGACCTTATAGAAAAGCCCATAGTCCGCCATGCCGCGCTGAATGATCTTGTCAAAATCATCGATGTTGCGCAGGTTAAGGATCATATTGACGCTTTTCTGAAAGGCGGCCATGTTATCCATGGTACGAAAACGCGTGGTCAGCAGGGTAACGAAGATATTGCGGCGCGTCTCCATTCCCATCCGTTCAAGATAAATTAAAACGGCATTGGAATCCGGATCGGTTGTATCGAAAGTTTCATCCAGGAGAATCAGGTCATACGTGTGATAACGCATCTTTTTCAAAGCTTCACGGCTGTTGTGAACTTCGCTGATATGGTACTCCATCACGTTGAGCGTTGGTTTGAGCTTCTGGCGGATCAAAGCGTCCGGTTCGCACAACAGCGCCGTTTTGCCTTCTTCTTCGATGAAATCAAAGGGCTTTTCAGCCGCATCATAGCCGGTGTCACTTTCATCTTCGGCAAAATCGAACAGGTCGTCGAAGACCGCCTCGGCCTTTTGCTCTTTTTTATCCGGACGCGCCACGCTGATGCGTGTCTGGCAGCGCGGGCATTTGACGGCTACGGTTTTACCCCCCGGTATTTTATCATCGGCTATCTTGAATTTCCCCTGGCAATTCTGGCAAGTCACTTCCATGAGTTTTCTCGCTTCATCTTGATCGCCCGTATCCGCGATCCAGTTCCAAATCCTTAATGTCGGTAGTGGCCTCGCCGCGCGCACTTTTAACCTTGTCAATGCCGCGACTGGCCGCAGCTTTGTGAGACGCGTACGCCAAGGCGGTTTCCTGGGTCACCAGCCCCTGCTCGTATAGATCGACGATATAATCGTCAAATGTCGTCATGCCGAACGGCCGGCCGGCCTGCATCATCTCGTAAAAAGTCTTGCCGTCGGATTCACCGTTCAAGATGGCTTCCTTGACCCGCAGGTTGCTGCGCAAAATTTCGAAAGCCGGCGCACGGCCCCCGCCGATTTTGGGCAGCAAACGCTGACTGACCACCCATCGGAGGGTGTCCGCGAGCCGGATGCGCACCTGTTTTTCCTCCTCGTTGGTGAACATGCCCAGTATGCGGTTGACCGTTTGCCCGGCATCCACCGTATGCAAGGTGCTCAACACAAGATGGCCGGTTTCCGCGGCAGTCAGGCCGATTTCGACAGTTTCACGATCACGCATTTCACCCACCAGGATGACTTTGGGCGCCTGGCGCAAAGCGGCGCGCAGGCCATTGGCGAAACTATCGAAATCGCGCCCCAACTCGCGCTGGTTGAAGGTCGCTTTCTTGTGAGGGTGCTGATATTCGATGGGATCTTCCAACGTGACCACATGCACGGCCCGCCGTTCGTTGATCTCCTCGAGAATGGCCGCCAGACTCGTGGTTTTACCGGTGCCGGTGGCACCGGTAAATATAATGATCCCATTGAGTTCCTTGCCCATCTCCTGAAAAGTCTCGGGCAATTGCATATCGCGGATGGTGGGTACTTTGGATTCCAGTTGGCGCAAAACAATCGAAATATGGCCCGATTGGGCAAAAATATTAACGCGAAAACGCGCTTTGCCCGGCAAGCTGTAGGAAAGATCGCAGGAACCGGTGCGCAGGAGCGTTTCGGTCAGGCGGCGATCGCCGTCTATCAAATTCAAGGCCACCATTTCGGTTTGGAAAGGGGTCAAACTTTTAACCGGCGGTCGTATGTCCACGGGCAACAGCTCACCGGCGCTTTCGACCTGCAGCGGTCGCCCGACCGTGATGTTCAGGTCAGACACATTGCTATGCGAGTCGAGCATGCGGGTGAGCAGGTGTTCGATTTCTTGCTTTTTCATAGCGATCCTCCGAATATTGCGCGGGTACGGACCACGGACAAAGGGTCTATCAGCCCTTCATCACGCTTCGGTGAAATCCGTGGGTGGCGTCCTGAGCAGCGGTCTGAAACGCCCTTTGTCGTTGGACTTGTTGTACGCATCTTCCGAGCTGATCCTGCCTTTGTTGAACAGTTCCATAATGGCATCGTCGAGCAGCTGCATGCCATATTTCTTGCCTGTCTGAATCATGGAAGCGATCTGGTGCGACTTGGCCTCCCGGATCAGATTGCGCACCGCGGGGGTGGCGATCAGAATTTCCAGCGCGGGTATGCGGCCCTTTTTATCGATCCGTTTGAACAGCGTTTGTGAAATGATGGCCCGGATGCCGTCGGACAATGTGGAGCGGATCTGGCCCTGCTCCTGGGCCGGAAAAACCTCGACGATGCGGTCGACGGTTTTAGCGGCGCTGGTGGTGTGCAAGGTGGAAAAAACCAGATGGCCGGTCGAAGCCGCCTCGATGGCCAGGCTCATAGTGATCAGATCGCGCATTTCGCCGACCAGAATGATGTCCGGGTCTTCACGCAATGCGCCGCGCAAAGCAGCTGAAAAGGATTTGGTATGAATGCCCACTTCACGTTGATTGACCAGGCAGCCCTGGCTTTTGTGTACAAATTCGATTGGATCTTCGATGGTGATGATGTGATCGGCGCGCTGGCGGTTGGCCTCATCGATAATGGCCGCCAAGGTGGTCGATTTGCCACTACCCGTGGGACCGGTGACAATGACCAGACCGCGCGGCAATGTTGCCAGCTTGGCGATTACCGATGGTAACCCGAGCTGTTCGCAGGTCATGATGGTGCTTGGAATTTCCCTGAATACCGCGCCCACACCGTTTTTCTGCATAAAAAAATTGGCCCGGTAACGGGCCAATCCGGGAATCTCATAGCCGAAATCCACATCGCCGGTTTCTTCGAACGTCTTGATCTTATCTTCGGCGGCAATTTCATACAGCATCGCCCGCAACTCGTCATTGCCCAGAACCTTGTACTTGACGCGCTCTATGTCGCCGTGCACGCGTAAGGCAGGTGGCTGTCCGGCCATCAAGTGCAAATCCGAAGCGTTCTGCTCGTGCATCAATTTGAAAAAAGCATCAATTTTGGCCATTTGCAACTCCCTGGAGGTAGCGAATCATTACCCGGTGCCAATGAAAACGACGCAAGGACCTTGTCTTTGATGACAAGAAACGTGGCTGTTTTCCCGACGTCACCGAAGTGGATCCTGTTTTGTTAAAAAAGGTCCTTAAACCACATTTATTATCGGCCGGAAGGCAGGAAGGTTTAACTTAATGTGCTCGGTGGTTGTTTGAGCACGGCCACTTTACCGTCGGATTCATCCAGCGCATCCATGCTCTCCTTGCCCAGCTCGAGCAATTTAGAATGGGATTCGATGACGGAACGGATTTGCACTTCGATCTGCATGCGCTGCCGTTTGAGTTCGGCAATATCCTCATGCAGCTGAGATAGGCGGTTGTGGGCCCGATTCAGGATTCTCTCGGCCTTGACCTCCGCGTCGGCGATAATGATCTCGGCCGATTTGCGTGCGTTATCCTTCATCTGCTCCAAAACTTTTTGCGAGTTCAACATGGCCCGCTTGAAGGTTTCTTCGCGCTCCTTGTACCCTTGGGTTTCCAATTTGAGTCGTCGCAGATCCTCTTTGAGGCTCTTGTTTTCGCCTTGCAAGGCCGCGACATTTTCGGAAAGATGCTCCAGGAAACGATCCACCTCGCGGACATCGAACCCGCGAAAACGAACCCGGAATTGTTGCTGCTGAATATCCAAGGGGGTTAGACTCATGTCAAATCCTCTTCTTGCGTGCTATTGACGCAACAATCCCTGCCCCAGCTGATCCAGGCTCGGCACCAACCAGTTGGTCAGCAGCACGATGATCAGGATGACGATCATCGGGGAAAAATCCATGCCGCCGAAATACAAAGGCATTTTCGAGCGAAGCTTGCCGAGCACCGGTTCCGTGACATTATGGATAAAGCGTACAATAGGATTGTAGGGATCGGGGTTGACCCAGGACAGGACCGCCCGCGCGATAATGATCCAAAGATAAATGGTCAACACCATATTCAGGATGTTGGCCATGGCTCTGATGAGGTATCCGATAAAATACATAAGGGTATCGCATCCTTTGAACCCGGGTTGAATCGTCGCAATCATTGTGCCCCGGCCACCAATGTCACAGGGCAACTCAGATGGCAAGATAAGGCGAAAGGAATGGATAAGTCAAGATTTTTCGTGGGTTGCGGTAGGTAGTGCCTTCAGTGATCTTGCGTCAGAGCGACCGCGATGCCTACCGAATCGCGGTGCAGGCGGGTGTTTTCCGGAAGCGGTGCTGTCATCGAACGCGACCCGAATTCGGGGGTCAAGGGAGTCTCCTTACCCAAGCAGAATTTAACATATTCCCGCATGAGAATACTGAGCAGCTTGTTTTTGTCCATCCGTTCTATATAGGCTTTTTCATCCATCTCCCGGATGGCATCATTTCCGGCCAGCGATCGGTCATTGGCCGCTTTGTGCTTGATGTGGCGGATCACATCCAAAGCCTTTTCCCTCAAAATCGCTTCCGGAGTGTCATCGAGCGTGGTGTACATCCTCTCGAGCACCATCGGCTCCGGCATCCGCGCGGATTCCAGCATGCCCTTGAACTGCTCGGCATACCGCTTCAATCCATTCTGGATGTGATGGGAATCGACCAGATTGAGGCCGACCGCACCCGCGCCCAACCATTGAAAAACACCGATTTGAACCACACCTGGCCGCGCATCGTCCTCAATGTAAAAACACACGGAGAAAAAAGTGTAAATTCTGGACTTGACCCATCCCAGACCGGCTTTGTTCAAGCCTTTTTCCTGCGTGTACAGATAATTCCAATCCTGATCGTCGCCGACGATAAAACCTTTACGCCCGACCTCCGAAGTACCGACCTGATTGGACAAAGAGATTACCGCCCGCGAAGATCCCTGGCGATAAAGCAGGAAAGTTCGCAACAGATCGTACTCGTAATAGGCCCCGGTATGAATATCCGGCGATATGAATTCCCTTACCAGCCCTTTTGCAATCACGGGCTCGCTGAGCGTATGCAACGCTTTCCATATCTCGGACGCGTCTTGCCCGCACCCGGGCTGCTCTTTCCAGAAAGAATGATCGATTGAAGAAGGGTTCACCGCCCCTTCAGGTATCTTTCGATTGTACATATATCGAATGATTTCCGGGAGCGACCGATTGACGCGGTAAGTGATAAAGGAACCTTTCGCGTCCCTGCGCTCGCCGGGCGTGAAGGCGGTCATCGCAGGCGCCTCCCGGATGAATGCGGCCAGGGGGGCGACTTGCACGAGATCGACCTGCCCTGTGCCATCGGTCGAAGAACTTAAAGCGATCAAATAATCCAGGGCGGTTTCGACGTTCGCGGAAAGCGGCGCGGGATCTTCCGCCCGGCTGCCGACCGGAGAAACAAGCACGATGACCACCGTGAGAACACTTACCATGCGCAAAAGACGCAGCGCGGCCGCCGTGGTGACACGTATGGCCGAAACGCAGAAGAGGTTCGATCTCAAAGTACGCTCCTGAAAGAGAAACCGGCTGGGCCGGAATAGTGATAGTCTATAATATGACTTTAATCGATAAAGGCCAACGGAAATCCTGATTCCGCAATGCCCGGGCTTCAGAGTACCTTGTGGCTCACCCTGTCAGCGTATCGGCCATTGGTATCTTTTCCTTTAATGCAAATCGTTGCCGGAACGAAACAACCGGATGGCTACCCATTCATAACCGCTGCGCAATGGCCGGTCAAGAAGCGGTTCTCCTTCATTTTTCATTGACAAAAATCACCTAAAACATAAAGTAGCGTCTTGTATGGATAATTCTCAGGCATTGAGACCCTTCGTGAAAAACGATGCGCGTAAAAGCGCCTGCCATTGAATCGGCCATTGCCATAGACTTTACGCCTAACAGCCGGCGGGGCCGGCCAAAGAGAGCTTAAAGATGCTCCAAAACAAAACCATCGGCATCATCGGGTCAGGCAACATGGCCATGGCGCTGGTCAGCGGTCTGATCGGGTCCGGGTTGGCCAAACCGCAGCACCTGTACTGTTCGGACGTCAGCGCCGAAAGATTGCTGACGCTGGAAAAGACCCACGGGGTCCGCACCTCCCAGGACAACCGGGCGGTCATCCTGGATGCGGACATCGTCATATTTGCCGTCAAACCCCAGGTCCTGGGTGCGGTGGCCAAGGAGGCCATCACGGCGCTCGACCGCTCCAAGCTGGTCATTTCAATTGCCGCCGGCGTGCCGCTGGCCACCTTTACGGCACTGACCGATGAGCCCTTGCGGCTGATTCGCGCCATGCCCAACGTCTGCGTCTCGGTCAAAGAGGGGGCGACGGCCATCACCGCCGGCACGCATGCCGGTGCCGACGACCTGGCCCTGGCCAAAGCCATTTTCGAATCAGTGGGGCGCTGCATGATCATCGGGGCCGAGCATCTGTTGGATGCGGTGACCGGTTTGAGCGGCAGCGGTCCGGCCTATGTGTTTATGATGATCGATGCGCTGGCCGATGCCGGCGTGAATGTCGGCCTGCCACGGGCCGAAGCGCTGCTGCTGGCCACGCAAACCCTGATGGGGGCTGCGCGGATGCAATTGGAAAGCAATCTGCATCCCGCGCAACTCAAGGATATGGTCACCTCGCCGGGCGGCACGACTATTGCGGGGCTGCATGCATTGGAAAAGGGCGGCCTGCGCGGCCTGCTGATCGATGCCGTCCAAGCCGCCACCGATCGTTCGAAAGCCCTGGGAAAAGTTGGTTAACGGAATACCCTGAGGTGGTACAAAGACGCGCATGGACCTGAGTTCACTCAAAAACCCGAAAATTCTACTGGAAACAGCGGCGCGAATCCTGCTGGGCGCTGTTTTCATCTATGCCAGCTGGGATAAAATTCTCAACCCGGCCGGATTTGCCGAAGCGATCGGCAATTACCAGATACTGCCGCCAGGCTGGGTCAACAGTGCCGCGCTGCTGCTGCCATGGATCGAAATGGTCTGTGGCATTTGCCTGATCTGTGGCCGGCTGGTATGCGGCAGTGCCCTGCTGGCCGTTGGTTTGTTCATTGTCTTCACAGGGGCGCTGGCCTACAGTGCCTATCGAGGTCTGGATATCCAATGCGGCTGTTTTTCACTCGACAACTCGGCCAACAGCAACTTGTATCTCGACCTGTTCAGGGATCTGGTCCTGCTGGCCATTGCATTTATGGTATTGCTGCGATGGCGCCGGCCCCCCCGACTGGGCCGCCCGTCATGATCGTATAAGCCTATGCTCTTCGAAGAGATCAAATACAGCGCTGCATTTCTGGCCGGGCTGCTTTCCTTTTTTTCACCCTGCATATTGCCGCTGGTGCCCTCGTATTTTTCTTTCATCACCGGTGTGTCGATGGATGATCTGGTCCAGGCGACGGTCACCGGCATGCGCCGCAAAATCATATTGAGCACCATTGCGTTCGTCTTGGGCTTTTCTCTGGTATTTATCGCGTTGGGCGCCACGGCGGCATATTTCAGCGTCCTTTTGCAGGGCATCAAGGAGTATATCCGCATCGGGGGCGGAATCATCATTACCCTGTTCGGGTTACACCTGGTAGGGATATTGAAAGTGCGCGCCCTGCAGATGGACAAACGTCTCCATCTCGATCACAAACCCGTGCACTTTTTGGGCGCATTTTTTGTCGGCATGGCCTTCGGAGCCGGTTGGAGCCCGTGTATCGGGCCGCTGCTCGGTTCGATCTTGATTTTGGCCGGCAATCAAGATACCGTCGGCCAGGGAATTTGGCTGCTGGCCCTTTTTTCAGGCGGCGTAGCCCTCCCCTTCATCATACTGTCGGCGGTTATCCATCTTCTGATGACATTCGTACGCAGAGCCGCCAAAATCATACGATGGATCAACGTGAGTGCCGGAGTGCTGCTGATCGTTACCGGTTTATTGCTGATAACGGACAAAATGCGGCTACTGTCCTATTTTTCTTTTTAAGGATGCCACCATGAAATATCTGATAAACTTATGTATTGTTTTGTCCCTTTTCGCTGTCTGGGGATCACCCGCCGTACAGGCCCAGCAACCGGCCATCAAATGGCTGAGCTTCGAAGAAGCCCAGAAAGAAAAGCGGCCTGATCAATCCCGAAAGTTCCTGCTCTACTTCTATACCGATTGGTGCACGTATTGCCGCAAACTGGACGCCGGGACGTTTATCGATAAAGCAGTGGTCGATTATATCAACAGCAACTACATACCTGTGCGCATCAATTCCGAAAAACTGCCCAAAGTTGCCGCCAGCCACAGCGTGGGAGGCGTCCCCGACCTGCGTTTCCTGTCCGAAAGTGGTGAGAACATTGCCCGTTGGCCGGGGTATATCGAGGCGGACAAATTGCTCCCCATGCTCAAGTACATCCACACCAACAGCTATCTGGACATGAGTTACACCGATTTTCTGAAGCGGCAATAAGGGAGCGAACAGTTGCGTGGCGGGTTGCAAATCACAGGTTTGTGTTCTGGACCTGCCGATCGTAAAAACGCCGGATCATACGGTAGACCACCGAAACGGCCACCAGCAGGCACAAGGCCAGCAACATGCCGGGTACCCAGACATACGCCTGGTAATCGCCATGCGCGAGCGCCACGCGAATACCCGTCCAACTGAAAATCGCAAGCCCCATCAGCACGGTTATCAGGATCCAGCAAGCCGTGTTGCTGTCGTACCAGGGCGTGATCATTTTTCGGAATATGGGATTGCTATCCAAGCGCATCGGACTGTTCTCCAGTGTTTCGGTGTGTCGCGCAACAACGCAGTTTTCAGGTTATTAATATCTCAAATGCGATAAAATTGCACCCTGAGAGTGACGTTCGCTGCACGACATCCTAAGTGAATGACGAATCAGGTGAGACGCACCACTGCGCACGGCACCGCGTTTCACCCGTAGGGTAGAACGATGTTCCGTTTCTGAAATGCGCCCACACGCAAATGCGGTTACCCTGTTGAAATGCCGCTTTTATTGACACCCCTGCCTTTCCTGTGTAGATAAGGTCGCTTACCCGATTCCATCGAAGATCTTACATTGCCATCCGTCGACTGTCCGTACGCAGAGGCCATATGAAGATTTCAGTTCGCTGGGCACTGATCCTCGGAATTTTAGGGCTCATCTGGGGCACCCAGATCATTATCACGTCCTCGAGCTACATTTCGTCCGAAAAGGTGCTGCTCCGTCACGCACGCGATATCATGCTGAATATCGCCGACCTGACCATGACCCAGTCGGCCCATCACCTGGCCCTGGCGCAGGGCGCCGCCCACCTCACCGGACGGTTGATGACCTCTGAAGTGGTCGGCAGCAATCAGGGGCAACTGGCAGTCCTGGAAAAGTATTTTTTGGACCAGTTGGCCATGTATCCTCATTTTTCAGGCATCTACGTGGGCGCGCCCAATGGTGATTTTTTTTACGTCAACCGGAGCGAGGACCACTCACCGGACGGGTATCGCACCAAAATCATTCAGCATGGCGGCGACCGGCGGCATGTGCGCCTGCGATTCCGTGGATCCGACAGGCGCGTTCTCGTGGAGCAAACCGATCCGCAAGACGCCTTTGATCCCCGGTCCCGCCCCTGGTACCAAAGCGCCTCGACGCAAAACGCAATCGTCTGGACCGACCCCTACATCTTTTACACCTCTCAAAAACCGGGCATCACGATTGCGGGCCCTGTCTACCGCAAAGGCGATCGCGATCACCTTCAGGCCATCGTAGGGGTCGATATTGAAATCGATCAACTCTCATCGTTCATTGCTTCTTTGCGCATCGGCAAAAACGGCCGCGCCTTCATGTTCAACAACAACAACGACGTGGTCGCTTTTCATGATCCGGAAAAACTGAAATACGCGCAGCAGGATGGCAACCTGCGACTGGTCAAAATTCATGAAATGGCGGACGCCATCGGTAAAACCGCATACGAGGCCGTTGCATGGGCGCACGACGATAGCGGGCGCATTCATTTGGCAGCGCCTGTTTTTGCCCGTTTTGTGCATGACGGCATGCCTTACAATGCCATGTTCGCTCCTTTTCGCGATCCTCAATGGCCCTGGATTGTCGGCGTGTATCTGCCGGAAAGCGATTACCTGGGCGCCATTCAGGAAAACCGGCAGGCCGGCATACTCATGGCGATCGGTATTTCCATCATAGCCACCCTCATCGGCCTCGTATCGGTGCGCGGCATCGTCCGCCCCCTGTCCGAACTGGAAAAAGAAGCGGTTGCGATCAAAGAGCACGACCTGAGCCAGGACCATGTCTCCGGCTCGATCTTCAAGGAGATTCAGGAAACGGCCGATTCATTTTCGCGTATGAAGCAAGCCTTGCGTACCAGCGAAGAAAAGTATCGCCACATTTTCAACAACATCCAGGATGTCTATTATGAAACCACCCTGGACGGCCAGATCGTCGAGCTCAGTCCCTCGATCGAAAAATCGTCCCGCTATACACGCCAGGAATTGGTCGGAATTTGGATGGACGACCTGTATCAAGAGATTGCCGAGCGTACGGCCTTCGTCGATGCCATACGTGCCGATGGCAAAGTGACCGATTATGAAATCCGCCTGCGCGACAAAGATGGCACATTGCTTTATTGCGCCATCACCGCGGCTCTCAAGTACAACGCCCAAGGACAGCCGGTCGGCATAGTCGGCTCTCTGCGCAACATCAATGACCGCAAAAACAGCGAAATCAAGCTGCTGCGCTATCAAACCCAGCTGGAAACGTTGGTGCGCGAACGCACTTGCGAACTGGAGCAATCCAATCAGCAATTACGGCTTGCGTTCGAAACCCGCAAGGCCAATGAAGAGGTGATCCGGAAAAGCGAGGAAAAGTATCGCTCGATCATAGAAAACATGGACAACGGCTACTATGAGCTGGATCTTTCCGGCAATATCGTCTTTTTCAATGACCCTTATTGTAAAATCATCGGCTTTTCCAAAGAGGAGATGGTCGGGCTGAACTTCCGCCGCTACATGGCCCCGGAAACCATCGATTCTTTGCAGCGCCGCTTCAGGGCTATCTACAAAACCGGCATTCCGGAAAAATTGTCCCGCTTCAACCTGATCCGCAAAGACGGAACCCACAAAACGGTGGAGGCCTCGGTCGCCCTGATCACCGGCCACCAAGGCGAGCCGCTCGGTTTCCGCGGCGTTGTGCTGGACATCAGTGAACGCTTGGCCGCGGAACATGAAAAGAAAAAATTGGAAGAGCGTTTACAGCAAATCCAGCGCCTGGAGGGTATCGGCACCCTGGCCGGCGGTGTGGCCCACGATTTCAATAATCTGCTGATGGGCATCCAGGGCAATGTTTCCTTGATGCTGCTCACGACCAGCCCCGGGGGCCGCCACCACGACAAACTTAAAAGCATCGAATCGTGCGTGGCGGCTGGCGCGGATCTGACCCGTCAGCTGCTCGGCTTTGCCCGCGGCGGCAAATACCAGGTTCAGGCGCTCAATATGAATCAGGTCATCCACATCACCACGGGCATGTTCGGGCGCACCCGCAAAGAGATCCGGATTGTCGAAAAGCTGGCCGAACCCCTTTGGACGATCATGGCCGATCAGAGCCAGATCGAACAAGTGTTGCTCAACCTATTCATCAATGCCTGGCAAGCCATGGCCGAAGGGGGCATCATATTCCTGGAAACCGGCAACGTGCAGTTATCCGAAGAATTTGTCAGGCCCTACGGCATTGCCGCCGGTCGCTACGTCCGCATTTCAGTCACCGATACGGGCATCGGCATGGACGAGGTAACGCAGCAAAGAATTTTCGAACCTTTTTTCACCACCAAGGAGATCGGACGGGGCACGGGGCTAGGACTGGCCTCGGTGTATGGTATTGTCAAAAACCACGATGGCGCCATCGACGTCAGCAGCCGGCTCGGTGAAGGTACCACCTTCTACATCTATTTGCCCGCCTCCGACTGTCCCGTGGCCAAACAAGACCCGCTGTACACGGTTGCCCATGGCGCGGGAACAATCCTGGTCGTCGACGATGAAGATACGGTTCTGGAGGTCAGCCGTAACATGCTCGAAAAACTCGGCTACGAAGCGATTGCCGTACTGGGCGGCCATAACGCCATCGCAACTTTCGCGCAAACCAGTAGGGACATCGATATGGTTCTGCTGGATATGATCATGCCCGATTTAGGCGGTGGTGCCGTACTCGACCGACTCAAAACCATCCGGCCGGATGTGAAAGTGCTGCTTTCCAGCGGCTACAGCCTCAGCGAGCAAGCCGAAGCGATCGTGGCGCGCGGATGCGCCGGATTCATTCAAAAGCCCTTCAGCATCGAACAACTCGGCAAAAAGATCAATGAAGTCCTCAACGGCACATGCCCCCGCCCGCCGTGTGATCCAGAGGGCAGGCATGATCACCGCTGACCGTTATTCCCGCAAGTTGTCTTGCTTGGCACAAACCATCACTGCGCGTCTACCAAAACCATCCAATATTGGTTGAGTTCCCGGTCCAGCTTTTTAGGATCGAGGATATATTTGCCCAACTCTGCCCAGAACAGCGGGCCATGATTTTTCACGCGTGTATGAACCAGTTCGTGTAAAATGGTGTAGTCAGCCAGTCTTTCGGGCAATTGCGCCAAGTGAAGGTTGAGACTGATGTTGTTCTTGTGCGAGCAACTGCCCCAACGCGTTTTCTGATTACGTACAGAGGCTTTATTATAGCTGAACCCATGCATCCTGGCCAGATCGGCGAGCCTCTCGAGCAGCCAGCGCCGCGCCTGGACGCGGTCGATGGCCGGTTCTTTTTTGCGTTCGCGCAATGCACATTCAATAGATGCCATACGCGCCAAATGCACTTGCAGCCACACCGCTTTCGATTGCGCGACAGCCAAGGCTTCCTGGAAGGAAACGCCGCGGGGAACGGCTATCCGCACGCCCTTGAAAGGTTTGACCGAAATAGTGATATGCCGGGCGCGGAGACTTCTCTCCAACAATATGTCACCCACACCTGCAAGACGGACGATTTTAGCTGTTTGGGAACTCATCAGGTCGCCTGTGTCGTAACGAATGGATACAGCGGCAGTCCTACGAAGACTCCAGGAGCCTTCTTATCGCGAAATGGCCAGGTAAACAATCCATTCCAGTTTCAGCAAAGTTATAACCATGGACAAACCCGCCGCATTTGGCTAAAAACGGCCAAACGCAGACATCCATCGAAAGCAGTCATCCATGATAGTATCGCATGAAATCAAGATCACCTTGAAATACGCCCTGCTCGGTGCATTGTGGATTCTATTCTCAGATCAGCTCATTGCTATCCTCAGCGCGCCGTTCGCCCCCGGCATGCTGACCACCTTGCAGACTGTCAAAGGCTGGGTTTTTGTGGCGTTCACCGCGCTTTTTCTCTATCTCATCTTAAAAAAAGATGTGGGCCATATCAGAGCCGCGGAACGATCCGCCCAGAAGAGCGATCAGCGGTTTGCCATGCTGGTCGAGAACTTGAATGGCATGGTCTATCGCAGCGTCAACGACCCCGGACGGCCGATGACCTTCGTCAGCGCGAACACGCGCAGCCTGACCGGTTACACACCCGAACAGGTCACCGCAAACCGATCCTTTTTTTATATTGACCTGATCGACCCGGCCGATCGCCAGCAGGTATGGGAAACGATTCAAACCGCCTTGGCGAACAACCGCCCTTTTCAGGCCACATACCGCATACGCACCAGTACCAATGCGGAAAAATGGGTCTGGGAACAAGGCTGCGGCGTTTATGGGCCCAATGGCAGCGTCACTGGTATAGAAGGCATCATCACCGATATCACGGAACACAAAAACGCCGAAAACCAGTACCAGGAAATCCGTGAAATCGTTAATGCCAGTCCCATGGTGGCGTGCCTGTGGAAATTCGCACCGAGCTGGCCAGTGCAGATGATTTCCGACAACGTACTTGATCTGTGCGGCTATCGCGCCGAGGATTTCATCGCAGGCCGGCTCAATTTTACCGACATCATTTATCCCGGCGACCTGGAAAGTCTCAACACTGATATTCTCGGCCACATCAAAGCCAAAAGGAAAGACTCCTACACCCAGCAGTATCGCATTATCACCCGGCAGGGCGCCATCCGCTGGATGGAGGACCGCACCTTGATCCGACGCAATGACCAAGGCAGGATCACCCACTTTCAAGGTGTTATTTTTGATATTACTGATAAAAAAATGTCCGAAGAGCGCCTGCAGCGCAAAAAAGAACTGCTGCAGACCATTATGGACAATATCCCCCTGATGATCGTGTCCATGGCGGCCGACGGCCGCCTGCAATGGGTCAACCGCGCCTGGGAACAAGCATTCGGATGGACCTTGGCCGAGGCCCAATTGCAAGACATCATGACGGCCATGTACCCCGACCCGCAAGAGCGCCGGGCGGTCGCCCATTTCGTGCACAGTGCCCAGAGCCGCTGGGAGCTCTTTCCCAGCCACACGCGCAATGGCACGGTCCTGGAAACCTTCTGGATCAATAGCGCCCTGTCGGACGGCACCAAAATCAGCATCGGGCAGGATCTCACCGAGGCCAATCAAGCGGAAAAAAATCGGCGCGACCTGGAAGCCCAGTTGCGCCAGTCGCAAAAGATGGAGGCCGTGGGCCGATTGGCCGGCGGTGTCGCCCACGATTTTAACAATCTCTTATCGGTCATTATCGGATATGCCGAACTGCTCCAGAGCCAACAAACCATCGCGCAGCCTCACGGCGACCACCTGTTGCAGATCCTTGAAGCGGCCAACCGCGCTAAAAATCTGACCCGGCAGTTGCTGGCTTTCGGCCGCAAACAGATGCTCGAGATCAAAGTGCTCGATGTCAACGCGGTGATCCGCGGGTTTGAAAAATTAATGCGCCGCATGCTCAGTGAGGATATCGCCATCGATTTGAGCCTGTCCCATCAGCCTTGCATGATCAGCGCAGACCTTTCGCAGCTGGAGCAAATTTTGCTGAACCTGGTGATCAACGCCCGCGATGCGATGCCCCAAGGCGGCACACTGACGATTGAAACGACCCCGATGCAAATCGATGAGGCCTATCATTCCGCAAAACCCGAGGTTTTCCCCGGCGCTTATATCATGATTGGCATCAGCGACACAGGCGGGGGCATGGCAGCCGACATCCTGGATCATATTTTCGAACCTTTTTTTACCACCAAAGATGAAGAAAGCGGCACCGGGCTCGGGCTTTCCACCGTTTACGGGATCGTCAAGCAGCACAAAGGTCATATCTGGGTCTACAGCGAACCGAACCAAGGCACCGCCTTCAAAATATACCTGCCCCAAAGCGCGCAAGTTCCCAAAGCCATTGCCGAGCCAGCTGATAGTGCACCACAACGCGCTTGGCACGCGCCGGCCACGGTGCTGGTGGTCGAGGACAATGCGGCCGTAAGAGAGGTGACCTGCACCATGCTCGCCTGCCAGGGGCTGACGGTGCACGCAGCCGCCGAGGGGGCCGCGGCGGTCGCCATTGCGCGCGATCATGCAGGCGCCATCGATTTGCTTGTGACCGACGTTGTCATGCCGGAAATCAAGGGTCCCGAAGTGTACGATCGGATCCTGCCGTTTCAACCGAACATCAAAGTCCTTTACATGTCCGGATATACCGAGAATGTCATTTTCAAACAGGGGGTGCTGCAAAAGGGCCTGCACTTCATCCAGAAACCATTTTCAATGAAAGACCTGGCTGCAAAAGTGATCCAGATCCTGGACCGCTGAATGAATGGCGACGCTTGATGCATCCACAAAAAATGGTTAGTGTGATGCATGCATAGATTATCGATACGGCTATCCGACCGTCAGATGACCATGAGTGTACCGAAAGATGCCGTTGCCGCGCCCATACCGCTGGCCGCACGCGACAGACGACGCGCCTGGCCTTGGCTGATGGGGCTATTGGCCCTGTTGCCGGGCCTCATGTTCAGCGGCAACGCTGTTGCCGACCGATCTATCCGCTGCCAGGGCCGCATTGTTTCAATCGGCGCCTTCATCGACCAGGTTCAGAACAAATGCGGCGATCCCGACCACATCGAAAGATGGGAAGAAGGTCATAGAAGCGCTATTTCACAATTGTTCGATTACGAAACCGAGCGCTATCTGGCCCCCAAACTGATCATTGGGCCGATCCGCATGGAGCGCTGGACCTATAATCCCGGCTCGACGCAGTTCATCCGCTACCTCTTTTTTCAGAATGGCAAACTGATCCGCATCGAAACAGGCGAGAAGGGCAGCGACTAACCCTTACCCGATTTTCCTTTAACTTGACTTTATTGCGAAATTCACTTGAATAATGCGCCATGGCGGTATAAAGGCGATGCTCCGCTTATCGGGGCGGAGGACATCAAAATTTTAGACGCAGTACACAGGAGAACCTAATGACCCAATCAGATCAGTTTACATTTTACGGCGGCGGCCATCGCGGGACAGAAGCCGAATTTGGTCGGCAAGCGGAACAGTTTGGCATCCGTGAGGTCAACTACTCATTCGAAGGACACCAGCCGGCAAGAGCCAAAGGCATCGTTATTCTTTCACCCGAAGAGTTGAAAAAAGGCGACATCAGCATGGAGATCGTCTCCATCCGCATGAACCGCACCTACTCCGAAATCGACAAGATCCGCAAGGTCTTCCAATCGATTTTTCACATGGTGAATAGCGGCTTGCAGGTATTCACCGTGGGCTGGATTCAGCCGGACGACACCGTCAAAGGCGGTACCGGATGGGCCGCTGAATTGGCCAAGCTGTTCAACCGGCCGCTGAGCGTTTTCGACCAGGAGCGCAACCAGTGGTATACGTGGAAGGACAATACCTGGGTGGAAGACCTGCCCAAGGTGGAACATACGACCTTCGTGGGAACAGGGACCCGCAACCTGACTGAAACCGGACGCCAGGCGATCAAGGATTTGTTCACGCGTTCATTCGCATGAGGAAGCATCGGTCAGCCCCAAACTGCCCTCCTGCCCATGCGATCAAAGCACGCCTCTATTCCAGGATGCTCGGCCGATAGTCGCCATGGCCCTTGCGCATCACCGGACCTCGCTTGCACTGCGCGGTGCTGAAAGCCACCTGTTAAACGATCGAAACGCCTGCGGCAATGTTGCCGCCGACGGGCTCGGCCGTTTTTACAACGTGAGGTTCAGCACCGCCGGGTGCCGGCCCGCATCATTCAAACGCTTCGAACACCGGAGGAAATGTGAGCGCAAATCCTATGGCGATCAAGATCAAGCTGATGGTGAATGTTTTTTTCAATTCTGTTTCCTGACCTTTCCATACACTGTGAAATACCGCCCACGCAATCAGCCAAACAATGACGCCCACACTTGTTTTCCCCGACAATGGCCCGGCCGGGTTCCACCAGTTCAATGCGTTTTTCAACCACTCACTGATGACCGCCCCAGTCGTCAGCAAACCGATAACCAGGCAACCGATGCCACTGGACAGCATCGCCGCGGATATCGCCCCGTCGACTTTGGTGGGTGTTCTCTGTTGAATATGTCGATCTCGCGATAATTTTACTTTTCCCATGATGCACCTCTAGGCGCTATAGGATCGGCGCCGCTTTGGCAATAAATGCCCCGAATAAGCCTGCAATTGCAGCGGCAGAAAAGGATGTAATAAAAAAAACCGCAATCGCGTTCCGCAGGGTAAGGTGGTCCGCTATTTGATCCCCGAAACGCCAGATCATATACGCCACCACTGTTGCCAGAATCGGCGAGAACCAAGCCACGTGCTCTTTCCATTCCATACCCAAAGTGTGAAAAATGGCCAGATTCGGCACAGACAACAAGTACGACCGCGGGTAATCAAGCAGATTGGATACTCCCTCCGGCGGTTTTGCCCGGTACCAGGGATAAACGATATAGGTGCCGGTAATCACGGTTAACCAAGAAGTAATGGCCATGGCCACGGTTCCTATTTTCAGCAGGCGAATACGTTGGATCACCCCTCGTGGGGTCAACAAGTCCGACCTGAGACTATATAGACCCACCATAACCCCTGAAAATGAGAGTAAAAATAGTGAACCCAGCACCATGCCATGGAATACTGTCCAAAATTCCCTTGCTGAGTGTATCATTTGCGTGTTTCCTTGTATAAAGGTTCATATCACTGTAATACCTATTAAATAAGAGTGACGCTGGATTATAGAATGTCAAATACGGAATCTACCGATGGCGCATCTATCCTATTGGAAATCGACTTTCGGGATTGGCACGTAGTGATGTGAGCCGGGCGTGTTGTCCGCGCCACAGCAAGGTAGGGTGGGCATCGCCCACCATTTATCTTACAGTAAGTAATCACCTCTGCGATTGGCCGTATTCAAGATTTCATCGCTATGTTTGCTCCGGTGTCTATCCAATCGATTGGGCAATAATGGTGGGCAGCGTTTACCCTACAACTCACGACGTAATCGTCATTTTTAACCTTCAAAAAGCATGCACGTCAAAGCGTACAACATGGGGAGGGATGTCAAATCGACAGAATGCCTCCCTTTACACTTTAAACTTGACGAACTCGTAAAAAGTAGATTCCTGTACTAAGCTGTATTTATTGATAATTATTCAAAATACTTCTTGTCATTTTCTTCCGGTTGATGTATGTAATCAGTATTAAATCAACCAGTTGTAATGGAAAAGGCATGATACGAATAAAAGATCACAAACAGATTGAGATGTTCGACTCGTGGAGCTTTTTGAGCCCCAAGCGACGTCGCATGCTCGATGAAAGCTGGCCTGGACTATTCCGGGAGCATCTGCTGTGTGAGTTGCCGGTCAACAAAGTTACGCCATTTCTCAGGGATGGATTCGGAGCACCGAGCAAAGAGCTTTATACCGTTTTGGGCGTATTGCTTTTTCAGCAAACTATGGACTTGAGCGATGTTCAAGCCATTGAAAATTTGTCATTCAACATTCAATGGCATTATGCGTTGAATATCACCGAAGAAAGCGACAGCGCAAAGTATGTCAGCGAAAAGACCTTATGGAACTGGCGCCAGGTGCTCATTGAAAATGGTCTGGACCAGGTCATTTTCGACAACCTCAGCAAAAAATTGGCCAAGGTCTTCAACGTCAATGCCGACGAGCAGCGGATCGATTCGGTGCATATCAAGTCCAATATGCGACGGCTTGGGCGCATTGGCATTTTCAGCCACACGATTCACAAATTTTTGATCAATTTAAAGCGCCATCATTCTGAACTGTTTGAAGGCATTTGTGATCAATTACGCTCACGATATGCGTCCAATAAGGCTTTGGCCGCCTTTTCACTGACCAAGCCGAGCGAATCGGCCAAAACCTTGCAGCAAGTCAGCGCCGATTTATATGACCTGATCGAGCTGTTTAAAGGGCATGATGCAGTTTGCGCCATGCACAGCTACAAGCTGATGCAACGTGTACTTGCTGAACAGTGCAATGTGCAGGTCGATGCAGATGCCAGCAAAGTGCTTGTAAAAAAGCCTGGCGAGATTCCTTCCAACTCTTTGCAAAACCCATCCGATCCTGATGCCACTTACAGCGGGCACAAAGGCCAAGGATATCAAGTCCAGGTCATGGAGACATTCACCCGCATAGATAATAAAGATCAAAAGAAACAAACACTGAACCTGATTACCAGTGTAGCGGTTGAAAAAGCTTGCGACCATGATAGTCAAGCCCTTTTGCCTGCAATTGCAGATGCCCGGCAGCGTCAATTAGAACCGAAGATCCTTTTGGCCGATACGCTTTACGGCAGCGATGACAACGTTGCAGCGGCCAAGGCCGAGCACATCGAAGTGGTATCTCCAACGCGGAAACCTGGCAAATCCGATTTTAGCCGTTTTGCCTTTGACCAAAATGGACGCGTGACCAGTTGCTGTTGCGGTCACCGCCCCGTGCACGTCTCGTACAAGAAAAAAACCAAACGTTACAATGTTCGATTTGAATTTGATCAGTGCTCGAACTGCCCCCATGTAAACGATTGCCCGGTCCAGCCAGGGAAAAAGAACTATTTTCTCCGATACAGCGATAAAGATCATCGATTATCCGTGCGGCGGCAATACGAAAGCACCGCCCATTTTATTGATTTGTATCGGTGGCGCGCCGGTGTGGAAGCAACCATGAGGCACTACGACGCATTAACCGGAGTGAAAAAGCTGCGGGTAAGGGGCTTTAAGGCTGTACGTTATTGCGCCGTACTAAAGGCCACAGGGCTCAATTTATTCAGAGCCGCGGCGGCAAATCGAGCGCGCAGAAGGGCTCGACAGGCCCAACATGGCGGTTTAGGGCCCTTTTATTTGCCTTTTCCATTTGTCAAAGAACGAATTTACTCAATATTGATTGGACTTGGGCAAATTGTGCTGCCGCGTCCAAGAGCCGCCGATTGTTATACCGAAATGGCGGCATGACTTTTTACGAGTTCGTCAAACTTTACACTTAACACTTCGCCCAAAATCACTGGAGCGGAGTGCATAACCAGACTATAGATTATAAGTAAAAGGAGGTGGACCGATGGCCCACATTGAACGCACTACAGGCAACGTCTATTACGAGAGCCATGGCGCGGGCGAACCGCTGATCATGATTCGCGGCTTGGGCAGCAATGCCGACCATTGGTATGCACAAGTGCCGGACCTGTCTGGCCATTACCGGGTCATTACCTTTGACAACCGCGGCATTGGCCGTTCCAGCGATTCAGGCGAACCGTTCAGCATACAGGATTTGGCCCAGGACACGGTCGACCTCATGGATGCCCTGGCCATCGAGCGGGCACATGTGCTGGGGGTGTCACTGGGCGGCATGATCGCGCAGGAAATCGCCATCGCGTATCCGCAACGCGTGATGGGGTTGATATTGGTGGCAACCCATTGCGGTGGCGAGCACATGGTCAATGCCGCAGAAGAGGTAACCGAGAAGATTCGCCGCATGGTCTTCGAGGGCAGCGTTGCGGCCAGGGCAGAGGCTGCCGAAGCCTTTTTTGCACCCCGGACCATGCTGGAACGGCCGCAGGTTGTCGAGGAATATGCCGCGGTCTCCACGAAGTACCCGCCCGGCACGGACATATTGAAACGCCAGTGGCACGCGGTTTCGAATCACGATACGTACGACCGCCTGCACCGCATCGCGGCCGCCACGCTGGTGCTGACCGGGGCAGAGGACGTGCTGATTCCCCCGGCCAATGCCACGCGCCTGTCTGAGCGTATCCCCAGGGCCAACCTGCGCGTGATCGCCGGTGGCGGCCACCAGATTCTGATCGAACAGCCTGTGGCCTGCAATGAGGCAATACTCGCCTTCTTGCGGAAGGTGGATGCGTCAGAGCCTTGAACGCAGGGCCAACGGCACTCTTGACACCATACCGGAGTGCCGCAGCAATCGCTTGGAATCCCTAACTTGTGAAACCAATGTTCTTTTGATCGGTTTCAGAACCATACGTGATGAATTTGATGTACTTGCAGGGTATTTGAATTTTCATCTCACTTTTGATTTTTTCCGACACCTGAGATGGCGTGATCGTCAATTCAACAAAGTGCCCAAGATGCACAATATCCTTGCAATAGATATATTTTCCGATATCCCCCTCGTGAAAGTAAGGCGCAACTGCTTTACCTAATTCCTTCCAAGCCTCATCATACATCAGCACGCCATATTTCGTATCGTTTGCCATCTCACTTGCCTTTCCCAAATCTATTTGAATAAAAACCACATGAGCGCATGCGGACCCGGCGCTGCCTGTTCTAAATCGATGAACCTGGCCTGCTTCCTTGCCTGCGTGCAATCACCCCCGACCGTATCCGATGCTACTCACAAACCGGGTTGCACCCCGTATCGGATCACGCATTTTTCGGACGCGCACCCTCATAGTATGTGTAGCGATTGCGTACAAGGTAATTCAGTGGGCAAGCTGGATTGCAGCGTGTTTCCGAAGATGACACCCAAATGGTGGGTGTTTTCAAGCAAAATAGCCGTCTTCACGAACCATCTTAACCCAATCCTCATTGTACTGATCGGTTGCACCGAGATTGCGGATAACCCATCCTGAACTGTCAGATTCAAACCAGACATCGCAGGCCCTGCACCATGGCCGGTTCGTTTCGAAAAAATAATTTCTGATCGGCTGCCCGCAATCGGGGCAAAGCTTTGCATTCAACGCAGCACGATCTTTTTGATTGATATCCATCAGAGGCCCCCCTTTTCCTTTTATTTTCAAGTTAGTGCCCCTGGTGGCAAAATCGATGGTCGCAATTCTGTATTAAGAACTGCGGCACACCGTATCCTTGATGATGGCATGTACTTCACCGTGATCGGGCGGGTTCAGCGTATGGCAGCTGCTGCCCGCGACTTACCTGGCAAAAGCGCATTAATCGTTGTGACACTTGAGACATCCCGTAAAACCGGGATGGGTTGTGGGCGGCCCCGTCGGATTGCGCTCGGGGTGATGGCATTCAAGACATTCGCTGTCTTTTGTAACCCCCTGGTGAATTTCGGGGTAGCGCTTAATGGAAGGCCCGTGCATGCCCAGGTAATACCGGTAAGCGCACCCGGAAGACAACAAGAGGATTAAAAGAAGAGCGCCATGCAAGCCGATCCGTTTGATCATCATAGTTGACCTACCTTTCTGCCGTCCTTCAGATACAAGGTTTCACTTGCGGCTGCGATAAGATCCGGATCGTGCGTCGCCGCAATAAGGGTGCAGGCGCTCTCTCTCACCAGCGCCTGCATCAATTGGATCAACTGGCGGCCGGTTGCGGAATCAAGGCTTGCGGTGGGTTCATCCGCCAGCAGGATGGCCGGCTGATGTGCAATGGCTCGCGCAAAAGCAACCCGCTGCGTCTCCCCGCCGGAAAGCTCCTGTGGCATGGCAGCCCCCATGCCTCTCAGACAGACGGTATCAAGAAGCGCATCGACACGACGATTTCTGGCGTCATTGGACCACGCGTTCAGTTCCAAAGGTAAAGCGATATTCTCCCGCACGGTGAGGTAGGACACAAGATTGGCTGATTGAAAGACAAAACCAGTTTGCTTCCTTCGAAATTTTGCCGCGGCCCGGCGCGATAAATGGGTAATGTCTATTCCGGCGCAGCTAATCCGTCCTGTTTCCGGTTTTTCCAGTGTCCCGATGCAGTTCAGAAGCGTTGTCTTGCCCGAACCCGACCGGCCGGCAACCACGAACAAACGCCCCTTCATTATCGTTATCGAGACATGGTCCAGGGCAGCCACTTGTCCACGACCCGATCGGAATGATTTGCACACATCGAACGCTTCGATCACCTTTCAGATACTCCTCAGGATATCGGCTGCACTTTTCCGGATAACGAAAATACTTGGCCAGATGGCCGCCAGCGCGCCAAAAAAAACCGCCATAACTGCCGGCAGGCACGCGGAAAATGGGGTCAGCCGTGGAAAAATGACCCCGGATACTACAAAATAGGGATTGTGCGACGTCAAAGAGGATAAATCGATGCCCGTGCCGGACAGCCAGGCCACCGCACCCGCCCCGGCAGCTGTTCCGGCCAGAGAAGCTGTCAGCGTCAACATGATCACCTGGAGCACAATGAGCATCACAATCTCGGAGGAGCGCATTCCGATGGCCTTCAAGATGCCGAATTCGCGCATGCTCTTGAGAATGAAAATGACAAAGGCGCATGCGATGCCAAGAGAAACGACGCCGAAAACCAGGATCATCACGATGGTCATGGAGACATAATTCAAGTCGATAAGCTGCTTTAAATCCGGCATGAACTTGCGCCACGGCAGAAAATGAGCCGAGTCAAAGCGCTGCTGGTATATTTTGATGACCGGTTCGGCGGCAATGCCCTCTTTTAGAAAAATCGCCGCCGAAACGGCCGCGCCAGATTCGGGCAATACCTGCGCCGGGCAAAAGGCCAAGCCGTAATCCAGTTGGGAAACCCCGGTCTGGTAAAGACCACTCACAGTAAAGAGTGTGGCCGTCGGCCATGACTCCAGCTTGATCTGCAGCCCATCGCCCACGGATACACGCAGATTTTGCGCAAGCGGACGGCTCAAGTAGATTTCAGGCTGACCCGGTTCAAGATAGCGGCCAGCCAGAGTCTTTTTCCACAACGCGGTCAGTTTTTTTTCTTCAAGCGGGGCGACGCCGATAATCCTCACCGTTTCGGTCCTTGTCCCCCCAGGCTGTCCGATATTTGCCACCGCCTCATTGCGGATCAACACCCCGGCGGTCCCATCCACCATCAAACGTTCCGGGGTGGTGCCGGAAGGCAGGCTAACCCCTGCGATGTGGCCCGAAAACAGGCCCACTGAATTGCGGATCATGGCATCATTGGTTCCGACGGCCAGTGCGGAGAGAAAAACCAGGCATCCTACCGCCGCGAAAACCATGAGACCCAGAACCATTGTGGACCGATAGGATCGCCGGACATAATGCCATGCCGTTTTAATCAGAAAACCAAAGCGCATAGTCACCTGGCAGGTGCTGCGGGTGCAATTCGATTGACGCCGATACGCTCGGTAATAAAGGCCGCTGCCGGTTGCAACAAAAATTGGTGCTCCGGCAAGTACAGGCCGGAAAGGCCGCTATACAGATAGTCCAAAGCGGTTTGATGCACCGTCTTGAACACATCCGGAAATCTGGCGTAAAAATCGGCCTCTGCAGACGTGCCGGCGTGTAAAAGCTGGCGCGCTTCACTGTCAGGACCATGTTCGATCAAAGAGGCCACATAGTTATGCCGCTGATTGCGAACATCCGCCAGCAGATCGACCATGTCGTCCATCACTTGACAGCCCATCCCGATTTTATAGAGCGCGGTGCTGACATCGCAATCGGCCAGCCCATCGTCGTTTTCGATGATGGCGGGAATGGCCCAGGGACTCTTGAACAGCAACCCCGTTTTCAGATGATGGATATCGTCCAAAACATTTTGCGGCCCTATGCGTCCGGTAATGCCCGCCTCTTCAGAGGCTTCCTGGGCCCCGCTTGCCACCAGCGCGTGAAGTGATGCCGTAACGCCTTCGATCACTGTCTGCAGGCTTTTTCCTTGCGCGGTACAAAAATCGAGCAGTATCTTGAAAAGAACCCGGTCCGATACCATGATGTCCAGTATAGAACGAAATTTGACGCCCCCCGAAGGCAGGTCCGTATCCAGGGTCATCTTGTATTCGTTATCCAGAAGGTTGTCGCAGCCAGTCACCATTCCGCGCAGACACTGGTTGACCGCAACATAAAAGACCCGTCGATCGGATGCAATTCCTTGCCTGTAATAAGAATAAAGAAACAGGATCGAAAAAAAGTTGGCGTGCTCAGAATAGTACGAGGGCGGCGGTTGCGCCAGCTTCACAGCGCTATGCGCAAGGATTTGGCCGGCGCTTTGCCAGTAGAGGCGAAGTCCTTCCATCAGCTCGCTGTTGAGCCGTCCCAGGATTTGTTTATCATCGGCGGAAGCATTCATATTCAATAACAATTTTTAATCCGGGGATTTCAGGCCATCGGGATGCTCGGTCTGGTGGTAAGAAAAACAGTGATGTATCCGAAAAAATCGGCCATGCGCCGGGGGGGTTCAAAGCCGGCTGCCGCAATCATGTCCGGCAGGACGCCGCGGATATTTTCTCCGATTTGGGGCTGCATAAAGAACCAGCGCGAGACATGTGATACCAAACTGCCCATCCACGTTGTGGGAATGTGCATGTCGGCAATCACCAGCTTTCCGCCTGGCTTGAGCACCCGAAAGGCTTCCGAAAGTGCCATGGCTTTGAGATCCAATGGTATATGGTGAAAAAAAAGACTTGAAACAACCGCATCAAAATAGCCGTCTTCGAACGATAGGTGTTCGGCAGCCATCACTTCAAAGCGGCAGGACGGACCTGAGCGCTTTTTGCGGGCGACCTGGATCATTTTGCCAGCCGCATCGATACCGACTGCAAATCCGCCGCTGGCACCATCGAGCCTGGCACCAATCAGACTGCACAGAACCCCCGTCCCACACCCCAAATCAAGAACCCGGTCCGTTGGCGCGGGGTCCAGCAGGCTTAGAATTTTACGGTCATATTCGGCTTGCTTGCCCATCAGCAGAACGGGTTCCAAAAAATCATACACAAAAGCGGCATGGTCTAACGTCCGGCCTTTGGTGGGTATAGAGTCTATTGCCATATTTAAGCCAATCTAAAATGAGTAAGTCACCTGATCAACCTTAAGCAAGCGCTGCACGGTTGGCAATACCTTTTTAGGATATCCCATCATTACGGGCGTAGGCGTGAAAAATTTTGGCCCCTACGGTGATCACCCTCACCCGTATCTCACTTGATTGAAGCCAGGTAGGGTGGGCATCGCCCACCATTGTATATGTCGATCGCCTCTGTGATTGGCCGTGGTCAACGTTTCATCGCTATGTCGATCCGGTGTCTACATTGCGCCAAGACACCAGTACACTTAGAGATTTCCCGGTAAGTTGATAATAATGGCATGATAATACGGTTCTCACCCCATATCATCCTGTTTCTGAAATGTTATCCTTTCAAACGCGTCGTGCGCACTATGTTTAACATCAATTCCTCAACAATCTAATAGGAGAACTCTCATGGACCAATTGATTAGTTTCATAGCTCAGCAGTTAGTCGATCGACCAGAAGATGTTATGGTTTCTAAAGTGGAAGGGGGCAGCACCACTGTTTTCGAACTGCAAGTTGCCAAAGAGGACGTTGGCAAAGTGATCGGTAGGGAGGGCCGCACCGCGCATGCAATGCGTACCATCCTGAGTGCTGTATCCAGCAAAAGCAGAAAGCGTTCAATCCTGGAAATCCTTGAATAATCCAAATAGTCTTTTCGGCTTCCGGCTCCAAACCGGAAGCCGAGGAGCTGTGTTATTCGATCGGGATGAGAATCGGGCACTTTATATTCAGATGAATTGCCACGTCACCTTTTCAGCGTAAGGTTGAGGTGGCTGCCCACTATCTGGTTCTCTATCTGCATCAATTTTCCTAACATCTCAACAACTTCCTTGTAATACGAGTTATATATGCGTAAGGTGATCAAAATCGATCTCCCTGGACTATTACCGTTGAGATCTCAGGAGTATAAATGAGCCCAAAAATCAAAATCATACTGATTGAAGATCATGCCTTGATCATGAAATTTCTAAAGACATTTGTCGAACGCTTGGATTACGACATTGTGGCAGAGGCCAAGTGCGGACGAGAAGCCCTGGAGGTCATCAAAAATATACCCGCCGATTTGATTCTGCTGGATTTAAGCTTGCCCCACGTGACGGGGCTTCAAATTTTAATTGAATCGAAAAAGATAAGGGCAACAAAAGTTCTTATCATCACCATGAACATGGATAGCTATATCATTCAAGAGGCATTGGATGCGGGTGCCGATGGCATTTGCCTGAAGGATAGGTGCAACGAGGTCCTGGAAAATGCAATGTTGGAAACTTTGGCGGGTAAGCACCCGGTGTACTTGGAAAGATGAGCCTCGCTGAATGACCGTCTTCGAGAGACCGGCAGCAGACAAAAAGCCTATCCGCCTGACCAACCTTTGATCGATAAGGAGAATCAATGCAGGTTCATAAGTTGTTGTTGTCACTCACTCTGTTTTCATATTGTTTGTTGCCGGCGCTTGCACTCGCAGAAGCTGGAGAAAAATTCACGCAACAAGGCTATTCGTTTGATGTGTCGGCGGACCAAATGGGCAGTGAAATACTGGTCAGGGGAATGATCAGTGGCGGTGAAAGCTGTAAAAAATTAATCGCAACCATTCATCTCCAAGATGAGAACAGCCATAGGACTTCGGTAAAGGTGATTGTGAACGATTATGGAAGTCGTGAACGGTTCAGCCTTAGAAAGCCGGTAAATGCAGTGAGGACAAGCCGATGGACCGTTTCGAATGTTTCCATCCATAAATTTCATTAAAGGGCAAGGGATCGGTACCTATTTGCGGGGTTTAAACAGACGGTTTGTCGGGAAGCGCGGATAGGGCGAATTATTTTTCGCCCCTATTCACGCTAAGACACCAAGATGGATCGAAAAAACCCACTGGGTTTCCAGTGGGTTATATATTCGTGGTGGAGATGAGGGGGATCGAACCCCTGACCTCAGCGTTGCGAACGCTGCGCTCTCCCAACTGAGCTACATCCCCTTTTGATTTGGCGCCCTTCATAGCAAATCGCGCGGGTCTCTACAATATAAAAAATCAATTTGGGTAGTGGGTGGTCACGGCGCGGCCTGCAGACTATCCCACACGATCTCAACCGGATGACGCACCGGCAGGCAACCCAGGTGCGCCATCTGCATCTGACAGGTGGGGCAGTCGGTTATGCCGTAGTCGGCGCCGGAATCGTTGAGGGCCTGGATCATAGGTGTGGCGATGGTTTTGCTCAGGTCATAATTTTTGGCCAGCAAACCCCAGCTGCCGGCGATGCCGCAACAATGGCTCTGCAGATCGTGCAGGTGCACGCCAGGGATGTCCTTGAGCAGGTGCAGCGTGCTATCGCTGTTGGGCTGCAGCCGCAGGTGACAGGGTTGATGGTAGGCCAGGCGCACGGGCAAAGTGGCAAAGACGAGGCGCTCGGTGTGCTGCCGTATCAGGTGCGATATGTGGATGGTTTTCGCGCGAACCTTGGCGGCGGTTGCAGGCGGCAGCAGGTACGACCAGTCTTGCATCAAGGCATACCCGCACGAAGAGCAGGTCACCGCGATGTGGTCGGCCTGGTCCAACAGGGTTTGCCAGCCATCCAGGTTGCGCTGCGCGGCGCGCCGGGCGGCGTTGGTAAGTCCTTTGGAGAGCTGGGGCAAGCCGCAGCAGAACTGCGGCGGCAGATCGACTGCGCATCCCATTTGGCGGAGCACCGCAACGGCCGCTTCGCCGAGCCGCGGTCGGATGTAGCCGGCGTAACAGCCGGCAAAGTAGAGCACGCGCGGTCCCTGGCCGAGCAGCGTTGCGGGCAGTCGGTCATAGAGCGGGCGGCGATCGAAAGTCACCATCTCGCGTTGCGGGGCTTGGCCCGTCAGGCGCGCGGCCAGCTTGCGCACCTTGGGCAGGCGCAGCGCCGGTGCAATCAGAGGTGCCAGCGGGTGGGTCCATTTGGCCGCGAGTTCCACGCGCGCGGTGAGCTGTTCGGGCCAGGTGGCGCCGAAGCGCCGCACGAACTGCGCTTTGGCCTCCATGGCCATTTTGGGGATGTTGACGGCCGAGGGGCATTCGACATAGCAGCTTCCGCAGTTGACGCATTGCGCCATCACGTGGCGCAGCTCTTCCTGGTAAAGCGCCTGGCCTTCGACAGCCCCGCTGAGCAGCGCGCGCAGGACGTTGGCTTTGGCTTTAGGGGCGGCATCTTCATCGCGCGTGAATTTGTAGACCGGGCACATGCGCGTGGCTGTGGTAACGGTGGTGCACTTGGAGCAGCCGTGGCACTTTTCCACCTCCTGCGCGAACCCGTCGTTCCAATTGAGGCGCAGTTTGACGATCGGCGTTGTGCGGTAGACGGCGCCGAAGCGCAAGTGGCGCGTCATCTGGTCGGGATCGTGATGGGTTTTGATTTCGGGATTGAAGAGCCCTTGGGGGTCGAGCAGCTGCTTGGTCCGCACGAAAAGGTCGTACACCAGCGGATATTTACGTTGAATGTAGGCACTGCGCAGGCGGCCGTCGCCATGCTCGCCCGAAACGGTACCGCCCAGCCCGTCGACCAGTTCGTAGACCGCATCGGCAATCGGCCGCAGGCGGGCGATGTCTGCGGGGTCTTTCAGATCGAGCAGCGGCCGCGTGTGCATCAATCCTTTGGCGATGTGGCCATAGATGACGAAATCGACACCGATCCGCTCGAAAATGGCATAGATGCCTTCGAAATAAGGCACGAGGTGCGCCACCGGCACGGCGGCGTCTTCGACCAGGGCCAGGATCTTGCGGCGTCCTTTGAGTTTGTACAAGGTGGGCACAGCCGCTTTGCGCACGGCCCAGAAGGTCTCTTTTTCATGGGCCGACACAGCCACATGGGCTTGGCGGCACTGGCCTGCGCGTTGCAGTTCCGCGCGCAGGCGCTCGGCCGGCGCGGC
>LADR01000078.1 GCA_000961655.1 Desulfatitalea sp. BRH_c12
ACGCGCCATTGAGCCGCGCGACCGCCGCGCGCACCGTCCCGGCATACCCGGCAGCCGTTTCCCCGGCCACCGCATGCGGCGTGGCCACCACGTACGTGAACCCGGCCGCCGCATAGATGCGCGCCAAGGCCAAGCTCGTCTCCAGGTCCGCGGCCCCGTCATCCAGGCCCGGCAGAATATGGGAATGCAAATCAATCAGATGAACACCACCCCATTTCAATGATCACAAGTCCGATGCATACGCACCCACTCCCGCAGGGGCGATTTCTGACCACCCGCACCGGGCGACCGCCGGTCGCCCCTACAGGTGGGCCCCCTGCGATAGCACGGCAACGAGGTTCGCGTGTGGTCCCCCGTCTCACATCTAAAGCATGACCCCCCAAAAAATACATCCCAAACGCACTCCAAATAAAGGTACTCACCTCCGTGCAGCGCCCAAACCCAATGATTACGCTACCCACAGAGCCGGTTGCGGGCTCCCCACACGCCCTCCCCTAACGACAATGCCACGCCCAAACGCCCGATCGCACCGGATAACCCTCACCAAGGCGGTGTCCGATGACCCCCAAAACCATCCTCCTGACCCTGGTGATCGGCACGCTGCTGCTGACTGGCTGCACCACCATCGCCGTCGACAGCACACCGCCTGCCGCCCATGCCGATCCGCCCGTCATCCTCAACCTGTGCCTGCTCAAAGACCAGGGCGTCTCCTGCCGGCAGGCCGAAACCATCATCACCGCGCTCACGCGCGAAATGGCCGCGCACGGCATCGCCATCCGCGTGCCCTGGATTCGCGAATGGCAGCGCCCGGCCTTTTTCGAAACCGGCATCACGCGCGACATTGCCGCCACCCCGCTCGATGCGCCCTGCGACCGCATCCTGGCCCTGGTCGGGCGCAACCTCGGCGATTTCGCCTGGGGCCTGCTCATGCCCGAAATCCTCGGCGCGGTCGAAGTGCTCACCCGCACCAAAGGCTATGCGGTGGCCGAAACCGGATCGCTCAACCAGGTGTTGAGCCTGCACTCCCCGGCCGATGGCGCCGTGCATGAATTCTACCACATGCTGGGTTGCGACCACGGCGGTTCCGCGCAAACCTGCGCGGCCCAGATCGACACCGTCAAAAAACAGGCACGCCAAAACCAAACCAACGGAAACAACTTCTTCCCGGGCATCGACCCCGCCGGCCATCCGCTCTTCACCCGCGCGGCGGTCGCGTCGGCCTTCGAGGGCTACCTGCCGCAAGCCGCCCCGGTCACCACCCTTTCCGCCCCGCCCATGGTCTGCGAATAGGACTGTGCACTCAGGACCTTTACAATCGCCATCAGCATCACAAAATAGACCGCGTTGGCCGGGATCTGCAGGTTGAAATCGAAAAAACTGTGCACCGTCATGGCCACCAACCCGCTGTAGGCCCCGGCTGCCAGAAAAAAACGCCGCGGATCGCAAGCCGCGTCCATGCGGCGGATGCGCCTGAACATCTTCCCCAGAAAAACCGCAAACGCTCCCGCCAGCGCCGCAAACCCGATCCAGCCCGCCTCGACCAGCAGTTGCAGCACATCGTTGTGCAGGTACACCGCCATGGACCGGTCCGACACCGCCGAGGTGTCGTAGACCGGAAAAACCGTTTCAAACGCCGCCAAGCCGATGCCCAACGGGTGCGCAGCGATGATCGGCAGGCTGTCGCGCCAGTAATCCAGGCGCGAGTTGCCCTGCTCCAGCGCCAAAAAACGGTCGAAGATCGGGTCGAACCCGATGCGCAGCCCGTAAAACAGAATCAATCCAAAAAAGAGACCGCACAGAATCCACACGCCCTTAGGCATCTGGCGGGCGCCGCCGCGCAAAAACATGAAAAACACGAACATGCCCAGCAACGCGCCCGTGATGCCCCCGCGCGACTTGGAAAACAGCAGCGCCAAGGCCATCACCACCAGCGCCAGCACCATCAGCACGTGCTGGTGCAAATGTTCCGAGTGCAGCAGCACCTTCCATTTCAATCGGCCGCCCCAGTGCACCCGCGACAAGCTGAACCCCAGCAGCAGCGGCAGCAGCATTTCCATGAACCCGGCAAAATGGTTGCGGTTGATGTACGTGCCGCGCGCATCGCCCATCCCGGCCTCCAGGTAGCTCACCCACAGCACGCCCATGTTGGGGAGCAGGGCCTGCAAAATCCCGTAGAGCGCCTCGAGCACGGCCACCCCGAACAGCACCCACAACGCTATCTTCAGAAAACCGGGCTCGGCGAACTGCGCGCTCAGCACCCCAAACAGCAGCGCCAGCCCCAGCAGCCACGCCCACCAGGCCAAAGATTGCAACGGGGCATAACTCAGCGTGGCCCACAGCGTTGCGTCGCCGGTCAACGCCCCCGTCTGCCGCAGCAAATCAAAACGCGCCGGACTCACGACCGCCAGCAGCCCGATGGGCAGCGGCACGCAAGCCATGCCGGTGACCGCCAGAAACACCCCCACTGCCACCCGCCAGCCCTTGCCGGCCGGCACCCAATCCGCATCCAGCCCCGACCACACCAGCAGCAAAAATGCCGCATACATGGCCAGCACATACACCGGCCACACCCAGGCCTGCACCGCACCGAACAGCACCGGCACCGTGCCCAGCACGCACAGCAGCAGCGCCTGCTGCAACACCGCCGCAACCGACACCCGCCGCGGCACAATCATGGCACCGCTCAGCTCGATAACATCGTCTTGGTGGTTAGCAACCGAAGCCGTGACAGCAGAATTCATCATCTATTTCCGAAACCGCCCCCGACTCACAACAAACCCAATCAACCCGATGCTTATCAACCACGCACCGGTCGGAATCGAAATCGGCACGGAAGGGTCCGTCTTTTTGACGGCAACGAGAGATTGAGACTTTGAGGCCATCGCCTGACCAAGTATATTCAGATTCTTCCCACCGGTCGTGCTATTCCTTGAGATGTCTTCGGCAAAGACACATTGCGCCCAAAACAAAATCAGCACACCTACAACAAATACTGACGCACTCATGATTTTCAAAGCTGCTCCTCCCCGAACGTAACAAACAAGTTCCATTCGCTTGCAGTTTCACTTTCCGATATCCCCTGCCCGCTCCAATCCCTTGCTGTTCTTCGCTTCCAGGCAATCCTCCATTGTTTGAAGACAGTACCGGGTTCCAGAGTCTTCTTTTAAATCGGTTCTTTCTCTGTCTTTAAGCAGCACTAAAACGCGACACTCAGCATTTTTTTAAAAAACCGCCCTGACAAAAATGACACCCAATGCCACCGCCGCCAGCACCGCCTGGCGCGTCAGCTTCCCCCGCAACTCCCCAATCACCACGTCGTAGCTGAACAGCAGCACGATAACGCGCGTGGCGATAAACCCGATATGCATGTCCCGAATACCGGTGCCCATCAGGCTGGGAGCGATCAAGGCGACAAACACCAGCAGAAAGTCCGTGGGCGTCAAACGCACCGCGGACCGCCGGGTGAAGCGCAACGTCAGCACGGTGAAAAGCGTCAGCACCCCGAAGGCCAGGTTGTAGATGCGCCGGGCGTGCGGCGGCAGTTCGCTTTCAATACACGGCGCACATTGGAACATCATGAAAGGGATCAGCAGGTACATCGAAAGGCGCAGCACGGTGGGCGCCCACTTGCGGCCCCCGAGCAGCGATGCCATCAGTACGGCCGCCATGAACAAACTGAAAATCCCGAAATAGCGCGGCACCGTGCCGCTGAGCAGGCTGCTGAGGATCAACAGCGCGGGCGTCAGCCACTGCACCACCGGAAAGGCCACCCGCAAACCGAATTGTTCTTCCCTCAGCCTGCGCAGCCAGGCCTTTACGCCCACCAGCCATCCGAAACGCGGCATCGTCCAGCCGCTGCGTTCGACGACCCGCAGCCCGCCGACGATGACAATCCAGTAGAGCAGCCAAGTGGAAAGCAGCACCCAGGCATTGTTGAATCGCAGCACGAAAACGGTGGCCACCAGAAGGCCCTGCAGCAGGTAGATGGCTAAAACCGCCTCCGAGTGAAAGAGCCCGATACGCATCAGTTTGTGATGGAGATGGTTGCGATCCGCTTTGAACGGCGACGTTCCATTCAAGATGCGCTTGGTCATGACCGTCAGGGTATCCAGCACCGGGACCCCCAGCACCAGCAGCGGCAAAGCGGGGTTTATGGCCGGACTGTTCTGGGCGACCCGTATCGAGAGGCATACCGCCAAAAACCCCAGAAGCTGGCTGCCCGTATCGCCCATGAAGATAACCGCCGGGTAGGTGTTGAAGCGCAGAAAGCCGAGCACCGCGCCGGCTGCCGCAACAACGACCATCAAGGTAAAATACCGGCTGTTCTCAAACGCGATCAGGCCGATGCACAGAAAAGAGAACAGAACCACCCCGCCGGCCAGCCCGTCCAACCCATCGGACATGTTGATGGCATTGGTGACGCCGACGATCATGAACAGGGCCAGCGGAAAGGCAAACCAATTGTGCAGCAGGATTTCCTGCGGCCGGATCATGCCGAGGTGGTGAAACTGCAGCCCGCCGAAAACGAGCACGATGAGGGCGGCTGAGATCTGGCCCAGGAATTTGAGGCTGAAGTGCAAGTCGAACAAATCGTCCAGCGCCCCGAACACGACAATCACCGCAGCCCCGCCGATCAGCGACTTGCCGAAGGCATCCAGCGGCGCCCACAGCAGCACGGGGACCATCACGCCCACGGCGATGGCCATGCCGCCAATCCTGGGGATGGGATGGTCGTGCACCTTGCGACTGTCGGGCACATCCACCACGTTGGCCCGAATGGCAGCAGTCCTCAGAATCGGTATCAACGACAAGGTGATGAACAGCGCCACGAGAAGCGTGGAGAGATAGAGCATAAGACTTTCCCCCTCTCACTCAGGGAGAGGGTCGGGGTGAGGGGTGCGTAAAATCAAAAAGGAGTACTTTTTTCAATGTCCGCGTAACGGCCACGGCTTTAGGGTTTTCAGAGAGCAGCCGGCCGCTGATTTTGTGGTAGGCCCATTCGGCCAGGCTGCCCCAGAAGTTGACCATTTCGTTGTAGATCATCTTCGCCCGGACCGAAACGCCGGCCAACTGCATCCGGCTGGGCACTTCTACCGGTTGAATGGCCACTTCACGGCCAATGGTCAAAAACCGCAACAAGAACCACGAGCGCGGCATGTGGTAATCGGACGTCACCAGCACAACCGAATGGAAGCCATGAGCGCGGATGGCATCTGCGGACGCCAGGGCATCTTCGAAGGTGCTGCTGGTTGGCGGTGTGACGGGCAGATGCTTTACGTTTCGGGACGCATTGAATTTCTTGTCCCAGAAAGCCAGATTTTTTTCTGAGGCCCCAGGGATGAAAGCCTGCCCAAAATCGCCCATTTCAATCAACCCGTAAAAAAAATCGGTGCGGCCATCGTCGCCTTTGAACAATATGGCCAATTCGGAAGGGACCGGTGCGAAAGTTCGGTTTGCCAAAGTGTAAAAGATCGCCGCCTGAATGGCTGTCACTACAAGCAAAAAGAAAAAAGCGCCTATAAAAATTCGACGCAACAAAGATTTCAAAGTTATCGTTTCCAGAGTGGGTACTCACGTTATGCCCTCACTCGCCTTTAATCATCCCTGCAAGCCGAAAATAGGCTGTCCCGATCACATCCCAGGTATAGCGCTCAAGGGCAATACGGCGCATACTCGCACCCACCTCTGCTACTTCTGAAGACGTTAGCGCATTGACGGCAGCCGACAACGTGGGTGCGTCCTTGAAGAACAGCGCCTTCCCATCGGTAGTATGGCGATTAAAGATACAGTCGTAAGCCAAAATCGGGAGGCCGAAATGCATCATCTCAACCAGCGAAGGGTTCGTACCACCGGCCGAATGGCCATGAATATAGAGCGTGGCATTCTCGCGAAGCGTGCGCAGCACACCAAGATCGTAAATCGGATCAAGAAAATGTAAATGCGCAACCGCGGCATAGCGTTGCCGCAGCACCTGCCCGAAGTGACTGTTTTGCCAGTTGCCCACAAACACTAGTGGCAGATCACTCTGCGCTGCGAAGGCCTCCAAGACCATGGCCACATTGTTTTCCGGCTCGATACGGCACAAAGCCAGTGCATAGCGCGTTGGTAACGCAGCATCCAGATACGGGCGCGCCGCCACACTCAGGGCATGATCGCCGCCATAGGCGATCACATGGCAGTCCCGCCCGTAACTTTCAACCACATGCTGTGCAATCCCGCCATTGTCGGCAATCACCGCATGGGAAAAGCGCACAGCAACCTTCTCGGAAAACCTCAAAAACCAGCGCGCCAACCCTTTCCACTTCTCGCGCTTCCATTCGATACCGTCGATATTGGTGACAATGCGCGCCTGCGACAGCAGCCGCACCAGCGGCAAAGCTGTGGCCCCAGACACCCCCAAAAGCACAATGGCATCGCTGCCGTGACGAATGGCTGACAGCAGCGAAACAACATCATAGAAAATGCTGGACACCCCATTGGCATTCAGGCCGACATACCTCAACTTGGCACCCAGGTATGTAGACGGCCGTAATGCATAGCTTTTAGCACTGCAATAAACCACCAGCCGGCCCGGTAGCTTATAGTGCTGATGAAAGCGGGCCAAGTTTTCGGCCAACGTCTCGAAGCCCCCGTAAGAAGTGGGAATGCCCACGGATCCCACAACTGCAAGTGTCTTCATGACTTTTCTTTCTCGAGTAACGAGAGTTTCAGCGCCCCGCGTAAGGCCTGCGCAAAGGCCGCGGGGGTGAAATGGGAAGCCCTGCTGCGCGCCACTGCGGACAAACGCAAACACAGAGCCTCACCATCGGCAAGTTTCAGCACTTGATCCGCCAGTTGGTCGCCGTTCCGGCAGTCTATCAAAAAACCTTCGCATCCATCCCTTATCAGATCCACCGGTCCGCCCACTGGCGGTGCAATTACTGGTATGCCGAAAGCCATGGCCTCCAGCAAAGTGAGGCCGAAAGTTTCCACACACTGGTCTGGCCTAGATAGATTAAGCACTAAGCTGGCCTCGGCGTAATGGGCAGCCGTGTCGGATGTGCGCCGGTGAATGGTGACATTCGGCGGAAGTGGCCTGGCAGCAAAATAGCGGCGCATGGCGGCTTCGTCATCATTGGCCACCAGCTCAAAACGAATGTCCAGGCGGCTCACCAGGTGACCCGCTAACGCCAGAAACTCCGGCACCCCCTTGTAATCGCGCAGCGATGAAAGCATCAGCACCGTGAAACGCTCATTGCGGCGCGGCTGGTAACGGCTGTTTTTTGCGCGGGACAGAAAGGCGGCATCCAGCGCATTGTGAACAGTATGGGTAGGAATTTTGCCGACCGGAAAACAACGATGGTGATAGTCGGACACATAAATTAGGTTACTTGCAGTAAGGCGCGCGATGGCGGTCAAAAACCATCGAAGCGGCGCTGGGCTGACGGAGACCTCATGCAGGTGATAGGTTACCGGCCATCCCTTTATCCATCCGTAAAGGGCTGCACCAAAGGGCAGCAATGTATTGATATAAATCATCGTATCGCGATCTATGCTCTGCGTGCGCAGCAAACGCACAAAAAGGCAGATCTGGCTCAGCAAAAAGGTGAAAAGCGTGACCCACCGATAGGGCGCACGCCTGTACCAGTAACGTAAAATTTCAATATCAGCATCGTCAAGGCAACCGGAGCCGTCACTGCCCACAAACAGACGCGAACCATCACCTTGGCGTGATAGCGCGGAAATGGCGGACCGAAGCACGCGCGGACTACCAGAGCGATCGTTGAGAAGATGGGCGAAGACAATCATCTGGATGGCCTTATTGCTTCGCGGTAAGCTTCGCTTATTGTGGCCGCAAGGCTATCCCACCCGTAATGTTTCAACACTGAAGTCCTTAGTGCGCCAGGGTCGCGCGGCATTACAGCCGCCGCCTTAATAGCGGCTGCCAAGCCCTCGACCTGCGCTCGTCGCGCCCCTCTTCCCTTTGCAAGTTGAATTCCCGGAATATGGCGCGCAGCCGCGGCCACTTCCGTTTCCCCGTCAAATGCCACAACGGGTAATCCGCTTGCCAGCGCCTCGACCCACACCAGCCCCGCCTCTTCCGCCGAAGTGAAAAGAAATATATCGGCCTGCGCATAAATAGCCGAAAGAGCGTTCCTGGGGACAGGGGGTTGAAAAACCACCCTCTTCTCTACGTCCAATTTTACGGCCAAAACCCGCAATCGCTGTTCTGCCGGGCCCTTGCCTATAATCTTCAAGCGATACTCTGGGGGCAGAAGCACCATCGCCTCAAGCGCGAGATCGATCCCCTTGATCCAGTCCAGGCGCCCGGCACAGACAAGTTCCTTGCTCCCTTTTGCATGGAACATATCAGAACCGCCAAGTGTTAAGAAGTCATCTTCATTCACCCCGAGCTGGCTTCGTTGAAGCACCTTTTTCGCACGTTTAAGATCAAGTCGCTGGTTTACCCACGTCCCCGCCGAAAGAATAACGCGGCTTTTTCGGATGTGGAGTTTCAGAAATGGGTCAATTCGCCACAGCACCCGGCGAAGCGTAAAAGTAGCCATGTGCCGCATTGCAATACTCGCAGGCCAAAACGTTCGTCTCCAAGGTGCTGCGATTTCATGATGATTGATCGGCCCCCACACCACGGGCGGGCCTAACCGCCATGATAGCGATGGGATGCTGTCGTTGTGGAAATTAAGCACATGAATCAGTTGCAAGTTTTGTTTCAAAGATGTGCGGCCTTGCAGGGCCAGGGGCCAGGTCATCTGCCATAGGTATGCATAAGCTTGATAGAAACGAGCTCCACGCTTCCACCAGCTTGTCCATTTCGGCAAGTCGTATCCGACTAAATAGACTCCGGGGCATCCCTTTTTGAAGTCAGGATCCACCTTCAATCCCGCCTTGTTGTTGCGGCGTGTGACCAGAACGATGCGATAGGTCTTGCAGAGATGGCAGAGGATGTTGAAGGCCACATGACCTTCACTAGACGCGCCTGTGCTGACATCATAGGCTGCGATCAGGATCCATGGTCTACCCGTATCCTGCACAAGAGGATCTATATCCGTCAATGGCGCGCTCATTCTCGTGCCTCGAGAACTGCGGCCCGCTGCATGTATTCTCTCGATAGATGGCCAAGAAGCTCGCTAAAAACTGCATCGGATGTGTTATCGCCGTCAAGCAACTTCGCACCGACAATATCGCACGTTTCGAGATATCTTGCCCGCAGTGCGCCTGCCTTTTCCAGCGTCAACTCGCCTTTGCGAGCCACCACGACCTCAGGCGAAGCATCCAGATAGAATAGCCGCCCGTGCGGGGTGAGAATACGTTTGAGGCATTTCGGTAAACGGAAGTTCGGGATACGGGCACGCGTCATATCAGAAACGAAATCCAAGAAACCACGGTCCATAAAAATCAATCTTCCCCGCTTGACCTTAAACCAAAACGAAATGCGGGCAACTGCAAAAGCACATAGATAGTAACAGAGTCTCAGCAAACCATTGAGCCGTGAAGAAACAGGTGGCTCCGCATAAGGATGCGTGTAGTTTTTGATTGACTTTTGGCGCCCGATAAGTTGATGAGGCATGGGTATCCATGAGGGTAGCAAATGAACGAGGGATGGTCGTTCTACTCCAGCCTTGACGTAAACGGCAGATAGACGGTCGACGAGTGTGCTTTTACCCGAGCCGTCAAGGCCTGAAATACCAATGACCAGCCCCATACCGGCGCCATTCTCTAATTTGAACCTTAAATGGGCAATAGTGGCACTCAAAAACCACAGTAACCCTGAGAATAGGCTATGCACACCGCCTGAAGCCGCTCGCAACCTCCATTTATCAAGCCCCTTAACACCCCGCCTTTCAATCTGCCCGCGTGTGATAGGAAGGCCAAGAATCTGTGCAATCCTTGCAAGATAAAATGGGTCGGCGCCGGTTGCCTCAACGCGCGCCCAATCACGTTCACTTAGCTGGCCCACGATCAGCACTTTTTGGAAAAAACCAGCAGCGCCAGCCAGCCTGAGCTCACCATGGCTTTGCGGAAAAAGAGATTCGAACAGCTTGATCCCTGAAATATCTCGCCCAATACCGTACCATCGTAATCCATCAAAAAAATCAATCTTGATTGCATAGTCCTTACCATCCCGGGCTGGGTGGATCAAAATTATCTGCGCAAGATAATCAATATCTCGAAAACAGGCAAGAAACCAGCCTTTCTGATAAGCTGCATTTGCAACAATACTGCACGCGATAACCGCTTTGCCGGGAGGAACCATGAAATCGAGATCGCCTCCTTCGCGCGCAAACTCATCCACCCCTCGCAGTGCAATAACAGGAAATACATCAGCCAGAACTTCGACGACTAGCGCGCTTATCTGCTGTTTCATATATGCTTCCTTGCGATTCGCGCATATTCTCTCAACATGTCACGTGCAACTGCTTCCCAGTTTAGTCTATTCTCAACCAAATGACGGCCATTTATGACTATGATCGCCCATTCGACACGCCTGTCAATAGCCTGCCGCAGGCCTCGCTCAAGCCCAAACACTGTAGGCTCACACATGAAAAAAGCATTTTGATTAAAATAATGTGACACTTTTGATGTTCTTGTTATTAGTAATGGAGTACCAAGGGCCAATGATTCAGCAGCAGCTATTGAAAAAACTTCCGCAAGAGAGGGAATTACGAAAAGATCGAGTTGACTTATAAAATGATCTTTATCATGGCCATAAACCGGACCCACCAACTCCACCCCATAACTCGAGAAACGCTTCGAAAGACCATGCCCATATTTGGTGAGTGGGCCGGCCAACTTCAGGCGGAGATTCCCGTTCACATTAACCTTGGCAAAGGCCATGCACAATGCTTCAAGGTTTTTTTCCGCAGACAAACGACCTAAATATCCGATGTTGATATCGTCAGACGTGCCTCTAATTCTTCGATCCAGCCCAGAGTAATCCTCTAAATCAATGCCGTTGGGTATACAAAAAACTTTTCTCGGCCGAGCCACCGCAAATAGGTCCGTCGCCTCCTCTTCAGCGATTACATGCACCCCTGAAGCACACTGTAGGTGACCGCGTTGTAAAAGCGCATGGAAAACTTTTTTTTTGAATCGGCCCCGCACCGCAGCCCGCTCTGGCGCCAACCCATCATGTAAAGTAACAACGTACGGCTTGCCTTGCATTCTGCACAGCCCTGCGACCCAAAGATTCCATGGAGCGAAAACACCGTGTAAGTGAACTATATCAGTCCATTCGATTGCGCTGGTCAGAGCACGATACAAAAATAAAAAACCCCAGCGAGAATATGCTTCTACCCCGAAACCATCCCGGTCTATAATCTCGCCCTCCCGGTTGACAAACTCGGCTATTCCAATGACCCGTACTTCTGCACCGTTGCGTGCACAGTATTTGGCAAGGCCACAAACCACCTGGTTGACGCCGTTGGCGCGATCTTTGTTTGCTTTGCCGAGTATAAAATGCAGAACTCTCATGGATTCATATGCCTCTATCTGATATCGCATAATATCGTGGTCTGTTTTTACCCATCACAGCTATGGCAATCGCCATCCCGAGCACCATCCAGTATTCGGGAGCAATCATCGCACCGTTGATTTGGCCTGTGATCAACATGCCAATCAAGGCGAACAGTACGCCTTCCCGTGCTCTTGAATGTGGAGCAACTCTCTTGTTAGTAATTGTGCGGGCAACGGTGATGATTGCAGTCAGTTGATAAAGACAGTAAAAAAATCCTCCGACAATTCCGCCATATCCAAGAGCTACAACAATTTCAGCGCCGCCGGCTTGATATACCTTATCAGCATACGGAAAGGTTACTTGTCCCCATCCATTGCCGATCAAGAGTGTCTTAGTGTTTTCCAAGAAAGCGTCCCAGAGTACGCTTTGCGACATCAGTCGAAAACCGCTCGATCCGCCCTCTAAAATCTCCTCTGAGTTAAAGAATAAAGCCAACTTATGAGCTGCGTATGGATTAAAGTAAATAACGAGGCTTGAAAATATAAAAAGTGCAAATGCTGCAATCGCAGCGATGAGCAGTGTACGACCTGATATTAAACGCCCCCGACCGCTCCACAAATACCATATATAGGCAATAATCAAAGTTACAAAAAGACCATACAACGCAGAGCGCGTGAGACTGGTGAGCATTCCGATAACGATTATTATGAATATTAATAAAGCACGACGATAGTTTTTGTCCGCCAACATGACGGGAAGTGTCAGCAAGAAAACGGTATTCAGATATTTGGCAAATGTATTTGCTTCGGTTCGCAGACCAGTTGCGAATCCGGCAGATAACTGAGAGGCCTGACCTTCAGTAAAGGTTAAATCGATTCCCAATAGATAGTACATAACCAACTGTGCAACACCTATTGCCACTCCTACAATAGCCACTTGCAAAGAGATTTTGATTAATCGATCCGGGCTGAGGCTGCCGCTGACAAGGATAAGAGCCACTGCTAAAGAGGTTGACATGTTGAGCGCCAGCAATGCAAGGCTTCTATATGCCTCTGACTGATTATGAGCCAATTCAGCTGCAAGCAAGTTAACAGATAAGAAACCGATCAATGCCCAAAATAATCCTGAACGGGCAATCTGCTTGAGAAAACGCAGCAGGGAAAAAATGACCAGTGGCACCAGAAAATGGTATGGCCTCAGAAAACCACCAAAGAATTCGATATGCAAAAATTCTGTGGAAAGGAGAATTACAACGAACAATGCATACAATGATCTTTTTCGAATAGCCATTGGTTTTCCATGAGAAATAACTCGATCCAAAAGGACACCGCAAAAAACGATTCACCGAATCCTCTAATAAATTTAATCTTTCTGTGCAATTCGGAATATGATTGTTTCTACTATTTAATCAGACGTTCATTGCTGTTAAGCCGATGAAAAATAGCGAAGAAAAGCTTTTTTTATCGAAACCCGTCTATTTGTCAAACGCGCCCCTTACCCTGTTGAGCAACGCCAAAAAACCGTAAGAAAGACTAAGCAACTGCAATTGCAACCAATTATAGCCACTATAGTTTTCGAGGTAATACTTGCGGCTTTTTATGAAAAGCAGCATGCGCTTTCCTGTGTTGCCTTTTTCACCCCTGACATGGGCATGGATAGCTGTAATTTTTGGCGCATAAATTATTCTTCCGCCACTCATACGCGAACGGGCAGACAAGATCGGTTCCTCACAATAGAGAAATACGTTTTCATCGAGATAATCGGTTGCCTTCAAGAACGACATGCGCAGCATTAGGCAACAGCCGGAAACCTTGGGGACGCAAATGGGCTCTTTTTCTGGGCTTGACAGCACATAGGAGCCCCCGCCAAATAACTTGCCAAAATAACTGCGGGGCCAAGTAAATTCCTCCCAGAAGGTGGACTCTCTTAACGGGTTTTGGCTCTTGCCATCTATCCCTATGATGCGGGATGCCGCAATATAGTTCTTCTCATCGGCAAATAGCGCTTGAGTCAGGTCTGCAATATAATGCGGGTTATCGATGCGCATGTCGGGGTTGGCAATCAATACCGCGCCGGCACCCATCCTCTCGGCCAAGCGGATGCCCACATTGTTGCCGGCGGAATAGCCCCGATTTTCAGGGTTCAGTACCAGGTACACGCGTCGGTTGACCTGCACCTGCGCAGGGTTTGCGCGGATCCAGGATTCAAGCTCGCTGATGGTCCCGATTACCGCATCCGGACATTCATGACGCAGCCAAGTTTGCATGCGCTGCAAGCACGCCAGGGTAGAGGCGTTATCGACAATGATCACCGAGTGATCAATGCTTTTCTGGGCTCGCAACTGTGGCAGGGAAATTACTATGTCTGCATCGCTGTTGTGGGTCAGAACCACCGAAGCGATGCGGCACTTAGAATCGATGGTGTTATCAGCAGTATCACAAACCCCCACCTTGGAGATTAGTATCGCATTACTCATTTCGCTTGGCCACAAAGACGTATTGGATGGCAAGGAACTCATCGAGCAAATGCCCGCTCATTCTTGACAAAACACGCCAGCGCCCACCAATCAGTGGCGACACCGAAGACAAGCAAAATCCTGCCCTAAAAATCAGTTCGGAAGCAGTTGATTTAGTGAAAAACCGGAGATGGGTGCGATCCATGATGCCAGCATCCTGATAATCCCATCTACCTCCGAATACTAAGGGTAAAACCACTGACCAGTGCCTCACATTAGGAATTGATACAATCAATTTGCCGCCTGGTTTAATGAACCCAGCAAGTGAAGCCAGCATTGCCCATGGGTTTTTGACATGCTCCAGGACATCTGCACATACAACAAAGTCAAAGGCACATTCACCCCACGCGGAGTGCAGGCTTGATAAATCAAATACATCAAGGTCGGCGCAAATTACCCCATCCAGATAGGTAGACGCCTCTGCAGCGGCGTCTTTCATGAGTTCGATTCCGAATACCTGGGTGGCTTTGGCATTTTTTTTTAAATATGCGCCAAAATAGCCTGCGCCACACCCGACATCCAGAATTTTTTGAGTTCCAGCTGGTATATGCGCGGAAAGGGCCTTTCTTTCATTATGGTAATAATTTGCATCATTTTTATTTAAAATTGTCATTTTCAATCATCGCTATTTATTTAAGGTGCTCTTAAAAATCCATGAGGACTCATAATGATCTTCTGCTTTTTGAAAGGATCTGTTCGATACGAATGTTTAAGCGATCCAGTATAGCTTTTTTCAGTTTGTTCTTGTCCCAATGCCATCATTTAATGACGAGTCAGTAGCGTATCCAGCATGCCGGCCTGCTCCTTTGCCCCGTCCCAATCACTACCCTTGCGCCGGTCTTCAGGTAGACGTTCGATCTGGCGCAAGCTTTGCGTCAGCAGGTAAATAATCAACAGAGCGGGAATGACCTGTTGTGGTGTTCCGGTCCAGGGCTCGGCTAAGCTTGACATAGCAGCTGCCATTTTCTGGCGCGCTGACTGGCCACGGGTTCGCGGCTCGTTCAGCACAAAATGAATGATATCATTGCTGGGGGGGCTGGCATCTTCAGCGTATTCCCAGTCGAACACATAAAGGCGGCCCTTGAATAGAAAGGTATTCCAAGGGGTGAAGTCACCGTGATTCATACCTACCGACAGTGGTAATTTCGGCTGAGCGGCTAATGCGGCGGCAGCGCTATCCAAGCGCTGGTACCAGGTATCTTCAAGCATAGGGCGTACGCGCTCGATGCGGCCCGATAGGCCTGCGGCCAACTCACCGGCCTGGCGCGGTGTGGCAAGGGCAGTGGTACGGGCAAGTTCCTGCAGAAACACCTTGTGGGCAGCTGTGATACGGGTGGTGCTGGAGGTTCGTGCAGTTTTCAGCGTATCCATCACTATAAGGCTGCTGTCGCCGTGCTGCCCGGTAAACAACACTCTAGGGATGTAAGCCGTTTTAAGCCCCAACTTTTGAACACGCTGCAGCATGGCGGCCTCATGCGCCAGCAGAGTTGCCACGGATGGGTTGCGGCTGAGCTTGGCAAATCCGAGCAACCGGCCTTGCGTATCCATGATTTGTACGGCAATTTTGCGGTGCGGGCTGTCGGTGCCAGTGAAGTAGGCATAATTACGCGCTACCGTGCCGGGAAAGTATTGCCCCAAAGACGGCTCTCCACTGATATAAAGTCGTTGCCTCACCCACAGGCGGTTCATACATAGCCGAATCATCAATCCAGCAGCAGCTTTCATCAGGCGGGCACTGGTCAGCAATGGCTGGAATAGGGCCATGCCGCTGGCAGTCACACGCCTGTTCTGCAGTGGGACAAGCCACCAGCGGGCATTGGAACGCCCGCCAACGATTGCATACGCCTGGGCGCCGGGAGCCGGTTGCGCCATTACGCGCAGGCCCTGCGATTTCAAATCGTCAATTGCTTCACGGAATACCGGGTGTATGAAAAGATCGCCCCTGATGTGTCCTCCCGAGGTGCTACAATACTCAAATGGCGCTGCTATGTAGCGGAAAGCCCGTTCGTCCGTTATCATTAATCATAGAATCCCCGGCCTTATTTTCAGGTGCCTGGAAACCGCATAACCCTGCAGGATTGTCCATACCACCACCCCAGCAGTTGAGGCCAAGGCCGCGCCTGTTTCCTGAAGGGCGGGAATAAGCACCAGTGCCAGGATTACCATGGTGCCCAGTCCGGCCAGCTGACTGAGGAGGGTCAGCCTTTCGTGCCCGCACATGGCTAGCAAAATGCCTGCTGAACCCAATACCACATGGAATAAATATCCGCATATCAGGATGGCCATGGGCAAATAGGAAATCTCGGCATAGTCTGCACCAAAAACCAGTTTTATGATGGGCTTGCCCAACACTATCAGCAATATTCCAATGGGTAGGGCCAGCAAAAAGGCACCACGCGCCGATTGGCGCGATAACTGCTGCAGACGGTGGGTGTCACCTTCGCGGTAGGTTTTGACGATAGACGGCGAAATCACCATGTTCACGAGGGTCAACGAAAGCAATACAAGCTGGGCACCACGCTCACCCACGCGCAGGGCGGCCACTGCCTCGTCCGTTCCCAGCAAGCCCAGCAGCACAATGCCAATCTGGCCGCTGAATGCGCCAACCAGACTGATTAGCGTGAAAGGCAGCAGTGCCCACAGCCAGGCTCCGGTCCGATATGCCGGCTGACAGGCCCGTGCGTCCTGTGGCCGGATTCTGAAAAACAGAATGCTGGCGACAACAAAGGTCAGCGCACCGGCCAGCACCTGCAGCCAAAGCGCGGTATGGGCCGTCAACCAGCCCAGTGCAGCCAGGGTTGCGACTGCTGTCAGCAGGAGCAATGGCTGGATCATCTGTGTGGGCATTTCGGCCAATGCCGGAAACCCCAAGCCCTTAACGGTGCCGTTGCGAACGGCATTTAGCCCCTGGAATGGCACCAGCACCACCACAATGCCTATCAATGCCCACTTACCCCCAACCGGCAGCAAGCCGGCAACCGGCCCGGCGATGGCATACAGGGACAGCACGCCCAGGGAGACGAGCATCACCCAAAAATGCGCAGCCCGGACAACGCCTCGGTACAGCGGCCATTCACCGGCATGGGCACAGGTGGCCACTTCCCGGGTCAGCAATTGCGGCACCCCACCAGCTACTGGCAAGGCCAGTAGAGTGAGCAGGGCCATGACAAACGCATATTGGCCAAACGCCTCGGGTCCAAGGGTGCGTGCCAGAACAATGCTGCTGAGCATGATCACGGTAAGGCCCAGCATATGCATAGCGCCCAGACTCATGAAGCTTTTCAGCAACTGCTGGCGCAGATTGATGACTTCTTTCAACAGCGCATTTACTCCATGGATTCAGGGATAGCCATCTTTAACACCGAAAGATTTTGTTTTGTGGCCGAGTTGTGTTTTCTATTTGGGGATTTGTTTTGAACATAGGTTTTAATGGTCGGCACCCCCACCATTAGACATATACCACCTTGTGGCACGCGCCAGCCCCTGTCGGACGGAAACATCCGGGGCAAAAGCGATCATGTGTTTTGCTTTGCTGATATCCGCTAATGAGTGTTTTACATCCCCTGGCCGAAAATCCCTGTGGACCGGGTTAATTTCTGCGGCCTGTTGGTGCTTTTCGACCACCAGTTCCTTAATCATCTGAAACAGTTCGTTCAGGGTGGTCCGTTCACCAAAAGCGATGTTGTAAACCTGATTGCGTGCCTTCGGGTTGTCGGTGATCGCCGCCAGAATGTTGGCCTGCACGCAGTTGTCGATGTAGCAAAAATCGCGGCTGGTTTCCCCGTCGCCATTGATATAGATGGGTTCGTTGCGCAGCAGGCCGGCGAACCATTTGGGGATCACCGCGGCATAGGCGCCGTCGGGATCCTGGCGCGGGCCGAATACGTTGAAGTAGCGCAGGCCGATGGCCTCGAACCCGTAGCTGCGTGCGAACACGTCGGCGTACAGTTCGTTGACGTATTTGGTGACCGCATAGGGTGACAGGGGCTTGCCGATGGTGTCTTCCTGCTTGGGCAGGTCCGGGTGATCACCGTAGGTCGAACTGGATGCGGCGTAAACGAAGCTGGCCACCTGGGCGTCGCGGGCTGCGATCAGCATGTTTAAAAAGCCGCTGATGTTGGTTTCATTGGTGGTGATCGGGTCTTCGAGCGAGCGCGGCACCGATCCGAGGGCGGCCTGGTGCAGCACGTGGTCGGCGCCTTTGACCGCTGCCCGGCAGGTGTCAAGGGAGCGGATGTCGCCTTCGATGAAGGTGAAACGCTGCCACTGGGCGGCGCTGACCAGGCGGTGCACCTCTTGCAGGTTCTCCGGCTTTCCTGTGGCGAAATTATCGAGCCCGACCACCTTCTGGTTGTGTATAAGAAGGGTCTCCAGGAGATTGGAGCCGATGAAGCCGGCGACCCCGGTGATGAGCCAGGTGCGCTGGGTGGTGTTGAGTTGGGGGAACGCTGCTGTCATAGAGTGTGCGTGTTTTTGTATGGCCCGGATGGGTGCCCGGCCGATGGACGTACGGTTGATGACATGGGGGCGGGGACAGAGGGTAAAGCTCCGCTTTCTCATGTACATGAGTTGTTTTTAGTAACTTGTATGGGGGTTATGGAAAAGTGGCTTAACGGTGTTCCGTTTGAGAATTTTGCCAAGCCACTGGGTTGGTTCACAAATCTTTCTACAAAACTGAAACGAGTGTTAACTGTAAACGTTTAGACCCAAAGTAGGGTGCTGTCAACCTCTGAATAGGTAATTTACCTTATTGATTGTATTGTATTAGTCTAACCTATCTCACTTTTAGATTAAAATTAATTCTCATTGATTTCTAGTTATCTATAATTAACGATATTGGTTCAGGTGAGTTTTCGTATCTGGTGTTTTGCCAGTCCCTTTGTTTCAATGCATCGCTGGGTCTTGCGATCCATATTTATCTATCGGCAAACCTGCGGGTGGGTTTAGGTCTTTTTGCGATTGCCTTGAAGATTTGCGGAGGGGGTATTTTGAATGGCCGCATGCATCTGCTTGAGTTCTCTGATTTCCGATACCGTGTCCGGCCGCGAAGCACTGCATTTGGGTCACCGCACAGGCTGGCGCGGCCTTTTTTCTCCCGCACCCATGATTGCCTGGGGTGGTGGCTTTGCACCCGCCCCGGGCGACCGCCGGTCGCCCCTACAGGTGGGATCCCCTGCGAGAACGATTTCAACCCCTGCGAGAACAATTTCAATCCCCTGCGAGAACAATTTCCAAATGCGGATACCTTGGAGCGCATAGATCTCCTTTGTGGGGGCGCCGGGGTTCTGTCGGCCGGTGCGGGGCTATATCTCGCTGCGGTAAAAACGCCACAATGCGGCGGCGGCCAGCGCGCCTGTGTAAAAAACGATGTTCGCGACGACATAAATCGGGGGCATGCCGTCAAAGGCGCTGGTCGTGATCCAGGTGGATGCGTAATGTTGCAGCATGTAAACCTTGGGGAAAAGGATCCGCCAGAGGGCGACCTGGCTTTCACCGGCGACCATGTGGCGCAGCAGCGCACTTTGCATGGCCTGGAAGGTCCCGTCCGACAGAAAGCTGATGCCGACAACGCCCAGGGTGAACGCAGCCGCCATGATATTGGGCAGGAACAGCGCTAAAAAGCAGGTCAGGACCGTCGCAAACAGCAGGTTGACGGCGCACAAGAGCGATGCGCTCAGATATCCGGGGATCATCATGCCGGTATTGGCCAGGACAATCAGAAAGAGGGTCAGATGGAGAATGAGCATAAACGCTGTTGAAAGGAGCCAGATGCCGACGATTCTGCCGAGCACATACTGCCAGCGGTCGACGGGACGGCAGAGCAGCATCACCATGCTGCCGTCCTCGCGATCCCGGGAAAACAGGCCCATGGAGAGCAGGGCGGTCATCAGGAACATGGCGGCGGCGATCACGTGAAACACGATCAGCGACGCATGCCAGGCCAGGGTCATTTGATCGACCGGCCGTCCGGCCACGGTGTAGTCGGCCTGATAACAGCTTCTGATCAACAGGACAAAAGCAACGGCGACGGCCAGCAGCAGATAAAAGCTCTTCTGGCGCATCTGGTCTCGGATGGTGATGGCGGCTATTCGAATAAGAGTATACATTTATTTCAGGTATCTGGTTATGCACTTCGGTCAAGTAAAGATAGGCGAAGTGTTAAGTGTAAAGTTTAAAGTGTAAAGGGCGGCATTCTGTCGATTTGAGATGCGCATTTCCCCAAGTTGCACGTTTCGCGTAGCATAACCATAGTCAGGTGATTTTGCCTTCGACGTGCCGGATGAACACGTCTTCCAGTGTTTCATTTTGTTGAACGATATGGGCGAGGTCGCCTTTGACGACAATGCGGCCGCGGTCCATGATGGCGACCGAATCGCAGAGCTTTTCGACCTCGGATAGCCGGTGGGAGTTGAGGATGATGGTGCCCCCGCTCTTTTTGAATGCTTCGAGAAGCACGCGCACATCCCGCACGCCCAGAGGATCCAGGCCCGAGACCGGTTCGTCCAGAACAAGCATCTCGGGCTCGCCCAGAAGGGCGGCGCCGAGCCCCAGGCGCTGGGTCATGCCTTTTGAATAGTGGGCGGCTTTTTTCTTTTCGAGGCCGTCCATCCCGACTTTTTTCAGAATGTCGCGCACCGACGTCTTTGCCTCGCTGCCGGTCAGACCACACAAGGCGGCCTGCCGCATCAGATATTCGAAACCGGACAGATAGGGCGGGATGCGGTGCAGTTCGGCCAGGTAGCCAAGCTTGTGTCGCGAGGCGGATCGGCCGGCGGGCACGCCACGGATGGCGATCTTGCCAGCCGTGCAGCGCGAAAAGCCGAGCAGCATCCGCACAAGGGTCGTTTTACCGGCGCCGTTGGGTCCTAAGAGGGCAAAGGATTCCCCCTTGTGGAGGGTATAGGACACCGCGTCCACCGCGACCAGATTTCCGTATCTTTTGGTTACATTTTCAAATGAGATCATGACTGATCCCCTGGGTGCGTGGTTCGGGCGACCGCCTGGACGAAGGCCCTGAGCTTGGCGGCGTCTTTGCGGCCGACCGGGTGTTCGACGCCGCTGATCACGTCAACGCCAAAGGGATCGACGGCGGCCACGGCCTGGCCGACGTTGCCGGCGTGCAGACCGCCGGCCAGGATGACGGGCAGACGGATGTGGTCGCGGATGCGGCGGGCCAGGGTCCAGTCGATGCTTTGGCCGGTGCCGGCCGGACGGGTGTCGCTGACCGAATCGAGCACCAGGGCGTCGGCGCCGGTCTGTTCGATCAGGCG
>LADR01000011.1 GCA_000961655.1 Desulfatitalea sp. BRH_c12
CGGGCACCCGGCCCAGCAAATCCGCCATACAGGCCGTGTCCACCAGCGCCATGCCGCCTTTGTCGCCAGCGACCCCGGCCAGGAAGGCATCCTCGACCCGGGCCAAACGGTCGACAATGGGAGACCCCACGCCGATCACGCAGGCCGCGCTCATGCCGCCTCGCTGGCCAGGCGTCGCGCCGCCCGGCGAAGTTCTTCGGCCTTGTTGGTTTTTTCCCAGGGAAAGATATCGCGGCCGAAATGGCCATAGGCCGCGGACGCCTGGTAAGACCAGTCAACCGGGTGCAGAAGATCGAGCTGATCGATGATCGCCGCCGGTCGGAAGTCAAAATAGCGGGTGTTTTCCAGCAACTCCTGCAGCAGCGACTCATCGAACTTGGCCGTGCCATAAGTGGCGACATTGATGCTCAGCGGGTGGGCCACGCCAATCGCGTACGACACCTGAATTTCGCACTTGTCGGCCAAACCGGCGGCCACGATATTCTTGGCCGCATAACGGGCGTAGTAGGCCGCACTGCGGTCTACCTTGGAGGGGTCCTTGCCGGAGAAGGCCCCGCCGCCATGGCTGCCCACGCCGCCGTAGGTGTCGACGATGATCTTGCGGCCGGTCAGCCCGGCGTCGGCATAAGGACCGCCCAACACAAAAGCGCCGGTCGGATTGATGTAGTAATCGGTCTGATCGGTCAGCAGATGGGTCGGACCCAGAATGCGCTTGGCTTCGGCCACCAGATCGGTGCGGATTTTTTCCAGCGGGACATCATCGGTCTGGTGGCTGATGACCACACCCGTGATGGCATGCGGGCGTCCGTTTTTATACTGCACGGACACCTGGCTCTTGCAGTCGGGCCGCAGATACGCAATGTCACCCGTCTGGCGTTTATTCTCCAATTCCATCAGCAGCCGATGGCTGTAGGCCACCGGGCAGGGCATCAACTCCGGCGTTTCATTGGTGGCATAGCCGAACATCATGCCCTGGTCGCCCGCGCCCTGTTCTTCGTACAATCCCTCGCCCTCGGTCACGCCCTGGCTGATATCCGGGGACTGGCCATGGATGCGGCTTAAATATTCAAAAGAGGCGTCCCAGAACTTCAACGCCGCGCTGTCGTAACCGATATCCTTGACCACCGCGCGCGCGATGCGTTCCGTATCGATCTTGTCCCAGCCGTCACAGGTCACCTCGCCCACATTGGCCACCAGATTGTGCCCGACCATCGTTTCACACGCCACGCGGCTGCGCGGATCGGCCCGCAGGCAGGCATCCAGAATCGCATCCGAAATCTGATCGCACACCTTGTCTGGATGGCCGCGGCCCACGGATTCGGAAGTAAATACATGATCGGCATTGATTTTACTCATAACATAACTCCTTTGATTGAAGACCATTTTTCAAATTTTGGGTTCCAAACGCCGGTGAGCCGGGCGGGTGGTCCGCGCCACACGCCACTGAGCACTTTCCTTTGATTACTGTTCTCCCCGTATGTTCCCATTCTTCCGCCCCACGATAACCCGATAATGCAGCTGCTCGCCGGCCAGCGAAAGTCTGTGGCAATAACGCCGGGATTCGAGCAATTCAAACCCCTGTGCGATCAGCTGGTCGATGATGTCGCTGAACCCGCTGTTGTCTGAATCGGACAGGAAACACTCTTTGATATTGAACGCCACCCAGGCCCGATCGGCCACAAGGTTGTACGCATTGACGAAAGCACGGGTGCCGATGTCTCCGAACCCAAGGGCCGCGACCGTGACCAACGCGTTGAAATGCGATCCGCCCAGCGTTTCGCGGGCATGCGCGGAGGGATCGGCCAGATCCATGACATAGTAGTTGTCGTACACAGCGGGCCGATCCCGTAAGGCCGCCTCGCGGGCCTCGGGGATGATATCCAGCCCCACCAGGGTTTCGCAGCCCAGCTCCTGGCGCAAGCGCTCGCCGACCTGCCCATTGCCGGCACCGAAATCCAGAACGCGCAAGGCGTTGCCGTCCTGGCCGCATTTGGCCATTTGCCGCTTGAGGGTCTCGCAGACCACTTGCGGTGACCGGCACTGCAGATTGCGGTAGAACTGGTCGTAAAAACCGGGAATCTCGTAAAAGCGGCCATAATCGTGCAGCCGGATTTTTTCGGCCTTGCCATCGATCACGATTTCGATCCACTCTTCATTCTGGTCAAGAGTGCGGCATTCCTCGGGGATGACGACTTCGACAGGACACGTAATCATGCGATTCTCCTTGTTCAGATTGTTCGAAAAGTGACGCCCGACCATTTCGAACCAGCACGCAGGATCATACTGCTTCATTATTTGCGGGCACGGCCTCGATTGTGTTGAATCGACGAAGCATGGGGTTTCGGGAGTTGACGGATTGACACATGAGCAACAGGCGTGCCACTTGTCTTCGTCGCTCCCTATGTCATTGATTTCGCAAAATAAATAAAAATGATCCCCAAGCGCGTTGCGCGATCGGCCCCCTCGAAGAAAAGGCCCGGTGTCTAAAAATTAGACGTATTAGGCCCGGTCCGCCCGGGTCGTGTTCAAAATTCACCCGCCGGCGTCCCATGATCGTCTTCTCCGGATGCGCTCAGCGCGCTCCGGCAAAGGCCGATAAACAGAGCATGCGCAAGCGTTGTATAGATCGCGTGGTCGACCTTCAAGGGTGTGAAGATGGGATGTTCCTTTTATCACCGTCGGGACGGCTGCGCTTTCCAAACGGGGAGGTCCAAAATTTGGACATTCGATTCTTGCAATTCTCGCAGCCGATGGTATGGTGACCCCATTTCAGACACCCAGCACGGAGAATTGACGATGCCCGCGAAGACGCAAAAACGCTCCAAAACAGCGACGCCGTCCGTTCGGATCGTTTGTCTCGACAGCCAGATAACCCTTTGCCGGCAGGCCGAAGAGATCTTCGGGTCCGACGAAAAGATTGTGGTCGCCTTCGAAAAGAGTCTGGAGAAGGTCCTGGAACTCGTGGAGCACGAGGTCTGCGACATCTTGTTGGCCTCCAGCTCGATGGTCCGCGATGGCCGCATGGATTGGCTGGAGTTCGTGGAGGTGCTGACCGCCAAAAGCCCCTGGACCCAGATCATTTTTCTGATCAAGCCGCGTGAGCTCGTCCTGGCCGCCAAGGCCCTAAAAGCCGGATCGTACCACTATGCCAAATTGCCGGTCAGCAACGAGGAGCTCAAGCTGCTTGTCGAGGCAGCCCTGGCCAGCCGGCCCAATGTGGATCCCCATTCCCGGGTCCTGCGCGAGAACCGCAAGGCGCGCTTCGAAGACATGATCGGCGTCTCGGAGAGCATGAAAAGCGTTTACCGTATGATCCGCCAGGCCGCGGCCACCGATATTCCCGTGCTGCTGACCGGGGAAACCGGCGCCGGCAAGGACCTGGCCGCCCGGGCCATCCACCAGCTCAGCGCCCGCATCGACAACCCCTTTCTGCCCGTCCATTTAGGCGCCCTGCCCCACGATCTGGCGCCCAATGAACTTTTCGGACACGTCAAAGGGGCTTTTACCGGGGCTGACGAAGCGCGCGCCGGTGCTTTCGAACGCGCGCACGGCGGCACGGTTTTCCTCGACGAAATTTCCACCATCGACGATCGTGTCCAGATCAGCCTGCTCAGGCTCCTCGAAAACAAAACCTTTCACCGCATCGGCGGGCATCGCACCATCAAGGCCGATGTCCGCATGATCGCCGCCACCAACGAAAACCTGCAGGAAGCCGTGGAATCCGGCCGCTTCAGAGAAGATCTCTACTACCGCCTGGAAGTCTTCCAGATTTCCCTGCCGCCCCTGCGCGACCGTCCGGGCGACATTCCGCTGTTGATTCAGGAGTTCCTGCAACGCTACAACCGCGATTACGGCAAAAAAATACTGGGCCTTTCGCCCGAGACCATGTCGCTGCTGGACGCCTACGACTGGCCGGGCAACGTGCGCGAGCTGAAAAATGTCATCCACCGCGCCGTGGTCGTGTGCTCCGGCGAAGTGATCACCCCCCAGCACCTGGCCAAACGCATCAAGCCCGGCGATCTCGCGCGGCGCAACATCATCTTGCCCGTGGGCACCTCTTTCGAAGAAGCCGAACGCAAACTGCTCGAGAAAACCCTGCAAGCCACCGGCAACAGCCGCCGCCACGCCGCCGCCATCCTGGGCGTCAGCCGCGGCACCCTGTACAACAAAATCAAAAAATTCGGTTTTAGCTGATCCCCGCTTCTGGTTTCCTTTTGAACCGATTGACAAATTTTCCTACTTTTTGTATATATACGTAGAATATTTTGGATTAAAACATACACTAATTTGTATTGTTAGGTACAAATGGAATATCGCTTAAATAATAATGGACTTATGGATATTCTGAGAGGATGGAATCGCTTTCTCAAACGCAGGGTTCACCTAATAGCGTGTGGCGGCACGGCCATGACTTTGCTTGGTGTGAAAGCTTCGACGAAAGATGCTGGTTTTCTCGTTCCTGATTTAAAAGAACATGGTTACCTGGCGAAACAACTTTCGGCCATGGGATACAAACAGGTTACCTTTGCTGGATGGAAACGAGATGGTGAGGATTTTCGATTCGATCTTTTTCGCGGCAAACACATTCATACGACCGAGCTTTTGACTTCCCCTCTTGAGAAGGGAAGGCACTCTATCCTGATGGCATTCTCGTACCTTTATATAGGCATCTTGAACGATTATGATCTGATATCCAGCAAGTTGATGCGTGGCACCAGGGTAGATTTTGAAGACTGCATTGCATTAGCGGAAGCTCACCGGGCAGAAATTGATGTAGGAAGGCTCGTTTGCCATTTCGATGAAATGGTCAGCTACGACGTGGCTGAGGACAGATTAAAGCCTCATATGGATCATTTCCTAATGTTGCTGCAAGAAAAGGGATTATATGACGGATAAAAAACTACTGACAAAACTAGCGAAACTCGGCTTCCCTTTGTTTGAGCCCAACGAAGAACCGGATGTCAATGAAACCCTGGCCCAGGTCGTTGTAAGTCATGATGCACGGCTATGGGAAGGATTTCCAGTGCTGCTGGCAAATGCCTCTGAAACTTATCAGTTCACACCCGAACTGGTAGTATTGAAAATAGCTGGAAAAAAAAATAAAGATCAGTTCCACCGATTGATGCTTTTATCCGGGGCACTGTTCTCATATTATCACCTTTCGTTCGCATGGTGGAATAAGCTCAAAAAAGGCTTTTCTCAAGAAGAGAAAAATCTGGTTAAGACATGGAAAAGCAATTTGGCAACCAACCAATCTTTGAAGATGAATAAAGTGGCGCTTGATGCTGAACGCCTCAAAGGACTCTTTGAATTATATTTTGAAAAAAAAGCCGCAAAAGACAGGCGACGAACGGAGAAATATGAGGAGTTTTCCTTGGAGTACGCCCTATCAAACGTTTTTTCACCAAAGCAGAAAGAACTCTTCAAAAAGAAGCTCGAAGGGCTCCCGCTGACAAAAACTGAACAGGAATATTACTCAAGGGCAGTCAAGAAGAAAGTCGTTGCACTCGCCAACTCCGAACTGCACAGCTTGTCCAAAAAACTCCTGGGACTTTGATTGTTGAACTCTCTATTTTGCAAGCGTGACAAGGGATAACCAGAATGTAGGGTGGGCATTGCCCACCATTATTCCCCGCAAACAAGTCACCAGCACCCCGATGACGATACGGATTTTGAGCCAGGCATTCTTAACGCAGCAACGTTATCCCAAGGGTCTCGATCGCTGCCGCTATCACTAAAAAGGGTATGATGATTTTGAAAAAAGTGCCCGAGCAGGCATTGAAGGTGGCGACAACGTACGCGGACTTTTCCCTTTTGAACGGCCATCGGCCCAGTGTCCAGCCCAATGCCAGCGCCAACAAAAAAGCCGGTATCTCAAAAATGCCGTGGGGCAGGATACTCATGATGGCCCCCAACAAAGACAGATTTGAATAAGCGCTCACATTGGTCAGGATGGTGCCGATGGCCAGGCCATTCAAAAACGCCGATGCCAAAGGCAAAATGCCCAGGAGTATGCCGGACGCGGTCGCCATGGTGGCGGCCATAAGATTGTGCAGAAAAATCCGCAGGAATAATTCGAACCCCTGCAGACCCTTGAACTGCCCGACCAGGTCCTGAAAGACCGCTTGTATGTAGGTCGAAACAGCCTCGGAGCCGCCGGTACCAACCGCCAAACCGACTAGAAACAGCCCGGATACGATCTGCAGGGCCCTTTTTTGATCGACGACCGTCCGGATCACATATGAGAGGTAATTTTTCATAAGCATGTGACTGCACCGTTTACACCGATAAGTCAAGCAACCGCCTGCGCGGGCGATGAGAGGAAACGTAAACCCCCGCAGCCCGCCTGTCCCATTAAACGTCAAACCCCTTGGCCCTTCACCAGCCCGCTGCGTATAGGCTTCAACCCCCTGACTTACACCTTATGGCGTCAAACCCCCGCAGCCCACCTGTAGGGGCGACCGGCGGTCGCCCGCGCGCCGCACCCGATTGCGATCAGCGCGCCCAGCCAGGTAGGGTGGGCATCGCCCACCATTGTCTTATGTTGATCGCCTCTGTGATTGGCGGTGTTCAACGTTTCATCGCTATATTTGATCCGGTGTCTATTCAATCGCATGGGCGGGATCAGTGTCCAAACCGATGTTGTTTGCGGGGATAATGGTGGGCAATGCCCACCCTACATACTGACTTACACCTTATGGCGTCAAACCCCCGCAGCCCCACCTGTAGGGGCAACCGGCGGTCGCCCGCGCGCCGCACCGTGGTGCGATCAGCGCGCGCAAGTCGAAGCCCCAAGCGCCCAGCGCGTCGCTCCGGCCAAATGATTGCATGGGTTGCATGTATGCGCCCGCACCGGGCGACCGCCGGTCGCCCCTACAGACGGTTATCTCAACCGTTCACGATTTTAAGGCTTAGGCCCCCGCGTGAATACACAACAACATATCGGATTGCACCAAGGCCCCTAATTAAACGCATCAACCCGCCTTGGCATCACCTGGCGCCTTTGTTTTTGCGTCACCCCCTCGGCATTCACCTGCTGTGTTATAGGCGTCAAATCGCCTGATTTTCACCCTGTGGGCGTCAAACCCCCGCAGCCCCACCTGAAGGGCGACCGGCGGTCGCCCGCGCGCCGCACCATGTTGCATCCACCCCCCGTCCCCGTGCCAAATTCGTTCCCACTTTGACAAAATACCCATTGATGTCATAATATGACACCAATATGAAATCAAATAAAGACATCATACCACGGAGACACATCGTGAAGGCAATCACCATCAGGGGCGTAGAGCCCGAAATAGCCGAAAAGCTCAAAACAACAGCGGCCAAACAAGGCAAAAGCATTAACCAATTAAGTCTTGAAATCATCAGGGAAGGCCTCGGCCTCAAAAAAGACAGGAAATACACACGCACATACGATGATCTCGATGACCTGTTCGGCCGGTGGAGCGCCGAGGAATTCAGCCAAATCCATTCGAAGATCAACAAAGAGCGCCAAATCGATCAGGAGCTCTGGCGATGAGAGTCCTGATCGACACCAATATATATTCACTGGCCATGAAGGGTGACGGCGATGTCGTCAATGCCTTGCGCAAAATCGAGCAGATCGGTTTTTCCACTATCAGCATTGGTGAGCTTTTATCCGGCTTCAAAGGGGGCAATCGGGAACAAAAAAACAGAGAAGAACTATCTTTATTCCTGGATTCGCCCAGGGTCGTCGTTCACCCGATAGACGAAGGCAGCGCCGATTTTTATGCTGCGATTCTGAACAACCTGAAGGCCGCGGGCACCCCCATCCCGACAAATGATATCTGGATTGCAGCCGTCGCCTTTCAGCACGGTTATAAACTTTTCTCAAAAGATACCCATTTCCATCTAATCCCAGGACTGGTGCCATTAGAGCAATGATGCGAAAGACGCCTTTCACCGTATGGGCGTCACACCCTCAAAGCCCCACCTGTAGGGGCGACCGGCGGTCGCCCGCGCGCCGCACCGTGTTGCGATCAGCGCGCGCAAGTCGAAGCCCCAAGTGTACCGCACCGGCCAAATGATTGCATAGGTTGCATGTATGTCGCCCGCACCGGGCGACCGCCGGTCGCCCCTACAGACGGTTATCTCAGCCGTTCACGATCAAGGCGCAAGGCCCGCGTGAATACGCAACAACTTATTCGGATGGAAGCACGCGTCACCCTTAGTTATACGCGTCACAACCTTTTGGCTTTCACCTGTGCTTTTGTTTTTGCGTCAAACCCCTGTGCTTCACCTGCGCTTTGCTATTGGGCGTCAAACCCCCTGACTTCCGCCTTATGGGCGTCACACCCTCAAAGCCCCACCTGTAGGGGCGACCGGCGGTCGCCCGCGCGCCGCACCCGATTGCGATCAGCGCGCGCAAGTCGAGTCCCCCAAGCGCCCAGCGCGTCGCTCCGGCCAAATGATTGCATAGGTTGCATGTATGTCGCCCGCACCGGGCGACCGCCGGTCGCCCCTACAGACGGTTATCTCAGCCGTTCACGATCAAGGCGCAAGGCCCGCGTGAATACGCAACAACTTATTCGGATGGAAGCACGCGTCACCCTTAGTTATACGCGTCACAACCTTTTGGCTTTCACCTGTGCTTTTGTTTTTGCGTCAAACCCCTGTGCTTCACCTGCGCTTTGCTATTGGGCGTCAAACCCCCTGACTTCCGCCTTATGGGCGTCACACCCTCAAAGCCCCACCTGTAGGGGCGACCGGCGGTCGCCCGCGCGCCGCACC
>LADR01000001.1 GCA_000961655.1 Desulfatitalea sp. BRH_c12
GCCCGCAGCAGGCCGCGCAGCACAAAGGGAAATTTCTGCAACGTGGTCACCACGATCTTGGTGCCGTCGATCAATGCAGCGGCCAGTTGGCCGGAGTCCTGGTCAATGGCCTTGACCACGCCCTGGGCATGCTCGATCTGGTAAATGGCATCCTGCAACTGCCGGTCCAGCACCTGGCGGTCGGTGATCACGATCACGCAGTCGTAGATCTTCTCGTCTTGCGCCGTGTGCAGGCTGGCCAGCCGGTGGGAGAGCCAGGAGATGGAGTTAGTCTTGCCGCTGCCAGCCGAATGCTGGATCAGATAGTTGCGGCCGGGCCCCTCCTGGCGCGCGCCGGCCACCAGCTTGCGCACGGCATCCAACTGGTGGTAGCGCGGAAAAATCATATTCTCCCGTGTCACTATCCGCTGCCCGCCCTTGCCGTCGTCGATCTTGATATCGTTCTTTTCCACAAACAGAAAGTGGCCCAGAATATCTATAAAGCTATCCGGTTCCAACACCTCTTCCCACAAAAAGCCGCTACGGTAACCTGAAGGATGCTGGGGATTGCCCGCCCCGCATTGGATCTCGCCCGGGTGGCTGCCCCGGTTAAAGGGTCTGAAAAAAGTGCTGTCACCGGCCAGGTGGGTGGTCATATAGACCTGGTCCGGGTCCACGGCAAAATGGACCAGGGCCCTTTTCTTGAATTCGAACAATGGCGCGCGCGGATCGCGGTCATGTTGATATTGATGGATGGCATGGCGCCAATTTTGGCCGGTGGCCGGATTTTTCAACTCGCAGGTAGCCACCGGCAGGCCGTTCAGGGCCATCACCAGATCCATGGTGCGATGATCCGCCGGATGACACGTCACCTGGCGGGTCACGGTCAGCCCATTGCGGCCATAGCGTGCCAGCATTTCGGGGTTGAGACCATGGGCCGGCTTAAAATAGGCCGCCTGGAAGGTTTTGCCGTAAAACTTGAACCCATGCCGCAGGACATGCAGCATGCCCTTGATGGTCAGCTCCTTGACCAGGACCTTGATCATCATGGCTTCCAATTTATCGGCGTGCAGCCTGCGCATCTCGGCCCACGGCGCGGGTTGGGTCTCGGCGATAAAAGCCGTCACCTGGCCCGGAAAGAGCGCCAGGGCCTGGTCCCATTCCGTTACCGATCCCTGCCGCCAGCCCTTGGCTGCCAGCATCTGCATCACATAGGTCTCAAAGGCTTTTTCGGTGGTTTGGCTTTGGGCCACGCGGGGACTCCTTGCTTTAACTTCGCAGTCAGTTAAGTTAAGGAAAACCAATTAACCTTAACTTATGAAGAGCCTAAGGTAACGATCGAAGGCATATGAGCGAAAGCGCTGCTGGCCGGTGACCTCCACCAGGATGCCCAGTTCCATCAAGGCTTTGATCAGGGCATTGGCCGTGGGAGTGCTGACCGATAGCGCCTGTTCGGCATCGCCGGCGTTGATGATGGGTTTGCGATACAACAGATTCAGGGCCAGCCGTGCCGTCTGGGCGCGTTTGCCCAACCCCAGCACATCCTGTTCCACCTCGGTGCGCAGGGCCAGGATCTGCCGGAACACGTCCCGTCCCTTGGCGGCGGTCTGTGCCACGCCGTTCAGGAAAAATCGGATCCAGTGAATCAGGTCGTTGCCAGTGCGCACCCGCATCAGGGCATCGTAATAGCTGGAGCGGTTGCGCTCGAAAAAGTCGGACAGATAAAGCGATGGTTTGGCCAGCAGGCCGTGGCTGATCATGTACAATGGAATCAACAGGCGTCCGATGCGACCGTTGCCGTCCAGGAAGGGATGGATGGTTTCAAACTGGTAGTGGCTGATGGCCGCGCGCACCAGGTGCGGCACAGTGACCGCCTCGTTGTGCCAGAACTTTTCAAGGTCGCCCATCAGTTCGGGCACATTTTCATGGTGAGGCGGAATAAAGGAGGCATCGGCCAGGCTGGAGCCGCCGATCCAGTTCTGGCTGACACGGAATTCCCCCGGCTGCTTGTATTCGCCGCGCACTCCGCGCATCAGAATGGCGTGGGTCTGCTTGAGCAGGCGGTTAGAGAGCGGCAGTGTCACAAGCTCGGCAATGGCTGTGTTGACCGCATCGATGTAGTTGCGCACCTCGCGCCAGTCATTACGCTTTTCAGGCTGGATCTGCTCTTCGGACATCAGGGCCTCGTCGATGCCGGTCTGGGTGCCTTCAATGCGGCTGGAGGTCTGGGCTTCCTTGACTACATGCATCTGGATGAATAAATCGATATCCGGCACGATCAGCGAAAAGGCGTTGAGTTCGCCCAGGGCCCGGTTGGCCTGCTCGAGCAAGGTGTTGATGGTGGGGTCCTCCCAGATCCACTCATGGTTGACCGGCACCGGCTCGAAGCTCTTGTACTGAAAGCGCTGCTGCCAACGCCCGGCCGCAAAGGTTTCGAGCTTCATGCGGCCTCCTTTTTGGCTATGGCCGTGCGCACATCGATTTTACCGGTGACTGCGGCGGTGATCAGGGCAGTGCGGTATTCTTGCAGACGCTCTATGGCTGCTTGGATTTTTGTGATGAGATCGTCTATCTTTGTGGTTTCGCGGTCGAGGTAGGTGGCTATGGCGGTTTGTTCTGGCAGCGGGGGAATTGAGCAAAATTGATTTTTGATGTCCTCTGCATGCACGTTCTGATTTACACCCCCATGAATGCTTCTTGTGATTCCAAACTGAAAAGAAGCGGACAGAAAGAAATAGCGCAGAAAGGGCAAATCGACTTTAGCTCTTTCAAAGCGAAATCTTATCAAATAAGCCGCGAAGGCCAGGGACTCATTGAGCTCTTTAATCATAGCAAAACTTCCAGCCCCACCAGTTCGAGCAAATACAAAGTCTCCCTCGCGAAGCAAATATTGCGCGAGCTCTTCGCACGCCTCTACCCTCGGACACTGTGATGTAGACATCCTGCCGTCGCCTACAAAATCACTAATTCGAAGAAGCTTGATTCCTTCATCAACATATGGTGCTGATGAATAATAGCCTTGTTTGTGATTCAATAAATATCGTCGAGTTGATTGAACTTCCCAAGCCTCCGGCACCTCCCCCAACCATTCGATACCTGAATCCCTGAATCGCGTGTGGGGTTCCAGGCCGAATTCGCGGGCCGAATCGGCCGGCAAGCCGCGGGTGACAGTTTGGGAGATGAGGGCGGTACGTTTTTCCTTGAGCAGCCCGATCAGGGCCTGCTTTTTGGCGATGAGGGTGTCGAGATGGCCGGTTTCCCGGTCGAGGAAGTCGGCGATAGCGGCCTGTTCATTTTTTGATGGGATTGTAATTATGAGGCTTTTTGTTTCATCCTGATTAATTATTGGCAGTGTAGTAAACTTACCACAATTAAAGATAAAATCGCGCATTGTATTCAAATAATAAGCGCAAAAAGCTGGGGTAAGCTTGACACCACAGACAATTCCATTTACTTGCTGGTTACACGAGCTTTCATTTATCGATAGTCCGACTTTTCCGATAGTAGCCCCTATGCCCACCATCATGACCGTTTTTCCAGGAAAGCATCGAACGTCATCTTTTCCAATATTAGAAAGTTTTCGAGTTGATTCTTTAAGATATAAATCTTCGGAGAAGTCAATAGGGGTAAACCAATTGAACCCGTCATTATCAAAGAATTGCTCTTCTGCCCCAAGAGGCGTTCCGCCCGTCTTAACGGTCTTAACAACCCTTCTTAATGGCAGCGCATCCCACTTCTCCGGTACCTCCCTCAACCATGCCACCCCACTATCCTTATACTTGGGATAAGATTTCCACCTCATGCCGTCACCTCTCGCAACAGATCAATAATCTCCCCCTCCAAAGTCTTGATCTCCGCCTCGATCACCTCCAGCGGCCGGGGTGGCTCGTAGCAGTAGAAGTGGCGGTTCAACGGAATTTCATATCCCACTTTGGTCTTGCTCTCGTCGATCCAAGCATCGGGCACATGGGGTAGCACTTCGCGTTTGAAATAGGCTTCAATATTCTCCTTAAGGGGCACATTTTCAGTGTCGCGCAGGTAGGTGTCCGGTTCCGGGTTGCCCTGCTTGTCGCGGCAGATCTCGGCGGTTTCGTCCCGCTCGCCTAAGGCGGCCAGGATCGCCTTGAGTTCGGGCGCGGCCAGCCGGACATGGCGGGCTCGGTCCATCTCCCGCAAAGCTTTCAGAAATGCTTCCCGCTCCTTGAATAGCCGGTCGCCATACTTCAGTTCAAAGGCGGCCAGCAGGTCGCGGATGGCTTGCTGGCGTTCCTGGCCGGACTCGATCTCCTGCTGGCGAATGGCTTCGTTCTTTTTGGTACTTTTGGCCAGGTTTATAAAGGCACTCTGCTCTTCGAGGCGGGCCAAACGTTCGGGAACGACCTGGAAGTTGAGCCGCAGGGGGCGCTCCACGGTGATCTTATGATAGCCGAAATCTTCGTTGTCGAAGATCTTGCTGACCACCAGCGCTTTCTCTTTGCCGTTTAGCTTAAAGTGGCGAGTCTCGCCGTCCTTGAAGCCAGCATGGATGCGGGTGATCTCAGCGATATGGTCCGGGTCCTTGGCCTTGTCGCTCGGGTCGCCAATGCGGCGGCGCTTGTTACCCAGGGATTTTTCCATCGGCACCCAGAAGTTGCGGGCATCGATGAGTTGGACCTTGCCTTTGCGCCGTTTCTCTTTTTTGTTGGTGACGATCCACACATAGGTGGCGATACCGGTGTTGTAGAAGAGCTGTTCAGGCAAGGCCACGATGGCTTCGAGCCAGTCGTTTTCTATGATCCAGCGCCGGATGTTACTCTCGCCGCTGCCTGCGTCGCCGGTAAACAGCGGTGAACCGTTGAAGACAATGCCGATGCGGCTGCCGCCCTCCTTGGGCGCGCGCATTTTGGAGATCATGTGTTGCAAAAACAGAAAGGCGCCGTCGTTGATGCGCGGCGTGCCGGCGCCGAAACGGCCGGCAAAGCCCAGAGTGTCGGCCTCCTGCTGGATGTGGTGCTGCTGCTGTTTCCACTCCACGCCAAAGGGCGGGTTGGCCAGCATGTAGTCGAAAGTCCACTTGTTGCCCTCGCTGTCGCGCTCGAAGCCATCGCGGGTGAAGGTGTCGTCGCGCACGATGTTGTCCGCGTCCTCGCCCTTGATGAGCATATCGGACTTGCACACTGCCCAGGCTTCGTCGTTCCAGTCCTGGCCGAAAAGTTTGGGGTGAGCGTCGCGATTGAGCTGGCGGATGTAGTTTTCGCTCACCGAGAGCATGCCGCCGGTACCGCAGGCCGGATCGTAGATGGTCTTAACCACGTGGCTGCGGGCCAGATCCTTTTCCGGGGCCAGCAGCAGGTTGACCATCAGTTTGATCACCTCCCGGGGGGTAAAATGCTCTCCGGCCTCCTCGTTGGCCTGCTCCGCCCCGATCCGGATCAGCTCTTCGAACACATAGCCCATCTGGGTGTTGTCAATGTTGCCGATCACCTCCAGCTTGGGATCGCAGAACGCCTTGATCACCTCGAACAGAATGTTCTTATCGGCCATGCGGGCGATCTGCTGGTCAAAGGCAAAGCGCTCCATGATGGCGCGTACGTTGGGCGAAAACGCGTTGATATAACTGATGAGGTTGGGCGCCAGGTTGTTGGGATCGTCCAACAGGGAGTGTTGCCCCTCTTTGACGAACTGCATCTTGGAAAGATTGAAGAACCGCTGGCCGCTAATCTCCTCCAGCAGACGTCGCACCACGGTGTCCGGCTTGGTCTTGATCTCCCGGTGCTTTGCGAGCACCGCCTGCTTAGTCGGCGCCAGCAGGGCATCAAAGCGGCGCAACACGGTAAGCGGCAGAATCACTTTGCGGTATTCGTTTCTTTTATAAGGCCCGCGTAGAAGGTTGCAAATGCCCCAGATGAAATGTGCCAGTTGGGAGTGGGTTTCGGGAGACATACCACCGCTTTCTCATATGGTAAAAAGGTTCAGTACAATTTGAGTCTGATCAATCATTTCATCATTTACCATCACGATGCGCTCACGTCATCCATCAAATGCATGAGCACAAGCTTATCCATTATAGATATGAACAGAATTGCTGGTATTCCCTTAGTTTTCCCCGATTCCCCAATATTTAGCGACATATCAACGTGGGACCACAACATATTGGGTTATTTGAAATGAAAACAGTAGGTTACTATCAGAGGAATTTTTTACGCTATTTTTTATGAGTAAAACTATTGACATTGATATTACAGTAGGTTATATTGACATAAAATTACTCATGAAGTATGAGTAAATGGAATAAACGAGAAAAGGGGGCTTTATGAACGCATTCGGTGAAAAACTAAAACAGTACCGAATATCCCGGAGAGCAACCCTTCGTGCAGTTGGCAACTCAATTGGCAAATCAGTTAGCTACATTTCAGATATTGAACATGGCAGGAGGCGGCCACCAGATTTGGAGACGGTAAGCAGGATCGAAGATTTCTTAAGGATTGAGGAGGGTACTCTTGTAAATCTTGCTAGATCAATCAGAAAGAAGGAGACGCCAAGTCTAAATCACCGTTTAAGGCAAAC
>LADR01000090.1 GCA_000961655.1 Desulfatitalea sp. BRH_c12
GGGCGTGTTGTCCGCGCCACAGTCAGCCATGAGCTTTAGTGAGACTTAGGTGTGCGGAGGGTGTTTTGGGCCGCACTGTTTGAGCGCCAGCGAGTTTGCGGCCCGGCCCTACGCACACCTTTAGTCTCACTTGAGCGAAATGGCGTGTGGCGCGGACAACACGCCCGGATCACCGGCGTTTGAAACCCGAAAATTGAATCAATAAATGATCCCCCTGTATCATCATCTTGGGTTGCTGACATCTTATGGCCGATACTCATCGATGCGGCGTTCACGATCGGCAACCGGATCGCGGTATCCGTCTGCACACAGTTTATAGCTACGATATGCGGTCAGGCTGCTTATCTTGCGCTGAAACCAAAACAGGAGGTGCGACAATGGCGCAAAGCGTTCAATCGGTTCAGAGGGTCATCCAACATGGCCCTGTGGCGGTGCCCACGTTCATTTACGGGACGGCCTGGAAAGAAGAAAACACGCAGGTTCTGGTGGAGACGGCCCTCGCGGCCGGCTTTCGCGGAATCGATACGGCCAATCAGCGGCGGCATTACGTCGAGGCCGCTGTGGGGGATGCCCTGAACGCCGTTATCGAGCAGGGCAGTCTGACGCGCGAGGATCTGTTTGTGCAGACCAAGTTCACGGATGTGGCGGCACAGGATCACCGTCTGCCGTACGACCCGCGTGCCGACTATGCCGACCAAGTCGTGCAGTCGCTGCAAAGTTCGTTGGATCATCTGCGAACATCCTATGTCGATGCGTACATTCTGCATGGTCCTTCCACGCTGCGCGGGCTGACGGCCGCCGACTGGGAAATATGGCGGGCCATGGAGCAGTTGCAGAACCAGGGGGTGGTGCGGTCGATCGGCATCTCCAATATCACCTCCGAGCAACTGACGGCGCTGCTTGAAGAGGCCTCGATCAAACCAAGCTTCGTTCAGAACCGTTGTTTTGCGCGCACCCGTTGGGATGCGGCGACGCGTGCGCTCTGCAGGGACAACGACATCTGCTATCAGGGGTTCTCACTGCTGACCGCCAATGCGGCAGAGCTGAATCGGGCCCAAGTGCATGCCATCGCCCGGCGTTTAGGCTGTACGCTGGCGCAGGTGGTTTTCCGGTTCTGTCTGCAAGCCGGCATGATCGTCTTGACGGGCACGACCCGTAAGCAGCACATGCGCGAAGATCTGGGTGCTTATGACATCGAAGAATTGACGCCGCAGGAGATGGACGTGATTGAAAACGTCGCTCGCCTGTAACGTCCTTATTCGCACGTGAATGGGTCTTTCATGAAGTCGGTGTCGGCTTCGGGGGGAAGTTTAACGAGCAGCAGGCTGGAAGACGTGCGTTCCAGGACCTGCATGGGCAGGCTGCCGCGCATGCGGCGGTAAACGTCATGGCGCAGGCTGGCGCCCATGGTGATGACAGCCTCGCTGCCGGCGGACTCGAGGATCATATCGGTATACCGGCTGCCTTCGCGGAACTGGACAGTGGCGACCTTGCCGCAGCGGGTCAACCATTCGTGGGCGCGCTGCAAGCACGCTTGAGACTCGCGGCGCACTTCGGCATCGTCGTCGGTTTTGTGCAGACAGAGCAAGGCAATCGGCGGGACGATGGACGGCAGCAGTTGGCGCAGCAGGGGGAACTGGCGGCGGGCCGAGGGCGAACCGTCGGTGCATACCAGGTAGCGGCTGTCGGGGCCGCCGCCGCGCACCACCAGTACGGAGGTGTGCAGGTCAAGAGCCAATTTGCGCGTGGTGCTGCCAACGACCATGCGCCCGAGTTTGCTGCGGTGGTGGGGGGCGACGATCAGCAGGTGGTATCCATGCTCATCCACCTCCCGATTGAGGATTTCGACAAAGTCGCCGAAGGATTCGTAAAAGGGGACGCGCTCGTTGGCCGTGTCCTTGCAGGCAAACATATGCCCCCGTGGATTGTCGCGGATCACGAGGGAATCGGGCGGGGCCAGAATTTGCGCTTCGACCAGGGCGGCAGCGGCATCGAGCAGGATACGCAGGCCAGGCGGCAGATCGGCACGCTGAGCGGCGGTCAAGGGGACGCCGATGGGTGGCGGTTCTTCAGCACCATGCGTGGCGGGACGGATGGTTATGACGGCCAGTTCGGCCCGCAGCCTTTTTTTCAGTTCAGCCGCAAAGTGCAGGGCCCGCGCGGCTTCGGGTTTACCATCGGTATAGACGAGCAGTTTGATCATGGGGCCGGCTTTCCTTTGACGGATGGCAGATCGGTGCCGCGCGCACGCTTTTGCGCAGCAGCTGCCGCAGTTTTGGTCTCGGCTTTGCCCCGCACCGCCGCAGTCGGCGGATCGCAGGGGCGCGGCTGGACACCCTCGCCGAATATCTCCCAGTTGCCGCGTTTGAGCTCAGGGCATTCGCGGAATACAGAAAAGCTGCAGGCAGCGCAGATACTCGGGCAGAAGTTTTCACGCATGGCCTGGCGGATCGCCGCGCCCGTGCTGGAGCGGACGTGCCCGGCGTCGAGGTCCGTCAGAAAGCCGGAGTTCTTCAGCACTTCGAAGACGCGGTGGCTGGTGCCGGCTAAAAAGAGCCCTCCGCCGCGCAGGCGGATGTCGTCGAGCAGTAGTTCCAGTATATACACGCCGCTGGCGTCCAGTGTGTTGACCTTGTGCATGCGGACCACGAGATTGGCCACCTCCGGTCGATTGCGCAGGCGCCGCTGTAGATCATCGAACACAAAATCGGCCGAACCGAAGAAGATCGACCCTTCGATAAAGACAATCTCCAACTGGCAGCAGGTTTCGCCGTTCGCCGATCCGACCATCTTGCCGGTGACTGGATCGGGTACCATGGCGCGGATGCGCGGATGGGATGTGGCGGCCAGGTGCAGCCCGATCGACAGCAACACGCCTACGTAGATGGCGAACTCGATGCTCAACAGCAACGTGGAGAGGAAAGTAATCACCAGCACGGCGGCATCGGCCCGCGTCGTTTTAATGGTGCGGACAATGTCGCGATGCTGGATCATATCATAGGCCACCAGGATCAGCACTGCCGCCAGGGCCGACATGGGCAGCTTGCCCGCCAGCGGCCCGGCCACAACAATGACGGCGGCGACCGCCACACCGGAGATGATGCCGCTCAAGGGGGTACGGCCGCCGGCGCGGAAATCGACTGCCGAGCGGGTGAACGAACCGCTTCCGGGATACCCGCTGAAAATTCCCGCGGAGATATTGGCCAATCCCTGGCCAATGAATTCACGGTTGATATTGAGGCGCTGCCGGCTTTTGGCGGCAATGGACTTGGCGATGGAGATCGCTTCAACCAGGCCCAGGAGGGCAATGGCCAGTGCGCCGGGGGCCAGTTGGCGGATTTGAAGGAGCCCGTCCATTGCGGGCAGACGCGGGAGCGGCAGGCTGCGCGGAATGTTGCCGATCACGGCCACGCCACGCCGGTCGAGATCGAAAAGTGCGACGATAAGGCCCATCAGCACTAGCGCGATCAGTGTGCCCGGCCAGTTCGCCCGGATCTTTCGAAGACCGATAATCACCACCATGGTTGCAAGGCCCAGCCCCAGCGTCATCCATTCGACCTGGTGCAGGTGACGGTAAATGGTGAACAGGTGTTCGTAGAAAATTGCCGCTTGTTCTTCTATCCGTAGACCGAGCAGGCTGGGAATTTGCTTGAAGGCGATCAGAGCGGCTGCGCCGGCCATGAAGCCGATCAGCACCGCATGCGAGACAAAGTTCAGCAAATTGCCCATACGGGCCAAGCCCATGGCTATTTTGATCGCGCCGACCAGCAAGGAGAGGAACAGGGCCAATTCGATGTAGCCGATGCTGTTCGGCTCGGCTATCGGGCGCAACGTGCTGAACACGACCAGCGAAACGGTGGTGGTGGGACCGCTGACCAGGTGGGCTGAACTTCCCCACAGGCAGCCGACGATCGTGGGCACGATAGAGGCATACAGACCGTACTGCACAGGCAGGCCGGCAATGAGGGCGTAAGCCATTGATTGGGGCACTGCAACGACCGCCACGGTCAGGCCGGCCAGCAGGTCGGCCCGCAGAAAGCGACGTTTGTAGCCGCGCAGCCAGGAAACAAAAGGCACTAAGTTTTCGGCTTGAAAATGCACGCTGTGTCCCTGATCATGGATGTTTGAAGTCGGTCGTAGAACGCACCATGATGTTATCGAAAATCAGGCCTGGGATCAAACATCTTTGTACGAGAGCGCCTTATTTATAGTGCGACCATGATCCGCGGTCGTCCGGCCCCACATCTTTCATGAAATCGTCGAGCTCGGACTTAAGCTTCTGCCAGGTGCTTTCGTCCGATTGCCGCAACGCGTCCAGGCGGCTCTGCGCATCATTTCTTTTCCGGATCAGCCGCTCCAGGGCCTGTTCCGCTGCTGGGTCTTTTGCCGTTCGTTCCCGCCAATGGGATTCGAACTCGGCAATCGCCTTGTTGTACTCGCTGATGCGTGATTCTATTTGCATACTCATTTTCTCTTTGTCGTTCATCATAACCTCCATGCAGGATTTGCTTCCATGAATTGGTATTTTTTTAAAATAGCGTCGCGTCATTTCATTCAAATGGGTTGAATCGGATATTCCAGCTTGGAGGAACATGTAATCCGGAACCGCATCTGAGCGCCAAAACCAAACTTGAAGCGATTTCTCATAATCGCATTCTCCGCAAGCGCGGTACCTTGTGCCACGGTCGGTTCATCATTATCTTGGCTTCACTGTCCTTTAACATCAGGGAGACGTTCATGGGATCCGAGAGATACGCAATCGGTGTGGATTTAGGCGGCACCAAGATCGCGGCGGCAGCGGTGGATGAAACAGGTAAAATCCAAAACAGTATTTTGCAACCGACGGATGCGGACGGCGGCCCCTTGGTCGTGATTCGGCAAATTGTGGAAATGGTGCGTCATTTATGCCAGGACCAACCCGCCGCCCCTTTGGGGGTGGGTGTGGGTGTCGCCGGTCAGGTGGCGCCCCAGACGGGGTTGGTGCGCTTTGCACCCAACTTGGTCTGGCATGAGGTGCCCTTGCAAACCAATCTGGATGAGGCCCTGGGTATACCCGTGCGCGTGGCCAACGATGTGCGCATGGCTGCTTGGGGCGAGTGGCTGTTCGGCGCCGGCCAGGGGTGCGAGGACCTGATTTGCATCTATGTGGGCACAGGTGTGGGCGGGGGCATTGTCTCCGGCGGGCATATGCTGACCGGTCATGGCAACACTGCCGGAGAGGTCGGCCATATCACTGTCGATATGAATGGCCCGGTTTGCACCTGTGGCAATCAGGGCTGCCTGGAGGCCTTCTCCGGTGGGTGGGCTATCGCCCGCAAGGCCCAGGACGCCGCTTTGCACCATCCCTTGGTCGGCGCGTCGATTCTCAAGCTGGCGGGTAATCGCCTCGCCGACATATCGGCTGAAACAGTGGCGCGCGCCTACAATCAGAAGGACCCTCTATCGCAGCGCATCATGAGCGGGGTGGTCGAGGCACTGGTCGCGGGCACTGTGACGATGATCAACATGGTCGGCCCGCGGCGTGTCATCATGGGGGGCGGTGTGATCGAAGGCTTGCCCGAGTTGGTCGGACGCGTGGAAAACGGCGTCCGCCGACGCGCGCTCAAAGCGGCTACGGAATCGATTCAGTTTATGCCGGCCCAGTTGGGAACATCCGCCGGCATGATTGGCGCGGCGGCTTTGGTCCTGCGAACCTTGTCCACGGAAGCGCTGTCATGAGTGTCCCGACAACGGGTTCGAGTTAAACCGCCAACCCGTTGCCCCACACTGTTCAAAAGCCGATATATACGGCGTATGTCCTGGGAAAATACCGCGTCGATCTTATTTTGTTCGGCAGCGTCGCTCGCTATTGTCGATGAATTACTACTTCTTTTTTCCGATCCAAAGTAACAGCACCTCCCGGCATCGGCACCATTATTCCCGCGACCCACGATCGCGGCCGGCTGCTAAAACAAGTCCAATGTACATCCATCGAACAAAGGAGGCATTATGTCCAACCAAGAAAAGATCGCTCATTTGGAACAGATTGCCCGCTTGGTGCGTTCTCATATACTGACTTCGACCACCCGGGCAGGTTCCGGCCATCCTTCTTCCGCCTTGTCGGCCACCGACCTGATGACCGGCCTGGTATTCGGCGGCACCTTCCGTTTCAATTCCGAGGAGCCGCGCCATCCCAACAATGACCGCCTGATATTCTCCAAGGGGCACGCATCGCCATTGCTGTATGCCTTATGGGCGGCCGCGGGCGCCGTCAGCGAAGCCGATCTGGAAACCTACCGTCAATTCGGCAGCCCCTTGGAAGGCCATCCCACAGTACGCTTCAAATTTTCCGACGCGGCCACCGGGTCGCTCGGCCAAGGACTTTCCATCGGGGTGGGTATGGCGATAAACGCCCGCTATATCGATCACCTGCCCTATACGACCTACGTATTGATCGGCGACAGCGAAATGGCGGAAGGGTCTCAGTGGGAAGCGGCCCAATTGGCCGCGCATTACAAACTCGACAACCTGGTGGGCGTTTTGGATGTCAACCGTCTCGGGCAGGCCGGAGAGACTATGCACGGCTACAATCTGAACGCCTATGCCAACCGCATGGCCGCCTTCGGTTGGGAAACGATCCAGATCGACGGCCACGCTCTTGCCGACATTCTGAAAGCATTCGAGCAGACCGAAGAGGTGCGTGAACGACCGGTGATGATCATCGCCAAAACCATCAAAGGCAAAGGCGTCTCACTGCTTGAAAACAAGGAGGACTGGCACGGCCGAACGCTCGATGAAGAACAGTTGGCCCGCGCGCTCGAGGAGCTGGGCAACGTGGACCGTTCGCTGCGAGGTCATATCGGTATGCCCCAGGATCTGCGTGCGCGGATCTTGTTTCCCAGGGATTACGAGACTGCGACCGGCTATGCGTCCGAAGAGAACGTTCCCACGCGCAAGGCCTACGGCAATGCCTTGAAACGGATCTACCCGGCCTACCCGCAGATGGTGGTGCTTGATGGCGAAGTGAGCAACTCCACCTACACCAACATCTTCAAAGACTTCTGTTCGGAACGCTTTTTCGAGATGTTCCTGGCCGAACAGAACATGGTGGGCACGGCCCTCGGACTGTCCCAAAGAGGTCAATTACCCTTTGTATCAACCTTCGGGGCCTTTTTCAGCCGGGCGTTCGATCAGATCCGCATGAGCCAGTATTCCAATGCCAATATCAAGTTCATGGGATCGCACGCCGGGGTCGCGATCGGCCCCGATGGGCCCTCCCAGATGGCTCTGGAGGATATCGCCCTGTTCCGTTCCATTCCCGACAGCGTGGTGCTTTACCCGGCCGATGCGGTGGCCACCGAACGGCTGGTGGAAGCGGCCGCCAAGCACCATGGCATGGTCTACATCCGGGCGGCGCGCGGTGCAACGCCGGTTCTGTATGATGACGACGATACCTTCGTCATCGGCGGATCGCGAGTGCTGTGCAACACCAAGGCCGATGTCGCCACGATCGTAGCGGCCGGGGTGACATTATATGAAGCCTTGAGCGCTTACGAAACACTCAAAAACGATGGCATCTACCTGCGCGTCATCGATCTGTACAGCGTGCAGCCGCCGGACACCCAGACCTTGCGCCTGGCTGCCGAGCAGACCCGTTTTATCATCACCGTGGAAGATCACTACCCGGCCGGCGGCATTGGCGAAACGGTGCAAAGTGTGCTTTCGGAGATGGGGGTGCCGGTCTATTCTATGGCCGTCCGCAAACGGCCGATGAGCGGCAAACCCGAAGAACTTCTGGCGTACGAAGAGATTTCGAGAACCGCCATTGTTCAGAAGGTGCTGCAGTGTTTGGAGAAAAATGGGTAGGGCCGGGCGGTTATACCGGAGAATAAAAAATAAAGAAGAATAAAGTTGAAAGCACGTAGGGTGGGCATCGCCCACCCTTTAAATTTCCAAATACCCATTCATGATCTATGGTTCGGATGGCTTTGAACGCACACGAATGGCGGGCAATGCTCGCCTACCCACTGACTTCAAAGACCACTCCCGGCGCCGACTACCGACAGCCGCGGCAACATTCTTACGGCCACAAATGAGAATTTATTGGGCTGCTTGTCCATTCATGGATGTTTGCTTTGAAAAATCAGGTATTTATGTTTGATTTCATTCAGTTGTACATTTTGTCAGTACTGAATCTGGACGGGAATTGAGCATTTTCTCCATGAATAAGAAGTTGGCAGGCTTCTTGCTATACTTTTGATAGAGTTTATTGCGTGAATAGATTGATATGGTTTGCGATCGCATGAAAATAGTGGTTGAAAAGCATACCCGGCATTGATAACTATTTTAGTTGTCAAACTTCGATGAAGTTGTAAAAAGTTTCCTTTCGGGCGGCGCCGTCAAAAGTTCAAGATCAAGGCGTCGCGCTAATCCCGTGTACTGAGGCGTACTGGTCGTACGCCGATAGGACCGGCGGGATGATGTGCAACGCGGGTATTGGACTTATTACAGCGTCGTCAATATTTCGGGTTTTCAAATCCTCCTGACCCGTTTCAACGTCAATGGTTTGCGTGATTTCGGTGACGTGATCTCTCCAAAATCGTAACACGGATGACCAAAAATGAAACTGTAATTGGCGGACTGAGCCCCAAGATCCATTCTTAAGCCCTCCATACATCCAATAATCGTCAATTTTGCGGCAAAATACGCTTGAAACGACAAATCCCATGGAAAAAGAAATGACTGCGCCGATCAGAATAATGATCGTCGAAGACGATATGAATGTAGCCACTGTTTTGGAGGCCCGCCTGCAGTCTTTCGGCTATCAAGTCTGTGGCATTGCGCGTACCGGTTCCGAAGCCATGCGCAGCACACTTGAGCATAGGCCCGACTTGGTGCTGATGGACATTTTGCTGTCGGGCGATATGAACGGTATTGAAGCTGCTGAATTGATTCAAAAACAACAGATCGCTGTGCCTATTGTTTTCGTTACTTGTCTGAGCGACCAGCACATGCTCGATCGCGCTGTCCAAACAAATGCTTACGGGTATATTCTCAAGCCGTATGACAACGCGGAATTAAAGTATACCATTCAGATTGCATTGATCAAATTTAATGCGGCTAAAGAGCGTGAAATCCTCATCAAAAAATTGGTGAAGGCTCTTGCTGATCGTAAGCGTGCAACGGAGGCGCTGCTCGCAGCCAATGAGACCCTGGAACAGAAAGTGAACGAGCGAACGAGGGAAGAGAAGGCCCGGTCAAAGCAGCTCCAGGCTTTAGCGGTGGAACTCATTGAGGCTGAAGAACGCGAAAGGCGCAGAATATCGGAGCTGCTGCACGACGATCTCCAGCAGATTTTGGCTGCGGCCCGGCTTCAATTGGAATGCGTTTGCGCTAACCTGCCGCATGCTCCCGGATTATCTGAAGTAGAGCGTATGCTGTCCGAATCCATTTGCAAAGCGCGTCAATTATCGCATGAGATAAGTCCGGCGGTGTTGCAGCATTCAGACCTTGTCAGCGCCATGAGGTGGTTATGCCAAAATGTGAGCGAACAGTTCAAGGTAAACGTCAAACTGAATTTAGTTAAGGCAGATCAGCTACAAGATCTCGCCCCCAACATTTTCGTTTTCAGAGCCGTCCAGGAGTTATTGTTCAATATCTTCAAGCACGCCGGGGTAAAAAGCGCTTGTGTCGATATGGGCCACTTTGAAGACGGTATTATCGTTACCGTCAGCGACGAAGGAAAAGGTTTCGATCCTGACATCTTGGACGCCAACCCCGAAAAAGCCGGTTTAGGTTTGCTCAGCTTGAGGGAACGCGCCAGTTACATAGGGGGCAGCCTCACTATAGAAAGCGCCAAGGGAAGGGGCAGCAGGTTTACACTCACTTGTCCCATGCAATTGTATGAGGCGGATAGCCTTCAAATAGCCGAAGGGTATCCGGCACCCACGCCTGTCAAAGCGATAATAACAGATAGTGCATGTGCAACTCGCGTTCTATTCGTCGATGATCACAAAGTCATGCGCCAGGGGCTTATCCGGCTGATCTCCGAGCAGCCTGACATCCAGGTCGTGGGTGAAGCGGCCAATGGCCTGGAAGCATTTGAAATTGCCCGGCAGTTGCAGCCGGATGTAATCGTGATGGACATCTCCATGCCGGAAATGGACGGCATTGAAGCGACACGGCGCATCAAGGCCGAGTTGCCGGATGTGCGTGTGATTGGCCTTTCAATGCACGACAATCACTATCTGTCCAGAACCCTGCGCGAAGCAGGAATAGAAGCATTTGTGAGCAAAGCAGCGTCGTCATCGGCTTTGCTTAAGGCAATCTACGGAATCAAGGGGTAGTAATAGAAATAACAATCGATTTTTAAGTGAAGCAATCGGGTCCAATCGTATACGCCCGATGATTATGTCCGACAGTGTCCGCGTTATCGTTTCTATCGCAGGGGCAAACCTCGTGTTCATTCTGTTCGGGTTACCGTCCTGTGCAAATTCGGCCGGAGCGAATGCGGTACGACTACGCAGACTCGTCTTTAGACGATAGAGCCGCATTTCTACGCTCCCAACAGAGTCCCCTTCAGATTCCCTACCTTTCAGTCAGGGTTATGACGACCCCAAATAGAGTGATTCAGGTATTCTCAATTTTTCTTCGGTATGCAATAAAAAACGTATTTTCGCCAGTAGTCGATGAGCACAGTGCTTTCATCGAGTCATAAGAAAGTGGTTTCGAATTCCAATGCCTGAGGGGAGGGAGCAACATGTTCGCCAGGGATGTCATGGATACACGGTATCACACCCTGCATGCTGAACAAAACATCGCCGAGGCTGTCGCGGCCTTCCAAAAGGCTTCGAAAAGCGAAGACAAAAAAATCTTCGGCATGATGGTGACCGACCACGAAGACCGGCTGGTCGGCATGCTCTCCATGTACGACATCCTGAACTACGTGCAGCCCAAACATGTGGCAATTTTCGGGGAAATGGAAGACCTGGACCCCACTCAGACGTATCGCGATCGGTTGAAAACAACGCGGTCCATTCTCGTTGGCGACCTCATGACCACCGACGTCGTCACCGTCCGCCCGGATACGCACGTCATGGTCATTGCCGAAATCATGATCAAGAAGCACATCCGAAGGCTGCCGGTGGTCAATGGGCAGACCGTGGTGGGCATCGTTTACGTTTCGGATGTGTTTCATCGATTGATGACCCTGTTCTCTGCCGAAAATGATTGACGGCACCGTAAAAAGTCCAATATCAGCGTTGCGGTTTATCCCGCTGTCCATGCGGCGTGCGACAAGTACGCCTCAGGACACGGCGCCGTCCGAAACGCGACTTTTTACGAGTTCATCAATGATTTGACCGGACAGCTTTTCGGCTGTCCCGTAAGTTTGCTGTGGAGGACCACACCCATGCCTGTCGTTGAAATCCGCAGTGTACTGAGCGGCATCACCGTGGCGGAAGCCATGCGCCGGCAGGTCATTGCCCTTCCCACGTCGGCCGACATTGGACAGGGCATCCGTATGATGATCCGATACAAAGTCAATGCCGTGCTGCTCACCGAGGAGTCCATACCAAGCGGTGTGGTGTCGAAAACCGACCTTATAAGCGCGTTCTATGTGGAACTCCCTGCGGAAACGCCATTGGGCGACGTGATGGGCAGCCAACCGATCGCCTGCTTCCCGGACGATCCTCTGGAAGACGTCCTCGAGATCATGGAGGCTGCGGGGGTGCATCGGCTTTACGTCACGGGCGCCCACCGGCAGGAGGTCATCGGAACCGTCGGCTATTGGGATATTGTGGGATTGCTCTACCGCTTCTGCCGGGCCTGTGAACGCGGAACCGCCAAAAGGGATGCCAAGCGAACCGGGGAGCGCTCGACCCGCTTTACCGTCAAGGAAGTGATGACCTCTGACGTGCACGCCTGTCTTCAGAACGATCCTGTCTCCGCAATCATCGATACGCTGTCCACCTGCCGGGTGGGCGCCGTGCTCATCCAGGACGAGTCGCAATCCCCCGTCGGGGTCATATCCAAGACCGATCTCATCATCGCTTATCGCCATGGTGTGTCTCCGCAAACCGCAGCACGGGAAATCATGAGCACTCCGGTCCGTTCCGTTTCATCCGGGGAACTTCTGTCCACGGCCATTCAACAGATGTTGATCGGCGACATCCAACGCTTGTTCGTCCGTAGCGATGTGCCTCCGGAAGCGATCACCGGTGTGTTGGCGCTTTCGGATGCCGCCCGCTTTCGATCAGGTTCCTGCCGCGCCTGCACCGCCGGTCGCATTCTGATCCGATAGCAGCGTAGGGGTCGCATCTCAATTGTTAACTATTCAGCTGTTCTGCAACTATTTTTGGGCTTCAACTTCAATATCTTGGGTTTCAAATCGCAATGTCAGTCAAGGCGCCCTAATCACTAAACTGGTAGCACTTATAGACTTCTACGAGTACTTTGGTCTTCTTTCGACCAAGCGCATCATCAACCCATTCTTCCATAATGAGCATGTCTAACGCCAATGGGTCACGTGCTATAGACCTCAAGCAGGTAGGGTGGGCATCGCCCACCATTTAAAATTCCAAATGTCCATTTATGATCTATGTTCAGATGGGTTTGAATGCACACGATGGCGGGCAATGCCCGTCCTAACCCCCGGACAGCATCGTTGCCATTTCCTATGCTACCTTTTCAAATCTTGCACGGCTCGTCTGCCGTTCCGGTAAGACGGGTACCGATTCGTCAATAACCGCTGCCCACGATCATTCCTTCACCTGCTTTGCGGACATAGGCGTTTTTTTCATTGCCTTTCCATTTATACTGAACCCATGTCCCATCCCCAGTCGCTTGACTTACGGCCTCATAAGCCGGCAAGGCGGCTTCCTTAAGGTTTTTCCCTTCCAAAGAGGGATGGACCAGCAGTTCGCCATCCTCCTTCATTATGTAGACATAATGAGGTTCTTTTTTGGCGGCATCCTTAAAATCGCTGGCCGATTTGCCGCTGTTGATAGCTTGGACAATTTCGTCGACCTGGCTTTTTATAGCCTCCTTGTCTGCTGCGAAAACTGAAGTTGTCAATGCAATCCCCATGACCATTACCGCTAAAATCAATGCCACTTTTTTCATTTTACGCCGCCTTTCGGTAGTTATTATTGATCCCAAAACCGTTGCGGCCCGCTGCCGCAAGAGTATGGTTTTCCGCGTCTGGGAAACGACTGTAGAGACCCGATCAAGAAATCACAGGCCAAGTAGCTGCAAATCTGAGATTGAATATGAACGCGGGTGAAGTTGAAAAGAAGTGGAGGCAATCGGATCAGAAGAAAGATATACGCCTTGCTGACACCATCCTGCCTGAAAGAACCGGGCAATGCTCGTATATAAACATCACATTTGAATCTAACATAATTTCTTTGCTTTCTGTCAACAGAAAAATGAGCCGCAGACATTGTTTCCCCCGCACAGGCGGGGATCTGCCTTTTTTCAGCTTCAAGACTTTTGCTGGACTCCGAGTGTTTTCTTGATGATCGGGAGAACCCCATGGCGGACATCGGATGGGTGTAATTTACACCAGAACTTCTGAAGGGGTGCTTTTGCGAGATGTTCCGCAGTAGGGAGCGGCAGCAAGTAGATTGGGCATCGCCAACCAGTTAAATGTCCATTACCCACTGATCAGGATGGCAGTAGTGGCGGGAAACAGGTGTGGTTATTCCTTCGTCATTGCGTGATGCGGCCGATGAGATCGATCAGTGGCCCCGGCGCGCTGCCCACCCAGATCAGCAGCACGGTCATGACGGTTAGCACCAGGCCGCCGGAGTAGGAGATGCCGGCGGCGGGTGGCTGGGTCTTGTTTTCGAGCGGCGGGCTGAACATGGCCACCACGATGCGCAGGTAGTAAAACAGGCTGGCCGCGCTGGTCAGGACCAGGGTGATGATCAACCACCATATGCCGCCTTGTGCGCCGGCGGTGATGGCGTAGAATTTGCCAATGAACCCGGCGGTCAGGGGGATGCCGGCCAAAGAGAGCAGCATGGCCATGAAAACTCCGGCCAACCAGGGGTGGCTGAAAAACAGGCCTTGGAAATCCGACATGCTGTCCGCATCCGCGTCGGTGCGCGATAGCACGGTCACCACCCCGAATGCGCCCAATACCGTGATGGTGTATGCGGTGATGTAAAACACGGTCGCCGCGATGGCCGCTGGGCCGCCCGACAGAAATGCTACCAACAGGTAGCCCATGTGAGCGATCGACGAGTAGGCCAGAATGCGCTTGACGCTGTCCTGGCGCAGGGCCAGTATATTGCCGACGATCATCGAGGCAAAAGCCAGAATGGCCAGCGTCCAGAACAGGGCGGGCTCGGCTGTAAAGTCAACCGGCGCGAACAGGCGCAGCAGCAGGGCCACCATGGCGCTTTTGGAGACGGTCGCCACAAAAGCCGTCGTCGGCGCGGGCGCGCCCTGGTAAATGTCGGCGGTCCACATGTGAAAGGGCACTAAGGCCAGCTTGAAGCCCACCCCGATGACGGTCATGCCCATGCCGATCAGCAGCAGGGGTGAAACCGTCTCTCCCGCTGCCTGCAGCCGGGCTGTCCAAATCGGGAACGCCAGCGATCCGACATCGGCATAGATCAAGGCGATGCCGAACAGCAAAAAAGCCGATGATATTCCCGCCAGCACCAAATACTTCAGTCCGGCTTCCACACTTGCCATTCTGCGCCGGGCGAAGGCCATCAAGGTGAACAAGGATATGGAGAGAATCTCCAGGCCGATGAAGAATGCCGCGAAATGGTGTGCGGCCGCCAGCACGCAAGCGCCCAAGGCGGCGACGAGCAACAACAGGTAATACTCTTCGCATTGTCCGACCGCATGCTCCCAATAGCGGCAGCCGAGCAGGGCGGTTGCCGCCGTGGCCGTCAGGATCAATCCGATGAAGAAAAAGGCCAAACGGTCCATGGTGACCAAAGGCGTGACCTGGCGCGCGGGCATATCGCCGACCGCCAGCACGCCGAGCATGGCGGCGATTAGGCCGGCCAGGGTCAAGACGATGGTCAGTATGTGGCTGCGTTTGAGGGCGATTTGCAGCATGACAGCCGCGATGGCGGCGGCCAGCAGCAGCAAGGGGGTCAGGGCGGTAAAATCAGCGGTCTGCATGCCAGTCTCCTTCCACAGGGCCTGCGGCACGCGCTGTCGCTGCGGGAGCGAGGGTGATTTTCAATGGGGTTGCCGGGGCGCTGCGGGCCGTTTGCAGCATGCGGTCCAGAACCGGACGGGTCAGCGTGAACACCGGCTGCGGGTAAAGCCCCAACCAGACGATGGCCAACACCAATGCGCCCAGGATTGTCCCTTCGCGGCCGGTCAGGTCAGTCAGACGGTGCCGCGTTTCACGCGCGCGGCCGTGAAAGGCCTGTTGCACGATCCACAAGGAATAGATCGAGGCGGCCACCAGTCCCAGTGCGGCCAGGATGGTCAGTGTGCGGTGCACGGGATAGACCCCGATCAGAATCAAAAACTCGCCCACGAAGTTGCCCAGGCCCGGCAGGCCCAGCGAGGCCAGGGCGAACAGCAGGGCCATGCCGCCCATGCGCGGCATCTGGTCCCACAACCCGCCCATGCGGCGCAGATCGCGGGTGTGCAGACGTTCCTGCAGCATGCCGACGATGATGAACAGTGCGCCCGTGCTGATGCCGTGACAGACGATCTGAATGACGGCGCCCTGCAGGGCCAGTTCGTTCCAGGCAAAAATGGCAAGCATGACAAAACCCATGTGGCTGATGCTGGTGTAGGCCACCAGGCGTTTCAGGTCGGTTTGCGAAAAGGCCAGCAAGGCGCCGTAGAGAATGGCGATCACCGCCAGCAGCATGCCAAATGGTGCAAAAGTACGCGCGGCCTCGGGAAACAGGGGTATGACGAAGCGCAGCAGCCCATAGGCGCCGGTTTTGAGCAGCAGGCCGGCCAGGATCACGCTGCCGGCGGTGGGCGCTTCGGTGTGCGCGTCGGGCAGCCAGCTGTGCACCGGGAAGGCCGGCAGCTTAACCGCGAATGCGATCAGGAAGCCGAGCATCAGCCACATGGCCGTGGGGGGCGCCATGGCCGTGCCGAGCAGTGCGTTGTAGTCGAAGGTGTATATCCCAGTGGCCCGCCCGTGGACGATATAGAGGCCGATGATCGCGGCCAGCATGAGCAGGCCGCCGATCTGGGTGAACAGAAAGAATTTGACCGCCGCGTAGATCCGGTTTTCATGCCCCCAGATAGCGATCAGGAAAAACATGGGCACCATCATCAGTTCCCAGAAGAAGTAGAAAAGAAACAGATCCAGGGCGCTGAAGACGCCGATGATGCCGGCCAGTACCCACAGCAGGTTGAAGAAGAAAAAGCCGCGCCGGCGGTCGATTTCGTGCCATGAGCAGGCCACCGCAATCATACCTAGACCATTGGTGAGCGTGATCAGCACGGCGCTCAGGCCATCGATCGCCAGGTGAAAACGGATGCCGAAAGCATCGATCCAGGGCACATCGATCGCTACCAGCCAGGGACCTTCGGCCGGCGCCAGCAGGCGCAGTCCTATGAGCAGGTTGAGCAGCATGGCAACCAGCGCCGTCCAGCGCGGAGCGCCCGGCGCCCATTTGTCGAGCAGCCAGGCCGCCAGGCCACCCGCCACGGGTATTGCAATCAACCAGATCAGGATCATGACCACACCGCCAAAGCAATGACCAGCGCCGCGCCCAGGGCCATGCTGGCGGCATAGGTACGCAGCCTGCCGGTCTGCGTGGCGCTCGCGGTCCGATAGAGTGTTTGGGCTCCCCGGGCAATCTGATCGATGCCGCTGTCGATGACATCGTTGCGGTTGATACGCGCCAGAAAGATATAAGGGCGCACGAACAGCCGATCGTAGAGCCAATCGAATCCCCAGCCGGCCAGCCACCAGCGTTGCAGGGCCGCTTTCAGCGGCGAATCGGCGCCTGCCGCCCTGTGTGCGATGGGGCGCCGGAACAGCCGCCAGCTGACCAGCAGGGCCAGCAGCACCAACCCGGCGGAGAGTACTTGGAAAAACCATTCATGGCCTTCGCGGGCTGGGTCGAGTTGTACCATGGGCAGCGCGCCGGCCATGAAAGTCGAAAAAAGATGCACTCCGCCCAATGTTCGCGGCATTTCCACAAAGCCGGCGGTCAGCGACAGCACGGCCAGTACGACCAGCGGCAGCGTCATCGACACGCCTGGTGCGTGGTGTACGCGGGTTTGCAACGGCCCCTCGAAGACTCGGAAGAACATGCGGAAAGTGTACACGACCGTGAGCAGCGCCCCGCCAAGGGCGGCGAACCACCAGATCAGACTGCCGCGCGCGGCGGCGTACGCTTCCCAGATGATCATGTCCTTGCTGTAAAAACCGGCCGTGATCAGGGGCAGTGCGGCCAGCGAGGCTGCACCGGCCAGGAAGGTGAGAAAGGTCAGGGGCAGCTCGCGGCGCAATCCGCCCATCCTGGACAGCTCCTGTTCGCCATCCAGGGCGTGGATCACGGCGCCTGCACCCAGAAAAAGCAGGGCTTTGAAAAACGCGTGGGTCACCAGGTGAAAAATGGCCGCCGACCAGGCGCCGACACCCAAGGCCAAAAACATATAGCCGATCTGGCTGATGGTCGAATAGGCCAGTACGCGTTTGATGTCGGTCTGACACAAGGCGCTGAAACCGGCCAGCAGCAAGGTAAGGGCGCCGATCGCCGCCACGGCCGTCAGCGCGGCCGGGGCCAGCTCAAACAACACATGCGTGCGGGCGATCAGGTACACGCCGGCGGTCACCATGGTGGCTGCATGGATCAGGGCGCTGACCGGCGTAGGGCCGGCCATGGCGTCGGGCAGCCAGGTCTGCAGCGGCAACTGGGCCGATTTGCCCACCGCGCCGCCAAGCAGCAGCAGAGCGGCGATGGTCGGCATAGCCGATGCGGCCGGCCAGGTGTCGACGGCGCGCTGCATCAACTCCTGGATGTGCAAGGTTCCCAATCGGTCGAAGAGCAGGAACAAGCCGATCGCCATGGCCGTGTCGCCTGCGCGCGTCACCACGAACGCTTTGCGCGCGGCATAGCCGTTGGCCGGATCACGGTACCAGAAGCCGATCAGCAGATAGCTGCACAGCCCGACACCTTCCCAGCCCAGGTAGAGCAGCAGCAGGTTGTCGGCCATCACCAGGATCAGCATGGCGCTTACAAACAGGTTCATATAAGCGAAAAAACGCGCGTAGCCCGTCTCGCCGGCCATGTAGCCCACAGAATAGAGGTGGATGAAAAAACCCACGCCGGTGATCACGCCCATCATGGTCAGGGTCAGGGCGTCCACGTGGAAAGCGATGGCCGGGGTCAGGTCCGCCACGGCAATCCATTGCCAGACGTTCTGCGTGAACGCACCCTGCTCGGGTCGTGCCGCAAGAAAGGCGAAGACCGCCCAAAATGTCAGGACCGCGGACAGGCCGACACTGCCGACGCCCACTACAGCGGCGGCCCCGCGCGACAAGCGGCCGCCGCCCAGGGCCAGGATCAGAAAGCCGGCCAGAGGCAGGGCTGGGATCAGCCAAAAGGATTGCATGATCTTATCCTCGCAATGTTGAGGCCTGGTCGGCATCCAGTGTGTGCAGGCCATGGAAAAACTGCAGCATCAGGGCCAGGCCGACCGATACTTCGGCTGCCGCTACGGCCAGGATAAACACAAACATGATCTGGCCGTCAGGCTGGCCCCAGCGGGAACCAGCCACGACAAAGGCCAGTCCTGCGGCATTGAGCATGATCTCCAGGCCGAGCAGCATGAAAATGATATTGCGGCGCACCATCACGCCGCTCAGGCCCAGCAGGAACAGAATGCCGGCCAACAGCAGGCCGTGGGTGCCGGGAACGGTCACCATTACACACCTCCCTCGGTTATCTTGGGTGCATAGGGCCGCGCGATGTGGTAGGCGCCCACCAGGCCGGCCAGCAGCATGATCGAGGCCAGTTCCACGCCCAGCACATAAGGGCCGAACAAGGTCTGCCCGAGGGCGTGCACCCCCACTTCGCCGGGGCCGGCCGGGGCCTCGGCACCGGACAGCACCACGATCAACTCGATCAGCAGAATGCCCGACAAGAGACCGGGGCCGATCCACATGCGCGGGGAAAGCCAGCGCTTCTGGTGTTCGGTCGCCTGCGGACCCAGATTGAGGATCATCACGACGAAGACAAACAGCACCATGATTGCGCCCGCGTAGATGATCACCTCCAAGGCGGCCGCGAACGGCGCGCCCAGCAGCAGGAAAAGCATGGCCACCGCCAGCAGCGAAACGATCAGGTACAGCAATGCATGCACGGCATTGACGCGCGTGATCACCATTGCCGTGCACAGTACGGCAACGGCGCCGGCAAGATAGAATAAAAAGTTCAGCATATAGCCTCCATAACCGGATGCCCCGGAGTGGAAAGCAGAACCGGGCACCCAGGCCTACGGGTTCACGGCAGCAAACTGCGCACGTCCACCGGCGGCGATTCATTGCGTGCCGCGCCTTTGTCCTTGCCGCCGATGGCCCGGCCGGCTACGCGGTAGAAGTTATACTCGTGGTACTTGCCCGGGCCGGCGATCAGCAGATCCTCTTTTTCATAGACCATGTCCGCACGCCGGTATTCGCTCATCTCGAAATCCGGCGTGAGCTGGATGGCCAGCGTGGGGCAGGCTTCTTCACAGAAACCGCACATGATGCAGCGCGAAAAGTTAATCCTGAAAAAGGCCGGGTAGCGGCGGCCCGTCTCGTCCTGGGTCGCCTGCAAGGCGATGCAGTCCACCGGACAGGCGGCCGCGCACAGGTAACAGGCCACGCAGCGTTCGGCGCCGTCCGGATCGCGCGAAAGAATGATCCGGCCGCGGTAACGCGGTGGCAGATAGGGTTGCTGTTCTGGGTACTGGATGGTTTCTCGCGGCCGGAACGTATGCCGCAGAACGGTACCGATGGCGCGTAGAATGCTTAGCACTTTTTCTCCTTTTTCAACTCCGGCGCTGCCGGTTTAGAACCTTCTGGAACATGCACGCAAAGCGAGTGTTCCTGAATAAGAGCATGAAAGCGATAATCGGCAGAATACCTTCACTTTCCACGTTTACTTCTACTCCGGTGAAGCCGGTGTAAGTGATATTTCCATCAGCTCTTAGACATCACCTAATCGAATGCCAGCACGATGGCGCCGGTGACCATGACGTTCAGCAGGGCAAGCGGCAGCAGTACTTTCCAGGCAAAATGCATTAATTGGTCGTAGCGCGGCCGGGCCAAAGAGGCCCGCATCAGGATGAAGACACAGATGAGCACGAAGGTTTTGAGGGCAAACCACACGACTGGCGGCAGCAGGGGACCCATCCACCCGCCGAAAAAAAGAATGACGGTCATCATCGAAATCAGTGTGATGCCCATGTATTCGCCCACGAAAAAGAGACCGAATTTGATGCCGGAGTATTCGGTATGAAAGCCGGCGATCAGTTCGCTTTCGGCTTCGGGCAGATCGAACGGCAGGCGGTGCGATTCGGCAAACCCGGCGATCAGGAAGATCACCAGTCCGGCAAATTGGGGTATGCAGAACCACATTCCCTCCTGGGCGCGCACGATTTGCTGAAGGTTGAACGATCCGCTCAAAATGACCACGCCCATGACCGCCAGCCCCATGAACACTTCGTAGCTCAACATCTGAGCGGTGGCGCGAATGGCGCCGAGCAGGGCGTATTTGTTGTTGGACGACCAACCGCCCAGGGCCAGGCCGTAAACGCCCAGTGACACCATGGCCAGGAAGAACAGCAGGCCCACATTGAGGTCGGCAACCACGATGCCGGGCGCGAAGGGCACCACGGCATAGGACATCAGCACGGATACGACCAGCAAGGCCGGTGCGATCACGAAAACCGGCCGGTCGGCAAACGGTGGAATCCAATCCTCTTTGAAGAAGATCTTGATCATGTCGGCCACGACCTGCAGCAGCCCGAACGGACCGACGCGGTTGGGCCCCAGGCGATCTTGCCAGACTGCCAGCAGACGCCGCTCCAGCCAGATCAAACCGGCGGCGGTGGTCAGGGCTGTGCCCATGGCCGCGGCGATGATGAGCAAAGGACGCACAATCGTTTCGATCATGAGGACACCTTTTGAATGACGGCCATCGCCGGCAGGGCTGACGGCACCACCGGCAGATCCGGCAGACCGACCGGCAGGCCGGCCGAGTGGGCCGGCAGTCCTGGTATGAAGCGCACGGGCAGTTCCAGGGCTGTATCCTGAAGCGCGATGCGCACGCGGTTGCCCTCGCTGGCGATGGGATTGTCCGGAGAGAGTGCCAGGTAGGGTTCGGGCGCGCGTTGGGCGATGGCCGGCGCGGCCATACTCAAGGCATCGCTGCCGAAGATATGGTGAATGGGCACGAGCCAGAACATGTTTTCATTGAGATGCGCCGGGGGCGTCGCTGGTTCGAAGAAGGGCACGGTGTCGGCGGCCGGCGTGATCAGACGGCGCCCGGGGTCGCCGCCCTGCAGCGGTCCGCCGACTTCGTGCTGAAATTTATGCAGGGCCTGTACCGAATTCCAGCCAGGCGCCCAGATGCGCGGGATCAACGCCGCGGCCGGGGGCCCCTGCAGACCTTCCATGGAATAGGTCAGCGGTGAATCGGGATCCGCGGGCGGTTGGGGCTCGTGCACATCGATCTGCGCCGTGACCGCCGTCCGGCCGCTGTAGCGGTGCGGCTGCCGCGCAATAGGCGGCGTCGCTGTCCGGTCCAATTCGGTGGCCGGGTGAAA
>LADR01000057.1 GCA_000961655.1 Desulfatitalea sp. BRH_c12
ATTCACCAACAGCGGCAATTACGATCTATACTTCAGCGGCACTGTCGGCGGTTCCATTACCAATTGCACGTTCAACCATGGCGTTAATTTTGGAGGCACCGGCCAGGTCGCCTTCAGCGGCAACACGGTGAACTGGAACAACGGCTATCCTGTGCAGCTGCCGGCCGATAATGTCGGTGCCTTTGTAGCAAGCACTTCTTTTAACAACTTGGATGCCACCAGTGCGCTCCAGGTTACCAACGGAACCTTGACACTGGACAGCTCCTGGAAATCCACCATTCCATATGCAGTCAGCACGATGTACGTTCGTGGCGTGGACGGCGACGACGGCGTCACTACACTGATTCTGGAACCGGGTGTGGAAGTCCGGATGAACAGTTCAAGCTACTTCTATGTCGGGGGCAACAGCGGGAACCCGGGCGCCTTATCGGCCCTGGGCACTGCAATGGAACCCATTCTTTTTACAGCCAACAGCACCACGCCTGCCGCAGGATTTTGGTACAACATCCGCTTCGAGAACACTATGCGGGATGATTTTACCAAATTGGAGCATTGCATCGTGGAGTATGGCGGGAAAAACTCACAAAGCACTATCCGCCTCTCCGATGCTTCTCCTTCAATCCGTCTCAGCACCATCCGCAACAGCGGGCAATACGGGATTTATGTTTCCGGCACCGGCAGCAACGGCGCCACCATCGAGTGCAACAACATTAAAGACAATCTGGTCGGAATTTACACCTATTCCAGCGCCCAACCCCTGATCGGCGGCAACAACTTTATCAACAACACGAACTACGGCGTATATAATACCGGCAGCGTGCAGGTGTCGGCCATCAACAACTGGTGGGGTGATGCCGGCGGGCCGAACCTGAGCGGCGATAAGACCTACGGCAACGTCAACTTCACCCCCTGGCGTGCGGCGCCCAGCGACTGCGTCACCGGCGTGCCGGTCAACGACCCGCCCCTGGTGCCCCACAACCCCAGCCCGGCCAACGGCGCCATGGAAGTCAATTTCCCCAATGGCGCCACCATCCTGTCCTGGTCCGGCGGCGACCCCAATCCATCGGATACTGTCGTCTACGATGTACTGTGGGGCACAGACAGCACCAACCTGGCTACCTTGGCCGAAGCCTTGACTGCCGCCACGGTTTCCGCGACAGGTATCCTGCCCAATACCACTTACTTTTGGCAGGTAATTACCCGCGACAACACCGGCGCCCAATCCACCAGCCCCATCTGGCAGTTCACTACCGCCAACCCCCAGCCTGACCTGGTGGTCGCCAACCTTGCCTGGACCCCCACTTCCATCGAAGCCGGCCAAGTGGTCACCTTCACCGCCACCATCCAGAACACCGGCAGCGGCCCGACCACCAAGAACTTCTATGTCGCCTTCCAGATCAACACCGCCAGAAGCACCCATACCGTCAGCCAGCAGTTGCAGGTGGGGCAATCGGTGCAGGTCACCCGTACATGGACCGCCCAGGTGGGTACCGCCAGCGTCACCGTCGAAAGCGACAGCACCCGCGTGATTGCCGAAGACAATGAAAGTAACAACAACCGCACGGCCGACATGGGAACGATCGTCGACACCACGCCGCCGGAAATGACCCAAATAACCCCCAGCAACGGGGCCACCGTACAGGTGGTCAACCGGGTCGATATCTATCTCACCGACCGTTTCGGCGGCAGCGTGGACAATGCCGCCACTTTGGCCACAATGACCGTCACCAGCGGCGGCATGCCGGTGGCAGGTGCAGTCAATGTCAGCAGCAATCGCTTCTACTTTACGCCCAATGTGATGCCCCTGCCGGAAGGCAGTTACCAGGTTTCCATCACCGCCTACGATCTTGCCGGCAACCACCAGCCCTATGGTTTTACCTTCACGGTGGACAACCAGAAGCCGGCACCGCCCACGATCACCGGGGGCAGCGTCACCTCTGGCACGATCCAGGCGCGGCCGACCCAGAACCGTTCCAATAAGTCCAACGTCACCCTAACCGGCACGCGCGAAGACAACACCGGCATCGTGATCAGCGGTTCAGCCCATCTCGGTGTGGGCAGCGGCCCCTGGAGTGTCAACCGCGGCCTGAGCCAAGGCGCCAACGCCCTGGAGATCCGCAGCCGCGACGCCGCCGGCAATCTCAGCGATCCGGTATTCGTGGATATCGAAGTCGACTCCGTGGCGCCGGCCATCACCACCATCACGCCGGCCGCCAACGCCTTTTTGAACAGCCCGCCGGCCGAGGTCACCATCGCCTACACCGAAACCGGCAGCGGCATCGATGCCGCCACCGTCACCCATGCGATCAAGGACGGCAATCTGAACGCGGTGCCGGGCGCCTGGACCGACAGCAGCGGACTCCTGCGTTTTGTCCCCGCCGGCCCCTTGGCGGACAGTATATATACTGTCGAGGCCCGCCTGGTGGACAACCTGGGCAACATATCTTCTCCTTTGGCAGCGGTCTTTACCGTGGATACCACGGCGCCGCCCCAGCCGGTGATCGCGCCGGTCACTTCGCCCACGCACAACGTCACCCAGACCATCAGCGGCCAGAAAGAGGCCTTTGCCGCCATTCTGCTCAATGGCCAGCAGATCGTCGATCACACCCAGGGCACCACCTGGCAGCACGTCGTGACACTCTCCAGCGGCGAGAACACCTTCAGCTTTGTCGCCCGGGACCGGGCCGGCAACCAGAGCCCGGCGGTTCCGGTGACGATTGTCTTCGACGACATCCCGCCGCCGCCGGTCACGACCCTGACCGCCAGCGGCGACGGCATCGGCACCAGCGTCTTCCTGAACTGGAATGGTTATAACGAAGCGGCCCACGGCGACATCCAGAACTACCGCATCTATTGCGAGACGGCGGCCTTTGCCGATGTCACGGCCCTGGCCGTCCGGGCCACGGTCAATGCCGGCTCTTACACCCATGTAGTGCAGGATCTCACATCGGGCACCACTTACTGGTTCGCCGTTGTGGCCGTGGACCGCATGGGCAATTTCAACCCAACCGTCACCGCTGTGCCGGCCACGCCCACCGACAAGCTGGCCCCGGCAGATGTCAGCCATCTCACGGTGCAGTCTTTCGCGGAACGCTTGGTCTTCGCCTGGCAACCGCCCAGCGCCAACCAGAGCGATCTGGCCGGCTTTAAGGTCTATTTCAACGGCGCTGCCGCCGAACTGCTGCCGCCTGGCGCCACCTCGCTGGAACGCGCCGGTCTGGCCGCCGCGACGGCCTACCCATTTAAGATCACGAGCTACGACACCCAGAGCAACGAAAGCATGGGGGTCGCCATCACCGGTTACACCTGGCTGAACAACCCGCAGGGTCTGACTGCCCAGCCCTACGACGGCTATGTGCAACTGAGCTGGGTCCCGGTCACCCCCGCCACCCATCTCAAGCATTACGCCGTGTATGGCTCTTCTACCGGAGCGTTTACTTCGATCCAGGGCCGGGCCCCGGCGCTGGTCACCACCACCACCCAAGCCAAGGTGGCCGGGCTGACCAACCACCAGGCCTACTACTTTGCCGTTACCGCCGTGAATCGCTCCGATGGCCAGCGTCCCGAAGTGACCACCGTTTCGGCCACGCCCACACCCGACGAGACCGGCCCGGAGATCTCGGCGGTGCAGATCGACGGGCAGGCCCTTGGCGGCAGCCACACAATCTCCCGTAACGCTGTGCTCAGGCTGACCGCTACAGACCCCTCCGGCGTCAGCCGCATCGAATTCAAATTGGATGGCGCGTTGCTATTCATCGACTACAGCGCTCCCTACCGTTGGGACATCGATATCCAGAAGATCGCCGACGGCACCCACGGTCTGGAGATCAGCGCCTATGATACGTTGAACAACACGTCTTCGGCCTCCTACAGCCTCATCGTCGACATGGCGCCGCCACCTGCGCCCACCATCACACAGCCCGCCGATGGCCTGCTCACCAACCAAAGCGCCATCGCGGTGCAGGGCCAGGCGGAAAAAGAGAGTACCGTTCAGCTCTACCTCGAAGGCGCGGCCGTGGGCGCGCCGTTGGCTGTAGACGCCCAGGGACGCTTTGCCGCCACCCTGATGCTCAATCAGGGCGTCAACCGCATCCGGGCCACGGCCGAAAACCGCGCCGGCACCGGCCCCATGTGCCCGGAGATCACCGTCACCGTGGATACGACCAAGCCCTCGCCGCCAGCCAACGTCGCCGCCCAGGCCATCGAGGCCGGCGTGGTGCGCCTGACCTGGAGCCAGCCCAGCGGCAAGCTGGTCTCGGCCTACAACATCTATCGCAGCGACGCGTCTTTTGCCGCCAGCGCCGCGGCCGTCAAAGTCAACACCGAACCCATCAAAGCCACTGGCTACCGGGATTTGCCGACCGCCGACGGCACCTGGTACTACCGCATGACCAGCGTGGATGATGCCCAGAACCAAAGCGATCTTTCCGCCCAGGTTTCGGCCACCTCGGACAGCGTCCTGCCGCGCATCAGCGCCCTGCAGTACGCGCTCCACGGCAATGTGGACCCGGTCAGCGGCGCCGTGGCCCCGGGCCTGGTGGATGTCAGCGTCACCCTCAGCGAAGCGCTCATGGCCATGCCGTTTCTCAGCATCACCCCCCAGGCCGGCATGCCGATCAACATCGCGCTGACCCGGACCGGTGACACCAGCTACACCGGCCGCTTCACCATCACCGACGACACCCCCAGCGGCATGGCCTACGCGGTCTTCTCCGGCCGGGACCGTGTCGGCAACCGCGGAACGGATATCGATGAAGGCTTGAGCCTCTTGATAGACACTGACGGCCCGGCCATCCGGCGCATCGTCATCAATCCTGCCTCGCCCATTCAGAACGATGCGCAATCTCCGGTCACCCTCACCGTCACCATCGGACTCAACGAAGCGGCGGCAGACGGCACTGCGCCGGTCCTGGACTTTTTGCTCTCCGGTCCGGGCCGCGGCGCCATCAACATTCCCGTTCTTGCGCAGGTCGCGCCCGAAACGGGTGACGCCCAGACCTGGCAGGCCGCCTTCCAACTTCCGGCCGATGCCGGCCAACTCCAGGTCGAAACCCTGCAATTTGCGCACAGCGCGGAAGACAACCTGGGCAACATCAGTGACCGCATCCTGGCCCACAACCACTTCCAGGTCTACCAGGGCGACTTGCCGCCTCTGGAGGCCCCCAGCTGCCTGACGGCCAAAGCCCTTTCTGGCGGCCGGGTCGATCTGGGCTGGCAGGCGGTGGCCGGGGCCAGCGGCTACCAGCTTTACCGCCAGGCGCCCGATGAGTCCCAGCTCACCGTCCTGACGCGCCTGGAGGGCCAGACCATCGTCTTCCAGGACGCCACCCCTATGGACGGTATCTATTTATATGCCGTCAGCAGCCTGCGCAACGAAAACGGTCAGGAGGCCGAGAGCAGCCCCAGCGCCACCGTCAGCGTCGAAGCCGATGCCCAGGCGCCGGCCGCGCCCCAGAACCTGACCCTGCAACTCATCCCCCAGGGTATCGAGGCCCAGTGGCAGGCCGTAACCGGCGAAGAGGTCGTCTATCGCCTCTATCGTTCCGATGCCATGCAGATCACCAGCGTGCAAGGTCTGGAACCGGTCCAGGCCACTTTTAATGGCGCCAAGGCCCTGGATCGCAAGCCCTCGCCCACGGCCCACAACTATGTGGTCACGGCCGTGGACCCGGCCGGCAACGAGTCCACGCCCTCCAATTCAGCCTATCTCAACTTCGATCTGCTGCCGGCCGACACCATCACGGTGGAACAGGTCGACGACCAAAAACCGGTGCTCTCCTGGACCCATCCGGGCGGCAGCCTTGCCGGCTTCGATGTCCACATGGGTCCGGTGGGCCAGACCGTGAGGGTCAGCACCGACCTGGTTAGTGCCACCCAGATGACCGATACCGGCTTTGCCGGCGAGGCGCGCGAGTACAGCGTCATCGCCGTGGATGCCAACGATGTGCTCAGCCAGGCCCGCGTCATCCGCCTGCCGGCGATCCGCGCCGAACGCACAGACGCCAAACTGCTGCGCCGGGGCATCATGAACAAGCTGGAATACACCATCACCAATCTCTCCGGCCAACCAGTCAGCGACCTGCGCTTGATCCTCAACCTGCACGGCAGCGACCATCCCAGCGAACCCTTTTCACTGGCCGGCAACCAGAGCAGCGTCATCCCGGTGATCGTGGCCGGCTACGGTGACTTGGCGGATGTCGCACCCCTCGCTGTCACGGTTCAGATGACCCCCAACCCCGGCGAAACCGCCCGCATCGTTCGCCACGGCGAGATCGAGGTGGGCGAGGGCATGCTGGCCCTGCAACTCTACAATGAGGAACTCATCCGCGGCGGCAGTGGCAAGGTGTGGTTTACGTTGCAGAACACCGGCGAGGCCGAGATCGAGATCGTCACGGCCCTCAACCACGGCAACAAGGCATCTAATGAAGCGCTTTTCACACTCCTCGACGCCGACGGCAACGTGCTCTCGACGCTGCCCATGCAGCAGGGTCTGGGGGCCAGCGTCGTCAACCTGAGCAACGGCAAGAGCGTCGCCCGGATCGCGGCCGGCGCCATCTTCGAGTCCGCCCCTGTGCAGATCCCGGTGCCGGGCGGCGTGCCTGACGATCTGACCCTGTCTATGTCCCTTTCCAACATCTACCACCACTGCGGCCGGGAGGATCAGCTCGTCATGCGCGGGTTTGCTTCCACCAAAGCGGTGCAGATCATAGAGACCGAATACACCGGCGCCATCACCGGCATCACCCCGGCGGTTACCAGCGGCTTGCAAGATGTTACGATCAGCGGCCGGGCCGTACTGCGCGACACCCAGCAGAGCGTTTCCAATGCGCCCTTGAACCTGATCATCAGCCTCAACGGCTTCGAGCGCAAGATCAGCCTGACCACCGACAACGCCGGCAACTTTACCCACACCTTCACGCCCCTTGCGAGCGAAACCGGCACTTACAAAGTGGCGGCACTGCATCCCGACCTGCTCGAACGGCCGGTGCAGGCCACCTTCACCGTCACCAAGGTGGCCATCCAGCCGGCCAACATCCGGCTCAACATGCCCAAGAACTACCAGCAGACCATCCCCGTCCAGGTCACGGCCGGCGTGGACACCCAGGTGACTAATCTGCGCCTGGCTTTCGACGAATGGGACCAGCCGGCCAACAGCTTCGCCCAGGGGGTGACTTACGACCTGGGAGCGACCATCCCGCTGCTTTCTGCCGGCGAAAAAGCCACGATCAATGTCACCATCTCCTCGGACAACAGCGCCCCGGACAGCGGCGGTTTCGTCTTCCGCCTGGTGAGCGACGAGAGCGGCGTTCATCCCTGGGGGCACGTGCACATCGATGCCCAACTGACCGAGGCCCAGCCCTTCCTTACCTACACCCCCCATTTCGTTGAGACCGGCGTGCTTCTCGGCGAGACCGTCACCGAGACCATCACGTTGGAGAACAAGGGGTTGGCCGATCTGGAAGGGGTCACATTGTCCCTCATCGGTGAAAACTATCAACCCGTGCCCAACTGGGTGGTGCTCAATGCCACCACCGAAGCCACCACCCTCAAAATGGGGGAAAAGCGCCCGGTCTCGGTCACCTTCGCTCCGACCAGCGCCACGGCCGAAGGATTCTATACTTATTACCTGCGTGTGACGGCCGCCGACTACCCGGTCACCGACATCGGCCTGTACGTTTCGGCCACCCCTTCGGGCATCGGCAATGCCCTGTTCAAGATCAAGAATATCTTCACCGGCACGCTCAACCAACGCAACGAAGTGATCCAGGGCCTTGCCGGCGCGCGCATCACCGTTCAGAACGAAAAGAACCTGACCATCGTCCACGAGCAGACCAGCGACGCCTATGGCGAAGCATTGTTCAATAATCTCTCCGCGGGCATCTACAAGTACCGCGTTCGGGCCCCCGGCCACCAGGAAAAGATCGGGCGCCTGTGGATCAAGCCCGGCATCACGGCCAGCGAAGAGATGTTTTTGGAGTACAACTTCGTCACCGTAGAGTGGTCGGTGGTAGAGACCACCATCGCCGACAAATACGAGATCGTGCTCAACATCACCTACGAAACCGACGTGCCCGCGCCGGTGGTAGTGTGCGAACCTTCTTCGGTGAGCCTGCCCGACCTTAAAGCCGGCGATGTGCTCAATGGCGAGTTTACTCTGACCAACAAGGGCCTGGTGCGCGCCGACAACCTAAAAGTCGTCATTCCGGCAGATGACGCCTACATCCGCTACGAACTGCTTACACCCATCCCCACCAGCCTGGGCGCCAAGGAGCGCATCACCGTGCCCTACCGCATGACCTGCATCCAAAGCCTCTCCCAGGCCGAAGAGATCCAAAGCGGCGGCGGCAGCGGGTGCTATCGGTCGTGTTTTACCACCTCCTATGAAGGGGTCAGCTCCAATGGCTGCCCATATAAGGGATCGGTACCGCACTGCTTCGGCCGGCCCTGCAGTGGCGGCAGCAGTAGCAATAGCGGCGGTGGTAGTGGCTGGTTTACGACCTCCTGCGGAGGGACCGGATGTGGCGGCGGGCACTATTATGCTCCGGAAGGTCCGGGAGGAGGCTACCTCCCAACAGGCGGCGCCAGCAACGTTTGTCGGCCCCCCACCACATGCGATAAATGCTGCGGCGGCGGCAGCGCCGGTGGCTCCGAAGAGCCCAAATGCGGCACATGCGAAGAACTCAAGCGCGACGACTGCGGTACCGGGCGCTGCGAGCCGATCAAATCTTCGGTACAGACCCTGACCGGCGAATTTGTGGACGGTGAAACCGACCTTTCCGTCAAGGTCCAGGGCGGCACGCTCAAGGTCCTGCGCAATTACTTCAACAACCAGTGGTACTGGAACTTTGATGCTCGCCTCAAATTAAGCTTTGCCGCCGTTGCCCCGGGCAGCCCGGCCAATAACGACCCCGAGACCATTGATTACAACGGATCGGTCTATACAAAACAAGGCGACAAATACATCCTGGGCAACTTTCAGATTACGATCCCCACACGGGACAGCCAAGGCAAGCCCACCGGCTATCGCTACCAGGAAAAGAATGGCCGCTGGGAACTGTTCGAGAATATCGTCGATGACAAGACAATCGCCATGACCGCCTTCGGCGACCGCAACGGCACCATCGGCAAGATCCTCTACGACCCCCAGGGCCGGCCCACCAGCCTGGCCGATGGCTGGGACACCCAGATGATCTGGCTCACCTACGATGCCGAAGGCAATATCACCGAAGCCCGCGACAGCCAAAACCGACGGGTGGAGTACACCCACACCAACGGACGCCTAACCACGATCAAGGATTTGCTCGGTCACCAAGAGTCGTTCGACTACGATGCCAAGGGCCGCGTCACCAAGCACATCGACAAGCGCGGCGTGGAAGAGATCATCGCTTACAACGGCGACGGACTGGTCGCCTCGGTGAGCGACAGCGAAGGCGACTTCCGCAAATTCGACTACAGCTACGACACCGGCACCCGGCAGTTCTACACCATCGTGCAGAACGCCGCCGGTTTGGTCAAGGAGATGTGGTACGACGCCAACGGCTATCTCGTGCGCGTGGACATCAACGGCGAGACCGACAAGACCGTGCAAAAAGACGGCCGCGACACTTCCGTGGTGCACCCCGACGGCAGCACCACCGCCAAGGAGTACGACCTGTATGACAACGTCACCAAGATCACCCATCCCGACGGTGGCACCGAGCTGTTCAGGTACGATCTCTCCCTGCACCAAAAAACGCGCCACACCGATGAAAACGGCGTCACGACCCAGTACGAATACGATGCCAACGGCAACCTGATCCGCCAGGTAGAGGCCGTCGGCACCGACTTGCAGCGCACCACCACCTATGAATACGACATGCGCGGCAACCTGATCACCATCCGCCGCGCTGGCGACAGCCAGACCGCCGAAACCGTTACCACCATGACCTACGACGACTACGGCAACATGCTCACCCAGACCGATCCCGAGGGCAAGACCACCCATTTGACCTACGACATCATGGGCAACTTTCTGACCCGCATCGATAGCCGGGGCAAACTCTGGCAATACACCTACGACGATGCCGGCCACCTCACCAGCACCACCGACCCCAACCAGGTGACCACCACTTATCAGTACGACACCGATGGACAGCGCTCCCGCCAGGAAGGCCCCGACGGCAAGCTGACCACCTTTGCCTACGACAACCGCGGTAACCTGATCCAGCAGACCACTGTCATCGATCCCCAAGACCCATCCAAAAACAGCGTCCGGCAGTACGAGTACAATCGGGACAACGAACTGGTGCGCCAGATCGATCCCGAAGGCGGGCAGACGCACTTTACCTATGACAGCGAAGGCCGTCTCATCAAAACCACCGACGCCAACGGCAACGAGATCGATCAGTACTACGAAGATACCGCCGAAGGAGGCTGCACTTCTTGCAGCGGCGGTGGCGGCAGCAAAGACCAGGTGACCCGCATCGACTTCCCCACCTTCACCCGCGAGATCAAGTACGATGCACGGGGCAGAAAATACGCCGAGCGCGATCTCCTGGACAACAAGACGGAGCACATCACCCGCTACACGTACGATGCCAAGGGCAACCTCACGGCCAAGACCGACCCCGAAGGCAAAGTGACCACTTACGAGTACGATTTCCTCAACCGCCTGACCCGGGTTATCGATGCCGATGGCGGCTGGACCTCTTACGCCTATGACAAGCGCGACAACCTCATCGCCTTAACCGACGCCGAAAACCAGACCACATGCTTTGCATATGATCGCAACAACCGCCTGGTCAAAGAGACTCGGCCCATGGGCCAGGAAACCCACTATACCTATGACGATGCCGGCAACCTCACCGAAAAGATCGACGCCAAGGGCCAGCGTAGCGAATACCAGTATGACGACGCCGGCCGCCTAACCCAGATCCGCTACTACGCCCCCGGCCAAAGCACGGCCGCCAAAACCGTCACCTTCACCTATGACAACGCCGGCAACCTCACCGGCTACAACGACGATATCACCTCGGCGACCTACGCCTATGAGGACGCCGAACACAAGACCATCGACACGGTAAACTACCCGGGCTTTAGCAAAACCAACCGATACACCTATTACAAGAACGGCCTCAAGGCCAGCTTCACCGGCCCGGACAACATCCCCATCGACTATCTCTATGACTCCAACAACCAACTGACTGGCGTGCAGATCCCCAGCGTGGGCATGTTCACCGTCAACAAATACGCCTGGAACCGCCCAGCCGAAGAGACCCTCCCCGGGGGCACTAAGCGCCTCTACAACTATGACCCGCTCATGCGTATCCAGGAAATCGTCTCCAAGGACCCCGGCGACAACCCGCAGTTGAACTACGGCTACACCTACGATAAGGTGAACAACATCACGGCCAAGCAGACCGAGCACGGCGACTACGGGTACCAGTACGACGATCTTTACCGTCTGACCGACGCCAACAACCCGAACCAGCCCGAAGCCTTCGGCTACGACCGCGTCGGCAACCGCATCGGCTCGGCGGATGTTACAGGCCATTGGTTCCCCAACGCCAACAACGAGCTCGAAACTTACGGCAACACCACGTTCCAGTACGACTCCAACGGGAACATGATCGAGAAGAACGTTAGTGGAACGATCACACGGTTTTTTTACAATTTGGAAGACCGGCTGGAGAGGGTGGAGGATGGGGATGGGAACGTCATTGCCACCTACTACTACGATCCTTTTGGGCGGCGATTGTGGAAAGAAGTTAGCGGCACCCGAACCTACTTCCATTATAGCGACGAGGGCTTGATTGGCGAATACGACGTCACCGGTGCTGAGAACAAATCATACGGTTGGAAGCCTGGCAAGACCTGGAGCACCGGCCCGCTGTTTATGAAGGCGGGGACCGAGTATTACTGGTACCACAATGATCATCTGGGAACGCCTCAGGTGATGACGACCTCAAGCGGGGCCGTGGTTTGGTCGGCCAAGTATACTTCGTTTGGTATGGCAAGTGTTGATGGAGGCGCATTGGTGGTAAATCTGTTGCGGTTTGCGGGCCAATACTTCGATGGGGAGACCGGGCTGCACTATAATTGGAATCGATATTACGACCCTTCGATAGGAAGATATCTTCGAGCTGATCCGATTGGGTTTAAAAGTAAAGAGTACAACCTTTATTCCTATTCAAAAAACAACCCAATACGGTGGACAGACCCAACAGGGGAAAAAACAGAGAGTGAATGCGAAGATCCATGCCTAAAAGCACCTGGCTTGCCTGACGATTCGCCAGACTGCGACAAATATGGAGATAGAAGGTATTTAGGTACAAGCCTTCGGTGTTTTTGTAAATGCGCTGGTAATAGTGCTTGGTCCAAAAAAGTGCGTGGTTGTTTAAGGTGTATGGATGATAAGGGAGCACCAACGGGGGAGGCACACCTGAAG
>LADR01000008.1:0-422500 GCA_000961655.1 Desulfatitalea sp. BRH_c12
AATTGGCGCCATGCCATCCATCAATATCAACATGACCGCGATCCGCGCGCGCCATTGTTCGAATTCAAGAAAAGGGCCCTGGTCCATTTTGCCGTGGACCCGGACCAGGTCTATATGACCACCCACCTGGCCGGTGACAGCACTTTTTTCAGACCCTTTAACCGGGGCAGCCACCCGGGCGAGATCCAATGCGGGGCGGGCAATCCCCAGCATCCTTCAGGTTACCGTAGCGGCTTTTTGTGGGAAGAGGTGTTGGAACCGGATAGCTTTATAGATATTCTGGGCCACTTTCTGTTTGTGGAAAAGAACGATATCAAGATCGACGACGGCAAGGGCGGGCAGCGGATAGTGACACGGGAGAATATGATTTTTCCGCGCTACCACCAGTTGGATGCCGTGCGCAAGCTGGTGGCCGGCGCGCGCCAGGAGGGGCCCGGCCGCAACTATCTGATCCAGCATTCGGCTGGCAGCGGCAAGACTAACTCCATCTCCTGGCTCTCCCACCGGCTGGCCAGCCTGCACACGGCGCAAGACGAGAAGATCTACGACTGCGTGATCGTGATCACCGACCGCCAGGTGCTGGACCGGCAGTTGCAGGATGCCATTTACCAGATCGAGCATGCCCAGGGCGTGGTCAAGGCCATTGACCAGGACTCCGGCCAACTGGCCGCTGCATTGATCGACGGCACCAAGATCGTGGTGACCACGTTGCAGAAATTTCCCTTTGTGCTGCGCGGCCTGCTGCGGGCGGCCGGGGCGGACAACCTGGATGCGCCCACCGCGGAGGAGCTCACCAAGGCCAAGGCCTGGGAGGCGGAGATCGCCAAACGGCGCTATGCGATCATCGCCGACGAGGCTCACTCCAGCCAGACCGGCGAGACTGCCAAGGAGTTGAAAGCCATTTTAGGGGCTAAGGCCGCGCCTCTAAACGATGATGAAGAGCCGGATATAGAAGACCAAATTATTCAAGTCATAAGGTCACGCGGCCCACAACCCAACATCAGCTTTTTTGCCTTTACGGCCACGCCCAAGGGCAAGACCCTGGAGCTGTTCGGCCGGGTCGGCAACAGCGGCAAACCGGAGGCCTTTCATCTGTACAGTATGCGTCAGGCCATCGAGGAGCGATACATCCTGGATGTGGTTAAAAATTACACCACCTATAAAACCTATTTCAGGCTGGTCAAAAAGATCGAAGACGACCCCGACCTGCCGAAAAAGAAGGCTGCCCGCATCCTGGCCAAGTTCCTGGTCCTGCACCCCACCAATATCGAGCAGAAGATCGAAGTAATCGTGGAGCACTTCCGGCGCCATGTGATGCACCATCTGGGCGGGCGCGCCAAAGCCATGGTCATAACCGCCTCGCGCATGCAAGCCGTGAAATACTTCGAAGCTTTTCAGCGCTACATCAACCTGCGCGGCTACAAGGACGTGCGGCCGCTGGTGGCGTTCAGCGGTGCGGTGAAGGACTCGAAAACAGGCCTTGAGTACACAGAGCCGGGCCTGAATGTCGATGTGATCAGCGGCCGGCAGATCGGCGAAAAGCAACTGCCCGAGCGCTTCGCCTCGCCGGACTATCAGGTCCTGTTGGTAGCCAACAAATACCAGACCGGATTCGACCAGCCGCTGCTGATGGCAATGTATGTGGACAAGCGCCTGGATGGGGTGCAGGCGGTTCAGGCCCTGTCGCGCCTCAACCGCATGCTGCCGGGCAAGCAGACCCCCTTTGTGCTCGATTTCGTCAACGATGCCGAAGACATTTACAAGGCCTTCAAGCCTTACTACGACGCGACCAGCCTGCAGGAGACATCGGATCCTTCTCAACTCGAGAAGCTCAAGCACGAACTGGACGCGATGCAGGTCTATCATTGGAGCGAGGTCGAAGCTTTTGCCCATGTATTTTATCGATCACCCGCCAGACAAGCGGCGGCCGACCATGCGCATCTGCAGCGGCACCTGCAACCGGCCGTGGATCGATTCAAGGCGCTTTATACGGATGAATTGCGCGGTGTGTTTCGTGACAAGCTGACAGGCTACGTGCGGGTCTATTCGTTCTTAAGCCAGATCATGCCTTACAGTGATCCGGATCTTGAAATGCTTTACAGCTACGGGCGCCTCTTGCTTCCACACCTGCCTTCGGATCTGGAGAAGGACCCTGTAAAACTGGGCGATGAAGTGAGTCTGCAATACTATCGCCTGCAACGCATATTTTCCGGCGGCATCGCCCTGCATGAAGATGCCGATGAATTTGGCATTAAAAGCCCCACCGACGTCGGGAGCCGTAAGGCCAAGGATGAGCGGGCGCCCCTTTCGGAAATAATAGAACTGCTCAACGAACGCTTTGGGACCAACTTTACCGAAGAGGATCGCCTATTCTTTGCGCAGATCAAGGAAAAGGCAACGAACCATCCCCAAGTGATCCAGCTTCGCCAGGCCAACCCCTTCGACAAATTCCAACTGGGACTGCGAAAGCTGATCGAAGATTTGATGATCCAGCGCATGGGCGAAAACGATAAAATTGTTACCCGCTATATGGACGATAGAGCGTTTGAAAGTGCCGCTTTTGCAGTTCTTTCAAAGGTAATATACGAGTCAATCCCAGCTGGGATTGGGGCAGAAGACCAAAATGCCAATTTTGGTCAGCCAAATTCCGGGCGCTTGCAATGCTGAATAACCCACGCATACAGTGTCCTGATTGCCTGGATTGCGAAATACGCCAGTACGTCCCTGGGTGATGAACCTCCGGCTTGGGTGATCGAAGAATGAGCGTGTAGAGTCAGGTATAATGATTGAAGACGTGCGTTCGATGCCGATGAGATTCGGCGGCCCAGAAAGAGCAAAATTTCTAGAGAGATAGTGCCTTTTCGTTTCCATTTGCGATGCTGTAATGTTGGTCAGTCCTTAGGATGCCGTGGCTTACCACTACCAGCGGCAATAAAGAAAGCCTTCAATGACAGCATTTTTATAGTACTGTCTTGACATCAGAATTTAAGATGATACTCATTGCAATGAGTCTGACTTCCGGAAAGGCGCTCCGGTTTGCCCACCTTGACCCCTGGGTCACGTTGTGAGGAACATGAGGATTGCCGCCCTCCAGACTCAACATTTTAAAGGCCTTGGATTGCTGGTACTGTCGGATCCAGGGCCTTTTTTTTTTGCCATAGCCCTGCGTAGGCATTTTAAATACGGGGGATTTTGTGGTCCCCCTTTGGCTATGCCGCCCCTATATCGTGCTATAAATGTTTTTTCGGTAAGTGTCCGGAAGATATTAACTAATTCATTTTAATAGTTTACTTCGCTTAAACCTTTTAGCCCCAAAATTTTCCTGGTCTCATCTGAAGTTGCAGGATCAATTCCTAATTCTTTAGCAATCCTACGTATCTTTGCAACCTGTTCTGCATTGCTTTTGGCAGCAACACCCTTTTCCAAATAGAGATTGTCTTCTAATCCAACCCTGACGTTTCCGCCGAGTAGGAGAGATTGGGTGCAAATGGGGAATTGAGCACGTCCGGCAACGCAAACTGAAAATTCGAAATCACCAATTAGCTTCTTGGCATAATCAACTAAAAAAATCAGGTTTTCCGAGCTTGGCGTTATACCACCAAGAACTCCCATCACAAATTGTATGTACACTGGCTTTTTTACGTGCTCCTTATTTATCATGAATGCAATATTGTTTATCATTCCTGAATCATATACTTCAAATTCCGGCTTAGTATTGCATTCATTAAATGTATTGGCAAATTCTTTCATGGACTTAAAAGTATTGGGAAAGATAAAATCTTCAGTCATAGCTAAATATTTTGGTTCCCAATCATACTTGAAATCGTTATATTTGTCTAATGCATGGAATAAGGCGAAATTGATAGACCCCGCATTAAATGATGCAAGTTCTGGTTTAAAGGTGGTGACAGGAATTAGACGTTGTTGGGCAGTCATCCCCAACCCGCCTCCCGTTGTTATACAAACGACCATATCACATGAACTTTTGATTCGGCTTAACACCTCGCTGTAGAGATCATTGTTGGAGATAGGTTGACCTGTTTGCGGGTCACGGACATGAATATGGCATACTGCAGCACCTTCACCATATGCTTTAACTGCTTCCTCCGCGATATCCTTTGGATTTATTGGTAAGTACTTTGACATGCTGGGTGTGTGAATGCTACCGGTAATAGCTGCAGTGATAATAACTTTATTTTTCATAATATGCCCCTAATGGTTTCAATTCTATCCTATGTACGCTTGAAGTGTTAAGCTTATGCTTGCGATAACGCAGTAAATAATACAGCTAATAGCGCAGTACCCCCATATGTCCTTCATTTTCAATCCCGCAATACCTAAAACAGGCAGGGCCCAAAATGGTTGGATGAGGTTTGTACTCAAATCACCAAATGTATAGGCGTTGACTGTAATATGGTGTGCCACGCCTAAAGCTTTGCCAGCTTCAGTGAGAATAGGTCCCTGAACCATCCACTGCCCGCCGGCTGAAGGAATAAAAAGGTTTACAAAAGCAACACTCACAAAAGAAAAAAATGGAAATGTTATCGGTGAAGAAAAACTTACGATCCAAATGGCTATTATCTTGACTAACCCTGATCCAGCCATCATTCCCATAATTCCCGCATAAAAAGGAAACTGGAGAATAATACCGTGAACAGACTTAACTGCATTTGCGACGGCATTAACATAGCTGATTGGTTTTTTATGTAAAATGATTCCTATGAAGAGCAATGTGAAGTTTACAATATCTATATTCAGGTCCATTCCATTTAAAACAAAATGACGAACCACCAAGATCAAACCTGCTAAACCTATTATGGCCGAAAGAACCCAACTATCTTCAAGTATGCTTGCAAAGCTTTTGCTTGCATAAGAGGTAGATTGTGCTCCTATTGTTTCCCCTATAATTGCACCTTCAGACTCCTCAGATAGGTGCAACACACTACTTTTTCTTCCATCATCATCGCTTGGTACTCCAAGGAGATGTTTGTCAAGTGTGTGTATTTCTTCATCTCGAACGGGGACCATGAATCTGAAAGCGATGGCCATCAATACCGCTATAATAGCAACCGTTATCAAGGTAATTGGATTTAAAATTGTCAGATTGACTGGTATGAGGCCAATTTGTTCCTCTAAGAAATGCTTTGGTGTATTAACCAGAAGCGGAGCAGTAATGGAGAGCCCGAATATTCCAGCAAAAGCCCCTGAATAAGCAGCTGCCACTACTGTCGGAAAATCCAGTTTCTCATGTTGACGTGCCATTTCTTTAGCTATAAGCGCTCCGACTACAAGACCGAATCCCCAGTTTATCCAACCAGCTATACAAGAAACTAAGACCGTTGTAACAACAGCCCCTTTTGCATCCTTTGGTAATTTAGCAATTCCTCTAATCCAACCACCTACTAAGGTTGTAGATGCAATACAATGGCCAGTTACTACAATTAAAACCATTTGCATTGAAAATGCTAAAAATTTCCAAAAGCCAGATTGCCAGTGTTGGATCATTTTAAATGGGCTTTCTTTGGCAATTACTATTCCCATTAAGAATACAACAAAACTAAGTACAATTGCAAAAATAAAAGCGTCCGGCAAATATCTGTCCATACTAACGTTGAGTTTCCGGGAGACAGCGCGTAAGAAATTGTCTTTGTCATTTGTATTCGCCATTTCACTTACATCCTTTCGCTCGATAGCTGGTTAAAGATGGAAAATGAGGCCGAATCTATTTCAAGGGATTTAGTAGAATTGATTTTAACCGGTTATGGAAATTTTGTACTTATACCTTTTACCTGAGTACGGATGATTTTCGGAATCTCGAAATCGAAAGGGCATAGCACCGACCTCCATGGTAATAAGTTGAGGATCCACCACCTATTATCCTAAATAACTATCGATCACATCTCCCTTTCATGTCAATGAATAATTGGATAGTAATTTTGTACTTAGTAAGCGCTGGCGTCCCAGTGGCAAATTTGGCATGAAGGGGGTAAGAGGCATTGAAACAAATAGTCCACAACCCGATCATGCATTAGATAGACTGCTGATATCAGTACTCGGATCTATCGGCAAAAAACGAAATAACAAATATTTTTCACTGGCTATTTGGTTGTCAAAGAATGCCGCTGTTAATGCCCGTGGATTGGAAGCGGGCTTTTTCAAGATCCACTAATAAAATCTGCCAGAGGATGATGTTCAACAGTCATTCTGGCGATTAGGGCATTTCTAAAGGTTGGCGTGATCCTAATAGTTGTCGTTCTGCAGAAACAAGGGGCGTACCGCAGAGGCGATGCGCACGATTTTAAGTGCTGTAGCCACTAAGGCCCGGAAGCGTACGATTTTGGAAATAATCGAATAATTCGAGGCTCTTTATTCCTTCAGCGCCGGTCGAAATGGCGATCGTTATGGCCGAGCGCTGAATGGATAATTGATAACGTTCATTTCCCCGCCTGCCAGTTCACTACTATTTGGATTTGCTTGCTTGTTTCAGGCGAAGGCAGGCCAGCATCTACTGTTTTTCTTCGCAGTTCAACCATCTTTGCCAGTGCATCCTTGCCTGAAGCAATGCCATGCCTTGCAAGGTAACATCCGACCACGGCACCGGTTCTTCCACGCCCTCCCCAGCAATGCACAAAAACAGGTTTTCCCAACCGGATACAAAGATCGATCTGATTGAGGATCCTGACCATCTGGCGTTCCGAAGGGACGGATTGATCCTTAATAGGTATCTGGTCAAAAGTCACCGAAACTTTCATTTCCTTGGCAAGGGACTCCATATGGTCATCGTAGGATGAAAATAGGCCTCCGGAATGGTCGCGCTCATCGGGTTCCATCAAGCTGATGACATGCCTGATCCCTGAGTTGATGAGAGCCGTCAATTTCTTATCCGCCTCTCGTTTGTCCTTATCTCCGGGATAGCAGCCAGCGATAAGTTTGCCAGGAACAACCCAGTATGAACGATTAAAAGGGGCATATTTTACATTGGTGTCGCTATGCTTCATATAAGAAAGCTTTCTTTTTGGCCAATCCATCGGCAAGGTTTCCGAGGAAGACCTTCTTTTCTATTCTTCGAATCCAGTCAGCCGGTATCGTTTTAACACCCAGATAGGCGCCGCTGATACCCCCGGCAATGCACGCGATGGAGTCCGAATCCCCATTGCTGTTAGCTGCACGAATGACCACCTTGCGATAATCGTCAGGGTGCTTTAAAAAACAGTACAACGCAAGGGCAACCGCCTCTTCGCCAACCCAACCTTCGCCAAGATATGAAAGTGCCTTTTCCTGATCATCCCAAGAGAGGCATTGGTCGATTTTCAAGATGGCCTTATCAAATTCATCGGAAATGCCCCTGGTAAACTTCAGCAATTCAGGGATCATCTGCTTTGGTTCTGTTTTATCAAGGGCCAGTTTAATAAGGTAGGCAGCACCAATACAAGCCGCATCTCCTGTTGGATGACCATGTGTGCATATGCCGGATGCATGCGCCACTTCCCTCAATTTATCTGGATCGTGCTGGTACAGATAACCAATTGGGGCAACGCGCATGGCTGACCCACAACCCTTTGAATGGGCAACACCGCTTTTGGACCAGTGGATTCCTTTTTCAAGATTCGTTACGCCCTGGATGCAAGCGTTACCGGGAGCACGATTGTTGTCCGGGGAGTGCAACCATTGAATAAATTCATCTTGAATGGCCGCCATGATTGAATCTATGTCTTTTTCCCCGGCACGGATCAGCGCCCTGGCAATGGCAATGCTCATCTGGGTGTCGTCTGTGAAAATTGCGGGTTCGGGCAATTCGGTGATGCCGGCGCTTCCATATTTGGATTTAATCTGGGAAAGCTTCAAAAATTCAGTTGGCCATCCAAGCGCATCTCCAATGGCAAGTCCGTATATGACCCCTTTTGCCTTTTCATTTTCAGTCACTTGGTTCATGTCATTCAAAGCCGCTCTCCCTTAATTTGTTGTGATTGCATCGGCCACCTTCCTTATTTATAACATCATCGTGTGACAGATACGGTCACAACGAAACTCTTTGGGGGCAAATTCATCATGATTTTCCATATCCCGCATAGCTCAACCTACATCCCGGAGGATCACCGCAGAGTTTACAAGATCAGTGCAGACCAATTGCATCAATTGATGATATCAATGACGGATACTTTTACTGATGAACTATTCGGCGCACATACTGCCCCCGGCGACTATAAAATTGTTTTTCCGGTCTCACGACTTGTTTTGGATCCTGAGCGTTTTCTCAATGATCAAGAGGAACCGATGGCGGAAATTGGCATGGGCGTAATCTACACCAGAACTTCTGATGGGGAGCTTTTGCGAGATGTTCCGCAGGAAGAGGAGCGGCAGGATTTAATCCGGCGGTACTATGTTCCTCACCACCAGACACTTACACGGGCTGTCGATGATGAACTTCAAACGACTGGGAATACGCTGATAATTGACTGCCACAGTTTTCCGTCACGCCCATTGCCCTATGAAAAGGATCAAGATCCATATCGACCGGATATATGTGTTGGCGTTGATACCTTTCACTCACCTCCAGAGCTGTGTAAGGCAGTACAAGGGCTAATTCACCTTGCCGGTTGGACCTGTGAGGTGAACAGGCCTTTTTCCGGTTCCATCGTGCCAATGAATTATTTTCAGAAAGACAGCTGTGTGTATTCAATTATGATCGAGGTGAACCGGCGATTGTATATGGATGAGGTGACCGGTGAAAAATCTGCTTTCTATAGTGATTGCCAGAGGCATCTTGGTTCCATTTTGACGGGACTACACCGATTTTTCCAAACGTTGTAAAAAACCATGCATTTTTATTTTCCCTGTGACCGGATCTGTCACACCCCTATGTTATTGTCAGTTCAAATGACCAATAACTCAAGTTGGAGGTATTCTGATGCTCTCTTTGACCGATATCCCGGATTTCAGACATTTTCTATCATCTCTTCTCGTAAAGGGTTCCAAAAATGAAATGCTTGGTTTAAACCAGATCACCGAATCTGTGGAAATTCCTTGGTTCGAAAAATTGGGACCAGATGCACATATTTCCAGGTCATCATTTTGGTTCCGACATCTATCCAAGTACAGGATCGTCTCCGCAAAGATATTTGACGATTTTCCCTACTGCGCACATGTTAATGTTACGGTAGAAAACCCTGAAGGTACCGACATCTTCGATGATCTCGGGTTTTTAATTATCAATACCAATTACGGTATAATGGTCCTATTTTTTAATGGGACCGGGTCAATTCATACATTGGAATTGAATTTCAGGGTTGAAAAACGAATGCCACCTTTTTTATTCGATTTGTCGAAACATTTTCCAAACGAAGATCCCTTGATTGATCGTAAGATTAGGAACCAAATGAAAAAGATGGGAACGCTGCCAATTGCCGATTATCTGCGTACTTTCAGAAGGAAGAGGTTAGTCACTATCGAAGTTGATTGAATTTAAGCCAAAAACGCCTCCTACCTCAAAAGAGGATTCACAATGGAAAACGATACCGATTCTCCCGCTTGTCCCGATGATATGCGAGCAGATTATCATCAACATTCCACGCCGACTGGTTAAACGGGCTCAAAGATACGCCGATGAAAATGGCAACACAGTGACCCGTGTGGTCATCGAAGCCCTGGATGCGTTATTGAGTGGCGGACGGAGGGGCCATTCTGGGAATCCAACGGGAAAATCCAAAGTTTATGAAATAAAAGGTCTCCAACTATGTATCGAATGAACACCACAAAAGGTCGGCCTAAGTTCTTATTGACAATCACCGGGACACAATTCTATCCTATTTAATAAATGGCATTCACTTTAAAATTGTATTTTCACTAAAATATACCTCGAACATGACCCGTGCACCGCTTTTCCCCATGGCAACTTGCTGGATTTTAAAAGAAATTCAACTTATGTGACAGGCGCATAAAATCCCGACTCCACTTTTTGAATACCTGAGAACTAATGTAATCGAGTAAAAAAATTGGGCTGCTTTCCCGAGGATGCCGAATTGTAAGGTGCATTCGAAAGGAGGTGAGGATTTAAAGAGGAGAGCTGTTTGGATCTTAAATCATTAACTGAAGGGAGGGTCTATAATGAAACCGGTCGAAAAATGCCCCATCAGATGTTCCAATTCAAGTTTGTTTTTCATCCTGAGTCTCACTTTTTTTCTGGTCGCCATAGCAGGCTTTCATCCTGATCTTGCTTCTGCGGGTAAGAAATCGTTCCCCACACTGGTAGAAACGAAATACGGGCAGGTAGAAGGGTTCTATAATACGGAAGACACGGTTGCCTGGAAAAGTATCCCTTTCGCCAAGCCGCCTGTGGGCGATCTTCGATGGAAAGCCCCCCAGGATCCGGATTCGTGGGACGGGATTCTGGCGGCAGCATCGGACTGTGAGCCCTGCACTCAGCTTTACACAACGGAGAAATGGATTCGGCAACCTGTAGCCGTCGGTAGTGAAGACTGTCTGTATTTGAATATTTTTCGCCCAAACAACCTCCAAAAAAAATTGCCCGTTTACGTCTACATCCATGGGGGTTCCAACAACTTCGGGACAGCCAACGACTATGACGGATCTGTGATTGCCAGTAAATCCGGGATGGTGGCTGTGGTTGTCCAGTACCGGTTGGGGCCGATGGGATGGTTTGCCCAGCCTTCTATCAGGAATAATGATCCTTTAGATGACTCTGGGAATTTCGGAACCTTGGACAACATAAAAGCACTGGAGTGGATCCGGGATAACATCGCCGCATTCGGCGGGGACCCGGGGAATGTAACCATTACCGGTGAATCCGCCGGTGCGCATAACGTAATGAATCTGGTGATTTCGCCCCTTGCCTCGGGTCTGTTCCACCGGGCCATGTCCCAAAGCGGAGGGATGACAACGAAACCTGTAACCTATTCCGAGATGATGGCAAATCGCCATGTGGATGCCCTACTGGTTTACGACCATTCGGCGACTGACATGACTGAGGCCGCCCAGATCCGGTCCGGCTGGAGCCTAACCCAGTTGGCAGACTACATTGTGGCCAAGCCTGCAGGGGATTTCTTCCTTGCTTACCTTCAACAATTCAAAACCCTGCCGACATATGACGGAGTTCAGGACGGATATGTTATCCCCGGCAGTGTTGTTTCCACCATCCAATCAGGGCATTACAACAAGGTCCCCATCATTTTGGGAGTCAATCAGTATGAGACCAAAGCGTTCATGCCTTTGTACGGTCCCGCCTTAGGGATGCCGTGGTACGATTTGATCCTGGTGCTCGATGGAGTACTCCCGTCTGTGGACAATGTCCTCACCACCGAGCTGGACAAGGACTTGTATGAGGTGACCGGATTTTACGGGAGCCGAAACTGGAGGGCTAAATTCGTAGATGAAAGAGCCAGGGCCCTCAAAGAGCAGCAGGGAAGGGTTTATGCCTACCAGTTCAACTGGGGAGGACCCGGGTCCGGACCGTCGCCGTTTGATTTCATTTACGGCGCAGCACATGCCATGGATATCCCATTCTTTTTTGGCGACAACGAGAGTCTTTGGGGATACGGTTTTAATCCCGAGAATGATACAGCAGGAAGGGTCGATCTCCAGATCGCCATGATGGCCTACCTGGCGAATTTCGCAAAGACGGGGAACCCAAACGGAGCAGGACTCCCGGTTTGGCAGAAGTGGTCCAATCGAGACGGTGGATCGAAGGCGATCATATTCGATGCGAATTTTGATCAGGCATTGTTGGACATGAGCGATGAAGAAGTAAGGTTTGAGGATGTGGCGCAGGGTTTGGCTGCCGAAATAGCTGACTGGCCAGCATATTACCAGTTTGTGGCCAATTATTTCCAATGGCAGAGTCCTGAATAAGCAGGTGGATATTGGATTCCTATAAAATGCCAATCTGCACTGTTTAAATTGACCGTAAATTGAACTACGCACAGAAAATGCCGCCTAACCGGAGTTTTCGGTTTAGCATCCATACCAGGCACCCGAAATCATCCGGGTGCCTCTCTTTTTATAAGTGTTCCGAAATTCAAATCACCCCAGGGTTGCCTTGGGTAGCCAACGTCGTGACATGCTTGAAATGAATGATATGCTCAGTTCCTGTGTGAGACTTGTGTGAGAAAAAGTTTCCAAAATCAACCAAAACATGGAAAATCAGCAAAAATGTGGAAATTGTATATTCTATCATTACAGAACCTTGATGCAAATTGAGGAGGTTAGAAAACTCAGAGGTCCTGTCTTCGAATCCGTAGGTCGCCCGTTCGAATCGGGCCGGGCGTACCAGTCATTTCAAGGGCTTTTTGATTCCTACTCAGAAAGCCCTTTTCACTTGGTAGCCGAATAGCAGCCACTTATTCAAAAAAGTGACATGCAGCCGAAGGGAATATCGCTCCGCTACAAATCATTCAATCTTTAGCATTTCCCAAGGATAGCCGAAAACGGTCAGAACAGAGCCACGCCATAATATCATCTCATCATCACCAAATGCCACTCCTGCAGGCAAAAAACTATCACCAGGTAATCTTGAATCTTGGTTTACCGCAAGGGCATTAAGCCAAGGTAAGCCTCCGGCCGGCAGATATTGTCTCGAACGAATCCAAGTGGGCTTTTCAAACTAACTGCCGCAATTTTGCGGCCCTCCTCATTTCCGATTGCAACTGCAATTTCACCATAGGTTTCTACCCGCATTCGTTTGGCTAATAGTTTGAGGTACTCAAACACTGCACGACTATTCTTAGGCGCGTCTTTCCAAATGGACATGGCTGTCTCTCCTAAATAAAGGAATGGCAAGTCCCTGAGGCTTTCACGAGGTTTTTCACAAGAAGAACTCGGTGGGTTAGCGGGAATCCATCGAACATACATTAGTTCGCTCGAAAGGCATGCGGAAAGTCCGGCAATTGGCCTCTGAACAGATTATCCAGAGCTTGACTGGCCTTGATTCCCTGTTTACGGCAAGTAGATCTGCTTTACGAGGAATCCGCCCCATTCGTGAGTTCCGACCAACAAATGTCGCGCTGCATTGCCCGGCTCAAGCGAGAGGCGCAAAGGGAGCAGGGGGAAGCAGATATGCCAGAGGTTCGCACCGAGCTGCCGCCGCGAGAACTTCAACAACCCGGGCGAGACACAGAAGAGAAGTATTACTCGCACTCAGTGGCAACCTGCAAATCTCGCCATCTGGATATGCTCCTCTCCTAAAAAAACGCAGCAGTCTCTTTCAGGCTGTGACCCGAATTGTTCTTATCACCGAAGCAATGTAAAGCCGCGGAGAAGTAGTTTTGACTTCCACCCGTCTGCCGGTGTGGCTTTGCCTGGCAGCCGATCCCCTTGGAATGTGTTCGACGATGTCGGACGAATGTTCTTGTTGACAAACATTTGAATCTATCCAATATTGATCAGGCATCGCGGAGGCAACCCAATACATCCGACAACCTTCATGAACAGTAAGGTCGATACCGCAAATCGTGAATCCCACCGCTGGATTGTCTTCGGAACAATCGGCCTGGTCTACTTCTTCGTATACTTCCATCGCGTCTCCACCTCGGTCATCGTCGACGACCTGATAGACGCTTTCCGGACCCATGCGACCGCCCTCGGCCTGATGTCCTCGATGTACTTCTACCTGTATGCATTGGAACAGCCCCTGGTCGGTTATCTGACCGACCGGCTGGGCCCCCGGCGCCTGGTCGCCTGCTCTTCGATACTCGCCGCGGCGGGCTGTTTTCTGTTCGGCCTGGCGCCGACGATCGTCTGGGCTTCGGTGGGCAGGGCCCTGATCGGCATCGGAGTAGGCGGGGTTTACGTACCGGCCTTGAAATCCCTGGCGCTCTGGTTCAGCGCGCGGGAATTCGGCGGCATGCTGGGCCTGCTCATGTCCCTCGGCAACCTGGGGGCGGTCATCGCCACCACGCCCTTGGCCTGGGCCGCCGCCTTATGGGGCTGGAGGCCCACCTTTCACCTGATCGGCGTGATCACCCTGGCCCTTGCCCTGGGCACCCTGTTCGGGACGCGCGACCATCCCGACTCCCGGCCGGCAAAGCGGTACGAGTCGGCGGCAGGCGGTGCATCCTCCGGGGGGACCGGATCCGCCATCCGGCAGACCCTGGCATCGTGGAATTTCTGGCTATGCGCGCTTTTATTCTTCAGCGTCGTGGGAACATTCTTGACCCTGCAGGGGCTGTGGGCGACTCCTTTTCTAATGAGCGCGTTGGGCACTGAGCGCATCCTGGCGAGCAAACTGAACATGTTGATTCCGATCGGCGTCATCATCGGTTCGCCCCTGATCGGCTGGGTCGGCAGCCGGACCCGAATGGACCAGTACGGGATCCTGATCGGCATCGTTGCGGGGCTCGCCATCGCCTGGGCCGCGCTCGTTTTCCTGCACCGCCCGCTCGGCGCCGCCGGGCTGGGAGCGGTGCTGCTGGGCATGGGCGGGTTGGCCGGCGGCTTCTTCAGCATCTTGTGGTCGATCGTCAAAGAGGCCACCCGTCCGGCCATCCTGGGGCTGGCCATGGGCCTGATGAATCCAGCCCCATTTTTGGGGGTGGCCGCCTTTCAGGTGGTCACGGGCGCCATCCTGGATCGTGCCGGCGAAGCCCAGGGGATATACCGCCTGGCCGGGTTCGAACAAGCGTTCACGGTATGTCTGGTGGCCAACCTCGTCGCCCTGGTGCTGTCCTTTTTACTGCGCCGGCGGGCGCTTCCTGCAGGTTCTGCCATCGATGGCGATTGAACGCGATGCCATATCCGCCGCCCCGCGGCCAGGGATCTTCTACGGCTGGTGGATCGGCCTGGCCGGCACCCTGATCCTCATTGTCTCCAGCGGCCTCGGCTTCTATGGCCACGGCGTCATTCTGGACCCGCTGTGCCAGGCGCACGGGTGGTCCAAAGGCTCGGTGTCATGGGCCGTGACCCTTTACTTTCTCACCGGCGGCATCTCGGGCATGATCGTCGGCCGCCTGATCGACCGCTTCGGTTCCCGGCGCCTGCTGGCGATAGGCTCGCTGCTGGTGGGTGCGGCTTTCGTGCTGCTCAGCCGAATAACGGCGCTGTGGCAGTTGTACGCTGTCTACCTGCTGATGGCCGTGGGATGGAGCGCCGCCTCGCTGATCCCGGTCAGCGCCCTGCTGGTCAACTGGTTCATCCTCAAGCGCGGCCGGGTGATGAGTCTGGTGACATGCGGCTTGAGCATCGGCGGCATCGTCATGGTGCCCCTGGCCACCTACCTGATCGCGCGCTATGGGCTGAACTCGGCCCTGACGGTTTTGGGCGTTATTTACTAATAGTTTATCGTCCACGATTTGCCGGTAGGTTTGACGAACTGCGGCTGGATATTGACCTTGGTTTTTGCGATGTACGCAAACCCGATTTTGACAATTTCCCGATTGGATCGACCGTCTTCTGCGCGCTATATCTCCACACGTGTGATCGAGACATTGCCGCTAAAACAAATATCTACATCGCTGCGAGCCGCCCTTGGGCGGTCATGAATGACACCCTGGTAGTAGTAGAGATCTCCGTCCTTGCGAAAGCGGTATTTGTGCGGGTTTTTATCCAGCGGACAGTACTGCCACTTGATGGGGGAATCGGCCGTAATGGGGCTTGGCAGATTAATATTCCAAAAATTACCGCGAGCCAGTGGCGCGTTGATGACAATGGGAAGGACGCTGGAGAGATATCGGACGGCGGCATCCCAATCGACAAGCCATTCGGGAGCAATGTATTGAGACACCGCAATGGCCTTTTTCCCCAAAATAGCTGCTTCCCGCGCGGCGGCCACGGTACCTGATTGATAAACGTCCGAACCTAGATTTGCGCCCTGATTGATGCCAGACAGGACCCAATCCGCATCTGATGCAATTTCTTTCAGAGCCAGGCGGGTGCAATCGGCCGGAGCCCCGTGAACCATATAATGGTTTGGCTGTGTGGAGCGTTCAACGCGCAACGGCGTTTGCATAGACACCTGGTGGCCGACCCCTGATTGGGCATTTATGGGCGCAACGACAATCACTTGGCCCAAGCGCCCGGCCACTTCGATGAGCGCGGCCAATCCCGGTGCGGTGTAACCGTCATCATTGGTGAGAACGAATTTCAAGATAAGCTCCTTCTGATCTCCCGACGAGTTCGATTGTCCCGGTCGGAAATAGTCATTGTGGATATCGATCAGCAATAACAATTTTTTCATGAGAGCGAAAGGCGCCCGGCGGCCGGACCGTGCATGCCAACGGCCAGATCTTATGCGGCGCCGCTAAAAACATGGGGTGAAGATGGTGAACGCCCCCTGTACTGGCTGTGCACCATGAAGGTCGTCTGGGCCCCTGCGATCATAGCGAGTCAGGGGTGAACGCCTGAAATGTGCCTTTGAGCAGTTGACAGTACCGTGAATTGATTGTAATCCTCTCAAACGCATTAGAATAAAAGTTCGTCCTTGGATCCCAATGAATAAAATAGTTACTGCCCTTTCATCACTTCTCGTTTTAATCGGGCTCTATGCAGCTAGCCAATTCAATTACCTTCTTTTTCATGGCATTGCCGAGGTTTTTTCGATCGTCATCGCCTGCGGCATTTTTATGGTGGCCTGGAATACGCGTAATTACAGTTCTACCCCCTATCTGTTGCATATTGGCGTAGCTTACTTTTTTATCGCCGTTCTTGATTTTGTGCACACCCTGTCTTTCGCAGGTATGAACATATTCGTCGGCTATGACGCCAATGCCCCGACTCAGTTGTGGATAGCCGCTCGTTACATGGAAAGTCTCACGCTGCTGGCCGTTCCTATTCTGTTGAATTTTCGGATTAGAGCCCGTTTTTATTTCCTGGCCTACGGTGTTTTCGTGACTGTCGTGCTGCTTTCTGTTTTTCGCTGGGAAAATTTCCCCGATTGTTTTCTCGCAGACGCAGGTGGCCTGACCACGTTCAAAAAAGTAAGCGAATATATCATCTGCCTGATCTTGCTGGCCGCCGGCGTTTTTTTCGTTCACAGGCGCGATCGGTTCGACTCCGGTTCAACGAAGTGGCTGTTAATGTCCATCGGAACGACCGTTGCGGCTGAACTATCCTTTACCACCTATGCCAGCGTTTACGGTTTTTCGAACCTGCTCGGCCATTATCTTAAGATCGTTTCATTTTACTTTATCTACAAAGCTGTCATCGAGACCGGCTTGGCTAAACCCTACGATGTTTTATTCAGAGACTTACATCATCACCGCGAATGGTTGCGCGTTACGCTTGAAAGCATTGGTGATGCCGTGATTGCAACCGATACGGTAGGTCGCGTCACTTTTATGAACAAAATGGCCGTGGGGCTGACGGGTTGGAATGCGGATGAAGCGGCCGGGGTGCCTGTTCAGAAGGTATTTCATATCTTAAACGAGTACACCCGAGAGGCCGTAGCAGATCCTGTCAGCAAGGTTTTGCAAAGCGGCATGACGGTTTCGCTGGCGAATCACACGATATTGATCCGCAAAGAAGGCGGGGAGCTGCCTATTGATGACAGTGCGGCCCCTATTCTGGATAATACAGGGCGTTTGTTTGGGGTTGTCCTTGTCTTCCGTGATATCAGTGAGCGCAAGCAGAATGAGGAGGCGCTCCGGAAGGTGAATGAAAAGTTGGAACTGCGCGTGGTCGAACGCACCAAGCTGGCCGAAGGCCGGGCCAAACAGCTCCAGAACCTGGCTGTGGAACTGATAGAGGCCGAGGAGCGGGAACGACGAAGGTTAGCTGAACTGCTGCACGATGATTTGCAGCAGATTTTGGCAGCAGCCAAAATGCAGTTGGAATCTTTTTGCGAGACAACCTGTGCTGACCCGATCCTTTTAAATGTGCAAAACCTGTTGGGTGAATCCATACAAAAATCACGCGATCTGTCGCACGAACTGAGCCCCCCGGTTTTGTACCATTCAGGACTTATCTCGGGGCTTGAGTGGCTCGTCAGGCACATGGAGGTGCGGTTCGGGCTGCAGGTTCGGCTGGAAGCCAACACCGAAGTGCCGGTCGAAAGTGCGGCCTTAAAGTTATTTTTGTTCCGTGCTGTACAAGAGCTTTTATTCAATACGGTGAAACACGCCGGTGTAAAGCGTGCAAGCATTGTGCTTGCCGGTTCAGGCAAGAACCTATCGATCACGGTAAGCGATAAAGGACACGGCTTTAATCCCCAAATTCTGGATGCGTCCACGAAACCGCCAGGGCTGGGCCTGCTTAGTCTGCGGGAGCGCGTCCGCAGTATGGGTGGAAGTTTATTGATCGACAGCACGCGGGGCAAAGGCAGTCTCTTCACCCTGGCGGTACCCTGCATAGATGCAACATCATTAAGCTCACATCCGCAGTAGAGACCGGCCATTTAGTTGTGGCAGCGTTGGGCAGGTCGGCCCGCGCTTATTTTAATTTGACATCGACGTTGCGTGCTGCTTGCGGGCTATCCCGTAAATCGTCTTGAGCAATTCCGCAGAGGATGTGGTTTTGGTCAAAAACGCCTCAGCGCCGGCATTGCGCATGCTCCTGGAGATGTTCCCATCTTCGTGCATCGAAAGCCCGATTACGCGTACTTCGGGCATCTCAATTTTGATCTGCCGGGTAGCCTCCACGCCGTCCATTACCGGCATCGAAACATCCATTATGACGACATCGGGCCGAAGCTGCCTTGTTAGCTCAAGTGCTTCCCGTCCATTCGCCGCCTCGCCAACAACTAAAATATCCGGCTTGCCGTTGACCAAACGGATCAGCCCCTGGCGCATGACTTTGTGATCGTCCGCAAACAGGACACGAATACCCAGTCCAGCGGCGCTTGCGGGTGTTCCTGTCGGGATGTGGATCTTTTCTTCAATGCGCGTCGCGGGCGGGACCGGGTGAGCGGTGTTCTCCATGTCTGCCGGTACTCTTAAAATGAACCGGCTTCCCTGCGCAGGGGTGCTCTCGACGGTCAGGCTGCCGCCGATGTATCTGGCACGCTCCCTCAGGCTCAGAAGGCCAAGGCCTGCTTTGGACGTATAGGTATCGAGGATTGACTTGTCGAATCCAATGCCGAGGTCACTCACCGTGATGACAAATTCATTGTTCGATCCGCTAAGTTGGACATGCGCGGTATTCACTCCGGCGTGCTTGACGATGTTGAATAAAAACTCCTGGACGGCACGGAAAAGAAAGACTTTCAGCGGCGCCTTTTCGACCTGTTTGTCAGGTTCTATGTCCAGCCGGACGTTGAGTCCGAACTGTTCGCGCATGTGCAGGCAGAGCCAATTAAGCGCGGCGGTCAAGCCGGAGTGGTGCAGCACCGCCGGGCTCAGTTCGTGCGACAGCTGCCTTGATTTGCGGATGGATTCTTCCAGCAGCCGTTTAACTTCCTCCAAGACGGTGGGTTCTGAATGGGCTGCCGATTGCAGCATGAACCTGGCGCCTGCCAGGAGTTGCTGCAGGTCTTCGTGAAGCAGACCTGCTATACGATGTTTTTCGCGCTCTTCGGCCTCGATCAGTTCCACGGCCAGTCTTCTAAGTTGCTTGCGCACCAGAATCAATTCTTGGCGTTCGATTTGAAGCTGAGCCGATATCCCTTGCTGGCGGAACAGCGCGTTCTCCAAGCCTGCCATCATAGTGGCTGCCGGTACAGCTGTAAGGGCGTTGAGAAAGAGCAGGTTCAAGCTGGCCGAGACCCAGGGGAGAAAGGTTATCAGTCCCTCGTCGCTCCATGGGAGAAGCCCCCAAGCCAACAGCACGCCCAACCCGGTCAGGGTCAATGCATTGGCCCCTATTGCGAGAATGCTGGCATGCGGGCCAAGAAGAAGACCGCTCATGACTGCCGATGCAAATAGCCAGATGAAGCCCCCTGAGTAGGGGCCCAGTACCGAGAGCACGCAAAATCCTGTCAGATGCAGCGAACATATGACCAGCAAGGCGCGAAATCGAAATGTCAGATGATGCGGAAATATAAGGACGACAACAGCCATCGTGTAGAATAGGGTTGTAATGGGCACTACCCACCCTCCGCCACGGCTGATTAAATACAGAATGCCAGGTAGATAGGCGATCAGACCTGATAAGGCCCCGCATAGATATATGGAAAAAAGGATTCGTTCACGCCAATATTGCAGCCCATCGCCCTCGCAACTCCAAGGTTCGTAAAGGCGGCGCCATGCCGGCAGCAGGAAACGGGACCGGGCTTGCCATAGTTCGAACATTTCGCCTCCACAAAACGGATGCAAATTATCGATAGCTTAAATCGTGAATCCTTTTTTGAACCTGCACCGCACTCACCTCAAGAGCCTGGCGCAAAATGTCAGTCGCTTTTTTCGAGCCATCTTGGTTGATCGATGGGCTAATTCCAAAAATTCAACGGGATAGGTAAGTCGATGCGTCAGATGCAGATAGCGTGGCTGGGTTTTGTCTTTGGAATGTTTGGTCCTGATGATGGTGCGGATCATCATCCTCTTTCCTGTTCGGTAAGGGAGGGTACAGGCATCACCCATATTTTGCAGTTCTGGCACTTACCTGATTTTGAAAAGTGTACTCTCAGGTGCCCCCAAGGTCAAGGAAAGATACCTTTTCAACATCCAGGGCAGAGAAGGTGCGCTACCTTGAATGTTGACCTGAAACGTTGCGGAACATATTTTTGCAGGAAACGATCCCATGGGAAAAGGACACTTTGCCATGAATTTTCGAATACTATGCGCACTATGCTTAGCATTCTTTTTTCCAGCAACGATCGTCGGCTATGCGGTCAGCGCACAGGTTGAGGCTACCGACCGATATCTGGTTCGATACAACACTGGCGAGATTCATGATAAGGAATCGGGTCTTGAGTGGTTTGCGGGACCAGATAAACCGATGAGTTGGGCCCAGGCCCAAAAGTGGGTGTCCAGCCTCGGTGGGGGGTGGCGCATGCCTACCCGAAGGGAACTCGACAGACTGCACTATAATGGGGCCATCCAAATCACCCCATTATTGCCCAGTACCGGTTACTGGATATGGGCGGGTCCAACACATGCGTCATCCTCTAAATGGGTGTTCAGATTCAGTTATGGTGGCGAAGGCTGGAGCGGTGAGGCGCCCCCGGACGGAGGCCGGTCTATCGCTGTACGAAAGAGAAGTCTTTATAAATAGCAGGCGTAACGATCTCAAGGTGGCCGGCGAGTATGAAACAGGGATCGTCGTTGAACCTGTGCGCTATCACCCCGCAACATCCCATTGGCGAAAAGATAGTAGTCCATCTGTCATTGCTGCATTCTGCGCTGCCGAAGTTCCCATAGTGTCCCCCAAACGGGCGCCAAACGGGCATGCCGCCACATTTTGAGCCCAATGGGAGCGGGGGGCATACTCGCATGGAGTACGGGTGCAGTGATCAAATGCGGTTTCCTATGATCTCGGAATACGGCGGTAACCCGATGTTATTGACTCTCCATAATGAATAAAATGAGATCTAAGCCAAGATGATAAAGGAGATAATTATATGGCGAAAGTGCGCGTAACTCTCATTGATGGCAGAATCGTGGATGGAAAAATCACAACTGACGGGAAACCTGTGCTTTATATCGATGGAGAGCCACACTCGGTGATGGATGCGGTTTTGAAGGGCATGTCGGTCTGGCCGGTGAATGATCCGGTTTATGACAGATGGCAAAAAACATTCATGTAAGACTTCCTGCGAGTCCGGAACCATCGGGCTTGACCAAAACACATCGGATCAAACCTGCTCAAAAACCGCTACCGTTTTCACCTGTAGGGGCACCTTGTGTTCGCCCGCATGAGGGTCCGCATCAGGGCGGGAGCGGATGTTTCCGTGCGGCCCAAGGCTTTGCATTGACGGAAGACATTTTCATGGACCGCGTGGACAGAATTATGTAAAATGCGCACAGTTTTTCAAAATGTAGGGCTGATACCACCGAGCCGATTCATCCTGATCTCTGTAATTCTTTCGTATTCTGGTCCCCGGTAATTGTCCGCTACAATGGAGTCTTGCACATGAATTCCAGCGTGAACAACGGGAACAAATGCTCATCATCGGAACCTTCCTTTGCAGATATCATCGATTTTTTGCCGGATCCCACTTTCGCGATTGATACGCAGGGCAAGGTCATGGCCTGGAACAAGGCAATGATCCGGTTAACAGGCGTCAGTGCAGAAGACATGCTTGGCAAGTGTGACTATGCTTATGCAGTGCCATTTCATGGTACCCGACGGCCGATCTTGATCGATCTGTCACTGAAGTGGAATGAAGAGATCGCCAAAACTTATAAGGCGATTACGGAAAGAGACGGGGTCCTGATCTCAGAGTTCGAAAATCCGCGGGCTCCACAAGAAACCGCCTTGTTTAGGATCAGGGCCTGTAAGATGTACAATGCTGAAGGCAGCTGTATAGGGGCAATTGAGATCCTTCGGAATATCTCTAAGCGACGATTGGCTGAGCAACGCTTGTCGGATCGAGAAATGGAACTCAAGAGCTTGAATGAGCACCTGGAGCGAAAGGTGCTCGAACGCACGGCGGAACTCAAACGCCGCAACAAAGAAAATAAGGATTTGGCCCAAAAAACGATCAAAGCCATGGAAAACGATCGCAAGGCGCTATCAAAGGAGTTGCACGATAGCATTGGCGGTACTTTGGCTGCAATTAAAAATCAGTTGGAAGGCCGCGTCGAAATGATGAACAAGGCGCCAGAATCCGTTTACATGCCCCTTGAGACCATCATCACCTACTTGGCGCAGGCGATTAAGGAATCCAGGCGTATCACCAAGCAACTGCGGCCTTTGATCCTTGATGATTTCGGACTTACGGCGGCCGTTGAAGAACACATCAGGGATTTTGCAAGCTTCCATCCGAACATCAATGTGTCGCAACGGATCAGCATCACCGAAGAAGCGCTTTCAAACGATGCCAAAACCGTCCTTTACCGCGTGTTGCAAGAAGCCATGAACAATGTGGGAAAGCACAGCGGCGCCAATTTTGTTTCCATCCGCATTCGCCGGTATAAAAGCTGGGTGCGCCTAAAAGTAAGAGATGATGGGGTTGGGTTCAACGTGGACGAGGTTTTTGCGCACGGGGACTTCATGACGGGCTATGGCCTCCATAGCATGCGAGAACGCGCAGAGATCTGTAAGGGCAAGTTCCAAATTGAATCGACACGGGGGAAAGGAACCACCGTTATCGCATCCGTGCCGCTGGAACGGAAGCTTACCCAGGTCGTGACCACCGATCCACTGACGATTTCAGCATGAGCATCGCAGGTGTGCGAGCGTTTGAAAAGCATCGAATAAGCCTTAGCCTGCGAAGCCTCACCGCGGGACCGCAAAGTATACCTAATTTTCGTTGAATATACTGGAAACTTAGCATTTTTTCCGGTGACCGGAACGCTTAGTATGCGACCATCTATCGCGTCCTATTTTACCGGTCGGAGGACAACCCAAAACACCCTTTAGGGATGCGAAAGGAGGCATATATGAAAATCCTAAGTGTGAGCCTGATTGTTTTGTTTGTGGCCGCCGCGTCATTGGTGGTGGCATGTTCCGATAACGAGAAGCAAACCGCTCAGCAAAACGCACCCACCGAGGAGCAGAGGGCAGTGCAACCGGGAGAAGGAAATCAGCAGCAAACGGCTCCGCCTGAGATCACGCAACCTCAAGCGCAACCCGATACGGCGCAGGAACAATCCGAAGCGCAACCCGAACCGATGCAAACTACAGAGGGTGATCAAGTCGAAGTCGCCGGTACGGTTGAGCGGAATGCCGACGGTTTCGTGATTCGGTCTAATGATGAATTGTTTAATGTGGTTGATAGGGACTTGTCAGACATGGTCGGAAAGCATGTCCGCGCCAGCGGGACTCTGAAGGAAAGTGGTGGCACGCGGACACTGAAAATAAACGAAGTACAGCCCATTGAGTAGATCCAGCGGACGGACGGTGCTCGATGATTTTGTGGCTGTTCCTATGCATGGTTTGCTGTCACTTCAGAGGGACGATTAGGGATGGTATTTTCCAATATAGTGTGAAGACCTACTATGCGTCCCGGTGCGTTCATATATTTTAGATATTTAGTAAGTTACAGTTTTATGAAATCACCACAAGGAAGATACGACGAAAGGAAAAACTAACTTTAGGGTGGTTACCACTCATGGAGGAAAGAAAAGGTAGGAAATTTATGTCATTCATAAAAGTTTTAATAGCAGACGACCATGACATACTGCGGTTTACAGTCGGCCGGCTGATAGATTCAGAGAAAGACATGCAGGTAGTGGCAGAGGCTGACAACGGGATGGCTGCTGTCCAAATGGCAAAAAACCATAATCCGGATGTTGTCATCATGGATCTGTTCATGCCCAGGGTCAACGGCATAGATGCTACAAAGATGATAAAATCGGAATTTCCGGAGATCAAAGTCATTGCCCTCTCCAGTAATTCAGAAGAAATTTTTGTCGAAAAGATGATCGCGGCCGGCGCTTCCGAGTATCTGGATAAAGTGTGTCCACCTAAAGATTTGATCACATGCATTCGTAAAGTTTCCGCCGCGCGCAGAACTACGGTTGCCTGCATGTAACCCCAACACATGGCAGCCGACCGGCACTCGAATTTCGGCGGAATAAAAGAGCGCCTCGTGTACCGGTGTGCCTTTAGGGAGAAAAAACCTTTTGTTCGCCTGTTTGCCCGCCCTTGACCCACGGACATGACATCCTACCTCAAAGATAAACCTGCACCCCAGATGACGTACTAGCAAACTGAGCGTCCCACAAAAAAGGGCACCAAGGGTCTTGTGTGCCTGTTGTTTCTTCCGCAGGTGACTCTAAAGGCTTGAAAGCCCGCTCATCCTTGTTAAATTCAATGTCTGGTTATCCACTTCGGTCAAGTGAGATACGGCGTGGGAGGACTCAGCAATGGCCACAATCCAGACAGGATACATGCTTTTGGCGGACATCTCAGGTTTTTCATCCTTTATGGAAGACACTGAAATCGAGCACAGCGCCACTATTTTAAATAATCTGATAGAGCTGATTATCAAGGGTTTCACACCGATCATGTACATTGCGGAAGTGGAAGGGGATGCCGTCTTCGCCTATGTACCGGATTCCAATGTGGCACGCGGTGAGTTGTTGTTGGAACTCATTGAAAACACCTATACGACTTTCCGCGACCAGCGGCAGACGATGCAGCATAACGCAGATTGCCCATGCCTGGCGTGCCAGTCCATCCATACCTTGGATCTGAAATTTGTCATCCATCATGGACAATACGTGCTGCAGAACATCACGGGCAAGCGTAAACCGGTCGGGGCGAGCGTCAATATTGCCCATCGACTGCTCAAGAACAGGGTCCAAGAGATTACGGGATGGCGTGGGTATGCCCTTTTCACTGGCCAGAGCCTCGAAAAGATGGATATCCATCCGCGCGGCATGAAGGATCTGGAACTCAGCTATGCGGAGGCTGGAATGATCCAGACCGGCAGCATCGATTTGAATGCAAACTATGTTAAACGGGTGAGCGACCGCAGGCTTTTTCTTTCCGAAAAAGAGGCTGATCACAGTGTGACGTATACCTTTTCCGTCCCGCAGCCTGTCTTGTGGGACTGGCTGACCGATTCGAGGAAGCGCCGGCAATGGTTGCTGGGTGCAAATTTCAACCTGTTGCAAATGCCGGGCGGCCGAACGGGTCCGGCTACCCAGTATCATTGTGTGACCAGCGGGTACATCGAGGAAATTCTGGATTGGCGTCCTTTCCACTATTATACCGTTCACCTGTTCAAGGGCCGCATCAAGCTGATGATCACCAGTGAACTTGAACAGGTTTCGGATGGCATCCGTCTTCGCTGGAATCTGAGGTGGACCGGTCCTTTCTCCCGGTGGATCGGAAGACCCATGATTCGCCTGATCATCGCAAAAAAACTCCGGTTGACTGAAAATTTCAAGCGCCTGGAGCAGTTGATGGCCGAATCAATGCAATCACAGCCTGACCACTCTGCGGCCGAAGTGTCGGCGCGCATTTCAACACTGCGCAAGCGGTGACGATGCGCTGTTATGTATTTTTCCCGCGGCTTTTTCAGGCCTGCGTGTCAGCTTTCGCAGATGGCCCCCGGAGGACAATGGCTTGCGCGCCGATAACCCATCCCAGCCAGGAGCCACTTGAGAAAGACACCGGTACCAAGCCCCCACATGCCATTGAGCAAAAAAACCCGCATCAGCAAGGGCAACTGCCATCCCATGGGAATCCCTTTGAGCGGAAAAACGATCAAAAACGCGACCATAGAGGGCAGAATGGCACCGAAAAGAAAGGCGAACAGCCAATATCGGATGCGCGGAAAGCTGCGAAGAATCAGAGCGAATGCAATGCCCCAGACACCGCCCCAGAAAGCCAGTGAAAGGACAGCCGGAATTCCAAAAGGCGGTACGGCAGTCATCACATACGGTGCTGAGGGCGCCAGTCCAAAACGCCACAATGCCCATAGCGTTAATTGGTGAAACGTCAGGGTGGATAGAAACCCGGCCATAAAACCAGCCAGAATGGGTCTGGAAAGGCCGATATGTGTTTTTAATTGTGCCATCGTTTATCTCCTTATTGAACCCATCGGCGACGGGCGGCCGATATCTGCAGTGTATTGCGACGCTGCAATTGCGCTCGTCAATCGTTTGGTCCCGTATGTCCCGTTTTTTTGCGTCCTACCCTCAAGTCTTCCCTTGTACATCTCAATAAGTAATGCTTTATAGGCTTGGAACAAGGGTAGGTCTTCGTCGTACGCTACGGCGCGAATGAATGCCTACTGCATTCTCTTTGTATCATTTTAGCACCTGAAAGGATCCCCAATGACCAACGACAACGCTTCGATGACATGCGCTGATGATACTGAACAAATTATTATCAACATTCCTTGCCGGCTGGCCGAAAGGGTTCAAAAGTATGCCAACGAACATGGCAACTCCATTACCGGGGTGGTCATTGAAGCCCTGGATGCCTTGCTGAGTGGGCGCACCGGCCGTTGAGCCGACCGCTCGACCGGTGGGCAGCGCCTGGCTGAAGTTCTCGCAGGGTGCAGCAAGTATTTCTTGAATTCGGTGCCAGGGTGTGTTCCATTTGTCAGCGGCTTATTTAAATGGATGGTACTAAAAAAAAGCGAATAGAAGGTGACAGTGGGTCTTCATAAACAAGTCAGTTTAAATTTGAATATACGGGGTCTGGGTCAATCGGCCACCATCGCGATCAACGACCGCAGCAAGATGCTGCAGCGGCAAGGCAAGACTGTTTACCGGTTGGGATTGGGGCAGTCCCCATTTCCGGTGCCACTGTCCGTGGTCGAGGCATTAAAGCTGCACGCCCATGAGAAGGATTATCTGCCGGCGACGGGTCTGCCGGCCTTGCGGGAAGCTGTGGCTGGCTTTCATCGCAAAAAGGATGGTATCGAGGCGCGGCCGCAAGACGTACTGATCGGTCCGGGTTCCAAGGAGCTGATGTTTCTGCTGCAGTTGGTCTACTATGGCGAGGTGATTGTGCCGACGCCCTGCTGGGTTTCTTATATCCCGCAGGCGATCATTCTGGGGCGCAAGGTCAGCTTGATCCATACCCGTATCGAGGACAAATGGCGTATCACCGCAGAGCTGCTCGAAAAGCACTGTGCTGGGGAGGAAGACGATTTCCGGCCGCGCATACTGATTCTGAATTACCCCGGTAATCCGGAAGGCTGCTCGTATGGCGCGAGTGAGCTCGAGGATATTGCTAGGGTGGCCCGCCAGTACAATGTGCTGCTATTGTCGGATGAGATTTACGGGCAATTGCATCATAGCGGAAAACACGTTTCGGTGGCGCGTTACTATCCCGAAGGTACGATCATCAGCTCAGGGCTTTCCAAATGGTGCGGCGCGGGCGGATGGCGACTGGGCACCTTTACCTTCTCTCCCGATCTGGATTGGCTTTTGGAATCCATGGCGGCAGTGGCAAGCGAAACATTTACCGCAGTGAGCGCGCCCATCCAGTATGCGGCGGTATCCGCGTTTCGGGGTGGTATCCGCATAGAAAGATATTTGTGGCATGCGCGCCGGATTCTTGCGGCATTGGGCACCCAGTGTGTAGAGATGCTGACCCGCGCCGGCATCCTGGTGCATCCGGTCGAAGGCGCTTTTTATCTTTTTCCGTGTTTCGCACCCCTTGCCGAGCGCCTGGCGGAGCGGGGCATCACCAGCGGCAAAGTGCTTTGCGAAAAATTGTTGGCCGAAACAGGGGTGGCAATGCTTCCCGGAGAGGCGTTCGGTCGTCCGTCCGCAGAGCTCACCGCCCGTATTGCCTACGTAGATTTTGACGGCGCAAAGGCGCTTTCGGCCAGCGAGACCATCCCCTTGGACCAAACGCTGCCGGATGATTTTTCCGAACTGTGGTGTTTCAACGTCATCAAGGCGATTCGCATCATCGCTGATTGGGTGGCACTATAGGTCGCAAGGTAAATGGTGCAGCGCAGGGGCGCAATGCAAGACTGCGCCTCGATCCTGTCGGTGAGTCCAGTCAGGTCATATGCCGTGCCGTAAAGAGAGTTTTTCGAACATGAGGACCAACCCGGCGCAAAGCGTGTAGATCGATTCGATATTGAGATTGCTTTCCGCGGCGGCATCGAAGAAGAGATTGAGCTCGGATTCCAGCCCCTCCTCTGGTTTCCAGTAGCATATCAGCATCGGCAGTTTGGGCAGAGGATGAAGCATGATCGAGATGTCGGATGCCCGAAATGCTTCGGCCTCTTTTCCCGCGAACAACGCCAGCATGTCGGCGAACAGCTCGGTGTAGGTGTCGGCCACTCTCTTCAGCGGCTTTTCGCAACGTTGCGAAAAAAGGCGATACCAGTTCTTGCCGCCTTTCAATTCCCTGAGGGGAACCCACTCGCTTGCGGCATCCAATCCCTGTCCTTCGATGACATAGTAGAGAAAAGGCACAGCGATCCAGGCATGCAGGTGGATATCGGAGAAAAGGTTTCCGTCGGTGTCGACGGAAACATCTTTGCCGAGAACCTTCAGCGTGAGCTTGTTGTTGGCAAACGTCGCTCCCAGGCGGCGCGCTGCGGAAGCAAGGTCGACCTGATTGACTTTGCGCTTCAACTCGGCAAGGGCTTTTTCCCGATCCGTGTCGATCGCCTGATGCGGACTGTCCCCTGTGGCCTGAAAACGTTGAACGATTTCAGCTGCGAGGTGCGGACAGTCGCCCACCTCTTTTTTTCTTTGATATACCGCTGCCGCAAAGGCCAGACAGGTGGGCTCATTGCATTTGCGACAATTTGATTTTTCCAGTAGTTTAAACAGTTGCATTGGGTTTTGCAGGGTGCTCATGAATACTATTCCTTATCCTCTTCCTTTTTTTTCTCTTTTTTGAAGCTGTCGAAAATATTGTGAAAAGGACTCATTTCGGTCAGGTTTTGCTGCACGACACGGGTCATGTTGAGTCCCATTTCAAGCCATTGCTGGAAGTTGTTGTCCATGGCCTTGCGATTGCTCATGAAAGCCTGGAAGGTTTGCTGAAAATACTTTTCGAAAAATTCGGCCAGAATATTGTCGCCATAACGAATGATCATATGCAATACCGGAACGGGCAGTAATGCATTTTTGGTTTTGGCTTTCTCCAGGACGATCTGGGTCAGGATGAATGCCGTGACATCTTCATCGCTATTGGCATCCACAATTTTAACGAGTCGCCCGGAATGGATGGCTTCGGCAACCTCATTTAAGGTGACATAGCAGCTCTTCTCAGTATCGTAGAGCCGACGATTGGCATATTTTTTCAAAAGCAAGGTCCCGCTGCTCATATGGCCTCCAAAGCCCCTCAGGCATAATGGCCCTCGTGGAACAGGTATCCTAACAAACTTCCGGTCGATGAACAACCGCCCTCTCGAATAGGGTGCAGATAATGGTGCGTTGCAACTAATTTAGATTGACAACAACTAAAAACTCACTATTTTGTAAATCAATTGGTTGATAATTTAATGATGCGGTGCATCAAAGGACGCAAAGGGAGGCACGACGATGGAGTATAACCAGATCGCCAAGCAAGTCATCGATTTTCAAAAAATTTCGTTTGAAAATTGGTACAATGCCGTGAGCGTTGTTCAGGACCAGGCAACTTCCAACGTAGGCATGCTTTTGAATCAAGGCAACTGGATGCCCCCGGAAGGCCGCCAGGCTATCCAAGGGTGGATGGAGGTTTTTCAGGCTGAACGCAATCGGTTTAAATCCTACATGGACTTAAGCTTCACGGGTCTTGAACGACTGGTTGAAATGGGGATCAAGGAAAGCGCTTCCAAAGTTCAAGAAGCGGCCCCTCAAGAGTAAACCGAAAATGCTCCCATTTGGGTTGGGCGCGCTTGAATACCGGGCATACTCGTACGTGCAATGTACTTCGCGGCAGGGAGGGGTTCCGCGTGCAGCGCGCCGCTGCACCGGAACCATCTCCGATAATCCTCCTGACACCGAAACACAAGGGAGTGACCCATGAACCAATATTCCGAAAACCATTCGGCGTGGACGGCCGCGTCCGCTGCCTTGAAAATGGTCAATGCTTTTCAAAACGGCCTTGCCACCTATGCACGGTATGCAAGCGCTTTCTCAATACCCACCCTGATCGCCGCCGGTTACTTCGGGCGCGTGGAAAATGAACGTTTTTGGACCCGCACCCCGATGGAGAATCTGCAGAGCTACTTGCAATTGGGGACCATGAATCTGGAAATCGCCGACCGCGCCATGGACGGCAGCATGAAGGTGATTAGCCAGACACTTAACGGTGATATGAGTGACTTCATGTCGGCACTGATGGCCGGCGATATTGAAAAACTGGATAGCTTTGCAGGCCGCGTGAACACAATGATCGATTCGGTTGCATACCGCTTTCCGGAGGCTATTAAAAAAATCGAGCCCGAATTCGGCTTTCATTTCGAACGCCAGCCGGCTTCGAGCAAAATCGATGAGACCGACCGCTTTATCCTGTACCAGGTGCTGCCGAACGCACCGGCGGTTTCACCCCGCAAAGACGGTAAGCCCCTGTTGATCGTACCGCCCTTTGTTCTGGGCGCCAATATCCTGAGTTTCTTACCCGGCGAAAATCGCAGCTATGCGCATGCTTTTGCCAATCAGGGGATTCCCACCTACATCCGAATTCTTAAAGATATTCAGACCTCCGAGGCCGTTCAACTCCTGACCCCCGAGCAGGATGCGCAGGATATGCAGCGTTTCTGCGAAAAACTAAAAGCCCTTCACGGTCTGCCGGTCACCTTAAATGGCTATTGCCAAGGTGGGTTTGCCGCCCTGTGTCATCTGCTCAGCGGTCGGCTCGACAGTCTGGTCGATGCATTCATCTCCTGCGTATCACCGATGGACGGCACGCGCAGCCCGGGTCTGGCCGGTTTTTTGGGTAATCTGCCCGCGGCATTCAATGATCTGGCCTATGGGTGCAAGGTGCTGCCCAATGGCCGGCGAGTGGCCGATGGTATTTTGATGGGCTGGGTCTACAAGTTGCGCAGCATCCAAACCGAAGCGCCCTTGATGGCGTTATGGCGCGACATGCAATTTACTTCCAAAGGAGGCGAAACCAACATCCGCAAAAGCGCCGCCGCCATCAACTATTGGCTCACCCATGACCGCAACGATCTGCCCGAGAAAATTACACGCATGAGTTTTCAATCATACAATACGCCGATTACGGCTGAAGGCATATTGCCGGTCAAGCTGTTCGGGCAGGCGCTGGATATCCATCGCATACGGGCCAAGAAGATCCCCTGGCTCATCTGCTACGGCGAGCAGGACGACCTGGTAGAGCCGCCGGCCGCGCTTGCACCGCTGGATTATGTGGATGCCGAAGTCACTGGCTATCCATCTGGCCATGTGGCTATTGCCACTTCCTGGTCGCGCCCGGACTCTTCGCATCCGCTCGATGCGCAATCTGTCAACGGCAAAGGCCGCGGACCAGTGCGTTTTCAACTCGACTTGCAGGCCGAATATGATGCGAAACGCTTGCCGGTTGCGCGCAAAAAGAACAAGAAAAAGCAGGCCGCTGAAGGGGAAGATAAATCGGCGGCATCGGTGGCGTAATCTGTAATCCATTGGTCTATTTTGCCTTGGATGCATTGGGCCGATCGCTAAACCACGTTGCCAGTTAAAAAGCGTTCCAGGCATCTCCGGATCTTTCCCTCGGGAAGATGATCGATGTGAGCATTGCAGTAGGGGCATAAACAGGTATCCGCGCAGGTATGCGCCATTTGATCGGCAGGTGCCAGGCTGCCGCATAAATCACACGCACAACGGGTAATGTCGTCATCGTAGGCCAGAAGGTCATGGCTGCGGGCCACAAATTGCGCGCCTGTGGCAAATCCTTCGCGACGGATCAGCGGGTGGTGCCATCGGATACGCGCACGATAGGAGCGGAAGCATTCCGGGCCGAAACATTCCGGATGGTAATCCTCCATGACGATGCAAATCTCACTGTCCAGGTCAAGCGCCTGATCAGAGGCAAAGCACAGTCCGGTGATGCTGTAATTTTGCATAAAAGCAGGCCTGAGTTCCATGTTGTTTTTTGGAACATATTTGATGGCTGCCTGATGTATTATTCTTGGATAATCCCGCTGAATAAATCGCGACATGGGATGCTCCTTTCAGGGAAGCGGAAGGTCCATCGTTACCGGCGGTCGTCCGTTTCGGTACACACCGTGTATCGTATTTCTGCTAAAGGATTGTTGTTCTTAGATGGCGCTGTTCAATTCGCTATAAGTAGGTCGTGTTGGCGCTATGAACTTTGAAGCAGAGCGAGGTTCGCGGTCATATAGCGATACTGGAGGTGGCATCATGCCAGGTGCTTTATTTAATAGGCGAATCGCTTGATCGTTACAAGATGGGATCAATATGGGGCCAATATGGGGGGAAAACTATAACAGCCCCCTTTTTTAAAAAATAGACGGGAGATCAAAAGGTCGAAGCGTTGCTTTGCGTGATAGTGCACTTATCCTGAATCATGACCGCAGGCGATCACCATAATGATACCAACGTGCTTGTGACCTCCGCCATGGCTGCGCACGGCAGCCGCACGGTCAAGCATGCCAATACCTTTGCGGTTTTTGACGGCACCGGCGATATCAGCGCATTCGGGGCCAGCGGTGACCAAGGTATTTACCACAATGGCACGCGTTTTTTATCCCACTATGCGTTTTTGATCGAAGCGGTCCGTCCCCTGCTGCTGAGTTCGGATATTACCCGCGATAATCACTTGGTCGCTGTGGACTTGACCAATCCCGATATCATGTCCGATGGGCAGATCAAAATTCACCGTGGAGATATCCATATCTTCCGGTCCAAGTTTCTCTGGCAGGGGCACTGTTATGAAAAATACCGCATCAAGAATTACGGTATTACACGTTTGGATTTCGAGGTCTGTGTTACTTTCGGATGCGATTTCGCCGATATCTTCGAGGTGCGCGGAATGGTCCGCGGACGCCGCGGTCGTATGGGCACGGCGCTGATCACCGATCGTACAATCGACCTTCCGTATGAGGGCATCGACGGTTTGAAGCGCGCGACGCGTATCGAATTCTCACCTGTGCCAATGCTGCTGAATGAACAGCAGGCCGTGTTTTCCATATCGTTGGATGTGGCCGAAGAGATCGAAATTGGTGCGATCGTCGCATGCATTCTGGATTCGGCCAAAGATAAACAGCCGTGTTCCGGCGCAGCGGCCTACGACGAATCCTCGCGTCTGCTCAAAATGGCGCGCGGACGCGAGTGCGACATTTCGACATCCAACGACCAGTTCAATACTCTTCTGGAGAGGGCTATCAGCGATTTGCGCATGTTGCTGACCGAAGAGGAGAACGGCGTCTTATATCCCTATGCGGGCATTCCGTGGTTCTGTACACCTTTTGGCAGGGATGGGTTGATCACCGCCTTGGAAACATTGTGGTTCAATGCGGACATTGCCCGCGGTGTGCTCGAATACTTGGCGGCCCGGCAGGCCAAAAGCGACAATGTACGTCAGGACGCCGAGCCGGGCAAGATACTGCACGAAATCCGTATGGGAGAAATGACCAATGCGGGCGAGCTGCCCTTTGCCAAATACTACGGCAGCGCGGATGCTACGCCTCTTTTTATTCTGTTGGCCGGCCGCTATCTGCAGCGTAGCGGCGACACATCCTTTGCGCGGCGGCTATGGCCCCATATTGAGCGTGCGCTGCATTGGATCGATACTTATGGCGATCGGGATGGGGATGGTTTTGTAGAGTATATGCGCAGGACCGAGCACGGCATTGAAAACCAGGCATGGAAAGACTCTAACGATTCGGTATTTCATCAGGACGGAATGTTGGCGCAGGCGCCTATAGCCATATGTGAAGTACAAGGATATGTCTACGCCGCCAAGCGGCAGGCCGCTTTCATGGCCGAGCATCTGGGATACATCGATATCGCCGGAGTCTTGCGACATCAAGCGGCCGATCTGAAGAAGAAGTTCGAGCATCATTTCTGGGACCCGACACTGCCGGGATATGTGATCGCCCTGGACAAAGACAAAAAGCCTTGTCGGGTAAGGTCTTCCAACATGGGACACTGCCTTTTTGCCGGAATTGCGTCTTCCGCCGGGGCTCGCGTTATTGCCGAGTTGCTCATGAACGATGTTTTTTTCAGCGGATGGGGCATCCGCACCCTGGCCCAGGGACAGGCGCGGTACAACCCAATGTCCTATCATAATGGGTCGATCTGGCCGCATGACAATGCCATGATCGCAGAAGGATTGGCCCGTTATGGATTCAAGCAGGAGACTGCCCGCGTTCTGACCGCCTTGTGTCACATGAGTCGTTTTACCGAACTGAACCGCTTTCCCGAACTTTTTTGCGGTTTTCGTCAACGTCCCAATCAGGGGCCGACCTTATACCCCGTGGCCTGTTCGCCCCAAGCCTGGTCGGCGGCGTCGATCTTTTCGCTGCTACAGTCCTGTCTGGGGCTGACCATCCAGGCGCCGACCGCCCGCCTTCATTTTAAACGGCCCTATCTTCCCGAAGAGTTGGATACGGTTACTATCCGGAACCTGGTTGTCGGCGACGGCGTTGTCGATCTGGCGGCCATCCGGCACGCAGGCGATGTCGGCATCCATGTGATCAAGCGCACGGGCAACATATCGGTGACGATAGATAAGTAATGGTGACAGGATGCGAATCGCACAAGTGGCGCCTTTGATAGAAAGCGTACCGCCCCGATTTTATGGCGGCACCGAGCGGATCGTCTCTTACCTGACTGAAGCGCTGGTGCGCCGCGGGCATCACGTCACTCTTTTTGCCAGCGGCGAATCGATGACCCAGGCCCAGTTGGTCCCGGTGTGTCCGAAATCTTTGCGGCTCGACAGCAGTCATGCGGATCCTCTACCCTACTATACTTTATTGTTGGAGAAGCTTTGGCAACGCGCCGGCGATTTCGACATTATCCACAACCACGTGGACTATCTGGCTTACCCCATGATCCGTAGAATTCGGGCCGCTGTGATCACGACGCTGCACGGACGCTTGGATCTTCCCGGTTTGGATGCGTTGTATCGCGAATTCAGCGACATTGCCCTGGTTTCGATTTCCGATGATCAACGCAAACCGCTGCCCGACGTCAACTGGGTCGCCACTGTGCACCATGGATTGCCGCTGGACCAGTATGCATTGCACCCACATACCGGTGGGTATCTGGCTTTTCTGGGTAGAATGAGTCCTGAAAAGGGCGTTGATCGCGCCATTGAAATCGCCCGGCGGGCGGGCATGCCGCTGCGGATAGCGGCCAAGATCGATCCCAGCGAAAGGCATTATTACGAAGAAGAGATAAAACCGCTACTGTCCGACCCGTTGGTGACGTTTATTGGTGAAATCAAGGATGCCGATAAGAATGAATTTCTGGGAAACGCACATGCCTTTCTTTTTCCGGTCGACTGGCCTGAACCGTTCGGCATTGCCTTGATTGAAGCGATGGCCTGTGGCACGCCGGTGATTGCTTTTAATCGGGGTGCTGTGGGGGAACTGATGGTCGATGGGGTGACCGGTTTTCTGGTTGACACCGTTGAGGAAGCGGTCGCGGCCGTGCCCAAAATCGTCCAATTGGATCGCGTGCGGGTGCGAAGCGTGTTTGAAGAACGTTTCGATGCCGAGCGCATGGCCGAGGATTATCTGTCCATATACCGCAGTCGGTTGATGTGGCAAGGCATACAGTATGGCAGCGAGGATACGGCGTACGGCGCGGATGGGCGAAAAAGCGCCCTGTGAGTCCGGATGCCTGCAAGGGCCTTAGGGTTTCTCTGCCCTAAAATAGGGTAAATTCCTTATTGTATTCGTTGGCGCCAAATTAGAAGGTTTTCAAAAATCATCAGGCTGACGGTTATGGACGTAAAAGTGCCCAAGGCCTGAGTCGAACAGAAAGTTGCGATGCAAAGCACGATAGGGTCCATAAAAACGCATCGGCTCTGGTATCTGGCGGTTGGCGTGCTGGCGGTCGTCCTCATTGGACTGATCGATCGGCACAGCGGCGGGCAATCCAGCTTTATGCTGCTGTACCTGTTTCCGGTGTCGCTGTCTGCTTGGCTATACGGGCGACTTTGCGGATTGATTACAGCCGTGGCCAGCACGGTCATCGGGATACTTCCGGCGGCCGTCGGCGTTGCCCAGTCGGCCACGCAGCATCGCATTATGGCTGACGGCATGATCGCCCTGGCCGTGTTTGCCATGGCGGCCTTCTGGGTGACCCGCCTGAAGCGGACCATCCGAAACGAGCAACTGCTGGCACGCACCGATTATACGACGGGGGCGGTGAATACCCGCTACTTTCACGACTTGACTGAAATGGAGATTCGACGTTTCAGACGCTACCAGCATCCTTTCACGGTGGCCTTCATCGATCTGGATAATTTCAAAGTCGTCAATGACAGTCTGGGGCATCAGGCCGGCGATGACGTCCTGCGTATTGTGACCCAAACGCTGCGTATGAATTTGCGCGATACGGATACCGTTGCCCGGATGGGCGGCGATGAGTTTGCATTGCTTTTGCCTGAAACCGGCGAAGAAGAAGCGCACTCCGTGCTGTCCCACCTCCAGGGGCATCTGCTGGCGGCGATGCGTAAGATCAAGCTGCCGGTTACTTTCAGTGTCGGGGTGGTCACCTACCATGCCGTTCCGGATACCGTGGAAGAGATTGTGCGCCGTGCGGACGATCTGATGTACTCGGTGAAACGTGGTGGAAAAAACCGGGTGGCTTTTAATGTCGTCGCCGCTTAAAAATAAGGTCAACTGCTAAGACCATCGATGCATCGATCTTTTTCTTCCCACAAGCGATTGAGCCACGTTTGAAAGGATTCCCTGAATACGGAATCGTTGGCATAATCACCCATCAAGTCGGCGGTGACCGGAAGCGATTTGACTTGTACGGTCACTTTACGGATCTTGCCGCACACGAATGCCCAAAAACTACGCGGTCCCTCGGAGTAGATGATCGTGACATCCAGAATGCGATGGATCTGGCCTTGCATAGCGCTCAGCACAAAGGCCGCGCCACCGGCTTTGGGTTTGAGTAGATGGGTGTAGGGTGACTGCTGGCGCTTCCGTTTGGTTCGGTTGAAACGTGTGCCTTCGACAAAGTTCATGATCGAAATCGGCGTCGTTTTGAATTTCTGGCACGCTTTGCGTGTGATTTCCATATCGGCGCCTTTCAGATGAGGGTTCTTGCTAAGAAAACTGCTTGAGTAGCGCTTGATAAAAGGAAAATCCAGCGCCCACCATGCCTGGCCCAGCACCGGGAACCAGAACAATTCTTTTTTAATAAAAAATTTAAGAAAAGGGATCTTACGGTTGAATATGCGCTGCAGGATCAAAATATCGACCCAGGATTGGTGATTGGCCAGGACAAGGTACCACTCAGAACGCTGCAGGGCATCGGTGCCCTGCACATCCAGGCGTGTCCGGCCGGTCAGTTTCTGATTCAAGTTGTTCATCGAAATCCAATTCTCAGCGATTCCGTGGGCAATGCAACTGCATAGCCGCCGCCAGGATTCGGCGGGCACCAATGCGCGAAAGGCAACCACGATGAAGAGCAGCCCGCACCAAAAAAGCGTATTGAATGCATAGATGATAAGAGAGAGCACGCCGCGTGCTATTTCAAGTAAAGAGCTGGACATCTCTAGACTCCATTGCCCGTGGCCCATTGGCCCGGTGCCGCGTTTTTCGCAAATCTGATGGTTGAATTGCTTAACTTTCCACTTAGGCCCTTTGAATACTGATTCTTTGCCTGCCAATATGATAGGCTTTCGTTTGGGCCAGGACCCGGTCGGCCAAATCCTCGGGTACGTCGACAAAAGTGGTTCGATCTTCGATTCGGATCTTACCGATGCTTTGGCCGGGAATATCGGCATGGTGAGAGAGGCTGCCGACCACATGGCTGATCCGGATTCCGTCAGCCTTGCCGCTGTCCAGGGCCAATCGCACCATGCCCTTTTCATGCGAAGAGCGGCCCGTTTGGATTTCAGTTGCCCGCTTTACGCGTTTTACGGAAGCACGGGCCGGTTTGGGGCGATCTTCGCGCACATCCGACAGCGGCATGATCGGGCGCTGCTTTTCTTCGGACCGGATCAGCTTAAAGGCCGCCGCAGCGATCTCGTTTGCGTCGTGTCCTTGTTCGACCAAATTCGTGACCATATCGCGTTCTCGCTGGCAGCGGCCGCGGCGCAGCCACACCATCATCTTTTCGACCAGGCCTGAGTCTCGCTGCGTCTGGATCTCCTCTTCAGACGGCAGCTGGGACTGAACCATCTTCTGCTTGGTGTATGCCTCTATTTTGCGCAGAAACCAGCGTTCGCGTGGCGTGAGCAGAGAGATGGCAATGCCCGATTTACCGGCACGGCCGGTGCGCCCGATGCGATGCACATACAATTCAGGGTCCTGCGGCAGATCGTAGTTGAAGACATGCGAGACGTGGTCAATATCCAGCCCGCGCGCAGCCACATCAGTGGCCACCAGTACTTTGATCTGGTTGTTGCGGAAGCGCTGCAGCACCCGCTCCCGCGAATCCTGATTCAAATCGCCGTTGAGCACTTCCGCCGCGAATCCGCGAGTGACCAGTTCGTTGGCCAATTCGCCGGTGCCCAGGCGCGTTCGTGAAAAGACCAGGGCGCTGACAATCGGCTCCACTTCAAATAAACGGGTGAGGGCGGCCATGCGCTCATTCTCATTGATAAGGTAGTAGCGTTGCTCTACTGTGTCTACGGTCAATTGCCTGGGGCCCATGGTGAAGGCCTGGGGATCGCGCAGGTATCGATTGGCCAGTGTGCGGATGGGGCCGGGCAGGGTGGCTGAAAAGAGTGCGGTGTGGCGATTGGCCGGGGTTGCTTCCAGGATGGCTTCAATATCCGCGACAAAACCCATGCTGAGCATCTCATCGGCTTCATCCAGGACCACCGTGGACACAGCGCTCAGATCCAGTACTGCCTTTTCGATCAGATCGAGCAAGCGGCCGGGGGTTCCAACCACCACATCGACCCCCTTTCTCAAACGATTGATTTGCTCGCTGTAGGGCTGGCCGCCATAAACCGCCAGCACGCGCACGCCGACTTTTTTTCCATATTGGGCCATGGCTTGGCTGACCTGCAGGGCCAGTTCCCGTGTGGGGGCCAGGATCAGGCTTTGCACGTGCTTCTTGCCGGGTTGCAGGGTCTGTAAAATAGGCAGGCAGAAAGCGGCTGTTTTGCCGGAGCCGGTTTGCGACTGGCCGATCACATCTCGGCCGGCCAGCATGGCCGGAATGATTTCGGATTGAATGGGGGTCGGGGCGCTATAGCCCTTTTCGGTCAACGTCTGCACCAAATCGGGGTGCAGGTTCAGCATAGTGAAAGATTGGTCCATGATAGACTCCTGTGTGTAGTCGATGTCGCAGCCCTTTTCAGGACTGCAACGCTGTGTCGGTCAACAGCCGACCCATCTACATCCAAGAGCCATCTGTCGCCACAAAAACACCCGATCGACGGCATTGTCGATCGGGTGAGCTATTCATCTCGCGGATCTCAAAATCCGATATCCCTTTCATATCACCTTTTTGCAAAAGGGCAAGGGGATTTTTCAGGGCAATCGCATGTAAAAAACCTCTCTCAGGAGACCCAAATTCGTTTTCGGGGTTAGCACGGAAGAGGTGATCCGGGTGGGTGGTGGCGCGGACCACCCACCCGGATCACCGGATTTCAGCACGATAGATATTGAGCCAAGTAAAGAATCTCATAACTGCACGCTACGTGCCAAGGTTTACATGCGATGGCCCTGCTGAGAACAGGCCCTTGCCTTGCTATAGGCGCCATATCCGTCCATAATTGGATGGTATTTCTATGTGACGCGTCTGGCCCGCCTGCACCTGGTCGATGTTGAGGTTTGCATCTTCGTCACCGTGCAGCATTTCCTTGTAATCACCGCCTTGCGTGAACGTAAAGGGCACGAACTGGGTTTCATCGCTGAAATTCAGGGCCACCAAACTGATGTGTTCGGCATCCTGGCGATGAAAAATGAGCACGCCTCTGGATTGGTAGTGGTCGTGGTGATTGTAAAAGTAATGCTCGCCATGTCGAAACTCGGATTCAGTATTGCGCAGCGACAAGAGTTTGCGAAAAAGGGCGATCATCGCTCGGCCGATCGGATCGTAAAAATAATCCCAGCGCACCGGTCGCAGCAGCATGACACGCCCCCATCCGTTGTGGGGGATAAAGTAATTTTCACCCAACTCCTGGCCTTGCCAGATCAGGGGGATGCCTTTGGCGGTCATCAGGGCAATCAAATAGGGTTGCAGTTTGTACCAGCGCTCGCGGTTGCCTTCCTGTAGCAGGATGTTGTCTTTTTCCCATAAGCCGAAATTGCAGATGAAACGGGAATGGTCGTGGTTTTCGATATACTGCAGCGCGCTCTTGGGCACAATATCCGTATTGTGGATCGCCACTGCCGGATACCCATTCAATCCCAAGTGCAGACCCAGATCACCAACAGCATTCCACTGCCCGTGGGCTACCGCGGTGGCCGCGCCCAAGGTTCCATTTTGCCAGGTACAATTGCTGTACGTTTTTTGTACGATTTCCACCGGCCCTTCGAGTTGTTCGGCGCATTGAATCAGTGTCATCTCCGGGCCATTTTGAAAACGCAACCAGTGATATCCCTGCGGGATTTTGGCCTTGACGGTCTGATACGTCTGATAGGTCAGATCGGCGTAGCCTTTGCCCATGGGGCCGTCCCAATAGTTGGGCACGCAATCGTAGCGGAACCCATCGCAATGGTATGTGTCCAGCCAGTGATAATTTACCGTGTAGAAATAGTCGCGCGTGAAATCGCGGTTGAAGTCCGTGCTTTCGCCAAAAAGGTCTTTGGCGAATGTCCCCATGAAAGGGTTCTGATCGTAACGCAATGCGCGATACAGATAAGCATAGGGAAACTGGCTGCTGGTATGTCCGTATACGACATCCAGGATCACGGCGATACCCCGTTGGTGGGCTGCGTCGATAAATTGCTGCAGATCGCGACGTTTGCCGAAGCGCTCATCCACCCCGAAATAACCGACAGGCAGAAATCCCCAGTCGATGGTGTTGGAGACATTGGAAACCGGCATGATTTCCAGGCAGTTGACGCCCAGATCCTGGAGGTAATCCAGCTTGGCCCGCGCACCCGGCAGATCGTTGCCGAATTCGGCCAGCATCAGTTCATAGATCACCAGGTCCTGCAACAACGGCGTTCTCCAAAGACTTTCCTGATGGCTCCAGGCATACGCGTCATACCCCAAAGTGAACGCCGACAGCTTGCCGGTGCCGAATTCGCGGGCGAACGGATCGATGATCCAGTCAATTTCCAGCCCTGTATGCGGGTTTCGCAAAAAGAAGCGATAGACATAGCGACCCGGTTCACCCCAGGCGGAGTGCGCGTGTGGGCGCTCGGCCGGGTCGATGCGCAGTTCGCAGGACCAATAATCTCCATACTCAGGGTCAATGCTGTGCTGCAGCGCAAACAGCAGCGGCGGTATGGTCTGGATGAATTGGTCTTTTTCGTGGATGATTTTCACATACAGGCGATGGCCGTGCTCCTCGGACACCCACGGCAGGTACACGCCAAAAGCGACCGTGTGGTCGGCCTTTTCCCTGGGACCTAATTTATGCAAAGGCATCAGCTGCATGGTCCACCTTTTGCCGATTTACCCGCATTTTCTTGCGGGGCTGCGGAATTTTTGGTTTATGGGGGGTGCAAAGGTTACGGAAAAGAATAGGCCAGGAATTTTCTGATGGATATTCGTGCAGCATGCTATTTGGCGAAGGTTGGGAATGTAGGCGGGTCACGTATTAAAAAAGCCCCTCCGGTAAATCGGAGGGGCTGGATCGCAACGACTGAGGCTGGTGATTATACTTCCAGCCAGGAATCCGAATAGAGGCTGTTGCCCAGGATGACGTTGACGGTTTTGGCATAGTCTTGCAGCTCTTTGGAAAGACCGGCCATGTTGGGAGCGTTGCCGTCCATGATGCTATAGATCAGGTCGACGATGTCCTGGCGCTGACCCTTGGCGATGGCGATCAGTTGCGCGTCGCGCGGATCGGCGATAACCGAAACCATCCCGCATTTTTGCAGCATGACCATGTAGGCCTGGTTCAGAATCGGACGCAGATGGTCGGGGGGCCCGTTGGAGATGTTGGACAGACCGCAGGTGCTCTGGGCGCCAGGGCACATATCCGGTAGCATTTTCTGGAACTCCATCAGGCTGATGGCTTGAGGCTGCTGGATGTTGACCGGCGTGACAATACCGTCCACCCAGATTTTTTCGTTGGGTATACCGGCTTCGTTGGCAAAGTAAAGCAGTTCCACACACAGGGCAGCGCGTTCGTTCTCGTCGCGCGGCAGGCCTTCCGGCCCCCACATCAACGCGATGAAATCGGCATTGTATTCGGCCGTGATGGGAACCATGCGCTCATAGCGCTCGGGACGTACCATAATCGAGTTAACGATATGCGGCGTGCCGCTGGGAACCTGCTTAACCACCTTCAGGGCAGCTTCGATGGCATCGATGTTGGAGGTGTCGAGAACCAGGGGAATGTCGGGCACGACTTCCTGAACCACCTGGACCACCCAGGGCATCAGTTCGATACCGTCTTTTTTGGCCGGTCCGAGATTGATGTCGATGTAGTCCATTTGTTTCTCTTTTTGAAACAAGGCCTCTTCCTGAATCGGTTTGGGATCGCGTTCTTTGAATGCCCGGCCGATCTTTTTATTGATGACGTTTAAACTTTCGCCGATGAGTAACATGTAACCTCCCTTTGAAGTGATGCGTTCACGTATATGTTCGAAACCTTGTGGTTGATGCGAGATCCGCGCGCAGGCCGCTTACCTACTAGACTTTCACATCGCTTGCAAACAGTTTGGGGCATTAAAAAACGGGGATGGCCGGCCAGCGGTCATCCCCGTATTCGGGACTATGCGAATCGATCCCTGAGGAAACCGGGAATATGCGCGGCTTCGCGCGGGCCGACAGTGATGGTCCAGCCGGGCAGTTCTTCTTCGATGTCGCCTACGATGGCTGCAGCATAACCAGGGATGATCAGTTCGGTGTGCTTGACCTTGTCCATGATGCCGCTCTTCTTGATGAAGGCGCCGACATCGTCACCGGCGAATTTACCGGCGGCCCAGGCGGTGAGTACCGACAGGCCTTCGGAGTCTTTGATCAGCAGCCAGGACGGGACGCGGCTGCCTTCGATTTCTCCGGAGACGATGAAGTAGGTCAAGGCAAAGTTGGTGGTGACCAGCACCGGCGAATTCTCGTCAGGTGTGCCGATCTGGTAGATGCCTTCGGTTACGGTCATCGGACGCTGCGGGTCGGTGAAGATGTTGAGGCGTTCGAGCAGCAGCGGGAAGATGCTTTCGCCCGCAAAATCCGACAACACGACAATGCCGCCGTACTTGGCCACGAACATGGCGGCCAGCATGGTCTCCACGTCCAGGTTGTCAGCCATTTCGCACGGGAAGGTGATTGTAGGGAAGCCCACCGAACGATTGCCGTTTTTCAGAGCCGCGCGGCGAATGGCGATCATATCGGCATTGGCCTGCTTGGGATCGCGGCTACCCGGATCGAGGACCAGGTCTTTCAGGCCCATGCCGGTCAGCTTGTCGCTCAACGGCACGAGTGCTTCAGCCGACTCGGCTTTGATGGCCAGGGGCAGATCGTTCTCTTTGGCCAACTGTCCCATGGCATCGGCGTTTGCGGCGGTGGCGGCATAGAGCAGGGGGCGTTTAAACCCGGCGGCAGCCACGCCAGCTTTCATGACGTCGACGTTCTCGGTCATCAGGATCAGGTTGAGTTCCGAGGTATCAGCAATCTGTTTGGCCACTTTGCCGAAAGCATCGGCATTGCCGTTGACGTCTTTCAACGCAACCAGTTCGGGGCGCAGGTTCAAACCGACGCGTTCGAATTGCAGCGCATTCCAGCCTTTGAGCTTGGTGGCCAGTGCATCGGCGGCAATGTCCGAGTTGATCTGGGCGGCCAGCAAGGTCGGATTGTAGAAGGTTTTTTCATGGCGGTACTGGACGGTTTCGCCGCCGGCGGTCGCCTTGCGCACGCCTTTACCGACCGAAACGGGGCGGATGGGGGGCGCGGATGCTTCGGCCAGTTGGGCTCGGGCTTCCTCGGATACATAAGGACAGGCGTCCAGTTCGGCTTTGCCCGAGGCCAGGTTCATGGCGAAGGCCAGGCAGGTGGGAACGCCACACTCCTTACAGTTGGTTTTCGGTAAGAGCTTGAAGATCTGAATACCGGTTAATGCCATTGTATTCTCCTTATCCTATAAGATGCCGATGGGTGGACGGCACCCGTCCAACCCATCGGCCATTGTTCGTATCAGCCAACCAGTGAAGGCATTGAAAGGGCCGGATGTCCCTTTTCCTGCAGAAAGGGCAGAATCTCTTCTTCAGTTGTTCCCACGGTTTCATCAGCGATCATGTCGTAGAGATTGGGGTATCCCATCTCCGCGCCACGTTTCAGCAAGCGCTCCTTGATCTCTTCTTTCAGGATTTTGGGCATCCAGACCATGCGCAGCAATCCGCCGTCACCGATGATGAATTTCTTCTGGGTAACATTGAACTTGGAGTGACCTACGAAACCCGGAGAAGAAGCCCCGCCGCCCATGACACCGGCCAGGGTGGTGAATTTCATGCCGCAGGGAGTTTCACCGGCATACTCGCGGTTAACCGTCATAATGCCGTTGCAGGCGGGCAGCATGGCCGCGATGGCTTCGCAGCAGCCGCAGGTGGTCATGGGGTTGTTGACCATCGAGTAGAAGTTGTAGGTCTCGATGGCGCCGCGCGAGGCTTTTTTGATGAAGTCGTCGACACCGGCAAAACGTCCCAGAACCGGATCGAGCACTTCACCCTTTTCGATGGGCTGATTGGGACCGGTCGGATTGATCTCGAAGGACGCCTTGCAATCCATCCAGTTGTAGGCACCGCACAGGCCGGTACGTTCCGGGCTGACGGCGCAGACATGGGTGGGGGCAAACGACTGGCACAGGGTGCAGGAGTAAAAAATCTCCACATCCTCGTCAGTCATGTTTTCGACGCGTTCGTCACGATGCTTGTAGGCGGCGCGGGCTTCGGCGGTGATCTTGTCCACATCTTCTTTTTTGGTGTACAGCGTGATCTGGACCTTATCCAGAATCTTGCCGAAATCCTGGTGGAACTTGGCATGCAGAACCACGCCGATGTCTTTCAGCGTAAAGCCTTTCTCGACGGCCTGCTTGCTGACGCGTACCCAGGCGATGTCGCGTTGACCCATGTGCATGATGCCCTGGATGTAGTTGACCAGGTGGTGGGTCTGACGTTCCAGGATCGGTTCGAAATCTTCCTGGAATTCGCGGCCGGCTACCTGCATGAAAATGGCCATCGGGAAAGCGCTGCCTTCCTTCATGTCCTTGATGTCCGGACCGATGACGGTGACTTTGCCGTCTTCGATTTCGTTCATCTGGGCCAACTTCAGGTATTCGGTGCATTGGGTCTTGCCGCCACCGGACTGGCAATACAGGTCGGCGCCGCGCACGCGCTCGCCTTCAAACGCGGGACCGAAGGCGCAGGGAATGTCGATCTTGCTGACCGTGGTTTTGAGGCCGCGTACTTCAACCGACTTTTGAACCATATCTTCATGTTTGATGTTGGCGACCACATGCTCGTAGGTGCAGATACCGGTGGGCAGAATTTCGGGAATGTCGGTGTCGGCGATGGTGGGGAAGCCCCAGTTCACACAGCCGGCCGCCGCAGCCGCCCATTCGGCATTGACATCGCCCAAAGCGTTGACGAAGGCGAAGATGCGGTCTTTGTTGTATTTGAGGATTTTTTTGTAATCGCCGGGCTGTACACCGCCGAAAGCCATGGCGGCGCGGTTGGCGAATCCCAGGGCAAAAATGGCTGAAGAGATGTCCGGGCCAAAGGGCACGATACGGGTATTCCAACCGACCTGTACACCCGCTTCACGCAGCTGATCGATAACCGTGGTGCCGTTCTGGTTGGCGGCGCAGAAGATGTAGAGACTGCGGCGTTGATACTCTTCAACGATCATCTTGGCGGTTTCGGCATCGGGTGCCGCGCCGACGATGGCGGCAAAGCCGGGGGCCGAGCCGTCGACGAATTCCACGCCACGTTTGCGCATGACGGTGTCATCGGCAGCGCCAAGCCAGATCTTGCCGGCTTCTTCATCCACCTCTTCGGTGGGCAGGTAGAAGTCGGGTTCTTCCAGGTAGCGCAGAGCTTCTTCAAGTTCAAAAGCGAACAGAGCGGCCATGCCGGCATCCAGCAGGGGCCCCAGGTAGGGCAGGTGGTTCTGTCCTTTGACGTGCGGGGGCAGCAGCTTGCGGGCAAAAGCCAGCGGTTTCTGCATATCTTCCAGGGTGGCAACCTTGATTCCCAGAAGGGAGTAGATCACCGGCAGGTAATAGGCGGTATTGGGAAAACCCACCTTTGTATCGGCATTGTAGGTCTGCAAGGCTCTTTTATATTTGCCCTCTACCTTGGAGACGATGTTATAACCACCTTGAATAGCGGCGAATGCTACAAGTCTAGACATTTATTTCCTCCTTCGTTGAGGATGTTGCATATTAAAATTAAGCCTCGAGTTTCTGACGGTCGGCCATATCCATGAGCACGCGGTCGCGGGCTTTGTCGATGCCCAGTTCTTTGCGTTTTTTGTCGATATGGGCGATCATCAATTGGGCATGCTTGATCGGATCGGCTTCCAGATCCCATTTGCCGCCGAATTGTTTTTCCAATTCATTGGACAGGTAGTCATGGAACACGGGTGCGCCGGCGGTGGGCAGATGCAGGCCGAAAACCGTGTAAACGCCCGAAGCGACAAAGTACTGGCCGATGCTGATGGCTTTTTCGCTCATCCACTCGGGGGCCGAGCCGGCAGCCGGCAGATCGCAGATATCCTTGCCCAGACCGCCGGCCTTGACCACTTCGGTAGCGGCCAGCAGGATGCGGCTGTTGTCCACGCAGGAGCCCAGGTGCAGGACGGGCGGAATACCCACGGTCTCGCAAACTTCCTTGAGGCCCGGGCCGCAGAAAACGGCGGCCGATTCCGGCGATAGGAGGCCTTCCATGGCGCAGGCGATGCCGTTGCAGCCGGTGGTCAGCACGATGACATCGTTCTTGATGAGTTCCTTGACAACGGCGATATGGGCTTCGTTATGACGGGTGCGCGCGTTATTACAGCCCACGACGCCGGCGATGCCGCGAATGCGGCCGTTGATGATATTGTCATTCAAGGTGTAGTAGGTGCCGCGGAAAGTGCCGCCCAGGTGATACTCGATCGATTCCACGCCGAAGCCGCCGATAGCGGTGGCTTTGTACTGGGGAATCATCACCTCGCTGCCGCGGTTCTGGAAATTGTCGATGGCGATTTTGACAATGCGCTTGGCATCTTCCAGTGCATGATGCTCATCGAATTCGATGTGCAACACGTTGTCCTGCTCCATCCTTGCAATCGGATGGGTGGTGATCAGTTTGGTATGGAAGCACTTGGCAACGTTGGCCAGGTTTTGAAAAATACACTGAACGTCAACGATCATGGCATCGCAGGCGCCGGTGATGATGGCCAGTTCCTGCTGCAGGAAGGTGCCGGCCTGCGGAACGCCGTGACGCTGGAAAATTTCATTGGCCGTGCAGCAGATGCCACCCAACTGGATGCCCTTGGCACCCTTGGTTTTGGCATAATCGACCATTTCCTTGCTTTGGGACACGGCTACAATCATCTCTGAAAGTATCGGCTCATGGCCGTGAACGATGATGTTGACGTGGTCCTGTTTCATGATGCCCAAGTTGGCTTCGGATTGCAGGGGATAGGGGGTGCCGAACATGATATCCTGCAGATCGGTGGCTAACATCGAGCCGCCCCATCCGTCTGCCAGAGAAGCGCGGGTGCCTTGTTTGATCAGGTTTTTATAATCCTGATCCACGCCCATATGGGTGCGGTGCATGATTTCGACGATCTCGCGATCGATATTGCGCGGTTTAACACCGGCCTTGGTCCACTTGTCATACAAAGGCTGGGGTGCGCGTTTCAGGTAGAGCAGTTCGCCTGAGGCCTTGCCCCATTCGTTCAGGGCGAGCTCGCCGACTTCCACCGCGATTTCATCCAAGTTGCGGTCTTGGGTTGCGCCATCGACTTCCACTGTGGTGGCTATGCCCATAACCTTGGCAACGGCGACCAACTTGGCGGTGTCTTTGATTTTATAAGCATCCGTTTCTTTGCGGGCGGCCGCCAGGAATACTTCGGCTACACCGCGACCATGATCGGAGTGGGCCGCGGCACCGCCGGCGATCATGCGGATGAAGTTGCGTGCGGCGATCGTGTTGGCGGTTGCGCCACAAAGGCCCTTGCGGGTGTCTTCGCCTTGGATGCCGCCTTTGGGCAGCGGCAGACGGCAGGGGCCCATGGCGCAGTTTTTACAACAGATACCCTGAAGGCCGATGGCGCAAGGCTTCATCTGCTCGGCGCGGTCGAATACGGTATCGATACCCAACTGCTGGGCGCGGGCGATCATCTGCTGGGTGGCCGGATCGATGGACGCAGCGATAGGATCAGCCAGTTTTGCGGCTTTCTCTTCCGCTTTTTCTTTCACTTTGGTCAGTTCTGCCATTGAGGTTCCTCCTCGATTCAAAATAGAAACCACTCTATTTTGTAAAGTATAATTTATGCAACGCGTCTGTGGATTCGATCCAGTTGACGGGTCATCTTTTCCAGTGCATCCAACTGAACGGCCGATGCGGTTTTCGCTACCGCGGCTTCTTTGTCTTCGGTCTTGCGCTGGGCGTTCATTTTTTCGCGTTCGGCGGCACGTTTCTGGCGCAAGGCTTCTTCTTCGGCTTCGCGCTTCTGAACTTCGGCTTTGGCCTTGGCATCGGCGTCAGCTTTGGCCTTGGCATCGGCATCGGCCTTGGCTTTGGCCTCGTTTTCGGTTTTGGCTTTGGCGTCTGCTTCCGCCTGGGCCTTGGCGGCCGCATCGGCTTTGGCCTTGGCATCGGCATCGGCCTTGACCTTGGCATCGGCATCGGCTTTGGCCTGGGCCGGGTCGACTGCGGGCGCGGCGGCGGCCTTGGGCGCTTCAGCTTTTGCTTCAGCTTTGGGCGCGGCGGGCTTGGCAGCTGCAGCCGGTTTGGCGGCCGGGGCGGCCTTGGGAGCTGCCTTGGCGGCCGGTGCCGGCTTGGCGGCTTTTTCTTCCGGGATGGTCAGATCTGGCTCGGGGGCCAGAGCAGCCAGGTCGACCGTTTTGGATTTGAGCAATTTCTGAATGGCGGCAATGTCTTTGGCGCTGCCGCCGTCGGCCAGCAGATCGATGTAGCTCTTGGTCAGGCGGATGGCTTCGGGATGACGCATGATCATAATATCGCTGCCCGCCATCAGGTAGGTCACGGCGCCGACGGCCTCCATCAGGATGCCGCGTTTTTCCGGATCACCCAGGGTGGGTGCTTCGGTCGCGTCGAGTTTGGCTTCTTTGCTTTTCCACACTTCATTGCCCAGGTTGTTGATCACCGGAAGCTGCAGTTTGTCGTCGCCTTGGGCCAAGGCCGCCATGCGCAGACGTTCCATAACCGAGTAGGTGTATTCCAGGCCATATCCCAGACCGCCGGTGGTCGGATCGATAATCAGCTTCTGCATGGGCACGCCCAGGTTTTCCAGCAGGATATTGACCTGCTTGGCCAGGTTGACGTCGATGGGCGAAGAAGAGATCAGGGTGTGGCCGTAAGCCATGGCGGCGGCGCCGATACCCTTGTGGTTCTTGTCTTCAACCGGGCCGAGAATCAAGTTGGCGCCCTGGTGGTCTTCGGCAATTTGTTTTAATGTGCTTTCGTCCTTGGCCGGGTTGGCACAGCCCCAGACGATCAAGGGCACATCGATAGCGGCCAGAACTTTCTTTACGGTGGCCGATGCCTCTTTGGGCGATGCATTCAGACCGTTCGGATCGGTGCTCTTCAGTTGCAGCACGATCATTTCGGCGCCGTATTTGTCGACGCATTTTTTGGCCCAGGCGGCCGGGTCGCTGATAACGTCCTTGAACGGCGCGATGGCGGCTTCAGCCCAATCCTCGGGTGTGATGTCCCAAATTTCCATTGCTATGCGAGGCTTATTGGGCATTTCGCCTTCGAAATGATAAAATGGATAGCTGGTTTCTCCGCCGACGACCACTGCTTTTGACCCTTTTCCGAGGGTTACCGCGTGGACGCTGCCGGCATAACTTTCTTTGTAAAATTCGAAAGCCAAAGTTACCTCCTTGTGACGATACCGGTTAATAGTTGCAGTCAGAAATATCTGCGATTGAATGAGGTTAATAGATGTTCCGGCAAATAGGCCGCCGATCATGAAACCTGTCGGTGCATAAGAGATCGGGCGCTTTTTGCCCCTCGGCAGTGCATGCTTGCGGGTTCATCGATTTCAAAATATCTTAAAAATCCTCCTTTCCTGAATAGTTTTTTATTCTTAGCGAGGTCGGATTGTATATTGTCAGGGGCGTTGCATCCAGGAACCACCATGTGCTTGGGGCGGCCGACAGCGAAAAGGGTGTGGTCAAGTTGATCACTTCGTTGTTCGTTGGGTTCGACATGGTATCCCATGATGCGCCGGTCCACTGGTCGCCGCTCGTGTGGTGTCACATGTCGACGCAGTGGCCCTGTGCTATTATTGTTAATATTTACAAAGTTTTATATTTATACATGCTCGTAATATAAAACCAAGGGCTCACATTAGTATAGAGATCTTTTTTTTGTCAATAGATATGGGGGATATTAAAGGTAAAAATAGAAGGATAAATGTATTTAGCCACCGCAATTTGCCTTTGACATATCTTTGTGTGAATGGGGGAGATGCTAAGTGAGCTATAGTCATTTAATGAAGCTGGCCACGCACTGTCTGTCCCCGTGTTTTTAACGCGCCCTCTCCTCGACCCCATAGGTCTCCCTTTATCACAGGATCCTTTTATCATCGTATTGTTTTGATTGTAAGGGCATTTTCAAATGGGTGGATTGCAGCGCTTCTATGTCTGGTGAAGTTTCCTGCTCATCGCAATGTTGCTGAACGCGCGCGTCGTGTGTCGACGGGCGCTCGGGTGTTGTATGCGCGGCCGGAATAAGGTAAGTTTCCGCCACCTTGAGATTCGCACATGGATAGGTGCGTCGGCGGGTGGTGCGGACTACCCGCCCAGCTTACCTTTACACTCCGGCGCAGCCGGATTTGGGGACATACCATGCCTGAAGTGAGTATTGAGTTGGTTTACCTTCTGATTTGCGGCGGGCTGGGAATGCTGGCCGGCGGCGTATTGGTGGGATGGTTGGTCCGCATCCGTTGCAACCATGAACACGAGCACGATCTGGCTGCCGCGCGTGCCGAAAGAATGGTGTTGGATGAGAGGGCGCTGGGGCATCAGGAAACGATTGCACAGTTGCGTACCCATGCAAGCCAACTGGGTGACGACGTGCGCCGTCAGCAGTTGCGTTGCGAACAGCTGCAGGCAGCCAATGCGGCATTGGAATCACAGGTTCTGCGCATTCCGGTCATCGAGCGTGAAAAAGTCTGCAAAGAAGAACAGTTGGCCACGCTGCAGCAGCAGGTGTCACAGCAACACACGCAGGTGGCCCAACTGCGCACCGTTTTAGCCCAGGAGCAAAAGCAGGCTGCCGAAAAGATTGCGCTGCTGAATACCGCCGGAGAGCAGCTCAAGGAGGCCTTCCAGAATCTGGCCAATCGCATCTTTGAGGAAAAAAGCAGTAAATTCATCGATCAGAACCGCGTTGCCGTCGATCATCTCATCGGCCCGCTGCGCGAGCAGATCGGCGACTTCAAGCGGCGTGTCGAAGATGTCTATGACAAGGAAACCCGCGACCGAACTGCGTTGCATGCCGAGATCACTCATCTCAAGGATCTTAACCAACGCATCAGCAAGGAAGCTTTGAACCTGACGCGGGCCCTAAAAGGTGACAGCAAGGCGCGCGGCAACTGGGGTGAAGTGATCCTGGCGCGGGTGCTGGAGGCATCCGGATTGCAAAAGGGCAGGGAATACGATTGCCAGGTCAGCCTGCGCGATGCGGAAGGCAACCGCTATTTGCCCGATGCGGTCGTCCGTTTGCCCGAAGGCAGGGATGTGATCATCGATGCCAAACTCTCTTTGAAGGCATATGAAGCGTTCTACAATTCAGAAGAGCCTTTGGAGAAGAAAAAGCATTTGGCAATGCATATCGAAGCCATGCACACGCATATTCGTTCCATGGCAGCCAAAAGTTACGAGGCGCTGGAAGGTGTGTGCACGCTCGATTTCATTCTTATCTTCGTGCCCATCGAAGCGGCTTTTCTGGTGGCAGTCGAAACGGACGGGGCACTATTCTCCGAAGCCTTTGAAAAAAATATCATCGTGGTCAGCCCCTCGACCCTGCTGGTCACCTTGCGCACCATTCAGAACATCTGGCGGCGTGAATACCAGAACCGCAATGCCGTGGAGATCGCCAAAAAGGCAGGCGCTTTGTACGACAAATTCGTCGGTTTTGTAGCGTCTCTCGACGAGGTGGGCCAGCAGTTGGATCGCGCGCGGACCGCTTACAAACTCGCGCACGATCGCCTGACCGGCGGCCGCGGTAACCTGGTGCGGCGCGCGCAGGAGCTCAAAGAACTGGGCGTCAAGGCGGGCAGGGAGTTGCCCCGCGAGATACTGGACATGGCCGCGGATGAAAGCGCTTCGGTCGGATGATAATACTTCCTCGATAGTGCCTATCCTAATCCGTTGCGCTTGATTAAGCGTCAATGAAGCGGTTTTCCTGATCAATTATCCGGCAGGATCGTCCTCTTCCAATGCCTCCGCAGCGGCCTCCCGGACGGATTCGGCATAGGGACCGTTTGCCACGCTTTTTAGAAAAGCGGCGGTCGCATCGGATCTGATCTGCCCAAGCACATGCACCACATCGCCCTGAACAGGTTCTGCAAGCCGGGCGAAGCGTTCTGACAACGGTTTTAAAAGGCGCGCGGCCAGGGTGGGAGATTGATCGGTCAGATACTCCGCCGTCACCATGGCCCCCAGGCGAACGGACCAACGTTCATCGGCAATGAGGTCGATCAGCGCCGGAAACAGTTCGTTGCGCGCGATCATCAGGTCGGCGGCGCGGGGCGCTTCGCCGGTTTCCAACAATTGGCGCAGGCTCGCCACCGACAGTTTGGCCGGATCACGTTGGATGCATTGACGAATGACCTCCTGTATATCGATCTGTCCGTTCCAGCGCAGATCATCATCCAGAATCAGTGTGGGCACCGAACGGATGGCGTGCGCTTTGGCCTGCGATTCGAAAAGAATGCCGTCCACGACGGAAATGCGCAGGCGCTCGGCGGCATTGCCCAGTGCCGTGAGTTGCCGGACGGCGCCTGGACAGTGCGGGCACTGCATGGCAATATACAGCGTCAGATCAGCCGGCAGATCAATGGCGCTCGCCTCCTGGCGCAGCGTCGCGGGAAACACGTCGCGGTCTGCGGCGGAGGATTGCAACATTTCCAGGAAAGGCAGCAGTTCCTTTTCTTCTGGGACCGCCTGATAGGCGATGTTGCCATAACGACCGATCAGCATGGCCGGTTTGCGAAAGGCTGTTTCGGGTGCGTTGCGGACGATGGCCCCGGGGACCAGTTCCTTGAAACGGTCGCAGAAAGCGGCAATCTGTTGATCGGCGGCACCGTCGCCGCGGGACAGTCCAATGGGATGGGGCGACGGGTTTCGAGCTGCCCATTGGCGAATGGTTTGTTCCTCTTGCGGGGTCATGCTAGCACCTATTAACGTTATCTGGTTATGCACTTCGCTCAAGTGATTATGGGTGAAGTGTTAAGTATAAAGTGGTTCCCACACGCCGGTGATCCGGGCGGGTGGTCCGCGCCACACGCCATTTCGCTCAAGTGAGGCCAAAGGTGTGCTCCGGGTTCAATTTTTGACATTGATGCCGACGATTATTATGCTCCCTTAAATTAATCGCATCGTCAAGATGGATATCCGCATTAACCGATCCTAACCGTACCGCTGATTACTTTACCATTCAAAATGCATAAGGAGAAACGATGCTTTGGTTACGGGTTTTTTATCTGCCGTTCATGGCCATCCTCCTTTTTTCGATCTGTGGCCCGCATGCGGCGAGCGCCGGCTTAAAAGAAAAGCTGATGTTGATGGCCATCCAACTGCCGCCCGGGTTCACTATCGACCTGTACAGTGGCGATGTTCCCGGCGCCCGTTCGATGGCGGTGAGTCCGTCGGGCGTTCTTTTCGTCGGCTCACGACAGGTGGGACGGGTGTATGCTGTGGTGGACCGGGACGGCGACCAGCGCGCGGATCAAGTCTACACCATTGCCGAAGGCTTGAACGCGCCCAATGGCGTGGCGCTGTGGGAGGGGGACTTATATGTGGCCGAAATTGGACGTATCCTGCGTTTTCGCCAAATCGAAACCAACCTGGAAAAACCCGCGCCGCCCGAGGTGGTTTACGACCAGTATCCTGAGGATCCGCGTCACGGCGCGCGTTTCATCCGTTGGGGTCCGGACGGCAAGCTGTATGTCCCGGTGGGTGCGCCATGCAATGTATGCTTGAACGATAATCCCATTTTTGCTTCGATCACGCGCATCGATCGCGACGGTAGCGGGTTTGAAATTTTTGCACACGGTGTGCGCAACACGGTGGGCTTCGACTGGCACCCGGAAACCGGTGATTTATGGTTTACTGATAATGGGCGTGATTGGTTGGGCGAGGATATCCCGCCGGACGAACTGAACCGTGCCGATAGCAAGGGGCTTGATTTTGGTTTTCCGTATTGCCACGGGGGAACGATTGCCGATCCGCAGTTCGGCGGCTTTAAACCCTGCCGCCAATTTACTTCACCGGCGGCCACACTGGGGCCGCATGTGGCCGCCCTGGGTATGCGTTTTTACAAGGGGACAATGTTCCCCGAAGAGTATCAGGGGCAGATTTTCATAGCCGAGCACGGCTCCTGGAACCGCGAGGAAAAAATCGGCTATCGCCTGATGCTGGTGAGATTGCAAGGCGACCGTGTGGTTTCCTATGAACCCTTCGCCCGGGGATGGCTGCTGAGGGGATCGGAATGGGGTCGGCCCGTGGATGTGGAACTATTGCCCGACGGCAGCCTGCTGGTATCGGATGACCAAAACGGCGCCGTTTACCGCATCGCTTACAACCAGCCGGATTGACGGCCTATCCTTCCACATCCACCAGGCTTGAAATGGGTTACCTGGCTGCGGTGTTGCACACTGCAGCATCCGGTTCGCACTTTCCTGGCAAATAAGTGCGTTCAATCTCGTCTTGAAGATTTTTCAATTCTTCTAAAAACTTTTCCCGGTGTTCATCGATGAACTGACGGGTCAGACCACGGTAGTAGTCGATTCCGTCCAGAAGCCCTGCCTTGAACGTTTCAAAGAAGCTCTGGGGCCGGTTGGACATGCGTTGTGAAAAGCTTCTGATCTCTCCCCGCAGATAATCCAGGTTCAAGCGGATTTCCTCGATGAACATATGAGGACGGTCGCTGTTGACCATGATCGAAAGCCGTCCATAAATATGGTTTACCATCTCTTCGAGTGAAAAAATGCGATTGAAATTGCGGATATTCGGACCACAGCAGACCGCGGGCGAGGCCTTGGGGTCGGTATTGTAGTTCAGGCTTACCGATCCGGCCAGGTCATGGCAGATGCATGATTTTTCGAGTATCCGTTCCTTGATCAGATCCACTTCCGCAGCCGGCAGGTTTTCTTCGCGCAGTTTCTTGAGTTTTTGTGAGATATATGCTCGCGAGGCCGTGCACAGCGGTTTGATGAATTCAGTGTTCAATGCGATCAAACTCTTCGGGCACGGGCTGCCGGGTTTCCCGTGCTCGATGCGCTGCCGTCTTTTTTCTTCGCTGGCCGATGTGCGCAGATTCCAGAAGGGCACGCCCAGCGGGGACGCATTGCTCAAATAGATATCTTCGCGGCGCGCATTGCACAACTTTTCAATATGCATCGGATCGACGTTGGTCACCTCGGGAACGAGCATAAAAGGTGTTCCCCAGCCCGTGCCATCGATATGATAATAACGCAGAAGAAAACGATCTTCGCGGGCGGTACCGATGCCACCCTGCGCGGTGATACGCACCTCGAGCGGATGGGCTGGAAACGGCCGGCCGAGATCGCTGAGCGTTTTGCTGTAGATCTGATACAGGCTCTGCTGCAGGGTCTGGCGGTTATTCTTGAACTGTTCCAATACTGGCCCTATCAGGTTGCACTCGGCTGCAAAAGCGTGACCACCGCAGTTCAGGCCGGACTCAATGCGGAATTCCGATACCCAGAGCCCTCTTTTGGCCAAAAATTTGCCCTGAATCAGCGCCGAGCGGTAATCGCTGACTTTCACGATGATTCTTTTTTTGAAGCGCCCTTGCGCATCCGGAAAAAAACCATCGAACCGCGCCGCATAGGTGTAGAGTCGCTGGTTGATACCGGCCGAAAAGACAATGGCCGATTGCGTGGTGCTCAGCGCAAAACCGCGTAAGGCCGCCATGGCGTCTGCATATTCGGCAGGCAGCTTTTCGCCGTTTGCATAATGATCTACATCCAGCTTGGTCATGATGTTGACATCGATCCTGCCGGCAACGACTTTCTGGCGGAGTTCCTCCTGAAGCAGCGCCTTTTCTTCAGCACCAGGGGTGGCGAGCATCCGCAGATAGGTATCTTTGAGCGCGGAAGGGGGCAGCAGTTCGTAATAGCGGGTGATTTCGCTGCCGGGTTCAAAAGGCGCCGCCTTCAAAAGTGCGAGTTGTTTTTTGACCAGTCGGTCCACCATGTCCAGGTAAGCTGTAATGCGGCGGGCGCGCGCGTCCGGGTCAGCGGCCGTGATCGGTTCGTACGGTTCCCGGAATTGCGCGCAGTGATACTGGCGTATTTGTTCGATGAGTTCATCATCGACCAGCGAGATGACCGAGGAGATCCCGAAGCGGGCGATACGCAATGGCGTGTCGACGGTAAAGCCGGTACCCATTACAGGAATGTGGAATGAGTGAGGTTGTGTATGCATGATTATCCTTTTAGGCGCTGGTCGATTTCAGAAGGCCTGTGAATTTGCATTCCCTATGGGCATGGATATCCGGTTGCATGCGGAGCGTCCAAGCTTAAGGCAAGCAATGATTCTTACCGCGTTGAACCGATATGATCAACCTATTTTACAAGCAGGTGCGGGGGTCTGATGAGGCCTTAGCGCGTGAACGGATTATGTTGCCGCTCGTAGCCCACTGTGGATGAGGGCGTATCACCATAGTTGTGGCCCGGCCATACGATGGTTTCATCCGGCAATGCGTAAATTCTGTCGCAGATGGAAGTGCGCAGCAACCGGTCGCTGCCGCCGGGTAGATCGGTGCGCCCGACGGCTCCGACGAACAGCGTATCGCCGGTGAACACGTGGCCGGGCGTGTAGATGCAAATGCCGCCGGGGGTATGGCCAGGTGTATGCAAAACGGTCAATTCGGTCGCGCCGATACGCACCGTATCGCCGTCGATCAGCATTCTTTGAGGCGCGGGTGACCCCTTGCCGCCCAGCATGCGCGCCATTGCACGTCCAGTCAATTTGTTCAAAAAGGGTGCATCCTTTTCATGGATACACAACTGTGCGCCGGTTGCCTGGATGACCTCCGCGTTGCCGGCCGAATGATCCGGATGATGATGGGTGTTGATCACATGCGAAACGGCGTAACCGGCTTTGCGGGTGGTTGCCAGAATGCGCGGCACGTCGAACGCCGGATCGATAAGTGCCGCTCTGCCGCTGGCTTCGTCGGCAATAACATAGCAGAACGTGTCCATGCGACTTAAAGGGATCTGATCAATTTTCATAGGGAACTTCCAATAGGGACCAAATAGGAGGCACCATGCCAGAAAGCGCTTGGCAGGTCAAGCCGTCCGGCATTTTCAGCCAGGATAACCGTATGGGGAGCACCCACCCGGATCGCCCGCGCCGTGTCCGTCCCGTAATGTGCGCCCCTGCCCATCGTGGTTGTTTTCGATTGACACGCGGCAGTCGTTTTTCTACGATGCGTTCGCTTTTTCCAGTGCCAAGTCCGGTGTTCTCTCCAGGTGAGACCTTATCTATTGCCTCGGACTTGTTGGCGAATAAATGCGGTGCGCATACGCCCGCAATAATTTCTGCATACTGAAATCCGATGGAAACAAAAATTGTTGCGACGGCCGGCGGCCGGCCTGTTTTTCTGCGCCCGCTCGTCCCGGTGGGGCTCGCGTTGATCGCCGGCATTTTCATTGGTGCGCTCGTACCCGGATGGTTCGCCGTGGCGGCGGCACTGGCCGGTATTATGGCGATTGTGCTCGTTCATGATGTGCAGTGTGGCCGTTCCGCCCTGGGTGTGCCATTGGTGTTTTGCGCTGTTGCGGGCTATCTTGCGATTCAGCCTTGGTTGGGCCGTGAATGGCCGTCTGACCATGTCAGCCGTTTTGTCGATCAGGGAAAATGGCATATCAGCGGCACGGTTGCGGAGGCGCCAACGGGAGACGATTTTCGACGTCAGTTCGTCCTGCGTGCCGAGCAGATGCGTCAGGCAGACAAGCGCCTGACGGTGCGTGGCAGCGTCCGGGTCAGTGTCAGGGGCCGGATCACAAATCTGGAGCGGGGTGATCGGGTGACGGTGAGCGGCCACCTGCGGGCCATCCGTGGCTTCCGCAACCCTGATGGTTTCGATTACGAGCGGTTCATGGCTTTGCAGGGGTTGCATTCACGCCTGTATGCCCAAGCGGAAAGCGTGCGCGTCGAAAACGCGCCGGATACGCCCTGGACGATGCGTTTGGACAGGGTTCGCTGGCAATTGTCCGCAAAAATGAACAGGGTCCTGCAAACTGAACCGCCCGCTGTAGTCTATGTAATGAAAGCCTTGACCCTTGGCGAGCGCGACGGTTTGCCCGATGCCTTGCGGGATGCCTTCAGCCGCGCGGGGGTCAGCCATGTGCTGGCCATTTCTGGTTTACATATCGGGATGGTGGCGGCCGCCGCTTTCGCTTTTTTCAGCCGTGTGCTGGTATGGGTACCACCACTGGTCACTCGCGCCTGGGGGCGCCGTAGCGCCGCGGGCCTGAGCCTGCTGCCGGTCATTGGCTATGGCCTGCTGGCAGGGCTCTCCCCATCAACGCAGCGCGCTATGATCATGGTGGCCGCTTTTCTGGCCACCTACTGGATCGGCCGCGGACACGATCTGCTCAATGCCCTGGCGGTCGCCGCATTGGCAATCCTGATCGTGACGCCGCCAGCGCTGCTGGGGGTCTCCTTTCAACTTTCATTTGCCGCCGTGTTGGCCATTGTTTTGGGGCTACAGGCCCTGCCGCGGCCGAAAAGACATACGAGCGACCCCTGGTGGCGGCGCTGGATCTGGAAGGTAGCCGTTTTCATGGGGGTTTCCTTGTTCGCCACTCTGGGCACAGCGCCTTTGGTGATGCGCTATTTCAACCAGATCAGCTGGGTTGGTTTCGTGAGCAACCTGCTGGTCGTGCCATTGGCCGGGATGGTGATCGTTCCGGCCGGCTTGCTGGGGGTTGCGGTCGCCCCGCTGAGCGATCCGGTATGCATCCTGTGCTGGAAGATCGCGGCTTTTGGATTGCAGGCAATGCTGATGTGGGTGGAATGGATCGCCCGCTACGGATTTGCGGCGTCCACGACAGTGACGCCCAGTATATTGGAAACAGGGCTTTTTTACCTTTTGTTAGCCACCTTGTTGCTCTGGAAAAAGCGTCTTGTGCGGATAATTGGCCTGACGCTGGTGGTCAGCGCCGGCATCATCGATGCGACCTATTGGATGCACCGGCGGTTCGGGCAGCATCAGATGACTGTTACAGCCGTCGATATTGGCCAGGGCAGCGCCAACGTCATTCAAATGCCCGGTGGGTTCACTATGCTGGTCGATGGCGGCGGATTCAGTGATGGCACCCTCTTCGATGTGGGCCGCAGCGTGGTTGCGCCCTATTTGTGGGCCAACAAGATCAAGACGATCGACCTGGTGGTGTTGACCCATGCCGACAGTGACCATCTCAACGGCCTGCTTTTTATTCTGCGCCATTTCAACGTGGGGCACGTCTGGAGCAACGGCGAAACTGTCAACACGAAAGGGTATCTCAAGTGGCAGGAGGCGATCGCCGAAAAGCGCATCGACCATCCCCTCTTTGAACAATTGCCCCGGCATACGGTGGTCGATCCCGGTGTGCACCTGACACTTCTGGGCCCGCGTGAAGATTTTTTGAAGCAAACCAAAGTGGACACATGGCGCGACCGGAACACTAATTCTTTGGTGCTGCGCATTTGTTGGGAGCAAATCTCTTTTCTCTTCACCGGCGACATTACGGCACCGGCCGAAAACGATCTTATCACGCGCCACGGCTCCGATGCCCTGCGCAGCACGATTCTTTTAGTGCCGCACCACGGCAGCCGCAGTTCCAGCGGCGCCGCCTTTATCGATGCCGTACACCCCAGCGAAAGCATTATCGCGGTCGGCTGGCAGAACCGCTTCCGTTTTCCGCATCCAACCGTCCTCGAACGCCTCGAAACATCCGGCAGCCGCATCTGGCGCACCGATCTGTGCGGCGCGGTCCGGGTCGTGACCGACGGCCACGACTACCAGGTACAGCCTTGCAGAAAAAGATGTCGGTGACGGCGGACCCTTCAGCAAAGCGTATCATCCGGTATGGCGGTTCATGAAAAATGAATAGTATTTTGTTGCTCTTGCAATGCACCAATTGCTTGACTTGCATTGCCGCTTACCACTAAACATCGGTACTGGATAAGAAGTCTGGCTCGCGGATGGCGCTTAAGCGTACACAGAGGAGGAAAGAAGTATGACTCAGTTTGTCTATCAGTCCATGTTTCCACTCGGCGATGATGATACGGCGTATCGCTGTTTGACGAAAAATCACGTTTCTCTCGGCACCTTCGATGGTCGAAAAATGTTGAAGGTGGACCGCGAAGGACTGACCCTTTTGGCAGAGCAGGGTTTCAGGGACGTGTCTCATTATTACCGTTCCAGTCATCTGATGCAGTTGGCCGCCATCCTCGACGATGCCCAGAGTTCCCCCAATGACCGCTACGTCGCATTGGAGATGCTTAAGAATGCTGTTATTTCCGCAGAAGGCGAGTTTCCGATGTGTCAGGATACCGGCACCGCCGTCATCGTCGGAAAAAAAGGGCAGCAAGTCTGGACGGGCTGCGATGACGAAGCGGCGCTTTCCGAAGGCGTGTTCCGCGCTTATACCCAATGCAATTTGCGCTATTCTCAAAATGCGCCGTTGACCATGTTTACCGAGAAAAATACGGGGTGCAACCTGCCGGCCCAGATTGAACTGTACGCCGTCGAGGGAGGGGCCTACTCATTTCTGATGCTGGCCAAGGGTGGTGGGTCGGCCAACAAAACGTATTTATTCCAGGAGACCAAGGCCGTGCTCACCCCCCAAAACCTGGTACCCTATCTGGTGGCCAAGATGAAAAGCCTGGGAACGGCCGCCTGCCCGCCATACCACCTGGCAGTCGTTGTGGGTGGGCTGTCGGCCGAAATGAATCTGAAAACGGTCAAGCTGGCTTCGGCCCGTTATCTGGATCATCTGCCCACTCAGGGCAGTCCGGCCGGCCACGCTTTCCGCGATCTGGAGATCGAAGCCGAACTGCTTGCGCGTTCGCGCGAATTGGGCCTGGGCGCCCAGTTCGGCGGCAAATATTTCTGTCATGACGTGCGCGTGATTCGTCTGCCGCGGCACGGTGCCTCATGCCCGATCGGCATCGGGGTGAGCTGCAGCGCCGATCGCAACATCAAAGGTAAAATCACCGCCGATGGCATCTTTCTCGAACAGCTGGATACCGATCCGGCGCGCTATCTGCCCCAGCCCGGACAAGGCGATGAGGAGGCGGTGCGCATCGACCTGAATATGCCGATGGATCGTATCCGCGCCACACTCAGCCAATATCCCGTGGCCACGCGCCTGCTGCTCAACGGCACCCTGATCGTCGCGCGGGACATTGCCCATGCCAAGCTGAAAGAGCGGTTGGACAGCGGACAGGGATTGCCCCAATATTTTAAAGACCACATTGTTTACTATGCCGGACCGGCCAAAATACCGCCTGGATATGCGTCGGGCGCATTCGGTCCCACAACTGCCGGTCGTATGGACTCGTATGTTCCTATTTTTCAGGCGCAGGGCGCTTCGATGGTGATGTTGGCCAAGGGCAATCGCTCGGGGGTGGTCACCGACGCCTGCAAAAAATACGGGGGGTTTTACTTGGGATCGATTGGCGGGCCGGCGGCACGCCTGGGCAAGGAGTGTATCACGCACATGGAACTGATCGAATTTCCGGAACTGGGCATGGAGGCGATCTACAAGATCACGGTCAAGGATTTTCCAGCCTTCATCCTCGTGGATGACAAAGGCAACGATTTTTTCCAAAAATTAATGTAATTTCGTTAATTTGTTAATTTGGTGATCCAGTTCGCTCCAGTGGCTATTGGCGAAGTTTATTCGGGACTGGCACGGAGGCAGTGATCCGGGTGGGTGGTCCGCGCCGCGTCAGCCATGAGATTTAGTGAGGCATAAGGTGTGCGCAGGACATGGGGCCGCACTGTTTGAGCGCAGCTTAGTTTGCGGCCCGCCGGAGCATGCCTTATTGCCTCACTTAATCGAATGGATGGTGGCGCAGACCACCTGCCCGGATCACCGGGGTTTTTCTTCGTCACCCACGCCGTATCTAACTTAACAGAAGTGGATAACCAGATTTGTTAATTCCTCGAACAGGCGAGTCGTTAATGGGTCAAATAATTGATTGGCGCTGTTACCGACTCACCGACTCGACGACTTATCAATCATCAATCAACGAATTAACGGATCAACAAAATGAAAACGGCATGCGAATGCCGTATCGATATACTTTATAAACTTTTTACCTGGCCGGCGAACACCGCCGAGCCACACAGAAAGTAGGCTTATGAGAGATCTGGATGCGATTTTTGCGCCACAGTCCGTGGCGGTCGTCGGCGCCAGCACCATGCCTGGAAAGGTCGGCCACGACATTTTCGTGAACATCCTGAAAGGCGGTTATCAGGGGGTGCTTTACCCGGTCAATCCGGGCGCTGATTCCATTGCCAGTGTGCGGGCTTATCCGACCATCACGGATATTCCCTATCCGCTGGATCTGGCCATGATCATCGTGCCGCCCAAGGCAGCCGTTCAATCCGTGAAGAATGCCATTGCCAAGGGGGTCAAGGGCATCGTCATCGTGTCGGCCGGTTTCAAAGAGATCGGCGGCGAAGGGGTGGCCATCGAGCGCAGCATCGTGGAGATGTGCCGCGAAAGCAAAGTCCGTTTGGTGGGGCCCAACTGCCTGGGCGTCATCAACCCGCTGAACAACGTGCGGCTCAACGCCAGTTTTTCGACCCGCATGCCCAAAGCCGGCAATGTGTCGTTTATCTCCCAGAGCGGGGCCCTGTGCACGGCGGTGCTCGATTTTGCCGCCCACCGCGATTTTGGTTTTTCAAAGTTTATTTCAATCGGCAACAAGGCTGACGTGGACGAAGTCGATCTGTTGCGCTACTTCTACAGCGATCCCGATACCGAGGTGATCATGATCTACGTGGAAGAGTTGCAGCGCGGGCAGGAGTTCGTCCAACTCGCCAAGGAAATTACTGGCGGCAACCGGCCCAAACCCATTCTGGTGATCAAGTCCGGACGCACCAGCGCCGGCGCCCAGGCGGCGGCGTCGCATACCGGCTCGCTGGCGGGCTCGGAGGCCGTTTACGATGCCATTTTCGCCCAGTCCGGCATCATCCGGGTGCAGACCATCGACGAGCTCTTCGACTTTGCCATCGCATTCGCCTACAAGAACGAAAATGCCTTGGGCAAGATGCGCCGCAAGGTTCCCACCGGCAATCGCGTCGCCATCGTGACCAATGCCGGCGGTCCCGGCATCGTGGCCACCGACATGACAGTCGTCTCGGGTCTGGAACTGGCCAAGTTCGGGGAAGATACCGTGGAGGCCTTGATCAGCCATCTGCCGGCCACCGCCAATGTGCACAACCCGGTGGACATCATCGGCGATGCGGCCCAGGACCGATACGAAAAAGCTCTGAATACCGTGATCAAGGACGAGGAGGTCGATGGCGCCCTCGTGATTCTGACACCGCAGTCCATGACCAATGCCATTGGCACGGCCGAGGCGATCGTGCGCATTGCCAAGCGGTCGCACAAACCGATCCTATGCTGCTTTATGGGCATTATCGACGTGTCGGCCGGCGTCAAATATCTTCAAGAAAACGGCGTCCCGGTCTATCCATTCCCTGAGCAGGCGGCCAAGGCGTTCGGCGCCATTTACCGCTATTCCAAGTGGCTCAACCGGCAAGAGCTGGCGCCCTTCAGCCTGAAGCACGACAAGGCGGCCGCCCGTGAAATTGTCGAAACAAACCTGGCGGCCGGGAAAACTTACCTGGGTGAGGTGGAGGGGCTCGATCTGCTCAAAGCCTATGGTTTTAAAACATTGCCCACCATTTTGACCAAGACGGCCGAAGAAGCGGTCCGCGAAGCTGAAAAGATGGGCTACCCGGTGGTCATGAAGATCGTATCGCCGCAGATTATTCACAAATCGGATGCCGGCGGCGTGAAGATCAATCTCGGCAATGCTGAGAGCGTGACCCGGGCGTTCGAGGAGATCATGGCCAACGCCTTGGCCTATAAAGCCGATGCCGCCATCGACGGCGTACTGGTGCAAAAAATGGCGCCTAAAGGTTTGGAGGTGATTTTGGGCGCGAATCGGTATCCTAAGTTCGGCCATTTGGTGATGTTCGGTTCGGGCGGCGTGATGGTCGAGGTGTTCAAGGATGTTACGTTCCGCTTGGCGCCGTTTAAACGCAACAGTGCCCGCCTGATGGTACGTGGCATCAAGGGGCACGCATTGCTGAACGGGTTCCGCGGCACCCCCAAGGCAGATATCCCCGTTCTGGAAAAATTGCTGGTCTCCCTATCGGACCTGGTAACGGACAATCCGGAAATCAAGGAACTGGATATCAATCCACTGCTGGTGCATCCTGAAGGGCAGGGGGCCACTGTGGCGGACTGCCGGTTTATTCTGGATCCTCTGGATTAGTTGTGGTCGATTTCGCTGATTGGATGATTCGTCCATTCGTGAGCAGGACATCCTTTCTGATTTGCTTTCAAGTCTGTTGTGGACTACCTTGGTGATATTCGGAACGCGCCTGCTTGGTTGCTTATCCGGAGCTTGGATAGCATCTTAAGAAGAGTGAAGAAAATGCCTGAATGGGCGAATCGACGATCAAAATTCTGGAGGGGTCATGACCAAATCGCTTTACTGGGCCGACGGGTATCTTGAAAAAAGGCAGACTGCAGAACAGGCCATCAAGCGAATCAGGCCAGGCCAGCGTGTTTTTATCGGCTCGGCCTGCGGCGAACCCCCGGCATTGGTGCAGGCCCTGGCCGAACATGCCCATCGTTTCACCGGTCTTGAAATTGTGCGCATGATGAGCCTTGAATCAGTGCCTCTGACGGAGATCGCGAACAAAACGTCTGAAGCCAGTTTGAGCATCCGGCACATCTATCTAGGATCGGCCAGTTCGGACAGCTTTGCCCACAATTTGCGTTTTTTCATGCCGATGAACATGTCCGATGTTCCCCTGCTGTTCAAGAGCCGCAAGTTGCCGATCGATGTGGCGCTGATCCAGGTGTCGCCACCGGATGATTTCGGCTGGATGAGCCTGGGCGTGTCGGTGGATGTCACCCTGGCCGCGGCCACTTCGGCCACGCATGTGATCGCGCAGGTCAACCCGCGTATGCCACGGGTGATGGGCCGCAGTTTTATCCACGTCAACGATGTGCACAGCATCGTAGAACACGAGAATGAACTGCTGACCGTCGAACCGCCGCCGCGTTCGGAAATATCCACCTGGATCGGGCGTCACATTGCCCGGTTGATCGAAGATGGCTCTACTTTGCAAGTGGGTCTGGACGCCAATTCACAGGCGACGGTGCAGGCGCTTTCCCAGAAAAACGATCTGGGATTTCATTCCCAGTACCTGACCAACGATGCCATGAACCTGTATGCGACCGGTGTGATCAATAATCGTAAAAAGGGGTTCAACGAAGGCAAGCTGGTGGCCTCGGCTGCTCTGGGCACCAAAGAGTTGTATGAATTCTTACATGACAATCCAGCCATCGAGTTTCATCCATCGGAATACGTGAATGATCCTTATATCATTTCGCGGCACAACCGCATGGTCTCCTTGAATGTGGCCAAAAGCGTTGATTTGACGGGTCAGGTGTCAGCCGATGCGGTGGCCCAGACGCTTTTTGCCGGAGTCAGCGGCATTGTCGATTTCGTGCGCGGCGCCCGCCGGAGTCCCGGCGGCAAATCGATCCTGATGCTACCGTCCACGGGCGCGGGCGGCAAAAAAAGTCGTATTGTGCTCAAGCTGCGTGACGAAGCCGTTGTGGTGCCGCGCGGCGATGTTCACTATGTGGCCACCGAATACGGCGTGGTCAATCTTTTCGGCAAGAGCTTGCAGGAGCGGGTGATCGCCATGATCAGCATTGCCCATCCCAATTTCAGGGACGAGCTGTTCGAGGCAGCCAAGGAAGCCCGTCTGGTCGGCCCCGAACGGACCTTGGGCGAGGCCGCGCGGGCTGTTTACCCAGTCAACCTTGAAGAATCCATTGAGGTCGAAGGCGAAACCATCATGGTTCGGCCGGCCAAACCGGTCGATGAACGCCGTATTCAAGAACATTACTACCATTTGGACAAAGAGGACGTCTTCCTGCGTTTTTTCCATGAAAAAACCAGCTTCGACCGCTGGGAAATCGAGAATAAATCCCAGATCGACTATATCAAGGATCTGACCTTGATCGGCGTGGTCGGTGAATCCGGTTTTGGAAAAGTGGTGGCGGTAGGCGAGTACCTGCTTCTGGTCGACCGCAACATGGCCGAGGTCGCCTTTACGGTGAGCAAAGAGTTCCAGGGCAAGGGGCTGGGTAAAATTTTCATCCGGAAAATGGCCCAGGCGGCTCGCGAGCAAGGCATCGCGGGACTGATGGCCTACACAGCCTCGCACAATCAGGCCATGATCCGGCTGTTTAAAACACTGCCTTATAAAGTGACCACCAGTTTCGACGGCGAAGCCTTGACCCTGAGCTGCAAGTTCGATGAATTGAAGGAATGATACCAGTCCTGAATGGAAAAAGGCGCAATCGCGGCGCAATCCATATTAGAACGAACGCTCGCAAACCATTTTCCCGAAAAAGACACTCGTTTTAGGGATATGGAGATGGTGCAGATAAATGCAATGTCTCCCCGGGTAATCCTGTTACTCTTAAGCCCTCAGATTTATGTATTTTTTCCTTGCCAATGGCTGATGAATATGATTTTTAAAATTTCTTTCATACATCCTCACGCGAGCCATGCTCCATTGTGACTCCCGTACTCCATGGCATCGGTAGGAAAAAAGCCTCATGTGGGGCGGCAAATATTGAAGAAGGAGCAGATTAATGGCTAAAATTATGCAAACTGTAGACGGCAACACAGCAGCCGCTCATGTCACGTACGCCTTGAGTGATACTGCCGCAATTTATCCCATCACCCCCTCATCACCCATCGGCGAGATTTGCGATGAATGGGCGGCCAACGGTCGCCTGAACATTTTCGGTCAAACCGTGCTGGTGCGGCAGATGCAAAGCGAAGCCGGCGCCGCGGCCGCGGTGCACGGCTCCCTGGCGTCCGGTGCCTTGACCAGCAGCTACACGGCCTCTCAAGGCCTGCTGTTGATGATTCCCAACATGTACAAAATGAGCGGTGAGCTGCTGCCGGGTGTCTTGCACGTGACCGCCCGCGCCATTGCCGCGCACGCTTTGAGCATTTTTGGCGACCACCAGGATGTCATGGCCGTGCGCCAGACTGGTTTCGGCATGCTGGCATCGGCATCGGTCCAGGAAGTCATGGACCTCGGTTTGGTGACGCACCTGGCCGCCATCGAGGCCAGTGTGCCCTTTGTGCATTTCTTTGATGGCTTCCGCACCAGCCACGAGATCCAGAAAATCGAAATGATCGACTACGCGGATATGGCCAAGCTGGTCAACCATGATGCCGTGGCCAAATTTCGCGCCCGCGGCGCCAACCCCGAGCGGCCGGAGTTGCGCGGTACGGCCCAGAATCCCGATATCTACTTCCAGGGGCGCGAGGCGGCCAACGCCTACTATCTTAAAGTGCCCGGGATCGTGGAACAATATATGCGGCGCGTAGGTGACTTGACCGGCCGGCCCTACGGCCTGTTCGACTACGTGGGCGCGCCCGACGCCGAACACGTCATCATCTCCATGGGTTCCTCCTGCGAGACCATCGAGGAGGTCGTTAACCATCTGGGCGCTCAAGGCCGCAAAATCGGCCTGGTCAAAGTACGCCTGTTCCGGCCTTGGTCCGCTGAGCACTTGCTCAAGGCCATTCCGGCATCCGCCAAGATCATCACTGTGCTCGATCGCACCAAGGAGCCCGGCTCTCTCGGCGATCCGCTCTATCTGGACGTGTGCACCAGCTTCATGGAACACGGCCGCAACGCCAAGGTGCTCAACGGCCGTTATGGGCTGGGCTCCAAGGAGTTTAACCCGTCGATGGTCAAAGCGGTATATGACAACATGGCCGCCGCCGGACCCAAGAACCATTTTACGGTCGGCATCGTGGACGATGTGACCCAAACCTCGTTGGCGGTCGAAGAGGGCTTGGATGTTTCCCTGGAGGGCACCGTGCAGTGCAAGTTCTGGGGATTGGGGGCCGACGGTACCGTGGGTGCGAACAAGAGCGCCATCAAAATCATCGGCAATAACACGGATATGTTTGCCCAGGCCTATTTTGCTTACGATTCCAAAAAGTCGGGTGGCGTGACCATCAGTCACCTGCGTTTTGGTAAAAGCCCGATTCAATCCACCTACCTCATCGATGCGGCCGACTACATTGCCTGCCACAATCCATCCTATGTGAATACCTACCATGTGCTCGAAGGCGTGAAGACCGGCGGTACGTTCATGCTCAACAGCCCCTGGAGCCTGGCTGAGATGGAAGAAAAACTGCCGGTTGCCATGCGCCGCACGATCGCGCAGAAAAAGCTCAAGTTTTTCAACATCGATGCGGTCAAGATCGCTACGGAAGTGGGCCTGGGCGGGCGCATCAACATGATCATGCAGACCGCTTTTTTCAAAGCCTCCCGCGTGCTGCCGGTCGAAGAGGCCGTGGCGTTCCTTAAAAAAGAAATCAAGAAGATGTTCGGCAAAAAAGGCGACCGCATTGTCAAGATGAATGTGGACGCGGTCGATCGCACCCTGGACAACCTGATTGAAATGGATTACCCGGCCTCCTGGGCAAATGCGACAGAGGGTGCGGCCGCAACAAAGGAAGTACCCGAATGGGTCACTAGTGTCATGCAGCCGATGCTTGCCCAGCAAGGTGATAAACTGCCGGTCAGCGCCTTTACGGCCGACGGGATTTTCCCGCTTGCCACGTCGCAGTTTGAAAAACGGGGCGTAGCCATCAACGTGCCGGAATGGATCATGGAGAACTGCATTCAATGTAACCAGTGCGCCATGGTCTGTCCGCATGCCGCCATCCGGCCATTTCTGGCGACCGATGCGGAAATGCAGAATGCGCCGGTCGGCTTCGAAGCCAAGAAAGCCATCGGCAAGGAGCTCAAAGAGTACAAGTTCCGTATGCAGGTCTATGTGGAAGATTGTATGGGCTGCGGCAACTGTGCCGATATTTGTCCGGCCAAGACCAAGGCGTTGGAAATGAAGCCGTTAGGCACGCAGCTGGAGACCCAGGTGCCCAACCAGAAATATGCCGCCAGTCTGCCGGTGCGCGACACCCTGCTCAAACGCGATACGGTCAAGGGCAGCCAGTTCTTCCAGCCATTGCTGGAGTTCTCAGGCGCTTGCGCCGGTTGCGGCGAAACCCCCTACGCCAAGCTGATCACGCAGCTTTTCGGTGAGCGCATGGTGATTGGCAACGCCACCGGGTGTACCTCCATCTGGGGCGGATCGGCTCCGGCCATTCCCTATTGCGTCAATAAAGATGGGCATGGACCCACCTGGGGCAACTCCCTTTTCGAGGACCCGGCTGAGTTTACCTATGGCATGTTCATGGGGCAATTGCAGCAGCGGGCCCAGTTGGCCCAGTTGGCTGAAAAGGCTTTGTCGGCCGAAATCGATGCCGATGTCAAAGCCGCTCTTTCAGGGTGGCTGGCCAATATGCGCAACCCTGAAAAGTCGCGTGAATTTGGCGATCAGCTCAAGACCCTGCTGCCCAGATTCAAGGACAATGCCCTGCTTGCGCAGATTAACGGCATGGCCAGCCTGTTTGCCAAAAAGTCCTACTGGGTATTCTGCGGCGATGGCGCGGCTTACGATATCGCCTATGGCGGCATCGACCATGTACTGGCCTCGGGCGAAGACATTAACATCATGGTCTATGACACTGAAGTGTACTCCAACACCGGCGGGCAGAGCTCAAAAGCCACACCCACCGGTTCGATTGCCAAATTCGCCGCTTCGGGGAAAAAGACGGCCAAAAAGGATATCGGCGGCATGGCCATCACCTACGGGTATGTCTATGTGGCCAGCATCGGCATGGGCGCCAACAAACAGCAGACACTCAAGGCGCTTGTCGAGGCCGAGGCGTATGACGGCCCCTCGTTGGTCCTGGCCTATTCGCCTTGCATCAATCACGGCATTAAGCGTGGCATGGGCAAAACGCAGGAGGAAACCAAGCTGGCTGTAAGCAGCGGTTATTGGCCGTTGTTCCGTTACAACCCGGATTTGGCCTCAGAGGGCAAAAATCCGTTTATCCTTGATTCCAAGGCGCCCGACGGCAGTCTGACCGAATTCCTCTCTGGTGAAGTGCGCTATGCTTCTCTGCAAAAACTTTTTCCGGCCGAAGCCGAACGTCTGCATACCCAACTGGCCAAGGAGATGACGCAACGCTATCAACGGCTGCGCCGCATGGCCGAAGAAGCTGTGCCTGAACCCCAGGTAGAGGGTGGGGCGGCAACGGCCGAATCCGGCGAGGCTGGGAAAACGGATGTTTGCGTGCTTTCGACAACCGCCGAGCACGTCAGCCGTGACGGCGCGGAAGAAGCGTGCGACGACGGCCGCGCGGGGAAATAGATTCCATCGAATAAAAACAAAGGCCGCTTCCTCGTGCGACGAGGCGGCCTTTTCATTTTTTGATGCTGAAAGATCGTTGTCATTCTTCTAACTGGCTGGATATAGGAAAACCAATGATGAACGCGCACTCGACCCCGTCGGACGCACCGCTTCGTCACTGTCGGCGTTGCGGCACCTGTTGCTGCAAGGGTGGACCGGCCCTGCATCAGGAAGATCGTGAAAAAGTAGAGACAGGCAAAATTCCCCTCAAGGACCTTTTCACCATTCGCCAGGGGGAACCGGCCTATGACAACGTCCGCCGTATGGCCGCGCCAGCGGCTACGGACATCATAAAAATCAAAGGGACCGCGCCCAATGACGCTACTTGTTGCTATTTTGATCAGGAGCAGGTCGGATGCCGGATTTACGAGCTCCGGCCATTGGAGTGCCGCACATTGTCTTGCTGGGATACCAGCGCGATCATGGAAATTTACGATAAGGACCGTTTGACGCGCGCCGATCTTTTATCCCGTCTGCCCGGACTCAGCGATCTGGTGGTTGAACACCAGGCGCGTTGCAGCTATGAGCGCGTGGCCCGTTGCGCTGCCGATGTGCGCAAGGATGCTTCCAATGCGGCGGCAGTCGAGACACTTCTGGAGATCGTTCGTTACGACCAAAGCCTGCGCCAAGTGACCGTCGAACGCACGCGCCTGGACCCTGAGCTACTTGATTTCCTTTTCGGATGCCCCCTGTCTGAAACGATCAACAGGTATAAGGTCAAGCTGGATCGGTCGGGAGTTTCATTAATGCGTTGATTCGTCGATTGATTTATTCTTCAAAGAATCAACGAACATACAATTCAGGTCGGCGATTGGGGAAAAAGTGGCGCATGGCATGGGTGCGCACGGCTTCGAGGTCTTCGGCCTTCAGATCGACCACCAGAATACCCTCCTCATCTTCCACGCGTTTGGCCAGGATGTTGCCCGAAGGGGCGACGACCAACGCATTGCCGGGGAATGCCAGGCCACGCCCATTGGTGCCCCACTGGTTGCACGCCACGACAAATACACTGTTGTCATAAGCGCGTGCCGGCAGATGGCGCAGCCAGGATTGATGCTTGGCAGCAGCATCTCCACGGGGGGAAGCATGGGGCATGAAAATGATCTGGACACCTTTCTGCGTCATGGTCGTGGCCAGTTCTGGAAAATGACCGTCGTAGCACAACTGGATACCGAAAGTGGCCTGGGTTGCTTCGAAAACCGGAACATCCTGCCCTGGTGAAAAGAAGGCTGATTCGTTCGGCGCCAGGTGCAGCTTGCGATACACATCTATTTTGCCATTGGGCCAGAATACGCCATGCGTGGCAAACGGGAGGCCTGTGGGATTGTATTCGGCCAATCCGGCCAGAATGATCAGACCGGATGCTTGCGCGAGCGCCGACAGGCGTGCGCCGGCAGGGCCGGATATCGGTTGGGCCAAAGCGGTGATATCCGTGTGATTGCAATATCCGGTCACGTTCAGTTCAGGAAAGCAGACCAGTTTGGCACCGGCTTGCGTGGCGCGTTCAACCCACAAGCCGGTCCGGACCAGATTATCCTCGATCTCCCCGAAAGGAGCCCGGCACACGACAACAGCGACACGGAGATTTTGCATATAGCCTCAATTTATGACAACACCGGATCCCTTTTATAAGAAAGAATCACGCAAGCATGCACGTAAGCTTGCAACACGGGGAGGTGAGCATGTCAAATCGACAGAATGCCTCCCTTTACACTTAACACTTCGCCCATAATCACTGGAGCGGAATGCATAGCCGGATTTTTTTATACCTCGAACTGTGCCCGAATTTTGAACACCTTGGTGGCAGGCAGATTCATAATATGGTCGACCCCGGTTTCCGCTCTGATCCGTGCCAGGTTCTCTTCGATTTCTTCGGTGGAGCGCGCAATAAAGGTGAACCAGATATTGATCGTGTTCTCGCGCTGATAATTGTGCGTGACACCGGGATAGCGGTTGACCACTTCGGAAAAAGAGTCGATTTTTTCATCCGGTACACGGGCGGCGCACAAAGTGCTGACAAACCCGACTTTGCCCGGAACAAAATTGGCGCCGATGCGTCGGACAATGCCGCTATCCTTCATGGCTTTTACGCGTCGGATCACCTCATCTTCATTCAGGCCCAGTTCCATTGCAATACGCGCAAAGGGTCTGGAGTCGATAGGAAAATCGGCTTGAATGCGATTAATAATGGATTTGTCAAACTCGTCCAGCATACCCCCCCGGGCTCCTTTATCTCTTTTCGCTTGACCACAACGTGCCAGATTATAAGTTGTCTCGTACATTTTTCTTTTTTAATGCTCAACGCTTTGAGCCCACCTGTCGTGGAAACGCACAGTCCAAGATAAGCAGTCTTACGCACCCACAATCGAAATATCAAGTTTTCGCACGCGCGGACCGTCGAATTCGCAGAAAAAGATGCCTTGCCAGGTCCCCAGCGCCAGGCGGCCCCCGACGACCTGGATCAATTCGGAGGCGCCCACCAGAGAAGCTTTGGCATGCGCGGCGGAGTTGCCCTCCAAATGGCGGTAGTCCGCTTGCCAGGGAATCAGACGATCGAGCACCGTCAGTATATCTTCACGGACGCTGGGATCGGCGCTCTCGTTGATCGTCACCGCCGCAGTCGTGTGGGGGACAAACAGCATGCAGGTCCCCTGTGTAATGGTGTGATCGGTCAGGGCTTGTTGCACTTGCGCGGTGATGTCGATCATTTCGGATTTGGCGTGGGTTTTGACGGTTATGGTGGTCCGCATGGCATTCTCCGCTTTAGGGCAGGCTGATTGTTTGCGCATGTCTTACGACACTAAAAGCCTACAACAAGCCTGAATGAGTCGCAATAGCGGATCTCCTACAGGCAAGATTGAAATCCGCCTCCAAAGACACCGGACAGTGGAGGCAGATGCTTAAGCGCCGCAAATCATCCCCCATAATGAAAAAAGGCTCTGCGGTAACGCAGAGCCTTTGCAGTAACTATGAATCGCTTAAAACTATACGCAGCCGGTCGGTTTGGGCAGGCCAGCCATTTTACAAGCTCCTTTGCCCGGTCCGGACGGGAACAGCTCGTAGATGTGTTTCAGTTTGAAGCCGGTCACTTTGGACAGAACGCGGACCATGGGGGCGATGCCATTTTTCTCATAGTACTCGCGGAGCACTTCGATAACTTTCTTGTGCTCGTCGTTCAGCTCATCAATGCCCTCCTGGGCTTTGACGTACTGCACCCACTCTTCGCTCCAGTTTTTGTAATCATCGATGAATCCGTCTTCGTCTACGCTAAAAGATTTTCCACTAAATTCAACTGTCGGCATTTACAATCCTCCTTTGCCAGAATTTTATGGTTCGCGGCTACTCAGCCATTGTAATTTCCCAAAGTGTGAAGTTAAAACTAATATCCAATCACCCATTGGTTGTCAATTGAAAAAGGTGTCCGGCAGGAACTTTCGCCTGCGGCCACCGCTAATATTCACGCGGTGTACGGTTGATCTGGGCCAGGGTGAACACAGGTCCATCCTTGCATACCAGTTCCCGGCCGATGCCGCAGCGGCCGCACATGCCGATGCCGCATTTCATCCGGTTTTCCAGTGACAGGATAATGTGGTCGTGATCGTAACCCAGCTTTTCGAGAACAGGCTGCGTGAACTTGATCATGATCGGTGGCCCGCACACGATGGCATAGCTGTCCGCATCGCCTTGGGGCGCTTTTTGCTCGGTGATGGGCGGCACGAAGCCGACATTGTATTTCCAACTGGGGTCGCTAGTGCCGTCCACAGTGATGTGCATATCGATGTCGTCGCGTTTTTCCCACGCGATCAACTCGTCTTTATACAGAAGCATACCGGGCGACCGCGCGCCGTATACGACGGTGATGTTCTTGAACTTTTTGCGGTTGGCCGGGTCGAGCAGGTAGATGATCGAAGATCGCAGTGTTGTAAAGGCAAAGCCACCGCCCACGATCAGAATGTTTTTACCTTCCAGTGTCTCCCAGGGATACCAGTTGCCCAGAGGCCCGCGCACGCCCATGATATCGCCCACTTTCATGTTGTGCAGGTGGGAGGTAACCAGGCCGGCTTTGTTAATGGTGAACTTAATGAAGCCTTTTTCCACAGGCGATGAGGCGATGCCAATGGGGATTTCGCCGACCCCTGCAATGGACAGTTCGGCGAACTGGCCGGCCTTGTATGCGAATTTGGCTTCTTCGTCCGGATTGAGAAAGACGAATTTGAAGGTTTTCAGATTACGGTCTTCACTCTCGACCACGATATCGTCAATACGTACAGGGTATGGCAGATAAGGATTTTCCACGAGTTCCTCCCTTAATGGGGTGCGTCCGGTTTTGGCGTATGTCGAAGCGGGCATCTACCGGTCCCCCCTATACGGCGCATCGGGCCTGGACGCTCAGGGCGTTCATCAGCGCGCTCACCTTGCGGATGTCGATGTTGACAGGGCATTGGCGCACACAGCGACCGCAGCCCACGCACATGATGCCCTGATCGTATTTATCCACGAAATACTTCAGCTTGTGCATGAATCGCTGGCGAACACGTTGGGTTTTGGTGTCCCTGGGATTATGGCCGGTGGTATGGACGGTAAAAATGGGGAACATGCAACTGTCCCAATTGCGCATGCGCACGCCCTTTGTGCGGTAGGCTTCGTCTTGAATGTCGAAGCACCAGCAGGTCGGACAACTGAAGGTGCAGGTGCCGCAATTGATGCAGGCAAATGCGACATCATCCCAGAAGCCGGCGTTGTACAAGGCCATGGTGTCGGCCGCGCGCAGGCCGTCGGTCTCGATTTTGGAGGTGACTTTGGCTTCCGCGGCCTGTTTGGCTTTTTCGATGATGGTGTCCGCGTCGGCTGCTTGGGTCCAACCGGCTTTTTCAAGCAACTGGGCGCCCTTGTCGGTCAGCGCTTTGGCCAGATAGTGGTCGTCGCGGTCCGTCAGCAGGACATCCAGGCCTTCCTCGTGATAGGGCCCGCAGCCGGCGCTGGTGCAAAAGCAGGTGCCGCACGGCGCATCGCAGGCCAGACCGACAAAGGTGGTGGCGTTGTAAAGGTTGAGCCAATATGGGTCCTGATACTCTTCAGTATCAAAATTCATCTTCACCAGGACCATGGCCTTGGCATCGCAAGGACGCAGGCCGATGACAGCGCGGGGCGCATAGTCCTTGGGAGCCTCTTTCATAATATTGCGCTCGGGGTCGGCCGGATCCAGCGAGTAGTTCAGCATGGTTTCGGACTGGGGAAAAACCAGGCTCTTGGGCGACAGCCGGGTGTTCTGAAAGGACAGGTCCGGGGCCTGACCGGCGGCCAGTTCCCGATAGTCGTAAAACCCCTTTTCTATCACCGGTCCGAAGAGCCGAAATGCATCCCTCAGGTTATCGAGACCCTGGGACCATTGGCTTTTTTCGATTTTAATGACCTTCATAAATATGCCTTTTTATCGTTAATGGATAAAGTTTTCAGGATCGTTGGGCTGATAATCGTCCAGGGCCGGCCGTGTTTCAGTGGAAAGGCCGGCTTCCCAACCGTACAGTTCCAGGCAGTCCTTGTTCAGCTTTTTGGTTAGCAGCCGCATGTTGATGCCCACCGGACAGGCCCTTTGGCACGCGCCGCAGTCGGTGCAGCGACCGGCGCAGTGATAGGCGCGCAGGAAATGGAACGTGCGCACATCCGCGGGGTCCTGGCCTTTGCCAACCCACTGGGGTTTTGACTCGTCCACGAAGCAGGTGGGGCAGTAACACAGGGGGCAGGCGTTGCGGCAGGCATAGCAGCGGATGCACGGCGCCAGGAGCTCTTCGAAAAAAGCATGGCGCTGTTCCGGCGTCATAGCGTCTATTTCGGCGACGTCGGCGTAGGGATCCACATCGGTCTGCTCGGGCACCGGCTCGGCGATCATTTCGTCATGGATCACCGGGTTGCGATGGGTGCATACACTGCAGTTGCCCTGTAGCACGTCGGATTTAGCGAAGGTCTGCGTGGCTTGGGCGGTTTTCACCATTACCTGGCCATCCGCTTCGGTCACCGACAGGATTTCACCATCGGCGGCGGCGGCGATCTTGCGCTTGTCGATCATGCCCAGGCAGGGCACGCCGATAATGACCAACTGCTCGCGCGCTATTTTGTTTTCGACGATATGCGTCACGATGTTGCGCGAGTCGCAGCCTTTGGCCACGATGCCGATCTTTTCCTTGCGGTTGGTCAGGTAGTTGGCCAGGTTGATGCCGCAGTTGCTGTCCCAAATCAGTTGGTCGACCTCTTCGGGGCTGCGTACGACGCACGGCTCGTTCATCATGGGCTGGCTGCCCTTGCGAAAACCGATGACCATCTCGACCTTGCACTCTTTGAGCAATCGCTGGGCTGTTTCTCTGATTTTATCGGTATATGTTGACATACTTAGGCTACCTTGGCCGCTTTTTTGACAAAGCGTTGATTGGGGCCTAAGGCTTTGACCTTGGCCGTGATTTGATTCACTACCGCGACGAACTTGGTGGATTCGGCCGAAGAGATCCAGGAAAAGTGCAGGCGATCCGGCTCCATCCCCATGTGTTCGAGCAGGTTTTTCATCAATACGAATTTCCGACGGGCATAGTAATTACCTTCCAGGTAATGGCATTCGCCCGGATGTCAGCCGGATACCCAGACCGCGTCAGCGCCTTCGCGCAGTGCGGCCAGGGCAAACTTGGGGCTCATGCGGCCGGTACAGGGAATTCGTACCACCCGGATGTTCGGCGGATATTCCATGCGGCTGACGCCGGCCAGGTCGGCGGCGCCATAGCTGCACCAGTTGCACAGGAAGCTTACGATTTTAGGTTCCCATTCGCTCATATAGTCACTCCATTTTGGAAGTTTTTAGACGCTTGTTCCATTTGTACATCAATCCCAGTTGATTGCCGATATCTGGGCAAAGATCTGGTTGTTGTCGAACCCTTTCAAGTGAATGGCGCCCGAGCGGCAAGAGGCGACGCACAAACCGCATCCTTTGCACAGAACCGGGTTGATCTGGGCTTTACCTGGGTGCATGCGGGCATCTTCGGCGATAAACGAAGGGGCCGAGTAGGGGCATATCGCAACGCACACGCCGCAACGGCTGCACAGTGCCGGCTCGGTTTCGGCCACCTGTCCGCTGGTGAATATTTTTTTGCGGGCCAGCAGGGTAATGGCGCGTGAGGCGGCCGCTTTGCCCTGGGCGACTGACTCATCGATCGGTTTGGGATAATGCGCCAAACCGCACAGGAAGACTCCGTCAGTAGCGAATTCGGATGGCCCCAGTTTGGCATGCCGTTCGACGAAGAAGCCGTCTTCGTTGAGCGGTACCTTAAAAAAGGTCGCCAGTTGATCGTCGCGGTTGGGCAGAACGGCCGTGGCCAGCGTCAGCAGATCGGCCGCGATGACCATCGGCCGTCCAAGGATGTGATCGGTCACCTGCACATTGACTTTGGCACCGTCGATGCTCACCTGGGGTTTGTTGTCCACGGCGTAGCGGATGAAAATGACCCCGGCCTGACGGGCCTCTTTGTAAAGCAGTTCTTTTTCGCCATAGGTGCGCACATCCCGGTAGAGGATGTAGACATTCATGTCCGGGCGGCGCTTTTTGAGTTGCAGGGCCGAATCTACTGAATGGGTGCAGCACACCCGCGAGCAGTAGGGGCGATCGGGTTCGCGCGATCCCACGCATTGGATGAACACTGCGCACTCGGCCGTGTTCAGGGTCGGATCGTCGGCCATGAAACGGCGGTCCAGCTCCAGGCTGGTCATGATGCGCGGATCTTGGCCGTAACAGTATTCGGTCGGGGTGAAGGCCTTGCCGCCCGTGGCGATGACGGCCACACCGTGCTCGATGGTTGCGGCGGTGCCGGCGGTGGTCAGTTCGCTCTTGAAGCTGCCCACGAAGCCATCGACCTGCGTCAATGCGGTGTTCAGGTGCACAGTGATGTTTTTGTCCTGCTCGACCGATTGCACCAGCTCCTGGAGTTTGTCAGCAACGTTTTCGCCTTTGGCGGTCTGGAAGATGTTCAGGGCCTGACCGCCGAGTTGGGCGTCGCGCTCCACAATGTGGGTGGCATATCCCTGACGGGCGAGGCCCAGGGCCGCAGCCATGCCGGAGATGCCGCCGCCGATCACCATGGCGGTCTGATTGACGTTGAGTTCGGCTTCCTGCAGCGGGTTGGCCAAGGCGACCTTGGTCACGGCCGACCGCACCAGGTCTTTGGCTTTCTGGGTGGCCAGATCGGGATTGTTCTTGTGAACCCAGGAGTCGTGGTTACGGATGTTGGCCATTTCAAACAGGTATTTGTTCAGGCCGGCAGCGATCAGGGTTTCCTGGAACAACGGCTCGTGGGTTTTTGGCGTACACGCAGCCACCACGACGCGGTTGAGGTTTTTGTCCCGGATGATCTGGGCCATGGCATCCTGCGTGTCTTGGGAACACGAGTACATGTTGTCGGTGGCGAACTCCACATAGGGCAGGGTGGATGCAAAATCGGCCACGGACGGTACATCCACCACGCCGGCGATATTGATGCCGCAGCGGCAGACGAAAACGCCGATGCGGGGCCGTTCCCCGGAAACGTTGGTTTCGGCAGCTTTTTCGGCCACCCTGGTCAGCGTATTGCGCGCCGGGGTGAGAATTTCACCGGCTGCTTGGGCAGCCGCGCTGGCATCGACCACGGCTTGGGGAATATCCTTGGGACCCTGGAAGGCGCCGCACACGAAAATGCCCGGACGCGACGAGGCCACCGGCGTGAAGGTATCGGTGGCGCAGAAGCGCCCCGCCGTCAGTTGCACATCCAGGCGTTTGGCCAGATCGACCACTGCCGGATTGGTCTCCAGGCCCACCGAGAGTACGATCAGGTCGAAGTCTTCTTCCAGACTGTGACCGTCGTCATCCATGTAGCGCACCTTCAGACTCTCATCGGGCAATGGGTCGATGGTGTGCACGCGGCTGCGTACAAACCGTACGCCCTTGTCCTTGGCGCGGTTGTAGAAGCGTTCGAAATCCTTGCCGTGGGTGCGCATGTCCATATAGAAAATGGTGCACTCCAGATTCGGGTCATGCTCTTTGGCAATGACCGCCTCTTTAATCGCATACATGCAGCACACCGAGGAGCAGTAGGCGTTGTCGCACTTGTTCAGATCGCGCGACCCTACGCATTGAAACCAGGCAATTTTTTTGGGCTCGCCATGGTCCTTTGAACGGCGGGTCACATGTCCGGCGGTAGGGCCCGAAGCCGACAAGATCCGCTCGAACTCCATCGAGGTGATCACGTTGGGCTGGTTGAGGTATTGAAAATTGTCGAAACGGCCGGGATCGAACGGCGTGAATCCCGGCGACAGGATCACCGCGCCCACATTGAGCGATTCCGTCGATGGTTTTTGAGTAAAATCAACAGCCTGCACTGGGCATATCTTCTGGCATACCCCGCATTTGCCCTTCGTCAGGAAAATGCAGCTTTCCGCATCGATGGCATACTTCAGCGGCACGGCTTGGGCATACTCCACGTAGGCGGCTTTGCGCTTGGCCAAGCCCATGTTGTAGCGGTCGTCGACCTTTTTGGGACACTTTTCAGCGCAGGCGCCGCAGGCGATGCATTTGGTTTCGTCGATATAACGCGGGTGCTTGATCAATTCGACCGCAAAATTTCCCGCTTCTCCCTTGATCTCTTTAACTTCACTGAGTGTTCTCAGTTCGATGTTCAGATGCCGGCCGACCTCGACCAGTTTTGGGGAGATAATTCACATTGCGCAATCATTGGTGGGGAAGGTCTTGTCCAACTGGGACATCACCCCACCAATAGATGCGGATTTTTCAACCAGATAGACATAGTATCCCGCATCGGCCATATCAATAGCGGCCTGCATACCGGCAATGCCTCCGCCGACGACCATAGCGGAACCGATGATCTCTTTGGACATAAGATTCTTCTCCTTATTATAAGATACTGTCAACAACCGCGCGTGCGGTGCGCACAACGCCACGTCTGGAGGGCGTAAAGCGGCTGTTCGTTACTTTATTACAGATTACACAACAACCCAGCAAATTTCGTGCGAAATCGTACACTGTCAGGCATCATTTCATCGGCGGGTCGGTTCACTTCCGTGCGTGAGCCGCGGTCCGTTATCTTTCGGGGTTTTTTGTAGGCTTTTAGTCCTGGCAGGACCCATCCATTTACCCGCGCCTTCTTCAATGCTCTGAAAATGAAAACCCATTCCGCCTGAATAACTCCTAAACGATTTTTTGTATCCGCTGCTTTGGGCGTTGTCAACAGAATTTCGTTTTTCGCACCCCTTTGAATGCAGGGTGGCCGAACGCTCAAAAATGAACGAATCCAAGAACATATTTCATCTTTTGGTCTCAATGTCAATCTGCCGCCCCTGTTTTTCGTGTCAGTGGCAGAACATTGTTACCGACATATTGAATTGAATATAAAATGAATATTTGGACATGCTCTGAACGGCTATAGTTCGTGTAACACGATTGCAGACGACCGGTTTCCAACCTGGCATCCTATGCCCGTCATTGAATGGCGTTCAATGCCTGGCAAACATCCGCTTCAGAGAGGTGATCCCTGGCGCGCGACTCCCAAACGCATGGAATCTGCCGCTGACATGCTGCATTCTGGTTCTCCCCCCCCAATCCTCCGGCAAATTTGATTGACTTGGAAGGCATTGACGCTATTATGAAGGTATTTTCGTACCTTCCGTGCTATTTTAGGTCAACAGGGTCATGTGCCCCAAGAGGTTAGACCCATACATGTCAGAGAAAGGGTAGGAATGATGCAGTTTAAAAACCTTGATGAGATTATTGATTTCGCCATTGAAAAAGAGAAGGAAGCCGCTGACTTCTATGCCGTTGTAAGCGAACAAGAACGATTTTCCGGCAAAAAGGAAATGCTCATGGAGTTTTCGGGGCAGGAACGCAAGCATCAGGCGTTGCTGGAAGACCTCAAAGCCGGCAGGGTCGGCAAGCAGTTAGACGACTACAAATTCAAATGGATCACAGATATCAAACGCAGCGATTATGTGGATGAGATCGCGTATCATCCGGGCATGAGCTACAACGAGTTGCTCATGCTGGCCATGAAACGCGAGGAAAAAGCCCTCAAGCTTTATAACGAAATGCTCGCCAATGCGCAGGATGACGCGCAAAAGAAGGTCTTTAAAATGCTTTGCCAGGAAGAAGCCAAGCACAAGCTGTCGTTGGAAACCATGTACGATGATTTTATGGCCGCTCAGGGCGATTGATGCCGCGGCCATCATATATCAGTATGTATTTTGCGCAGCGTCGGCGGGCGCCTGGCGCCCCGACGCGATCCCACTGGGCCGTGTGCCGTGCATCCTGACGTTCGTTCCCAGATCATTATCATCTGTGGGCCGACCGGTGTGGGCAAGACCTCTTTTGCCATCCGGTTGGCGCAGGAATTTGGCGGACACATTGTAGGTGCCGATTCCATGCAGATTTACCGGCATATGGACATCGGCACGGCCAAACCGACGGCCGAAGAAAAATCTGCCGTCCCCCATCACATGGTGGATATCGTCGACCCGGACCAATCCTTTGACGCGGCGGTCTACGGTGAACGGGCCGGTCTGATCATCCAAACATTGCTGGCAAATAAAATTGTCCCTTTCGTGGTCGGCGGGACCGGCCTGTACATCAAAGCGCTGCAGTACGGGCTATTCGAAAGCCGAACCTCCGACATGAAGGTCCGTACGCTCTTGAAAGCCCAGTTGGCCGAGCAGGGCGCGGCCGCCATGCATGCCCGTCTGACTGTACAGGACCCGCAGTCTGCCGCGCGCATCCACGTCAATGATGCCTACCGTATAGTGCGCGCACTGGAAGTCATTGCCCTGACCGGTCAGCCCATCAGCGCGCATCAGCAGGCACACGGATTCAGGCAAGCGCGCTACCGTGCGCTATGCATCGGACTTGATATGCCGCGCCCGCAGCTCTATGCGCGTATAGATCTGCGGGTGAACGCCATGATCGCCGAAGGATTGCTCGAAGAGGTGCGCGGATTGCTTGCCCGCGGGTATGATCCTGGCCTGAAATCGATGCAGTCGCTGGGCTACCGCCACATGATCGATTTCATCCAGGGCCGCGCCGACTGGGAACAAACCATCGCCACCCTTAAACGCGACCATCGCCGATACGCCAAGCGCCAGCTTACCTGGTTTCGCGTCGACCCGGCCATTCAGTGGCTGGCGCCGGATCAGACGGCGGATGCCACGGACATGGTAAAAGCGTTTACCCTTTCGTCTGATTGAAATAAAGATTGACATCCTGAATCGGACTTTGTATCACACACAAAATCTTCGAGACAAATTTTTCTCTACTTTCTCTTTCTTCTGTCCTTGGCGGAAGTCTCGACAATCTGAATTGAGTAACGCCAAATCTTGCCAAAAAAGTCTAATTTCTCTGCGCCGAAGCGGAAGAGATTGCGGTATTTACTACTGTCATCATCAGGATGGCGGTAGCTATTCCTGCATATCCTCCAACAGACAACAAGATTGGCAATAGTAGTAACGGCCTGCAGAAATGTACTACCAGCAAATGCTGGTCCATATTTCTCCAACAATTTCTTTGCGTAAGAAAATGGATTGGTATGTTGTGCTCTCGGTGTTGGTGGTCCTTTGTATTGTCAGAAAAAGTGTGAATAAAAGTATATTTTTTGCGGGTAGTAACTTACACAGTTTCAAGGAATTCAGATAGTAAATGACATTCTGTTACGTGTAGTCCGCAAACGCAATAAGAAATAACACCTAATTATTTACTACTTTAATTTAATGATCTCGGAAAAAAACATGAACTTGTGACGAAATGGCATACTGATTGCTCAGGCGCATAGATGATTGCCCGGTCCGTTCATTATTCAGGCTTCGATTATTTGGTTTTCTTATACCGGACGGTGTAATTCGAATCTAAATAAATTTTCCTGATTGGAAAAAAGATAGTACTTTCGACCGGTGAGTTTCGCCTGGGTAAAGCTTGTATTCGTGTGCCGAATATCAGACGCATTAATATCATTTAAAGCTTTAACCGGGTACGACCCCTTCAACGGACTCTTTTATGGGATTATGCAATTGGAAGAATCCTTTAGATATTACGCCTGCGCGGTGTTTTGAAACTCGCATGCGATGGCGCCTTTATAAAAGCATCCAAGTAAAGTGAGAACTGCAAGGAGAGGGATTGTGAGAATATTTGCGCGATATTTAGGATTACTGGTGCTTGTTGTTTTAATTTCAGGATGTGCGGCTACTATAAAAAAGCCGAAATGGCATTTTGAAAAGGAGGCCGTGAGGGTTCATGTCAAAGCGGACAGCAAATTAAACCTGTACAATGGCAAAGAGCATACGTTGTACATGTGTATCTATCAATTACAGGAACTGAACGGTTTCGACCAGTTGACCCAGGACCCCGAGGGCATTCGCCAGTTGCTGGAGTGCCGTCTTTTTGACGAAGCGGTGGCCCTGGCAAGCAGTAAAATCATCCACGCCGGAGAGAATATCACGATCAAACTCGATCGCGCCGAAAAATCCAACTATCTTGCACTGGTTACTGGATATTCCGCAGAACTGACCAATGACCGGATGGTGCGCAGGCACAAATTTCAAACCTACAAGAAAAAAGAGAGTTTCTTCAAGAATACCTACCAATGTATTCCCTGTGTATTGGATGTGGCACTTTCTTTAGGTCCCAACCAAATAGAATATAGTAAAATACTACCGAAAGAAGTGGTGTGCAGCGATGAATGCAACTAAAAGCCAATCGAACATTCCGGAGCATCCGGCCAAGCCCATCCACTGGCAGGAGGGTTTGTTTTTGCAGCCCCATCATTTTCAGTGGCAGGACCTTTACTTTCAGTCGCAAATAGATCCGCTGAATCGTTATCTGCAGCCTTCTTTCTGGGGCACCGGTCGAATGGAGATTCATGAAGAAGCATTATCGAATCATGTGTTCAGTGTGCTGAGAGGCGAATTCAGGTTTCGCGATCTGACGCATGCCATCTATCCTGGCAATGCCGTGCTCGAGTCTCGTAATTTCGAGAAGGCCTGGAAGGATAAGGGCAAGGCTTTCAATGTATATCTTGGCATCCGCAAGCTCTCCCGAACCAGTGGCAATGTGTCCGATCCCGGCGATTTTGAATCGTTCTCTATGATTCCGACCCGCTATATGTCTGAAAGAGAGGGTGAAAACCTGGCCGATCTGTATGCGGGCGGCGAAGAACTGCCGATCGAACGGATGCGCTATGTATTGAAGTTGCTATGGGAAGATGAAAAGAGCAGCATCGGAGACTACGAAGTCATTCCCATTGCCAGGCTCGAGAACCGCAAGGGCGAGGTGGTTATGATGCCGGAATACGTTCCGCCCGTCTTGGCGCTTGCCTCATGCGATGAATTGATGCAGTCCATCAAGGCCATGAACGAGATGATCACGGCGACCTCCAACCGTCTCGAAATGCACAAAAAAGACCGTGGCGTGCACACCGCGGCCTTCGGGACCAAAGATATGGTATTCTTGTTCACCCTGCGCACCTTGAATCGTTTCTCGCCGTTGCTGCGGCATATGCTCGGCAAAGCCGGTGCGGTGCACCCCTGGGCCTTTTACGGGGTGCTGTGCCAGTTGATTGGTGAATTGTCCACCTTTTCTTCCAAAATAAATCTGAATAATATCCGCAAGGACAGTCCTTTTTACCTGGTTGAATATGATCACGAGGCGTTGACCCACTGTATTAAACGGGCGCGGTACATCCTGTCGAGATTGATGTCGGATATCACTTCAGAGCCGGAATATGTCACGCCCTTCACTTATGATGGCCAAAACTTCAGCGCCGATCTGAACTCAAAGATGCTGCAGGGGCGCAAACGCTACTTCCTGGTGGTGGAAACGGAGATGGATCAGGGCCAGGTGGTGGTCGAATTGGAGAACCAGGCCAAAATGAGTTCCTCCAAACATATATCCATGCTGATCGTCCAGTCGTTGCGCGGCATCGAGCTCAAGCATATCCCGCATCCGCCTCAGGAACTGCCGCGTAGAAGCATGGGGATTTATTTTACCATCAATCATACCAACCGACTATGGACAAAGGTCATCGAAGATCAGAAGCTCGCGCTCGCCTGGGATACCCGGCCTAAGGATGCGCGAATGGAACTGATGGTCGCCGGAGGGGACGAATGACACGCCTCATCGATTGTTTTATGGAGCTGATTGTTTATGTGGTGGCTACTGTCAAAGATATCCAAAAGAATCAACCGGACTTCGAGTCCGTTAAATCTGATATCGACCGGCTGCTCGATAAAAGTCACAAATGCCAGCAGGCCGCCTATATTTCCGATGAGGATTACAATTATGCCCGGTTATCCGTCTGCGTATGGATTGATGAGGCCTTGATGAATTCGGCCTGGGACCATGCGCGCGAATGGCGGCGCCAAATATTGCAGCGCCGTTACTACAACATTACGGATGGCGGTCAAGAGTTCTTCGATCGTCTGGACAAACTGGGGCACGAAGACCGAGACCTGCGCGAGGTCGCTTATTACTGCCTGACGCTCGGTCTGGCTGGGCGTTACATCGAAAAAGGGGACGGCGCCGTACTGGATCACTTGAAGGCCGTCAACCTGAAGCGTCTTTTCGGAAGTTCGGCCGGGGAACCCACCCTCGAAAACCGGCAAATGTTTCCGGAGGCGTATCAGAAACAAAACGAAGTGCCTCATCCGCAAGAAAAGGTGTTTTCTTTCAAGGCACTGCCGGTTGTTATCGGTCTCATACCCATAGGTTTGTTTTTCGCCCTGTTCGCGATTTATCAGTATCTGCTGGAGCTGGATTTGGGCAAATTTGCATCTTTGTGAGAATGCAAGCGTCACCCAAGGCACACTTTGTGCCATGAACCCGGAATGATAAGCCATGCGATCTTTTAAGATGTCCAAATTTTTGAAGCTGCTGCTGGTGGTGTTGTTGCTGACATTATGCGCTCTTCTCGGCTGGGCGCTGGTTATTTTTGTCATGAGCCTGAGTATCCAGTGGTGGGCTAAGGCCATGATTTTCACGTGCCTGGGCGCCACTGTCATCCTTATGGTTTTACTCCGGAAACTCTGGATAAAACGCAAGGAAATGAAATTTGTAGATGGCATTATCGGCAGCGATAAGGCCGGCAATCTCAATGCCATCGATGATGCTTCCCGGGAATTGCGACGCCGTTTCAAAGAGGCGGTGACAACCTTGAAAAAGTCGCATTTGAAAGGAAAAGGCAATCCGCTCTATGTGCTCCCCTGGTATATGATCGTGGGCAAAAGCGGCTCAGGAAAATCCACGGCTGTCAAGAGCGCGAGGCTGCCTTCACCATTCGGCGACATCAACAGAATTTCGGGCGTGGAAGGGACGCGCAATTGTGACTGGTGGTTTTTCGATGATTCGGTAGTGATCGATACTGCCGGGCGGTATTCTGTTCATCGCAATGAAGATCTGGATAAAAGCGAGTGGCTCTCTTTTCTTGAACATCTGGTCAAATACCGCAAAAAAGAGCCGATCAACGGCATCATCGTCACCGTCGAAGCTGATCAATTGCTTCAGGGCGATCTTGAAAAGGTAGAGGCGGAAGGCCGGACACTCCGGAAGCGCATCGATGAGGTCATCTATGTGATGGGCGCCAAGTTTCCGATTTATCTTTTGGTAACCAAATGCGACCTGATTTACGGAATGGACAGATTTTGTCGGCTGCTATCGGAAAGCACCCTGGATCAGGCGATGGGAATGATGAACCATGACGGCGAAACGGATATCGCGGTGCTGGTCGACAAAACCATCAACACCCTGGTCGACAAGCTCAAGGATATCCGCCTGTTGCTGGCAAACCGGGAAGAGGTGCGCGACCGTCACTATGTCAATCCTGAAGTATTGCTGTTTCCGGATGAACTGGCCCGTTTGCGCAAAGGATTGATGGTGTTTTGCAAAGGCGCCTTCAAAGATAATCCTTTCCAGGAGTTGCCGCCCCTGCGCGGGGTTTACTTTTGCAGCGGGCAGCAGGCCGGGCGGCCCGTCAGCACTCATGTCGACACCGCCGGCAAAATGATCCGCCATGAATTGCCTGGCACGGGCAACGGCTTTTTTCTGCACGACTTTTTCGCCAAGATACTCCCACTCGATCGCCCGCTGTATTCACTGACAAGGCAGGCCAGGGAATGGCACCGTTTGACCCATAACCTCTGGTTGACAGGGTTCGGGACGGTTGTCCTGATCTTTTGTATCCTGTTGACCCATTCGTGGAATGAAAACAGATCCGCCATCAACACCGTATCTCCGGAGTTCAGGAAAACCCTTCTTTTTAAAAACGAGCCGGTCGCCGACATCGCCACAATGGCCGAGTTCAGGTCCCAGATCAAAAATCTGGAACGCATCAATGCCGATTGGCGTACGCCGCGTCTGGGGCTGAAGGCCAGCATCACCTTGGAGAAGGATCTCAAACAACGTTATTGCCAGCGTTTTTACGAGCATTTCGACGCCGACATCAATAATCAGATCGAAGGGCAGATTGCCGATGGCGGCTGGGAGAAAAACAATGCCGAACCTACGGTGCGGTACATCCCCTTCATTATTCGCCGGGTCAACCTGCTCAACGCTCTGTTTATGGGCGCTGACGAGCAGCAACTCGCCCAACTGCCCGACCCGGATTACGCCCTGATGATTCTCAATGACGATAAGCGGTCATCGGCCAGCGATACGCTCGATAGATATAAGGAAACATACATTACCTATCTTATCTGGCAGAAAGACCGCGTGGTGCTGAACAAAACAATGGCAGGTATGCAGCGCCTTTTGGCCAATTACTTTTCAGAAAGCCAGGGAAATCTGGGGTGGTTGACGGAATGGGTCAATCGACACCTGCGTGGCCAAGCGGTCACCATGAACAGCTTTTGGCGCGGCACCGCGCCGGATGACACGCTCGCATCGGTTAAGCCGGCGTATACCTTGGAAGGCCGTAAACTCATCGGCCATTTTGTCGCCGATGAACTGGATGCGGCAGTGGCGCATTCTTTGTCGATCGTGCAGCAAAAGGAATCGTTTGTGGCATCATACCAGGATGCCTATTACGGTGCCTGGCTGGCCCTGTGCACGCAATTCGAAAAAGGCATGCTGCTGTTCAAAGAAGACACCGAATGGCTGAATGCACTGGAGAGACTTGCCAGTGAAAACAGTCCCTACATGCAACTCATTCAGAAAATGGCAGCTGAGCTGTTTCCGATAGCCTCGGATGACACCTGGCCCACACTGCGTCTTCTGGCTTCGCATGAGGAAAAATACGATGCATGGCTCACGGCGGTACGCAATTTCACCGTCGTGCGACAAGCCGCCATCGGCGACGCCGCAATGGACAATAAAGCGGTAAAACAGCTGGGGAACAAGATGGCCGGAAAGGTCAGCGGTAATACGGCGGTTGCCGCCAAACTTGTCTTGGGCACGTTGGATGACAGTAAACTGGCCAAAGCCCGCGAAGCGTTAATTCAATACCAAACGGCAATGACAGGATTTACGGGAATAACAACCTCCTTGGGTTACGCCCATCAGGTCGCCCTTTCAGGATTCGGTGATAATCCGGCCGAGGCTAAATCCCATCTGTACGCGGCCGACAAGGCCAGCGCATCATTGCGTTCGATGCTGTCCCAACACGATGTACCTCTCAAAGATTCTATCAAGGATCCCTTCTGGAGTTTGTTCCAGGAACCACTGGATGCCCTCTGGCGTTTCACCGTGTTGCAGGCCGGCTGTCGTTTGCAGGAGCTGTGGGATGAAGAAGTGATCGTCAGAACACAAGGTGTTCATGACCAGTACCAATTGACGGCACTGCTTTTCGGCGATCGCGGACTGGCAGACCAGTACATGTATACGCATGCACGGCCTTTTGTTCAGCAAAGTTCGGCGCGTGGTTATCACGCAAGAGAGCGGCAAAATGCGCGGGTTCACTTTCAGCGCAGTTTCTTCGACTTTATAAAGCAGGGCAAACGGTGGAATTCCCGCTCCGGCGGCGTCAGTCAGCAGCAGAACTTCAATGTCACCGTGACGGCCTATCCCACCGATGTCAACGCCGAAGCCAGGGTCAAACCCTATATGACGCGCCTGATAGTCGACAGTCCGGAGGGTGCGGCAGTTCTTGAAAACAAACAATACCCTGTAGAAAAGAAATTTAATTGGTCGGCCGTCGGCGATGGGAGCGTTCTTCTGCAAATACATTTTGAAAATATCACTTTGACCCAACGATACACAGGCTACTGCGCCTTTGGTAAATTCTTGCGCGATTTTTCCGGTGGGCGCAAAACCTTCACGGCGGATCAGTTCCCGAACCAAGTGACGGATCTAAACCGTTTCGGTGTCAAGCAAATCGACGTGATTTTTCAGTTCGATCAAAGCCAGATCCAACCGGTGATGCGGCTGCTCGATACGGGGCCAGGACAGCCACCCAGAAAAATTATCAATTGCAAAAAATCTGCGGGATAAAGCGCCATGTTCACTCGAATGCAATGGGATTGGTTTGTTTGTCCGAAACCGTACCGTCAAAGACTAAGGATGTTAAATGGATTCCGCACTGACGCTCGATGAACTTTTGCAGCCCATCTCGCACGCCAGTCCCTCTGGAGACGATTTGCGCTACGCGCCGATTTACGATCAGATCAAAGAAGCCCGGCGGGCCGATGACGTGCTCGAACAAGGCGAGTGGCAGACAGAGGTCAAAAACTCGGACTGGCGACAGGTCATTAAGCTGTGCCGAGAAGCGCTGACAACCCAAACCAAAGACCTTCAGATCGCTGTCTGGCTGACTGAGGCGATGATTCATCAATATGGTTTTGCAGGATTGGCGGAGGGACTGGAACTGATTCGAAGACTCATCCAGCACTTTTGGCCAACTCTGTATCCGCCCATCGAAGACGGCGACCTCGATTATCGGATAGGGCCCCTGAGGTATTTAAACGAACGGTTACCTGGCAGTATCTACAAAGTGCCCCTCTGCGATCCAATCCAGACCAAGGGATATAATTATCGTCAATGGGAGGAATCCAGGCTGATTGGGTTCAACCAGAATTTGGACAGAGAACAGAGACAGAGGCGCGAGACATTGATCGGCGAAGGCAAGATCAGCCCCGAAGAATTCGCGGTATCGATCAATACCTGTTCCATGATGTTTTACAGTGACATAACCGAGCAGTTGCGGGAATGCAGCACGGCAGCGCTGGATCTTGACACCGTTCTGAATGAAAAATTCGCCCCCGATCCGCCTGGTCTCACTCAGATGATCGCGGCCATCGAAGCTTGTGCGCGGGTCGTCGGCCGAATCTTCAAGGATAAGCACAAAAGCGAAATCGCGCCCCAAGAGGAGATCGAAGTCGGTCGAACCCCAGGTTTTCCCCAAGCTCATTTGGAGTCTTTCGCGGTTGATCCAGTTTCCTATCCAGATCAAGGTCGTGCCGAAATGCCCATGCCCGTGCGCAACGCCATCAGCGACATCAGCAGCTCTGAACGATGGCTGTGGAAGCAGGTTCTGGAGAAACTCGAACAAGGGCATTTAAAGAATGCGATGAACCAGTTGCTGTCCGCTGCGGCCCTGGCACCGTCGATCAGAGAGAAAACCAGATATCAGCTGCTGGTCGCCAAGCTATGTCTGAAAGCCGATCGTGTCGATCTGGCGGGTCCCATTGTCGAAGAGCTTTATAAGTTGATCGAAGCATTGAACCTGGAAAAATGGGAACACCCATCTTGGGTGGCCGAAGTGGTCGAAACGCTTTACCGCTGCCTGAGTGCCAACGGCACCGAAGAAACGGATCGGACCAAAACCCTTTTTGAAAAACTTTGCCTTTTAAATGTCACCAGGGCCGCGGCCTACCGGCGAACTTGATTGGCGTGGAAGCGTTGGACAAAATGCCCCGCAGGTGGATCAAAGACAATTTAATCTGGCGCCGGCCGGCCCCAACAGAGCCGATTCGCCCATTCAAACCAATAGGAGGAAGAAATGGCCGACAGTACCCAGGATAAACTCAAGCGTGTGCGTCCGCCGCGCGTCCATATCACCTATGACGTGGAGACCGGAGATGCGGCTGAAAAGAAGGAAATTCCCTTTGTGGTCGGTGTGCTTTCCGATCTGTCGGGGCAACCGGAACAGCCGCTGCCGCCGATCAAGGAACGCAAATACGTAGAAGTGGATCGTGACAATTTTGACGAAATATTGGAAGGCATGAAGCCCAGATTGGCGTTTCAGGTCGAAAACAAGCTCGAAGAGGGAAGCGCAACCAACATGGGAGTTGAATTGACTTTCAAGAGCATGGACGATTTTCATCCTGAAAAAATTGCTGAACAGGTCGAACCTATCCGCAAGCTTGTTGAAGCACGAAAAAAACTTTACAATCTAATGGCTAAACTGGACGGCAATGACAAGCTTGAATCCCTTCTTCAGGATGTGATTGCCAGCACGGATAAATTGGCTCGGATCAGTGAAGCGAAAGCCGACGTCAAAGATGATGGCGACCAGAAGTAAGAATAATAGTCTGAAAGGATGAAGACAATGGCAGAGCACGCCTTACCCCAAGAGCCAGTTACCGACCAACCGGTCCAGGAAGTTGATCTTCTGGATACCATCATCCGCGACAGCAACATGGTCCGCGAGGAAAGCCAACGGTCATGGGCTGAACAGTTGATTGTCGAATTCGCCAAAGAGGTCATGGCTGGCCAGATGAAGATCTCCAAAAATACCGAGGCTATGATCAACGCGCGTATCTCCGAACTCGACCGCATGATTTCCAGGCAGCTCAATGTCATCATGCATCATGAATCCTTTCAAAGGATGGAAGCTTCCTGGCGCGGGCTTAACTACCTTATACAGCAGAGCGAGACCAGCGAAAAGTTGAAAGTAAAGGTGATGAACGTCACCAAAAAAGAGCTTTTTAAGGATATGGAAAAGGCGCCGGAATTCGACCAATCCGCCATTTTCAAAAAGGTGTACGAAGAGGAATTCGGCATGTTCGGGGGCAACTCATACGGCGTGATCCTCGGCGATTATGAATTCGGCTTCGCCCCGCAGGACATGTCGCTGTTGGAAAAAATTTCCGGCGTGGCCGCCGCCGCGCATGCGCCGTTCATCGCGGCTGCGTCACCTAAAATGTTTAATTGGGACAGCTTCACCGAACTTGGCGGGCCTCGCGATATCGCCAAAATTTTTACGTCGGCCGAATATACCAAGTGGAAGTCTTTTCGGGAATCCGAAGACTCGCGTTACGTGGGCCTGACGCTGCCCCATATCTTGATGCGATTGCCCTACGGCAGCCGCACCATACCGGTCGAAGATTTTAACTTCGAAGAAGATGTGGACGGTACCGACCACAAAAAGTATCTATGGGGCAACGCAGCCTACGCCCTGGCCATGCGCATGACCGATGCTTTTGCGAAGTATGGCTGGTGCGCGGCCATTCGCGGCGTCGAAGGCGGCGGTCTGGTCAACGGGCTGCCAACCCACTCGTTCAAGACCGATGAAGGCGAAATTGCCCTGAAATGTCCTACCGAGATTGCCATCACCGATCGCAGGGAAAAAGAATTCGGGGATATGGGCTTTATTCCCTTGGTCCACTGTAAAGGCACGGACTATGCGGCATTTTTCAGTGCGCAAAGCGCCAATAAGCCCAAAATATACGATTCGGACCTGGCAAATGCCAATGCACGTCTGTCGTCTCAATTGCAGTATATCATGGCGGTAAGCCGATTCGCGCACTATCTGAAATCCATGATGCGGGACAAAATCGGCAGCTTCATGTCGCGCAGTCAGGCCGAGCGCTTTTTGAACAACTGGATCAGCAATTACGTGGTGCTCGATGACAATGCCAGCCAGCAAATCAAGGCGCGCTATCCCTTGCGCGAGGCCCGCATCGAAGTGGCCGAGATTCCCGGCAAGCCGGGTGCTTATAAAGCCGTCGCTTTTTTACGGCCCCATTACCAGTTGGATGAACTGACCGTCTCCCTGCGCCTGGTTGCCGAACTACCGCCGCCGGCGAATGGTTGATCGATGATCGGCCCAAAATAAACGCGCGGTATCACACTGCCGGATCCATTTGGATTAAGGCGAATTACTGATCCCTCCCTCTTCGCTGAAGCGGGTTCTCATTCACCGCGCCGCCAGACCACTGCCTATTAATTGATTGGTTTTAATTTCGTCTGCACTTTGGAGACGAATGCAGGAGCCGACCGCGAACGCGTTTGCCAAGCGGTCCATCTCATTACCCGCTACCCATTTCATAGGAGGAAAGAGTTATGGCGTTTGATGCGTTTATTAAAATCAAGGACATCAACGGTGAAAGCACGGATGAAAAACACAAAGACTGGATCGAAGTGATTTCTTATAATCACGGCGTTACTCAGAGCGTTTCGTCAACCGCAAGCAGTTCTGGCGGTGCCAGCGCCGAAAGAGCGAACTTTCAGGATTTTTCCTTCACCAAACAGCTCGATATCGCATCGCCGGCTTTGTCGCTGGCGTGTGCCGACGGCACCCATATTGATGAAATCATCGTGGAGCTGTGCCGCGCTGGAACAGATAAGGTCAAGTTTATGGAGTATAAATTGACCAATTGCCTGATCAGCGGCGTGACCATCCAGGGTGCCGGAGAAGGAGACCTGCCGACTGAATCGGTGGCCATCGCTTATGGCAAAATCAGCTGGGCCTATACGAAACAAGACCGTCAGGGCGGCAAGGCCGCCGGAAACATGGCGGCCGGATGGGATCTGCAGAAAAACTGCAAAGCGTAAACGTTACATCGCGCCCTTGAACTTTCCGGCAGAGAGAATTTTTCTCTCTGCCGGATTCGAGGGTAAAAAATCCGGGGGAGGGCGGCAATGGTTCAACGTGCGTTCGAGGAAAAGCAACATTTGCAGCTGTCACTATTTGACCGGCTCGCTTTAGATCTGAACGGCCGCGATCCGGGAGATGCCATCTCCGACGTGCAGATCGTGCGCAACGCCGTGTTGCGGGATGTGGAAAACCTGCTCAATACACGGTGTGCTCTTCAAAGACCATCGGCGCGGTACAAACATCTTAACTGTTCCGTCTACGTTTACGGATTGGACGATTTCGCGGCGCGCAACCCCAAAAGCCCGCATGTTCAAAACGTATTGAAGACGATCATTGGACAGACCATCGCCACCTTTGAACCACGCCTGAAACAGGTTCTGGTGCAGTTCCGTCCCGAAGAAGGCTACGGTCAAAACTTATGCTTCAGCGTCCAGGCCACTCTGCACGCGGATCCAATTAAAGAGCCGATCTGCTTCGATACCTGGTTTTCTTCCAGTCGCGGAGAGTACAAAATCGATAACGTTAAATAATTCGGCTATCGGTGGATTGTTGCCGCCATTACGATGAGACTGATCCCATGGATGACCCTTTGTTGGAATATTATGAGCGAGAGTTGACCTTTATTCGTGAGGCGGGGGCCCAATTCGCCGAAAAGTACCCCAAAATCGCCGGACGTTTGCAACTGCAGACCGATCGGTGTGAGGACCCGCATACGGAGCGGTTGCTCGAAGGATTCGCTTTTTTGACCGGGCGTATACAGAAAAAGATCGATGATGCCTTCCCAGAATTGACCGAATCCCTGCTTCAGGTGATTTACCCGCACTACACGCGACCGCTGCCGTCGATGACCACCGTCAAATTCGCTCCGCGCCTTCTCAATGTGCCGCCCGCCGGACATGTGATTGCAAAGGGTGCGCGTCTGTTCACACCGCCTGTCCAGGATAGCAGAATACTCTTTACGACCACTCAGGCGGTGCGTCTGTTGCCTGTGGAGGTCGCCGGCGCTGAATTCATCTTGCCTTACAATCCCGGTATCGGTGCGGTCGCGGGATTGCGAATTGAACTGAATATGGCGCCCAAGCTGACGCTTGACCGGATTGCGTGGCCGCACAGCTTGCGTTTATTTCTCAATGGTCACCAACAGCATATTTTCAAGCTGTACGAACTGATCCTGAATAACACCGTCCAAGTGCGGATCGTTTCCTATTCACAGCAAAAGGGAACCCGGCGCCAAGAAGGGACGCTTTCCCTTACCCCCGATCACATTGTTCCGGTTGGGTTTGGTCCGGACGAGGCGTTGCTGCCATGGCCGCAACAATCCTTCGACGGTTACCGGTTGCTGTATGAATACTTCGCCTTCCCCGAAAAATACCTCTACTTCGATATCGCGGGGATGGATCAAGTGCGCGCCATGGCCGGCGACAGCCTCGAAATTATCATATACCTGAACCAAAAAGGCGTCGGATCTCTGCTGATCGACAACGACACTTTTTGCCTTTATGCCTCACCGGCCGTGAACCTTTTTCAACAGATCGCATTGCCCGTGCGGATCGAACACCAGCGGACACAATACCCCATCTATCACGACGCGAACACCAAGAGCACCACCGAAGTGTTCAGCATTGACGAGGTGACCGGGGTTGCCGACAAAGGCGATAGTGAAATCGTCTATCACCCTTTTTACTCGGTGGGGCATTATGGTCAAAAAGAAGATCAGGAGGCCTATTGGCATATCCAGCGCTCGCCTTCGCCGCGCAAGGGGGACCAGGGCATGGATGTCTCCCTGTCGTTCACCGATGCCGGTATGGCCGCTGCCCAGCCGCAATGTGCCACGTTGACTGTGCACACCACCTGTACCAATCGCGACTTGCCGGCGCGGCTGACACCCGGCGGTTTTGCCAGGGACTTTTTTCTTGAACAAGAGTGCCCGATTGAGGGCATCGGTTGCCTGATGAAGCCCACGCCCACAGTGCGACCCAAGCCGGGCAGCCGGATGCAATGGCGTCTCATTTCGCACCTGTCGCTTAACTATCTCTCTTTGCTGACGGAAAACGGACAGGGCCTCAAGGAACTGCTCAAACTCTACGATATCCATGATTCTGCCATATCGCAGCAACAGATCGACGGCATTGCGTCCATCGCGTACTGCTATGAGACGATGCGCATTGGGCGTTCTTTCTGCCGGGGCGTGGAAGTGACCATTCAGTTCGATGAAGATAATTACGTCGGCTCCAGTGTCTATCTTTTCGCATCGGTTCTGGAGCACTTTCTGGCCCAGTATGTCTCAATCAATTCATTCACGCGTCTGATCGTAAAGAGTCTGCAGCGTACCGGCGACATCAAGGCTTGGCCGCCGCGGAATGGAAACCGGATTCTGATTTAACGCCTGATAAGGTCGCATGCATGCAAGAACCCAATGAGGTCCAACAGCGGTTGTTCGAAAGCGCTTACCGCTTTAATTTTTTCAGGGCGGTACGCTTGATGGAGCTGTCTGCCGGTGGCAAAGCGCCAGGCATGGGCCTAAGTCCAGCGGATGACCCCGTTCATTTCAGGGTCAAGCCGGGTTTTTCGTTTGCGGCCAGTGACATCCAGCACATTAGCACCAACGGGCCGGATGCCCCGCCGCAAATGACCATCAACTTCATGGGGCTCATCGGACCCATGGGCGTGCTGCCTCACTGGTACAACAGCCATGCGCAGAACAGCAACTACAAGAAAGATCATGTCTTTACCGATTTTCTGGATCTTTTTCATCATCGCTTGGTCTCTTTGTTTTACCTGGCTTGGAAAAAAAACCGGCTGCCGGAAAACTACCGGTCTGATGGCCGCGATCCTTTTTCTATGATTTTTGGAAGTCTGGCGGGGGCAACCGAGCGTGAAGCCGCGGTAGATCCCGCGTTTTTCAGCGCCGTCCGAAGGCGCTTGAGCTATTTTTGCGGTTTGGTTGCGCGCACGGTTCCGACCGTTGCGGCGATCGAAACTATCGTGGCCCACGCGACCGGCGCACCGGTTCGCATCGAGCAGTTTGTCGAACGCCTGATCCCCATTCACGCCAATGACCGCACGCGCCTGGGTAGCAAAAACAGCACTTTGCAAAAAGATGCCCTTTGCGGGCGAAGCATTCGCGATACCAGTTCCTTTTTCAGAGTCAACATCGGGCCCATGTCCTGGAAGCACTACATGGCTTTTGCGCCGCACAGCCGCAACTTGGAGCTGATCGAGAAGCTGATCGCTTACCTGGCTGGCATCGAGTACGAATTCGACGTCTGCCTGATCATCCTTGGCAAGGAAATCCCGGCAATAAGCCTGGGATCGAAGAGGCAACCTCCCATCCTGGGCCGTACGGTGATGCTGCGTAGCCCACTGATACCTTATGAAGGCAATGTGGTCGTGAAAGCAACAAACAGCGCTCGGCCGCATTGAACGAAAGGACCTCATGACGCACCTGGATCTAAAATCGCTGGTCTCGAAACTTAACCCGGCCTGTCGCAAGGCGCTGGAAGCAGCCGCCGGCATGTGTCACTCCAACACCCACTACGAGGTGGAGATCGAGCATTTTTTCCTCAAACTGCTTGACGACGATGCCCTTGATATTCACTGCCTTTTGAAACGCTTCGAGATCGACCAGGGACGCGTTCAGGCTCAATTGACCGCTGCGATCGCCCGTTTCAAAACCGGCAACGGGCGCACGCCGGCTTTGTCTCCACGGATTCCCAAATTGCTGGCCGAGGCCTGGCTGTGCGCTTCGGTGGATTTTGGCGCGGGGGCGCTCTGTTCCGGGCACCTGATGCTGACCGCGCTGCGCGTGCCCTACTTTGCCGAGACGTTGCGCTCCAATGTGCCGGAACTAATGGCCATTTCGCTGGAAACGCTGCGTAATCATTTCGGGGACATCACCGCCGGCTCGGCCGAGCAGCGTTTCGCCGCGTCCTTATCGCAAACCACGGCCATCTCAGGATCCATGGACGGCGGAGCACTGGATCAGTACACCATCAATTTGACCGACCGCGCGCGCGCCGGGCAGATCGATCCGGTGATCGGCCGGGACGCCGAGATCCGCCAGATGGCCGATATCCTGATTCGGCGACGGCAGAACAACCCCATTCTCACTGGCGAGGCGGGTGTCGGCAAAACTGTGGTGGTGGAAGGGTTTGCATTGCGGATCGTGCAAGGCGATGTGCCCGGGCCGCTTAAGTGCGTTGAAATCCGCACCTTGGACATTGGATTGTTGCAGGCCGGCGCCGGCGTCAAAGGCGAATTCGAAAACCGGCTCAAGGAGGTCATCAAAGAGGTTAAAGCCTCGCCGGTGCCCATTATCCTATTTATAGACGAGGCCCACACCATGATCGGCGCTGGTGGCGCCCAAGGCGCAGGCGATGCCGCCAACCTGCTCAAGCCGGCGCTGGCCAAAGGCGAACTGCGCACCATTGCCGCCACCACCTGGGCGGAATATAAAAAGTACTTTGAAAAAGATGCGGCCCTGTCGCGCCGCTTTCAGGTCATCAAAATCGAAGAGCCCGATGAAACCCAGGCCCTGCTGATGATGCGTGCCATCTGTCCGCTCTTCGAGCAGCACCACCAGGTCAGCGTCACAGACGAGGCCCTGGTGGATGCCGTGCGCCTCTCCAACCGCTACATTTCAGGGCGCAAACTGCCCGATAAATCGGTCAGCGTCCTCGACACCGCCTGCGCTCGCATCGCCATGGAGGCCGACGCGGTGGCCCAACCGATCGAAGCCGCGCAACGTCGCCTCGAACACATTGCCCGCGAAATTGAACGACTGAGCGATGAACAGCGGATCGGCCGCGATCACGGTGAACGCATTGCCGTGCTTGAGACGGAAGGCCGCCAGACCGCAGCCGAGTTGGCCACGCTGAACGCGCGCTGGTTGAAAGAAAAGGAGATAGTGATGCGGATCCGGCAGGCGCGTGCCGACATCCGGCAGGCGCATGACGACGATTTACCGAATCAGGATATGATCGCGGCCTGCCGGCTCACGCTGCGGGATCTGGAGGCCGAGTTATGTAAGATCCAGCAAAACGAGCCGCTGATCAAGGTAGAGGTCGACCCCCAAACGATCAGCGAAGTGGTTTCCGGCTGGACCGGCATCCCCACCGGCCGCATGCTAACCGATGAAATTCCCATGGTCCTGAACCTTGAAAACGAGTTGGGCAAACGCATCATCGGCCAAGATCACGCCCTGGGTGCCATCGCCCGCGTGGTCCGCACGGCCCATGCCGGCATTGAAGACCCCGCCAAGCCCACCGGCGTCTTCATGCTGGTCGGCCCTTCCGGCGTGGGCAAGACCGAGACAGCCCTGGCCCTGGCCGAACTGCTGTATGGCGGCGAACAGAACATGGTGACCATCAACATGTCGGAGTACCAGGAATCCCACACCGTATCCGGACTCAAGGGCTCGCCGCCCGGCTACGTGGGCTACGGCGAAGGCGGCGTGCTCACCGAAGCCGTGCGCCGGCGGCCCTACAGCGTCGTGCTGCTCGACGAAATCGAAAAAGCCCACCCGGACGTCACCGAACTGTTCTACCAGGTGTTCGACAAGGGCGTGCTCGAAGATGGCGAAGGCCGCCGGATCGATTTTAAAAACACACTGATCATTTTGACCTCCAATATCGGCACCGACCTGATCATGCACCATTGCCACAACAAGCAGGATGCCCCGGACATGGAAACCTTGAAAACCATGCTCACTCCGGCCTTGCAGAAGCGCTTCAAACCGGCCTTTCTGGGGCGGCTGCAGGTGGTGCCCTACTATCCGATCCACGACGGCATCATGCGCCTGATCATCCGGATCAAACTCGACCGCATCCAAGCGCGCATGCAGCGCAACCGCAAAATGGCCTTCAGCTACGACGAAGCGCTGGTCGAGAGCATTGCCGCGCGCTGCACCGAAGTGGACTCGGGCGCGCGCAATGTGGATCACATCCTGAGCGACGCGCTGCTGCCCGAACTGTCGCGCAAAATCCTGGAAAAAATGGCCAAGGATATCCCCATCGAAACCATTGCCGTGCACATGGGCGCGCAAGGGTTTGAATTCGAATTTAACCGCCGCCGGTGCCAGGCCGAACCGGCTGCCGCGAAGATCATGACGGCCAAAAAGAAGAAGAAATCACCGAAACCAGCAAAACAAGAAAAGCCGAAAATCGATGAGCCGCTACAGTAAATACTTTCTCCAACACGTATTGTGGCTGGATGATGGTTATTGCCGCTACTACGTGCAGGACAGACTCTGGAGCCACCAGGACATTGCGGACGTCGAGACTGTGGTCTATAACCATGAACGCGATGCCGAGCAGATGTTGTGGGCCTGCGTCGAGCGCAACGCATCTTTTACCATCGGTCAACTGCGCTCCTTTCTGGCCGAGGATTGCCTGGGCCACTATCTGGTCTACAAAATGGAGGACCATGAGGTCATCCAAGCGGCAGCCGGTGAATTGACCCAATGGGCGTATAAAGTGGTCATCGAACCGGGATTCGGCTGGGCCGTGCAGGTCGAACCGATGACCCAGAAGCCGGTCATCCCCATCTGCGTTGCACCCGTTCCCGATATCGATGCGGCCCAGATAGACATTCAGGCGGATCTGGACGACCTGGTCGCCGAGCAGCAAAACAAGTACGACCAATGCGAAGCCATGCTGGCCAAGATGAGCCCTGCCGAACGAGCCGCGGCGTACGGCAAAAGGGCAGGCAAGGGCCTGTTCACCGATCCCATCGAGGATCTTGTCGGCTTTGCCAAGAAAGCACCGGCCTTTTACCTGACGATGTTGAAAAAAGAGTGGCGCGTCATCACGTTTCCGGCACGCGTGACGATCGCCGCCACCCGCTCGGCGCTGTCCTTGTGCATGGAACCGCTCCAGCAAGAGATCACCCAAGCGATCCGCCCATTTACACAGACCCGCGAACAAGCCCTGGCCATAGGATCGACCCTGTACATTCTGGCGACCGATGAACAAACCAACGCCATGCTGATGGATTTTGTCCGCCGCTACTGGGACGCCACTCACGCTTTGGAAAAAACCCATATGGGCGCCGCCCTATGCTCCGACACCACCATGACCATCCTGTTCGCATTGATCAGCGGCGGCGTGGGCGCAGCGGCCAACATCATCACCAAGTCCCATCGCCTGACCCGCGTGGCCGACCGGCTGCAAAAACTGGCGTCGGCGCTCAAAAAAGTCGGCGCCCGATCCAAACTGCCCAAAGAAGAGATCCCCGGTACAAGCGCCGCCGCAAGTACGGGAAAAGCATCCCGCAAGAACGCCAAAGCCGATATGCCAGAGCCGGAACCGCCCAAGACGACCTCCACGGACACGAACGCGCCTGCTGCAAAGAAGCGCAAACCACCCGCCAGTTTGGACGAGGCCGTGGGCCGGCTCAAGCAAGCACGAAAGCGGCTGGAAATTGAAGGCTACAAACCCAAGTACACGGACGATCAACTCAAGGCCATGGCGGCAAAAGGAACTCTAAATGATCGTTTTGTAGTACGCTTTTTCGAAGATACATTCGCTAACGATAGAAATGGTCATTTAGGGCTGAAAACAGATGGCAAGGTTCGGTATTGGTCGACCACCTTCGATCAACTCGAAAACGCGGACACCGATCCCAAGCGTATTTCACAATGCCTGGGTTTGAAATACGATCCGAGCAAAAACTATAAATTGGCGGTGATCGATACCACCGATGCCGCCAAATACAGCGACAGTTACACCATTATTCCAACCCATGAAAAGCTTGGGGCTTTTGCCATATCGGAATTGAAAGATATTCCCGCGGATAACATCCCCAAGGTCCTGAATGATGACTATGCCAAAGTGTATGCGAAGGCGTATGAGACGGCGAAAAACAAAGGGGTAGATATTAAAGATTCAATAGAAATAGATGCTTTTAGCAATAATTATTTTAGCGATCAGGATGCAAGTGATCTTTTTAAGGCACGAGTAGAAATCCAAACTCGTCTTGGCGCCAATGAATATTTTACCGGCAATGGGATTACAGCTTATACAGGTAAAGAGTGCAGCAACACTTACGGGGTAGTAGAGTCCTTCACCTATGATAAAAACCCTCAAACAATCGGCATAATGCTGGCTGATGGCCGCATGAAAATGCTTGATACCAGTGTAGTTAAGTAAGGGAGTAATATAATGATAGAGAAATTCAGCCTAATCAATCCGGATCACCTGACCCCCGGTACCCGTTTTTTAAAAAAATTTGAAAATCCGTGTTTTAAGGGCAAAGAAGAATTTTATTTTAAAAAGGCTAACCACCTCATCATTTACATCCGAAAATTAGTAACCTGGAAAAAACCTGGTATAATTGAAACCCAAATCGAAATTCCGGCCTCAGCCATACAATGGATTGTAGACACCATTGAGATCAAGTTTTTCAAACCTCACGCGCAAGGTGGATTGCCGATAGATAAATTCCACTACATCGAAAAAATCGAAGGTGAAGAATTGATGATAGCCCGTGGCGTCTCTATTGGCGGTGAAAATATCGCTGGGTATAAGCTCATCAATTTGAGCCGAAATAGTTATATTTTAACTACTTCAAAACAAGAATTTGCCATGCCCGATCCCTTTTTGTTCGAGCATGGCTTGATGGACTTTTTAAAAGACCTTGGCGCAAAAATCAGCGAAGGTAAAATATAGATCTGCATTATCAGTGATTTCAATTGCGCCAAGCGAAAATTCTTAACGGAGAAAAACCATGGCCCTTTCGCAACAGCACCGGATGATAAGAATTGCCACCCCACTGGGTGAAGACGCTTTCATCGTATTATCGTTTAGCGGCGTTGAAGGAATTTCGCGGTACGTTAACTTCGCCCTTATGCTGGCCTCGGGAAAAAACGACATCACCTTTGACCAGCTTGCCGGCAAAAATGTGACCGTGGGCATTGCTTCCTCGGATGGAAAGAACGCTTTCTCAACGGGATCATCGTGGAATTCATGCCCATGGAGACCTCCGTCAAAGGCGGCACCAGTTGTAGGGTGGGCACTGCCCACCACCATAGGCGCAAACTATTAAACAACATCATAGGTTTCCCGGCCAAGCGGCGGCCAATTGGAGATGGTGGGCGATGCCCACCCTACCTGGCTATGCCAAAGTGTATGCGAAGGCGTATGAGACGGCGAAAAACAAAGGGGTAGATATTAAAGATTCAATAGAAATAGATGCTTTTAGCAATAGTTATATTAGCGATCAGGATGCAAGTGATCTTTTTAAAGCGCGAGTAAAAATCCAAACTCGTCTTTGCGCCAATGAATATGTTACCGGCAACGGGATCACAGCCTATACAGGTAAAGAGTTCAGCAACGCTTACGGGGTAGTAGAGACTTTCACCTATGACAAAAACCCTCAAACAATCGGCAAAATGCTGGCAGATGGCCGCATGAAAATGCTTGATACCCATCCGGTGCAATGAAGGTGCAAGATGATGAAAAAAAAATTTAGCCTCATTAATCCTGACAATCTCGTCCCAGACACAACATTTTTAAGAAGGTTTGATCATCCCCTATTTAAGGGAAAAGAGATCGATTTTTTTAAAAAAAACAACCATATCATTATCTATAATCAGGAATGGTTTACCTGGAAAACGACTGGAGTCACCGAATTGCTTGCTGACCAGATAGAAATACCTGCTCCGGCAATACAATGGATTGTAGACACCATTGAGATCAAGTTTTTCAAGCCTCCCGCGCAAGGTGGATTGCCAATAGATAAATTCCACCACATCGAAAAAATTGAAGGTGAAGAATTGATGATAGCCCGTGGCGTCTCCATTGGCGGTGAGAATATTGGTGGATATGAGCTCATCAATTTGAGCCGAAATAGTTATATTTTAACTACTTCAAAACAAGAATTTGCCATGCCCGATCCCTTTTTGTTCGAGCATGGCTTGATGGACTTTTTAAAAGACCTTGGCGCAAAAATCAGCGAAGGTACAATATAGATCTGCATTATCAGTGATTTCAATTGCGCCAAGCGAAAATTCTTAACGGAGAAAAACCATGGCCCTTTTGCAACAGCACCGGATGATAAGAATTGCCACCCCACTGGGTGAAGACGCTTTTATCGTATTATCGTTAAGCGGCGTTGAAGGAATTTCGCGGGACGTTAACTTCGCCCTTACGCTGGCCTCGGAAAAAAACGACATCACCTTTGACCAACTTGCCGGCAAAAATGTGACCGTGGGCATTGCTTCCTCGGATGGAAAGAACGCTTTCTCAACGGGATCATCGTGGAATTCATATCCATGGAGACATCCGTCCAAGGCGGCATCAGTTGTAGGGTGGGCACTGCCCACCACCATAGGCGCAACTATTAAAACAACATCATCGGTTCCTGACACTAATCCTGCCCAAGCGGCGGCCAAGTGGAGAATCACATGGTGGGCGATGCCCACCCTACCTGGCTGAAAACAGATGGCAAGGTTCGGTATTGGTCGACCACCTTCGATCAACTCGAAAACGCGGACACCGATCCCAAGCGTATTTCACAATGCCTGGGTTTGAAATACGATCCGAGCAAAAACTATAAATTGGCGGTGATCGATACCACCGATGCCGCCAAATACAGCGACAGTTATACCATTATCCCCACCCATGAAAAACTTGGAATGTTTGCTGCATCAGAATTAAAAGATATTCCTCAAGATAAAATAGCCAAAGTTCTGAACAATGAATACTCGGGCGAGTACGCTCGGGCTGTGGGAGCCGCTAAAAAGGATGGCCTAGACATTAGAAATACGGAGCACCTAAAGCGTTTTTCAAATAAATACTTTGATGATTATTATTCACGTGTTTTATTTAAGACTCGCGCAAAAATTCAAACTCGTCTTGGTGCCAATGAATATTTTACTGGCAATGGGATTACAACTTATACAGGTAAAGAGTGCAGCAACGCTTACGGGGTAGTAGAGACTTTCACCTATGACAAAAACCCTCAAACAATCGGCAAAATGCTGGCAGATGGCCGCATGAAAATGCTTGATACCCATCCGGTGCAATGAAGGTGCAAGATGATGAAAAAAAAATTTAGCCTCATTAATCCTGACAATCTCGTCCCAGACACAACATTTTTAAGAAGGTTTGATCATCCCCTATTTAAGGGAAAAGAGATCGATTTTTTTAAAAAAAACAACCATATCATTATCTATAATCAGGAATGGTTTACCTGGAAAACGACTGGAGTCACCGAATTGCTTGCTGACCAGATAGAAATACCTGCTCCGGCAATACAATGGATTGTAGACACCATTGAGATAAAGTTTTTCAAATCTCCCGCGCAAGGGGGATTGCAGATAGATAAATTCCACCACATCGAAAAAATTGAAGGTGAAGAATTGATGATAGCCCGTGGCGTCTCCATTGGCGGTGAGAATATTGGTGGATATGAGCTCATCAATTTGAGCCGAAATAGTTATATTTTAACTACTTCAAAACAAGAATTTGCCATGCCCGATCCCTTTTTGTTCGAGCATGGCTTGATGGACTTTTTAAAAGACCTTGGCGCAAAAATCAGCGAAGGTACAATATAGATCTGCATTATCAGTGATTTCAATTGCGCCAAGCGAAAATTCTTAACGGAGAAAAACCATGGCCCTTTTGCAACAGCACCGGATGATAAGAATTGCCACCCCACTGGGTGAAGACGCTTTTATCGTATTATCGTTAAGCGGCGTTGAAGGAATTTCGCGGGACGTTAACTTCGCCCTTACGCTGGCCTCGGAAAAAAACGACATCACCTTTGACCAACTTGCCGGCAAAAATGTGACCGTGGGCATTGCTTCCTCGAATGGAAAAGAACGTTTTTTCAATGGGATCATCGTGGAATTCATGCCCATGGAGACCTCCGTCAAAGGCGGCATCAGCAAATACCACGCCGTGATGGTTCCGGCCTTGTGGGTTTTGAACAAGTGCGTGGATTGCAGAATTTTTCAAGACACCTCTGTGCCGGATATTATCAAACAGGTGTTGGCCGCCTTGCCCGGCAAGGGCGTTTCGCAAACGATCGACTACCGCATGGAACTTACCGGCACTTACGCGCCCAAGGCGTATTGCGTGCAGTACAATGAAACCGATCTGAATTTCATCAATCGCTTGTGCGAGTACGAAGGCATCTTCTACTTTTTCGAACATGAAAACAAAAAACACACCCTGGTTTTTGCCGATAAAGCCGATAAGCATAAGCCGTTTATGGCAGGGAGTACACCGAAAGTGATTTTTCAAAGTCCACGGGGCGGCCATCTGGACAAGGAGGTCATCACGGCCCTTCACTCCATCAACCGCCTGATGACGGGCAAATACATGGCCAGGGATTACAATTTTACCATACCCAACAATGACATGACCGTGAAGTACACCACGGTAGCCGCAAAACCCACCTGCGAAGGCGAAATTTATGAGTATCCAGGTGGTTATGCCGTTACCGAAGGCGAAGGCAATACGCTGGCCCACATCCGCATGCAGGCAAACGATGCGCAGACGATTATGCTGCACGGTCAAAGCACTATCCGCGGCTTTGTGCCGGGCTGCAAATTTATACTTTCGGACCACCCCCTGGAAGATATGAATGGCAAGGAATACGTTTTAACCAAGGTGCGCCATGAGGCCAAACAGGATATCAGCACCGGCGCACCCGACGGTGATGTGTATTATAACCTTTTTTCGTGCATTCCTTATGACTCGCAATTTCGTCCCCAATGCCGTCACCGCCGGCCGACGATCCCCGGCAGCCAGACCGCCATCGTGACCGGTCCCAAGGACGAGGAGATTCACACCGACGAACATGGGCGCGTCAAAGTAAAATTTCACTGGGACCGGCGCGGTGATCACAATAACGACGGCAATATGTCCTGCTGGATACGGGTTTCCCAGAACTGGGCCGGGGCGCGATGGGGCGCCATTCACATTCCGCGGGTGGGACAGGAAGTAATTGTCAACTTCCTGGACGGCGATCCGGATCGGCCCATCATCACCGGCCGGGTCTATCACGGCTTGAACCTGCCGCCCTACGATCTTCCCGCCGAAAAGACCAAAAGCACGATCAAATCCAACTCCACCAAAGGAGGCGATGGCAACGCCAACGAAATCCGCTTCGAGGATCTCAAGGGCTCGGAAGAGTTCTTCACCCACGCGGCCAAGGACCGTAACGAAGTCGTGGAAAACGACATGCGCACCGAAGTCAAACGCAACCAGTTCATAGTCGTGGAAAAAAACCGCAGCGTTACCGTTGCCAGCGGCAACGAAACCGTGGCTGTCCAAAACGGCACGCGCGATGTGTCCGTCACGTCCAACGAAACGCATGCCAACGCAGCCAACTATAACCACAAGGTGAGCGGCAATTACACCTTGAAAGTAAACGGCAACATTAAAATCGATGCCTCGGGCCTGGTTACCATATCCGGATCTAAAATCATCTTGAATGGCTGAGCCCGGCACACTGGGATCAAGCGAGGGGCTCGATCCCTCCTTGCGTTGCTTTGATCGGCAATGAGAATCAACGCATTTTCGACGACACCATCAACCTTAAAGGACAGCGTATGCCGGCCCCCTTACCCACAGCCCTTAGCAACACCGCCAAACGGATCTTCTCCGGACAAGGGATTAAACTTCCCGTGAACTGGCACGACATGGGACCGAACTATCCGCAAGCGTTCACGCCATCCGAGTTGACCACCCAGAGCAATGCGCCCACCAACTTGTTTCAGGAACCCACGCTGAACCGTTACCATACCAGCTCGGCACGCACGGTCGGCCGCGCCATGGAAAAGTATATCGATGGCGTTTGCGCCGCCATCGCCGATGGCATCGATAAGTGGATGCGCATGGCCTCGGTGGTCGCGGTCACCATCAACGGTCCGATCGGCACCTTGCTGCCCGGTGGCGTAACCGGCCCGTTGCTGACGCCCTTGATTTTTGCAAAAGCGCCGCGCAAAACCGAACTTGAAACAGAATACAGCAACGCCATCGCCGTGGCGGTCGGCAACGGCTGGTTGCATTGGCAACAAGGCTTATGCGGTGTGCTCACCTATCCTTTGTTTGCCGCCGCTCCCATGCCCATGGCGCCGCCGACGCCCAATGTGCCCTCGGCGCTGATTACGTGCGGATCCTCGGGAGAAGGCCAGCTGTCCCCGGGGGCGCTTAAAAATGCCATGGCCGCGGCCATGAAAGACGACGGCCAGCATGCCGCCACGCTCTTTGATGCTGTGGCCCAATCGTTTTACGCCCATTTTCAAACCTTCAAAACCAGTACGCTGCTGACCAACATCATCGGCACCGGTCCGGTGACCCTGCCGCCCAGCGGGCCGGTGACCGGGGGAAGCGTTATCCCGACACCGGGGAATTTCATTTAAATGAAACTCGATCACCCAGCCCTTATTGATTCCGCGGCCTTGCCTTTGATTGGCCCGAACGGCGATAACCTGCTTGTGGTTATTGCAAAAGGCACGTTTACGTTTCATTCCGGCCGCAGCGAACCGGCCGAAGAAGTCATTCCGATCGCCTACGGCGATCTCTTCGATGATGATATCGGCGCCATCCGGTATGAATCCGATATCCTGCCGCCTAAGCCGCGCACCGATATCATTTTATGCGCAAGCGCCTATGCGCCGGGCGGCAAACCGACGCAATCGGTAGCGGTGGCCCTTAAAGTCGGCAAAGTAGAAAAACGGATCATGGTTTTTGGCGACCGCTTCTGGAATTATGCCGGTGTCTTAAGCCGCACCTATGCCATCACCGCAACCAAACCGTTTACGCAGCGGCCGATCGTTTACGAAGACGCCTTCGGGGGCATCGATGCGATCACCGGTCAATACTGCGCCGAAAACCTGGTTGGCAAAGGTTTTTATACCGTCACATCCAAGCATCATCTGGCCGGCAAGCCCCTGCCTTGCATCGAGGACCCGCGCCATTTGATCCGCCATATTAACGATCGGCCACCACCGGTTGGCTTTGGCGTATACAACCGCGCCTGGCAACCGCGCGCTGCCTATGCGGGCACCTATGATCAAAGCTGGCGCAAGGGCCGTTGCCCCCTGCCTCCCAAGGATTTCGATGCCCGCTTTTACAACAGCGCCCATCCGGATTTACAAGCCGACGGCTACCTTCAGGGCAACGAAGCAGTAGTCTTAAGCAATCTGACACCCGAGGGCAGCACCGTTTTTCATTTACCCAACGTGACGCTTTTCTGCCAAATCGCCCACAGAACCGATCACAAGCACGAAGAAAACAAAATCCGCAGGATGAACCTGGATACCTTGTTCATCGAACCGGATAAAAAGCACTTCTGCATCGTCTGGCGAACCGCAGTCAGTTTAATCGGATTCGCCACAACCGATATCGTCCAAGTAACCATTGGCTTAAAACAAGGATAAGACCAGGAAACGTGAACCAATACCGCGTTCAAAACACCAAACTGCAAAAAATAGCACGCAAGAACTCCCCCTTCCGCAACGGGAAGGAGAGGAGAAATTTGGAAAAGGAGCATTTCCCATGCCCGGACAAGCAAGGATAGGAGATAAGGCGCGCGGCATTGACGCACACCGCTGCAATGCCTGCCCGCACATCGTATCAGGCCCCGCCACGCAAGGCTCGGCTGATGTGATCGTCAACGGCAAACCCGCAGTACGCAAAGGCGATGGTGGCGTGCATTCAGCCTGCTGCGGCTCAAACCGATGGACCGCCCAGGGAAGCAGCAACACGGTCATCATCAACGGCAAACCGGCCTTCCGCCTGCGCGACAGCACCAATCACTGCGGCGGCAAAGGCGTGCTGGTCGAAGCCAGTGGCAATGTGATCGTAGGCAATTCGCAAGCCAGCGGATTTAAGAATGCCGCCAAAACCCATGCGCCGTTCGTATGCAATTGTTACAAATAACTGGAAAATCATTATGACCCAGAACACAGTAAAGAAACTGCTCGGCAAGGATTTAGCGGCAGCACACTATGCGCTGATAGATTGTGCGGTCACCGCCGCGGTCACCGATGGGGACGATATCTTCTTGCGCTTGAGCGACCCCGGTATCCGCAAATTCAGCCTGTTTACCGGTGAGAACACCATTGTCGCCGAGCAAACCGCACCCTACCTGGTGCCCTTGGATGATCAGCCCGATATCCAGGACTGGCTCATGGACAACGGCTGGGGCCGATCCTGGTCCATTTTCTTTACCAGCGAGGCCGACAATAAAACGTTGCTGGCCCATCTGCGGCGTTTTTTCCAGGTGCGGGCCGAAAACGGCCGCGATCTGTTCTTCCGGTTTTTCGACCCTGTTATTCTGCGCGATTTTCTGCCCATGCTGACGGCCGACGAATCGGCCTGCTTCTTTGGACCGGTTACGCGCTATGTGCTCGAAGATGAAAACGGCCGGCCACTCTCCTTTGATCGACCGGCCGGCCCACCGGCAGCGGACATGGATCCCTCCCGGCTGATAACCGCCAAACGGCATCTGTTTGCAGCTGCCTGGAACCTGCGACTGCTCCAGGCGCACAAAAAAGCCTATGAAGCCATGGGCGTTGATGTGGCCATCGATCCCGAGCAAAACGCCCTGACCATCAAAGAAAAAGACGGGACCCAGGCCGCCTTGCAAAAGACCCCCGCAGGCGTTGCCGTGACCACCGGCGAAGGCAGGCTTTTTCAATACGAACTGAGCACTTGCAAAAACCCCACCGCCATCATCGACCCGGCCGGCAACCGCATCGATTACGACCTGCAGGAAAGAGAAAATGTCGTCAGCACGCATAGGCAAAGCTTGCTTAGCGCCATCCGCATGGAAAACAATCGCAAGACGTGGGTCTTTGATTACGACGAGGACAATCATCTTGCGCGCATCGACTACCCCGACGGCACAAGCGCTCTGCCCGTTCATGACGCCTATGGCAACCTGTGCGCCCATACGGACCGCAACGGCCATGTCACGCGCATGGAACGCGACGCGCACGAGCGACTGACCCGCATGATCGATACCAACGGGCAGGCCACCACCTTTGACTACGAAGATCGCAAGGCCCCATCGCGCATCCGCTTTGCCGACGGCGCCGCCTTTGAATTTGCCTATACCGAGCAAGGCAGCCTGCAAGCCTTTCTGGCCAACAATGAAAAAGTGGCCGATTACACCGTGGACCGGGAAAACGGCAGTTGGTCCGCCCGCTACACCGACGGCACCTGGGCACACTTTACAGTTCAAAACGACAAAGTCGTTCGCGCCCAAAACCCGGCCGGCACCCTTGTGCTGGACTATGACGAAAACGGCCGCCTGTGCTCGGAAACCTTTAACAACCAAACCGTTGCCTACCAGCGCAATGAAAGCGGCCTGTTAACCGGTATCATTGCCCCGAGCGGGCAAACCATTGTCTTTGAGCGCGACGGCGAGCAACGCATCAGCCAAATTACCGACTGGAACGATCGCACCATCGGCATCGGCTACAGCCTCAACGGTGCCCTTGAACGCATCGATTACCCCAACGGCCTTAAACTTCTCCAGCACACCGCGCCCAGCGGGCTGCCCGAACGCATGACCCTGACCAGCCCCCTGGCCGAAGACCCCATCTTCGACCGCCGTTTCGAACGCGACCTGCTCGAGCGCGTCACGCAACTGCACGACGGCCAGCACACCATCCACTACGCCTACGATAACGAAGGCCGGCTGCTTGGCGTGCACAGCGATCAAGCCGATCGCTGCGAATCCTTTTCCATCGATGCCAAAGCCAACCGCCTGTCTGACGGCATCACCGATTACACCATCAACGCCGCCGACCGCATCGCCCAGCCCGGCTTTGACCACGACGCCCTGGGCAACCTGACCCAAAGCATCGGACCCGGCGGCAGCGCCGCCTACGACTGGCAATCGGCCAACCGGCTCACCCGCGCAACCCTTAAAGATACCCGGGCACACTACGCCTACGATGCCTTTGGCCGACGGGTGGAAAAACAGGTCAACGGCACCCGCACCCGCTACACCTGGGCCGGCGCCCAACTGCTTTGTGAAATCATCCTGAGTGCCGACGGCGACCGAACCATCGATTATCTCTTCTTTCCCGGCACACCAGCACTGCTGGCTCTGCGCGACAACCAGCAAAGCTACTACGCCGCCTTCGGCCACCGCTACGAGACCCTGTGCCTGACCGACCTGTCCGGCGCCACCGCCTGGCAAGCCGACTACGACGCCTTCGGCAACGCCCGCATCATGATCGGCGCCGATCTGCACCAACCCATGCGCCTTGCCGGCCACTACCTGGATGCCGAGACCGGCCTGCATTACAGCAGCGCACGTTACTACGATCCGCACTTGGGCCGCTATCTGTCGCTCGACCCTTTGTTTTTGGAAGGCGGCGGCGACAACTTTTACGCCTATTGCAACGGCGATCCCATCAACGGCATTGATCCCACTGGAGAATTTATCTTTTGCGCTATATTGATCGGCGCAGCCATCGGTGCGGCCATCGGCGGCGGAATCGAATATTATCGACAGAAGCAAACCGGTAAAGCGGTGGACGGCTTCAAGGTGGCCAAAGCCGCCCTGATCGGTGGGGCTATCGGCGTCATCGGCGGCGGGGTAGGGGCCGTGGTCGAAGCCGGCGTCGCTGCGGGAACAGCAGGGACCATCCTGGGCAAATCGGCCTTGGGCACCATGGCCGCCACGGGCTTTTTATCCGGCGCGGCCGGATCAGTCGCCGAACAGTGCACCGGCGCGGCCATGGTCGACAATGCGCTACCGCCACTAGAAATCGCCACTCAGGCGGCCACCGATGGTGTGATAGGCGCGGTCATCGGGCTTACGGGTTTTGGGGTTCTGGGGGTATTGGCACCGCGTGTCAGAAAAGGGTATCGGGCAGCTAAAGGCACGCTAACTGAACGAAAAGTCCAGCTGGCCCGAAAGGCAACCGATAATAGAGCCAAAACCACCATAACTCGCGCCGGAGATAAAAGTGTCCAGGTTACCGACGCCACGGCCATCTCGGCGGCCGGAGATCCGGTCAACTCCGTGACAGGGGAAGTGATCCTGACCCAAACCGATTTTACCCTGCCCGGGCGCATCCCGCTATCGTGGACACGCCATTATGGCTCGCGGGTCAGCTATAGCGGCTATTTGGGCACCGGCTGGCAAACCCCGGCCGATGCACGCCTTGAGCTCGAAGATGACATGGTCCTTTTCTACGACGGCAGCCCCGGCGGCGCGGTTTTTGAGTCGCTGCCCACCGATACACCAATCATGGAAGTGGCCAATGGCGCCATGCTGTCAGCCGACCCGGCTGGCTATCAGGTCAAACTAAAGTCCGGCGTCAGCTTTCATTTTGGACGCGATTTTGAAAAACAGATTTCTTCGGTCACCCGCATCAGCGACATCAACGGCAATAATCTTACCTTCATCCGCCGGGATGGCATTTTAAGTGCCATTAACGACAGCAGTGGCCGCACCATTGAGATCGTCTGCGAAAACGGCCGCATCGTGCAAATGACCTGCAACAAGCAATTGCTTGTAAGCTACCAGTACCAGGACGGCGCGCTTACCGCAGTTATCGATGCATTCGGCCATGGCAAGCGCTACGCCTATCAAGACGGGCGCATGATCCGCCACAGCAGCCGCAACCATCTGTCCTTTCACTACCAATACGATCACAAGGGCCGCTGTATTCACGGCTTTGGGGACCACGGCCTATATGACTACCATTTTGAGTACCTGCCCTATGACCGCTGCACCCGGGTAACGGACTCGTTGGATCATCTTTGGCACTACCATTACAACACCGGCCGACTGCCCACAAAAGTGGTTGATCCCACCGGCGCGGCCACCATCTACAGCTACGATGACGTCGGACGGGTCATCGCGGTGACCGATCCGCTTGAGCGTACCACGCGCTATGACTACGATGCAGCCGGCAACGTCATTGAAATCACCCAACCCGACGACAGCCGCATGGTATTTGTCTACGATGACAATCACCGGCCCATCCAGATCATGGATCCCAATGATCATATCAGCGAATACCGTTTCGATGATCACGGCCGGCTGATCGAAAAAATAAGCCCGCTGGGCCACGGCACCCGCTACACCTATCATCGCACGGGCGAACTTGCCGCCATCAGCGATCCCCAGGATCGCACCACCAGCTTTGAATGGGACGACAGCGGGCTGATCGCCACCGTGATCAGCCCATCGGGCAACCGCACCCATTACCAGCACGATCTTTTCGGCAATATCACCGCCATCATCGATCCGACCGGCCAAACTACCCGTTACAGCTATGATGAAAAATCACGCTTGAACGCCGCCGTATCGCTCACCGGACGGCGCCAAAGCTTTGAATGGGACCCGGAAGACAACCTGCTGCGCTACACCGCCGCCGACGGTACCCAAACCCGCTTTGAATACACCGGCATCAACGAAATGGCACGGCGCATCAACGCCGACGGCACCAGCGTTTCTTACAGCTACGACACCGAAGAGCGTTTGACCTGCGTCACCAACGAAAAGGGTCAAACCCATCGGTTCACCTACGATCCAGCCAGCCGCGTGACCACTCAGACCGATTACCACGGCCAAAGCCACCACTACCACTATGACCCGGCCGGCCAATTGATCCAAAGCATCGACCCGCTGCAACAATCGATCGCCTTTACCTATGATCCGGCCGGGCGCATGGTCACCAAGTTGTTTGAAAACGAAGAACGAGAAACCTTTTCCTGGGACCCGGCCGGCCACCTGATCGCCTTTGAATCCCCGGACATCCGCGTCGAGCGCACCTTTGACCCCGACGGGCGAATGATTGCCGAACAAAGCGGCGGCTTCGAAGTAAAATACGACTACGATGCCAGCGGGCTACGCACCGGCCGCACCACCAATCACGGCAACCGCATCGTCTATGACTACGACGCCGACGGCCAAGTTGCGGCTATTACCATCAACGACCAACCGTCCGTATGCTTTGACCGCAACCGGTTGGGCCAAATTACTGTCGAAAAGCTCAGCGAGCGCCTGACTCGCACCTACGGTTACGACACTGACGGCCGGCTCATCCATCAACGCATATCATCTAACTTGAATCAGATCGACCGCAGCTACCAATACGATCCTGTCGGTAACCTGATCGCCAAACAAGACAGTGGCAAGGGCAATTGGCGCTTTTCTTATGATCCCATGGGCCGCATCATCGGTTTCATCGATCCCATGGAACAGGTCAGAAATTACGCTTATGATCCGGCCGGTGACCTGCTAAGCCATCTTCCTGACACCCAATCCGGACTGCGCACGGCCACCCACGAAGGCACGACCTACTGTTTTGATGCCGCCGGCAACCTTGTCAAACGCGCCGGGGCCAAAAAAAATGCACCCCAGATCCGCCTGGAATGGGACGAACAAAACCGCCTGCGCACCGTCCGCACCGCCGACGACAACACCATCCGCATGGCCTGCGACGCCCTGGGACGGCGCGTTAGAAAGAGCGTCAATGGCGTGCGCACGACCTTTGCCTGGGACGGCGACGTCCTGCTGTCCGAGCAGTTCGATGACCAACCGGCCCGCGAATACGTCTATTACCCGGGTACCTTCGAACCCCTGGCCGTCATTGACGGCAACGGCCAAGTCTATTACTATCATAACGATCCAAACGGGCTACCCCAGGAGCTGACCCGTCCCAACGGCGAAATCGTATGGTCGGCCACCTACGACGCCCTGGGCCGGGTCGAACAGGTCCTGGCGGATGAGATCGCCCAACCCCTGCGCATGCAGGGTCAGTACTGGGACGAAGAAATCGGGCTGTGCTACAACCGCCACCGGTACTTTGACCCGCACATTTGCTCTTTCATAAGTCAAGATCCACTCGGGCTTGCTGCCGGGGAGAATGTTTATGCTTATGCCCCGAATATTTGGGGGTGGGTGGATCCGTTGGGGTTGTGTCCTAAAGCAAACGAGTCGTCTTTTACTCAGCGTCAAAATCAAATGCTACAGGATGATGTTGGCTACAATGTTTCTCCAGACAGTTTTTATAGAGGCTACCCTGCGATTGGTAGAAACGGCACTTTCGTTACAGATGCCCAAGCCTTCAACACTCTTGGACCGATAAATGGCAGCCAACAGTACTCTGTCGGGCTTTTTTCAAACGCGTCAAAAGATCAGATCAGCTATTACAAAGCTTGGAAAATTGAAAAAGAACTTGGTTTAGAAAGAAGAAGTTTATGGAAAGGCTTCAGGCTTAAAGAAATATATGGTATTGGCGGAATGTCTCCGAGGTCGCCTTTGGAAGGAAATCAATATTTTCTTGGTCCTGGTAAGGGACTTCCTAATGGTGCACCCGAGATGGTTATAGACTCTGTACCAACTACATGGCCTTAATTTGACAATGAAACCTATATCTTACGTTTCAAACATACAAGATTCTATTATTAGGTTGCGACTATTTGATAATGATAAGGCCAACAGGATTAAGGCATTAGGTGGCAGAAAACCACTATTCTCTATATTTTGGACTATTCCATATCATAACAAAAATGATTTGGCCCAAATTATAAAATCGTTAATTGAATTAGGAGTTTGTTTTGTTGGATCTACTCATGGTTGGCCCCCATCAGAAATATTAGCAAAGCTTAAAGACGATGGAATTTTAGATATAGGTTGGAAAGAAATTGTTTGGGTTAAAAAAGAAAAGTTTATAGTGAGAGATCGGGAGTGAAATCCAAGGAAATAGGGAAATGGTAACAACCGGTAGTAACCGGGGGGAATTCGGGGGACACCATGGAATTCGGGGGACAGGAATTGGAGGAATTCGGGGGACACCATACTTATTCCCAAGCATCACTTTAACAACTCAATCCCTCAAGAAATAAGATGCCCAGAATAGCCAGAATCATTGCATCAGGTTTTCCTCATCACATCATCCAGAGAGGCAATAGGCGGCAACGGACGTTTTTCTCGGATGACGATTATGCCGCTTATGCCTACTGTCTGATGCCCAATCACGTACATCTCATCGTGGTCCCGCAGACCGCAGACAACCTCCGGCTCGCCATTGGAGAAGCGCACCGCCGGTATACCCGCATGATCAATTTCCGAGAAGGATGGCGCGGCCATCTGTGGCAGGGCCGCTTTGCCTCCTACGTTCTCGTTGAATCCTATCTTATCGCCTGTGTACGCTACATAGAAATGAATTCGGTGCGTGCCGGACTTGTCAGCAGACCGGAAGAATGGCGGTGGAGCAGCACATCGGCTCACATCAACAAAAAAGATGATCGCCTGGTCAAGGTCGCCCCCCTGCTTCAGATGATCACCGGGGATTGGAACAAATTCCTGGCGTCTGGTCCGGCAAGCAAAGATGCAGAGCTGAAAAAACATGAACGGACCGGCCGGCCTTTGGGGAGTGAAATTTTCCTGAATCATCTGGAAAAAACACTTGATTGCAGGCTCAAACCTCGGAAACCCGGGCCGAAGCCGAAAAAGGGATTGGCCTGATATCTTTGAATTAAGTATGGTGTCCCCCGAACTCCTCGTCCCCCGAACTCCTCGGAACTCCTCGGCCGGGCGCATGGTCACCAAGTTGTTTGAAAACGAAGAACGAGAAACCTTTTCCTGGGACCCGGCCGGCCACCTGATCGCCTTTGAATCCCCGGACATCCGCGTCGAGCGCACCTTTGACCCCGACGGGCGAATGATTGCCGAACAAAGCGGCGGCTTCGAAGTAAAATACGACTACGATGCCAGCGGGCTGCGCACCGGCCGCACCACCAATCACGGCAACCGCATCGTCTATGACTACGACGCCGACGGCATTGTATCGGCCATCGGCATCAACGATCACATGCCCCTCCGCTTTTATCGCAACCCGCTGGGGCAAATCACCACCGAACAGCTCAGCGACCAGCTGGTCAGAACTTACGGTTACGATGAAGAAGGGCGGCTGATCCACCAGCGCATTTCATCAAACATCCACCAGATCGACCGTAGCTTTCAATATGATCTGTCAGGCCACCTGATTGGCAAACACGACAGCAGCAAAGGCAACTGGCGCTTTAGCTACGATCCCATGGGCCGTATCATCGAATCGATCGACCCGTTGGAGCAGGTTAAACAATACAATTACGATCCGGCCGGCAATCTGCTCAGCCACTGCCCGAAACCCAATCCGACCTGCGCACCGCCACCCACCAGGGGGTCACCTACCGTTTCGATGCCGCCGGCAACGTCGTCGAGCGCAACGCAAACCAAAATGATTCACCCCACATCCGCCTTGCCTGGGACGAGCAAAACCGACTGCGCACCGTCCGCACCGCCGACAATAAAACCATCCGTATGGCCTACGACGCCCTGGGCCGGCGCGGCTCCGGCTCGCCATTGGAGAAGCGCACCGCCGGTATACCCGCATGATCAATTTTCGAGAAGGATGGCGCGGCCATCTGTGGCAGGGCCGCTTTGCCTCCTACGTTCTCGATGAATCCTATCTTGTCGCCTGTGTACGCTACATAGAAATGAATTCGGTGCGTGCCGGACTTGTCAGCAGACCGGAAGAATGGCGGTGGAGCAGCACATCGGCTCACATCAACAAAAAAGATGATCGCCTGGTCAAGGTCGCCCCCCTGCTTCAGATGATCACCGGGGATTGGAACAAATTCCTGGCGTCTGGTCCGGCAAGCAAAGATGCAGAGCTGAAAAAACATGAACGGGCCGGCCGGCCTTTGGGGAGTGAAATTTTCCTGAATCATCTGGAAAAAACACTTGATTGCAGGCTCAAACCTCGGAAACCCGGGCCGAAGCCGAAAAAGGGATTGGCCTGATATCTTTGAATTAAGTATGGTGTCCCCCGAACTCAGTCCCCCGAACTCTAAGTATGGTGTCCCCCGAACTCTTGGTGTCCCCCGAACTCGCAACGAAGGCGATTTTGTGAAAGTCATACATACAGTAAGTTTTTAAAGAGTATGCAGTGTAATTGGGCCAATAGGTAACCACTTGCGTTAGCAGGAGAAGGGGGGCAAACATTGCTGAGGGAAAAATTTCCCATGCATTATGTTCGACAACAAAAATGAATGCCATGTTTCGCCCCTCACGAATGGTGGCCGGATGTTTGATGGCCGGCCTGCTCTTGTCGGGTCTGGCGACCTTCGTGGTGACGGGCTGCCGCTCGGCGGAGCATCGTGAACCTATTGCCGCCGCGGCGGCAACTGACGAACAGCCCGGCAAAACAGACGACCCGATCAAAGGAAAAATGGAAGTGCCGCCCTATACCGTTATCGAGCATGGTGTATTTGGAACGCCCAGCCGCATCAAGGGAGAGAACCTGGCCGGCCAGATAAGTTTGCGAACCGCATACCAGGCCGCATTAAAGCACGAGGACCATCGGGAGATGACCTTTTTGTGGCTTGAGCGTTACAGGCACTTGTTAAAGCTGAGCGATCCGCGCAGCCAGTTGCGTATTGAAAGCGTCCAGACCGACCGCCTGGGCAGCACGCATGTCAAGTTGCGCCAGGTTGTCGATGCCGTTCCGGTTTGGAACAGAACCGTCGCGGTCCATTACAATCAAGACCATGCCCTTTATCTTTTTCAGGGTGATTATGTGCCCAGTTCAACGCTGCTGAACGTGGACACGAGCCGTGCCATACCCGTGTCCGAGGCCGCCGCCCTCGCGCTGGCGGCAGTTTCGGAAGATACCTCCCAATGGAAGGTGGAAGACAGTTTCATGGCGATCCATACCGCCGAAAGCCGATCGCCGCGCCTGGTTCACGTGTTGATCCTGGGCAAGGGGTTAGTGGAACGCTATCGATATATCGTGGATGCCCTGAACGGCGACATCCTGGACAAATCCACCCTGGTGCGAACAGGCATGCAACCCATGCAATTGAAATAGGCCTTTTTTTTCAGCGCCGGGTCGATGATAGCTTGCCGGTGGCAAACCATAGATTTCTGGTGTCCTCCTGCATTGCTCTATAAATCTCAGTGCTATATTTTTGGCAACCTACCTGAATGCATGAACGGAGGTAAAGATGAACCACAATTCAAATCGCCGCTATTGGCTCATGAAGTCCGAGCCCGGGACGTTTTCTCTTGAGGACCTCGGAAATTCAGAAAACGGGGTGACCGCATGGGACGGGGTGCGTAGCTATCAGGCCAGGAATCTGCTGCGCGATGAACTCAAGGTGGGAGACGGGGTGTTGTTTTATCACAGCAATATCGTCCATCCCGCTATAGTGGGCCTGGCACGGGTAACCCGCGAGGGGTATCCCGATGAAACGGCCATGGACCCGGATTCGGATCATTACGATCCGCGCGCAAGCCGGGAAAAACCCATATGGTACATGGTGGATATCCAGTATCTTGCCAAACTGCCCGCACCGCTCACCCGCGACCGGCTGAGCAGCCACCCGGTGCTTTCGGCAATGGACGTTCTGAAAAAAGGGAACCGGCTTTCGGTGCAGCCGGTGACGCGGGAGCAGTGGCAAGCGGTCCTGGATCTGTGTCGCATGACCGATCCGCTTGTATGAAACAAATAATCATTTGAAAAAAGCAGCCTTCGTCCAACATACAATTCCCCCAGCGCTTGAAATGTCTCCAGCGGGGAGAGGCATGCCAAGCCTCTCCCCGCTGATATTAGGGCACGACCTGCAGTTGCCAGTTCCCTGATACCGAAGTACCGATAGCATCCGCGCCGGTGCCGGAAATTTGCAAGCCGTTGCTGCTCATCGCCGAGGATGAATCTCCCGGAATGGCGGACAGCCAGAAGGTTGCAAGTCCCCAAGAATCTACATCCGTTGTACTGCCGCCTTGACCATCGGGGCAAGTGACTGTCACCGGAAATTCTGCGGGAGGGTTTTGGTCAAAGCCATTCAATATAAAACCATGAACCGCCGGTCCGCTTCGAATGAAGGAATACAGCATCAACTGATTGGGAAATAATCCAGTCGCTAACGGCGTGGCGCCACTGCCGTCGTAAGAGCATCCATTGCTGTCCGTCCCGCTGATATCCCAGATAGCGGATCCTGCCGTCAACTGATAAGGGATCATTTGCAGATCGGCATCCGGGTCCGGTGCTTCGAGCAATGGCTGAAGTTGAGGCATTGACAGCTCGAATCTGAGATCGGTGGCCCGAAAATTTTCGACCACGCCGTCATCCGTAGACCTGAAATCTGCCGAGCCCTTCCAGGAAGAAGCCCAGGGCATGTTCGTCAGCCAGAAGTGGGATGGTAAGCCGGTATACTGAACTGAAGAATCGATATCGCTGCTGCTGTTGGTAAAAACAAGCAGTACTTCCTGGACTTTCGGCCCTGGCAGGTCAATGGGGAAAAGGACGTAAGGGACATCAGTCCAGTCGCGAAGCGTGTTTTCCCAAACGCCATCGATTTTTACCAGAGCGTGGAGGTGAGCCCCGAGGCGTTGCTCCGGGGTAAGTTCAGCGGCTTTGACGATTTGTCCGAGTTCGGGAACATCTTCGAATGCGAGCCGGTAGGTAAAGCCATTGAAGAACCCAGCCGTACGGATGCTGGGGTCGTGAAAGACCACATGAAAGATGTGGGCGGAGAGACCGGACAAGTCATCCGGCGTCACAATCCATTCTTCGTACTGCTTGCCCGCAAGATCAAGGTTGATAGTGTCCATCCCGCTCCGGACCTGTTTGGATATCCCGTCCCATTGGCTGAATTTATCCAGGGGCGGTTGATTCCACAAGCGGGCCGCAAACTGCGGCCATACACGATCGAGATCCGTCACGTTCTCGATAACCTGGGATTGCGAGTAGCTGGCTGCCAGGCTCCAGGCCTGTTTTACGGCATCAGGCGATTCTGCCTCGGTAAGGTACAAGGGGAACAAGTAGGCCCCGTAAGGACGGATTGGGGGAGCCTCGTAGAGCAGTGGCACGGTGATATCATCCGTGTAGGCGTAAATGTGTTGATGTTCCCACTGATTGCTTGTGCCGAAGATCCGGTTCACAGCCCAGTTTGCGGTCGATTCCATCAAAGTCTTGTAGTCAGTGGTAAGGCATTCATGGACATCGAGGGAGAACTGAATCGAATGCATGAACTCGTGCACCACGGTGGGGCCCACATCCGCGGTTCGGTTGAGCAGGATGTAAGTGGAGGCATTGCCGCAACTTTTGAGCGCAAAGGAAGGATATGTCGTTCCGAGCGGCCCCATATCCACAAGGGCAATGTCGAGTTTGGTGTCAGGACCTTCATAGGCGATCAAGGATCCTCCTCGGTCAGGCAGGGGCGCTGCGCCCATGTAGGCGGTCAAATCGGGCCATACAGCCTCCATCAGGGTCACCACCTGCATCGCCTTGACCAAATCTGCGGATTCGTACCTTTCCTGATACCAGACATTGACATTCGTTCCCGCAATGTACTTCCATGTGGTGAGCAACGGACAATTCGACCTGAGCGGATTGCAGGGGGCGTCGGTCGCGGCCGCATTCAAAGTAGCAGTGCCCTGCATATTCTGCTGCAAGTCCCACCAACTGCCGCTGTACATGGGAGGAATGAGGAAGGGCGCAAGGGTTTCCTGGGTCTCGACAGAAAGGGTGTCGAAGTTATCATTGGCTTCCCACAAAAAATCGGGATCGACAACTCCTGACACGTCCCCCGTAAACTCGGCGGGAAGGCGTGGATCATTAAAGGTCGCAAAGGCCTTATAGAGCAGGGCCGATTCGGGATCCAGCCGGCCATCGGCCAGGGCCTGGTCGATCAATTCGGTGCTAGTCGTTATATTGCCGCTCCCGTCATCCGTGCTGTCAGGGGGTGTTTGGCCGGCGTCACCGCCACCGCCGCCCCCACATGCCGCAAAAATAAACGTGATTATCATAAGCAGCGCAAGTTGTGAAAAATCGCGGGCAAAAGAGCGTCTGATATGGGCATTATTCATTCTTTTCATTAGGGCATCTCCTGAATTCCGGATATAATATCTCTCCAGTTTATCGGTCGGTGCTGTAATAAATATCGATGGTGGTTTTGGAGGTCGGCATGAGCTTGCGGGCTCTGAATTCCGGGGCGATGACAATCCGGGGAGTGGTCATGTCTTCCATCGGCTTGAATTCGCCTTCTTTTTTATAAAATGTGGGCGCGCCGTATATTTTTTTGTACTTCCAGCCATTCAAATGCTGCTTATAAAAATCCGTCACTTGTTGGACCGAATCGGATGTTCCCATGTAGATACGTTTGGGCAGATCGACCGAAGTGCCGTTTTCATTACTGCGGTTGTTCATCTGGGTAAAAAGTATCTTCGCTCCGGGATAGGCGGGAAAGCCAACTTCTTGCAAAGAGGGAATCATACTTTTCTTGGCTGTCATCGCATTCAGATACTCGCCGTGGGATTCTTCGGTCATTTCATCGGGGATGTCCACCAGGGTTGCAAAAGGCTCGGCCATGACAACCGTTGTTGTAAGGAAAAATAGAAAAATTGCGCCTGCCAAAATGGATGAATGCTTCATTGTCATCTCCTTATCAATTAGATTGAGAGCTTCGGTGTGAGGGATCCAGGGCGATCTCGATTTGCGTCGGATAACCATGTTCCTTGAGTTGCTCAAGGCATGCTTTCCATTTTTCAATACCATCGCTGCCGGTGGCACGGGCATATTCGTTCTGGGCCGCTTGCCCCACGTTCTGTAATATTTCAAGTGCTTCGCGCTGCCTGCCTTGCATCATCAGATCTTCGGCCTTCTTGGTCATGGCTTCCATGGCGTGACGCGACGTTTCCTCGGAAGGTCCTTGCTCACAAAGGGCGACGACCACTTTGTCCATAGACATGAGCCTGCCGGATGCATCCCGCTTATCCGACAGCGGAAAATACCAACCGGATAGATGTCGATATTGATTCACCAGTTTATGATATGCGTCCATATTGGGATTGTTCTGACGCATCATCAGCATTTTTATACGGCCGAGGATATCGCCAACCACAGGCAGGGAAGATTCCGGTTCACCCGCAAGCATTTCAGTGCTTTTGACGGTAACATGCACCCCGATCGCGGAGCCCACGGGATCGTACTTGTGAACATCAGCGGCGCTCATATATTGGAAAAAGACGCTGCGCCCGAGTTCTTTATGATTTTTTTCCGAAGTTGCGGGTCCTTTGTCTCCGGCATAAAACTTCTTGACCTGCTCAAAGGAATCCTTGGTGAGAAAATGGCCGGGTCTGTCCGAACCAAAAGAGACAGCCCCGGGATAAATCGGCGCAAGAAGATCGCCAGCGCTTGACGAAGTGACACCCATCAAAGAAAGGATTACGAAAAGAATCATTTTTCGGCGCATTTTCAACTCCAATTCGCTGGTGGCATGGCAACGTGAGCTTTGGGCTATCTACAACGTATACATCTACTGCAAATTCCTTAAATCGGCTATCTACTTTCGGTCAAGCGACATACAGGCATGGGGTCGAACATCATGAAAAAGTAAAGGAATATCAAAATGGTAGAATTCCACCTTTTACTCTTCACGGTTCGTATATAGAAATGATTTCATATTAAAGGAAGATATGTAATGAATCAACCATTTTTCAGGAATCTTTGTGCTGCGGACATTTTCGATGCCTTACACTGCCGGAAAATTGGCATTTCTCGCGGAACGCCATTGCAGCAGCAAAGAATCATTATGCCGTTCGATCCGTCTATTTAATCGCTTGGGCGGGATAAGTGTCAGAAACCGATAATGATAGTTTGCAATCATGGTGGTGGGCAATGCCCACCCTACAACTTCCGCGCCATGATCGAGGCCAAACTGTCAAATGGCATGCTGTCCGGAGATTGACGCGGCCATTGATTCGGTCTATACGCGCAAATGGATCCTGAAAGGATGCATGCTGGCGCCTCTCAGATCTCTCTATGCGGCAACCGGTCCATTGGCGATCCGGTTGAAACGCAACAATGCAATCACGAAAGGAATGATAAATGGATTTTTCTCAGTTTTCGCTTGAAGGTAAGGTCGCTGTCGTCACCGGTGGCAGTCGCGGCATCGGTCGATCCGCCGCTTTGGCGATGGCCGATGCCGGCGCCCATGTGGTGGTGAGTAGCCGCAAAATCGCTGATCTCGAACCTGTCGCCGCGGAGATATCGGCCAAAGGCGTAAGAGGGAGGGCCATTGCGGCCCATGTCGCCAAAATGGAGGATTCCAGGGCGCTGATCGATCAGGTGATGAAGGAGTTCGGACGCCTCGATATTCTCGTCAATAATGCCGGAACCAATCCCTATTTCGGAACGATGCTGGACCAGGATGAAAAAACGTATGACATTACGATGAATGTCAACTTGAAAAGTATTTTCTTTCTGAGCCAGATGGCAGCGAAAATAATGAAGACGCAAAGCGGCGGATCGATAATAAATACTTCCTCCATCGGCGGCATACGGGCAGGTGAGTTGGGCGTTTACTGCGTTAGCAAGGCCGCAGTGATTATGTTGACCCAGGTGATGGCCAAGGAGTGGGGGCAGTACAATATCCGGGTCAACGCAATTGCCCCCGGAATCATCAAAACCCGTCTCAGTGAAGCTTTGTGGAAAGATCCGAATGTCAATGCCAGGGCAGTTTCGCAAATACCCATGCTCCGTCTCGGGGAGCCGGAAGAGTTGTCGGGCATTGTCGTTTTTCTGGCCTCCCAGGCGGGAAGCTACGTCACCGGCGAAACCATTGTGGTCGACGGCGGCCGGGTTCACGGTGAACCCGCCTGGCTGAACAAAAACAAATGAAAAGGAAAACATTAACGAGATTCATTGGAGAACGCGCATGAAGATTACATCAATTGATCATATCAGTTATGCCGTGACGGACATCGAAAAGGTGGTCGAGGCCTGGTCGCGCCTATACGGCCTTGGTCCCTGGAGATATATGGAAAACGGCGGCAAGGATGTCAAAGGTCGTCCCTGGAAGATTCGCATGGCGTTCGCCTATGTGGGGCCCATGGAGATTGAACTTGTTCAATGCACGGAAGGTAAAATATTCCAGTCCAAGTTTATCGACAAGTGGGGAGAAGGCCTTCATCATATTGGTTTTTTCGTGGATGATGTCGATGCAAAAGTCGCCGAACTCGTGAAAGAGGGGGCCAATCTTATCATCCATGATCCCGGCCGTTTTGCTTATGTGGATGGCGCAGGTCCAGGCGGCGGTATTTTCGAACTGATGAGCAAAAGGGACTGAGCCGGATTGAACATCGTCTCGTCGAAAGGAATGATGAATGATTGTCGGCGCTGAGATAGGTTTATTGCTTTACGGTATTTTCGTTTTGATTAAAGGACAATACAGCGTGGGGAAAGGTCGAAATGTCACCGGCCGAAAAGCCCGGTTACTTGGGGGGATTTGCCTGTTGCCGATGCCGCTGTCCCTTGTAGCGGGAGTAGGGATCGGTTTTGTAAACGAGGTTCTAAACGCGTCGTTAGCCGCCAGTCAGATCAAATCGCTGACCACCGGCATCGAGGTCGCTATTTTGATAGGTGTGGTCATTGTTCTGACATTTTTCGCAAAATCGTTTTTCAAGCAGCAGCAGGATGCCATCGCAAAAACCTTGTAAATCTCCGTCGCTATATCCTTGGCGTCTGCGTAAACTGACTTCATTGCACCGACGGGCGCGGCCAAGGCATTGTCTGGATGCGTGCTTCTTGCGGGCGACCGTCGGTCGCCCGCGCAGGTCAGGGCCTCATTTTTCTCCAAGAATGTGTGTTTTATACTGTCTGTACAGATACACGATCACGGCAACGGTGAACCCTGTGGATGTCAAGGTGGCAATCAAAATAATCAGGGACTTATGTTCGACACCAATGAGCTGGATGACAAGGGTCCCGAAGACATACCTGAAGATCAGGTAAAACAACCGCATGAATGCGAAGAATAAAAGCGGTGATATGCACCAGAAGAGTATTTTAGCTGTTTTTGCTTCTTTTTTTGTCCGCATTTTTCGTGTCGATTCACATCCTGTGACGCACCGACAGGAATGAAATTCTATTGCGCAATCGAGTCAAGCCGTTCGAATGCGTGTCGTTGCGGCATGCGCTAGTGTGCTTCAACGACCTCGCTACAAAAAGAAATCCGGCAACAGCTGGGCACCGGGATCAACGGCATAGGATTCCAAATCGCTCACGCCGGCTTGGGTCAGCACCTCATCATCGATGAAAAAGTTGCCGGTGACGGTGCGGCTGTCGCTGGTAAGAATGATGTGGGCGGCGTCGGCTATGATGTCAGGCTTGCGGCTGCCGCGAATGACGTCTTCACCGCCCAGCAGATTCCGGACCGCGGCCGTGGCGATCGGTGTGCGCGGCCACAGGGCGTTTACAGCGATGCCGTCCGGGCGCAGCTCTGTGCTCATGCCGAGCACGCACATGCTCATGCCGTACTTGGCTATGGTGTAGGCCACGTGCGGGGCGAACCAGTTCGCGTCCATGTTGAGCGGTGGCGACAGGTTCAGGATATGCGGATTGGCAGCTTTTTTAAGGTGCGGGATACAGGCCTGCGAGCAGGCAAATGTGCCGCGTGTATTGATTTGATGCATCAGGTCGAAGCGTTTCAGAGGCGTGTCAAGCGTTCGCGCCAGGAATATGGCGCTGGCGTTGTTCACCAGGATGTCGATGCCGCCGAAGGCAGCTACCGTTCGCGCGACAGCGTCTTGAATCTGATCTTCGAAGCGGATGTCGACCACCAGCGGCAAGGCCTTGCCCCCGGCTGCTTCAATCTCCTGCGCGGCTGAATAAATGGTGCCGGACAACTTGGGATGGGGCTCGGTCGTCTTGGCGGCGATCGTGACATTGGCACCGTCGCGTGCTGCCCGCAGACCGATCGCGAGCCCGATGCCACGGCTGGCGCCGGTGATGAAGATCGTTTTTCCATGCAAGGTTCCCATGTTTTCCCCTTTTCTTATCCTTGTGCGGGTGTATATTAGCGTTGCAGTCCGAAATTATTACAAGCTTAACGAAATCTTATCATAAATCGCAAAATGCTGAGAACAAGTACCTGACGGATCGGAAGGAGGGAGTATGGCCATCCGTATTGTGCGTCTTGGATCTCCCCGAAAAGAAGGGGAGGGGCTTCGGCTCGGAACTGTCCGCCGCCCACCGCGGGGTGTGCCCAAATCGGAATTTGCCACCCGAGACTTCTATGATGTGTGGCTCCCCAATTTGTCCCCCAGCCCGGCACTGATGAAAGAAGGCCGGGCGGCCCGGGATGAAAAGCAGTGGTCGGCCTTTTTGAAAAAGTTCAGGGCTGAAATAACCGGATCGGAATCCGACAAAATCCTGGATGTTCTGGCAGCGCTCTCCCATCAGACCCATCTGTCCCTGGGGTGCTACTGCGAAGAAGAATCGCACTGCCATCGTTCCGTGTTGAGGGAACTGCTGATAGCGCGTGGGGCCGCTATGGCCCATGATGATGGTTGATGCCCGGCTGCCATCCTCGTGAGGCGCTTATTCCGGAAGGGCGACATTTTCCGGGCAATAGGTGAGCGTCACGAAATGCGGCTCTGTGCAGGCGGTGACCCGAAAGGGGCCGATCCAAACGGGTTGGCCTTTGGCTGCCGCCAGTAGCGACCCTATAGGCTCTTTCGAATGGGGCGGGTAGGGTATTGCGAAAAAACGGTGGAGCTGTCCGACCGTGCTTTGCGTGTGGAAAGTGAGCGTGAAGCCCGGGGGCAGCGTCGGCGCATCCGCGCACGGATCAAAAAGACAGTCCATCAATGGCTTGAGCCGCGTGCGCATTGCCACGAAGACGTGGTCGCCGGGCAGAAGGGTCGTTGCACCGCGCGGCATGATGATCTTTGCGTCCCGCGTGACGAGTGTCACCACAACCTCATCCGGCAGCGCGAGTTGGTTGAGTGCTTGCCCCGCTACACGCGCCGATGGTGCGACCGTGTACTCCACGATGTCGCCATCCACGTGGCGCAGCGCATTGATCTCCAGTGAAAGCGGCTGCATGGGGCCGACCGGCTGCCCCAGCCCCAGCCAGCGCGCCACGGGGGGCAGTGACCAGCCCTGTGTGATGGCCGAAACGAGCACCACGAAGAACACCAGGTTGAAGAGCAGCGCACTGCCCTCCACCTCCGCCATGAGCGGGAATGTGGCCAGCGTGATCGGAACGGCCCCCTTCAGCCCGACCCAGGAGAGAAACAGCATTTCCTTCGGGCGGAACTGGAATGGAAACGCCGTGACAGCCACTGCGAGAGGTCGGGCGACAAAAATCAGTGCCAGTGCGATAAGCATGCCGTCGGCGGCGACGGCGAGCAGGCGGCTGGGGAAACTCAACAGGCCCAGCATGATGAATAGCATGATCTGGCTCAGCCACGCTGCGGCGTCATGAAAGAGCAAAATTCCGCTGCGGAAAACGACCAGCTTGTTGCCGAGCACTATGCCGGCGAGGTATACAGCCAGGAATCCGCTGCCCCCGAGCACGGCGGCCAGTCCGAAGGCAAGCAGTCCGAAGGCCAATGCCAGAATCGGATACAGGCCGGGATAATCGAGGTTGATCCGGTTCACTGCCCATGCGGCCGCATACCCGATACCGATTCCCGCGAGTGCGCCGAGACCGAACTGCAGACCGAACAGGAGGGCCAGGGACTCAGCTGAGGTGCTCTCGCCCGTGATGAACCCGATGAGACCAATGGTGAGAAAAATCGCCATTGGATCGTTGGATCCGCTTTCGACCGTGAGCGTCGCCGTCAGTCGCTCGGGCAGCTTCAGCCCGCTGGCGCGCAATACGGAAAAAACCGCCGCCGCATCGGTCGAACCGACGATGCCGCCCAGCAGCATGCCTTGTAGTATGGGGATATTCAATATCCACGCGGCAGCCAGGCCGGTCAGAGCCGAGGTCAAAAGGACCCCGACTGTCGAGAGCGCCAGCGCAGGCCGCCATGCCGAGCGCACCGATTGCAGCGACGTGCGCAGGCCGCCGTCGAAGAGGATTACCGCCAGGGCGATGCTGCCGATGCTGTTGGCGAAACCGTAATTTTCAAAAGCGATGCCGCCCAGTCCCTCCGAACCAGCCAACATACCCACACCCAGAAAGAGTACGAGCACAGGCATTCCGATTCGGGCGGAAAATTTGCTCGACACGATACCGATCAAGAGCAGCACGCCGGCAAAAAATACCACCGTATTGAGGGTCACCATAAGTCTCGTTTCAATAATGAGAGATTATGCCCGACGCAGCGCAGGCAAGCGCTTCATGGCCACCCGCCGGGTTGTCCTTAAAAGGGTAAAAGAGATCGCGTTACTGATTCAGATAGAAGAAGGGTTTTGCTTTTCCATTTCCTTGACCAGCAGGTTGTATTTCTCGTGGACCATCTTGCGGTCGAATTCCCAATACGCCGAAAGCATGGCCTGGTCTTCTTCATCCGTAAAGTAGGTTCTGGATGACGGGAAAAAGATTCTGTCTTCTTTTACAATGTGCCCGGGGTAGAAGGCCACGAGCTTCCGTAGATTGGCCATGATGTCGGACAATGCGGCTGCATCCCCACTGCGGTATCGGATGTTGGCATCGACGAGAGCCTGGGTGGTGCGGCGCCCCAGGGCGTGCTCTTCAATCAGCTCGTTCATGATTTTTTCGTCTTCGGCAGAGAGGCTTCGCTTGCGCAGTTCCTGAAAAAGCAAGTCCTCTTCTTTCCCGTGGTGTGTCCGATCGGCATAAAAGCGCATGAAATCGACTACCGTGTCGATGAACACGGGGTCGACTTTGCCTGCCGCATCGATCTGCTTCAGGGCCTTGTCGAAAAGTGCGATCATCCGCGCGATCAGGCGATGCTCGATCATGAGTGGTCCGCGTGATTGCATATATGGCTCCTTTGTTGGATTTGAATGATTACTGCTTCAACTGTCGGGTTCCAAACACCCTACGCACACTTTAAGACTCACTAAAGTCTCATGGCTGACAGTGGCGCGGACCACCCGCCCGGATCACCTCGCTGCGTGCCATTCCCGAAAGTTGAGTACCACTACTATAATGCACAAGCCCGAGATGCCAACTATACGCTATGTGTTTCCAACGTCCAAATATCCTATCGAGATGACCATTCCGATGCGCGCGGCGCAGGCTCGCTACGGCGCAATGGAAAAAAAAGGGGGCGGCACACAAGTGCGCCGCCCCCTTGATTTTTTCCTGCGACTAAAAGTATTCAGGCCAACTAAAAATAATAACCGAAGTTGATGTTGAAGCGCGAATTCCAGTCGTCGTTGCCGTTAGTGCCAAAGTCGCCGACCCTATCAGCGCCGTAGTCATCGCCTTCGTTGCCGATGAAGAGATTGCCGTCGGAAATGGCATAATCGATATAGATGTACCATTCTGCCGCTGGCCATTGCCATGCCGGTGGCATTCATGACACTGTCATTGAGCTTGGTGCCGTCGGCCGCACGGCCGTCTTTCAGGATAATGCTGTAGTCGTTGTAGAAGGAGATGCTGTCGATCCAGTCGATGCCGGGCGTGGACCACGTGTAGGACAGGGCGGATTATGAACTACTCCTCATATATGGAACTGGCCTGTGTCGCACCGGCACTGGGATTGATATGGAGCCGCATCGCAAACAGGCCCACGTGCGCGTGCGGCCTGTTTGCCTGGAACATTCAGCGAACATTATTGAACGGCTTTGCGCGCCTGAGTCAGCCAATCATTCCAACGTTCGGTGTTCTTGGAAATCCATTCATCCGCATGGCGTTCGATAGCCTTTTGCGATTTCTCCCCTTCGTTCATGAGAGTGTTCTGCTGGTTGATATCGCTGAGTGGCAGGGTAAAAACTTCGAAGAATTTTTGAGCAGCCGGATTTTTCGCCATGAATTTCTTGTTGGCGACGATACGGATGTCCGAGACCACGAAACCAAGCTTGATGGGATCGCTGACGGCGCCTTCGATCCCCGTGGCGGTCATGCGGTCTACGGCGGATTTCTGGGAGTCTTTAGGGATGATTTTAGGGACGTTGATCCACATGACGTCCTGGCCCGGTTTCAGCTTGAAGATAGTCCAGTTGGGCGCCCATGTGTAGAAAAAAATGGGCTGGCCGCTCTTGTAGTTGCCCAGCGCGGAACCCATTCCCGCTTCATAGGAAGCTTTGCTCGGCGCGATGTAATCGCCCAGATCATACGCCTTCATGTGCCAATCGATCACATTTTCACAGCCCCAACCGGGCGGGCAGGCGGTCAAGTCTGCTTTGCCGTCACCATTGGCGTCAAAGGCTTTTCGGACCTCCTCGCGTTTGAAATCGTCAAGCGATTTGATGTTGAAGCGCTCGACCTCTTTTTTGGACACCAGATATCCTTGCAGGCCGCCGGATTTGACGACGTAGCCGTACTTGTCGGCTTTATCGTAGAAATCTTTGGGCAGCTGGCTGTCATGGTTGGGGAACCACCCATTGGTCCAATAGTCGACATCGCCGAGCGAGACCGATTTGTAGAAGATCGGGTTTTGCAGATCCTTGGGCCGTTTGACAGTATACCCCAACGCCTCGAGACCACGCCGTACGAGCGCTTCCTGGAAAAAACCGGTGTTCCAGGTGGCGCGCGCCGGTTGTATAGTCACCCCTTCGCCGGGTTGTTTGGTTTGGGCCGATGCCGCTACGGGCGCGACTGCCAGTGCCGCTCCGATGGCAAAACCGATGATTGCTTTTTTTAAAAACTTCATGAAATCTCCTTATGTCTCGAGTGAAGCGTTCGTCCGGACAGGTCATTGCAGTTTTTGCAGGCGTGGGGCACCGTCCGTCGTCCGGGCCGTACCCTCCGCGATACCATATCCACTACGGGCCTTTTTTCTCTTGCATGTTGAGCCGATTTCAGGGGCTATCTTTTTTTGGCCATGGATTGCGTGATCCGATCGAGCACGATGGCCATCAGAACAATGCCCAACCCGCCGATGACCGCCCGGCCGATATCCAGGGTGTTCAATCCGAGGATGACCGGCGAACCCAGTCCGCCAGCCCCGATCAGGGCGGCGATCACCACCATGGAAAGTGCCATCATGATCGTCTGGTTGAGACCGGCCAGAATCGTGGGCATGGCCAATGGGACTTGGACCTGGTGCAAGACCTGCCAGCGGGTCGCCCCGAACGCCTGGGCTGCCTCGACCAGTTCGGGATGCACCTGGCGAATGCCGAGGCTGGTCAGGCGGATGATCGGCGGTACGGCAAAAATAATCGTAGCCAGGACACCGGCCACATTCCCGATCGAAAAGAGCATGACAATGGGAACCAGGTAGACAAAGGCCGGCGTGGTCTGCATGGCATCCAACGCAGGCCGCAGCCAAGCCTGGAACCGGTCGCTGCGACCAGCCAGAATGCCGAGAGGGATACCCGCCAACGCGCAAAAGACCACTGCCGAAAGGACCATGGCCAGCGTGGTCATGGCATCTTCCCAAAGCCCCAGCAGGCCGATGAATACCATGGCGAAAACCGAAAACAGGGCCAGCCGGATGCCTGAAAAGCGCCAGGCCGCCAAACCGACGATCAGCATGACCACCAAGGGTGGCAATGCGTTCAATCCGGCATCGAGACCATTCAAGGTCTGTTCGATCGGCCATTTGACAGCTTGAAAAAAACCGCGATGATGATCCACCAGCCATTCGACGGATGTGGAAACCCACTCATCCAGCGGTATGATTTTATCTTCGAACATGATTGACTCCACATTTTAGTTGAAAAAGCGCACCCGATTCGCGGCGTGCAGCGCCCCCGGTCAGGCCGCGTGGTCTTCGGTGTGCTCTTCGTCTTCGGTAGCGCCTTCCTCGATTTGCCGCTCGGTGCGGTGCAGGGTTTTCAGGAAACGGTTCTTTGAAACCACGCCTTTGAAGACATCGTTTTCATCCACCACCGGTACCGGCCATTTGTTAGAGGCCACCTCCGGCAGGATGGCCTGCATGGAGTCATCCACGCGCACGGGCCGCGCATCGGGCAGGTAGGCTCGTTCGATCGAGCGGTCGCCTGAATTTTGCTCAAGCACCTCACGCAGGGATTCGGAAGAAACGACACCCAGGAAGCGGTGCTTGGCATCCAGGACATAGCCGTGATCGCGTTCGCTGCCGCTGAGCAGTTCGTGGGCCGAACGCAGACTGCCGGTTTTGGTTTTGATAATGGTGGGATGGGTATCGCGAACAATGTCGCCGGCTGATATCACGTGGGTCGGATCCACCCCCCGGAAGAAGGCGCGTACATAATCATCGGCCGGGTTCTGCAGGATTTCTTCCGGTGTGCCCACTTGGACAACGCGCCCGCCTTCCATGATGGCGATACGGTCGCCGATGCGCAGGGCCTCGTCCAGGTCGTGGGAAATAAAGACGACTGTACGTTGTTCCTGATCTTGCAGTTTCAGCAGTTGATCCTGCATTTCGGTGCGTATTAAAGGATCGAGTGCCGAGAAAGCCTCGTCCATCAACAGAATCTCCGGGTCCACGGCCAACGCACGCGCCAGTCCCACCCGCTGCTTCATGCCGCCGCTGAGCTGGTCCGGCAAGGACTTCTCCCAGCCGCTGAGCCCCACTTGTTCCAGGGCCTCCATGGCGCGTTGCTGCCGCTGGTCCGGTTCCATCCCGGCCAGCTTCAACCCGAATGCCGCGTTATCCAGAACACTGAGGTGGGGCATCAGGGCGAAAGATTGAAACACCATGCTCATGGTCTGTAGCCGAAACCGGACCAATTCGTTGGGCGACATGGACACCACATTGCGGCCGCTCACGATCACTTCGCCGGCGCTAGGTTCGATCAGGCGGTTGAGCATGCGCACGAGGGTGGATTTGCCTGAACCCGAAAGGCCCATGATCACGAAAATTTCACCGGGATATATCTCGAAGCTGGCATCCTGGACACCGACGGTCATACCGGTTTTTCCCAGGATGACTTCTTTGCTGTGACCTTCAGCCAGCATGACCATCGCGCGCTGAGGTTGCGGGCCGAAGATCTTGTAGAGATTTTTTACACTTATTTTGGCATCGGGTTCCATTCTATCTCCATTGTTCCCGGCATTATTCCGGGGCTTTGATTTGATCCGCACTGACGTCGGCGCCAAAAGGCCATACGGGCAGGGGCGGTGCTTCCATCATGTGCACCAGGCTTTTAAGGATGGTATCGATCTGTTCCTGCTCCGCCTCATCCAATGCAGCCAGGCTGGTGCTGAAACGCTCCTGCAGCGGCCAGGGCATGTCGTTGGCCATGCGGGCACCCTTTTCTGTCAGGCGCACTTTCATTTTACGCCTATCCTCGGTACTGCGCTCACGGCTGATCAGGCCTTTGTCGAAAAGGCGATCGATGATGCCGGTCACGGTGGCCTGGCTCAAGTAAACCGCCCGGGCCAGCGCACCTAAGGTCATCTCCTCTTCGAGCAGCAGCTGTCGCAGGCATACCAGCTGCGGAACGGTCAACTCGTATTTGCTGCCGAGCTGCTTGTTGTGCTGATCGATGGAACGAATGATTCGGCGCAGCGACAGAAGAATGCTGCCCGCATAATCGGTTTTCATGGAGCCTCCGGGGCGTCCCGCCCGCTGTGAAAATAGTACGCAGCCAGACAATACTTAGAGTACGAAATGTTAAACCATAAACCTTTTAACCTAGAAGCATTATTATGTCAACTTACCGAAAAGAACTCGCTTCCGCGAATGTTCTTGACGCAAAAGGCGGGAAGTTTTATGAATGACGCGTCAGTCATTTGATGACTGGCAATCAACTCTCAAAATTTCTATGGACCGTTGTCGCCCGGTGCGGTCATCGGAAGGACCATGTCACGGGGGTTGCATGATAACGCGCCAGGAACGAACGCAACAGCAGATAGTATCCGCGGCCATCGATATGTTCGATGAAAAGGGTTTTCAAAAGACCCGCGTGTCGGACATTGTGGCCAAAGCCGGGGTGGCCCAGGGCACTTTTTATCTCTATTTCAAATCCAAAGAAGAGATTTTTCTGGGCATATGCCTGGAATTCGTTAAACTTTTTTCCTCATTTCTCGAAGATGCCAGCGATCTGTTTGCCGGGAGCTCTTATGGGGAAGTTCGCCAGAATGTGCTCAGTTTTAATCGTGAGTTGATCCGGTTGTATACCGTCAACATTAAAGCAGCCAGAATTCTGTTTCGCGAGGGCGCCAGTTCGCATGGGCCGTTCAAACCGGTCTACGATCGTATTTATACCCAATTCATCGATATCGTGCGTGACCGCCTGGAACAAAATCGCGCAACGGGGTATGTGAATTTCGAGGATGCGGAAACCGAGGCCACATTTTTGATCGGTCTGTTTGAGCGCAGCCTTTTTTATTTCATCGACGTCAAGCAAAATATCGATATCGAGGCGCTGAGCCGCCGGATGACCGATTTTATCATGGGTGGATTATCCAAATACCGAACATGAACCGTCGCCGAAGTTATATTGTGGCGCTGATTCTAAGGTTTAACGCCTAATACCATTCTTTATCGAATGCCGATCATGCCGACCACCGGTATTTGCTGGAGGTCGGCCTTTTTTGAAAACAAAAATGACTGACGCGTCAGTCGGCCCGCCGGTCCGGTTTGGAGGAAAGTGAAAACAAGGGACAAAAGGGAACGCAATCGGGAAGGGACGGCCCGCCCTCGGGGCAGCGTCAGGCGCAGGCAGATCTCGGACTGGCTGATGCCGGTCGTGATCCGGTGTCGAATGGTGGTCCTGCTTGTCACTGCTGTATCGGTTCTGGCGGCTTGGGCCATACCGCGCCTGGTCATCCAAAATGACCTCATGTTCATGCTGCCGGAGGGAAACAACGCCAAATTGGGTTATCAGGATGCGGAAGAGACATTCGGCAACTCCGGCGGCATTGCCATCGCCATTACGTCGCCAGAGGGCATCTACCAGACCGACCTGCTTACGCGTGTGCGCGCGTTGAGCTCAGCCTGCCGGGAACTCAATATTCGGATTCCGGCCGGTCAATTAGCAGCGCAATTGGGACTGCCGCCAGACAAATCCCTGGCCCTGGCCGGTCTGTTGCAGAACTTGTCGGGTGATCCCGATTTTACCGCCGCCATGCTGGCGCGAACCATGGCTGCCCCGGATGATCTGGCGGAAGCGCTCACCGACGCATTGCCCGTGTTCATCGAAATCGAAGACAGGCACACGTTTTCACGCGAACTGGCGGACAACTTGACGGCCATGGCGGCATCCAATCCCAAATTGGCTGGGGAACTCTTCACTTTTGCCCGGCAGACAACGGACATGCGTGGCCGTTTTCATAGTGTTTGGATAGAGCAGGTGGTCTCAGTGACCGAAACCAACACCGTCTGGCCAGAATTTACGGATCATACGGGTATCGTGAGTGCCCTGGCGCCCTTTGATTTGACCGGACCGGATCTGGCGCGGTTTGCGGACATTTTACTGGAAGCCGGTGCCACGCGCGCGGATCTCATCATGGCCTATCCGGCGTCTGAGCTGAAAAGCGCGGGTGTTTCAAAAGCATTCCGTGATTCGCTGGCACGTCACCTGACCCGCGAGGCAGCCCTTGTCCTTGAACAGGCCATGAGCGACGCCCCGAAACAGATTCGGGTGGCCGACCTTGTCTCCCGGGAAATAACCGCCGACAGCATGGAGGGGGTGCGCACGCGCCTGAACGGCTGGCCCTTTTTTGAAAAGAGCCTCTATAGCAAGGATGAAAAAAGCCTGCTGGTGGTCGTGCGATCCACGCCAAACCTGGATCAACCCAATCGGGAGCGGGTCCTGGAAGCCATCAAGGCCGAAGTCGCCCAAATGTTCTCCGACGGCCGATATATAATCAACATGGCCGGCTACGCTGTGGTCGACGAAGCCGTGGCCCAAGGCATGATCCAGGATGTCGCGCGCCTTTTTCCGATGGTGATCGCCGTGGTCGTGCTCTTTCTTTTCTTTTCGTTTCGTAATGTACCCGGGGTTTTCTATCCTCTGCTCACAGTGCTGATCGCCGTGGCCTGGTGCATCGGTGTTATGTCCGGCTTGAAGGTGCCGCTGTCGGTGGTCGGCACGGCCATGCCCGTTCTGCTGGTCGCGGTCGGCTCGGCCTACGGGATCCACCTGGTCCACTATTTTTCCCAACATCATGGCGGCCGGTCGGATCGCCGCCGTGCGGTGGCCGAGACCCTGGATGGCACCGGCCGGGGCGTGGTCATGGCCGGACTGACCACCGTGGCCGGATTTGCTTCCCTGGCGTTCAACGATATTGTGCCGCTGCGCGATTTCGGGCTTTTCACGGCGCTGGGCGTTTTATTTGCCCTGTTGGTGTCGCTGGTCTTGATTCCGGCGCTGCTGGCGCGTTTTGGCGTACGAGCCCCATCCCGGCAGTCTGGAGGGTTCGTCCAGTTTTTCGACAGGCTGTCCAGCAGGCTGATCGTTGCCATCAGCCGCTACGCTTGTCGGAAACCTGCCAGGGTCACAATGGTGACCGGTGTCGTTTTGCTGGGAGCGGTCGTTTGTTTTTCAGGTCTGCGAGTGGAGATGAACAACATTGCCTTCTTCAAAAGGGATTCGGACATCCGTCAGGCTGACGCATTTATCAACCAGGCGTTTGCCGGCACGGTCAATATCCGGGTTGTTTTTCGCGCATCCGAAGATTATGGCGTGATCGATCCGCAGGTCCTCGACACCATGCAGCACATCGCCCGGACCGTCCAAAAACGCCATCCTGAAATAGGCAAAACCCTTTCGGTGATCGATCTGATCTGTAAAATGAACCAGGCTTTTTACTTCAACGATCCATCCTACTATCGTCTGCCGGCCGCATCGGATCTGGCCGGCGATCGGACCGAAGAGGCCTTGAAGTCGCATGTGGCTTCGTACATCGATAAATTTCAACGCTCGGATGCGCGCTCGTTTATCGACGCGGCCAAGCGCGAAACCGTGCTGATCCTTCAGGTCAATACAGCCTCGAGTTCGGTATCCCGAAAGATTGTTCGATCCTTACAGGATATGCTCGAAAGCCCACTGGGGGATACCCTGCGCCAAAAGGGGGTTCAGGTCCAGATCACCGGCATTGGGGCACTTTACCTGGAATCAGAACGTCTGATCGTCAACGGCCAGTTGCGTTCCATTGCGGTCTCCGTGGTGATCGTTCTTTTGATGGTGGCCTTTATCATGCGTTCAGTGACCTACGGGCTGCTGGCGGTGCTCCCGCTGTGTGTTTCCATAGGCATCAATTTCGGAGTCATGGGGCTGTTGGATATTCCCCTGGATGCCGCCACGGCCATCTCAGCGTGTGTGGCCATCGGCATTGGCATCGACTACGGCGTGCATTATCTGAACCGCTATCGGATTGTGCGCGCCGCCGGCAAAGAACACCAGGAGGCCGCCTTGTTGACGGCCGCCACCACCGGGGGCGCCATCTGCATCAATGCCTTTGCCGTGACCGCGGGATTTTCGGTCCTGTTGTTTTCGGCTTTCGTCCCGCTGATCCATCTGGGATTCCTGATCGCCCTGACCATGCTGACATCGTCAGCCGGTGCTCTGATCCTGCTGCCGGCGGTTCTGACCCTGGCCCAACGATTCGAACCCACGTCTTCAATCCACAAGGAGTAACGCCCATGCGAAGAAAAATGACCTTGCTTGTACTGCTGCTCATGACCGTCGTCCTGCCTGCCAATGCGGCCGATATCGGTCCGTACGCCGAAGATAGCGCCGCATCCGATGGGCGGCTTATTTACGATAATGTCAAACACATCAATCGACCGCGAAAGGATCGGGTGGTGTATTCGCAGATGATCCTCAAGTCCGGCGATGCGGTCAGCGACCGGCGCAAGGTGATCATCAAGGAAAAAACATACGGCGGTCTGAGCCGTGGCGTTTTTCGTTTCACCGATTCCATGAAACGCGGACTGACCTTCCTGACGATCGAAACCCATGGCAACAATAACGACCAGTATCTGTACGTGCCTGCCATCGGGCGACCTCGTCAGGTCGCCTCTCAGGACCGACAGAACAACTTTGAGGATACCGATCTGACCAATGAAGATCTTGGTGGCCTGAAGCTGGATGATTACACCTATCTGCGGGGCAAGGACACCGTCATCAATGAGCGCCCCAGCTTCAAGGTAACCGCCACTGCCAAAGCGGCCGACGCACGCTTTCCCCGACGGATCAGCTGGATCGACCAGCAGACTTTCGTTCCGCTGCAAATCAAGATCTACAATAAGGACAACAAACTCGCTCGTGTCGTGGTTGCCGGAGATGTCCGCGCCCTTGGCGGCATTTACATTCCTTTCAAAACCGTCGCCAAGGATCTGCTTCAAAACCATACCACTATTTTAGAAGTCGTGCGTGCCGAGGTGGACAGTGGGATTGATGAGCTGGTTTTTGACAAGGAGGAAATGGGGGCGCCATGGAAGGAAAATTTCTAAGCGATCGCGCGGAAAGAAAACAACGCATGTTCAGTAACGCCTTCAGCGTGATCCTGTGCGCCTTGATCCTGATGATGGCCGCCGGCAGGCCGGATTGCCTGTGGGCTTCCAAGGCCGCGACCCTGAAGACCGAAAACAACGTCGCGCGGACCGGTGTGCAGGCCGATAGTGCGGAAGATGCGGAAGGAGATGGATTAATCGATGATCTTTTGAGCGAAGCGGCTTTTGTGGATGACACCCGATTGTCTGCGATGCCGAACGCAAACCATCTGCCCGTGCGTTATGAAGGAGAACTTCTCACGAGTATCTGGGCGCCGAACGCGTATGACGACCGTTGGTATACGAGCGATCGGCTGGACCTGAAGGGCTGGGCCCAAGTCGGCGATTTCGATATCGCGGGCCGTTTCAAGATCGACTATCAAAACATTGAAAGCAGCGGGAAAACGCGCGCGGACGTGCGCGAACTCTATGCAGGGTATCCGGTTTGGGCCGGTAGCGGACGGCGAATCGATGTGGCCGTGGGTAAAAAGATGATTTACTGGGGCAAGGGGGACGAAGTGCGTCCGATCGATCGGGTGTCGGCCCAGGACCTGACTGCTTTTTACTTCTATGATCTCAATGAACGTAAAACCGGACGACTGGGAGCCTTCGTGGATATCAATCTCGGCCGAGATGTCCGCTTCGAAGGTTTCTGGTCACCTTACTTCGAAGCCAGTGACACCCCCGGGTTGGGAGACTATTTCGAACCGGTCCTTCTGCGAAAGCTGGCCGACAGCGGTATTGCCGTGGGCAATGCGGACGAACCCGACGAGTGGTCGTCGGATGCCGGATTGGGCGGTCGCTTCATGTTCTCTGTGCTTAAGGCGGATATTGCGTTTTACGCTTTTCAGGGCTTTGATCCCAATCCGACCTATGTCCTCACACAACTGGTGGGCGATCCTGTATACACACTTCCCATCATCCCGCGATCCATGGCCGCCAACCATCCGCGCATCACCCTTTACGGCGCGGATATCGAACGCACCCTCGGCCCTGTTGTCCTGCGCGCGGAAGCCGCCTACCAATCGGATGGCGCGTTGTTCGCCGTGGAGTGGGCGCAGGATCCGATGCTGCTATTGACCGACCCACGCGGGGTGGTCGAAAAGCGGCAACTGCAATATGTGTTCGGGATGGACAAGAATGATTTGTTCATCCGCAATCTTTTCTTTAATTTTCAATTTCTGGGCAGCCACATTGTCGACCACGATCCGCAAATGGCCGTCTCTCAATCGCAAACCGGCGTGACCGCTCTACTGCGATACGCATTTCTGGATTCAAAGGCGTCTGTATGGTACCGGCTCATTGTTTTGTTCGATTCGCACGATCAACGCCACCATCTGGAAATGGCCTACAAACCCCTGCCGTGGGCTCAGGTGGCTCTGGGGGGTATTTGCTACGAAGGTAAAGACGCGAGCACTTTCGGCCAGTACGACGACCGCGACATGCTATATGGAAAAGTGAAGTTGATTTTTTGAGCAAGGTTCTATCGATATGAAAGAAGAATCCTCCGACGCATCGTTCGAGGCTTTTTTTAAAAGGCAAATTCTGCTCAACGAAGGTTTCCGTTCAACGGCTATACTGATCGTCGTGTGCGGTCTCATGGCCTACCTGGGCATCACGCTCCTTTTTTACTGGGACCATTACCAACGGATTCAAAATCAGTGGCGGGCGTTCGGTTGGCTGACATTTCTTTTACTAGTCGTGTTCATTCGTACACTCAACATAAGGCGGCTCATTCGAAAGTGGGTTGTGCAAGGCCGGCAAATCAAGCCTGTATACCAATTCATCAATACGCTGGTCGAGGTGAGTCTGCCGACGGTCGCAACGTTGGTGATTGCCCATTTTTACAATGAAACAGTTGCCCTGCAGTCGCTGACGGTGCTGATCTATTTTCTGGTTATTTCGCTGACCATGCTGCAATTGGATTTCAGGATTTCCGTTTTCGCAGGCTTTCTCGCCGCTGGTGAATACCTCATTCTGGCCGCGCGTATTGAACAGTTGAACAAACAATTCGGCTCGCGCCTGCTGGTTTCCAGGGAGGTTATCGACGAGGTGGCCCCAACACAATGGACCGTTGCACCGCTGGGTTTGGTTCACATCAAGGGGCGCAGTGAACCCATGGAAATTTTCAAACTTGCCTGATCGCGGCATGGCGCGGCGGGTAGACTCTAACGCGTATCCCGTTTAATTTCGGGGCAAACCTTGTGTTCGCCCTCTGCGGCGCAGCCAATCGATGGACGAATCGGCATCATAACGAAACGATCTTATCGGAAAAAAGATGACGGTTCCTTGAATAATCGTATCGCTCCCATTGCACAAATCCGCATTATTTCATAATATTATAGTTCAGCCGAACAGCTCCCCCTTGCGCCCGCCGGGCAGTGGGGTCGTGATGTTTGGGTGGACAGGATAAGGGTTCGCACTGCGCGCAGCCTCCATGGCCGATAGGAGGCATGGCCCAAGGCGGCGTTGAAATCAAAAAAGGAGCGATGGAAATGAAAAAACAAATGCTGTTTTGTCTGGTTCTCACTGTTATGTTCGGTTTTTCAGCCATGTCGGTTCAAGCCAAAACCAAATGGAATGCCAATTCGGTCTGGCCGCCCAACAACCATCAAACCATTGCGCTCGAAGCGTTTGCCGCCAAGGTCAAAGAGGCGACCGGTGGTGAATTGGAAATTGTCGTCCTCAGCGGTGGCGCGCTGGGTTACAAGGGGCCTGAATTGTTGAAGACCGTGCGCGATGGTATGGTACCATTGTCCGACATTTTAATCAGCGGTGTGGCCGGCGATGCAGCCATATTCCAGGTGGTAACCTTGCCTTTTTTATGCCGCAATCTTGAAGAAGCCCGCATTCTCAACGATATCGCCCGACCTTATTTTGACAAGACGGCCGAAAAATGGAATCAAAAAATCCTGTATATCTCTCCCTGGCCCGGTGCCGGCTTGTGGACCACCCGCAAAGTACAGAGCGTTGCCGACATGAAGGGATTGAAAACCCGTACCTATGATAAGAACGGCGCATTGGTCGTTGAGGCCACCGGCGGGACACCCTATGCCTTGCCGTTCAGTGAGGTTTACTCCTCGCTTGCCACCGGCTTGATCGACTCGGTGATTACGTCGACACCGACGGCCGTGGACGCAAAGTTCTGGGAGGTTTTGAAATTTTACGAGCCGCTGAATATCACGATCGCCACCGATATGGTCAATGTGAACCTGAAGGCTTTCAACAAGCTGGATGAAAAAACGCGCAATGCGGTGTTGGCTGCCGCCAAAGAGATGGAAAAATCGGTCTGGGATCAAGTCGCCGCGCTGGACCGCGAAAAAGAAAGCCTGTGCAACAAAAACGGCATCGAAACGGTTCCGGCCTCCGATGAGTTGATGAATGCCCTGACCGACGTCACCAAGGATATCCGCAACGACTATTTGAAAAGCGCGCCCCCGGAAGCCCGTGAAATCGTCGAGGCCTTTTTGAAGAAGGTCGGTCGATAATATTTTAGTGGTTCGACACCACTTGCGAACGAACGAAACCGGTTGCCGGCGTGCAGCGGTCTTGCCCGCCGGCAATATATTTTCGACGTCGCGTCTGCGCCAAGGACAAAAACGCAAGTACGTGACCCATAGCTGACAGGACAGGTTTTCTTTCCGCTCCGAGTTCGCTGTGTTCTTTATGTTGCCTCTCAAGATCTTAATGCGGGCAGACCCGCTTTTTCTATCTACACTGGAGAGATTACCCATGAACGAGTTCCTTAAAATGCTGGTCCGCGCCTTTGATCGGTTGTCCGGATTTGGCGGGCTGCTCGCGGGCATCATGATGTGCCTTGGGGTGGGCATGATTGCGTGCGAAATCGTTTTGCGCAGTATGTTCAGCATGACGCTTTATGTGACCGAAGAATATGCCGGATACCTGATGGCGATGTTGACCTTTTGCGCTTTGGGCTTCACCCTGCGCGAGCGCGGCCATATCCGGATGACTTTTCTGCACCGGACGGTGTATGGCCGGGCGCGGATTTACTTAGATATGATTTGCTACGTGGTCGCTTTCTGTTTCTGCCTGACGTTGACCTATTTCACCGCCATTTTTTTCTGGGATTCGGTTGTCAGCGGATCGCGTTCCATGCAGATTTCTCAGAGCTATCTGGCCATTCCGCAGGCCTTTCTGCCATTTGGCGCGCTGATTTTCACCTTGCAGTTTTTGGGGGAATTTTTAAAGAGCATCCTGGTGCTGCGTGGCGACACAGCCGGGATTACCCTGAAAGAAGATCATGGAAACCTGGGGCGATAAAGGCTGCGCCGCTGTTATCCACGATGACAGATCAACGTCCTTAGCACGCCGGTAGAAAAGGAGCGCTGTTTTGAATCTGGCAACTGTTTCTCTAACCTTATTTATTCTCTTGGTCGTTTTCCTCGGCGGCACGGTCTGGATCGGCATCTCTCTTTTTCTGATCGGAATGGGCGGGTTGATCCTTTTTACGGATGTGCCTTTCGGACTCATCTTGAGCAACAGTGTGTGGAATAACACCAGTGGTTCCGCCATGCTGGCATTGCCCATGTTCGTATGGATGGGAGAAATTCTGTTCCGCAGCCGCATTTCCCAAAATTTGTTCAATGGCCTGGCCCCTTGGATGGATGCTATTCCCGGCCGGCTGCTGCATGTTAATATTATTGCCTGTACGTTTTTCGCGGCGGTCAGCGGGTCATCGGCGGCCACCACGGCCACGGTCGGCCAGATCACGGTGCCCGAGTTGAAGCGCCGCGGGTACAATGAACCCCTTTCAGTCGGTTCGCTGGCCGGAGCGGGCACGTTGGGTTTTCTCATACCACCCAGCATGATGATGCTCGTCTACGGCATCATCGGCGATGTGAGTATTGGCAAACTTTTCATTGCAGGCATTATTCCGGGGGTGCTGATCGCCGGTCTTTTCAGCAGTTACATTGTCGTGCGATGCCTGCTGCAAAAAGAGCTGGCCCCCGCGGGCGCAGATCGCTACAGTTGGAAGCGGCGCCTGTTGGGACTCAAAGAAATTGCGCCGGTGGGGCTGCTCATCCTGGTCGTGCTGGGTAGCCTGTACAGAGGCTGGGCGACGCCTACCGAAGCCGGGGTTGTGGGCGTCGTGGGGGCCTTTTTTTTCGCCCTGCTTACGCGGAGCATGAACCGGCAGGTTTTTCTGGACAGCCTTACGGGTGCGATCAAGACCAGTTGCATGATCATGCTTATCGTGATTGGTGCGGGTTATCTGTCCGTGACGATCGGCTATCTGGGCATTACGCGCGAGTTGACCCTGTTTGTGACCCATCTGGGGCTATCGGCCTACATGCTCATTGTCATTCTGACGATCCTGTATCTGGTGCTGGGCTGCTTGCTCGACGGGTTTTCCATGATCGTCATGACCACCCCCATCGTTCTGCCGCTGGTGCAGGTGGTTGGATTCGATCCGATCTGGTTCGGCATTTACCTGGTGTTGATGATCGAGTTGGCCCAGATAACGCCCCCGGTCGGTTTCAACTTGTTCGTTATCAGCGGGCTGACCAATGAAGATATTCTGACCGTCGCCAAGGCGGCCTTGCCCTTCTTCTTGCTGATGTGTCTGACGACCGCAATAGTGACTTTGTTTCCCAGAATTGTCCTGTTTTTACCGGAAATGATGCGATAGGTGGTCCGGCTTCGCTGGAGTGGAAGAAGAAAGTGGCAAGTCAAGGTTTCCGGTCGATTGAATGGGCCAAGGCTGCTATGGGATGGCATGCTGTGAAGTCAAGCTGCGGCCGATAGCAAGTATGAAAGCGGTATTTATGAAATACGTGGATATCAATTGTGACATGGGAGAGAGTTTCGGCGCGTATACCATCGGCGGGGATGCCGAGGTGATCGCGCATATCACTTCGGCCAATATCGCCTGCGGTTTTCATGCCGGCGACCCAATGGTACTGGGTCGGACGGTGCGCCTTTCGCGGGATAAAAACGTGGCGGTCGGCGCGCACCCCGGCTTTCCCGATTTGATGGGATTCGGGCGTCGCAGCATGGATTGTACCCTTGAGGAGATCCGCCACTATATCATCTATCAGGTGGGGGCTGTTCGCGCTTTCTGCGATGTTTATGGGGTCAAGCTGCAGCATGTCAAACCGCACGGCGCGCTATACAACATGGCCGTGGGCAACGAAGCCCTGACCCGCACCATTGCCGAAGCAGTGGTCAGCATCGATCCGGAACTGATCATGGTCGCCCTGGCTGGTCGGCACGCGCCCGTGGTGCGGGCGATCGCCGCCGCGGCCGGCTTGCGGGTCGTTTTCGAAGCTTTTCCCGATCGTGCCTACACGGCCGAGGGCACCCTGGTGTCGCGGCGCAAACCGGGAGCAGTCATCAAAGATTCCGAGGTCGTGGCCGAACGCGCCTTGATGATGGCCGCCCAAGGGCGGATCCTCGCCGAGGACGGCACCTGCCTGGCACTCGACGCCGATACTCTGTGCGTGCACGGCGATACCCCGGCCGCGGTGGATTTGGCCTTTCATATCCGGCGGAAGCTGGAAAGCAATGGGGTCGGGGTCCTGGCGATGGGCGAAATTCAGAAGAAAGTGGAAACTGGAAAGTAGAAGGTGTGAGGAGCTGATTGAATGAGCGGCGGATTGTATGTAGAGGCGCGTTTCCGCACCAGCGGCGATCGGGTGCTGCTGGTGGAGTACGGCGATGCCATCGATTTGCGGATCAATGAAAAAGTTCGCGACATAACAGCGCTGCTGCGCAAGGATGTGCCTGCGGGCGTCCAGTTGGTTTTGCCCGCTTACCGGTCGCTGGCGGTCATGTATGATCCTGTGGTGACCACACCGGTCAAGCTGCAGGCGCTTCTGCGCGGTCTGGAAGAGCGGCTGGACGAAGCCGACCTGCCGGCACCCCGCACAGTCGAGATCCCCGTATGTTACGGCGGCGAATTCGGGCCGGATATTCAGCAGGTCGCCGATCACAACGGCTTGGATATCCAGGAGGTCATTGCGATTCACAGCGCGCAGCCCTACCATATTTATACCATCGGCTTCGCGCCGGGATTCTGTTACCTGGGAGGGCTCGACCGGCGCCTGCACACCCCGCGTCTTGCAACCCCGCGCGTATCAGTGGCAGCGGGCTCTGTGGGCATCGCCGAGGCGCAGACCGGCATCTATCCGCTGGACAGCCCCGGTGGGTGGCGTCTGATCGGCCGCACGCCCCTAAAACTGTTCGATGCCCGCCGGCCCGCGCCGTTTTTCTACCAAACCGGCGACAGTCTCCGCTTTGTCGCGATCTCATCGCAAGACTACCGGCGCATCCAGGAAAAGGACGGCATATAATGGAAATTTTTCGTGTCCATGCGCCTGGCCCCTACACGACCATTCAGGACAGGGGGCGTTTCGACTACCAGCATATGGGCGTGCCGCCGTCCGGAGCGCTGGATCCGTTCGCGCACACCACCGCCAACCTGCTGGTGGGCAATGAACCGGATTGTGCGACCTTGGAAATCACCTTTTTCGGACCGCATCTTGAGGTTCTGGATACTGCCGATATCGCTGTGACCGGGGCGGAGATGGAATGGCGCGTGAACGATCAGCCGGCACCCCAGTGGACCTCCCTGCGGGTGGTCCAAGGCGATCGGATACAATTCGGGCAGGCGCTGCGTGGTTGCCGCGCTTACCTGGCGGTTACCGGCGGATTTGCAGTCGCACCGGTCATGGGCAGCCGTTCCACCCTGGTGAGTGCCGGCCTTGGCGGCATCGACGGTCGCGCCATTCAGGCTGGTGACCTTCTGCCGCGCGGACCGGGCCTGCTTCTGGCACGGCAGCGGCGCATGCCCTGGTATCCCCGTTATGCCGCGCAGATCCACCTGCGGGCCGTCCCCGGCCCTCAGGACGAGTGTTTCACGGGCGGGCTGGAAACGTTCTTTTCCTCCGTCTTTACGGTCAGCGACAAGGCCAACCGCATGGGCTACCGTCTGCAGGGGCCGTTGGTCGCCCGCAAGGCCGACGCACCCCAGAGCATCATTTCCGAACCGAGTGTTCCCGGCAACGTGCAGATACCGCCCGACGGACAGCCGATCATCCTGATGGTCGAGCAGACCATCGGCGGTTACACCAAAATCGCTACCGTGGTCACGGCGGATCTCTTCAAAATCGCTCAGGCCAGACCGGGCGACCAGATTCGCTTCCATTCGGTCACGTTGGACAGAGCGCACGCGCTCTATCGTGAATGGCTTGACCACCTGCAAAACGTTCGAGAGGCTTTGAGCGTTCAATAGGCAAGTGGAAACAAGGCGTGGAACAATAGATGGTAATGCCCAAAACGATGTATGCCAAAAGCGGCGACCTTCACGTGGCCTATCAGGTTTTCGGCCATGGGCAGCTTGATCTGGTCATGATACCGGGCTTCGTTTCACACGTCGAGTATGTCTGGGAAGAGCCGCGCGCCGCACGCTTTCTGGAGCGTCTGGCGTCGTTTGCGCGGGTGATCATGTTTGACAAGCAGGGTACCGGCCTTTCGGATCGTGCGTCGGCGGTGCCCACGCTCGAACAGCGCATGGACGATGTCCGTGCTGTCATGGATGCGGTCGGTTCCAGGCGTGCGGCACTTTTCGGTATTTCCGAGGGCGGGCCGATGGCGCTGCTGTTCGCTGCAACCTATCCCGAACGGATCTCCGGGCTGATCATCTATGGTGGATTTGCGCGCATCGTCCGGGATGACGATGAACGTGACCGATTTAAAAACTTCATCGCTTCGATGGAACGGCACTGGGGTGGCCCGTGGGGCATTCAGCATTGGGCGCCCAGCCAAGTCGGCGATGTCGCTTTCCGGCGCTGGTGGGCGGCTTTTTTGCGAATGGCCGCAAGTCCGGGTGCTGCGGGCGCAACTTTGCGCATGACCATGGAAATCGACGTGCGGCATGTGCTGCCGGCAATCCGCACGCCCACGCTGATCATGCATGCGGCGCAGGACCGGCTTTTGCCGGTCGGCCATGCGCGCCATCTTGCCGCGCATATTCCCGGCGCCTTATTGGTGGAAGTGCCGGGAGAAGATCACCTTGTTTTTCTCGATCAGAGCGACCAGGTGCTCGGCGAAATGCAAGCGTTTCTAACAGGCGTGCGCCCCGCCGACGATCCGGACCGCGTTCTGGCCACGGTGCTTTTCTGTGATATCGTCGGCGCCACCGAACGCGCCGTTCAACTTGGCGACCGTGGCTGGCGTGACCTGTTGGCGCGTTATTATGCATCACTGCGCAAAGCGTTGAACCACTATCGCGGCCGTGAGATCGATACGGCCGGCGACGGGCTCCTGGCTGCTTTCGATGGACCGGCACGGGCCGTTCAATGCGCTTTCGGCTGGGTGAGCGCAGTGCGTGAGTTGGGGCTCAGCGTGCGGGTGGGGCTGCACACCGGCGAGTGCGAGCGGATAGACGACAAACTCAGCGGTGTGGCCGTTCACATCGGCGCCCGAGTGGCTGCGCTCGCACGGCCTGACGAGGTCCTGGTCACCCGGACGGTCAAAGACCTTGTGGCAGGGTCGGCCATCACTTTCAAAGACCGCGGCATGCACCGGCTTAAAGGCGTTTCCGACCCCTGGCGCTTGTATGCGGTGGTTTCGGCTTAGCGGGCGCGAAAGGATCAGTCGCATCCGGAACCGGGGGCGTTGCGGGCCTGCCAGGCACATGTCGTGACCGCGCCCTTTTGCGATGCGCCCTTCTGCGGGCGGACCTTCAGCTTGCGTACGGGGTAGAGATCGATCGGATCAAGAACGCCCTTGAGCACTTCGCGGACCGGCCGGCCGACCGCCACCTGGTCTGACAAGAGCCGGTAACATGTCTCGGAGATAAGCGTTTCACCGCCCCGAGCCTTCCCCTCGATCCGTTGCGTCAGATTGACGGCTGCGCCCACGATGCCATATTTTGCGCGGGTTTCGGACCCGATATTGCCGACCACGACGGCCCCCACGTGCACCCCGATGCCAATTTCGACCGGTGCGAGGCCCAGCCCCTGGATTTCCCGATTGAACTGCGCCATCCGCGCCTGCATGTCGAGCGCACAGGTTACGCCACGCGCGGCGGACGTTTGAATCGGCTTTTCCAGAGGATCGAAAAAGGCCAGCAAAGCATCGCCGACAAAATCGACGATGATGCCATGGTGCACCTTGATCGCCTCGATCATGTGGCCGAAGTAGGTATTGAGCATCTGAATGGCTGCTTCGGGGCTCAAGGTTTCGGCAAGCGGGGTGAACCCGCGGATGTCGCTCATCAAAATGGCCACTTCACGCCGGTCGCCCCCCAGTCGGACTGCGCTGGGGTGGCTCAGAAGTTCGCGGGCGACATCTTCGTCGACGTAGCGACCAAAAGTGTTGCGCACGAAATCCCTTTCCTTGAGGCCTTCGACCATGCGGTTGTAGCTGTCGACCAGATGGCCGATTTCGTCACTCGATTCGACCGGTATGGGGTCGCCGTAATGGCCGCGGGCCACATTTTGAGCGGCGCCGGCCAGCATGCAGATCGATCCGACGATGCGCCCCACATTGGTTCGGATCAGCAGCAAAATAAACAACAATACAATGAGGCTGCCCGCGGAAAAGAGTATTTGCAGCCGGGTGATCGGGGCCAGAATGTTTGCGCCCCGCGCTTCGAGCACCAGCGACCAGGGTGCTTTTTCAAGGCGATGGTAGCCGATGACCGTCTCGGGTGGGCTGCCGGGGCCGAGCAGGGTTCCTGAAGACTTGGTTCTAATGGCCTCAAGAACTTCGGGAGGTTCGACTGGGGGCGAATCCATGCTATTGGCGAGGGGACGTGTGGGCCGATCGCTTCCCACGATGTGCAGCAGATGCCTGCCCGTGTCGTCGATCAACGCGGCCATATCGCTTTGCTGCCAGCCCAACGTGCGGATGCCTGCCATCAAAAAGTCGAATCTGATCTTAATTTCAAGACGACCCACCGGAGCGCCGGCCGCGTCGAGCAGGAGTGACACCAGCGAAATGGATTCCCGGCCGGCGATGGGGTCGTATGTGGGTTGTGTGATGGTGGCGATTTGAACCCTATCGAACCGCATCATGCCGTGGCCCATCCCATGCGGTCCGTTCGATGCGAAGGGGGGCGCGTCGCCTGATTGATTTTCGAGCAAAACATCGGTCACACCCGGCAATTTCCGGATACGATCCAGGATCTGGGTCGCGATAAGGGTGTTCTGGTCGCGGGCGGTGGATTCAAACAATCCGATGAGAGCCATAGGTTTTTCAAGCCGCATATCGATATGATGGGCGGCGCGTTCCAACTTCAACAGGGCCGTCTCCTGCCATTGCGACAGATAGGCATTCCGTACATAGATAAATCCCATAAGACCGCTGCCGAAGAGCAGAAAGGTGACCGGTACAAGAAGAAAAAGGATCAATCGCTGCCGGAGCGTGCGGATGTGGAAAAGATCCCTGAATCTTAGCTTCCGGTTGCTGGAACAATATAGGGGAGACCGTATAGCCACTGTTTCACACAGACCTGTAATGACGAAGGTACACTTCGACAATAAGGGTAAACCCAACTATGGCAAGTTTTGATGCGGTGCATCGAGAACAGGAAGCTTTGCCGGTTCACTCTTCGACGATCGCCACAGGACGGGTCCAGCCAGCCGAGGCGTTTTTAATCTTGATCGGAAAACAGACCACCTTGAAACCGTGCGGCCGGGGAATGTGCTGCAGGCCTGCCATTTTTTCCATATGGCAGTAGCCACGCGCAATACCGGCGAAATGGGCTTCCCAAATGACGGACGCGTCGCCTGTGGACTGGAACTCCTGGGCCAGAAAGGGCAGGGGGCGATCCCAGGACCAGGCATCGATACCCACGACTTTTATCCCCTGGTCGAGAAGAAAAAGAGTCGATTCACGGGTCATGCCCGCGCCCTTTACGAGATAGTCGGGGCGCCCCCAGAAAGCGTCAGCGCCGGTGCGTACCAGGACGATATCCAGCGGCTTGAGACGGTAGTTGATGTCCGCCAGCTTTTTCTCCACATCCTGGGCTGTGATGCGCTCGCCATCTGACTTGGCGCTGAAATCGAGCAGCACGCCGTCCTGAAAGCACCAATTAAGGGGTACCTGGTCGATTGTCATGGCCGGTGCACCGCCGTCCATGGTGGGGTGGTAGTGGAAAGGCGCATCTAAATGTGTGCCCGAATGGGAAGTCAAGTGCAGCATTTCCACCGCCCATCCCAAGCCTTGCGGCAGTTGTGCTTTTGTGAGTCCGGAGAAAAAATGGGTCATTTGCTCGGCGCCTTGCGCGTGATCTACGTAATCGATTTGAGGGATCATCATTTCCGGGTCGCTCGGCAACCCGGCCTCAATGGTTATGGACAGGTCGATGAATTTTCGGGGCATATCAGGGCTCCTTGTAATTTTAGATGATGTATGACACTCGCCTATGCAATTTATTCTCCCGAGATCGGGCGGACAAGTCAAGCGATGCAGGAAATGAATCCATCGCACAAACGACCTTTATCCGAGCTAGGACCTGGGGGTGGACATCCCATACAGCGGTACCCGTTTCACCTTAAGGGCGAAAATTCAGCGCGAAAGCGGATTGACCGCGCCGCACCTGTTGTATACGGCTGCGCTTGCCACGGCCGCCAACAGGAATTAGCTTGCACACCGTACGACGGCGACTTCGTCATTCGTTGATTCGTTAAATGGGCTTTGTCTATTCGGCAAGTGCCGCCGAAGGGCGAACGAATCAACGATTCGCAGAGGATCGAATCAACAAACCAGGAGGAAAACGATGACGCATTTAAAATCCGGTGACAAGGCGCCCGCCTTCACGGCCGTGGACCAACACGGAAAGAGTGTGCGCCTTGCCGATTTCAACGGACGTAAGCTGTTTATCTATTTTTTCCCCAAAGCCAATACATCCGGGTGAACGCTTCAATCGCAGGCCGTGCGGGACGCACAGCCCAAATTGAAGGAGCTATCCGTGGCGTGCCTGGGCATCAGCCCGGACGATCCGACAGAGCAGAAAAAATTCGACGACAAGCTGGGGTTGGGGTTCCCGCTGTTGTCCGACAAGGACCACAGCATTGCATCCGCCTATGGGGTATGGGGTGAAAAGCAGATGTTCGGCAAACAAATTGACGGGATCATTCGCTCTGCCTTTCTGATCGACGCGCAGGGCAATATTGCGCACACCTGGTACCGGATAACGCCCCAGAAAACCGTGCCGGAACTGATGAAGGTTTTATGACTCGGCCAGTTTTCGCGCCCAGGTGGCCAGCGCCTGGGCGACCCTGGGGGTCACGTGCGCGATGCGCTCACCATCCACCTCGATGGCCGGCGGGGACATATAAAGATCCTGATTCATTTCAATCTGCACGGCAAACCGGCCGCGGGCTTGCAGCAGGGCGCCGTAATGGTTGATGATATAGCCTCCGCGGTAAGGGTTGTTGAGGGATACGGAAAAGCCGTGCTCTTCAAAAGCGGCGGCCGCCATCTGCAACACTTCGGCAGGACAGGTGAGCGGGGCCTGGGGTGAACGCGGGCGGCCCTGGGAATCTCCGAAGTTGCTCAAAATGACCTCGCTGCGTTGTTGCCCGCGGTCAGGCGCATCCGCCGGGGCGGTGCCGTTGAGCGAGTGGCAGTCGAGCAGGCCGATGAAATCGTCGGGCTGCAGGATGTCGACCAAGCGCTGGTGATAAGGACGGTAGTAGCGGGCTACGCGTGCGTCGATCTCGGCGCTTTCTGGGTCAAGGCCGGGTTGAAAAACATTTCGACCTTCGTAATCGGTCAATGCGACCACACCCTTGGGATCGAACTGATCGGGGGCGCGGTTCAGGTCCACGACCAGTCGGTTCCACTGGGCCGCCACGGTCCGCACCGCCGGCAAGCCGGCAAATATCTCCTGTGTGCCGAAATCCACCGATTCGGCAATTTCCCTTTCGGACAATGCCATCGCTGGCCGCAATTCGGCCGGGATATTTTTACCGCAGTGGGGAATGGATAGCACAAAAGGCAGAGTCATTATCTTTCCTTTCTCTGTATGCGTTTGCGGAAAGTGAATAGTGCCAAGTGTATCTCACTTGACCGAAGTGGATAACGCCATTCCTTTATTCGGTTGAGATCCTGCACCTGAGGTGTAACCGAAGCAGGATACGTAGTGGCGCTCGCCCACAATGCGCATGGGAGGGTGATCCTGGCTGCAGTGGTCGGGATCGGCCGGCACACAACGCTCGAAAAAGGGGCAACCGCCAAGACTCGGATGCATTCTTCGGGTTTTGCGCAAAGTCGCGAATTGGCGCTCGGGCCGGGCATGTCCAAAGCGGGGCAAGGCATCCAGCAAGGCCTGCGTGTAGGGATGGAACGGCCGTTCGATGATCTCGTCGGCCGGTCCTATCTCCATTAGGTAGCCGCGATACATGACGCCGATACGGTCGCATAGATAGTGAGCGGCGGCCAGGTTGTGCGTGATGAAAAGCATGGTCAGCCCCCCGCGCTTCTGGATCTCCGATAAAATGGCGTAGATTTGGGCGGCGATCGTCGCATCCAGCATGGAGGTCGGCTCGTCGGCAATCAAGACCTGCGGGTCCATTACCATTGCGCGCGCAATAGCCACGCGCTGCCGCTGGCCGCCGCTGAGTTGATGGGGATAGCGCGCAAGGAAATCATTGGGCGGGGTCAAGCCCACCTGGGCCAATGCTTCTTGAATTTTTTCCTGCCGGGCCGCCCGGGTCCGCCAACGGTGGATGTGAAGCGGTTCGGCAACGATGCTGCCGATGGACTGATAGGGGTTCAAGGAGTGGTAAGGGTCCTGAAAAATCATCTGGACCTCACGGCGAAATCGCTTAAGCCGGCTTCCGCGCAAGGCGGCGATGTCTTGGCCCTTGTAGCGGACCGTGCCTTCATCCGCTTTTTCGAGGCGCACGATCAATCGCGCCGCTGTCGTTTTGCCGCTGCCGCTTTCGCCCACCAGGCCAAAAATCTCACCGTTGTCAATCGCAAGATTCAGGCCGCACAAGGCGGTGGTCCCCGCGGAGCGCCTGGCGAAAAGGCTTGCTGCGCCTGGGTAAACGCGTGTCACGTTTTCCAGAACAATGGTCGGCGCATAAGCAGGGTCGGTGCGCAAGGGTGCCCGCGACACGTCGGAGCTACCTGTTTCTATCGCGGGGGCGCGGTTTTCGGCAGACATGCCCATCTATAGGGGCCTCGTTTCTTTATTGTTCAAGGTTATGTGCGCATTGATCAGCGATTGCGTATGGGAATGGCACGGCGATCCGAATACCTGGCCGCAGCCGCCGATTTCGACCAACCGGCCGCTCTGCATCACTCCGATACGACAGCACACATCGGAAACCACCGCAATATCGTGGGAAATAAATAATACAGCCAAGTTGCCATCTTTCTGGAAACCGGCGATCGTGTCCAGGATCTGTTTCTGAACGAGAACATCCAGAGCGGTGGTGGGCTCATCGGCAATGATCAATTTGGGATGGCATGCCAGCGCCATGGCGATCACGGCCCGTTGGCGCATGCCGCCGCTGTATTGGTGCGGATAGCCGTCGAGACGATCGAGAGGGATCTCCATTTGCGTGTATAACTCCTGGACACGGCGGCGGGCTTCACTGGCAGAGGTCTTCGGTTCATGATAGCGGATGACTTCGATAATCTGGTCGCCGACCCGCTGAATGGGGTTGAGCGCCGTCATGGCAGCTTGGAAAATAATGGCAATATCTTTCCAGCGGACCCCGCGCAGCGTTTCCGGATCGGTTTGCAGCAGATCCAGGCCATCGAACAGAATGCGTCCGGAAAGGATTTCGGCGTTGGCCGGCAGCAACCCGATCACGGCGGCTGCCACAGTAGATTTGCCGCTGCCCGATTCTCCGACCAATCCCAGGGCCTCGCCCTCGGCCAGGCTGAATGAGACCTGGTCCACGGCGATTTGGCGCCCCTTGTTCGAGCGGTATGCAATACTCAATTCCTGGATTTCCAGCAAGGTACCCATAGCGTCACTCCTCCGGATCTTCCCGTCGCATGCGTGGGTCGAGCACCTCTTCCATGGCGCGGCCCAGCATGTAAAATGCCAGGGTCAGCAGTGAAATGCAAATTCCCGGCGGTAGCAACCAATAAGGGGCTTGAAACATGTGACCGGTTTTCCAGACCCATTGCAGCATCATGCCCCAACTGACCGTGCCCGGGTCACCGAAGCCCAGGAAGGCCAGCGCCGCTTCGATGATGATCGCCGAAGTGACCCGGAAGCTCATGTAGAGCAGTGCCAGCGGCAGCACATTGGGCAGGATGTGGCGTACCAGAATGCGCAGGTGAGACGCACCGGCAATTCTGGCCGATTCGATAAACGGCCGGTGCTTGAGGGTCAGGGTCTGGGACCGGATCACCCGCGCCACGCCGGGCCAGCGAAACAGGGCGATTAACAGGACAATCGTCCAGATGTTGAGCTGTCCGAAAAGCGCCGCCATCACCAGCAATACCAGCAAGGTCGGCATTACCATGATCATGTCGGCCAGGCGCATAAGCAACGTGTCGCCCCAGCGGCCGCTGTAGCCGGCCAGCATGCCGATCGCGGTTCCCAGAAAAATGCTCATGAAAGCGGCCGAGATGCCTACCATGAAAGCAATACGCGCCCCGGCGAGCAGTTGGCTGAAGATATCGCGTCCGATGAAATCGGTGCCCAGCCAGTGTCGCCAACTGGGTCCGCTGGTGTAGGAAATGATCGGGTCCACACCGCTCATGGGGTTGTAGATCGGATCGATTAAAGGTGGGATGAAGCTGGCCAGCGCCATAAGAGCGAACAGGCCCAGCAGAATCATCCCGATGCGGCCGATCGTGTGCCGGCTCAGGACACCCCAACTCTCGGTAAAGGCGCTTTGCCAATACGCTTCGGGCAATGCCGCGCCGCTGGGGGCGGATCTGTTGTTCGTATCAGCACTCATCAGTAACGAATCCTCGGGTCCAGAAATGCATACATCACGTCCACCACCAAGTTGGCCGCCAAAACCACGGCGGCGATTAATAAAAAGCAGGTCAACGCCAGGGGGTAGTCGTTGTAGCTGACTGCTGAAACCAGTTCGCGGCCGATGCCGGGCCACGAAAACACCTTTTCGGTCAAAGCGCCCCCATTGATCGAAAACGCAAGACTCAAGCCCACGCTGGTAATGACCGGCAGAGCGGCATTGGGCGAGGCATGGTGATCGCGAATGACTTTTTCGGGCAATCCTTTGGCACGGGCGGTATAGATGTAATCTTCACCAAGTGTTTCCAGCATGCTGCTGCGCATGATCAGCAGGTAGCTGCCGAAGTGCACCAGGAACAGCGTCAGCAGGGGCAACACCATATGATAGAGAATATCCAAACCCTTAGAGGCCCAACCGCTGTGCGGATCGATCCATATTTCCGGAGAGATCATCCCGGTGATGGGAAACCACCCCCAGCGATAGCCGAAAAGCCAGATCATCAACATGGCAATCCAGGGCAGAAAGAGCGTGTGGCACACCAGGGCACCGATGGTGACGGCGGTATCGAGCGGTTGGCCTTTGCGCCAGGCAACGATTTTGCCCAACCACACGCCGGCCAGAGCCGACAGGATGACTGCCGTGGTGAAAAGCAAAATGGTATTGGGCAACCGGTCGGCGATAATCTCCGCAACCGGTTGACCATAGTGAAACGATACCCCGAATTCACCGGTGAAAAAGTTGCCCACAAAACGCAGATATTGTTGCCCAAGGGGAAGATCGAGGCCCATATGGGCGATAAGTCTGGCTTCGTCCTCGGCGCTGAGGTTGGGATTGACCATGCGCGCCACCGGGTCGCCCGGTGCCAGGTGAAACAGGAAGAACAGGAGCGTCAGGATGACGAAAAAGCTGATCCCGATTTCGATCAGGCGACGCAAGATGTAGCGGTTCAGTGACATCATGGCGGTCATTTCCTGTTTGGCGTCCAAGAGCGATCTGTGTCGTCCGGAGGGGGCTTTAGTCGTGCCGACCGGACGTGGGGCGAACCATATTGATCGACCATCGATTGCCGATTCCGTCGAGCATCGGCACCCAACCGTCGAAGCGAGCGGTGTAGGCGGCTTCGATCATGTTGGGCACATACAAAGGGACATAGGGCACGTCTTCCATGATGATCCGTTGCATCTCCATGATCATTTGATGGCGTATAACCGGGTCCATGGCGCATTGCGACTCTTCGGCAAGCCGGTCGAATGTCTCGTTGCGGTAGCCGCTCGTGTTCAATCCGCGCGTCTTATCGCCACTGGATTCGAAAAAAGATCCCAGATAATCCGGATCGATGGACAGCCGGCCGTATCCCAGAATGAACGCATCAAAGTCCCTGCGGTTTTTGATCTGGTCGATTAAAGCGCTGAATTCCATGGGGCGGGCCATGGCTGGAATCCCCAGGGCCTGCAGCCATTCCTGGATCATTGTGCCGCTGATCGCCCGGGCCGGGTCGTAATCGGCCGGCGGCGTCAGGATGATGACTTTTCCCATCGGCGTGCCATCGGGCCGGCGTAGTCCCTTTGCCGATTGAATATCCCCCTGGGATCCAAAGGGTGGCATTTCCCAACTGTAGCCCGCCGATAACAACAGTTCATAGGCACGGCGGAGGCGCTCGCGATACTTGAGGCCTTCCCCGTAGCGGGGCACGTCGGGGTTGTGCCACTGCCGATTGCCCGGCGGAATGATAGAGAACAGTTGGGTGCCGCGTCCCTGCAGAAGGCGGTCGACGAGAAACCCTTTATCGATCATCAAGGCCACCGCCCGGCGCAGGTGCACATCCGAAAAGGGCGGACGGCGCGTGTTCATGCCCATGTAGTAGAGGGCGCTTTTCTGGCTGTCGAAAACTTTGATGTGGGGATTCTTGTTCAGTATCGCGACGTATCCGGGTTGAATCCCTTGCCAGAACATGTCGATATCGCCTTGGCGCAATGCCAGCATGGCCACATCGGTCGTGCCATAGACTTTGAACAAGAGCCCTTCGATATAGGGCCCCATTTTGCGGTCGGCGATGGTCTGCCCGGTCGCAAAATAATGCGGATTTCTTTGCAGGTAAAGGTAGTCCCCCCGGCGCCACTGTTTAAAGAGAAAAGGTCCGGAGCCGACCGGGTCCTTCATGTTGTAATTCAGCAGATAGGCCAGCGGTTTTGCGGATTCGCGCGCAGCCTGCGCAATGGGCTCCCATTGATGCGCCGGAACGATGGCCGCTTCGAGCGTGCGGCTCAGAAAAGTGGCCAGCGGTCTTTTCAGATGAACCACCACCGTGGCCGCATCAGGGGTTTCGATGCGCTCTACCTGCTTCCAGCGTGACGACAGCATCGGAATCTTGAACTCCTGGATCATTCGGGCAGTAAAAGCCACATCGGACGACGTCAGGGGCGTGCCGTCCGACCAATGAGCGGGGCGCAACGTGATGGTATAGGTTAACCGCGCGGCATCATAGACCGGCAGTGCCGCCGCCAGCCAGGGGACGGGCTCCAGGGTCTCGGGGTCGTCTTCATACAAGGGTTGGTAAATTTGGCGCAGCACGGTGCGCGAAGCGGCGTCACTGGCCAGCCAGACGTTGAGGGTGCGTGGCTCTTCGGGCAGCCCGATGCGCAGGATGCCTTCCACGGAAGGCTGCCTGCATGCGCCGGCCGTCACTGCCCATGCCAGCAGACACAAGAGCACCGCCCACCGATAGGGCTGGCTTCCATTAAAAAACGCGGGCGGCAGGTATTTGCGGTTCAGCTTCATATTCTCGGGCCTTTTTCTCGACAAAATCAATTACAGGAACCTCTAATGTTGTACCATTCAATTCATTGATGCGGGGAATGCCACCGGGCGACACGCAATTGATCTCAATCAACTTGTCCCCGATAACATCAATACCGACGAAATAAAGGCCGTCCGCGATCAGGCGTTTGCGTATTGCGGCGCATATCTCCTGTTCACCGGGGGATAGTTGGTGTGGGGCAACCGTGGCGCCGGCTTTGACATTGGAACGGAATTCGCCAGGCAAGGGAATGCGCCGCATGGCTCCCAGAACGTCGCCATTGAGAAGTAAAATACGGACATCGCCCTCACGTCCGGCTTCCAGATATTCTTGCACCATGATCGGTTCGCGATCCTCGTAGGGACGGCTGGAGCGTGTATAATAATTGATCAATGAAACCAGATTCTCCCGATCGCGGGTACTTACTTTGATAACCCCTTCGCCCCCAAAGCGCTTCAGGGGCTTGATCACCATTGCGCCGCCGCACTCTTCGATATTTCGGACCAGACGTTTGGGATCGCGCGATATGTGGGTTTCGGGGATCAGATCAGGAAAGTTAAGCGCATACAATTTGCTGTTGCCCATAATTTGGCCCAAAGTATGGTTGATCATGAACACTTTGTGGTTGACCGGCCCGAGAAATTCCAGGACCTGATAATTGAGGGGCGGGTCTTTGCGCAGAAAAAGGGCATCCAGGTCGGTTATGGTTTCAAAGATCAACTCCTCTTTCTTGAGGCAATCGATCAGCGACAGCCAGTAAAGGGGTAAGGGCATATCCGGTGGTACCGAAATATCGCGCATGCGTGCCACCACCTGGTTGCCGCGAATATAGATATCGTGGGGTTCCAGGAAAAAGACCGTATGCTCCCGTTGATTGCACTCATACATCAAATAGCTGGTCGTCTCATACAGTGGATCGATGAGCTCCAGTTTGTCCATCAGAAAAGCGATTCTCATAATCAAGCCTTCCTTTAGCAGGTTTTAGAACATCCGGATACCACCGGACTACCGACTGTTTCGAAGGTGCCAATGCCGAAAAATTGAAGGAAGTGCTCTTATAAAGGGTCTTGCCGCCGTTAAACAATGCGCGGGCGAATTTTGGAACAATCAGCTTCCGATCTGAGAAATGGCCGGAGGCTGCTCGGCATCTCGATTTTTGATGCATAAAGGTTTAGCATGGTTTAACTTTGTCAACAAAGCAGCGTCATCACGTGATCATTCACCACCACCTTCATTAAGAAAGGAGAACGCCATGGCCGATACGATCGTGATTTACGGGAAATCCGGCTGACCTTATACGCAGCAGGCCCGGGAGGCTTATGGGACGCACGACTACTATGATGTCAAGCAAGATGCCCCCAAAATGGATGAGATGCTCAAGCTCTCGAACGGCCGGCGCAAGGTGCCGGTCATCGTGAAGGACGGGCAGGTGACGGTCGGATTTAACGGCGGATCCTGAGGGGTTTAATGCCGGCCCGGAGGGTCGGCCGCAAATATCCCGGCTGAACGGAACAAAGGCATGTTCCCGCCCAAGGGCGGGAACGTCGCTTGGTCACCGGGGTTTGAAACCTGAAAGTCGTCTGCAACTATCAATGATACCCGGCATCTGCGCTTACCTTGCCGCGGAAAACCCAGTAACTGTAAATGGTGTACGCAAGCACGACCGGTAGGATGAGCAGCGCGCCGATCAGCATGATAACCTGGGTCTCTGATTGGGCCGCGGCATCAAAAATGGTGATATCAGGCATCACGGCATATGGATAGACCCCCGACTGTAAACCCAGGTAGGCTGAAAAAAACATGACTAGTGAATAGAGGAAGGGTTTGTATTCGGCTTTCGTTTTGATGCTGCGCAGCAACATGGCGAACCCAAAGGTTCCCAGCACGGGGAAGATCCACACAAAATAGATGCGTGGCGTGGTCCACCAGCGTGCCATCAGGTCGGGGGCTTTGTAGGGTGTCCATATGCTGACGACGAACATGAAGGCTGCCACCGCCCAGGCCGCAAACCACGCCTGGCGGTAAGCGCGCTGTTGGACCTCTCCGGTGGTTTTGATAATCAGATAAGCAGCCCCCAAGAGCATATATCCGGCGATCAAGGCCAGGCCCACCATGATGTTGAAGGGGGTGAGCCAATCGAAAGCGCCGCCGGCGAAAAGATTGTTTTCAACGTGTATGCCGCTGACATAAGCTCCCAGCGTGAGTCCCTGAGCGAATGCGGCCACCAGGCAGCCGATTGCGAAAGCCCGGTTCCAGCCAGCTTTCCGGGTGGCATTGTGGCGGAATTCAAAGGCCACCCCGCGGAAGATCAACCCAAACAGAAAGGTGAAAAGAGGGATATACAGCGCACTGAAAAGGACTGTGTAAATCAGGGGAAAAACGGCAAACAGGGCTGCACCGCCGAATACGATCCAGGTCTGATTGGCATCCCATACCGGGGCGATGCTGTCCATCATCATGTCACGCTGTTTTTCATCCTTGGCAAAGGGGAACAGAATGCCAACGCCCAAGCTGAAACCATCCAATATGACATACAGAATAATGACCACCGCTACCAAAAAAACCCATAGGTTGATCAAAGACATCGGTTAATCCCTCCTTGCCGCGAGATGATGGCCGCCGGCCTTGGTGCCCATCTGAACATGCGGAATGGGGCTTTCGAAATCCGGTCCCTTTTGCAAGGTCTTGAGCGTATAGTAAAAATAGGCGGCGCCGATGAGTCCGAAGAAGAGACCGAACATTATCAAAGACCAGACCACATTGCCCGCGGCGATGGGACTGGCACCCTCGCTGGTACGCATCCAACCATAGACGATCCAGGGTTGGCGACCCATTTCAGCGGTGACCCAACCCAATATGGTGGCCACAAATCCCAAGGGCTGGACGGCCACCAGAATTTTGAGGAACAAGGGCGTATCGAACAGGCGCCCCCTTCTCCAAAGGATGGCAGCCCAGATCATGATGCCGAAGAAAAGGAAACCAATGGCCACCATGATGCGGAAGGTCCAGAAATTAACGAGGACATTAGGGCGCTCGTCGGGGGAGAACTCCTTGAGCCCCTTGATCTGACCATCCAGCGAGTGCGTGATCAGCAAGCTGAGCATGTAGGGAATGCGGATCTCGAAGCGGTTTTCTTCGTTGGCATTGTCGGGTATGGCAAAGGCGATGAAGTCTGCGGGGCCGTCGGTATTGGTTTCCCAATGGGCCTCGATCGCCGCCAATTTGGTCGGCTGGTGTTTGGCAACCGACTGTCCCTTCAAATCACCCATAATGACCTGCAGGGGGGCGACGGCCGCTGCCATTATCAAGGCGATTGCCAGGGAGCGTTTGAAGAAGTGGGGGTTGCGTTTTTTAAGCAGAAAATAGGCGCTGATACCGGCGATAGCAAAGGCCGAGGTTTCATAGCTGGCCAGAAGCATATGGCCCAAATGGGTGGGAAACGCCGGGTTGAAAATTGCGTCGCGCCAACTGGTCAGCATGAACACGCCATCCACATTTTCAAAACCGGCCGGTGTCTGCATCCAGGCATTGGCGGCCATGATCCAGAAGGCCGAAAAAGATGCACCCAGACCGACCAGGCAGGTGGAGATAAAATGCAGGGTCGGCGGCACGCGATTCCATCCGAAGAGCATGATACCGAGGAAACCGGCCTCGAGAAAAAACGCCGTCATGCCTTCGAACGCCAGCATGGGCGCGATGACATTGGCCACGGTTTGCGAAAACACCGCGAAATTGGTGCCGAACTCGAACTCCAGGGTGATCCCGGTGACGACGCCCACGGCAAAATGAATGGCGAAGATTTTCACCCAGAAGCGATACATGCGGTAGTACAGTTCATCGCGGGTTCTCAGCCACATAAGCTCGACCACCACCAGGAAGATCGCCAGGCCGATCGTCAAGGTCGGGAAAAGGATGTGGAAGGCGGTGGTTAATCCAAACTGGATGCGCGAGAGGAGCACGGTTTCCATAAAATAATGTCCAAATTTTTTAAGGGTCGCCGTTGTGCACCATCTTTTGTCGCAACGGAGGGATATGCGCCGATGGTGGGTGAGGAAAAAAACCAATCGTCTATAATAATCACTTGCAGAGTACTGGCAAGCACTGGGGTGAGCCGATGAATGGATTTTATGAATAACTCAACTTTCGGGATTGGCACGTAGTGAGGTGATCCGGGCGTGTTGTTCGCGCCACCATCCAGTCGTATCACGCATTGCGTGCAGATCGCCTGTGCGGAAAAATGCGGTTTGTTTGCCGGTTGCGATATGGGCGGAATTGGCTTACAGTGTCACCACATGTGATCAAAAGGGAGAAGTGGTAATGCATCGAATAAAAACAGGTTTTGTAAAGTTCCGATGGACCGTGGCCCTGCTGATCGGGTGCTTGCTGCCTCTCCAGGCGCTCGGCGCCGATCGCATCGGAACACTTCGCCATAGTGTCGTGCGAATCTATACGGTGGCGCAGTCCCCGGACTATCTCGTCCCCTGGTCTGAAGGCATGTCCATGGAAAGCTGGGGGACCGGCTTTATTGTTTCGGGCCGCCGGATTCTGACCAATGCCCATGTGGTCAGCAATGCCCGTTTTATCACCCTGGAAAAAGAGGGTGATTCGCGGCGTTACGAAGCGCGGGTTAAATTCATCGCCCATGATTGTGATCTGGCCATGCTGGAAGTGGTAGACGCTGCCTTTTTCGAAGGTACAACGGCATTGCGCCTGGGGGATGTGCCGGAACTGGAGTCGATGGTCACGGTTCTCGGGTATCCGATCGGAGGCGATCGGCTGTCCGTCACCCGCGGCATTGTTTCGCGCATCGACTATCGGGGATATGCGCACTCCGGTGTGGACAGCCATTTGGTGGTGCAGATCGATGCGGCCATCAACCCGGGCAACAGCGGCGGACCCGTCATTCAGGACAATGTTGTGGTCGGGGTCGCGTTCCAAGGCTTCAGCGGCATGGTGGCCCAGAATGTCGGGTACATGATCCCGACACCGGTGGTCGAGCGCTTCTTGCGGGATGTTGCCGATGGCCGCTACGACCTGTATGTGGATGTCGGATTTCAGTACTTCCCATTGATCAATACAACCCACCGCCGTGCTTTAGGATTGGAGACGGGCGACTTCGGAGTCATGGTGGGCGAGGTGATACGCGCCGGAGCGGCCCACGATTACCTGCAAACCGGGGATGTACTGCTGGCCATCGACAATCGTCCGATATTCAGCGATGGCCGGGTGGCCATGAACAAGGATCGCCTGATGCTCAACGAGGTGGTCGAACGTAAATTCAAGGGCGACACGGTACGGTTGAAACTGCTGCGCGCCGGCCGGGAGATGACCCTCGACATCCCATTGATGACGCCCTGGCCTTATTTGATGCAGGCCAACCAGTACGATGCGCGGCCACGTTTTCTTGTTTTCGGCGGATTGGTTTTTCAGCCGCTGTCCAGTTCTTTTTTTGCGGCCTTGCCGGACAAACCGGTGACCCTGCGATATTACTACACCCAGTTCCTTGAAGAAGAACTTTACCTGGAGCACCCCGAGATCGTAGTGATCAGCAAAATTCTGCCTGATCCGACCACGAGTTACCTGGAGAATTTTCAGTACGCGATGGTGGACCAAGTCAACGATGTTAAAATATGGGGCATGGCGGATCTGAATGCTGCGCTGTCAAAACCGGCCGAATTTTATGTGATTCGACTGGTGGGCGATCCTCAGCCTCTGGTGTTGGAGGCCAAGGCCGTGCAGTCCGCCAGTGAGCGCATCTCCCGACAATACGCGATCACTCAAAATTCTTTTTTGCAAGGCGGCATTGTTCCGCCGGAGTGGATGGATGCGCTCAAAGCGGCGGCGGTGGCTAAGTCAGCAGTGAAGTAATGGCCGCGGCATCGGTCAGCCGGCGTTTGAAATCCAAAATAAACAGTAAAAAAAATACATTATGAGAGTTGTTATGCCCCTATTCACAGCATGGTTGCGTTTTTTTGGGATCGGCTTGGCTCTTTTGTCGCTGGCCGGATGCAGTTCTCTGATGAAGGAAGGCCGTGATACCTGGCCTCCCGTGGCCGCCCAGCAATCCCTGGTGCGTGTGACCGTCACCAGTCAAAGCTACATATCTCATCGGCCCTGGCAGCAGCGCCGGCCGGTGACCCAGACGGCTATAGGGGTCATCGTCGATGACGGCAAGGTGCTGGTCAACGGTCTGCTGGTGGCCGATCATCGTTATATTGAACTGGAAACACTCGACACACAGCGCAAGCAGCCGGCACGCGTGACGGTCGTCGATTATGAAGCCAACCTGGCGCTGGTTGAGCCTGTCGACCGCACCTTTCTTGCCGGGCGCAAACCGCTGGCTTTGGCGGAAGAAGCTTCTCTGGGCGATCAACTGACGGTTTGGCAAGTTAAACCCAACGGTGATGTCGTCCCCAGCGATGGTCAGTTGACATCCGTGGAACTGGGCGTTTTCATCCAGGATAATTTTTTTCTGACCTATCGCCTCAACAGTGCTTTGCAGTATCGCTTCAGCAATCAGACCTTGCCGGTTGTCAAGGATCAGGCCCTGGCGGGTCTGGTGTTGCGTCAGAATGCCGCTGGACAGACCATCGAAGTGATCGCCACTTCGGTGATCGATCATTTTCTGAAAGAAGCCCGCGATGGCGAGTATCATGGATTTCCGACCGCCGGTTTCCATTACGGTCCGATGCTGGACCCGCAACTGCGTCGCTATATCGGTTTGCCCGATCAAACCAGCGGGATCTACGTGCAAAAAGTGATCAAGGGGGGGCCGGCCGACCGCGCCGGATTGAAAGCCGGCGATGTCATCACACGCATGGGGGACTTTCCGATTTCCAACACCGGCCAATTCGACCATCCGCGCTATGGCAAGACATCCATCGCGCACTTGATGCGAACGCTATCCTTTGTAGGCGATAACATGGCGTTGCAGGTATATCGCAACCATCAAGCAAGGGAGATAGGCGTCGTTCTGGATCACCGCCGGCCCGATGAGTATCTGGTCCCGCCCTACTCACTGGATCAAAAGCCCGAATATCTGATTGTCGGTGGCTTGGTCATGCAGGAGCTGACGGTGTCTTACCTGCGTGAATATGGTAGCGAGTGGACTGCCAACGCCCCCATCCATCTGCTTTATTACCAACAAAATCAGGATTATCTGAATGGCGACGGCCGCGATAAGATCGTTATTTTGTCCGATGTTGTCCCCACCTCGTACACGATTGGCTACGAGAACCTTTCCAATCTGGTGGTGGTCAGCGTCAACGGTCGCAAGATCGGCAAGTTGAACGATGTACGCACCGCTTTGGCTTCGCCGGTAGACGGATTTCACAAAATAGAGGTCCAGCAGCATCCCAAAATGCTCTATATCGATGCAACGGAACTTCCGCAGATTCACCAGTTGATCCAGCAGCGGTATGGCATTCCGATTCCATCGCTGACACCGTGAGCCGGGCGGCCGCCCGGCTATAGATCTCCTTAGCACTTTCCTATGGCGCAATTGCTGTGCGTCTTCCTGCCTGCCTTTGCCGATGGCTTTTTGACTTTCGTCCCATCGATGCTTAATCACATAAGCATACACGGGGGTACTTAAAGGGTCATGCTGTCTGGAACGTGTTGCCCCTGGTGCAATGACAATCAGCAGGTGATACCATGAAAAACGATCATTCCAAGCTTGCCGCAGCCACGTTTGCCGGCGGCTGTTTTTGGTGTACGGAATCGGATTTTGCACAGCGCACAGGCATTGTAGAGGTTATCCCGGGATATACCGGCGGTCATAAGGAGGACCCCTCTTACAATGAGGTTTTATCCGGCCGCACGGGCCACAGGGAGGCCGTTCAGGTGCGCTTTGATGAGAAGGTCATCAGCTATGCGCAGCTGCTTGACATCTTCTGGCGGCACATGGATCCAACCGACACGGGCGGCCAGTTCGTGGACCGCGGCTCGCAGTACCGGTCGGCGATTTTTTACCACGATACCTCCCAAAAAGCCCTGGCTGAGGAATCCAAACAGGCATTGGATCGTTCCGGTCGCTTCGATAAACCGGTGGCCACGGAAATTCTGCCTTTCGAGAAGTTTTATCCCGCGGAATTCTATCATCAAGAATACTACAAAAAAAATCCCTTGCGCTACAAGTTCTATCGCAGCAACTCGGGCCGCGATCAGTTCCTGCACACCGCCTGGGCGGACGAAAAACATCTCGATAGCCAAGCGCCGACCGTCCACGGCGACAACGGGAAACCGCCCGACGCGGTCCTGCGCGAGCGCCTGTCGGCATTACAATACACGGTTACCCAACAGGACGGCACCGAGCCGCCTTTCGACAATGCGTACTGGGATAATCATGCCGAGGGCATTTATGTGGATATCGTTTCCGGCGAACCACTATTCAGTTCGGCGGACAAATATGATTCAGGGACCGGCTGGCCCAGTTTCAGCCGACCGCTCGCGTCGGAAAATATCGTCGAGAGAAAAGACCGCCGCCTGTTGACCACGCGCATCGAAGTGCGCAGCAAGCGTGCCGACTCTCACCTAGGCCACGTATTCGAGGATGGGCCGCCCCCCTTCCGGCGGCGCTACTGCATCAACTCGGCCGCACTGCGCTTTATCCCTAAGGAGCGGTTGGCCGACGACGGGTATGGTCATTTATTAAAACAATTCCATTAAGTTATGGTATGAATGTCGCTCCATAGCCATTCACGCTACCAAGCCCCGGTTTCTCAGGCGCGGATCGGATGAGGCTGCTGTCCGTGCGGCATTGGGCGTTACCCTGCCATTCATTGTCAAAGAAGCTCAATCATTCCAAGATAAAGAGCAATCGTTGATAGGACGGTTCTGTTAAAAACGAACGCTCGTTCGTAATATTGACAAACAGAGCACTATTGATTAGGACAATCGATACACTTTCCGAATGCGCAACCGCATCCGATGGGGACGGTTGCCAGGTCATTACCGCATAGCATGGGAGACACGACATGGTTGACTTCAGGTTGGACGGCAAAATCGCTTTGGTCACGGGCGCCAGCAGAGGCATTGGCGCGGCCATCGCGGAAACACTGGCTGCTTATGGCGCCCACTGTATTCTGGTCAGTCGCAAAATCGACGCATTGCGCCAGGTGGAAGAAAAAATCAGACAGCAGGGTGGCAAGGCCGAATCCATGGCCTGCCATATGGGACAGATGGATCAAATCCAGTCTTTGTTCGAACACGTCAAGAAAACCCACGGTAAGTTACACATATTGGTCAACAATGCGGCCACCAACCCCTATTTCGGCGATATGTTGGGCGCGGATGAAAAAGCCTACGACAAGACTTTCGAGGTCAACCTCAAGGGGCCCTTTTTCATGATTCAACGGGCTGCGCCCCTGATGGCCGAGAGCGGTGGTGGGGCTATTGTCAATGTGGCCTCAATTAACGGCGTTCGACCGGCCCCCCTGCAGGGGATCTATTCGATGAGCAAGGCTGCGCTGATTTCAATGACCAAAGCGTTTGCCAAAGAGTTGGGCGCCCGCAAAATCCGTGTGAATGCCCTGCTGCCCGGCTTGACCGAAACCAAATTTGCCGGCGCGCTCATTGAGAACGAAGAGATCTACAAATATGCCATCCAGAATATCCCACTGGCCCGCCACGCCAAGCCCGAGGAGATGGCCGGTGCGGTGCTTTACCTGGTATCGGATGCTTCTTCTTTTACAACCGGAACATACATTGTTTGCGACGGCGGCAGTCTGGCGTAGGTTTGTTGCTTCGTTGATTCGTTGATCGGGTGATTTCGCGGTTTCATGATGCGTTCCCACGCTACGGCGTGGGAACGTTTCTTTACAGATATCCGGTTATGCAGTTAGCTTCAAGTGACTATTGGCGTTTTCGGGATTGGCACGGAGGAGGTGAGCCGGGTGGCGCGGACCACCTACCCGGCTCACCGGGGTTTTTCTACGTCACCCCACGCCGTATCTCACTTGACTGAAGTGGATAACCAAATACAAAAAGTAGGGTGGGCATTGCCCACCATTATTCCCTGCAAACAACATCGGTTTCTGACACTGATCCCGCCCAGGCGATGGGATAGACACCGGATCGAACATAGCGATGAAACGTTGAATACGGCCAATAGCAGAGGCGATCAACATAAGACAATGGTGGGCGATGCCCACCCTGCCTGGCTACTAAATCTCATGGCTGACGCGGCACGGACCACCCACCCGGATCACCTCGTCCGTGCCAATCCCGAAAAATGACAGAATACCGTCACTTCCCGCTTTCCCCCGCAGCCGGTTGCCGGCCATAGTCTTTAAATTTGAGCAATACTTCGTCCATCTGGTCGGCTGAAAGTATTTTTGGATCGCCGACCAGCAACGTTTGATAGTAGATTCGGGCTACCAGTTCGATCTCTTCGGCCACATTGAAAGCGGATTTAAGATCGGGCCCTACGGCTACCAGGCCGTGGTTTGCGAGCAAAATGGCATTGCTGCTACCGATGGTGCCGATAATCGCATCGGCCAGGGCGGGAGTCCCAAAAGTGGCATAGGGCGCCAATGGCACCTTGTGACCGGCAAAACCGACCAGGTAGTGCACTGGCGGTATCTCGCGGTGCAAGCATGCCAATGTGGTCGCATAGACCGAATGGGTATGGACAATGGCACCGATATCCGCTCGATGGCGATACAATGCTACGTGAAAACCCAGTTCGCTGGAAGGCCGGCGGCCACCTTCGACCACCGTTCCCCGATCATCGCAAGCCACCATGTCGGCGGGTGTCATCGACAGGTATTCCATGCCGCTGGGCGTGACGAGTATGCGCTTTTCAGCGCGTGCGCAAACGCTCAGGTTGCCGCCCGAACCCGTGGTCAGCCGGCGGGCGATCATCTCGCGTCCATAATGCAGCAGTTCTTCTCTGTCCTGGATCATTGGTGGGTCTGCCTCTTCCAAAAAGGATTCGCCATATCTATTCCGTACCGAAAGAGAAATTGCGCTGTGCCCATGTTTGAAACAGTTAGCGTCGCGGTCGAATGACGAATCCTTTTTACTTAAGCGACGCCACCAGGAATTCCCCGATCTTTTCAGCCGATCGCCCGAACAGTTCCTCCAAAGGCACCTTTTCGAGCAGCGCGTCATTCCAGGGAAAACTGTTTTCCTGGACGATATTTTTGATATGTTCGTATTTACCGCCCAACGCTTTGATCTTAAGCGGCAGCGCCACATTTTCGCGAAAGACGATATTCAGGAGCAGCAGGTTCTCGATCCGGTTCGGGGCGGACGGATCGGTGGAAATGGCCGGAATGAGCAAAATACTGCGGTTGTCCTTGCGGCCCTTACCAATATAGACGTTGCCCTGGCGCACCACAATGCGTTTGGTCCCTTTCAGCGTCTTGTCAGCTTCAACGCGCGAGGTCAATTCCTTGAGAACGCCTTCTTTACGGATGATTTCGATCGTGGTGCGCTCAGTCGGTTCGCCGAGCAGATCGAGCCCGTCGATGCGGTACAGAATGGCGCCTTTGATTTCAGCAACGATATGCTGCAGATTCTTGAGTACCAGAATGTTGCGGTTGATCAGTTGACCGACACTGATCTGGTAGTCGGCCAGAGCATCGAACAGAATACCTTCGATCTTTTCGCTGATGCGACTGGTTCCCACCGTGACCGTTTTGGCCTGATGCTTGATGGCATCCACGGGTCGCGACATCCCGTTGATCGATTCGCCCAAAAACTCGAACAGGCTGTCAAGCATGTTCAGGGCGGTGCCTTTTTTGCCGAAGTCGAGCTGAAAATCAGACACGGGCAGGCGTCCGGCCAGGTATTTGAGCAACAGTAGGAGGTCGGCGGCATGCCGGATCGTGCTGGGCAACTGGTCATTGTTCAGGCGCAGGCGGAATTCGGTATAAAACCGGGCGATTTTTTCGCGGAAACTTTTTTCCAGAAGCACTTCATAGACATCCAGGCCGTCGCGGGCGAATTGATCGATGTCCCGCTTGATCTCTTCTCTGAAACGATGCAGGAACCGCGATCCGTTGTTGATGGAAAGCGCGGCGTAGTAGCCCCACAGATGTCCTACCAGGGTGTTGAGGATGGGCGCCAGGTGGGGGGCGACGCCTGGAACATAAAAAACATCTTCGGCATAGGCATCGAATCGGGTTTCGCCTTCATCCGCAATGACGACCGGTGCGGCTTTATGGGCGCGGAAAATGGCCGTGTCTTTGACAATGTCCCCGATAACCGTGCGCCCGGCGCCGGCCGCGCAGATAATGATCAGCGGCTCGGAAGACAGATCGATATGTTTTTTATCTTCCACAAAATCTGAGGAGATGGTTTTGTAGCAAAGTTCGCTGAGCTTGATGCGAATTTCGTCAGCGGCCGATTTGTTGGGCCCGCTGCCCACAGCCGCCCAATAGGTACGTGTGGGTGCCAGACGTTCAGCCGAAATCCGGATGGCGTCCTTGAACGCCAGAACCGTTCGCATCTGCTCGGGCAACGCCAGCAAGGCCTTAAGTTCATCGGCCACAAATCCGGGGGAACGCCGTTGTCTGACTGCCGCAATCTTTAAATCGATCAGGGCGCCGGCAACGATTTGAGAGTAAAACGCCTTGGTGGAGGCAACCGACATTTCAATGTCGCGGCCACTGCTGGTGTACATGACGCCATCCACCTTGAAGGTCAGGTCGGAATCGCGCCGGTTCACGATGGCCATGGTGAGCGCGCCGCGCGCGCGCACCATATCCACAGCCCGGTTGGTGTCGGTGGTGGTGCCAGACTGGCTGATGGCGACAACGAGCGTGTCGGCCATGCCGTCCTGCTCGCGGTGGGTATTCAGTTGAAAGCCGCTCAACTCCGAGGATTTCATGGCCCGGATTTTAAGGGCGGGCTCGTTCAGGTAATACTCGAGGATGTCGCTGATGGCCTGCGCGGCGATTCCGGCCGTGCCCTGGCCTATGAAATAGATCCGCCGGATTCGGTCCGCGGCCAAAGCTTGCGCGATACGTTCCGGAAAAGCGTTTTCGGGGAGTGCAATCGTGTACCGTTCAGGGTCCTGTTTGTCGATTTTCCAACGATTCTGGAGGGTCTTGGTCACCGAAAGCGGCGCTTCCGAAATTTCTTTCAAAAAGTAGTGCGGGAACCCCTGGCGATCGATATCGCGCGAAGTGATTTGCGTGCGCTGGATGCTGGATTCATCAAGCGGTATCGGCGTGCCATCGTAATAGAAGGCCTGGATGCCCGCCAGCCCGCCGCCGCTGTTCTGGTCGAGGATAAAAATTTGACCCTGCACTGGGCCATTGGGGCCTTCGACGATTTTTTCGCCATTGAGTTTCAGGAAAGCATCGGTTTGCTCGACAAATCCATAGACTTCAGAGGTTGGCAAGTAATAATCAGGGGCCAAGCCGATGAAGACCGCCTGGCCGCTGCCCCTCTGCGCCAGGAAAAATTTTCCGGGGGCCAGATCGGTGTGCATGGCAATGGCGTGCGATCCTTCAAAGTCGCCAACCGCGCGCCGGAAAGCCTCGGCCATGGGATGTCCCTGGCGCAGGTAGTGCTCGATGCGCAAAGGGATGATTTTGGTATCGGTCGTTATCTCTCCGGGGATCAGGTCTTCTTCTTGTTCCCATTGCTGCCGGAGCGCCAGGTAGTTGTCGATGTCGCCGTTCAGGCAGGCGTGAATCATGCCTTTGCCATTGCAGTTGTTATTGGCGGTGGCATTGTCCACCGGGTGACAGTTGGCAATGGTAATGGCGCCGACAGACGCCCAGCGTGTGTGGGCTGACACCGTGTGAAAGCGGTGGGGACAGTGCACGATCATGTGCAGGAAAGCGTCCTCGGTGATTTCGCGGCGCAGACTTTGTACATTGTCCCCCAGACTGCCGATCTCGGCGGCCACCTTGTATGTGATGGTGATACCCACCAGGCCGCCGGCATTGTCCGGCTGGTGGATGCTGATGGAACGATTGCCCAGCACCGAGCGTTGAATCCGCTGCTGGACATCCTCAGTCATTCCGGTGTCCGTCAAGGCTTTTTGCAGATCGGCATAGATTTCGGGGGCGATCAAAAACAGCAGGGAGATGCCGGCGGAATCACGGCCACGCACCTCCAACCTGTCGATGCTGTTAAGGACCGTATTCAAATTGCGAAATATGCCGACCACATCCGCCTTTGAACCGGCGCTGCCGGCCTCCATGAGGTCTTTTACCTGCCGGATAGTGTCGAGCGTTTCAGCTTTCAGACACCACACCACGTCCTTGAGCTTTTCGATGCGCTGGTCGGCGATTTCCGCTTCGGTGGCGGCCATGTAGCCCATCTGCTGCTGGAGGCTCTGTACTTCCCGGGCAGTGAAATCGGCCAGTCGCTGCGCCATTTGCGCAATGCGTTGCTGCGCTGCCGAATCGGCGAAGAGGGCCAGAAAGCGGCTTTGCTCTTTCAAGCCGCAGCCCAGCGTATATAGGCGTTTCAGGACCGATTCGCCTCCCAGGAAATGCGCTGCCAGAGGCAATTGGTTCTGAAGACAGCCAGAGAGCGGTCCGGATTGGATCTGTTCGGCCAGGGCTTCGAGCGAATCGTAATCGGTGATGGTGGGCGCCGCGGGTTTGCGCTGGAAGCTGATCAGCCCGGCCAACCCGCAGCATAAGGTTGCGGAAGTGTATGGAAACAGCACCCAGGCGGCTTCCGCACGGGCGCAGGGGCGTCCCCAGAACACGGGTGCGCGCGCCAGATCGCGGGCGGCATTGACAAGCCGGCGGATGGCATTCATGGAAGCTGCAATCCGTCTGCAATGGTATTTTTTCATCTCGAAGATCTCCTTACCCTATAGTTAGAGCCTTTCGGAAAAACATCCACGCCAAAGGCGTTTTTCATGAGTAGGTGATGAGTGGTTTGATCGATAAAATACCTCTGCTTTAACTCCGGCGCCGGCGGCTTGGCAGGTCGACATTACATCATGCGGTAAAGCTCCCGGATGCGTTCGCGCGTCATGGTCTTTTGCCACTCTTTGCCTAGTGCGTTTTCCCATAGGGGCGTGAGAATCAGTGCCACGTCCACCATTTTTTCGATTTGCGCATCGCTGGCGTTGGCGGTCAACCCGCGTGGAAGTTGGATGTTTTGCTTTTTCAGCATGCGACGGAATTCGGTCACACCCTCGGGATAAAAGGCTTCCAGGTAATCGAACACGATGCTGTTGCCGATGCCGTGATGGACTCCCAGGACAAAAGCCAATCCATATGAAAGGGCATGGCAGACACCGACCTGTGAATAGGCGATGCTCATGCCGCCGAAAAAAGAGGCCATCATCAACTTGTCATCGCTGTCCGGATCATCCTGCAGAAACACTTCCCGGCAAAGATCCAGCGCTTTCTCACCATATGCCTGGGAGAAAGTATTGAGATAGGTGCCGGTCAGCGATTCGATGCAATGAATGTAACAGTCCATTCCGGTATAGAAGCGCTGTTCGCGGGGAGCGTCGGCAATGAGTTCCGGGTCCAGAATCACCTGATCGAAGACAGTGTAATCGGAGTTGATCCCTAATTTTTTTTCCGGCCCGGTGAGCACGGTCGTGCGCGAGACTTCCGCACCCGTGCCGGAGAGCGTCGGTATGGCGGCATGATAAACCGCCGGCGTTTTGATCAGGTCCCAGCCCTGGTAGTCGGCCGATGATCCCGGGTTGGTCAGCATCAGGGAAATCGCCTTGGACAGATCCATGGTGCTGCCGCCGCCGATACCGATCACGCCGGCCGGTAAATCCTGATTGCGCTCACGCATGACGTTGCGTACCTGATCGGTGAGTTGGTCCACATAGGCGGTTTTGGGTTCATGGTCCACGTTGACCCACAAGAGAAGATCGTGCGCCTTCAAGGGCAGCCGGGACTGCAGCGGCTTGTTCTTGAAGACATCGTCCACCACGAAAACAATCGCCGGCCGGGCGCTGGTGCGCTGGTCGGCCAATATATCCGCCAATTGGTTGAAACAGCCCCGCCCGAAGATGATGCGGTTAACCGTTTTGAAGTTGCGAAACATCTGTTATCCTTTCGAGTGCGTTGATTTCTGAAATAGTCGATTCGTTCAGCGTTGTTAGCGCTTTGATGCGTATATTTGTGGGGTCGTTGGTTCGCTTAACGAATCATCCAAGAACGTTGCGTATTGCGGTGATGCGTTGCGCGATCTGCTCGGGAGTCCAGGACAGTTTGATTTGCATGGAAATAGTGCGGGATATGATGTCATCCGAGCGGGGCAGGCCGATACGGCTGTAATCCGGGCAATAATCCCAAAGCTGAGCCGGAAGCCGGGCGGCTGTGTGCATTTTTTTCAAATGATGCCATTGGCGCAGGTAATGCCAGTTGTTGTCGTAATAATAGAAGCAGCCATCCGCGCCGGCTTTGTTCAGTTCTTGAGCGGTTTGCCGCGCTTGGGCTTCGTCCGGTAGCATGAAGCTTAGAAAAGTGGCTGAATCGCCCGCTGCATCGGGCAGGGTGCGAAAATGAATCTGGGGGAATTCGGCCATGGCGGTTTTCAGTGTGTTCTTGTTGGCGCGCTGGCGGGCCAGGATGGCATCCAACTTGCGCAATTGGGCGATACCGACGGCCGCGTTAAGCTCGCTGATACGGTAATTGTACCCCACTATGGGATGCCCTTCCGCGCCGCGATCGTTGCCGACATGGTCGTGACCGTGGTCGGCATAGGCATGCGCCAGCGCATACCGGTCGGCGTCGTCGGTGATTACGGCGCCGCCTTCTCCACAGGTGATGGTTTTGACCGGATCGAATGAAAAGCACCCCATCTGGCCGAAGGTGCCCAGGGCCTTGCCTTTATAAGTTGCACCGACTGACTGGCAGGTATCTTCGATGAGCACCAGCCCTTTGCGGGTGCAAAAGGCCGCGATGTCATCGATGCGCGCCATGGCGCCGCACATATGCACGGCGATGACCGCCTTTGTGCGCGCAGTCAGTTTCGGTTCCAGATCTTTGGGATCGAGACAGAGGGTGCTATCGATCTCGGCAAAGACCGGCACGGCACCGGCTGCCAGGATCGCTTCGAAGGTGGCCACAAAAGTGAAAGGCGGAATGATGACTTCGTCGCCCGCACCCACGCCACAGGCAGCCAATGCGACATTCAGGGCCGCCGTGCCGCTGCTCACCAGGTGGCAATGGGCTGCCCCCAGGCGTGCGGCCAGTTCGCTTTCAAAGGTTCGGGCTTTCCAATGGCCCTGGCGGGCGGTGTCGAATCCATAACGAAACAATACCCCGGTATCGAGGACATCTTGAACCTCTTTGCGTTCTTCATCACCGAATAGTTCAAAGCCGGGCATGACGGTTCTCCTGTTTGGCAGTTTCTTTTAAATGAAAATCAACTTTTTTTTTTGTCTTTGTTCAATTCGTGCTGGGCAAGGTGGTTTTTGAAATAATGAACGATCGCCATGCGTGCGTATGCGCCAGCGCGAACACCGATATAATCTTCATGGGCCACCATGGCGGAAACGACCACTCGGCCGGAACCGTCTTTTCCCTGAGCATAGCCGGCGAACCAGTCAAAACGCACATCATTGGTGCGGTTGTTCATCGAACCAGTCTTTCCGCCGATGCGCAGCTTGGAGAGCACCGGGTCGCGCATGTGGTTTTTAAAAGCCGCCCGGCCGGTTCCGGACTGTACAGTGGCTTCCATCATGTCGGCCAATATGGCCGATGTCTTGGTCGTCATGGCGCGCCTTTGCCAGGTGGCTTTGGAACGGTAAATTTCCTTGCCGTCTGCGTCCACGATGCGTTCCACCAAAGTGGGGGTCACCATGCGGCCCTGGTTGACTATGGCCGACACGATAACGGCGGCATGAACCGGAGACAGGGTTGTTTCTTTATTGAAACCGCTGGCGATTTCCGCCCAGCGATAGGGTGTGTCATCAATGGACAGGTGGCTGGGCATGATCGGCAGCTCGAAATCAAGGGGTTCATTGAATCCAAAGCCATTGCCGTACTCTTCCAAGACACTTTTCCCCAGATGCAGCGTTCCGATTTTTCCGAATACGGGGTTGATCGACTGGGCAAATGAATCTTCGAACGACGTCGTCTGCGTCCAGGCATTGTTAACATCGTTGAGCTGATTTTTATAAAGGGTATGTTTGTAGCCGTTGAAGTGTACCTTGGTGTCGCCGGAGTAATTGCATTGCTCGATAGCGGCGGCCGCGGTGACGATTTTGAAGAGGCTGGCAGCCGGAAAGGAGCTCTGGAAGCATGGGTTTGCGGCAGGGTCGGTTTTGTCGAACCCGGCCACTGCCAGAATCCTGCCGGTGGCCGCCTCCATGACCACCACACCGACAAAACGGGAGTGCTTGCGGTCCAGGGCTTGAACCAGTTTGTTTTGCAGGTCCGGATCGATGCTGGTTTCGATTTGGAATTGTTGATCTTGTATCGGCAATGCGACGTTTTTCGCCATCAGATCATTGAGCGCAAGGGTGTTTAACAGCAGCTGCACATCCTTTTTACTGATCGCGATGTTGAGCTCTTTTTCCTTACCGATCGTCGCATCGGTGGATTTGGCCGCGAGCGGTTCGTTCGACGGCATGCCCTGCGCCACATCGGGTGCCAACGGGCCTGCGGAGAACGCCGCCGATTCGGATCTAGGGCCGGAATCCCTGGAAAAGCTCATGTACATAGTAAGTAAAACGATCGTGACCGTCACCAGGGAGACGATCACACTGCGCCCCAAGCGTTTAGGTGCGTAACGACGTTGGGCAGGCTTCTGGAGTTGGCGCTGGTACTCGCGCCAACCGGGTCGCTGGGCGGATTCGGAGTGATCTCTTTTGAATAGGCTCATTGTGCTTTCTGCGTATCATCGTCTATTCTGGGTTAAAACAGCCTGCGGCCGTCGGGTCTCGGCCGTTATGCCTGCCGGCGCGACTGTTAACGAATCCTTGTGCCGGGCGGCATCTGCCGATCCAGAGTCAACGCAACAGTCTGGTCGTCGTTACTCGCAGCAAGAAGCATGCCTTTTGATAATACCCCCATAAGTTTGGCGGGTTTCAAATTGGCTACAACGATGATTTGCCTGCCAATCAGCTCCTCCGATGTGTAAGTTCCGGCAATGCCGGCCACCAATGTGCGCAGTTCCGGTTCGCCCAGATCGATCTCCAGTTTGAGCAATTTTTTGGCACGCGGTATCTTTTCTGCACGTTTTACGGTCGCCACCCTCAAATCGATGCGGGTGAAATCTTCAAGCGTGATTTCCGGCTTGAATTCCGGTACCCCTGCCTGGACTGTGTCTGGTGCGCTCATCGCATCCGCTTCCTTTTTGATTTCCACCCTCGGAAATAGGGTGACTGATTTGGGCAGTTGCGTTCCCGGAGACAGAACTTTCCATTTTTTGACGATATCAATTTTGTAGAATGGCTGGGTGGCATCACATCCCAAGTGCTTTTGCATGGTGGCCGCGGTTTCCGGCATAACCGGGTAAATCAATCCTGAAATGACACGCAACCCTTCGAGCAGGTTGTAAATCACCGCCTGCAAACGGGGTTGGCATGCTTTGTTTTTAGCCAGTTCCCATGGCGCAGTCACATCGATGATTTTGTTCATCTGATTGATCAATTCCCAGACTGCCGAAAGGGCTTTGTGAAAAGCGAAAACCGTCATTTCCTCGGTGTAGGTCACCACCGCTCGGCCGGCTTTTTCTTCCAGTCCCATGGCCAGTTCGCGTTCGACCGCCACGTCCGACTGCGGTACGACCCCCTTGAAGTATTTATGGGCCATGGTGACCACCCGGGAGAACAGGTTGCCCAGGTCATTGGCCAAATCGGAATTGATGCGCTGCACGAGGGCTTCTTCGTTGAAGTTGGCGTCCAACCCGAAGACCATTTCACGCATCAGGAAGTAACGAAAGGCATCCAGGCCGTATACGTTTTTCAACTGCAGCGGCTCGACCACATTGCCCAGGCTCTTGGACATCTTGCTTTGGGCCACATTCCAGTATCCGTGAACATTCAAATGGTGGTAAATGGGCAGTCCGGCCGCCTTGAGCATGATCGGCCAGTAGATGCCGTGCGGTTTGAGAATGTCCTTGGCCACGATGTGCTGAACCACGGGCCAGAATTTCGTAAACTGCGGGCCGTCCGGATAGCCCAGGGCTGAAATGTAGTTGAGCAGAGCGTCAAACCATACATAGGTGACGTAATCGTTGTCGAAAGGAAGGCTGATACCCCACTGGATGCGTGATTTGGGCCGTGAAATACACAGATCATCGAGAGGTTCGCGCAGAAAAGAAAGTACTTCGTTCCGGTACCGCTCTGGCCGGATCAGGTCCGGATGGGCATGAATGTAATCGATCAGCCACTGCTGATACTGACCCATTTTAAAAAAATAATTGGATTCCTTTATGATTTCAGGCTCAGTCTGATGGTCCGGGCATTTACCCTCGACCAGTTCGCGATCCGCATAGAACCGTTCACAGCCGAAGCAGTATTTGCCTTCGTATTCGCTGAAGTAAATATCCCCCTGGTCATAAATCTTTTGCAAGATCATTTTGACCACGGCGACATGGCTGTTATCCGTGGTGCGGATGAAATGATCGTTGGAAATGTTCATCTGCGGCCAAAGATCTCGAAACAAGGCGCTGATCTGGTCCACGTAGGCCCGCGGGGTCATGTTCTCTTTTTTAGCGGCGCGCATGATCTTGTCGCCATGCTCGTCCGTGCCGGTGAGGAAAAAGGTCTCATCGGTCACCATGGTGTGATAGCGGTTGATGACATCGGCGCAGATCGTGGTGTAGGCATGCCCCAGGTGAGGCCTCGCATTGACGTAATAAATGGGCGTCGTTATGTAAAAGGGTGTCGACATTCTTCTGTTGCTCCCGTCAAGGTGATAAGATGAAAGGGACCTGTAGGGACCCCGCGCATGCCTGGTGTGATGTGTTTTATTTGATCAGTTCATCCAGGCCCACTTCCACCTCCTGATCTTCTTCCAGCCGGATGGCAATCCGCTGGCGAAGATAATTGAGGCGCACGACTTTTCCGGTATGTTCCTTGGTTTTGACGATTTTTCCCACCGCGGGGAATTTGGCTTTGAGGTCCTGATACACTTCGCTCTCAAAGGTCAGACAGCACATCAATCGGCCGCATTGGCCGGAAATTTTGGTGGGGTTCAACGAAAGGCCCTGTTCCTTGGCCATGCGGATGGACACCGGGTCGAACTTTTCCATGAAGGAAGAGCAGCAGAATTCCCGGCCGCAGCGGCCCAGACCCCCGCACATCTTGGCTTGGTTGCGGATGCCGACCTGGCGCATCTCAATGCGCACATGGAACTGCTTGACCAGCAGTTTGACCAACTGTCGGAAGTCAACGCGGCCATCGGCAGTGAAAAAAAAGGTCAGACGGCTGGCATCGAATGTCGCCTCAACCGAAAACAGGTTCATTTGCAGGCCGAGGTCTTTAATGGTTTTGCAGCAGAAGGCATGCGCCTGGTTTTCCAGTTCCAGATTTTTCTGAAGCTGTTCGAAATCTTCGGCCGCCGCTTTGCGGAAGACCTTTTTTAAAGCTTTATTGGAGGTCGCCTGATCGGCGTCTTCGCCTGGAATACGGGTTACCGTGCCGAAACCGAGGCCTTTTTCAGTTTCCACGATGACCTGGTCACCCATTTGCAGCACAAAAGCACCGCAATCGAAATCGTAAATTTTGCCGCCCGTTTTGAAGCGGATACCGACAATTTTTCCCATTTTTTTATACCGTTCGTTTGGCTTGGCGGCGGGCGAAAATGTCGTCCATGTGCAAGGCCATCACGTCTAAAGTTAATCGCATGTTGCCGTTGGCGGCAATCGCTCTTTGCGCCTTTTCCACCGTTTCCCAGAGAGATGTGAGCTGCCGGCCGTCGATACCGGCGCGTACGGACGCAAGCGCATCGCGTCGGTCGCGGTTAACGACCATTCGTGGTTGATATGGCCAAATGCTAAGATCCCGGATCCAGGTTTTCAATATCTCCAGATCCGTGCCGACATGATCCTTACGCAGAGCCAGTTGTGCGGCAAAGGCCATTGCGAGCGCAGCCGAACGCTGCTTCGCATCAATAGGTCGATCCAGTCCGGCCGCGCGTACCACCCAATCGCGCTGTTCGCGCCATCCGGTTTCGGCAAGGCGCAACGCCCTGGTGCAACTGCCGTCAGCCAGATCGGCGATGGTCTCGGCCTGTTCAGCACGCATTGTCCGCATCTTTTTCATCAAAAGGAGGGACAAATCGTGTGCGCCCAGCGGATTGAACCGGATGTGGCGGCAGCGCGAGGCGATGGTCGGAAGCAGATCGGTGGGTTGCGGGGCGGTCAGGATCAAAATAGTGCCGCCGGGAGGTTCTTCCAGCATCTTGAGCAGCGCGTTGCCGGCCTCCGGGTTCATGGTATGCGCATCGGCGACAACCGCCACCCGGTGAGCGGCGCTGAAGGGTTTAAGCGCCAGGCTGTTGTTTAGTTCGCGGATCTGATCGATGCGCAACATTCCTTTGCGTGGCATCACCGTGATGATATCGGGATGGCTGCCATCGGAGATCTGGCGGCAGGCGCGACAGCGGCCGCACGGCAGCGGCATGCCGTTTTTTCCCGGTTCACCCGCGGCCGTGTTTGCGGATTCGCAATTGAGTGCCTGGGCAAACAGCTTGGCGGCCGATTTTTTTCCGATGCCTTCGATGCCCGAAAACAATAGGGCATGAGGGACCATGGCTTTGCGTATAAAAAGTTGCAATAGCCGGATGGGAAGCGGTTGGCCTATGATGTCATCGAATCCTGGCACGCCGTGTTACCCGATATCGGAAGATTTGTCGGGGGATCCCCCACGGCACGAACCAGCCGAGAACTTGAGCGAACGCCCCCTTGCAGCGGCTTGGGGTGACTTAAAGATCCACACGGTCTTTGAGCTCTTTGCCCGATTTGAAAAAGGGAAGCTTCTTGGGTCGAATGGTCACCTTTTCTCCGGTCTTGGGGTTTCGGCCCACATAGCTTTTGTACCTCTTTACGTAAAAGCTGCACAAACCTCTGATTTCCACCCGTTCACCGCGAGCCATCGCTTCGGTCATGCTATCGAAAAAGATCTGAACGACCTTGGCAGCTTCCGTTTTTGAAATCCCTGCTTCGTTTTTCAGTGCAGAGATAAGCTCGAGTTTGTTCATAGGCCTCCTTCCGACCATCGTGATCCAGTCATCTTCAAAAGATTAATTTATAATACGGAACTGTATAGAAAGTCAAGGAGTTATCGGTCTACGCGGTCGCGCATGATGGCCGGCAGGCGTTCCACATCTTCGGCATCCACCTCCACGGCGGCAAACTGCCCCAGCGCTTCGATATAAACCACGATTCGATCAGCGCCTCGGTAATGGTCAAACGTGCCGACCACGCCAGAAAAAGGGCCGTTGACCACTATCACCTGATCCCCCTTTGAAAAGGCGGAACCTGTCGTAATGGGTCTTTCGGACGCCACCATGATGCGCAGCGATTGCACCGTTTCCTGAGGGACGGAAAGGGGCCCCTGTTTGTCGCCCACCAGTTTGACGGCACCGACTGTTTTGACGATGTCGAGGTGGTGATTGGGGTGAAGATCCGATTTAACAAATAAATAGCCGGGAAACAACGGGACCCGAATCATTTTTTTACGATCCTTGCGCTGACTCGGTACGGTAATTTTAGGTAGAAAAACTTCAATGGACTTTTTCTGCAGACAATCATCGACCACGTTTTCAAAATGGCTCTTGGTATGCAAAACATACCAAGCGGATATCAGTTTAGGCACTATCATAGTTTCAAGATCGCTCATATTGTGGTGGATCATATTTTTCGGCCGCGCGAACGACTGCCGAGATCTATGCATCAGAAAGGCTTTGACGCAAAATTTCTCCTCGAAGGCGGACAAACGCATTGCCGTGGCAGCCTCTGACGCAACGCACTGCAAACAGCACCACTCATAGAGCCGAAAAAAAGACGGAAGTCAATCCTTTTTGATAACCGATGCGAAGGGGATTTGTGGCTGGATCCGGGCTATTATCAAAAAACATACACGAACATGCGTGCATTCCGGTACCTGACATCTAATGATTCTTTCTTTCCTGGTTATCCACTTCGGTCAAGTGAGATACGGCCTGGGGTGACGTAGAAAAACCCCGGTGAGCCGGGTGGATGGTCTGCGCCACCATCCATCGATTAATATTCTTCCCGCCCTTTTACTGGCCGATGCTGCCCAATCCGGTCAGGCGCACCCTGGCTGAAATGCTGCTGTTGTTGTCTTCTTCCAAGGCATAATCGACGTCAATACCCCAGCATTGCGATTGATAGGTGACGCCGAAGCCACTTTCCTCGAATGCGCCGCCGGCGACATCGCGCTCGTATCGGCCGCGCAATTGCCACTGGTGTGTGACCTGCCAGGCGGCCTCTGTAATGATGCTGTTGATTTTACTGCGTTCTTCGGTTTCTCGGGTGTACCGATAGTCTATGCTGATCCAGTCGCCGCGTGCATCCCATAGTCGCAGGGCCGTATTGAATGCGTTTAACCGGCCATCATAGGGGTCCAGCAGGGCATCGCTGTCCAGGCGGATATACCGGCCTGGCATGATGTCCAGTTCGGCTAAAAGATCGGTCCATGGGTGCGGCTCGTCCGAGTTGACCTTGTCCAAGTCGAGTCCCTGTTCCACGCGGAACCGCAAAAAAGGAATGTACACCGCGTCAGGCCCTTCGGTGGGGGCGCCGGTATGCGGTTTGCGGGCGATAAGGTTGTTGGTCAGGGCAAATGTGACCAGGTTCCTGGCTTCGATGCGATCAAGGCTATCGAAATAAGGATATTCCGTCTGATCCGTGTCAGGGATATAGTGATAGACGATTTGCGGCCTTATGGTGTGCTTGATGCGCTCAATGCCGCCCTTCTCGAAATCAAAGACGCGGTAAAAATCAGTGCTGGTATCGAGCTTGAGATCATAGATCGCGCGATATGTATCGGTGTCTAGGTCCACGGCCGCGGAATTGTGGCGATCCATATGCCAGGCGGTTTGGCGCACCCCGGCAGAGGGTTCGAATGAAACGGCGTTGAACAGACGGGTGGGATAATAAACTCTGGGATACATATCGATGCGTTGGCCGGTGGCGCCCTGTTCACGATAAAAATGCGTGTAGCTCGAAAGCAGGTCGTAATAAACGGGCGAGCCGAAAATTTTCTGCTTGATGCCGTCAAATGAGAGCTCGGGCAGATTCTGATAAGGTGTGGCGCTGCTGTCCGGACGGGATCGAACCGCGTCATGGTACCAACGCACATCGGCATTGAAGGCGTACCTGCTCCAGAGTCGGTTGATGTTGAGCTGGTTTTCACGGAATTGGGCGGTGTAGTCGTCCACGTCGCGACCGAAGGTTTCCAGGAAATAGTTCTGTGTTTCATTGAATCCGTTGAAACCGCTTTTGAACTCTTGGAAATAGTCTTGATCGCTGACCACATCCAGATCGACCTTGGCCGTCATTTCCAGGGGAAGGTTCTGATCGATTTTGCCGCGCAACCAGTAGCGGCCATTGTTGGTGCGTAGATAGGGATCATCGGTGTACCCCCATCGTTCGCTGTGATCCAACTGGCCGTCGTCCACCCGGCGGTCGTCAAAACCATCCGCCATGAAGGTTCCCCGCGCACGGTCGCCAGCCACATAACGGTATTCCACACCTGCGCGAACGCCGCGTTCGGCCATGTAATCGGCGAAAAAAGTTGCATCCGTGCTGTCGCTGATCGCCCAGAAAAAAGGCTGCAGATACTCAAATCCCTTGCGGTCCGAGACACCGAATTCAGGGGCCAGCAAGCCGGACTGACGCTTGAGTTTAACCGGAAAAACCAGGTATGGCGTGTAGATGACAGGGATTTGCTTGGCCCAGAAGGTGGAATGTTTGGCAAACCCATAACCCTCGATGGTGACTTTCAGGTCCTTGCCGGTAATGCGCCAGTCAGGGTCGTCGCCGTCGCAGGTGGTCACGCTGGCGTTTTTGGCGTGATAGCTGTCGGGACCGGTTTTGCTGATCTGCTCGCCGGTCACGTACATATGGTTGTCGGACAAAAAAAGCGTGCCGCCGAAAAGTGCGCCGGTCTCATCGTTCAGGTCCAGTTGCATGCTCCGGCCGGTGAGCCTGTCCAGTCCCGAAAGCAGGCGTACATTGCCCTCGGCCCATGCCTGTCGGCTTTTCTGGTCCAGGCGGACCATGTCGGCGGTCAACACGCGCCCTTGGCGAGCGATGCGGACGTTGCCTTCCGCAGTATAGGTGTCCGACGCTTGTTCATAGGTGACCTGGTCCGCGGAAACTTCCCATGGGAGTGCTGCGGGTTGGGTGTCCTGGCCATCGGATGCGTAACCGTGGTAGGCATTTCCGGAAATGAGTAAAATGGTCAGAACAATCCAAAGGCCAACGCCGTTTTTAAAAAAGCGACGGCGTTGTGTGTAGGTCAACCGATGCTGCATTGCTGGAACAGGCTCCTCTGGGTGGGGTCGTGGATTCGTGGAATCGTTTAAATCGTTGATTGGGCGAACCGGTAATTACTTACGTCGCGTCGAGAACGAACCCTTGCCACCGGGCAAGTTTTTCAATATAGAGCGAGAAATATTGAAAAATCAATATGAACCTGAGAACGTCAAAATCGTGACCTCCACAAAATGAAAATTTTACTGACCAATGATGACGGCATACTGGCGCAAGGGCTGTGGGCCTTGCACCGCGCCCTGAAATCGGATCACGAGGTGGTCGTGGTGGCCCCCGAACGTGAGCGCAGTGCCGTAGGACACGGCATTACCTTGCATAAACCCTTGCGGGTTCACAAGGTTGACATCAACGGCGAATCAGGCTGGTCTGTCAACGGCACACCGGCCGACTGTGTCAAGATCGCCCTCGTGGAACTGTTGGACGGCAGACCCGATATGGTTATTTCCGGCATCAATCCGGGCGCGAACGTGGGGGTTAACCTCAATTACTCGGGTACGGTGGCCGCCGCCAAGGAGGCAGCCCTCTACCGTGTTCCCGCAATGGCCGTTTCGATCCAGAGCGCCGACGATCCCAGCTTCGATCGGGCCGCCCGTTATATCGCCGGTCTGGCACGCCTGGTGAAATCTCGAGGGCTGCCGCCAGGTGTTTTTCTCAATATCAACATTCCCAATCTGGTCCCCAACCAGGCGCCGGGAATCAAAATAACGCACCAGGGATCCGATTTGTACGACGAATATTTCGAAAAACGCCGTGATCCCCGTAACCGGGTTTATTACTGGCAAGGGTTCGAAACGTTGCCGACCTATTCACACAGCGATGCGGACGGTGCGGCGCTTGCCGCCGGGTACATTTCCATCACGCCCGTGCAATGTGATTTGACCGATTACACCATGGCAGAAAAAATGCGCAGCTGGAATTTTGAATTTCGATAATCCTTGCCTTGGCCGATGCAGTGACGAGGGGGGGTAGCGATTCCATGCGGGAGGGCCAAATGGCCGACATGCAAAACCATGGGGACCAGGCGTCGGCCACCATTTTGGTGGTCGAAGATGACCATATCAGCTTGAAATTCATTCAGTCCATGCTGCAGGAGGCCGGTTATCGGATCTTTACCGCCGGTGACGGGCAGCTTTGCCTGCATCGGGTTGCCGATATCCAGCCGGATTTGATCATCATGGATGTCGTCATGCCGCAAATGGACGGGATTGAGGCCTGCCGTCGACTTAAAAGCGATGCGGTCTGCAGCCGGATTCCGGTCATCTTTGTGACCGGCAATGCGGATGAAAAGACGTTGCAGGCGGCTTTTGATGCCGGAGGCAACGATTTCGTGCGCAAGCCTGTCAACCGAGTTGAGCTGCTGGCGCGCATTCGTACGGCCCTTACCCAGCGACGCCTGAATCAGAAGCTTGCCGAGGAGGAAAAACTCAAAGGCATTCTGGAAATGGCAGGGGCCATTTGCCATGAACTCAACCAGCCGCTTCAATATGTGCTGGGCGCTGTGCAGTTGCTTATGCTGGATATTCCCAAAGGCGATATACTTTACGAAAATCTGGATGCCATTCGTGCACGGGTCGAGCAAATGGGCGAGATTACCCGCAAGCTTACCGGCATTACGCGTTTTCGGACACGCAAGTACGTTGGGGGCCAGGATATTATCGATATCGATCAATCCCTTTTCGACTCGAAGGACGGCTGAGCGGTTTCCGCCGTTCGAAGCCCTCAAATAGGTGACAGGAATAAAAGCCATGGAATCAGAAGTGGTTTGTACCAAGAAGAAATTTGTAGCGGACATCGTTGCCGGTGAAAACATTCATGATCTTTTTGTTCTCACTGAGAAGAACCTGGCGCAAAGACGCGATGGGAAGCCTTTTCTCACCCTTGCGCTGGCGGACAAGACGGGCCAGATCAAGGGCGTGGTCTGGGACAACGTCGACCTGGCCGCTTGCGCCGCCGCTGCTGGCGATTTCGTCAGGATCCAGGCGGCGGCCAACGAATACCGCGGCTCAGTACAGTTGGTGATCAAGGCGTTGCGGGCCGTACCCGTCGATGCGATCACGCCTGCCGATTTTCTGCCGACCACAACGCGGGATGTGGAGCAGATGTTTGCCCGTCTGCGGGCATTGACCGAGAGCATCTCATCCCCCCCACTCAAGGCTTTGCTGAGTTGTTTCTGGAGCGATACCGAATTCGTCGGGCTGTTCAAACGCGCACCAGCCGCCAAAAGCATGCATCATGCCTACATAGGAGGACTGCTCGAACATACCCTTTCGATGGCTTTGATGGTGGACCGCATCGCCGGCCATTATAGTGGCGTAGACCGTGACATGCTGATGACGGGCGCCGTGCTGCATGATATCGGCAAGGTTCGGGAGTTGTCTTACAGCCACCGCATTGATTATACTGATGAGGGGCGTTTGCTCAGCCATATCGTGATCGGCCTGGAGATGGTGGAGACCAAAATACGCTGCATCGAAGGATTTCCGCCGAGCCTGGCGGCTGTTGTCAAGCACATGATCGTAAGCCATCACGGCGTGCGCGAATTCGGATCCCCCGAACCGCCCAAGACTATCGAGGCGGTTCTTTTGAACCACATCGATGAGATGGACGCACGGGTCAATGCCATCCGCGAGTTCATGGCCCTCGACGAGGCCGGCTCTTCCTGGACCTCCTACCATAGATTGATGGAGAGGCAGTTTTATCGGGGGGACAATGGTAAGTGATCTTTACCCGTATCATTCAGACGCTATGGCATGATAAGCTAAGATTCGCGAAGGTAGTATTATGTTCATCACACTGGAAGGTATCGAGGGCGCCGGTAAGTCCTGCCAAATTAAAAACATCGTTGCATTCCTTGAGGCCAGGGGCTATGACTGCGTCACCTCGCGGGAGCCGGGCGGTACACCGATCGGCGCTCAAATCAGGGGCGTTTTGCTGGACCCGGTCAACAAGGACATGGATGCCGGCACGGAATTGCTGCTCTATGTGGCAGATCGTGTCCAACATATCCGCACCTTCATCCAGCCGCATCTGATGGCCGGGCGCGTGGTCGTATGCGACCGTTTTTTCGATGCCACCCTTGTCTATCAGGGCTATGCAAGGGGGTTGGACAAGGACCTGATTCGGAGGCTGCACCAGCAGGTCTGCGACAATTTGCAACCGGACGCCACGTTCCTGTTCGATGTCGCTCCGGCAGTGGGGTTGGGCCGTGCCTGGCGGCAGATCGATAACGGCGGTCGCACCGGGCGGGAATCCCGCTTCGAGCAGGAAGTGCTGGCATTTCATCAAAAAGTGCGCGATGGCTACCTGGATCTGGCCCGTCGGGAACCGCACCGTTTTCACATGATCGATGCCGCACAGGATATCGAAAGTGTCCGCCGATCCGTGGAACAGGTGTTGGCGAGGCTGTTTTCCTAACCGGCGTCGCCGGAGCGAATTGATCATTTTGAAACTCATGACCATACCATCCATCCTCGATCTAATTGGCAATACCCCGCTGGTGGAGATCCGGCGGATGAACCCGAATCCGGATATATCCATCTTGGCAAAGTTGGAGTATCTCAACCCGGGCGGGTCCATCAAGGATCGCGCGGCGCTTTCGATGATCGAAGCGGCCGAGCGCTCCGGCGAGCTGACGCCGGACAAAACAGTGGTTGAGGCCACCAGTGGCAATACCGGCATTGGCTTGGCCATGGTGTGCGCCATCAAGGGCTACAAACTGCTGCTCACCATGTGTGAAACCGCCAGCGTCGAACGCCAGAAGATCCTGCGTGCCAGGGGGGCTGAAATTCGGCTGACACCCGGTCACCTGGGAAGCGACGGCGCCATCGAGGAGGCCTACCGTCTGGCCCGTGAATGCCCCGAAGCCTACTTTATCACCGACCAATACAACAACTCGGCCAACTGGCAGGCCCATTACAACTCTACGGCCAATGAAATCTGGCAGCAGACGCAAGGGCAGGTCACGGCCATTGTGGCCACCTTGGGTACTTCGGGTACATTGATGGGGTTGTCGCGCCGCCTCAAGGAACTCAACCCGTCAGTGTGCATCATCGGCGTGGAACCTTACCTGGGGCATAAGATTCAGGGACTCAAAAATATGAAAGAGTCCTACGTTCCTGAAATATTCGAAAAAGAGCGTCTGGATCAAAAAGTCAACATCGATGATGAAGAGGCCTTCGAGACCGCGCGGCGAATGGCCAGAGAAGAAGGGCTCTTTGTCGGAATGAGCAGTGGCGCGGCCATGGCGGTGGCACTGCGCCAGGCGGCGACCATGAACGCTGGCACCATCGTTGTCATCCTGCCGGACTCCGGTGAGCGCTATTTATCCACCTCATTGTTCATCGAACCTGAAAAGGCCGGGTTATCTCTGTTTAACACGCGCTCCCGCAGAAAGGAGCGTTTTGTCCCTCTGCGCGGTGAACGCGTGGCCTTGTATACTCAGGGACCGACCACTCACGCCCCGATTCATGTCGGTGCAGCGCGGCGAATGGTCTTTGCGGACCTGCTGGACCGCTACTTCGCCTACCGTGGTTTTACCGTACAGCATGTCGTCCATATTACGGATCTGGATGAAAAAACCTATCAGGGCGCCGCTGCCGCCGGCGTGCCCCCCATGGCATTTGCCGACGGCAATATCGCCGCTTTCGACCAGGACCGCAACTGCCTGGGCATCCGCGTGGTCGACCAATATCCTCGTTCCAGCGCATATACCGATGACATGGTGCAGGTTGCCCGTCAATTGGTCGAAAAAGGATATGCCTATGAAAAGCTGCATTCACTTTACTTTGATATTTCGCGCTACGAAGCATACGGGCAGCTATCCGGCATCGACTTGAACAAGATCAGAATAGGGGCCACCGTCGATCTGGACGATTATGAAAAAGACAACCCGCGCGATTTCACCCTGCTAAAGCGCGTGAAGCTGTCGGAGTTGAAAAAAGGGCTTTACACCAGAACCCAATGGGGCAACGTGCATCCTTCCTGGCCCCTGCAATGCGCGACGCTGTCGATGAAATTTCTCGGCGAAACGTGCGATATTCATATCGCCGGCCGTGAACTGATATTCCCTCTGAACGAGAATGAGATCGCCATTGCGGGCGCCCTCAACCGAAAACCTCTGGCGCGCTTTTGGCTGCACTGCGACCGGGTCCTGGTGGATGGGAAAAAGATCGATGCCAAAGGCAACAGCCTGACCGTGCGCGACCTGCTGGCCAAAGGCTGGGCGGGCCGTGAGATTCGGTTCTGGCTGCTTTCCAGCCACTATCGTAAGCCCGTGATCTATTCACGCGATCGGATGCGATACGCCCGACGGACCCTCGAGCGTCTGGACGGATGCGTAAAAAGCCTGCGGCAGTTGGAGCAGGGCGACCCATGTAAAGATCTCGACCAGTTGCTGTATGACTTGAAAAGCGGCTTCAATAAAGCCATGGAAGACGATCTTAACATTTCAGAGGCGCTGGCCGTCATTTTCAAGGTCATTAAAGAGATCAACCGTTTGGTGTCGCACCGGCGAATAGCACCTGAGCAGACGCCGGCGGTAATCGCTGCGCTGAAGAACGTCGATACGGTGTTGGGTATCTTCGATTTTGACCACACGTGCACCGATCCGCAGGTGCAGCACCTGCTCGAACAAAGAGAGGCGGCCCGTAACGCACGGGACTGGGAGACAGCCGATGCGTTGCGCAAGGAGTTGGAAAAAAAAGGTATAAAGGTTCGCGATGGGAAAACCAGGTCATCTGAATTCGTCAATGAAAGATAGTCACACCATGATTTACTATATGCCTTTTACGTATGCGTCCGAAGCACAGATCGATGTGCTGACCGGTTGTGTGGGACCGTTGACCGTTCTGCAACCGCTGGATTCTCTGGTCCCCCGGTATATGCGATCGGCTGCTGAAAAGGGAGTATTGCAATGTCGCGTTTTAACGGGGGTGAACCCGACGCTCCTGCAACGTGCATATAAAGAGCACACCGCGTGGGCTGAGCTTCATTCAGGCAAAATGGGCGATATGGCGGGTTTTTCTGTCAGCGGCAACTATCCGTCCGCTCTGAGGAAGGAGGGCGGAACCCACCAAATCCGTGATCAGATCCGGAAATGGGGCAGCGATACAGAGGGGCACCTCGACGTCGCGCTCTATCAGGACGCTCTCTTTTTATGTCTGGCCCACCTGTATGATCAGCATCAGGAGGCTGCCCACACGGACCTGCGGTCGGTCGACGCCCTTGAACGCAAATTCGGTAAAATTATTGGCGGCCCCGAAGAGGCGGCCGCATTGTCGTACGCCACACAACAGGCAGAATACGATCCCGGGCTGTATATGACCGAACGGCGTGTCCGGTCGTGGGCGCGATTGACTCTCCTGGAAGAGGCGCCGACACCTGTTTTTATCACCGATAGCCGGGCTGTGTGGCATTTTCTGTGCGATGCGTTACCCGCGGCGCCGTTTCATAGGCGGGCAGATGTGCCATTGGACACAATGGCCCTGGGGCAACCGGCAGACCTGCTTTCCCGACTGGTAAATGCGCAGGACCCGCGCGCTGTGCTCGACCAGGTGCGTACTGCGGCGCAGGATGGGGGAAGGACTGCCACGTTCCAGGTCCTGGCAGGGACCTCGCCTCGCGAAGTGCTCGCGCGGTTGTCACAGGCGCAGGCGGGTGCCAATAAAGCAAACGCATCGGACGGCAGCGGTTTAAACACAGTTATCGGATATATTGGCGATGTCCCGCATGGGCATTGATCGCGCATACCGGCGATCCGGTTCAAATGACAGAATACCGATACCTGACACCTGTCGCATACATCCCGAAAACCTACTTTATCGCGTGGGCTACCGCGCTCGGTTTACGCGGCCTGTCAAGTCTGAAAATTGAATTATAACTCAACTTTCGGGATTGGCACGTAGTGAGGTGAACTGGGTGTGTGACGCGGACAACACGCCCGATCACCGGCGTTTGAAACACGAAAGTTGAATTATAAGTTATTTATTTTTTATAGAATCAGTGCAGATGGCGAGGCTTCAAAAAAAGCGGATGCAAGGCTTGACGGACCCTGGTAATTGGTATAAGCGGTTGCATCGGTATCGCTGATAAAAGTTGAGCTGTTCAACTTAGCGTCAATTCCATATGAAAGGAGGCGTAACAAAATGGCTTTTAATCCCGTTGTAGACGAAGACAAATGCGTTGGCTGTGAAGAATGCGTTGATGTCTGTCCGGTTGAAGTGTTCGAAATGCAAGACGGCAAAAGCAAGCCTGTTAACGCGGAGGAATGCCTCGGCTGCGAGAGCTGCGTTGAAGTGTGTGAAGAAAGCGCAATCACTGTCGAAGAGACTTAATCGGTTCGACCGTAAAAATTGCCCCGGCTTTATTAGGTTTAAGGCTGGGGCAATTGTTTTTTTAAGGGGTGATCGACCGGTCGCTCCAGTATGTCTGGTCCCCAAAATCTTCGACCCCAACCTGTTGTTGTCTTTCGTAGTTAATCTACATACATCTTGCGAATTTCGGCAGTTTGTGCTAGTGAAGCGGGTGTTATGAAACAATATGTCGTCGATGAACTCCGCCCAGCGGATTATACTAAAATCAAGGCCTTTCTGGATGCGCGCCATGCCGTGCCGGGTTTCGATGGGCTTTATTGGGTTCCTGTCGAACCATCTTTGCTAAACGGGCTGCAGTCAACCCATGATGAGTGTCAACCCTACTATTTCGCATTGGATTTGTCACCCGATCGCCTGGCATGCGAGTTGCTGGTGCGTACCCGACAGCATGTACGCTGCCAGTGTATTCAATATGCCACCCAAAACCAGCGCAACTGGCTGATTGAGTGGGTGGATAGCGTCCTTGAAGAACTGGAAATAAGCGTATAGAGGCCGGTTCAGGCCGTACGCTGGTCCGGGCGTGCGCCATATGATGCGCCGTATCAAGAACGGGCGATTAGTGCTTCATCCGCAACTGGTGCGACAGTGTAGGTATCGTACTGTTCCGGTGAAGGTCCGATACCAAACCAACGAATACCCTAACGGACGCGGACGACTGCATGGACCTGAAGACACCTCCATCGAAGACGGGTAACATCGTGGCTTTTCTGCATACCATCCTCATTTATTTATGGGTTGTGGTCGCAACTGTGGTGTTCGGCACCACGGCTATTGTAGTCTCCTTTTTTTCCAAAACCGGCGACAGTGTCCACCATGTCGCCCGGATGTGGGGCCGGTCGATTTTGTGGGTCAGCAGAATCAAGGTGCATATCAGCGGTCTGGAGAACATCGATCCAAACCGCTCGGCCATTTACATGTCCAACCACCAGAGCAATTTCGATATCCCGGTTTATTTCAGCGCCTTGCCCGTTCAGTTCCGTTGGCTGGCCAAGGCCGAACTGTTCAAAATCCCCATTTTTGGCCAGGGAATGCGCGGGGCCGGATATATCAGTATCGACCGATCCAATCGAAAATCAGCCATGGCCAGCCTATCCCGGGCTGCCGAAAGCATTCGCAAGGGGACTTCGATTCTTCTTTTTCCCGAAGGCACCCGCAGTCGTGACGGGCAACTGCATTCCTTTAAGAGTGGTGGGTTCATATTGTCCGTGGATTCCGGCGCCCTTGTCGTGCCGATGGCCGTGCAGGGAACCTTCGGGATTATGCCCAAGAACAGTAAAATCATCCGGCCCCAAACAGTCAGAGTCGTGGTGGGCAAGCCCATCGATGCCGCTGCGTTTGATCGCCACAGCAAAAATGATCTGATCGAACATGTGCGCGGTGCTATTTTGGATGCCATGGCCGCAGCACAAGTCGGGGGTGGGCGTGCTTAAACTGATCCCATTGGGGGGGCTGGGTGAGATCGGTCTGAACATGATGGCCGTGGAGTATCGGGACACCATATTTGTCATCGATGTCGGACTGATGTTTCCCGAAGATTACATGCTGGGTGTCGATTACGTCATCCCGGACATGACTTATCTGAAGCAGAACGTAAAAAAGATCGCCGGTATCGTTTTGACGCACGCCCATGAAGATCATATCGGTGCGTTGCCCTACCTGCTCAAGGATGTCCACGCGCCCGTGTTCGGCACCCCCTTCACCCTGGGACTGGTCAAACACAAGTTGGAAGAGCATGACCTGATGGGCGCAACCGCCCTACATGTCATTCATCCCAATGAAATACTTAAAATCGGGCCGTTCGCCTTGGAATTCATCCGCGTGAATCACAGTGTGGTGGATGGCGTTGGTATCGCGATTCGGACGCCTTACGGTACTGTCGTTCATACGGGAGATTTTAAATTCAGCCATACCTGCATCGAAGGCATGGCGACGGATGTGAGCACGTTCGCGCGGTACGGGGAAGAGGGGGTACTGGCCCTTCTGTCCGATTCCACCAATGTAGAGAGCAGCGGATACACCGTATCGGATTGCGAGATCGCCGAATCTCTGGCTATCATCTGCCAGCGGTGCCCCGGACGGATCATCATCGCCCTGTTCGCCTCCAATGTCGGCCGGATTCAGCAGATTGTCGAAATCGCCGCTAAAAGTGGGCGCAAGATCCTCTTTAACGGCCGCAGTATTGAGGTGTCCGTTAATATCGCCAAGCAACTCGGTTACTTGCGTATACCGGTCGGAATGGAGATCGAGATCGACCAAATCAATCTCTATCCAGACGACGAAACCATCATCATTACCACCGGCAGCCAGGGCGAACCCATGTCCGCATTGGCGCGCATGGCCAATGGCAGCCACCGGCAGATCAAAATCAAAACCGAAGACACAGTGATTTTATCGTCCAAATTCATTCCAGGCAACGAGAAAGCCATTACCAATATTATCAACGATCTGTTCCGCTGCGGCGCAGACGTGATCTACGAAAAAATAGCCAAGATCCACGTGTCGGGCCATGCCTTTCAGGAAGAACTCAAGTTGATGATGCGTCTGACGCGCCCTAAATACTTCATACCCATTCACGGTGAATATCGCCATTTGGTGCAGCATGCCCGTCTGGCCGAAAAGGAGGACATCGCCAAAGAGAACATCCTGCTGGCCCGGAATGGCGCGGTGATCACTTTCGGGCCCCAGGGGGCCTTCATCGGCGAAAATGTCACCACCGGAAGACTGCTGATCGACGGCAAAGGGGTGGGTGATGTCGGGCGCAGCGTGCTCAAGGAGCGGCGCATGCTCTCCGAAGAAGGCATGGTCGTGGTTAACATGGCCTTTGACGAGGATACCGGCGTAATCATTTACGGTCCGGATGTGGTCTCCAAAGGTTTCGTATTCGAAACCGAAACCGGCCATTTGCTGGATGACGCCCAATGTGTGATCCTGGAAATCGTCGAGGACGTGCCTCCTGAAGTGCCCAATCGCACGGACATCATTCGTGGCCGTATTCAATCGGCCCTGCGTCAGTATTTTTTCTTCACCATCGGCCGGCGGCCGGTGATTATGCCGTTTATCGTGGAAGTATAAGCAATGGTTGTAGGTCTGACACTGAGGTTTGTATCCTCATCGATAAAACCTATTGCCTGAACCGACGTTAAACCCATAATCTGGATAGCACTCGATGCGAAAGGAAATTTTAGGCATACTGCTTTTTTTTCTGGTCATTTTTACCTTGATCAGTCTGATCTCTTTTCACGATGGCGATCCGTCCATCAACAACAGCGGGGCGCCGGAATCGGTGCACAATCTTTTCGGGACCATCGGCTCCTATGTGGCCAGTATCCTGATGGGTGCATTCGGTTTGGGTGCCTTCTGGACGCCGGTCTTGCTCTTGCTTGCCAGCGTCCATTTTTTCAGTGGACGGTCACCGCGTTCCATGGCGCACATGGCCGTCGGCGGACTGTTGCTGCTGCTCACCACCGGGTGCCTCCTGGCCTTCAGGCAGAACGACTATATCCTGTTTGAAAACAGGTTTTCCGCCGGCGGCATGATCGGACAGCCTCTGAAGGACGTGTTGATCCATTATGCCAATTTTACCGGCGGCATCATGATTGTCGGCATCGCCTGGTTGATTGGATTCATACTGGCCACCGGGTTCTCTTTGGTGGCGGGCTATCGGCGCCTGCAGTATTGGCGTGCGGTTTTGACCGATCGCATCAAAACCGTGATGATCAAATGGCGTGAACGGCGCGCAAAATCCGTCAAGCGTGTCCGCACGATCAAGGCCAAGGCCCTGAAGCCACCCAAGCAAATAGCGATTATCGCCCCAGCCCTGCCGGAACCGGCCAGGAAGCCGGCGCCCCCGCAACAGAAGATGTTTGACTTTATGCGTCCCGACGGGGAGTTCACCTTGCCACCCATCGATTTTCTGGAGGATCCGGAGGATCGTCCGGTATCCGTCGATGACGACAATTTGCTGGCGCAGTCCAAGCTGCTGGAAAAGAAACTGGAAGATTTCGGGGTTCATGGAGAGGTGGTGGCCGTCACGCCCGGTCCGGTCATCACGACCTACGAATATGCGCCGGCACCAGGGGTCAAAATCAATAAAGTGGTCAACCTGACGGACGATTTGGCCCTGGCCCTGCGCGCTATCAGCGTGCGTATCGTGGCGCCCATTCCCGGCAAGGCCGTCATCGGCATCGAAGTGCCCAATGCCGATCGCCAAACTGTGCGCTTTAAGGAAATTATCTGCTCGGAATCTTTTCAAAAGTCCAAATCCAAGCTGACCCTGTGCCTGGGTAAGGATATCGTGGGCAACCCCGTAGCGGCAGCCATGGACAAGATGCCCCATCTGCTGATCGCCGGCGCCACCGGTGCGGGCAAAAGCGTGGCGTTGAATACCATGATCTGCAGTTTTCTTTACAAGGCCACGCCCGATGACGTGAAAATGATCATGGTCGATCCTAAGCGCATCGAGTTGTCTGCCTATGACGGCATTCCCCACCTGATCACACCGGTGGTTACGGACGCCAAGAAGGCTACAAACGCCCTGTTTTGGGCGGTTAAAGAGATGGAGCGGCGCTACGAGTTGCTTGCCAAGAAAAAAGCCCGCAACATCAGCCAATACAATCAGAAACTGGAACGCGAGCCGGAGCCTCCCAAAGAAGACGCGCTCGAAGGTGAATCGCCGGTGGTGGCGGACGCCAAACCGCTGCCTTACATCGTCATCATCATCGACGAACTGGCTGATTTGATGATGGTGGCCTCGCGCGATGTGGAGGTGGCGCTTACCCGCTTGGCCCAGATGGCCCGGGCCGCCGGAATTCATTTGATCCTGGCCACCCAGCGTCCCTCGGTGGATGTGCTGACAGGTATTATCAAGGCCAATTTTCCCACCCGCATGACCTTCCAGGTGTCTTCCAAAACCGACTCGCGCACCATCATCGACGGCAATGGGGCCGAAAACCTGCTGGGCATGGGCGACATGCTTTTTCTGCCACCGGGCACGGGACGGCTGCAGCGCATTCACGGGGCGTACATCTCCGAAACCGAATTGACCCGCGTGATTGATTTTTTAAAGCAGCAGCAACCCCCCGAATACAATGCTGCCGTGGTTGAGAGACCCCAGGAAGACAGTGCCGACAATGAAGAAAAAGAGTATGACGAACGCTATGACGATGCTGTCGCGCTGGTCACCCGCACCGGCCAAGCCTCGATTTCCATGGTGCAGCGTCACTTGCGCATTGGGTACAATCGCGCGGCGCGTATCGTTGAAATGATGGAACAGGAAGGGGTCGTCGGGCCTTCGGACGGCGTTAAGCCAAGAGAAGTATTGGCGCGCAATATGGACGACATGCCTTGAAGACGATGAGCATGGAAGACAAGCGGGCGAACGCAAGGTTCACTTCGCAGGCGAAGCGTAAACGCCTCTTGGTCAGTGCAGGAAGAATGGAGCTTGTTTTATGAGTGTGCCTTTTTCGTTGGTCGATCGGATCAAGGGTTTTCTGGATCCTGATGAGGGGCTGCGGTTATATGAAACCGCAATTGAGGCGGCCTCGCAGGGGCCCTGTCTGGAGATCGGCAGTTATTGCGGCAAATCGGCTTTATATTTAGGGCATGCCTGCAAGGAGAAGGGCGCCATTCTTTTTTCGATCGATCACCACCGCGGGTCGGAAGAACAGCAGCCCGGCGAAGAGTACTTCGATCCGGCCTTATTCGACATCCGTTCCTATCGAATGGATACTTTCGGTTTTTTTCGGCAAACGCTGCAAATGGCCGACCTGGAGGATACGGTGGTGCCCATTGTGGCCCCCTCGACAGTGGCTGCCCGGGCGTGGGCCACGCCGCTGGCGCTGCTGTTTATAGACGGCGGTCACGCCTATGAAACGGTGAAGAGAGATTACGAGCACTGGGCGCCGCATATCATGCCCGACGGATACCTGCTTATTCACGATATCTTCAAAGATCCTGCCGAAGGGGGGCAAGCCCCTTACCTTGTTTACGAAGAAGCCCTGGCATCTTCTCTTTTCGAGGCGCAGCCCATGACCAAAACATTGGGCGTGCTGCAAAAGAAGTCCTAAACCGGCTTCGCCGATGGCCCCGGTTGTGCAAGGGGCATCGTTTTGCGTTCGCTGCACAGGGCCCGTCTGCTCCCCTATCGTTCAGTCAAAGCGTTTCAATCCAGCGACTTGTAGAAGTAGAGAACTACGCTTTTGCCGAGCAGCGGGTTGAGCAAGCGATCCAGCAGGCGCGTCAGCCGAGGGTGCTGCATGATGTCCCAAACCAGGAAGCGATGGTAGATGCGCACCGGCCACAAAGATTCTCTTTGCAGACCCAATAGACACTTGAGCCACCAGTAAGGCGTGTGCAGGCTGTGGGCAAAATGAGTGCGCCAGTGCCGCAGTCCGCGGCCTTCGATGTGGCGGACCAGGCGTTGAGCCGTGTAGATGCGAACGTGTCCGCCTGGCATCCGGCAGTACGGGCCGGACAACCAACACAAAGATTCGGGCCATCGGCGCGGCACACTGACCACCAAATGGCGTTCAGGTTTGAGCACGCGCACGATTTCGGACATGGCCCGCTGATGATCGGGGATATGTTCCAGTACTTCCGAACAGATCACCAGGTCGAAGCTGTGATCCGCAAATGGCAGATCGGTGATGTCGGCGGCGGTCAGGTTCCAGCAGCCATTACCGTGCGCCCCCAATCGGTCGTGATATTGCAAACGCGAGCGGGCCTGCAGCAGATCCTGCTGATTGGGATCGGCCCCGGTGACGCAAGCTTTTTCGAGGCTATAGGCTGCGGCTACATGACGTCCGGAGCCGCAGCCGATATCCAGAATGCGGCTACCCGCGGGTAGTGGCAGGCACTGCAAGTCGACGGTAATCATCGATTGTCCTTCGATAAGCGGCCACGGTTTTGTGAGCTGCCGCACGCCAGGTGAAATGGGTCATGACCCGCTCGTAACCGGCCCGGCTAAAAGCGTGGGAGCGCTGCGGGTTGTTACACAGAGCGGCGATGGCACGGGCCAGTGCACCCGAATCGCCCGGCGGAACCAGCAGACCGGCATCTCCCACGACCTCGGGCAATGCACCGCCGGTGGTGCTGATCACCGGAACGGCACAGGCCATGGCTTCGCCGGCCGGCAAACCGAAACCTTCATATAGCGACGGCACTATCGCGGCCCAGGCACGCGCATACTGGCGAATAAACATTTCCTGGTCAATGCGGCCGGTGAATTCAATGCGTTGACCCAGACCGAGTTCGCGGATCAAGGTGAAAATCGCGCTTTTTTTCTTCGGCATACCCACTACCACCAGGTGCAGCCGGGGCATGCTGGGAACCAGCGCGGCCACGGCGCGCAGCAGGACATGCAGCCCCTTCAGGGCGATATCGGCACTGTTGGTGACGATCAGCCGGTAGGGTTCACGGGCGATGCCGGGCAAAGGATGGAACAGATCCGTATCGATGCCATTGGGAACCACGCTGAACCGTTTTGCGGGTATGCGGAATTCTTGGCTGATATCGTCGCGGGCACATGTCGAGACGGTAATCAAGCGCTTCAGCGTGGTCGCCACCCTTTTTTGCATACCGATGAAGCTGTACCAGCGCAAATGCTTGGCCTTTTTCCAGAGCGCCGTCTCAGCACGTACGGCCAGATCGCGATCGACCGTAATCGGATGGTGGATTGTGGCAATCGTCGGGATGTGCCGGGCCAAAGCCCAGATACCGTACGATAAACATTGGTTATCGTGCAGGATATCGTATCCGTTCTGCGCTTTGAGCATCTGAAAGGCGCGCAGACCGAAGGTCAGTGGTTCGCTGAAGCCCATGGTGGAAATGCCGAGCCACTCCAGCATGTTGATGGGATTGCACAGTTCTTTGACCGTCGGCGTTCGGAACAGAGCCTCCGGATTGTAAAGATCCAGGCTGGGCAGCCGATGCAGACGGGCGCAGTTGTCCAAAACAGGGTAGGGCGGTCCGGAGATGACATCGACGGCATGCCCCAATTCACATAATGCATGGCTCAAATGGCGTACATAGACCCCCTGGCCGCCGCAATGGGGATTGCCGCGATAGGTGAGCAGGCCAATGCGCAAGGGACGATCCGTGCAACTTGGATCGAATGGCGCCGAAAAATGCGGTTCAGACAATTGGATTCACCATTATAGAAAGAGGCAAAGCATTCACACAAGCGGGAACAAATAGCCGCTTGGCGGTCGTCGCGTCAAGAATTATGTACTTGTCGGTTTGGCAAAATCGTGAACAATGCACATATGTTGTTTTTAAATCCACCGATCCATTGGGGAGGTTATGTGCCGATACATCCACCGATAAGCGTTCCTGGCAAGGTGTTCATCGCCGAAGTCGGGCCGCGCGACGGCCTGCAGATGGAACAGCAGGTCGTGCCGACCGATCTGAAGCTGGCGTTGATAGAGGGACTTGCCGATGCCGGTTTGTCATCTATTCAGGTCGCCGCCTTCGTGCATCCTGAAAAGATGCCCCAAATGGCCGACGCGGAAGCGTTGATCGCGCGTTTGCCCGTGAGGAAGAATTTGCACTACAGTGCCTTGACCCTGAACCTGAAAGGGGTCGAGCGGGCTTGCCGGACCTCGATTCCCTGGATCGAAGTTTCTTTGGCGGCCAACGATGCGCAAAGCCTGCGCAACGCCGGTATGTCCATGCGACAGGCCCTTGACGAATCCGCGGCCATGACGGCCATGGCGCTGCGCAACGATCGCAGCGTGCAGGCCAGTATCCAATGCGCGTTCGGATGTTCTTGCCCGACCGATACGGAGGTCGGACAGGTCCGGCAGATCGCTGCCACTTTAGTGGGGCAAGGCATTTCGCTGTTGATGTTGGCCGACACCACCGGCCTGGCGACTCCGCGTAGCGTCGTCGACCTGCTCGAACAGGTGCTGCCTGTCACGGATAAGGTGCCGGTGGGGCTTCACCTGCATGATACCCGCGGTCTGGGCTTGGTCAATCTCATGACGGCGTTGCAGATGGGCATTGTTCATTTCGATACCGCATTGGGTGGTTTGGGCGGCTGTCCGTTCGTCAGTGGCGCCGCAGGCAATATTGCCACAGAAGATACCCTGCATCTGCTGCATTCGCTTCACATCGAAACCGGTATCGATGCCGCGCGGGTGGCGCAATGGAGCCGCCGTTTGAGTGACTTTTTCGGCCACCCGTTGCCGGGCCGGATGTATCGCCTATGATGATCTGTAAAAAACCATAAGGTCAAAAAAATATTTTAATTTAATGGCTTACATCCCGATTCGCTGTGCCTGCCTTGTTAATTCCCTCTTTTGCCAGGCCTTCGGTGTTAAGTTGATTTCAAAAAGGCCGATAGACACATCGTGGACCGGCAAGGTGATCTGCCGGATATGCGGGGCGACTGGGAATAGCGCGGCATCCCTATGTCTCCCGGTTGACCAATCGTTAGGATTTCAAACATGAGCGCGATGGAAAAAGAGACTCTTTTGTTCGTCGATGATGAAGAGAGCATCATCGATGTCGCTTTTACTTACTTTACCTCGCGCGGGTATAAGGTACTGACCGCCAATAACGGCCGTGAGGCTGTCGCGTTGCTGCGCGACCATCATGTCGATTGTTGTTTCACGGATATCAACATGCCCGAGATGGATGGCATGCAATTGGCCGAACATATTCACCAGTACGACAATACCATTCCGGTGATTGTGATGACCGGCTATCCCTCTTTGGACAATACGATTCAGACCCTGAAAAACGGGGTGGTCGATTTTTTGGTCAAACCGGTCAACCTGCATCAAATGGAGTTGTGCGTGCAACGCGTACTGCGTGAACGCAACTTGTTCATAAAGAATGTGATCTTGAGCAAAGAGGTCGAAGGTAAGGTCAAGCTTGAGAAACTGAATTCCGAACTGATGTTCAAGGTGGAAGAACTCAACGTACTCAATCGCATTTTGAGCGATTTTTCCACATTGCGGGAAAGTTCCGACGTCTTCAAGCAGCTTGTGGAGCTATCCGTGGAAATCGTCGGTGCGGATGTGGCCTGCTTTTATCTGGTCAATGATACAAGCCGCGACCCACTGGCGATCGCCATGGCCGGTGCACAGTGGATCCATGACGATAAAATCGCCCGGCCTGAGGGAATGGCGCGCAGCGCCTTGCTCAGCCCTGAAGTCGAAGGGATATACGATTTGATCGCGGAAGTCGTCAGGGATGATCAACCTTTGATCCTTGCCGCCAATAGGGGTGGCTGCCGACTTCCCAAACATATTCTTTCGTTCATGCTGGTTCCCATGAAGATCCGGGCCAAATCTTTGGGGGTGCTGATGGCCTGCATTTACCGAGGTAAGCGCCGTTTTAATGAGAAGGATCTATATTATCTCGATTTCATGGCAAAAAAAGCGTCGACGGGGATCGAGAACCTGGCGTTGTATGAAAACATCTATAACAACCTGCTCTCCACACTTTACGCCTTTGTCAAAGCCATCGAAGCGCGCGACCCCTATACCAAGCAACACTCCAGTCGTGTGACGTTGCTGGCCGTATCGCTTGCCAAGGCGATGGGCTGCACCGAAGAAGATCAGGAAATTTTGAATGTGGCCGGTTTGTTGCACGATATTGGCAAGATCGGCATCCGGGACGATATTCTGCTCAAACCCGGCCGGTTGGATGCGGAAGAGTACCGGATCATCCAGCAGCATCCGGTTATCGGGTACGACATCATGGGGCACCTGGGATTGTGGACCCGGGAAAAACAGATCGTGCGCAGCCATCACGAACGTTTTGACGGCGCGGGATACCCGGACCGTCTGGCCGGGATGCAAATTCCGCTGCTGGCCCGCATCCTCAGCGTGGCCGATGTATACGATGCCGTGGCATCGGACCGTGCCTACCGCGAGCGCATGACCGAACCCAAAATCCTGGAGATCATGTATGAGGGCGCTGGCACACAGTTCGACCCGGACATTATCGACGTGTTCCGCACGCTTTACCAGTCGGGCGAATTACGACATGCACTGGCCGTTGGCGAAGACGCGGTGCGAAGTTCCTGAAGTCCCTGCCACCCTCTCTTTTGATCAGGCCTTTCCGTATAGATACGCATCCTGAAAGTGGTCATAAACGCGTCAATAACGCCAATTTGACCTTCAAGCCTTTTTAGATTATACGTGTGCCGGTGAATCCGAGTGCTTGCGGACTCATCTTGTCAGGTGATGGTCGTTGCATGTGAACCTTGCCCCGAACAACACCGCTCAAGCACTCTCATTCGGACAGACAGGTTTGAACACGACAATGATTCCCTGGTACGCACCCACCACCCTGAATGCCTGGAGTCGGCGCCTGCTGTCAGCGCGGACGATCATACTGGTGCTGGTCCTGGCCGCCTTTGCAATCACGGAATTGCGGTTCGACTGGGTGGAAGAAACCGTCGGCACCTTTCTCGTCACGACCAACAGCGGCCGTCCCCAATCCGGCACTATCTGGGAGCAAGGCCGCATGACGGATTCGGCACGTCAGACCTTGGCGCAATATGCCAGCGAACGGCAGAATGTCCAGCGCGAGGTGCGCCAGGCGGGTTCCCTCGGTCAGGTCATTGCTTCCATCAGCGCTGAAAAAGGGGTCATGATATCGGCCGAACACTTTCTGGCGCTGTATCTGAAGCTGCCTCCGGTATTGTACCAGGAAGTCGTCTCGCCGTATACCTTGCTGGCCTATGACAGTGCCGGCAAGTGGCAGCGCACCTATCTCGAGCGTCAGAATAAACAACTTCTGATCCATTTGCTGGATTCGCAAAATCAGGTGGTCCATCGCCTGAGCATCGGCGCCGTCCTTTTGGGGCATATCGAACGCGGTGAAATCGCCATTCGTTCGGGCCTGGATCAATTATCCGATTTCGCCGCGCACATCTACTCCGCGGAACGTTTTTTCGCTGCACTGAATAGCCTGACCGAAGAGGGGCAACGGCGCGTAGTGGCTCATCCGGAGGATCTTTTGCGCGTATCAGGCCGCATCCGGCGCATCGGTATATCCGATACGGACATCGGTAACGCCGTGGACCTGGGGTTCGAAGTTGAAGACCTGGACGGACCAAAGGTGATTCTAATTCAGGGCGACCGGGACGACGTTCGTCGTCTGCAGCGTATATTGGAGTATGGTTCGGGCTCGATGTGGCCCTGGAAAGGGGAGGTCCGGCCATGACCCTTGGCGTGCGCGTGGTGCGCGGCATTGGCATCCTGGTATCGCTTGCCGCGGCTTTGTCCGGTGTGATGGCCATTGGCACAGTGCTGCTCTTTTTTGTGACCGTAAATGACCTGCCCAGGGTGCCCGAGCCTTTGCGCCGAATCATCGAAACGCCGCCTACCGAAGTATTTGCAGCCAATGGTGAGCGGATACTGCAGATCGGTGGACACGACTATGTGCCGTTGGACAACGTATCCACCCACTTCATCCAAGCCATTTTGGCCACCGAAGATCACCGTTTCCGGGAGCACCACGGCATCAATAAGCTTCGCACCGTCAAGGCGCTGTGGCTGACGCTATTTGCCGGACGCGTACAGGGAGCCTCCACCATCACGCAACAGTTGGCCAAAAATCTGTTTTTCAGCTTCGAGCAGACTTTTACCCGTAAATTCAAAGAGCTCCTGGTTGCATTGCAGATAGAGGCGCAATTCAGCAAGCAGGAGATCCTGGAAGCGTATGTCAACCAAATCTATTTTGGTCCGCGTGCCCAGGGGGTGGGGGCGGCATCGCGCCAGTTTTTTGGAAAACCCCCGGGGCAGCTGACATTGGCAGAGGCCGCCCTGCTGGCGGGATTGCCCAAATCGCCGACCCGCTACAATCCTTTGCGCTATTATGACCGCGCCAAAGCCCGCCAGAAGGTGGTGATCCGGCGGATGGTGGCCAGCGGTTTCATTACGGACGAGTTGGCCAGCGCTGTGGATGCCGAGCCGCTGACATTCCGTAAGCAGGGAGCTGATGGGGCTGCCGGTGATTATTTTGTCGATTGGGTCCTCAAACAACTCGAAGAGCGGTATGGGGCCCAGGTCGTCTATCATGGCGGTTTGAAGGTGACCACGACCATGGACCCCCATTTGCAGCAAATCGCTCAACAAGCCATCGAGAATGGATTACGCGATCTGGACAGGACGATGGGCAAAGGGGTTCTGCAGACCTCAGCGGGGGACAGCAAGGTGCCGCAGGGGGCGCTGGTCTCCGTACAGGTGAATTCGGGGGCTGTCAAAGCGATGGTCGGCGGCCGGAATCATGCGCAGAGCGAGTTTAACCGGGCAGTGGAAAGCAATCGCCAACCCGGTTCAGGTTTTAAACCTTTTTTATATTTCACGGCCTTTGAAAAGCTGGGACTGACACCGGCATCGGTCCTCATCGATCAGCCGATCGCTATTCCCGTCGTCGGCGGTCCTGAGTGGCGGCCGCATAATTTTCGCAAAGATTATCAGGGCCCGATGATTCTGAAAAAGGCCTTTATCGAATCCATTAACACGGTTGCCGCTCAAATTGTCGCCCAAACCGGTCCCGAAGCGGTCATCGAAACAGCCCTCCGCTGCGGTATCGCCAGTTCCCTGAAACCGGTCTTCTCGGTCGCGCTGGGGACATCGGGCGTCAGCCCCTTGGAGATGGCATCGGCCTTTGGGACGCTTGCGTCAGGCGGCATTCGTTATGCACCCTTTGGCATATGGCGCGTCGAGGATGCCTATGGCCAGGTGCTCGAGGAACATATCGTCAGCGGCCGGCATGCCCTGGACAGTCGCCTGGTGTACCAGGTGGTGGATATGATGAAAGGGGTCGTGGACTACGGGACCGGAACCGTTGTTCGGCGTTTGGGATTCGACAAACCGGCGGCGGGTAAGACCGGGACCACCAATGGGTATAAAGATGCCTGGTTTACCGGCTTTACCCCGACTTTGACCACATCTGTATGGGTTGGCTATGATCAGCACGAAAGCATGAAGGACCTCAACGGCAGCGGGATTACAGGCGGCCGCGGGGCAGCACCCATATGGGCTGATTTTATGATCCAGGCTACGGAAGGGGAGCCTCCGCGGCCCTTTTTGCAACCGGCCGGCATTCGGATTCAGCGGGTCGACCCGATGACCGGCGAATCGGTCTACGGCGATCTGTCAAGATCGGTGGAAGTGTCGCTGAAAGAAGATAGATGAAGAAAAAATTGAAGTTTATGATTTCGCCAAGGATATAATGAGCGCTATTCTTCGTCATATGACTCTTCGGTTGTGGACCACCGCACTTGGCGGCAGTTTGATCTGCATTGCGTTTCTGCCTTTTTGGCAGCGTATTTTGGGCATTGCCGCATCATGGGTGCCGGTCTTGTTGGTTCTGGGGGGCTGCTTTGCCTTGATGGGCTGGATCATGAACCGTGTCGGATTGATGTCGATCCGGCGTCAAGTCGCCGAGGCAGCTGTTTGGGAACGGGCCGGCATGGTGTCCGAAGCCGGTGCCGCCGTCGAGCGCGCGAAATCAGTTTACGATGGATTTTGGCTCTCTCCGCTGCAGCGCCGGCGCAGCGCGCAATGGTTGACACTACGACTGGCGCGTTACTACCTGGCCCAACCGGTATTGCATGCTGAGGGACGCTCTGCGGTCCTGAGTTATCTTCGCTTGAACCCTGCTGATGAGGCAATCGCATTCGGTTGGCTCGACATGGCGCTGCGTGAGGAAACACATGCCGCAGAAGACCATGACGTGGCGGAGCGTATCGGTGCTGCGCTAACCGACAATGCCCAAATCCAGAGAATGGTGATGCAGTTTTATCTGAGCGATAGCCGCTCCGATTTTGAAGCTATGCAAACCTACCGCAGGGTCTGGCAGCTTCATGCCGACTTGCCCGTGGTTTTGGTCCGGGACCTGGCGCACATGCTTCTGAGCGAAGCATGCCTGAACAATTGGGCACTGCAGGTATATCTGAAAAGCCATGCAGGCGGTGATGTCGATAGCTTGGAAGGCATTGCGGCAGCCGTACACTGGTTGCGGCCGACGGCCGAAAACCGCAAGGATCTGTCGGCAGCCCAGGCGATCATCGATGGAGTGGATGAGGGCCTGCGACGCAAACTGACCCAGCGCATCGCATTTCCCGAACCGCCTGCCGAGGAAACACGCGAACCCAGGATCAGCCCTCCCCGCGCCTCGTCTCAAAAGCGTGTCGACATCGGCCGCGCGGCCGCTTCACTGAAGAATGGTCTTGGCTGGCTCACCAGCGCACTGCACGTCGGAATCCCTTTGGCACGATATTTATGGGCTCTTGGTCATGTGCGTCGGGCTATCGTATGGGGGGCTGTTTTTGCCAGCCTCGGTCTATTGGCAATCGCAGGATGGCGTATGATCGACCTGCGGCAAAACGATACCGAACCTGCCGTTGAACAGGTTGCTGTTCAAGCCACACCACCGGTTGTCCACCCATTTACCATCCAGGTGGCAGCCTATCTCAAGCCTGAAGATGCCCAGCGTATGGTCGATCACCTCAATCAACAGAATTTAGATGCATTTCTCAAAAAAGCCGCCGGTTCCAATCGAACCTGGTACCAAGTCAAAGTATCCCATTTTGCCACCCGCGGCGAGGCTCAGGTTTATGGCGAAACCCTGAAGGGCGAGGGCATCATCGATGATTTTTACGTGACAAATTTTATTCCCTGACACGCCGCATCCACAATTTTCATCGTCCCTCCGACGCCAGACACCTCATACAAACCACGCCATTACAGCGCATCCCGCTGCAAATCAAACAGTTTCCGGCCACCCTTACCCCGGGTTAATACGCTGACTTTGTTCAAACGCTGATGAATCAACGCAGATAACATGCGTATCCAACCCCATCGAACGGCTGTACAGCCTTTTGAAATTTCTTTTACACCTCTGACCCCATTCTTGTTGCGGACAATCGGCATTACAGTAGTGCCATGCAGGTAAAATAACAGGAGGTAAAAAATTATGACCGACATGCCCAAAAGAGACACCGAAGGAAACATGCCCAAAAGAGACACCGAAGGAAAATGTGAGGGTGAATGCCGTGACCGGGAAAAAGAGGGCTATGCAGAGCGACAGTCCAAAATAGAAAGTGAACACAAGGATGTGGAATCTCCGGAAGAGTATCCCAATGCGCCAAAAGCCAAAAAACGCAATGAACCGCCCGGCAGCATGGGTGGTCACGTCTGATCCCGTGTAATCAGCAACCGGTCGCAACCCTGGCCTTAGCCCATGTTGCGACCGGCAATTTCAAGGTCCCCCACCGAGGATCGTCCTTTTTCCGAGGATGACTTTTCAAGTGCCTATTTGTGACTATTCTCTGAATCAAACTTCTTTTTTATAACGTACAAACGAAAAAGTCGTTCCGCAAGTGTTTGCGGGTTTACCCAATGTGGAAGATCGCATGGCTATCCGGACATTCTAAACCCGGAAGGTGAACCAATGCACAAAAGCCCTCTTACACAGGGAATGGATGCGCGCATCCAGACCCTGGAAGCCGAAAATGCAGCGTTTAAACGTGAACTCAAACGATTGACCCAATTGCAGGATATCATAAGCAATATTCCAATCGGCCTTATGGTTACCGATGATCGGGGGGGAATCACCTGGACCAATGCGGTCGCGGATAAGCTTTTTGCGCTGCCGAGTCCATACGAACAATCAATAACGTTGCGATCGGCGCTGCACTTGAGTTATTCGGATGGGGCACCCTGCCAACCGGAAGATCTGCCGTTAAGTCGTTCGGCGCGGCATGGCGAGGTGATTTATGACCGTGAAATGATTTTTGCTCCGCCCGGCGGGCAGGTGCGACACCTCCTGGTCAACACTGCCCCGATAGTGGACCTTGATGGGATTGCACGGGGTGCCGTTGGCCTGTTTCAGGATATTTCGCAGCGTCGCTATGAAAAGATCGAGCTTCAGGAAGACCGCGCGGAACTGAAAAAAGCGGTGGCTGAAAGAACCACCGAAATTGAGGACACCGTCAGGGCGCTAGAGGCGCAGATTGCTGAGCGCGAGCAGGTCGAAGCCGACCTGCGCCATTCTAAGGAGGTTCTGCGGCAGCTATCACGCCGCACGCTGGAAACGCTTGAAACCGATCGCCAATGCGTTGCCAAGGAGTTGCACGACAGTATCGGCGCAAGCCTGGCGGCCATTAAATTCAGCCTCGAGGAGAAACTGGCCCAGATGGAGAAACACTCTTCACACAGAGCCATCTCCCTTGAAACCATATTAGGTTACCTGACGGATACAATCAAAGAAACCAAGCGAATCTCGGCCCGGCTGCGGCCCTCCACCCTCGATGACCTCGGATTGCTGGCCACTTTATCCTGGTATGTTCGCGAATTCAGTCTCATGTACGGGAATATCGACGTTCAGCTCGATATTGATGTGGCTGAAGAGGACATTCCCAATCAACAAAAAATTGTTTTTTACCGAATAATTCAAGAAGCCATGAACAACGCGGCAAAACACGGAAAACCACACGCCATTCGGATCCATCTAAACAAAGCAGGGCATGGCTTTGAGTTGATCATCGAAGATGACGGGAGCGGTTTCGATATACAGGAACGGTCCATTTCCAAAGATCCACTCAGTGGACATGGCCTGCAAGGCATGCGCGAACGCGCAAATATTTGCGGTGGCAGCTTTGACATTACCTCCCGCCTCGGTGTCGGTACCCGCGTTTACGTGTCGCTTCCCATGTTCTACTGCTGACTGGGCAATCACGATCAGACGATCAACTTCTTCTCTCACATCTTGGGAGTGACCAGTCCTTTCTCAATAGCGTAGGCGGTCAACGCGGCAGCATTATGCAGGTCGAGCTTGTTCATGATGTTGGCCCGATGTTTTTCAACGGTCTTGACGCTGATCGTCAGAAAATCGGCGATTTCCTTGTTCATATATCCCTCGGCCAACAATTTCAGGACCTCCCTTTCCCTTTGGGTAATGGTGTCCCAATCGCTTTTTTCCTTCAGTGTCCTGCGTCCGTTCAGATAGCCTTCCATGACCTGGTCGGCAATTCCCGGGCTGATGTAGGTTTTACCGCTGAGCACGCTTTCTATGGCCACCAGCAGTTCCTGGCGGCTTGCATCCTTGATGCAATAGCCGTTGGCGCCTGCCTTAAACGCTTCAAGCACATATTGATCCGATTCGTGAATGGTTAAGGCCAGTATTTTGAGATCCGGGAATTGGGTTCGGATATCTTTCATGACACTGATACCGCTCAGTCGCGGCATTGAAAGATCCAAAATCAGAAGATCTGTTTTGTTTTTCTTAACACAGCGAACCGCCTCCAGACCATCATGTGCTTCCGCTACCACCTCCAATCCATCATGTCCAGCCAGCATTGCCTTCATCCCCTCCCTGAACAGTTGATGGTCTTCGGCAATAATGACTTTTTTCTTGTCTTTCATGGGTTGGCTCCTTGCTCGTGTTATCGAATCTTATGATCCGGCCATTTCCAGCCGGAAATGTTGCTGTGTCGCAGATACTTGTCCATATGGCGTGTCTGATTGGCTGCATGCAAATAGGAAATGTCCAGATACAAATGGGCGGCGTGGCAAAAAAGCGCAGACAGAGTGTTCCGGTATGGGGCTTGTTCCCTATTCGGCAAATCCTTTTATACGTATACTGTACGGTACTACTGGTTAGGGGGATACACAAGAGATATACTCAAAAAAAATTGGTACGATACAGTATTTATCCCAGAACATGAACCTCCCCGGCACCAGTCGCACGTCCCTTCGAAGAAGGATATCATAATTCAGCAGTTTACTCATGCCGCTATTGATCAGTGATCCAGTTTACCTCAGAAGCGAGTCGATCGATCAATCATGCGGCCGAGAAAAACAATCTTTTTCTTTCCCCATCGATAAGGAATATGGATTTTATAGTACAGGAGGACGCAAGAGTGAATGGGGTGTTTAACCCATTCCTTGACATGGCGGTGCGCTTTCAATTTTAATTTTACATCTGAAATAAAAAGCCTTGAGCGGTTCGTCTGTTCAGTGTTTGAAAGGGGAAGCACGTGCCGAACCCTTTGTGCCTTGCATGCGGCGCTTGTTAGAGTCCATAATTGAGCTGGCGCGAAATGTGCAAACAGTCGAACGCCTGCACTATGGACGGTGAACCGAAGCGTATGGGGTATTCAAGCGAACCCTCACTGCCAACATCGATGGAGATCGACATGCAAATTTTCAATGCGAGTCTGTGGGGCAACAGCGTGGACCGCTGGCTGACATCGCTTATCATTATTTTTACTTTGCTGATAGGGTTGCGCCTGCTTGAAGCGATCACGGCCAGGCGCTACTCCAAGATGGACAAGACCACTCAGGATGGCTTTTATGGTCTGATCGCCAAGCTGATCAAGCGCACTTCGACGTTGGTGATTGCCATTGCGTCCATTCATGTGGGCACACAGATACTGAAATTACCCGAAACGGCCGATGTCTGGATTTCAGCCACCGTCGTTATCGCCTTGATCATTCAGATCGCGCTATGGGGCGACGAACTCATCGATTTCGCTTTACAGCACTATCAGGCCAAGCTCAATTTCGCCGACCAGGGCGAACGCATGACCACTCTGCGGGCCTTGGCTTTTTTGGGGCGCTTGGTGCTGATCATTGTTGCGGCTTTGCTGGCCCTGGACAACATTCCCGGTGTTAAGATCACCACCCTGGTCGCCAGTTTGGGCATCGGCGGCATTGCCGTTGCCGTGGCCATGCAGAATATTCTGGCCGATTTATTTGCATCGTTGTCCATCGTCATGGATAAACCCTTTGTCATCGGAGATTTTATCGTTGTAGACACCTATTTCGGCACGGTTGAACATATCGGACTGAAAACCACGCGTGTTCGCAGCCTTTCCGGCGAGCAGATGATTTTTTCGAACAGCGATCTGTTGAAGAGCCGTATCCGCAATTACAAAAGTATGTCCGAACGACGGGTCGTCTTCACTGTCGGGGTCGTTTACCAAATATCACATGAAAAACTCAGACGTATTCCCGCCATGATCCGCGCAATTATTGAAGAATCGGACAAGGTACGTTTCGATCGCGCGCATTTTCAGGGATTTTCGGATTCCGCCCTCATCTTCGAAGCGGTCTATTATGTATTGGCGGCCGATTACAATGCGTATATGGATATCCAACAGCATATCAATTTCGCAATTTTCAAGACGTTCGAAAACGAAAACATTTCATTTGCCTACCCCACCCGAACCGTGCACTTTCCGGAGCCCTGCACATCCGGTCCGAAGCCCGCTTCTTAGAAGCGGGTTGCCATTAGTGTAGCACCAGACCCTTAATGTAGCACCAGACCCTGTGTGGCGAACTTAAAAGGCAGACCGAATAAGGTGGCAGGATCATTTTTTTGGGTCTTTACACCCATGTCAAAATGAACGCTGATGATGTTGGATGGATCCTAATGACGGCCGGAGCATCTGGCCTCCAAAAAGGAGAAACAATGGATACCATCAATTTGGCATTGGACCAACATCCGATTCGATTCACACCTGATGGGAAAGTAGCTGTCATGGATGCCATACGCGCGTTGAGCGACCTGACCGACTCCGGACGGATATGGCACTCCCTGTCGCAAACCCATCCGGAAATCATTTCCCTTTGCGATACCTATCATTTCATACATACCGAACCCACGCCTGTCGCCGACAGCGAGGTTTGGGACACGATTCAGGGTCTTCTCTTTGATTATCTGGTGGAGGAAAGCTTGTCAGACGCAGAGCAGGTCTGATTATTTCTGATTATTCCCGGCAGCCTGTTCACTGTGCCACGTGCGAGCGTGTTGGGCCAGTGCGTCCGCAATGGCGACGATTATCTGCCCTCTGCTGCGCCCCAACTTGGAAATGAAATAGTCGGCACCATTGTTGTAAGCGGCAGCCTCATATTCCGGCAGGTCGTCGCCGGTGATGACAACCAGTGTGCAGGCACATTGATTGGCACGGATCTCGCGGGCAAGATCAAACCCATTCGACCCATCCAGGCCCAGCATGATCAGGCGCGGCTTCCGGGCGGCAATGAGTTGCCGGGCACGGGCAATTTTGGTCGTTTCCAAAAAGCTGATTTCCGGAAAATGCTCCCGGATGATGCGTTTCAACGCCTCTCTGAAGAGCGCATTATCATCAACGATCAATATTTTGAATCCGTTCTTTTCGATCATCTGCCTTGCTCCTGCAGGTACCTTAAACATCCCATCACCCAAATAAATAAAGCGAATATTTTAATTGCCCAAAGGCAACACGCTATCTGCATGCGTTTTCGGAGGTAGTACGGACCTACCCGCCCGGCTCACCTGGAGGCGGTTTTTCCCTGGCACCAAGCCCCTGCTTGACAAAGCCCGCGATCATAAAAAGCTTATTGGCCTTACGGAGATAATTCGATCCACAAAGGAGTTTTGCCATGAGTGACGAAGTTGAACGATCGGATGCTTGCAATCTCGATGCTTGCACGATGGACGACTCGGAAAAGCAGGGCAGCGCTAACCTATGCTGTTGTTATGCAATAGATGAAAACGACACCTACGAGGATCCCTGCTATACACCGGTGGATGAAAATTGCTGCTGTTAACCGCCACCGGCTTTAATCTTACATGACGCAAAAGAAAGTCGCCGGGAACTTCCAGCGCCATCCGGGGGCAACCGGCGCGAGCATAATGGAGGTAAACGATGACACACACCTTACCAAAAATCGAGTACGCATACGACGCATTGGAACCGTACATTGATGCGCGTACTATGGAAATTCACCATACCAAACACCACCAGACCTATGTGGATAAACTCAATGCCGCTTTGAAGGGCCATGAGCGGTTGCAAGATATGCCCGTTGAGCAAGTATTGCGGAACTTGAACGAGGTTCCTGAAGACATACGTACAGTTGTTCGCAATCACGGCGGCGGACATGCCAACCACAGTTTCTTCTGGCCTACCTTGAAAAAAGGGGTCGAGGTCGGTGGACCGGTGCATGATGCCATCAAAAAACATTTTGGCAGCTTCGATGCTTTCAAGGATCAGTTCTCCAATGCGGCCGCCCTGCTGTTCGGCAGCGGATGGGCTTGGTTGACCGTTGAACGCGGTAATCTGGAGATTGTCACCACGCCCAATCAGGATAGTCCTGTGAGCCAGGGCAAGGTACCGATTCTGGGTATCGATGTTTGGGAACATGCCTATTATCTCAAATACCAAAGCCGCCGCCCCGAATATGTCAGCGCTTTTTTCAATGTGATCAACTGGGACAAAGTCAACGAACACTTCAAGGCAGCGATGCAGTAGCATTCCTGCTGGGGACAGGGCTGTGTGGCCCTGTCCTATTCTCCCGCTTTTTCCTCAGTGTGATGATACCGCACCAAACAGGAGTAGTTCGGTCTCTTGCTTTTGAGCCACACCGCTCGGAATATGAACGCTTGCTCCACGATCGCAGCGCCATCGCCGCCATCCTTAGAGCAGGGCGCCGAACAGGCGCGCCATGGCCATCCCCTTGATGGCCAAAGTACGGCATGCCGTCGGTCTCGATCAGAAGAGAAGGTGTGCAATGCGAAAGTGAGACGTAATTTAACACGCAGGCAAAAGACGGACGGGGGAGGAGCATTATGGGAAAAAATGTCGCCCAAAAATTGATCGCAGCGCATCTGGTCAGTGGCACCATGCGGTCCGGAGAGGAGATCGGGCTTAGAATCGATCAGACCTTGACCCAGGATGCGACCGGCACACTGGTCATGCTGGCTTTCGAAGCCATGCAGGTGCCGCGGGTGAGGACAGAATTGTCCGCGCAGTATGTCGATCATAATCTGCTGCAGCTCGATTACAAAAATGCCGACGACCATCTTTTTCTGCTGAGCGCGTGTAAAAAATTCGGCGTCTGGTATAGCCGTCCCGGCAATGGGGTCAGCCATCCCGTGCACATGGAGCGCTTCGGCGTGCCCGGCAAAACGCTGGTCGGTTCTGACAGCCACACGCCCTCCGCAGGCTCGCTCGGCATGCTGGCCATGGGCGCCGGCGGCCTTGAGGTGGCGCTGGCCATGGCCGGTGAACCGATGTTTCTGAGGATGCCCAGCATCATGGGGGTGCGACTTACCGGCCATCTGCCCGATTGGGTCAGCGCCAAGGATATCATCCTTGAAATGCTGCGCCGTCACGGGGTCAAGGGCGGGATGGGAAAAATTGTCGAATATCACGGACCGGGGCTGGCAAGTCTTTCGGCCATGGACCGGCACGTGATTGCCAATATGGGCACCGAATTGGGTGCGACAACGACGGTTTTTCCCTCGGACGAGGCCGTACGCGTCTTTTTGAAGGCTCAGGGGCGCGAGGCTGTCTGGAGCGAATGGCTGCCGGACGAAGATGCCGTGTACGACGAAACAGACGCCATCGACCTTTCCAAACTCGAACCCCTGATCGCTCTGCCGAGCAGTCCCGGCAATGTCGTGCCGGTGCGCGAGGTAGCCGGCCGCGAAATCTATCAGTCCTACATCGGATCGTCGGCCAATCCCGGATTGCGCGATTTCAGCGTACCGGCCATGATGGTCGATGGCCGGCAGGTGCATGACCGGGTCTCGTTGGACATCAATCCCACTTCGCGCCAGATTCTCGAAAACCTGGTGGCCGATCATAGCCTGGAAAAGCTGATCCGTTCGGGCGCGCGTATTCATCAGGCCGGCTGCAACGGTTGTATCGGTATGGGGCAGGCGCCGGCTACCGGCAAGATCAGTTTGCGCACGGTGCCGCGCAATTTTCCCGGCCGTTCGGGAACCAAAGAGGATCAGGTCTACCTGTGCAGTCCGGAAACCGCCGCCGCTTCCGCCTTGACTGGCGTCATCACCGATCCGCGCACGTTGGACATGGCCTTTCCGAAGTATCGTGAACCGGAGCGGGTACGGATCAATGTCGACATGTTAATTGCGCCAAACCAGGACAGTGCGGGCATTGAGTTGGAAAAAGGCCCCAACATTCAACCGTTGCCTGTGTTCGATGCCTTGCCCGACCGTGTGGCAGGTCCTGTGCTGCTGAAAGTCGGCGACAATATCTCTACGGATGAGATCATGCCGGCCGGCGCGCATGTGTTGCCGTATCGCAGCAACATTCCTGAAATCAGCAAATTCGTATACAGCCGCATGGACGAAACCTTTTATGATCGGGCCGTGCAGCACCAGCGACACGATTTCATACTGATCGCCGGGCAGAATTATGGCCAGGGATCGAGTCGCGAGCACGCCGCCATAGCGCCCCGCTACCTGGGTTTGAAAATTGTCCTGGCCAAGAGTTTCGCGCGCATCCATTGGCAAAATCTGGCTAATTTCGGTATACTGCCGGTGACGTTTGACGATCCGGGCGACTACGATCGTATCAGCCAGGGCGACGCGCTCGAAACGGTCGATCTACGTCACAGTATAGCCAAGGGCAACCGCATCACCTTGCAGAATACAACACGCAGCGAAACCTATACGACGAGCCACGCGCTGAGCCCGCGTCAGATCGAAATGATTCTGGAAGGCAGCTTGATCAATGTGGTGCGCAAGCGAACGCGTTGAACCGATCACGCGGCCATGGTTCACGAGAAATCAAATGAGTGGAGGAGCCACCCGAATGCCCCCCGAAACACGATACCTTGATCTGAGTGATACGCGCTTACCCTATCTGGATTACGACGGCAGCGGTCCTGCAGTCGTCATGGTGCACGCTACCGGTTTTATGCCCTGGCTGTGGGACCCGATCGCTCGGGAGCTTGCCCGCGACTATCGCGTGGTGGCGCCCTGTTTTTGCAACCATCGACCCGCCGACCCGCTTGCCGGGGGATTGGCATGGCTGCAACTGGCCGACGATCTGAAACAGCTGTGCAGCCGATTGAATATCCGCGAAGCATTCTTGATAGGCCACTCGATGGGTGCAACCACCGCCATTCTGGCGCATGTCCTGCGTGGCATGACGGCCCTGGCAATGGTGCTGATCGAGCCGATCCTGCTGACTTCCGAATCGTATCGCGTCCCCGTTTCGTTGGCGCAGCACCCTCTGGCGGCTAGGGCCATCAAGCGGCGCAATCACTGGTGTGATCGCGCCGAGGCGCTGGCCGATTTCAAAAATAAGCCATTCTTCCGTTCCTGGGATTCGGAAGTGCTGGGTCTGTATGCTGCCTACGGTCTGAAAGAGGTCGCCGACGGTGTGCAACTCTACTGTTCGCCACAACGTGAAGCGGCCCTGTTCATGGGCAGCCAGCTGCACGATCCCTGGCCGGAATTACCCAAGGTGACCTGCCCGACGCTCGTGGTAGAAGGCGAAAACAGCGATAACAGAACCTGGATCGACCTGCAGCGGGTGGTCGATTTGATTCCTCAGGGCCAATACGCGCAAGTCGATGGCGCAGGGCATCTCATCCCAATGGAAAAGCCGGGCCAAACCACGCACATCATTCAATCGTTTTTACGAAACAGGGGCAAAGCAGGTACGGCAGAGGAAAAAACGCGTGCAGCGGGGAGCAGTCGGTCTGTCTAGTGACGATCGATTTCGTGTACGATTTCGTGGAACTGGCCGTCTTCTCCGATCAGACCCATGATGGGGGTTTCGAGCGTCACCGCGAATCCGTGCGGACCGCTGCGGACGACCTGTCCCCGAACCTTGATCATTTGTTTGAAGGAAAAAAGCGGAAACTTGAGTACAATATCCTGATTGCTGGCAATGCCCCGCTGCGTGCCGATAAAAATGCCGCTGGGTCCAATGTTTTTGATGATGTCTCGAAACACACCTTCTTTGACCGAATATTCCGCAATGATAAAGGAGGGGCGTCGGTGGGTCTTGCGATGTTGGGGGGTCACGTTTTTCTCCCTTCGCGAAGGTCGACTCGATACCGTATGGGTCGGCGGCAAAGTAACAATTCGCCCCCTGCGTGTCAATCGCTGCGTATTAGGCCTTGAAAAGACGAAATCCCATGTACTATATTAATAGTTTGACGGGCAGGGCGGCATGCCGTGGAGATGACCGCCCGCCGTGGTGGAGGGCACCATGATTACCGGATTTGAAAAAATAGTGGAAGAGCGTATTCGCCAAGCGCAAGAAAAAGGGGCGTTCGACAATCTGCCTGGCGCAGGCCGACCACTGGCTTTGGCGGATGACCAACATATTCCGGAAGATCTGCGTTTGCCCTACAAAATTCTGAAAAATGCCGACTGTCTGCCCCCGGAAATTGATTTGCGAAAAGAGATTCGGAATACCGAACAACTGCTAACCCAAATGCCGGATACCGTTGAACGCTATGCAACGCTCAAAAAACTCAACTACTTGATCATGAAATTGAATGCATCGCGACAAGGCAATGCCCGTTTCGACGTTCCCCAGCACTACCTGGCCGGAGTGGCAGATCGGCTGACGCCCAAAAGGGCCACAACCAGAGATTGATGCGATCCGCGGAGCACCTCTTCTTTAAAAGCATGCACTCACAAAACAACAACCGTGACGGTCTTTTCAAGAGTATCGCGCTGGCATATGCCATTTTGATCCTGCACGTGGTACTTTTGGCAGGCATGGGATTGCTGGTGTTTCTTTTTGGCGGTCTGGTGCGATACCTTTTATGGATCGTGCTGTTCGGCATACTCGTTGTATCGGTCTCAGGCTACCTTTTCTACCGGCGTCTGCGCGCGGAAGGGCGCTCCCTGCGTGACGCGCTGCGTTCGTCCATATTTCAAGGTCGGGCCGTGGAGATCAGTTTCATGGGGGGCATGGCCTCCTTCCGGCTGGGGGCGCCCGAGCGCCCGCCGCTGATCGATACCGATGACCGAAACAGGCTGAAACTGGAAGACCCGGAATTGACGCGCATCCGCGAAATTGCCGCATTGGCCGATTTGCTGGAAAAAAACCTGATCACACCTGAAGAGTTTACGCTTGCCAAACACAGAGTACTGGGAAGCTCCGTTCGATAGTCGATGCCGAAAGGAATATTCATGAAAAAAACCGTTGCCTTATTGTGCGGTGGTGTCTCCTCCGAAAGAGAGGTGTCGCTCAAAAGTGGACAGCAGGTGTTCGAGGCCCTCGACAAGGAAAAGTACGAGGTGCGCCGCTATGATCCGCAAACCGATCTGCCCCGGCTGGTCGCCGATGCCGGCCGCATCGACGCTGCCCTGATCATTTTGCATGGTGCCTACGGTGAAGACGGCACGGTGCAAGGGATGCTGGAGTTGCTCAATATTCCATATCAAGGCACCGGCGTGCTGGGCAGCGCCCTGTGTATGAATAAGCTGGCTGCCAAACTGGTATATGAGCGCTGTGACATTCCCATACCCGCATACGCGACCATCCGCAAAGGGCAGTCGGTACAGATCGATCAACTGACCGCCCGATTGGGGTTGCCGGTTGTCGTCAAGCCGGTGGTGGGCGGCTCGAGCATCGGCATGACCATCGTGCGTTCCGCCGATCGGTTGCAAGCTGCCGTTAATGACGCTTTCGAACAGGACAACACCGTCCTGGTGGAAGCGTTCATTCAGGGGATCGAGGTTACCGGCAGCGTGTTGGGCAACGACGATCCTGAAGCCTTGCCCCTGATCGAAATTATTCCCGATCCGAAGCATGATTTTTTCAATTACGAAGCCAAATACATCCTCGGGGCCAGCCAGGAGATCTGTCCTGCGCGCATCGGCCCGGCATTGACCGCCAGAGCGCAATCTTTGGCGCGCCAGGCCCACCGCGCCCTGTTCTGCAGCGGATACAGCCGCACCGACATGATGGTGCGAGGCGATGATATTTATGTATTGGAAACCAACACAATCCCTGGTATGACGCCTACCAGCCTGTTTCCCCAGGCGGCGCGGGAAGCGGGCATTTCCTTTGATCAACTGCTTGACCGTCTGATCGAACTGGGCATCCAAGCCCATCACAATCGATAGATACAATGATCGTTTCGCGTTTCAGCCAATTGACCCAGGTATATGCGGCGTTGGGCCCTGGTGACGTATTTATCGGTCAGGTTCCGCAGTCCTGTCTGAAATCGGCCATTTTGGTAGATTTGACCCAGCGCGGCGTGCGCCTGCTGCCCTCGGCCACGGCTCAGACGCTCAGTGTTTCCAAGTGCGCGCAGGCATACTTGTTGCGGCCTTGGATGGTGCCGCACACGCGGGTCATCACACGTCGCAAGCAGCTTCTGGATGCACTGGGTGAGTATCGCCGGCAGGGCATTGCCACTGCAGTCACCAAACAGGAGCATCAACATTGCGGTCATGGCGTGCGCAAATGGTCCGACCTGGAAATGCTCTACAACTGCATGAGTCTGGATGATTGCCATTATCCTTTTGTTCTGCAGCCGTTTTATACTGTTGCCGCCGATGTGCGCATCATCGTGGTAGGGGAGTATTGGGAAGCCTATGCTCGGTGTAACAGCGAGGGCTTTCGCAAAAACCTGGCTGCCGGCGGCAGCAGTCGACCGCACACGATCGAGGAGGTTCAGCGGGTGTTTTGCACGGAGATCATGGCGCGCGGCCAGATGCCCTACGCCCATATCGACCTGATGATCACCGAAGAGGGTGCCTTTTATCTGTCCGAGATGAACCTGAATAGTGGCGTATATGGCGCCCGGATATCGCGCGTTGCGCTCGATCGGCTGAAACAGAGCCGTCTGGAGCGTCTGGCTGCGGAGGCCACCGGCCCGTCGCCCGCGGTTTGACGAAAAAATCCCCGCGGGAGGCTGATCCTGAAACCACTTGTTACATCGGCATTGTTGCTGTTGATGACATACCATTCGTGCAATGACAGATCGGCCTGCGCAGTCCATTGGACAGGCCAAGGAGGAAGCGATGAAAGTGTTGGTAATTGGCGGCGGCGGCCGCGAACATGCCCTGGTCTGGAAAATCCGACAAAGCCCCCTGGTCCAGAAAGTATACTGCGCGCCCGGCAATGCCGGTACTGCCGGTTTGGCCGAGTGCGTTCCAATCGGCGCTGAGGACGTGGATCAATTGCTTGCCTATGCGCGTCAGCAGAAAATCGATTTGACCGTTGTGGGCCCCGAAGGGCCGCTATCAATGGGCATCGTGGATCGGTTCGAAAAAGAAGGTCTGCGCATTTTCGGGGCGAGTCGGAACGCGGCCGCTATCGAAGCCAGTAAAACCTTCGCCAAATACATTATGAACAAGTACGGGGTTCCCACAGCTCAAGGGGCCACGTTCACAAGCTACAAAGCGGCTGAAGCCTACGTCAAAAAAATGGGGGCACCGATTGTGGTCAAGGCCGATGGACTGGCTGCCGGTAAGGGGGTTATCGTATGCGACACGATCGCCAAGGCACTGGCGGCTCTCAATCAGATCCTGGTTAAAAAAGAGTTCGGCGAAGCCGGCCGTCAAGTGGTGGTGGAAGAGTGCCTCAAGGGTGAGGAGGCGAGTTTTTTGGCTTTCACCGATGGCAAAACCGTGCTCCCGCTGCCGACCTCCCAGGATCACAAAGCTGTTTTCGACGAGGATCAGGGGCCCAATACGGGCGGCATGGGTGCCTATTCGCCGGCGCCCGTAGTAGATAAGTTTCTACATGACAAAATCATGCGAGAGATCATGCTGCCGACCGTTGCCGGCATGGCCGCCGAAGGCTCGCCCTACAAGGGGGTATTGTATGCCGGCCTGATGATCGACGGTGATCGCATCAAAGTACTGGAATTCAATGGCCGTTTCGGCGATCCTGAAGCACAGCCTCTGCTGATGCGCCTGAAGAGCGATATTGTGCCTATCATGGAAGCGGTCATCGACGGCCGCCTCGATCAATGCAGGCTGGAGATTGACGAACGCGCCGCGGTTTGCGTGGTGATGGCGTCGGGGGGGTATCCGGGCAAGTACAAGAAGGATCTGCCCATCAGCGGTCTGGACAAGGCGGCGCGAATGAAAGATGTCATGGTTTTTCACGCGGGCACTGCACTCAAGGATAATGCCGTGGTAGCCACCGGCGGACGGGTATTGGGGGTCACGGCACTGGGGCAGGATGTGCAGCAGGCCATTTTAAAAGCTTACCAGGCCGTGGGCAAAATCAGTTGGCCGGCGGTGCATTACCGCAAGGATATAGGCCGTAAGGCCCTGAAGCGGATGCAGGTCAAACCCCAGGTCGGCATCGTCATGGGCAGCGACTCCGATCTGTCGATCATGGAAGGTGCCGTGGCTGTATTGAAGAAATTTGGTGTGCCTTTCGAAATGACCGTAGCCTCTGCTCACCGTACACCGGAGCGCGCCGCCCGGTTTGCCGCCGAAGCGCGCCAGCGAGGGATCAAGGTGATCATCGCCGGAGCCGGACAGGCCGCGCATTTGGCTGGCGCAATGGCAGCCCAGACCACACTGCCCGTGATCGGCGTTCCGATCGACGCCTCCAGCCTGCAGGGACTCGATGCCTTGCTTTCCACCGTCCAGATGCCGCCGGGCATTCCTGTGGCCACGGTGGCTATCGGCAAGCCGGGCGCCACCAACGCAGGCATCCTGGCGGTCCAGATTCTGGCGACATTCGACCAGGGCCTGGCGGCCCTGCTGGCAGAATACAAAAAGGAGATGGCCGCGCAAGTGGCGCGCAAAGCCAAACTGCTTGAAGATTATCGATAAAATATTTCCGGTGGAGGCCGCCGCCCCCCAGCGGGATGTGATCGCCCGGGCGGTGGCCGTGTTGCAGTCCGGCGGCATGGTGGTGTTTCCGACCCAGGGACTGTATGGTCTGGGGGTGGCTGCGCTTAATGCGCCGGCGGTTGAAGCCATATACAATCTCAAAGGCCGCAATCGCGCCAAACCGATTTTGGTCCTGATCGACACATTGCGTATGCTGGAGAGTGTGGCCGAACCGCCCAGCGCACGGATACGTTCACTGATGACCCATTTTTGGCCCGGTGGCGTCACTTTTGTGGTGCACGCGCGTGCTGGTCTGCCTGTGGTCCTGACAGGTGGCGGCGCCAACATCGGCGTACGCCAGGTGGCCCATCCGGTGGCCCGCGCCATTGTGCAGGCCATGCAAACGCCCATCACCGGCACCAGTGCCAATCTGTCGGGCGCGGGCGGCTGCGCTTTGGTGGCCGACATCGACCCGACTGTCATCGATAGGGTCGATCTCGTGCTGGATGCGGGCCGTTTGGCCGGAGGGGTGGGTTCAACAGTTGTGGATTGCACGGCGGGAAAACCGGTGATTCTCAGGGCCGGTGCGGTTCCCGTGGATGAGATCATGGATGTTTGGCACAGGCTTGCCAAGCGACGTGTCGGAGAATGAAAAAGAAGGCGCAATTGTGACGGTCTATGTTTTGAATATTGACAAGGCTCACCGATTTTCGTATAAGTCCGCCTTCATAGCCGGAGTGGTGAAATAGGTAAACGCAGCGGACTCAAAATCCGCCGGGCGCAAGCCCTTGTCGGTTCGATTCCGACCTCCGGCACCACTAAAAAATAGAAAGGTCGGGCCACTGCGGCGCCGGCCTTTTTTTTAAACCAGTCATTTTCCTACATCAAAGCCGCAGGCCATGGGTAATGGCGCTGTGCGTCCCAGTCATTCTGAGTGGCATTAGGTGTGTGGTATTAAAAAACATCTTGGCTGAGGACTCTTTTTAGGCTATTCTTCGATTCAAATGTGTTGACTAGCGAATGAGAAGAGAGCCCATCCAATGACCGAGCGCAAAAGCATTTTCATCGTCGAAGACCATCAGTTGTTCCGGGAAGGACTTAAAGCGATGTTGGCGGGCAATCCAGGGGTCGAAGTGATCGGTGAGTCAGCCGATGGCCTGGAAGCCTTGCGGACCATTCAGAAAGTCAAGCCGGCGATGGTGCTGCTGGATCTTTCGATGCCCAGGATCAACGGCTATTCGGTCATGCGTGAAATCAGAAGAATGTTCGGTGCCGACATCAAGATCCTCGTGCTCAGCATTCACGACTCGGATCATTATGTTCTGCAAGCTTTCGAAGAAGGCGCGGATGGTTACTGCATCAAGGATTCCAGCCTGGAAGAACTTCGCCTGGCCATTCGCTCCGTCTTGGAAGGCAAGCGTTATATCAGCCCCGGCGTTGCAGCCAAGGTGTTGGAGGGCTATATCGAACGGGGCAAGCAATTAAAACCGAAAAGCGCATGGGACAGCCTGACCTATCGCGAACAGGAGGTGCTGAAGCTGATTGGTGAAGGCTATCCGAACAAACAGATCGGCGCCTTGCTGAATATCAGCCCCAAGACTGTTGAAAAACATCGCGCCAGCATCATGAGTAAACTAGATATGCACAATGCCGCCTCATTGGCTGCCTACGCCGCAGAGCGCGGGTTGATTGCCAAGAAGTAAAACCTTCTGAATAGCGGCCCCATGACCTGCGCACACCTTATGCCTCACTAATCTCATGGCTGACGTGGCGCGGACCACCCACCCGGATCACCTCGTCTTTTGCCATCCCGAATACACTTCGCCAATAGTTCTGGGAGCCAAATGGACAACCAAATTTCCAGCATGCCAAATCGACAGAATGCCTCCCTTTACACTTTAAACTTTACACTTAACACTTCGCTCATATCACTGGAGCGGAGTGATAACCAGAAATGTACATCGACTATCAGCCGCTTCCCGCTGCCACCGTTCGCATCGGCCGACCTCAAAGTGTTGGCGCACGGCGAACTCTCATTCTGCTCAGTGGCGGAATTCCTCAAATTAGGGTGATCACCCTATATTAAGCTAAAAACACGCATGTTAAAGGATCATTACTCGCTGGGAACGCCGGTTCAAGCATACCGCGTTTCGAGCGCTTCGTGATCATCTTCCGGATTCGTTTCATTCGTATATTCAAGGAGATACATATGTATGGCGGAGAGACGGCGGTTCTTCTGAACCCGCATAGCATGGCTCCCGTAGATGATCCGGCTGTTGTGGTTTCACGCGTGGAGGATTTCGTGGCACGCTATCGGTGTCTGGTGGTCGACGACGATCCCATTATATTGCAAGTAGTCGCCCAGATGTTGGAAGCATTGGGTTTTTTGGCCGATATGGCCCAGGATGGTGTGCAGGCACTCGGCCGAATGTCGGTGCGCCATTACGACTTGGTCCTCACCGATTTAGACATGCCCATGCTGAGCGGCTACCATCTTGCCTCTCAGATTAAAGAAAAATTCGAAGATACGAAAATCATCATCATGACTGGCCATTGTCAGGCCGAGTTGAACGACATGATGGAAACGCATGTGGCGGATGCATGGCTGTTCAAACCTTTCAGTTTGAAGCAGTTGTGCAGTCTGATAAATGATTTTTCATTCCTGCCTCCAGCCCAAAGTTATTCCTTTGTAAGGGACATTTCGGTTTCAAACGGCAAAAGGCATCAGGTGTGAAAGGTGCCTGTTCGGCACACATGGATGCGCATACACTATGCATCAGAAAAGGAGAATGCACATGAACGAGTTGATTGGATTTATCGCTCAGCAACTGGTCGATCGACCTGAGGATGTCGTTGTTTCCAAAGTAGAAGGCAGCCACACCACAGTATTGGAATTGAGAGTCGCCAAGCAGGATATCGGCAAGGTGATCGGAAGGGAAGGCCGCACCGCGCAGGCGATGCGCACTATCCTGAGTGCGGTGTCCACTAAGGCCCGCAAGCGCGCGGTCCTGGAGATTGTCGAATAGTTGTCACGTCTTTAGCAAGAAACCCATCAGGAATTGTGTCAAGAATATGGCCTGTTTTGGCTTTGGCCAAAACAGGCCATTTCATAACATGGGGCAACTCTATTCTAAGTAGTCCAGAGAGGCCATCCTATTAAATTCTTGCACAATCCTGATATCTCACCTATATTGTCCGCCGATCTGGGCGGATCGGTATTTCGCTGGCTGCATAATTGCTGTTATCGCTGTCATGTTGTCCGGCTATGATGGGTTTCTCACAAATCATGAATAAACTGTTTTCCATTGTTATACCTGTACTTGTGTTGGCAGGACTCCATGCTGGCAGCCAGTATAATTTTCTTCTGTTCCACAGCCTTGTCGAGATATTTGCGATCGTCATCGTCTGCGGTATGTTCATGGTGGTCTGGAATACCCGCAAGTTTCATGAAAACAACTATCTGCTGTTCATCGGTGTGGCCTACCTGTTTATCGTCTTGGTCGATCTGATTCATACCCTGACGTACAAAGGCATGAATATCCTGCCGATCAGTGACGCCAATGTGCCGACCCAACTCCATATTGCGGCGCGCTACCTGGAAAGTTCGGCACTGCTGGTATCGCCGCTTATGCTCAGATGGCGGACCTGGGTGGGGTACTATTTTTTGGTCTTCGGCGCCATTGTCGGAATGCTCCTTCTTTCGATCCTGCACTGGCCGCTCTTTCCGGATTGTTTTTTAGAGAATGCCGGTGGCCTGACATCCTTTAAAAAATCGAGTGAATACATCATCTGTCTGATCCTGATCGGTGCCGGGGCTTTGATCTTTCATCATCGCGAACGGTTCGCGCCCCGACTGCTCTTCTGGATGCTGGGTGCGATTGCCATGACGATACTCTCCGAACTGGCCTTTACGAGTTATATCAGCACATATGATTTTTACAATCAGCTCGGACATCTATTAAAAATCGTCTCTTTCTACTTCATTTACAAGGGCATCATCGAAACCGGCCTGAGCAAACCCTATGATCTGCTTTTCAGGGATATCAAGCAGACCAAGGACCGTTATCAGTCGCTCTTTGTCCACATGACCAAGGGATTTGCCAGTCACCGGATGGTGTATGACTCGGATGGGAAACCAATTGATTACATATTTCTGGAGGTCAATGAAGCGTTTGAAAAACTCACCGGCCTTTCAGATGTGATCGGCAAACGGATCACCGACGTGGTGCCTGACCCGCATACCGATACGACTGACTGGATCGGCATTTACGGTGAAGTGGCAACCACCGGAAAATCCACGCGTTTAGAATGTTATTCAGCGTTTTTTCAAAAGTGGTATGCTGTCACCGCATATTGCCCGGCACTGGGTTATTTTGTGACCATCTTCGAAGATGTCTCCGAGCGCAAGCGCAATGAAACGGCCCTGCGCGACAGTGAGGCACGGTTCAAGCTGCTTTCGGACACGGCCGGACAACTGTTGGCGACCGAGAATCCGCAGGCAAGGATTAATGACCTGTGTAATGCGGTTATGCAGCATCTGGAATGCCATGTTTTTTTCAATTTTCTGGCGGATGACGCCCGTGGCAGGCTGTATCTGGACGCTTACAGTGGTATTTCCGAGCGGCAAGCCGGTAAAATCCGTTGGCTCGAGTATGGTTCGGCTGTCTGCGGTTGCGCCGCCCGAGATCGTGAGCGGATCATTGCCGAGGACATCCTGCATACGTCCGACACACGCACTACGCTGGTAAAAGAATTCGACATCCAGGCCTATTGCTGCCACCCCCTGATGGTCCAGGGACATCTTATTGGCACACTCTCCTTCGGCACGCGAAGCCGCCCCCGGTTTACCCCCGAAGAAATTGAATTGATGCAAACTGTGTCCGACCAGGTAGCTCTTGCCATGCAGCGTATCCACACCCAGCGGCAGTTACAGGAGATCAACGACGGCCTGGAGCAAAAGGTGCGTGAACGCACCGCCGCACTGGCCCACACAGTGGACACGCTTCGGGACGAGATCTCTCAGCGCCGCAGCGCCGAAGCGGAACTCACGCAACTCAATGACCAACTCCAACAACGGGCGGCCCAACTGCGAGCGCTTGCCGGTGAGTTGACCATGGCCGAACAGAAGGAACGCAAACGTTTGTCGAGAATTTTGCATGATGGGCTTCAGCAGCACCTCGCGGCGGCCAAAATGCGAGTGGGGTGCATGGGCCCGCAACTCGGCGATGGCGAACTCAAGCGGTCCGCCGAGGAGATCGAGAGCATGATCGGTGAAAGCATCCGGATGTCGCGTTCCTTGAGCGCCGATTTAAGCCCATCCATACTGCATGAAGGCGGATTGGCGGCCGGGCTGGAGTGGTTGGCGCGTTCGATGCGCGATAAACATGGGCTGACAGTCGATGTTTCCATGCAAAAAATTGGCGAACCGCCTGAAGATGTCAAAATTATGGTATTTGAATCGGTGCGCGAGCTGTTGTTCAACACTGTCAAGCATGCCGGGGCCACACGGGCACGCCTGAGCCTGTCCAGAAATAGCCATACCGGATTGACGGTGCGCGTCAGCGATGAGGGCCAAGGCTTCGATCCAACCAACCGGGTGTTCGCCAGTCATGAGGGCGGTTTCGGACTGTTCAGTATCCGGGAGCGCATTGGTCTGGTTGGCGGTACATTGCAAATCGACAGCGCACCTGGCAAAGGTGCTTGCTTTACTCTGGCCGTCCCTTATGGCGAGACACCCGTTGTAGCGTTGGGTGCCCATAAAATGCCTCATACGGAATCCGCATGTGCCGACAGACCAATGCAGCGACCAGGAGAGGAGATCATCCGTGTGCTCATTGCCGATGATCATTATCTGTTCCGAGACGGTCTAACGCGCTTGATCAACCGGGAGCCGGACATGAGCGTCGTGGGGCAGGCTCAAAATGGCGAGGAAGCCATCGCTTTGGCCTCCGAATTGAGGCCGCATGTGATTCTGATGGACATCAACATGCCCGTGGTCGACGGTATCGAAGCGACGCGTTTAATCCATCAATCTGACCAGGATATCAGGATCATCGGTCTTTCCATGCATGAGGAGGAGGCCTGCGCCCAGGCCATCTGCAAAGCCGGTGCCGTAGACTACCAAAACAAAGGCTGCGCGACCTTGGATCTGATCGCCGCCATCCGCGCCGGTGTCTCAGCGCCCTCCAAGCTTTTGAAAAGCGTACAATGATTTGCATTTTATGGAAGGCATTGCTGGTCCTATCTGCCCCTTTTGCGTGCGGTGCCTGCCTGGAACACCATCGAAGATCGGGGATCCGTTATGAAAATCGCTCTCGTCCAAATTAATCCGCTGATTGGTGATTTTAAGCGCCAATTCGACCGCATTGTGGCTGCCTGCGAAGAAGCGCAACAGAAAGGGTGTGACTTGGCCGTCTTGCCCGAGTTGGTCCTGTGCGGCTATCCCCCTCGCGATCTCCTGGAACGCAAATCCTTTGTCGAAGCCAACCGGAGCTGTCTGGAAAGGCTGGTGCGGCAGATTCAGGGCATTGGGGTTATCTGCGGCCTGGTGGACACCAATCCGGACGAAACCGGTAATGCGCTCTATAACTCGGCAGTACTGTTCGAGAACGGCCGTATCCTGCATCAGGCCAACAAACAATTGCTGCCAACCTACGATGTTTTTGATGAACACCGTCATTTCGAGCCCGGAAAGCCCTCCCGACCTTTTGACTATAAAGGGCATCGTATCGGCCTGACCATTTGCGAAGATGTCTGGAATGATAAGGATGTTTTTAAACGTCGCCGCTATGCGCTCGATCCAGTGCCGCATTTGATCGAAGCGGGTGCCGATGTGTTGATCAACATTTCCGCTTCGCCCTACCACCAGGGCAAACGTGCCTTTCGAGAGCGGATGCTGGCCGTGCTGGCACGCAAACACAAGGTGCCGGTGGTGTTTGTCAATCAGGTCGGCGGCAATGACCATATCCTTTTTGATGGTGCCAGCGCTGTTTTTGGTGCCGACGGCCAGATCGTGGCGCGTTGTGCCGATTTCAAGGAAGACGCCGTGGTGTTCGATACCGTGACCCACAAGGGCGACTTGCATGCGGTGAGCGCATCGGATGACAGCGCCGTCTTGCAAGCGTTGATCATGGGAACGCGCGACTATGTGACCAAATGCGGATTTCAAAAGGCTGTGGTGGGCCTCTCGGGTGGCATTGATTCGGCCCTGGTCATCTATATCGCTGTTGAGGCGTTGGGGCGCCAAAACGTGGCCGCTGTTTTTATGCCCTCCCGCTATACTTCTCCGGACAATTACGATGATACCGAAGCCTTGGCCCGCAATCTCGGCATTGCCTACAGCGTACTTCCAATTGATGCCGTTTACGATGCTTTTGTACGTCAGTTGCTGCCTGGGGCGAGTGATTCCGATCTGACCCTGACCGAGCAGAACGTCCAGGCGCGTGTCCGCGGCACATTGTTAATGGGAATATCCAACCGTGACGGTTGCCTGGTACTCTCAACGGGCAATAAAAGCGAACTGGCTGTGGGGTACTGCACACTGTATGGGGATATGAATGGCGGATTGGCTGTAATTTCCGACGTGCCCAAAACGAAAGTCTACGATATCTGCCGCATGATCAATTCGCCCAGCGAAATTATTCCGCAGCGCATTTTAGACAAAGCGCCTTCGGCGGAACTCAAACCCGATCAGACCGACCAGGACGACTTGCCGCCTTACGATGTTCTGGATGCCATTCTCAAAGGCTATGTCGAAGAAGGATTGTCGCTGGACGAATTGGTGGCGGCTGGGCAGGAGCGTCAAACCGTGCTCGATGTGATCGCGCGGGTGGACAGAAATGAGTACAAACGCCAACAGGCGCCGCCCGGCTTAAAAGTCACCGCCAGGGCATTTGGAGAGGGGCGCCGATACCCGGTGGCCAAACGGTTTTTGCCTATTTGAAGCCCCTTCTTCAGCCAATTCTATTTCTTGCGATCCCAGCCCCAATTCTCGTAATACTGCCAGCTGGCGATCGAATTGAGTTTTTTGATGCGACGATCTTTTTCCAGCAGGCTGGCACGAAGCGCATCTCCGATGGAGAGCAAACCGATATAGCTGTTCTGCTTCCTGATCAGGATGTGACGGATAAACAAACCCAGAAACATCTCTTCGAGTTGTTCCACCGGGGTGTCGTGCGCGGCACAGTGCAGGGGGGAAGCCATATGGTCGCCGATGCGGCTGTTGCGCGGATCGGACTCGGAGCGCCCGACCAGGTGCAACAGATCGCGTTCGGTCCAGATACCGATCAGGTCGCCTTTGTTTTCGATCAAGATGGCCCCGATGTTGGCATCGATCATTTTTTGCACTGCGGCCGCAACGGATTGGTCGGCATCGATGCTGACCATGCGGCGGTTTGGCTTGCCTTGCAATATATCTTCGGCTGTTTGCATATGCGTCTTCCTTTCTGTTACGGCATTGCCTGAGCGTCTAGTGCTGCAGGTGAATGAAATGAGTATAAGCACGCACGTCCTCTTGAACAGATTGATTTGAAATGAGCGCCGGTAAAATGCTCGGCAAGCATTATTTGCTTGCTTTCGAATGAAAATTTGATAATGTAAATCCAATCAATAAAAGCCCGACCTTAATTGGCGGACGGTTTCGTGCTTAAGGAAAGTCCAGCAAGATCCATGCGGCATCCTCAAGTTTGAAGCTTTGGGAACTTTTTGAAAGGAGGATGTTTAGCATGCCAAATGGAACAGTGAAGTGGTTTAACAGCAGCAAAGGCTACGGCTTCATCGAGCAAGAAAACGGCGGACCGGATGTTTTCGTTCATCATTCCGGTATCAACGCAGCCGGTTTCAAGTCTCTGAATGAAGGCGAAAAAGTTTCATTCGACATCCAGCAGGGCCCCAAAGGCCCCTCGGCTGTCAATGTAACTGTACGCTAGATCCCATTTAGAGTACAAATCTTAGAGCCTACCCTCGCTTGTCGAGGGTAGGCTCTTTTTGTTTCTTCCCAACAAAACGAGTCGACCAATCAATGAATCAACGAACCCTGCCTTGTATCTCGCTCGACCAATTTCCGGTGGATCACATCCAATGTGCCTCTTTTGTCCAGGGCCCAGTGTGGCGCTATCAACTCGTCGCGGTGCGGATCCCCGGTCAGACGCTGGATGACGACGTGGCCGGGCAATCTTTCGAGTACATCACAAACCAGGTCGGCATATTCGTTTTGCATCAGGCAGTGGTAGCTGCCAGTGCGATAGAGCGCTTCCATGAGCGTGCCGCGTACGACATAGAGCAGGTGCAGCTTGACGCCGTCAATGGGCAGATCGGCCAGAAAATCAGCTGTGGCGCGCATATGATCCGCTGTTTCACCCGGCAAACCCAGAATGATGTGGGCGCAGATCTGAATGGCGCGACCGGCGGTAGCGTGTACGGCGCGTTTGAACGCGGCCGCATCATGGCCGCGGTTGATGCGTGCCAGAGTGGCGTCATGGGCCGATTGCAACCCATATTCGACCCAGATCATGTGCTCGCGGGCGTAGGCTCCCAGCAAATCTAATACACTCTCGTCAATGCAATCAGGCCGGGTGCCGATCGCCAGGCCCACGACATCCGGCACGGCCAATGCCTCGTCATAGAGATCGCGCAGATGTTCGACCGGGGCGTAGGTGTTGGAAAACGACTGAAAGTAAGCGATGAATTTTTTAGCCTTGAAGCGGCGTGCAACGGCCTGTTTGCTTTCCTCCAGTTGGCGTGTGATCGAGAGACCACGGCTATGCGCGCCGGTTCCCGATCCTTTTGCATTGCAGTAGATGCATCCGCCATGCCCCAAGGTGCCGTCCCGGTTTGGGCACGTGAAGCCGGCGTCCACCGTCAGCTTATGCACCCGTTCACCGAACCGCTGGCGGAAATAGCTGTTTAAATCACTATAACGCGCATCACTCTTAGGGGCCATTATCGCTTCTTTCGGGTTCAAACACGAATAATTGGTTATAAGTTTTAATTCAACTTTCGGGTTCCAAACGCCGGTGATCCGGGCGTGTTGCCCCTCACTACATGCCAATCCCGAAAGTTGCGTTTTAAGCTAAAATCAGCTTTCTGAAAAAAGTCCACTCCGCCGCTGCCGTCAACTTTCAAATTTCTTCTTGCCACTGTCTATCCGTTTTATCGGAATACACGGCGGCGTATCGCAATGAAATATCTCGACTGTGATATGGGCAAGTTCGTCGACCTCGTGCAGCAGCTGTTTGTAATGTTCAGGTGGTCGGGGAGCATGCGTCACCACAGAAACGACGACGGCCAACTGATTCGCGCTGATCTTCCACAGGTGCAGGTCGACGATGCGATTGTCGGCATCGGCTTCGATCAGCTGGCGGATACGCTCGCGCAGGTCGCGGTCCGCATCCCGATCGAGCAGAATTGCGCCTGTGGCGCGCAGCAAGCCCTGTGCCCAGTGGGTGATGATCACGGCCCCGACGATTCCCATGGCGGCATCCAGCCAGACCCAGTGCCAGAATTTGCCGACGGTCAGTGCAGCGATAGCCAGAACCGAGGTAAGCGCGTCTGCGAGCACATGCAGGTAGGCGCTGCGCATATTGTGGTCGCTGTGCCCGTGGCTGTGATGGTTGTGCTCGGGCGTAGAGTGGTGTTCGTGTGGATTTTGCAGAAGCCAGGCGCTGACGATATTGACCAGCAATCCGAGGGTTGCCACCATGAGGGCTTCATCGAAATGAATCGGACGCGGTTGGAATAGGCGCTCGATCGACTCTACTGCCATCAGCATGGCGACCACGGTCAGCACGATAGCGCTGGTAAACCCTCCCAGCACACCGATTTTGCCGGTGCCGAAGGTGAAACGACGGTCCTTGGCATGTTTGCGGGCAAAATAGTAAGCAAGGGCTGTGATGCCCAAAGCCGCAGCATGTGTGCCCATATGCCAGCCATCGGCCAGCAGTGCCATGGAACCAAAAAACATGCCGGCGGTAATTTCGACCACCATCGTGACCAGGGTGAGCGCCACAACCCATTGTACTTTGCGCTCGCTGGCACGATCATGGAGTTCGAAATCGTGCGCGTGTTTCCAGAAGTCGAGATTGTGTGTGTGCATAGGCGTTTACTGCTGTTGTGGGTTGACGTGTTCGTGCGTGCACAGTGTCGTTAGTGTCGGCATTGCCACCTTTTTGTCAATTCCTATAACGAGCCGGGGTTTCCCCGAAGCTTACTGATGCAACTTTCGGGTTCCAAAGAATAAGCGTCTTGGCGTAGGGCATGTTAAAAAAGTGGCACCGATACCGCGGCAGCGGCCGCCTTGATGCGGGTATCGACCAAGGCCTCGGCACACCGCAGGTCCTCTTGCGAGGCAAACTCGGAAACCAGTTCTACCAGGATCGTGTCGTACGGCGAGACCTCCGTGCCCAGTTGCCTGTAATCGATCGCCGGTCTGGCATATGGCGGATAGGAGAAGAAAAAATGGCAGAGGGTGTCGTGGGCCCGCGGCCGGTATGGCCACTGCGTTTTCAACTGCAGCAATTCGGTCAGGCGGTGCACGGCTGTCGGGTTGCGCCTCAGCATGGAGAGGTCCAGCGGTCGGTCAAGCAGGATTTCGATGCGCTCGAAAAGGGCTGCCACCAGCGTTCGTTCGGTCACGACGAGTCCGTAAAGATACCATTCGCGGAGTATGCTGCGCAGGATTTGTTTGTAGCGGACCGGCAAGTGCTGTGTGGCTGGGCAGAAGTATGTCCGACACGCCAGGCCGCCATAGTAGCTCAGGCCCCTGAAATCCACCCCCTGGTTGCCGTCGGCCATAGGATGCAGCAGGCAGCCCACCCGGCTGCGTTGCGGGCCGATCAAGCCGGTGAAAGGGCAGTGGTGGAATTGTTCGAAAGGCCTTTGCGAGTATTGCGTAGCCTGAATGCGATCCGCAAAGGCATCGATAGCGCCGGTCGTGCGCGGCACAGCGGCAAACTGGTCGGTGCGTTCGGCCAGCATGGCGGTCATATGGTCACGTGAGGTGTCGGCCACATTGTACAGTCCGCAACACGCGCCACAGGAAACACATTCGTCGACCTGGCACAGATAGATGCCCCCGGGAACACTGCTATCCAGTTCCGGCGTACCGTGAGGTGAAGGCTCGGTCAGCATGGCCGCCCGCTGCTCGCCAATTCCGTACTTCAATTGATCCGTTTTTTTGGGATTGTTCATGTCGGTAGTCATAGGGGCAGGATCTAACACAGTCCCTTTGTTGTGTCATCCCCCAACAACAGGTTCCATGCGGATTTACAATGCATCCCAGGTGATTTGGCTCTTCCGGTTGCCCCCATGCTGCCCGGATAGTGAATGTGCGCGTGCCAAGACAGCCGTATTGCGTCCGCCCGCGCACCTTGATAGATCCTAAATAAAGGTTATGGTTGGAAACTGCAGCGGCATTGGCGTTTCGCTGGTCGTTTATGGCCAAGCAACATGACGCTTGCGCTAAAGGCGCATTTGATTTGGTGCAGGCTATAAAACAGAGATCGTTACGAATTGCTAAGGATGGATGATTTAAACCAGAAGACAAGGAGATTTCTAATGGACAAAGCATCTGAAGCGCCCAAAGGGGTGCCGTTTGATCTGGCCGACAACGTGGCCTACGCCGATGGTTCGGTCGTCAGCAAAACGCTGTTAAAAAAGCAGGCCGGTAATATCACGCTGTTTTCGTTTTCGGCTGGTCAGGGATTAAGCGAGCATACGGCCCCTTTCGATGCGGTCGTACACATCCTGGACGGTAAAGCCCGGATTACGATCGGTGGCCGGCCTACCACCGTTTCTACCGGGCAGATGCTCATCATGCCTGCCAATATTTCTCACGCCTTACATGCGGAAGAGCCATTCAAGATGCTGCTGATCATGCTGCGCAGCGATTGATTTCGGATCATGCAACGCGCGTTAATCACCCCACAGGGTGCCGGTGAGTCGTGCGGCCGGCCGGCGCCAGGAATGATGCATGATGCTATCGCGCGATACTTTGCGCACGGGATTTGGGTCGACGGGACGACAGCCATGAAAACGGCGTTTGGCCACCGCGGTCGCGCGGCTGAGCGCCGGTTTTAGGACGGCCATTCGAGGACGAGGGGCGTCGACGGGAATTGTCGGAGCGCTTATCCGACGAAACAACGCTGTAATCGAAATCAGCCAGGGTTCGGCGTTCAATGGGAGTCCCGACAGCACGGTTGATCGCATGAACGATCTGCTTGTCATCATCCGTTATCAGTGTGAAGGCATCTCCCAGGTGTGCGGCGCGACCGGTTCGGCCGATGCGGTGAATGTAGGCTTCGGCAGTGGCGGGCACATCGAAATTGATCACATGCGATACACCGGATACATCGATGCCACGCGCGGCAATATCGGTGGCCACGAGGATCTGGAATTTTCCCGAACGAAAGCCATCCAACGCGGCTTGGCGTTTGGTCTGGGACAGATTGCCCTGCAGCGAGGTCGAACTGAAGCCGGCTTGGGTCAGTTTTTCTCCCAGGCGCTTGGCACTGTGCTTGGTGCGGGTGAATACCAGGACCGATTCTGTATCGGTATTGCCGAGCAATTTCAGCAACAGGGCTGTTTTCAAGTGTTGAGCTACCGGGAACAGGGCATGACTGACCGTTTCCGCGGGTGCGCTGTTCCCCACCTGAATCGTTACAGGCTTGCGCAGCACTTCATCGGCCAGACGCCTGATAGACTCTGGCATGGTGGCGGAAAACAGGAGCGTCTGGCGGCCTTGCACCGGGAGTTGTTTGAGAATTCGGCGGACATCCGGCAAAAAGCCCATGTCGAACATCTGGTCGGCTTCATCGAGGACCAGTACTTCAACGCGTGAAAGATCGATCGTGTTGCGGCCGATATGATCCAGAAGTCTTCCCGGACAGGCAACCACGATGTCCGCGCGTTTGAGCGCCTGAACCTGGGGTTGAAAACCGACGCCCCCGTAAATCGCGGCACTGCGCAGGCCTGTTTGGCGACCAAGGGTAATGTTGGCCTGGTGTGTCTGTTCGGCCAATTCACGTGTCGGGGCGATAATCAACGCACGGATGCGACCGCGTTGGCCTTGCAGCAAACGATTCAGGATCGGCAGAACAAAAGCGGCCGTCTTGCCTGTTCCGGTCTGGGCAAGTCCCAGGATATCGGTACCGGCCATGACTGTCGGGATGGCTTCGGCCTGGATGGGTGTCGGTACAGAGTAGCCCGCCGCTTTTATTCCTGCGCTAACGGCGGCAGAAAATGAAAATGTTGTGAAATCCAAAATAAAAATCCTTGTTTTCTAACGATATGGTTGTGGTCGAACCTAAACCGGGTTCGCCGGAGTGGTAAGAAACATCCCCGCCTTCTGCGTGGATGTTTGTGTAAATGGTCTAAAATCTTTTCTTTTTCAAATTGCGTTTGGGGCGTTTGCCCCCGGGATCGGCGGGGTTGACTTTGATGTTGTTGCCATCGACCCGCTTTCCATTCAAGGCTTTGATTGCCTGATCAGCCTCGGAATTACTCGGCATCTCCACAAATCCGAATCCTTTAGAACGCCCTGTAAAGCGGTCCATGATCAATTTGACGGTTTCAACTTGTCCGAATTCGTCAAACAAGCTCTTTATGGTACTCTCTTTCGTGTCATTGGACAGATTGCCTACATAGATATTCATAGAAAGATCCTTTCTCATTCTGGAGAACCACTAAAGGCCAAGCAGCGGTATGAGGCTTTGGCGGCAGAGATCCGTGAGTGAATGGCTCGAATCCAAAAGAGAAGGGCAGCCACAGGTTTCCGTGGCATGCCCTTTGTGCCGAGAATGGAGAACTTTAACTTACCGTGACATTTACAGCGGAAGGCCCCTTGGGTCCCTGCTCCACATCGAAGGTCACTTGGTCGCCTTCGTTCAGGCTTTTGAAGCCGCTGGCGTTGATTGCTGAGTGGTGGACAAATACATCAGGTCCGTCTTCTTGTTGAATGAAACCAAACCCTTTTTTTTCGTTAAACCACTTGACTGTTCCATTTTTCATGCCGGACATCCTCCTGTGTTATAAAAAAATCAAAATCTTTAAGCTGGAGGATGGCGCAAGCACAACTGATTTGTTCCTTCAGTAAAAACCGCTCCATGTTTGCGGAGCCTTGTTGATAGGGGCGAATATATCATCTTTTGACTTGAAAGCAAGTTAAATAAATTCTCAGGAAAACCGCCCGACGTTCTCGCTTGAAATCTCGACATAGGCGCGACGTTTCTCATCCATGATCTTTTAGACTTGCCTCGCTAGTACACCATGTTCCTGAGTGGATGCCTCTCGTCTAATGTTCAAAAGTATCCGATGGCTGGTAAGCGCGTGCGCACGGTACCGGCAAAGCGCCACCGGAAAATCCTCGCACGGCCTTCTTTTTAGAGGCTTCACCCATAAACCGTTTCTGCGCGGCTGGATTCATTTCGTAAAAGGAGGGCGGTTCATAGGTCCATCCGGCATCCAGGCGGCGCTGCTCCCGTTGCATCATCGCGTGGACGAAGCGGCCCGCCAGGGGAGCGATCAGGCGCGAACGGATGCCAAAAGCCTGGTGCAAGTCCCTGAGCAACGTGTCCAACCTTTTTTTCATGCGCGGATCATGCAGATACCATCGGCGCATGGCCCAAACGGCCGCCACCGAGGTGGTCCCCAGGGAATCGGATTCCCAGCGGATGCGCCGCCGGATGCGGCCGTCGCAATGGTTGCGATATCTGCGCCAGCCGGTCAGCTGGGTTTGGATCAGGCGGGCCAGGCTGGGGCCGTTGACCTCAAAATCGCGCTGGAAGGCCTGGTGCAGATAGCGCCCCTCTTCACCCGCCGGCAAATGGCGATGGCGGTAGTTGAAACGGTACTGCCCGTGAACGTCGGCGGGCGCCATGGCGGCATCGTCCAGCAGTGTGCCGTCCGCGCGATGTTCTGCATGCAGCGGGGTGCCCGCAATGGGCGTGTAGAGCATGAACTGGTGAAAGTCGGCCGCGTGCCGGACGGCCTCGTCGATCACGCGCCCCATATTTTCGGGGGTGTGGTCTTCCAGTCCGATAATCGATGAACCGAGCACCCGTATGCCGTGGGACTGAAGCGTCCGCACAAGCGCATGCGTGTCCACGCCCTTGAGTTTGGCATATCGACTGGACTGGCCCTCCAATCCCATCCAGACCCAGGAGACCCCCAGGCCAACGAGCTGTTCGATCGTGTAGGACTGCAAGACGCGCGCGGAACTGAAAACATACATCGACCAGCTTTTGTCATGGGCTTGCATCAACTCGAGCAAGCGCAGGGCGCGCTTGCGGTGCAGCAGGAAATTTTCATCCAGGACGAAAAAAGAGTGCACTTTCAGCTCCTGGGCCAACTGTTCCATGACCGCGAAAAGCGCATCGCCGGTTTCATAGAAGTTGATGTGATGGCCTTTTCCGCCAAACAAGGCAGAAGTGGAGCAGAAGTTGCAGCCGACCGGACAACCTACCGAGGGTACCAGGATGGCTGCGGTATCGCCCGGTTTATTCCTCAGCGAAATCCCCAGGGTGCGGCCGCCATGGGCCGAATAGGCCATGGGATGGCGTATCGGCTCTGCCGGGTCCTGCCCCAGAAAGTTGCGGAACCAGGCCACGCCGTCACCCCGGACAAAATGGTCGGCGTTGACCAGGCGTTCGATATCGTCCTTGTTGCAGATGTGCCCGCCGATCACCAGAGTGGCCCGGGGCAGGTGCTGTCGCACCAGCGTACACATTTTGGCGACTTTGCCAATGTTGGGCAGGATTGCGCTGATGCCGACAACGTCGTAGTCACCGCCGCGGATCTCTTCGGTAAAGCGCTCCAGCGAGGGGAAATCCAGCAGGGTACATGGGGCATCGACATTGTTCTGGATCAGCATCAAGCCGAAACTGCGGTGGAACATGCGCAGCGAAAAGGCGCCCTGGAACCGGGTCACCTGGTTGTGGTAAAGTTCCATCGGATTGATGGCGCGGCTGCCGTATTCGTCATTCTGGGCATAAGGACCGAAAACACTGCTCAGAAGTATTTTGGCCCGGTTTTTTTTGGGATGTTGTGGATGGGCATGCATAGTCTTTTCCTCCGGCGCGACCGGCGGACGACCCAAGGGATCGCCGTCGTTGACGGTTGCAATCCAGCAGGATTGTGCGTTACACATTATGCAGTAATGGAGGGAAAAACACCCTGAAATTAGGGTTTTACAAAACTTTTACAAAACCCGGCAGCACTCTGGTGGAGACTATGGACCGATCAAGGTGGTTTTTTCATCCCGTACTTGTTTTCATTCTCTCCCTGTTGGCGCTATGCACTTCCCTTATTCTTTACATCTACTGGTACATAGAGGTCAGCGCCGGTCTCAAGACGGTTGTGGAAAGGTTCAGCCTGGATCCGAACCAGATTCTGACCGCGCAGACGTGGGTGGTCATTCTGGTCCTATCGGTCCTGGTGGCGGTGATTTTGCTCGGGCTGTTCACTATTTTCGTCTACAATCAAAAGCTGGTGCGCCTGTATCGAATGCAGCACAATTTCATCAATAATTTCACCCACGAGCTCAAAACGCCTGTGGCCTCGTTGCGTTTATACCTGGAAACATTCGAAAAGTACCCCCTGGAACGCAGCGAGCAGCTCAAGTACATCGGGTTCATGCTTGCGGATACCCAACGGTTGACCGATAACATTATGCGCATCTTGAATTTGGCGCGCATTGAAAGTAAAAGCTATCCCGGTCAGTTCTCTGTGATGGACCCGCTGGGGATCATCGATCGGTTTCTGCGTAAAAACCGGCATGTGTTCGCCCGCAGCCATGTACACGTACACACGCTTCCCGCGCAAGGCAAGGTGCTTTGCCGCATCGATCCGGAGTTGTTCGAGATCCTGCTGATGAACCTGATGACCAATGCGATCACCTACAATACTTCCGAACAGCCGGCTATCGACATTCGGGTGCAGGAGGAAAAAGGGCGGTTGCGGATTTTGTTCGAAGACAACGGCATGGGCTTCGACCGGCGTGAACGCAAGCGGATCTTTAAAAAGTTCTACCAGATTGGACGCACGGAGGACATGAGCGACAAAGGCAGTGGCATCGGGCTTTATATGGTCCAAAGCATTGCCAAGATTCACAAGGGAAGCATAACGGCTGACAGCGCGGGGCCGGGGCAGGGGGCTGTGTTCACGCTCAGTCTGCCTGTATCGGGGAAAAGGCCTGGATATGATGGGTAAACAGATTTTGATCATCGAAGATGATGCGCATATTGCCGAAGGGCTGCGGCTTAACCTGACGATGAAGGGCTATACCGTTCACATCGCACCGGATGGCCTTTCCGGATTGCGGCAGTGGCAGGAACTCGGTCCGGACTTGATCGTGCTGGACATCATGCTGCCCGGCATCGACGGAATGTCTGTACTGCGCCGTATTCGTCTCGAAGATGAGCGCCTGCCAATTCTGATTCTTTCAGCCAGGGCACAAATCGACGATCGCCTCGAAGGGCTTGCCTATGGCGTGGACGACTACCTGTCCAAACCATTCCATCTGGACGAGTTTTTGCTGCGCATCGATCGTTTGTTGCTGCGCAGTCAGTGGTCGCAAGGTAGGCCGGCAACGGCAATGGTGCCTACTGTTTATACGTTCGGAGGCAATCGCATCGATTTCGAAACGGCTACGGCCTATTGTCACGACAACCACACCGTGCACCTGACCGAGCAGGAAATCAAATTGCTGAAACTGTTCATCGCCAGCCGCGGCAAGCCGCTCGCCCGCAACAAGCTTCTGGAAATCGGCTGGGGGTATACCGGCCGCACAACAACGCGTACGCTGGACAACTTCATTGTGCGCATCCGCAAATACTTCGAAAAGAATCCTAAAAAGCCAGAATATTTTAAAAGCCTGAGGTCCCTGGGATACCTGTTTGACCACACGAAGGAAAAATAGAAGGCTGCCGTGCCTGGAGTGCGGACGGGCTGAGACAGTTGCTTACTGCAGATGAGCATTGAATTCGCGCAGGGCGATATCGATCGGAATGGCGAAGCCAAGTCCCTCGAATTTATGCGTCAGCAATTTAAAAGTATTGATGCCGAGTACTTGGCCGTCGGCGGTTACAAGAGGGCCGCCGCTGTTGCCTGGATAGATCTGGGCATTGGTCTGCAGAAAGCCTTGCTGAAAACCTGAAAAGACGCCCGAGGTGACGCAGTTCTGCAGGCGGGCCGGATTGCCGATCGCATAGACTGGCTCACTTTGGGCCAGTTGACTGGTCCGGCCCGGTGCCAGGCAGGGCGTTCGGTAACCATCCAGTTTGAGCAGCGCCAGATCATGTTCCGGGCTGATCTGGAGCAGGCGGGCGTACAGTTCGGTATTGTCGGCCAGAATAATGGTAAAACTTTGGGCCAGATCCGCTACGCTTTTGCTGTAATCATAGTCCTGCCGGCCTTCTCTAAAGGTTTTCTTTTCCTCAACGAATGCCTGCAAGCGCTGATCGAAGTCGGCACGCCAGTGCGTGTATTTATGCAGGGTGGCTTGGTATTCCTCGTGATACGTTTGCCGGCGCTGGGGATGATGTTCCTCTTCAGCGGCCGCTTTGAGACGGTCGGCCCGGTTTTTGTAGGTTTGCAGGCTTTTGCCTTCATCTTCGAAGCGCTTTTCAAGATCTGCAATGCGCTGTTCCATTTTTGCAAAGCGGGTTTCAGCTTCTTTGCTCTGTTTTTCGACACTGCGCACCACATGCTTGTTGGTGATGATATGGCCGGCCGCGGAGATGAAAAAGCCGCTGCCGAAACCCAGTGCGCTTTTCACGGCAACTGTAGCGGCGGCCGCCTTTTCGATAGCGTTGCGCGCCGGGTAGTCGGCCAGCAAAGGGGCGCCTCCCACGGGGGGATCTGGTGACGTTGACCCGCTGACAGCGATTTCTTGACGGTCGAGCGGGGTGTCGGCGGTCGGCGAATCGGTGTAGTGCCAGACACCGTCTTTTTGATATTTGTACAGTTTGCTGCGGGCTGGGGCAGGTGTCCAAAGCGTAGCCCAGCAAACGATGAGCACTGCCGCCGACAATCGCAAGAATAGGTATTCGCGTTGATTCATGGGGCCTACCTGCTCGCAAGACATTGCACTCGGTGATCTCTAAGCGTCTTGGCCGGCGGCGTATCCCAGGTCGAAGGCCTTAAGATTCACGTCTGCCAGATTGGCTTTGGTTTTGGTGCGGATGGCCTCTTTGAGTTGCTCCGGGGTGATCGGCAATTGCCGGGTCTGAAGCAGAGCGCCCAGAAGAACCATGTTTAAAGCCATGACATTGCCGGCTTGCTTGGCCAGGGCCACGGCATCGAACGCGATAAGCCGTTGGGTTTTGCTGCGGATAAGCGTTTGGAGCTGATTCAGATCCGGGTAGGTGCCTTTGCCGATGGCCACTGTGAAGGGCGGCAGGGGCGCCATATTGGTGATGACCACCGTGTCAGGGTTGCATTTGTTCAACGCACGCAATGTTTCACTGGGTTCGAATCCCAGCAGGATATCGGCTTCGCCATCGGAGATGAGGTTGCTGCGCGCCTGACCCATGACAATGGCCGATTCCACCACGCCGCCGCGTTGGGCCATGCCGTGGATTTCGCTCATGCGCACCGGCACCCCGGCCAGCAGCGCCGCTTCGCCCAATACCTTGGAAGCCAGCAAATTGCCCTGGCCACCGACGGCAACGATTATCAGTCGTATGGTATTCATGTTTTCTTTCCGTTGGCCCGTGGCCGTCATTTATCAAAATGATAAAATTCAATAATTTTCTTCTTTTATGTTCTACTTTTCTACTCTTTCACCCGCACAATAGCATTCTCCGGGCAGACCTGGGCGCAGACGGCGCAGCCGACGCAGGCATTGGCGTCGATACGCACGCGGTTCGCATCCAGATAAAAGGCCGGGCAGCCTAATTCATTGATGCAGTCGCGGTGGTTCTTGCACCGTTCCGATACCTGGAAGGGGCGCTGGCGGGGCATCTTCAGGCTGCGGGCGTACAGTGTGCAGATCTCCTGGGAGATAATCACCGACACGCCTTTGTAGGCCAGTGCTTCTTCAATGGCCGTGATGCTCTTTTTTACTTTGAAGGGCTTCACCAGGGTAATATGCCCGACGCCCAGCGCGCGCACGACCGCCTCGATGGAGACCCGGTGGTAGCCTTCCATTTGCATGGCGGCCATATCGACCCCTGGATGGGGTTGATGGCCGGTCATGGCCGTAATGCCATTGTCCAGGATCACCAGGGTGAAATTATGGTTGTTGTGAACCGCGTTGATCAGGCCTGTGATGCCGGAATGGAAAAAAGTCGAGTCGCCGATAAAGGCAACCACTTTCTGATCGGTGGCCCGTGAAAACCCGCAGGCCGAGCTGACCGAGGATCCCATGCAGATCACAAAATCGCCCATGCTCAGGGGGGGTAAAAAGCCCAGGGTGTAGCAACCGATGTCGGTCGCGTAGATGGTATCCATACCTTTGGCGGCTTTTTTAACCGCATAATACGTCGCGCGGTGCGAGCAGCCGGCGCACAAGTTGGGTGGCCTGGCCGGTATTTCGGGAATATCCGCCAGGTCGATTTTAGCCGGGGGGGTGTAAGCGACACTGAAATAGGCGGCCAGGACACGGCGGACCATGGCCGGATCGAACTCATACAGGCGTGAAAAGAGATCCTCGCCCTTGCCGTGGATGGGTAGCGTGAGAGCGGCCTCCTGGGCCAGGGCCTTAACGGCTTCCTCCATGAATGGTTCGCCCTCTTCGACCACCAGGACCTTGTCGCACTCTTTCAAAAAGGCTTTGATCAGATCGGCCGGTAGCGGGTTGGACATGCCGATGCGCAGGATGCGGACCCGATCGGCAATTCCCAACTCCTGAACGGCATCGCTGATATAATTGTGGCTGACGCCATTGCATACCACGCCCCAGGTGCCGCTGCCGCTGACATGGTTAAAAGGCGTGGTCTCAGAGATCCGCGCGGCCTTGGCCAGGTTTTCCAGCAGCTTGACATGCAGCTTGCGCGATACCGCCGGCACGGTCACGTAACTTAAAGGGTCTTTCTTGAAAACACCGCTCGTGGTCCGTTGGCCGAGCGTGCCCAATTCCACGAAGGCGCTGGAGTGATTGATGCGCGTGGTGGTGCGCAAAATGACCGGTTCGCGCAACTCTTCGGACAGATCGAAGGCGTGACGCACCATTTCCAGGGCCTCGGCCACCGAGGAGGGTTCAAGCATGGGCAGGCCGGACATTTTGGCATAATAGCGGTTGTCCTGCTCGTTCTGGCTGGAAAACATGTTGGGGTCGTCCGCCGTCAGAATCACCAGTCCGCCTTTGACCCCCACGTAGGCCAGGGTCATCAAAGGGTCCGCGGCCACGTTCATCCCCACGTGCTTCATCATGCACATGGTGCGCACGCCGGCATTGGCGGCCCCTGCGGCCACTTCCAGGGCGACTTTCTCGTTGGTGCTGTATTCGAAATACAGATCGCTTTGCTGAGAGATCTGGAACAGATTCAGGGAAATTTCGGAAGAGGGCGTTCCCGGATAAGTGGTGGCAAACGCCACTCCGGCTTCAACAGCGCCGCGTGCGATGGCTTCGTTGCCCAGCATCAGGATCTTTGCGCCCGGTTCATCGGCGAGCAGTTTGTGCATATTGGTTCCTCCGACCGAAGGTATTGAAATCATAATAACGGCCGCAGGCAGACGCGATAATGTCCGCTGAGCGGCACGTGCACCGGCAAACATGCCACGCTTCGCAGAATTTGTCCACATTCAAAAGCGCCGATTCGAGGGTAACCGCATTTGCGTGTGGCTTGATCACCGAACCGGAACATCATTCTACTCGTAGGGGCGAACCTTGTGTTCGCCCGGATGACGACCATCGTCCCACAGAAGGTTGGCCCCTCCAACTTGTTTGGTTGACTACTTCGGTCCCAGTGAGACGAGGGGTGACATAAGAAGGTTTGTAAAGATTTCTTATTCGCCCGACAGTTCAGCTTTACATTTGGGGACCATCTGATTTAATAACTTTAGGGTCAAAAACAGAATATGAATGATATTCAACAAGGAGCGTCATGACTGCTTTCAGCCATCTTTTTCAACCCATTCGCATTGGACGGATGACGGTCAAGAACCGGTTGCTCATGTCGGCCATGAGCATCAATTTCGGCGTGGATGAATCGGGCCTTGTGACCGATCAGCTTACGCAATATATGGCGACGCGCGCCCAAGGCGGTGTCGGAATGATGCTGGTCGGCGGCGGCGGCATCCATCCGAGCGGCGCCGAGCTGCCGAACCTGCCGGCTTTGTGGGATGACGCGTGTATCCCGGGGTTGCAGCGGATGGCCGAGGCCATTCGGCCCTTCAATTGCCGCCTGGGCATGCAGTTGATGCACGGCGGACGCCAATCGTACCATGCGCATACCTTAGCCCCCTCGGCCATTCCGGCTCCTGCCGTCGTCAAAGGGCAGCCCAGGGCTCTGACCAAGGAAGAAATCCGCATGCTGACCGAGGCTTTTGGCACGGCCGCGCGGCGCTGTCAGGCAGGAGGCTTCGATTTTATCGAAATCCATGCCGCCCACGGGTACCTGATCAATCAATTCATGGCCCCCAACGCCAACCACCGCGAGGATGAGTATGGCGGCTCCTTTGAAAACCGCATTCGCTTCATGCTCGAGACGCTGGCGCAGATCCGCGCGGCATGCGGCAGCGATTTTACCATCGGGGTGCGCATGAACGCGCAAGATTACATCCTCGATGGATGGGGTTTGGAGGAGGCCTTACGCCTGGCCGTCATTCTGGAACAGTCGGGTGCCGACTATTTGCATGTCTCGGCCGGGGTGTACGGCAGCACCCAGCTGACCATTCCTTCCATGTATGTGCCCCAGGGCTGTTTCGTCGATCTTGCCGCCGCCGTCAAGGCCGAAGTGGCCATTCCCGTGGTGGCCGTAGGCCGCATCAAGTCGCCCGAATTGGCCGAGCGGATCCTGCAGGAGGGGAAGGCCGATGTAATCGCTTTGGGCCGATCCCTGCTGGCGGATCCGCAGTGGCCGCTCAAGGCGGATGCCGGCGCAGTGCGCACCATCCGGCCCTGCATCGGCTGCTGCCTGGGCTGCATCCACACGGTCCTGCAGATGGAGCCGGGCGGCTGTGTGGTCAACCCCGACGTGGGCCGCGAATATCTGCTTTCACCCATTGTGCCAGCCGGGCATCAACGGCGGGTTTTGGTCGTGGGCGCTGGCCCTGCAGGATTGGCGGCGGCCCGCATGGCGGCCCTGCACGGTCATGCGGTGGTGCTGTGTGAACAGCATGCGGCGTCCGGCGGCGCTTTGCGCTTGGCGGCGATGGCGCCCGGCAGGGGCGATCTGCAGGAGATCGTGGACTATTTCAGTGAAGAACTCCGGCAACTCCCGGTCACAATGCTGTTCGAAAGGGCCCTCGACGACGGTGTGTTGAAAGAGGTTCAGCCGGACGTGGCCATTTTAGCGACCGGCAGCCTGCCCGGGATGCCCATGCTTAAAGGGCTCTTTCGGACCGGTATGCAGGTGTGCACTGTGACTGAAGTCATGGACGGATCGGTCCAGACCGGCGCGCAGGTGATCGTGCTGGGTGGCAACCAGATCGGATTGGTGTTGGCCGATTACCTGGCCGACCAGGGCAAGCAGGTGACCGTGCTGCATACACGCCCCCATTTTGGTGAAGAGATGTCTTCCAATGACCGCTATTATCTTCGCGAGCGATTGACCCGGGGCCGGGTCCGACTCTTCAAACAGGTGTTGGTTGAAGCGTTTCTGGCCGATGGCGTGCGTTTCCGTACCGATCGTCAGATCCAAACGCTGGCCCCGTTCGACACGGTTGTGCTCGCCGATGGCTTTACATCCTTGCGTGAGGCTGCCAATCTGCTCAAAGGCCGCGGCATCGAGACCCATTTTATCGGCGATGCCAAACATCCTCGCCATTTGATGTATGCCATCAGCGAGGCGGAGGAGCTCGGCCGGGCATTGTGAAAACGATGCGGGAAGACTGCGGTTTCCGTCAGTCCCGGTTGTCCGTCGTGATGCGTAGCGGGCCGCTGCCCAGAATCATGTGTCCGATTGCCAGGCACGTCAGTCCGAAGGGCAGGTAGCCGCCATACCCGACGATCGGCATGGCGAACACATGGAAGCGGTCTACGAACGGGACTGTGTAGTGCCAGCGCGCCAGACTGCCGATATTCCACAATTCCCAAAAAAAACCGCAGATCAGCGCAGCCCAGGCGGCCGCCACGATCGGCCGCCAATCGCCTTGCGTCAGAGGTGAAAAAATGGTGGGCCGGCCGGCCAGCGTCTGCAAGCTGGTGATAATGAGCAAGGGGGACACCCACAGGAGTGCAAAAAGTACGTCGGGAAACAAGCCTATGAACGTCAACCCACCCCCGGCGCTTGCAAGGATGACCGTCGCTGCCAGTCGGGGGTGTCTCAGGCGCAGGGGCAAGATACCCGTGGCACCGCTGACAGGACCCACCCCCACGATGAGGCGGTAGGTGCTTAAAACCGCCGGTAACACGGTGGCAAAAGCCAGTGAGGCGAAGGCGAAATAAGCCGCCGGACCAAAGTCGGCACCCACATAGTACCAGTTCTGTACGAAGCGGTTGAGATATTCGAAAAACCACCAGAATAGGGCGCTGACCGGAAAAAGCAGCCAGAAAAAACCTGGGGTGTCGGTCAGCAGGCTGCGTGCGGTGAGCCTCACGCACAATGCGTTGACCAGAAGAATATAGCCGAACCAGGGCAAAAAAAAGGTATGGACCTGAAAAGGTGCGAACCAGTCCCAGCGGGTCCATGCCAGCACCCAACCGGCCAACATGATTCCCAAGCCGGCCCAGCCCCAGTGCGGCAGCCGGCCGGTAGACGAGCGGCGCCGTGCATGATACCCATATGCCGGCAGCCTGATGAGAAAAAGTAAGAAGAGCAGGTCCACGGCCGCGAAGAAAATAAAAAACGACCATGCAAAGGGGGCGTGCGCCACCTGACCCGTCAAGGGTGGAAACGTCAGGTAGGCGCGCACATCCCGTCCCGCAAGGCCAATTCCCAGCAGCGGCAAACCCAGCAGCATGACGGTCATGAGCGCCCATTGCACGGGGCGCGATTGCAGAAGCATCTTCATACCAACGAAAACACCTCAAATGTGTACGTGGCCAAATCGAGGACCCACAAGCGGTTGCGCAAAAGCGACTGAGGCCGGCCGACCAGGATATTCAGCACTTCGGCGCTTTCCGCCGCCGCAATCAGCGCCACGGTCTGCGGTGGACAGCCCAGGGTCTGCTCTGCGCCCTGCGCGTTGTGAATGGCGCTACGCGAGCCGTAAACCAGCTGCAAACCGGCGTCTTGCGGAAAAATCGTGGTCACGTGACCGGCCAGACCGGCCACGGCTGCGGAAACCATGGGAATGGCCGCTTTCTGGGCGGCTTCTTCGAGAATAAAGCGCACGGTGATGCTGTCCAGGCAGTCGACCACCACATCGTGCCCGTCGATCAGACTCCGGGCATTGGCCTCGGTAAGGTAATCGGCGTGAGATTCTACTTGCAGGGAAGGATCGATTTCCCGGATTCGGAGTGCGGCGGACCCCGCTTTGGATTGACCCAGGCGCGCTTCGGTGCACAGCCATTGGCGGTTGAGATTATGCTCCTCAAAATGGTCGCCATCAATGAGTTTGAAGTGACCCACTCCGGCTCTGGCTAGTATTTCGACCACTGCGCCGCCCAATCCGCCCAGGCCGATTACCGCTACGCGGGCGCCGAGCAGCCGGATTTGGTCATCGGTTGTGTAGTGTTTCTGATTGCGCAGATAGCGCAAGGGTGTCACGCCGTTCGCCAGGGCCGCGATGGCGACCTCCCGCTCAGGCATGTTGTACCTGTGGGCAAGGTGCCGAAGGTGCGCCAGGGTGATTGTGCGCAGGGGCGCTCCTTGCGCATCGATGGTCTCGGCGGCAAGGGTCCGGATCTGCGATGCCAAATCGATCGTATCCATTTATCCTCCGCCGACCGGAGGAAAAATGCCGACGCGTTCGCCGCCTTGCAGCGTGCTGTCCAGATCGCCTTTGATGCCATTGATGAAGATGAGTTTGGCGTCCGCGGAACGGACTTGAAGCCGATCCAGCAACTGGCCGACGGTAGTGCCGCATGCAATCGGATAACGCGAGGCATCCGGCGGCGTGTGGGGGGCCAGCGTGGCAAAGAATCTCAGGTCGATGGTTGCGGGGTCAGATGGCATACATACCTCTATTTTCTCAGTAACGTATTTTCGGGAGTCACGCGCCTTTATGTTAATCATTCAACTTTCGGGTTCCAAACGCCGGTGATCCGGGCGTGTTGTCCGCGCCATACGCCCGGCTCACCTCACTACGTGCCAATCCCGAAAGTTGAGTTACTCAGGTTAAGATTTATGTTTCAGGCGTTGCCTGGGTTCGAAACACAGGCACGCCGCACCTGAATTGCGCTGCACGACAGCGCTGGGCAGGTGTTTGCTTTTAAAACCCATGCATCTGCAGCCATGCGGATTGGCTTTTTCCCAAGTTACGAAATAGTGCCTGCATCGTTGGCAGTTGATGCGTTGTGCAGCCGGCATACCGGCGATCACTCCTGCAGTTTTGGCAATATGGTTATGCAGTTCGTTCCAGTTGACTATTGGCGAAGTGTTAAGTGTAAAGTTTAAAGTGTAAAGGGAGGCATTCTGTCGATTTGATATGCTCACCTCCCCATGTTGGACGCTTTTACGTGCATGCTTTTTGTTAAGGTACTAAAAATTACAACGTAACCCTCTTATGAAACCCCATACCTGTGTCTTATTGGAGCGAACTGCATAACCCGTTTTGGCAAAAATCGTTGACGCCCGCTCATAGCCATATTATCGAGGAAACTGCAAATAAGATAGGCTTCCGTACTCTACATGCAAGGAGACGACTTCATGAACAGGACGCTGCACAAAGCCCTTGTGACCGGCGGGGCCGGATTCATAGGGTCCCATCTGGTTGAAAAACTGGTCGACCAGGGGTGCGAGGTGACCGTATTGGACAACCTGTCCAGCGGGCATATGGCCAACTTGGCGTCCGTGGCGGATCGGGTCGCTTTTGTCAAAGGGGATATCAAGGACGATAGGACTCTGAACAAGGTGTCCAAAGGCTGCCAGGCCATTTTTCACCAGGCGGCGGTCGTCTCGGTTACCCAGACGGTCAAGGAACCTTTGTCCTCCGCACTCGTGAATGATCTGGGAACAATCAAGGTGCTTGATGCGGCCCGGCGCAACGGCGTACCGCGGGTGGTCATAGCCAGTTCCAGCGCTGTTTACGGCGATGCGCCCCAACTGCCCAAGACCGAGTCGATGAACCCGGCACCGTTGAGCCCTTATGCGGTCCAAAAATTGACCAATGAGTACTACGCCGACCTGTATTGTCGGCTCTATGGTCTTGAAACCGTCTGTTTGCGCTATTTCAATGTTTATGGGCCGCGCCAGGATCCGTCTTCGCCCTATTCGGGCGTCATTTCGATTTTCATGCTGCGGGCGGCAAACGGCGTCGCACCGATGATCTACGGTGATGGACGACAGACCCGGGATTTTGTATTTGTCGAAGATGTTGTCCAAGCCAACTTGCTGGCGGCCGCCACTCCGGCAGCTGCCGGACGGGTGTTCAATGTAGGTACCAGCAATTCAGTAGAGATCAACCAGTTATGGCAAATGATCGCCGCAATGGCCGGGTGCACCATGACCCCGCTTTACGACCAACCGCGTGAGGGCGACATCGTCCATTCTTTGGCCAGCATACAACGGGCTAAAGAGATTTTGGGCTTTCAACCGTCGATCTCTTTTGAGGAGGGATTGCGACGAACATTTCAGTGGTATCGCCAAAGTGGGCAGCAGCGTTCGGAGTAGCGGCTGACGCGTTCACCAGGCGCGGCGACCGCGAGATCGCCGCCCAAGGTCGGAGGCATGGGGCATACTGCCGCCTTGAGTTTTTTCTGTAAACGTAAACACCCGGAATTCAATGGCCCGGTTATCGAAAGCACAGGAATAGCAAGCCTGGAGCCGTTGCGAACGGCTGTCATGAAATCAGGAGGTGGGGGCCATTTTATCGTAAAGATTTTTAACCATCACGCCGCGCCAGTTGCCCTTACCTGAAATGGTCGGATACCCTTGAGCGGAAATATGCCGGGCGATCTTTTCCCAACCGGTGCCCTCGTCCCTCATCTGGTTGATCACAGAAAAAAGGGTATGGCGATCCACTTCGGTCAACCGACCGGGCGCATCAAGATCCTCTTCTTCCTGTTGCTGATCTGCTACCAAACCATCTTCCTCGTCTGCGTTGGCGGCCTCTTGTGCGTCATCGGAATAAACCGCCTCATCTTCTGCTTCTTGGGTTGCAAGGTCGCGTTCAGTAGCCGTATCATCAAGGGTTTGCAAATGCTGCACTGAATTTTTCGCAGCTTCTTCTACGGTTGGCGATCCGACCGCAAACAGCGTGTCGGCATCACCCGCATTGGGATTGGCTAAGCGGTACAGGTTCTTTGCGATAACTTCCATTGCCAGAGCCTTGCGCTCTTCCGCCCGGGTGCGGGCTTCATACGTCTCGGCCATTTTTTTCTGGGAATCAACCAGGGTTTCCAGAATTTCCTTGATGGCATTCAGACGGTCGGAAGATTCTTTCGTATTGTCGAAATGACCTTTGCGCCGATCCACCATGTTACGGCCGCGCGGGCCCCCGCCCTTGTATTGCTGATCATTGTAAGGCCGGTTGGACCGGTCTCCTTGCTTGAGTTTCCCACTACGAAGATTGTGTAAAAAATCATCCATGAAAGTGTCTCCTTAGACCATTCTATTATTCGCCGATACCGGTACTTGCGTACCGCACCATTGTTTCAGTGCACTCGGCATCACATTCGGAATTGACTAATGTTTGAAATTGGCACGAAGCGATCTTATCAGGAACAATGAAGGGGACTTTGCGTCGATGCGGTTCGTGTATGTATTGTGTTTTATCGGCCGATGTTCAGGATTTCTTGAGCGATATATCCTGCCCGTCCTTTGGTATGCCCTCCGCGTACTACCCATTCATTGTTGGCAGGATTAGCATCAACTTAATCCTTTTTCATCCAAACGTCAACCGCATTATTAGTATTTTCCCTATGAAAAGAGGGTCACTTTTTGCATGATGACTTGGGTGTGAACCTTTGCGGTTCAAATTGCAGGGTGGCGAGATAATCGTGTATTGTTTCGGCCCGCCGGATCAATTCAACGCGGCCGTCGCTGCGCAGAAGCAGCTCTTTGGGGCGCAGTTTACCATTATAGTTGAATCCCATGGCATGGCCATGGGCGCCTGTGTCCTGAATGATCAGCAGATCGCCTTCGTCGATGGGCGGCAGCGGGCGCTGGATCGCGAATTTGTCATTGTTTTCGCACAAAGATCCGACCACATCCACGGGTATGGCATCGCTACGCCCGGATTTGCCCAATACTTCGATATGGTGATAGGCCCCGTACATAGCCGGTCGCATCAGGGCGGACATGCTGGCATCCACGCCGATGTAGGTGCGGTAAATGTCTTTACGGTTGATCGCTTTAACCACCAGAACGCCATGCGGGCCGGTCATGAAACGGCCACTTTCCATATACAAGCGCGGCATGTACTGCTGATCGGCGGCGAACTGCTCGAAAAGCACGTAGATTTCATTCGCCAGGCAGTCCAGATCGAACGGCGGATCTTCGGGCCGGTAAGGGATGCCCAAGCCCCCGCCGATGTTAATGAATTCAAAGCGGATGCCTAACTCGGAGGTTATCCAGCGGGCGGTGTCCAAGAGCATTCGGGCAGTCTGTACCATATACGCACAGTTCAGCTCGTTGGAAGCGAGCATGGTGTGCAGGCCGAACCGACGCGCACCCTTGGTTTTGGCACAAGCATAGGCATCCAGCAGTTGGTGGTGTGCAACGCCGTACTTGGCTTCGACCGGGTTGCCGATAATACTGTTGCCGCTGCGTCGCGGCCCGGGGTTGTAGCGGAAGCAGATCACCTCGGGCATTTGCGGCACCTTGGGGATCAAGGTGATATCGTCCAGGTTGAGCAGAGATCCCCCTTTGCCGAGGGCTTCCTCGAAATCCGCAGCACTGGTGTTGTTGGAAGTAAACATCAGCTCTTCACCCAGGCCGCCGACCTGGCGCGATAGGACCAGTTCCGCGATGGAACTGCAATCGAACCCGAAACCCAGATCCCGCATAATTTTCATGATGTGCGGATTGGGCAGGGCCTTGACGGCGAAATACTCCCGAAAACCATCGATTCGCGAAAATGCGTCGTTCAGCCGCAGGCCGGTTTGACGAATGCCTTCTTCATCGTAGATGTGAAAGGGCGTTCCAAATTGCGCTTCGATTTCCGGCAGAATGGGAAAGAGCCGATCACGGTAAAACGGACTCATCGGCATGGTGTGGCACTCCTTAGGTCAATGCAGTCTGGATCAGATTCATGGCTTTTTGAACATTGGCAAAACTGTTGAATGCGCTCAGGCGGATATACCCCTGTCCGCAGGTGCCGAAGCCCGCGCCCGGCGTGCAGACCACGCCGGCTTTTTCGAGCAGCAGGTCGAAAAACGCCCACGAGTCACGACGGCCGTTGATCCAAATATAAGGTGAATTGTCTCCGCCGACGCACGGGTATCCCAGATCGGTGAAAGCCTGTCGGATGAAGGCGGCATTGTTCAAATAGTAATCGGTCAACTCCCGGACCTGCGCCTGGCCCTCGGGTGAATAGACCGCCTCGGCGGCTCTTTGAACTGGGTAGGAGACGCTGTTGAACTTGGTTGTGTGACGTCGGTTCCACAGGTCGTACACCGTTATCACCTGACCGTCGGCGGTGTGCGCCTTGCAGGATTTGGGTACAACGGTAAAAGCGCAGCGCGTTCCGGTAAAACCGGCGGTCTTCGAAAAACTGCGGAATTCGATGGCCACATTGCGCGCACCGTCGATTTCATAGATCGTGCGCGGTAGGCTCTCGTCACGAATGAACGCCTCATAGGCAGCATCGTAGAGGATAAGGGCCTTGTGCTCATGGGCGTAGCGGACCCATTGGCCCAATTGCGCATGCGTGATCGTAGCGCCGGTCGGGTTGTTGGGGAAACACAGGTAAATCAGATCTACCGGTTCTTGTGGCAGCGCAGGCACATATCCATTGGCTTCAGTGCAGTCCAGGTAGACGAGACCCTCATAGCGGCCGTCCTGAAAAGTGCCGGTGCGGCCGGCCATCACGTTCGTGTCGACATAGACCGGATAAACCGGGTCGGGCACCGCGACACGAATGTCGGTTGCGAAGATTTCCTGAATATTGCCCGTGTCGCACTTGGCCCCGTCGCTGACAAAGATTTCATCCGCCGCGATCGAGGCCCCGCGATCCTGAAAATCGTGTTGGGCGATTTTTTCGCGCAGAAAAGCATACCCCTGTTCCGGTCCATACCCCCGGAAACTGCTGTCCTGGGCCAGTTCATCGGTGGCTTTGTGCAGGGCATCGATACATGCCGCCGGCAGCGCGCGGGTCACGTCGCCGATACCCATGCGGATGATTTCCCTGTCCGGGTGTTGCGCCTGAAACGCCTCCACGCGCTTGGCGATATGGGCAAAAAGGTAGCTGGATTGCAATTTCAGATAATTTTCATTGATTCGGATCATCGTTCACCTTTGGCCGTCGGATTCCCCGTTGTCGGGGGGTCGATGGGGTATGCGGAATGGAATGCCGTCTAGAGTGATTGTGATGTGGGCTTGGATATTCAAAAAAACGAGTTTGGTCAATAAGGAACGTCCAAGTTTTTCCTACCATGGTTTTTTTTCTGGTCATCAAGGGTCTTCGCTGTCGGCGTGTGGACCGGTTCGCTGATCCTGCCGCTGTCTCCATAAGCGTATACCAAAACCCAGCCCCAACGTTGCACTGATCAGAATGATCAGGTTGCTGGCAAAGAAGCTGATCACGAAGGAGAAAGGATCGTCGAGCCGGTAGCTCGTAATCAGAATATGGATGCCGAAAAGCATGAAAAACAAGCTGACCAGAAGCAATAATCCATTTTTGAGATATTGTGTCATGTGAATTTTTCCATTTCGAAGTCGTTATCCTCATCAACCAGACCACATAAGCACTCCGGCGCCGCCTGTTCAAGTGAAATACGCAAGTTTCGGGTTTGCGTTAAGTAGCTGCCCTGTTTGGAAATAGTAAGATCGGTTGACATTTTTCAGACCGCTCACTATACACGAAAGGGCTCTGCGCTGATACCGGGATGATTTTAGTGATGCATGGTTCGCTCCCCACCTGCTTACGCAACGGAAAACGAAAGTCATGGTCAACCTGTCAAGATCGCAAAAAGCGCCTGGACTGCTCGAGCCAGGAGACCGCTTGTCCGATTGGGTATCTTTGATTGCCTCGCTCGAGGGCGACCCTCGCCGAGCCTTGTCTATCCTTTTGCAATATGCCCTGGATACGGTTCAAGGGCAATTCGCAGTCTGCAACTTTTTCGATTTCGAATGCCTGCAGATCCTTACCCCTTATGGTTGCCGTCTTCCCGCGGATTTTCAGAAAACTGGCCCCCTGAAGGGCAGGGTGTGTTTTGAAGAATTGGTCGCGGCGGCAAAACCCGCAGCTGTTTTAGACAATCTGGAGCATACCCCCTATTCGGAGTCAGACCCGAACGTCAGGCGCTTTAAGTTGAAAGCCTACATTGGCGTTGCCGTGCGTGTGGCCGGACGCACGATCGGATCTCTCAGCGTCTGGGACAACCGCGTGCGGATTTTTGCTGCCGACGCCTGCCAGAGTCTGCATTTTGCCGCTCACCTGATTTCGGTCGCGGTCGAGCGTCAGCAGAATGAAAAAAAGTTGAAACGCCGTTCCGCCAGCGATACGCTTCTTTCGGCGATATCGGCCCAGGTCATCTCGACCCAGGACCGCTCTTTTTTGGATTATTGCCTTTACATCATCGGCGATTCCCTGGACATCGACACGGTTTGCATCTTGTGGCACGATCCGCAAACCCATTTTTTCCATCCACACTCATCCCGTTGGGAGCATGGCCGAGTGGCTGCCAGTGATCGATCCGCCTTCGCCGATCTTTTGGCGATCCCCGAGATCCGCAAGGTGATCGAAATAAAAGAGCCTTTCCAGTGCAACGATACGGACAGTATCACAGACCCGGCTACGCGCGCATTTTTCAATCAGAACCATGTGACTTCCCTTTTGCTGATGCCCATCGGCAACCAACGACAGTTCTACGGATTATGCGCAATTTATACCCACGCCCGGCCTCATCGGTGGGATGAAGAAAGCCTGGACACGTTCATGGCAATCATGAGTCTGATTGCCCAATGGAAAGAGGCACGCACCATCTCTGAGGAACTGGACGAAAGCCAGGCACTGAACCACCAACTGTTTCAGCTTTCCGCCACGTCCGTTTACCAGATCGATTTTAAAACAGGCCGTTTCATCAAAGTCAACGACCAGTTGTGCCGGTCGACCGGGTACAGTGAACAGGAACTGTTGCGCATGAAGCCGGAGGATCTATTGACGTCCGCCAGTCGCCAGGTATACGAGCAGCGACGGGCGGACATGCTGGCCGGGCGGACCGTCTCAAGCAATGTGGAGTTTCAGATAAGAACCAAAAGTGGCGCTCTTGAATGGGGTCATTTTCATATTCGCCACTTGTTCACAGGAAAACAGATCCGGGGCGCCAATGTGGTGGTCCACATGATCACGGAACAGAAAAACGCCTACGAGGAATTGGCCGGCTATCGCAGACGATTGGAAGCCCTGGTGCAAGAACGCACCATGGAGCTGTTGCAGGCCAACCAGAAGCTGCGCGAAGAAGTCGCCCGGCGAACCGAAACGGCCAAGGAGTTGCGGCTCAAATCGGAACGGCTCAAGGAATTGAATACCGCCATGCGTGTGCTCCTCGATAAGCGCAATGAAGATCGGCTGCATTCGGAAGAGAACATCCGCGTCAACCTGGTCCAGCTGATCGAACCCTATCTCGACCGCTTGGATCGCAGCGGACTCAGCGTTCCACAACAGCAGTTGCTGGACGTGGTACGCATAAACCTCAACGAAGTGGTGAGTTCGCCAATGCCGGAGTTGTCAGCCAAATATTATGTCTTTTCTCCCGGCGAATTGCAGGTGGCCAATCTGATCCGCAAAGGGCGTACCACCAAGGACATGGCCCGCCTGCTCAACATCTCCCCCCGTACCGTAGAATCTTACCGCAATTGCATTCGCAAAAAACTGGGCCTCAAGAACAAAAAGGTCAATCTGAAAACCTATCTCTCTTCCAAAGAGTGACCTAATCCGGTTTTTACACGCACGCTGCCGCCTCGGCGGGGTTTGGCGTGTCGATTAAAAGGCCGTCGCGCACTTTGAGAACCCGTTGCGCATACCCGGCGCATGCCGTGCTGTGGGTTACCATCATGATTGTCGTTCCCTGCTGATTGAGGCGCGCCAGCAGCGTCATAATTGTTTTGGAGGTACGGGTATCGAGATTGCCAGTCGGCTCGTCAGCCAACAAAACCGGCGGATTGTTCACAATGGCGCGTGCGATGGCGGTTCTTTCCATTTCGCCGCCCGAAATCTGGTTGGGCAGTCGCTTGGCTTTATCCGCCATGCCGACCCAGGCCAGGGCCTCATGGGCCATGAATTCCTTTACACGACGCGAATGACCGGTGGTTGTCAGGGGCAGCATCACGTTTTCGACTACTGATAAATAGGGCACCAGGTGAAAGCTCTGGAAAATAAATCCCAGGTATTCACGGCGGAAATCGGCCTGCTTTTCGCCATCCAAGGCATAGACATCGATGTCGTCTACGAGATAGCGACCGGAGGTTGGCGTGTTCATGGCGCCCATTATGGATAGCAGGGTGGATTTGCCTGAACCGGACTCGCCCATGACCGCCACGAACTCTCCGCTGCGCACCGTGAAAGTGATCTCGTCAATCGCCTTTACGCAGGCGTCGCCCTGGCCATAGGTCTTGCTGATGGTATCACATATGATGAAACTCATTTTTCCCTCTGGGTTTGTTGATTCGGTGATGAATTTGCGAACTAGAGTGTTTTCAGCGCCCTGTTGGGATCCATGCCTGCCGCCAGAAAGGCCGGGTAGGCGCTGGACAGCAATCCCACCGCCATGGCCATGACCAGGGCGCCGACCGCCAGCCATGGATCCATATGGATCGCTGCCGTGGCTTTGCCGAAAACTTTCAACCCCAACAACACCCCACCGACTCCGGTCAGATATCCGACTATGCCGGCCAAGGCACTGATCAGGCCAGCCTCCATGAAGATGATTCGCATGACATGGCTCCTTCGAAAACCGACTGCCCGGAAAATGCCGATCTCAGAGGTCCGTTCCCGGACGCTGCCCATCATCGTGACCAGTACCACCAACCCGCCGATGGCAACGACTACCAGCGACAAGGCGTAAGAAAACTTTTTGAAATGGGCCAGGGTCTCCATGCGTCCCTTGACCACTTGCTGTATGGCCATCACCTTGGCCGACGGCAACTGTTCGGCGATCTGGGCCACCATGTCGTCGACAGGGCAGTCGTGACAGAGCGCCGCCACTTCCACGATCGAAATCTGATTGGGTTTGTGCAGAAGGTTTTGGGCGGTGTCCAGGTGGGTAAATACCAAGTGATCGTCCTGGGAGCCGGTCGGTGCCAAAATACCCGAAACCTGCAAGGCCTGCCCATCGATGGTGACTTGTTGTCCGACGTTCAGGTTCAAAATGCGTGCAGCCTCGGCGCCGGCCAACACACCGGCGGGGCCGGGTGATTCGCCATCGATTTTCCACCATGGTTTAAGAATGCCGGCCGCCTCAAAATCGACTCCGGCCAGCGAGGCCGCCGCGGCACCTATTGTCACCGTGCCAAGGACCACCGGTCCTATGGCGGCAATGTTGGCGGCATTTTTAATGGTGCGGATGCCGGCAAGCTCTGTTTGACGGATCGGCTGCACGTCAAAAGAGACCCCGCCCAGGGACATGCCACCGTAGGACAGGGCCAGGCTGTCCGTGCGCGGTACGATCAGAATATTGGCACCATATTTTTCCAGCTTGGTATTGATATCGTGGGCCGTGCTGTCTACAAAACAGATCACCGCCACTATCGTGGCAATGCCGATGGTCAATCCAGCCAGGATGAACGTGGATTTGGCTTTGCGGCGCAGCAAATTTTTAATGGCGATATCGCGCAGTGTCATCGTTTTAGGTCTCCTTGTTGAAATCGAAATAGGATCGTCCCCGTACAATGTCTTCGGCCTGAATGATCAGATGATCGTCCTCGACACTGCGATTCAGTGGGGCGGGGTTGCACCCGCCCTGAACGTCGTTGATGCGGTTGGAGGCGAAACGGCGGCCGCAATTTTTGCAGACCATCTCGTCACCATCTTGCGTGTATCCTTTCCCCGAGCGCCAACATACATCGCAGGCATCAAAAGCCGCCCGCACCACGCCATCGGCGCTTTTTAATACAAAGTAGCGAATGGTCAGGCCATCGTGCGGGTATTCGAAATGGTGCGCCTGACTACCCTCGAACAGCGATAGTGGATAGCGGACTTGCGCGGCGCCGACGACCTGGGCATTCGTATCCCTGGGCGCGGAAGCTGTGGGGCGGACCGGTGCCGTCCAGACGAAGTAGGCCGCGCTCATGGCGGCGGCGACCACCATGGCGGCGGTAATTAGAAGGAAAGGATTCACCTTGCGCTTGGGTAATTTTCCCAGTACGAGATCTTTTTTCAGCTGGCGTTTTTTTTGGGAAGACGACTTAGAATTCATATGAATGCCTCAAAGGTAGATGTATTTGGGTTCAGCGATTCATCAGTGCGACGGCGCAGCGGGCCTGCCGCGCAAGTTTCTTGATGAACGCACGCATTGCGGCGCAACGCATCGGTCGCATCGAATGCAGGGATTATCTTAAAATGCTATCGGGTTGCGGATATAGCGGATGTGGAACCATCAACAAAGAATGGAAAGGGTCATGAGATACAGGGGGACCTGCGCAGTGATGACGCCAGGCTGCTGAAGAACCTGACCGCGGAAAATACGGCGGTCGGGAACGGTTTTGGTGAGTCCTGTGATAACGTCCGCAACCTGCGGATTGAATCTTTGAAAAGAGGCCGAAGTGGTGACCGGTGCCTCTGTCTGGCCGGCGTCGCAACACGCCCACGACAGACATTCAGACGGTGAGGCGCTATGCGTGTCGGTACCATCGCAGTGGGCAGTCGCCGGCGCTACGCAGCAACAGCACGCCGGCAGGCAACTGGGCTGGAGGAATGCCGCTTGAGCGGACGTGTTCACGATCATCCATAACGCCATCATGAACACGAGTGGTCTGGTAATGTGGGTATTCATTCGACTCCCGTCCCTGAAACGATACTGTCTATCGCCACAAGCGTCGGAATTGTCAAGCGCAATCTTTTCCTTTAAAAAGGAACGGGCCCGACCACCACCCCACGTAAGTGATACGGGCCCGCAAAAACAAATCGCAATTTTCTTTGCAAGGTCTTTGCCAATACAAACGATGCCCATAAGACACTGCAGCAGGGGCGTGTCGGTGGCCTGTTGGCTGCGTTGCTGAGGGGCGATTTGTGCACCGATGCTGAGATCCGGAACGAAAACTGCCCATGCGTGCGCACAAAACGTAACTGCCAGACCGGCGTGCCGGCAGGTCGGCGCGGCCGGATAAGGCTCGCATACAAACCCGGATTCACAAAAGCGATCAAGTAGGCCTTGATTTTAAGTGCAGCTTAATTTACCAGTGGGCGCTTAATCATAATTAATTTTCAGACAATACCATTTCCAACCCCAAAGGAGCACTTATGGCCAGACGCGACGACATTCATAAAATTCTGATCATCGGTTCCGGTCCGATCATTATCGGGCAGGCCTGCGAGTTCGACTATTCCGGTACGCAGGCGTGCAAGGCATTGCGCTCTATGGGATACCAAATTGTGCTGGTTAATTCCAACCCGGCCACCATCATGACCGATCCGGGCACGGCCGATGCGACCTATATAGAACCGCTGAATGTCAAATCGCTGGAAAAAATCATCGCCGCGGAACGGCCCGACGCGATTTTGCCCAACCTGGGCGGTCAAACCGGCCTGAATCTTTCCTCCGAGTTATACCATGCCGGGATCTTTGAAAAATACGGTGTGCAGGTTATCGGCGTGAACATCGACGCCATCGAACGCGGCGAGGACCGGGTCGCCTTCAAGACCACCATGGAACGGTTGGGCATCGAGATGCCTCGCAGCACGGCGGTCACCACCATCGAAGCGGCCGAGAAGGTCGCCGAGGAACTGGGCTACCCGGTGGTGATTCGGCCGGCCTACACCATGGGCGGCACCGGCGGCGGTCTGGTTTACAACCTGGAAGAACTGCGCACGATCGTGAACAGGGGACTGGCGGCCAGCATGATTCACCAGGTATTGGTCGAAGAGTCCGTGCTGGGCTGGGAAGAATTGGAACTGGAAGTGGTGCGCGACGCCAAAAACCAGATGGTTACGGTATGTTTCATTGAGAACGTGGATGCCATGGGCGTGCATACCGGCGACAGCTACTGCACAGCCCCCATGCTCACCATCGCACCGGCCTTGCAGAAAAAATTGCAGGACTACGCCTATGCCATCGTCGAGGCTATCGAGGTGATTGGCGGCACCAACGTTCAATTCGCCCACGACCCCAAGACGGGCCGAATCGTGATCATCGAAATCAACCCGCGTACGTCGCGTTCATCGGCCCTGGCCTCCAAGGCCACCGGTTTTCCCATCGCCCGCGTGTCATCTCTGCTGGCCGGCGGCCTGACCATGGACGAAATCCCCTATTGGCGCGACGGCAGCCTGGAGAAATACACGCCTTCGGGCGACTACGTGGTGGTTAAATTCGCCCGCTGGGCCTTTGAGAAATTCGCCGGCATCCAGGATCGCCTGGGCACCCAGATGCGCGCCGTGGGCGAGGCCATGAGCATTGGCAAAAATTATAAAGAGGCCTTTCAAAAGGCTATCCGCAGCCTGGAGATCAACCGCTACGGCCTGGGGTTCGCCAAGGACTTCAATAAACTGTCCCTTGAGACCTTGCTGCAGCGGTTGGTGGTGGCCACCAGTGAAAGGCAGTTTCTCATGTACGAGGCGCTGCGCAAAGGCGCCGACATCGGACAACTGCATACCCTGACGCATATTAAGCCCTGGTTCATCGAGCAGATGAAGGAACTGGTGATGCTCGAAGAGCAGATTCTGACCTTCAAGGGTAAGGCGTTGCCCGAGGCGTTGCTGCGCCAAGCCAAGCAGGACGGGTTCGCCGACCGGTACCTGGCCAAGTTGCTCGCGGTGCCGGAACGGGATATCCGCGAACAGCGCATTGCACTGGGGATCGTGGAAGCCTGGGAACCGGTGCCGGTCAGTGGTGTGGATGACGCGGCCTATTACTACTCCACCTACAATGCCCCCGATCGTGTGCCGGTCAGCAGCCGCAAGAAAATCATGGTCCTTGGCGGCGGTCCCAACCGCATCGGCCAGGGGATCGAGTTCGACTACTGCTGTGTACATGCCGCCATGGCAATTCGCGAGGCCGGCCTGGAATCGATCATGGTCAATTGCAATCCCGAAACAGTGTCCACCGACTACGATACATCCGACAAGCTGTATTTCGAGCCGTTGACCGTGGAAGATGTCCTGAGCATCTATCATAAAGAAAAACCCGAGGGGGTCATCGTGCAGTTCGGCGGCCAGACGCCCCTGAACATCGCCAAGGAACTGGCCGAGGCCGGCGTGACGATTCTGGGGACTTCTCCGGAGACGATCGACTTGGCCGAGGATCGCGACCGCTTCAGCCGGATCATGCGCCGCCTGGGCATTCCCCAGCCGGAGTCGGGCATGGCGGCCAGCGCCGAAGAAGCCCTGAAGATCGCCGACACCATCGGTTATCCGCTCATGGTCCGTCCCTCCTACGTGCTGGGCGGTCGCGGCATGGAAATTGTGCATGACGATCAGATGCTCAAGCGCTATCTCGCTGTGGCTGTCGAGGAAGTTACCCCCGAACGGCCGGTACTGATCGACAAATTTTTGGACAACGCCATCGAAGCCGAGGCCGACGCCATTGCCGACGGCGTGGATGCCTTCGTTCCGGCGGTCATGGAGCATATCGAGCTGGCCGGCATCCATTCGGGCGATTCGGCCTGCGTTATTCCGCCGATCAGCCTGGCCCCCAAACATATCGATACCATCCGCGAATACACCCGCCGCATTGCCATTGAATTGAAGGTGGTGGGTCTGATGAATATTCAGTACGCCATCCAGGGCGATACGGTGTATGTGCTGGAGGCCAACCCGCGCGCATCGCGAACCGTGCCGATCGTCTCCAAGGTGTGCGGCCTGTCCATGGCGCGTCTGGCCACGCAGGTCGTACTGGGCAAAACCATGGCTGATCTGAATCTGCGCGAAATACAGATTCCTTATTACGGCGTGAAGGAAGCGGTTTTTCCGTTCAACATGTTCCCGGAAGTGGATCCCGTGCTGGGGCCAGAGATGCGCTCGACCGGCGAAGTGCTGGGAATGGCGCGCTCTTTCGGGCGTGCCTATTTCAAGGCCCAGGAGGCCACCCAGTCTTCGCTGCCCCTGGAAGGCACCGTGCTTTTTACGGTGGCGGACCGGGACAAGGCGGCAGCCCTGGAGCCTGTCCGGCGTTTCCGTGAACTGGGCTTTACGATCATGGCTACCGAGGGTACCCATCAGTTCCTGAAGGAAAAAGGCATCGAGACCCAATCGGTTTCGAAATTGGACCTGGGACGGCCCAACCTGGTGGATGCGATCAAAAGCGGAAAGATACATCTGTTGGTCAACACGCCCAGCGGCAAAAAAGGTTCGGCCGACAGTTTGAACATCCGCAAGGCGGCCATCAAGTATAAAATTCCCTATATCACCACCACTGCGGCGGCCATTGCGGCAGCCAAAGGTATCGCCGCCATGCGCGAAGGCGAGGCCCAGGTACGGTCGGTGCAGAGTTACCACGGGGAACTTCGCTGATTTGTTTAATTGTTAACCGTTAAATACGTCGATTCTTCAAATCGAAAGTGAACAACGAATCGGCTGATTAACGAATTCACTCAATACGAGGTCATCATGGGCGGTTTATTCGGAGTTGTCTCTCAAACGGACTGTGTCGCGGATCTATTTTATGGTACCGATTACCATAGTCATATGGGAACCAAACGCGGCGGCATGGCCGTTCGCAATTCGCAAAACATCCATCGCGCCATTCACAATCTGGAAAACAGTTACTTCCGGACGAAATTCGAAGCGGAACTCGGGGTTTTCCACGGAACCAAGGGCATCGGGGTGATCAGTGACACCGACCCGCAGCCATTGATTATCGGATCGCACCTGGGCACCTTTGGCATAGTCACCGTGGGCCGCATCAATAATATGGCAGATCTGGTGGCGGGCGCGTTCGCTAAAAAGAGCTACTTCTCCGACACCACCGATGGTCGTACCAACCCCACGGAAGTGGTGGCCATGCTGATCTGCCAGGAGGCCAGCTTCGAGGCCGGTATCCGCCGTGCCCAGGAAACAATTCAGGGCTCGTGCTCGATGCTGCTGCTCACCGACAAGGGCGTTTATGCGGCACGCGACCGCCTGGGGCGGACGCCGTTGGTCGTGGGACGGCGTCAAGACGCCGTGGCGGTCAGCTCCGAATCCTGCGCTTTCCCCAATCTTGGATTCGATGTCGATCACTTTCTGGGCCCCGGTGAAGCGGTCTTCATCACCGCCGATGGCTGGGAGCAGTGCCTGCCACCCGGCGATCGCCTGCAGATTTGTTCGTTTTTATGGGTTTATTACGGCTATCCGGCCTCCGAGTACGAGGGCATCAATGTCGAGTGTGTCCGCTACAACTGTGGGGCCGCCCTGGCGCGCACCGACGATGTCGAAGTGGATCAGGTCGCCGGCGTACCCGATTCAGGCATCGGGCATGCTCTGGGGTATGCCAATGAGAAGAAAGTGCCTTACCGTCGGCCGTTTGTTAAATATACGCCGACCTGGCCGCGCAGCTTCATGCCCCAAAATCAGAAAATGCGTGACCTGGTGGCCAGGATGAAACTGATTCCGGTGCGCCAGCTCATCAAGGATCAACGCCTGATGTTTTGCGACGATTCGATTGTGCGCGGCACGCAGCTCAAGGAAAATGTCCAGATTCTATTCGATTACGGCGCCCGGCAGGTCCACATGCGCCCGGCCTGTCCGACCCTGATTTATCCGTGCGAATTCCTCAATTTTTCCAACTCGCGATCGACCCTCGACCTGGCCGGCCGCAAGGTCATCCATGCGCTCGAAGGATCGGATGATAAGAATCTGGAATTGTATGCCCAGGCTGGATCGGAAAAGAATCTGGCCATGATCGAAAAAATCCGAACCCAACTGCACCTGACTTCGCTCAAATACCAGCGCCTGGAAGATCTGGTCACCGCCATCGGTCTGCCCAAAGAGCGCTTGTGCACACACTGCTGGGATGGGAGTAGTTGTTGTTGATAACCCATCATTGAATCAACAAAGGCTGCACATGCCAGATGTCGTTGGCGTATTCCATGATCGAACGGTCGCTGGAGAATCTGCCCATGCGGGCGGTGTTGAGAATCGAGCGGCGCGCCCACTGTTCCGTATCGGCAAACATGCGGTCGACCGCTTCCTGGGCCTCGATATAGGGTCGGTAATCGGCCAGCAGCATGTAATAATCGCCATGGTCGCGCAAGCTGTGGACGATCGGTAGGAAAAGCCCCGACTCATGGGGTGAAAAAAAGCCCGAAGCCAACATGTCGAGCGTCTGTTTGAGTTCTTCGTCGTCCTTGTAGTGCTTTTCCGGGTCGTATCCCGCGCGGCGTTTGGTCAGGACCTCGCGTGCCGTTAATCCGAAGATAAATATGTTCTCACGGCCGACGGCTTCCATGATTTCAATATTGGCGCCGTCCAAAGTACCGATGGTCAGCGCGCCGTTGAGCGCCATTTTCATATTGCCGGTCCCCGAAGCTTCCATGCCGGCGGTAGATATCTGTTCCGACAGATCGGCCGCCGGAATTATTTTTTCTGCCTGCGAGACGCAGTAGTTGGGCAAAAATAGAACCCGCAGACGACCGCGCACGCGCGGATCGCTGTTGATCACGTTGGCGACTGCGTTGATCAGCTTGATGATCAGCTTGGCCTGGCGGTAGGCGGGCGCCGCCTTGCCTGCGAAGATGACTGTACGCGGGATAAAAGCGTTTTGGGGCGAAGATTTGATGCGGTTATACAAGGTGATCACGTGCAGCACATTGAGCAGTTGGCGCTTGTATTCATGCATCCGTTTGACTTGCACATCGAACAGCGTGTCCGGATCGACGCCCAATTTGATCTTACGCAGAATATACTGGACCAGGCGTTGTTTATTTTCGTGCTTGGTTTTCATCCATTGTTCGCGAAACGCCGCATCCTCGGCATACGGCACCAGCTTTTCCAGCTGATCCAGATCGCTTATCCACTCCGGCCCAATGACCGAGGTGATCAGGCGCGACAGCGAGGGGTTTACCTGTTTGAGCCAGCGCCGCGGCGTGATGCCGTTGGTGACATTCCGAATGCGTTCCGGAAAAATCTGATGAAAATCCCTGAACAATTGCAGCTGCAGGATGCGGCTGTGCAGCGCGGCCACCCCGTTGACCGTGTGGCTGCCGACGATTGCCAGATGTGCCATGCGCACGTGCTTGACGTTGCCTTCGGCGATCAGCGACACGCGTCCGGGCAGTGCCAGGTCTTCCGGAAAGCGGGTGCGCACCGCATCCAGAAAGCGCTGATTGATCTCATAAATAATTTGGAGATGGCGCGGCAGTAGCCGTCCGATCATTTCCACCGGCCAAGTTTCCAGGGCCTCGGGCAGCACGGTATGATTGGTGTACGCGAAAGTTTGCTCGCTGATCCTCCAGGCTTCATCCCAACCCAGACCCTCCTCATCCATCAACAGACGCATCAGTTCCGGAATAGCGATCGAAGGATGTGTGTCATTGAGTTGAATGGCGACAAAATTGGGAAAATCCGCAAACGACCGGTTGATTTTTCGATAGCGCCGCAAGATGTCGTTCAAGGTGGCGGCCACGAAAAAATACTGCTGTTTCAGACGCAGTTCTTTGCCCCATTCCCCTTCATCGCTGGGATAAAGCACTTTGGAGATGTTCTCGCTGACCACTTTGGATTGCACCGCGCCGATGTAATCGCCCTGATTGAAGATTTCCAGGTTGAACTCGCGACTCGACTGGGCGGCCCATAAACGCATGTTGGTCACGTACTCGTCCCCGTAGCCCGGCACCATGATGTCGCAGGCCATGGCCATCACGACCTCGTAATCCACCCAGCGCTGTCGCTGACGGCCCTCTCGGTCGCGAAACCCCTCGGTCCGGCCGAAAAAGCGCACGGGCACCAGATGGTCGCGCCGTTGAATTTCCCAGGGATTGCCGCGCCGTAGCCAGTTGTCCGCCTGTTCGCGTTGGTACCCGTTATCGATCACTTGGTGAAATATACCATAGTCATAACGAATGCCGTAACCGTAGCCGGGCAGGTCGCGGCAGGCGATCGAATCCATGTAACAAGAGGCCAGCCGCCCTAAACCGCCGTTGCCCAGTCCGGCGTCCCACTCCTCTTCTTCCAGGTCATCCAGATCGAATCCAAGATCGGCCATGGTCTGGCGGGCTTCTTCTTCCATGCCGAGACTGATCAGATAGTTTTTTAGAAACCGCCCCGGCAGGAATTCTAATGACAGAAAATAGACCCGTTTGGCCAATGTATCGTAAAGTGCCCGCTGGGTTTTGATCCAGCGCCAGATGAGCCGGTCGCGCACGCTGTGCGCCAATCCCATGAATGCGGTGTACTTGCTGGGTTTCATGGGGTCGTTGCCCATGGTGAAAAAAATGTGTTGCAGAACGCTTTCCTTCAATGCGTCGGCCTTTTCCGCGGGTGGCATAAAGTTGCCAAGGGCGGGCAAGGATATTGCCTTTTGGGCGCACATACGGCGTATCCTCCCTTGTAAAGAAAATTTACGGGTCATGCGCGTGGGCTCGACCAGATGGAGCACTGTGGGGAATTGTCGATTCGGATAATGCATTCACTCAGTAGGCAAGTTGAAAAGAACGTCGCCAAGCCCATTAGCCCTTCGTGGCTCGGGCGAGCAACCCCATGTCACTCATGCAGGTTCCCTTGAATTGATGTCAGTGGATAACACTCTTTAAAAATAAGCAACCTTAATGGTCGGGCAACTCCAAACTGGTCTTTCTCTATAATTATTCGGGGCCCGGCCTCTTTCTCGACTTTTTCTTTTTAAGGTTATATAAGGTCGATATCTGAATAAGGGGCGGTTTTATCTTAATATGACGAACTATACTAAAAAATATGATCTGATCGTGGTGGGAGCCGGCCATGCCGGGTGCGAAGCCGCTCTGGCCGCGGCGCGCATGGGTTGCGAGGTGTTGTTGCTGGCCATTGACCTGGACAAGGTGGCGGCCATGCCGTGCAGCCCCTCCATCGGCGGAATGGCCAAGGGGCAACTGGTGCGCGAAATCGACGCCCTGGGCGGTGAAATGGCTAAAATCAGCGATCTTACCGCCATCCAGTACAAAACCCTCAACACCAAGAAGGGCCCAGCCGTTCAATCGTCGCGTACCCAGAACGATAAAAAACGTTATCACATGGCCATGAAAGCCGTGGTGGAGCAGCAGCCGCGTTTGGATCTCAAGCAGGTTATGGTCGAGCGGCTGGTGATCGAGGACGGCCGCGTGGTCGGGGTAGAGGACCATACCGGCTTCGGCTTTCTGGCCCGTACGGTCGTATTGGCCACCGGCACCTTTCTCAGTGGACTGGTGCACATCGGTTTCAAAGCCATCCAGGCCGGCCGTGCCGGCGAGTTCGCCGCCTACGGGTTGGCGACCAGCTTGGCCGACATCGGTTTGACGCTCGGGCGCATGAAAACCGGTACGCCGCCGCGGTTGTCCCGTGCCAGCATCGACTATTCCCAATTCGAAGTTCAGGAAATGGATGCGGTGCCGCGCCCGTTTTCCTATTTCAGCCAGGCCGCGCGCCTGCCTCAGATGCCCAGTTACATGGGACGCACCAACCCGCGCGTTCACCAGGTGGTGCGCGACCACCTGCATCTGTCCGCCTTATATGGCGGGGTCATAAAAGGGACATCGGCTCGCTACTGCCCGTCGTTCGAAGACAAGGTGGTCCGCTTCAGCGACAAGGAGAGCCATCACGTGATCCTCGAGCCTGAAGGGCTGGACACCCAGGAAATTTACGCCAGCGGCCTGGGCAACAGCTTGCCGATGGATGTTCAGATCCAGGTGGTGCGCGCGGTGCCAGGCTTGGAAGCGGCCGAGATCATCCGGCCGGCCTACGCCATCGAGTACGATTACGTCGATCCGATCCAGCTCAAAGCGACGCTGGAGACCAAAAAAGTGGCCGGCCTCTACCTTGCGGGACAGATCAACGGTACCTCCGGCTACGAAGAAGCCGCGGCGCAAGGATTGTGGGCCGGCATCAATGCGGCTTGCAAAGTCCAGGGGCGTCCGCCATTTGTGCTCGACCGGTCGCAGGCGTATATCGCCGTCATGGTCGACGATCTGGTGACGCGCGGCACGCAGGAGCCCTACCGCATGTTCACGTCGCGTGCGGAGTATCGTCTGCTGCTGCGCGAAGACAACGCCGACCTGCGCCTGATGGCCATCGGCCGGGAACTCGGATTGATTGCCGAGGATGCGGCCAGGGAGGCTGCCGAGCGCCAGGCGCTGATTGACGCCGAAATCAAGCGCATCCGCAACACCGTGATAAGGCCACTGCCTGCGGTCAATGACTACCTGGCCGCCAAACAGACCGTCGCCATAAGCCACGGCATTCACCTTGCACAGCTGCTCAAACGAACTGAACTGGATTATGACGCCGTGGCCCTGTTCGCGCCCGCACCAACGCCGCTGGACCCGCGCGTGACTCGGCAGGCCGAAATCGAAATCAAATACGAAGGCTACATTCAGCGCCAGCTCTCCGAAATTGCGCGTTTCAAACACCTGGAGCAGATCCGGTTGCCGGATAATTTCGATTATGCCTTGGTGCACGGGTTGTCCAACGAGCTGAAGGAAAAGTTGAGCCAGGTGCGCCCGGGTTCGCTGGGACAAGCCTCGCGAATTGCCGGCATCACGCCGGCGGCCATTTCGGTCCTGATGGTTGCATTGCGGGCAGCGGAACGGAGCAGGAACGATGAGCGACGGGCTTAAGTTGAAGAATTTCAGCTGCCGCTCCGTGAAAGCGGTCGATTTGCAAGTGGTGCCCGGCCAAGCCATCGGGATCACAGGGCCTTCGGGGACCGGCAAGAGCCTGTTTCTCAGAGCGCTGGCCGATCTGGACCCCTACGAGGGGCACCTGGCGCTCGATGGTGAAGCGGCCGCCCACGTGCCCGCACCGCAGTGGCGCCGCAAAGTGGCCCTGCTGCCGGCCGAAAGCGCCTGGTGGGAAGACACCGTGGGCGGGCATTTCGCGCAAGTGCCCCAAGGGTGGCTGCAACGCCTGGGGTTTGACGAGCAGGCGCTGCAGTGGCAGGTCAGTCGTTTGTCCAGCGGAGAACGTCAGCGGCTCTCATTGCTGCGCCTGCTGATTCAGCAGCCGCGCGTGCTGCTGCTCGATGAACCCACCGCGAATCTCGATGCCGAAAACATCGTGCGGGTCGAATCCCTGCTCTCCGATTTTCGTGTCTCTCAGCGGCCTGCCATTCTTTGGGTCAGTCACGATACAGAGCAGCTGAAACGCTGGTGCGACCCCATCTTCGTTTTGGCTGAACAACGCCTGCGGCCCCTGAACGCCCCTTCAAGGAAGACCCCTCTGCAGCAAGGCGGCGCGGCATGAGCATCGTCTCATTGACACCCTTCGATCTTGCACTGGCCGCGGGCCTGATCGTTCTGCTATCCATAGTGTCTTGGGCCATGCACCTTCAGCTGGAGCGGCAGTTGATCGTCGCCGCCGTGCGCATGACCGTGCAGTTGCTGCTCATCGGCCTGGTGCTCAAAGCCTTGTTCGCCAATGTCCATCCTGGCTGGATGGCGCTGATGGCCACTGTAATGCTGCTGGCGGCCGGAAGGGAAGTCATGGGGCGCCAGAAAAGAGGTTTTGCAGGGGTATGGGGATTCGGCATGGGAACCCTTTCCATGTTTATCTCCTCCTTTGCGATCACCATTGTGGCGTTGACGGTCATTGTCGGCCCGGATCCCTGGTATGAACCGCAGTATGCCATTCCCCTGCTGGGAATGCTGCTCGGCAACACCATGAATGGCATCGCCATCGGCATGGATCGACTGACCCATGCGGCCTATGAGCAGCGCACCCTTATCGAAGGGCGTTTAATGCTCGGACAATCCTGGAGCAAAGCCATCGAAGCGCTGCGCAGCGACAGTATCCGTGCCGGTTTGATACCGATCGTCAACGCAATGATGGCCGCGGGCCTGGTCAGTCTGCCCGGCATGATGACGGGGCAGATTCTGGGTGGCAATCCCCCCATGGAGGCGGTGAAGTACCAGATCCTGATCATGTTCCTGATTGCCGGGGGGACGGGATTGGGAACGATGACGGCCGTTTGGATAGGATCACGCCGTCTGTTTGATGAGCGGCATCGGCTGCGCCTGGATCGATTGAAAATAAAATGACCGGCGCACTTGCGGGTTGGCAACCTTGGCCTTCTTGAAGGGATATACGCGTTTGCATGGATGTTGATGACAAAGGTTCCAACCGGCGTCAACTTGACGGATCAGGCCCACATTCTTACTTTGGGGCCGTAAATTTGAAAAGCTTTCCAGTTGCTTATGTCGGCGCCTGGGGCGTGGATCGATAAAACGGAGTGCAGGTATTATGGCGGAAATGGATTACTATAAAATTCTTGGTCTTGAAAAGGGTGCCAGCAGTGCCGATATCAAAAAAGCCTATCGCAAATTGGCCATGAAGTATCATCCCGATCATGCCAAAGGCGACAAATCGGCCGAAGACCGATTTAAGAAGATCAGCGAAGCCTATGCTGTGCTCAGTGATCCTGAAAAACGCAAGCAATACGACACCTACGGCTCGGCTGATTTTCAGCAGCGTTTCAGCCAGGAAGATATTTTCCGCAATTTCGATTTCGGCGACATTTTCCGTGAATTCGGTTTCGGCGGGGGCAAAGGCTATTCCACCGGAGAAGGTGGCTTCCGCTTCAACTTTGGCGGTGGGTCACCTTTCAGCGGCGGGCGGCGCGCGCAACAGGCCGCTCCCAAGGGCTCGGACCTGGTCTATGAACTGCCCTTGACCTTAAAAGAGGTGGCTGCCGGCGCCAACAAGACAGTCTCCTTTATGCACCAGGGGCGGTCGGAAAACATCAGCGTCAAAATACCCAAGGGCATGATCACCGGAAAAAAATTGCGCCTGGCCGGCAAAGGTGAACCGAGCCCTTACGGCGGACCGGCCGGAGACTTGTATATCAAATCAGTGGTCGTCGATGATCCCATATTTACAGTTGAAAACCAGGATCTCTATGTCAATCGCGATATTCGGCTGACAGAAGCGGTTCTTGGCACTCAGATCTCCGTCCCGACATTGGACGGCAAGGAAATGACCCTCAAAATCCCACCCGGCACCCGCCATAAAACCAAGATGCGCCTCGGCGGCTTGGGCCTGCCTTATATGAAGGGCATTGAACGCGGTGATCTGTACGTAGTGGTGCATGTCAACATCCCTCAACAACTCACTCCGCAGCAAAGAAAGTTGGTCATGCAATTGGCCGACACAGGCTTGTAAGGAATTAAATTTATTTGACAAGAGTAGCATGTTCATGTAGCTATTGCGATAATTGTATGGATTAGTATTCAAGTTGACACGCGAGCTGTCGATAAGAATATGAAACGGGAGGTGAGAAAGGATTTGACGATGTCCCCCTTCGCAATTGTTGCAGCGGTTACAGCGCCTTTCTTGCTTGAAAATACAACATGCCAGATTTGACGCCCGTCTTAGATAAAGATGCCATTGCCCGAAGGGTCGATGAAGTCGCCCGTCAAATATCTTCTGATTATCGCGATGGCGATCTGGTCCTCATCGGGGTGCTCAAAGGCGCCTTCGTATTCATGGCCGATTTGATGCGCAGACTGGATCTCGATCGTGTCGCGGTCGATTTCGTCCGTCTGGCCAGCTACGGGTGCGCGAGCGATTCATGTGGGCAAATAGCGTTGGTGTCGACGTTCGAAATAGATATTCAGGGGAAAGACGTTCTTATCGTAGAAGATATTCTGGATACGGGTCTGACAATGGCCTTTCTCAAGCAGCACCTGAATACATTCAATCCCAAATCCGTGAAAGCCTGCGTACTGATCGACAAGCAGGAGCGCCGCAAAGTAGACGTGCGGGCGGAGTATGTATGCCATCAAGTGAAAGAAGGATTTCTCGTCGGCTACGGGCTCGATTATGCTGAAGCCTACCGCCATTTGCCGGGTATATTTCATTTGAATATTTAATTCTAAAAGGTGTGCCATGTTTATAACCTGCCAGGAATGCAACACCACTTTTCGTCTGGATGAACGATTGTTAAAGCCTGCTGGATCCAAAGTGCGTTGCTCGCAGTGCCTTCATACGTTTATTGCGGTGCCCCCGCGCGCACAGGTGGTGGAGGCAGTCGCGGAGCCGCTACCGGTCGATCCGGCGCCTGCCCGAGCTGGGCGAATACAAGCGGCCGCGCCGGAAGATCGGGAATTGGAAGGGATCGATCTGGCGGAACTGGATGCGATCATGGAAAACGACGCCCCTCCTGTTAGACCCGCCGGTCCGGATACAGCGGATGGTGCAGAGGACGCCGGCTCGGACGAGATCGACCTGGATCTTGATTTCGACGCCACCCTGGATATCGGCGATGACGAAAAAGCGACCGCTGCGGATGCCTTGGAAGATCCTGCCGATGAAATCGACCTGGATATGGATTTCGAGTTAGACGACATAGATGATTCCCCGCAGGAAGAAGAGCTTGGCGCGCTGGGTGTGGAGACGCCGCGCGACCGTGGCCCCCAATCCGAAGGGACGCTTGAAGATGACCTGATTGCCAGCGAACCCACCCTGGGAGACGATCTGGAACTGGCATTCGAGGAATTGACGCTGGCATCTGAAGAGGGTGTTGATGACCAATCAGGCGTGCCCCCTGTTGCGGGCACCAAAAATGGGGATGACCTCGATCTGGGTGATCTGGATTTCAATCTGGGCGATGACGCCGGCAAACAGACGTCGGTCGGTGAAGAACCGGAATTGAGTCTGGACGATGAACCGGACGGGCCTGAAACGCGTTCATTGGCAGGCATGACGGCTTCGTCCGACAAGGCCGCAAAAGGTTTGGACGACCTGGACCTGGATTTGAGCGACGCCTTGGATCTGGACTTGGAAGCACCGTCCGCGAACGGCCGTGATGGTCAGGAAGAACCTGAACTTGAGCTCGACACACACACCGAGGATGATCTGGACCTCGCGGACCTCGATGCCCTTTTGACAAAGTCCGAAGGCCGTTCCAAAAACGACGATGCAATGGACGATTTGGATTTTCAACTGGAAATGGAACCTGCCGATAGCGCGGGCGACCGGTCTGGAGCGGCTAAAAACGATCTCGAGTCGCTTGAATTCGAGCTGGACAACGAATTCGAAGACAAATTCGCGGATACGGCGACTTTGTCGATGGATGCACCGTCCACGGACGATGATGAGCTCGATCTTTCGGAAATAGAGCAGATGCTGGGCAATAATGAACCCGCAGCCGTTAAACCGGAAATCATCCCCGAAGCCGATCTTGGATTTGGAAATTCCGATGAAATCGATCTGAGCGATATCGAATCCGCCATCGACGATGCCGAAAACGGTGACAAGGGCCCAGGTGCCAATGAGGAAGCGGAGCTGGAGCTATCTTTTGATTTCGACCAGTCCGACGCAGGTGCGAACACACCCGACAATGCCAGCCACCTGGAGAACTCCGAACTTGAAGAACTGGATCTGGATTTGGAAATGGAGCTTGAAAGTGACACGTCGGCACGCGATCAGAAGGAGTCGGATGCGGACGAGCTCGACCTGAGCGACTTGTCCGACCTGGTCGAAGATCGCGATCGCGGTCCTAAAACCGAAATCGTGCATTCCGGCGATATCGAATTGGAATTCCAGATTGAAGAAGATGATAAACCGTTTGCTGCGTCTGCCACGGCCGCGGCCTCCGCAAAAACGGTTGGAAGACCCATGGCGCCTGCGCCAGAGGCTTTTGCCTTCGAAGACAAACCGGCGCCTCGGGCTAAAGCGCCCCGACCTAAGAAAAAAACCAGCAAGGGTTTGGTCTTCTTGTTCATCCTGGTTTTGCTGGGCGCTGCCATATACGGTTTGTACTACGCCGTCACCGAAATGGGTATTGAGATTCCCTATGCCAGCGACTACTTGAGGCCCCAGCCCACAGATCCTACCGGCACTCTCAATATGTCGACCTTGGACATCAACAGCAAATTCCTCGAAAATGGTGAGTCCGGGCGATTATTTGTGATTACCGGCAAAGTGCGCAACGGCTACACCAGTGAACGCAATGCGATCCGATTGCAAGGCAAGTTGTTCGCCAAAGGCAAATCCCTGATAAAAACCGAGTACAGTTATGCCGGCGTCACCATTGCCGACCAGGAGTTGGCCAGCATTTCTATCGCGGAAATCAAGCAGCGTCTGAACGCCGTGCCTGCAGCTACCCGTGATGCCTCCGGAAGCGTGCGACCAGGGCAAAACCTGCCATTCATGGTGGTTTTTTCAGACCTGCCCGCACCCGAACAGCTGGATGAATTTGCGGTTGAAATAATCAGCTCTGCACCGGGCACGCAAAAGTAATCCGCAGGCCGTTCTGAATGTTCTTTTCCAGTTGACTAATCGGCGGCTTGCTGCTAAAAAACCGTTTTTTATCGCACCGACCGCGCAATCCGGTGCAATACGGCGATGTAGCTCAGTTGGTTAGAGCATGCGGCTCATATCCGCAGTGTCCGGGGTTCAAATCCCTGCATCGCCACCATCAAAAATCAAAGCCTACTGTTTCGGCAGTAGGCTTTTGTTTTATTGAACGACCGCCTATTCTCGATTCTCCGTTTCTTACACCCATTGAACCATCAATTATGCCTTTTTTAATTTGATATACCAACGGCGGAAGCTCCATTCCGACCGTGTCCCACCCGCCGCCCCAGCACAATACCCCGTTTTGCCCCTACAGCTTGAACGCCAATTCCAGATATATCCGAATGGCAGATGTCGATTTTCGAAAAAACCTGTGCGTCCTTGATCATGCAGGCCTTTTGGAGAGCCTGGGGCCATGGTGCATCCCCCGGGGATGCTTCTGTGCTTTGCGCCGCAATGCGAATGTGTCAGGTATCTTGCTCGGCGGGTTCATCCAAGGAGAGGCTTCTGCCCCGATGTGTTATTGTGCAGGTGCAGCAGAACCTGCTGCGAAATCATCGCGTTCAGTTGGTGTCTTTGGCAAGTGCGCCGAGGCTCTCCAGGCCAGTGGGAAGTTCGGAATAGTTCTTGTCCGGTTCAACCTCACTGCCGCACTTGAGGCATGTTTGCTTGGACGGGGTGTCTTCGACAAAGACCACTCGTTTGAATTCGTGGCCACATTGGCGGCATGTGTATTCGATTGATGGCATATGCAAAGATAGTGGCATGGCAGGCTCGGTGCAATAAGGGAAACGCTCAATTCCCATCCGATATCGATATAAGACTGTTTCGAACAGATAGTCTTCAATCGGCTGCACGATAGTCATCTTCATTTGTGAAAACCAAATTGCTGAAAATTAACAATGCCGAAGGTTTTTATGGTTGTATTTACGATCTCATTCCCATTACAAATTTAAATAGCTGTACCATTTTTGAGTAAATTGCCTTGATCCTGCACCTTTCGCGTCGGGTTTCGATCTTAATCTGCTCATATGAAATGAGTGGTGCACGATGACCAACGAACGATCTGACACTATCGAAAACATTTCCGGCGAGCCGTTGATTCAGAAACTGGCTCACCTCCGGGACCAGCTGGCCGCCCGCGAGCGGCAATGCCTTGAACTGTCGCAAGAGCTCGGTCGCCTGAAATCCGGAGGGCGACCGCAGAGCGAGGCGATGGAAAGGGATAATCTACAAGCAAAGTTGGTTAACGCGATAGAAATGGCACATCTCGGTCCTTGGGAGTACGATGTCGTCAATGACCGCTTCACGTTCGATGATTATTTTTATAAAATGTTTCGGACCACCTCCGAACAAGTCGGTGGATATACGATGACATCTGCTGAATACGCCCGCCGTTTCGTCCATCCGGATGACATTTCAGTCGTGGGCGATGAAACCCGCAGAGCGTTAGCAACAAACGATCCGGGATATAGCCGTCAATTGGAACACCGTATACGCTATGCCGATGGGACGGTTGGGTATATCAGTGTCAGGTTTTTCATCCAAAAAGACGCGCACGGCCAGACAGTGAAAACCTATGGCGTGAATCAGGATATTACCGAACGCAAGCGTTCCGAAGAGGCTTTACGACAATTAAATGAAGCCTTGGCGCAACGAAACGAATTGGCCGAAGCCCGGGCAAAGCAACTGCAAAACCTGGCGGTGGAACTGATCGAAGCCGAGGAGCAGGAGAGGCGGCGTATAGCAGGCTTGCTGCACGATGACGTTCAACAACTTCTGGCCAGCGCCAGGTTTATGCTTCAGTCGTGCAGCCATTCAGGTTCCGACCTGGAGGAGGTCCAGCGGTTGTTAGAAATGTCTATTCGCAAGACCCGGCATCTATCGCACGAACTGAGTCCGGCAGTTTTGGACCACTCAGGGCTTACCGCAGGATTGCAGTGGCTGTGCGAGCAGATGAAAGAACAGTTTGGGCTGCAAGTCACGTTGAAAACAGATGCGGCCCGTCAGTATAAAAGGGCGCCATCAAAGGTGTTCATATTTCGCGCGGTGCAGGAGTTGTTGTTTAATATCGTCAAGCATGCCGGCGTGAAAAATGCTCAGGTTTCACTGGCCGATGCAGGTGATCACCTTGTCATTACGGTCAGCGACTCGGGCAAAGGATTCAATCCTTCAATTCTGGAAGCATATCCGCCTAAGGCCGGATTGGGGCTGCTGAGCCTGCGGGAACGTGCCAGTTACTTCGGCAGTAGCCTGATAATCGCAAGCGCACCCGGGAAAGGCTGCCGATTGACCTTGACCGTTCCCATCAATGTTGCCTCCGAAAATTTCCAACAACGCGATTCGATCCTTGCCAGGCAAGAACATTCCCAGGCTGTTGCCGCATCCGGCATGGGAAGAACGCGCGTGCTGTTCGTCGATGATCATCATGTCATACGAAAGGGGTTGATTGGGCTAGTTGCAGGCCAACCTGATATTGAAGTGGTGGGAGAAGCTGCAAACGGACGGGAAGCCCTCGAGCTTACCTGGCAACTCCGGCCGGATGTGGTGGTGATGGACATCTCCATGCCTGAGATGGACGGGATTGAAGCTACCCGCCGAATCAAAACCGAGTTGCCCGATGTGCGCGTGGTGGGTCTGTCGATGCATGACGATGAACAGTTCGCAGCGTCCATGCGCCAAGCTGGTGCCGATGCTTTTGTGAGCAAAACTGTTTCTCCGGCTGAACTGCTCAAGGTGATCTACGGAATCGCCCACCACCCGTAGGCAGTTTAAAAGCGACTATTGCACATAACGATGGTTGCAGCCTGTGTTTTCGAGGATGCTTTTTTTCGATTGTTTTCAAGACATTTACGCACCGGGTGAACACAAGGTACGCCCCAGGAAGAACGCTGTTCCAGTTCTGAAATGCCGCCATACGCAATGCGGTTAGCCTGCTACGGTTATCGGTAGGCTTTAATTTTTTGAGACCTGCCAGTTTGCGGCCCTCTTAACCAACTGCCCTGTTGCGCTGATCCGACGACTGATTTTTAGGGTTGTGAGCGTTTTCATTTTTTGCTTATAGTTCCCGCCGGGGCTGAAATGAAAAAGACTTCGACTTCGCATCTGTGCCGGCACCCCAGTTTCCATTTGACACAAACAAGGTGCTGAATGCCATGAATCGATTCTCAAGCCATGTCACCGACCGGAATAAATCTCGGGACCAACTGATTCAGGAGCTTATTGCGCTGCAATTGCAAGCAACCGGCGAATCCCAGCTGCCCGAAGATAAATTACTGAAGGTTGAACGCTCGTTGGAGGCGGCCATAGGAAAAACACGGCGGCTTTCGCATGCGCTGAACCCTCCTGTGCCTTGCAATTCGGGCTTGGTTGCTGCCCTGCAGTGGCTGGTTCGGCAAATGGGGTTGCAGTTTGGACTGCAGGTGACGCTGGAAGCCAATGAAGCGCACCGGTTGGAGTGTGCCCCCTTCCTGTTTTGTGCCGTGCAGGCGCTTTTATCCAACATCGTCAAGCACGCCGGGGTAAAAAAAGGCGACATCGTTCTTTCCGAATCCGCCCAAGGCTTGGCGATTACGGTCAGCGACCAAGGTCGGGGGTTCGATCCTGAAATCCTGAATGCTACCGCAATCACAAGTGGTCTCGGTCTTCTGAGCATGCGCGAGCGGGTCCGCCATATCGGAGGCAACCTGATCATAGAAAGCGCTCCGGGGCAGGGCAGCCGTCTTACTCTGGTGGTTCCACGCAGCTTGTCGCCCTCCGGCGACAGGCAAAAACCTGATTCGGACGCCCAAGCGGAGTGTCGCGCGCAAGCCGGACCGGAGGCGTCCAGCGGTCAACGGCGTTTGCGGGTGTTGCTGGCCGACGATCACAAGGTTATGCGCCAGGGGCTGATCCAAATGATGTCCGGACGGTCGGATATCCACGTCATCGGGGAGGCGGCCAATGGCCGGGAAGCCCTGGAACTTACCCGGGAACTGCGTCCGGATGTCGTCGTCATGGATGTGTCCATGCCCGAGATGGACGGCGTTGAGGCCACCCGCCGGATTAAAGCCGAATTGCCCGATGTGCGGGTGATTGGCCTGTCGATGCACGAGGCTGATCAATTCTCTCAAACGATGCGCCGGGCCGGTGCCGAGGCTTTTGTCAGCAAAACGGCCTCTTCGGCTGAACTGCTGAAAGCGATTTATGGGATTGCGGACGGCGTATCACGACACCTGCCGTTCTCAGGTAAATGAACACTGGTCATGCAGTTCACTCCAGTGATCCACTCTATCCACTGTCAAATACCTTGCCATTTTTCTAAAATAAGGTCTTGCCTTCATTGAATGACGCACCCTGGGCGGCTACATTCCTTTACTGTCGGGCTAAAACCAGTCGCCTGCCGACCCGGCCGGAACAACAGTTCCGGATGTATCTTTCTATAATCACTAAGGCTTGGAAAATCACTAAGGCTTGGAAGAGTCGGCGGATCGACCATTTCTGCGAAAAAAGACCAGATAGTGAAGTAAAACCGATGATTGAGGAGACGCCTTTTTTTCTGAACACCCTCGGATACCGATTGTACTGCATCCTGTACCGGCCGCAGTGCGCAGCCAAGTGCGCCGTGTTGTTGTGCCATCCCTTTGCTGAAGAAAAACTGTGGTCTCAGCGTGTCTTTGTTTCATTCGCCCGACGCTTGGCTGAAAATGGATATGCTGTTCTGCGGTTGGATTATATGGGCCACGGGGACAGTGACGGGGCGTTCAGCCATGCGGATGTGACGACCCGGCTTTCCGATATCGCCGCTGGCCTTGACTATCTGAAAAGTCACCTGGGTGCTCACGTGCCGCTTTGTCTGATCGGGTTGCGTTTCGGGGCCACATTGGCGGCGCTGATGTCCGAGGACCGCAAGGATGTGGAACAGTTAATCCTGTGGGAACCGATTATAAACGGTGACATGTATGCCCGGCAATTGCTTAGAATCAATATCGCCACCCAGACGGCTGTTTATAAGCAAGTCGTGAAGAACTCCGAAGCGCTCGTGGAAATGCTTCACACTGGAAAGACCGTCAACGTGGATGGTTACGAAATAGGCAGGACGTTCTATGAGCAACTGACCGCGATCGATTTGCTTCGATCGCCGCTCGGTTTTAATGGAAAAGTGCTTGTGGTATCGATCGTCAAACATAAAGATAAAGTGGATCGGCAGAGTCTCAGATTAAAGGAGAAATATCCCGGGTGCGACTATCGAACGGTCGTGGAAGAACATTTCTGGAGCAATATCCCACACTATTACAAGCGGGCAGATCGGTTGGCAGAAGCAACCCTGCAATGGATGGAGGAGATTTATGCCAATGTTACCCGTGCTAATCGAAAACCGGACGAAAAACCATCTCCATGGGATCTTGCATCACCCCGAAGATGACAGCAATGCCGTAGGTATCGTTTTGCTTTGTCCCGGCGTCAAAAGCAGGGTCGCCCCGCACCGTTTGTATGTCCAAATGGCGCACTCATTCGCTGCCAGAGGTTTTACGGTGCTGCGCTTCGACTTCAGCGGGTTAGGCGATTCGGAGGGAGAAAACGAAGAGACCACATTGGCCGATCTGTTTAATGCCATTCAGTTGGGGAAGTATGTCGACGATACGCTGGATGCGTTGGATTGGTTAGAAAAAAATTATAACAAAAAACACTTTATCCTGGCAGGTTTGTGTGGCGGGGCCATAACCGGACTGCATGCCGGCGTTAAAGACGGCCGGGTGATTGGATTGATTGCACTGGGAATGCCGGTTATTCTGGATGGGCACAACATGGACCGCCGGCTCTATTTGACGCCGCATCAAATCACATCGAACCGCGGCAGTTTTATCCGCAAGGCAGCAAATTTCGACGCCTGGAAGCGACTTTTACTTCTTAAAAGCGATTTTAAATTGATCTATCTCTCCTTCGTCGCCCCCTTACTGAAAAAGCTGCAGCGCGAATGGAAACCCGGTTCTGAGGTATCTGCCAATGGGCGTGCGGATAACTTGAACCCGACATTTCAACCGGCATTTCTAAAATTCATCAAAACCGGCAAAATACTTTTTATATTCGGCGAATCCGATAAACTGCTGTGGGATTTCAGAGAAAAGTTTATGCAAAGATTTCATTATACCGAAAAATCCTTCAAGCATGCGATCGAAATCAAGATCATCCCAGATGCCAACCACATTATGTCGTTTGACGCGTGGACCCGGGAGATGTTGCAAACAGTCCTTCACTGGTTACGCCTGAACGGCTATCTTGCCGAGGATACCGGTTCTTATGACAAGGCGTCGGAAAAATGGCCGCGCGCATTGTCGGTCAAATGATGCCGGTGCTTGGTATAGCCGGCACGAGTCCATTGTCTACTTTGCCCGGAAAACAAACCCGTCCCCAAAGCCACGGGCGGATATCCTGCGCCTCCACGGCACCAGGGGGTATCCGTGATAATAATAGCAATCGCCGACGGTCAAAACGTAAGCCTCTTTATTTACATTTTAGCGTTTATTCCTCCTAAGATAGGGGTTTAACCCCATTTATGAAGCATGCCTTATAGTCGTATATAGACCCTCGATGCCGGGGTGCTCTATGTATCGCTTCTTCATATCAGCGCAGCACTGCTAAGATCAAAAGCAAAGAAAAGCAAGGGGGCAATATGGATATCAACTCAGAGCAGGAACAACCAAAAGAAATTGAAGACGGCAGCCAGACCCGCCATCAATGCTGCGACATGGAGTACGGAGCCCAGTCGCCGATTGATTTGGCGAGATATAAAGCGTATCGCAAGACGATTCCCCCTCGGGACAACGAACGGAGCGCACACAGCCCACAACCCCTTAAATTATACTTTCATGATCCGGAACCCTCCTGCCAGGACGGGATGATATACTCGCGCGTAATTTTCGCTCTATTTTCGGACGGCACGATCGATGACACGCACATCGGCATCCGCGTCAAGGACGGTCTAGTCACCCTGAGCGGCACAGTCCATAGCTATTATCAAAAACTGCTGGCTGGCAACATAGCCCAGCAGCAGCACGGGGCACGCGCTGTCGCCAATAAGCTCGAAGTCAGGCACACCAGCGACTTCATCAATGACACTATCGCGGAAAATGTAAGGGCAGTATTGGATAACTATGGTCTCGCAGACCCGCGAGATGTGGCAGTAAAAATTTGTCGGGGTGTGGCGACGATCACCGGCACGACCTTCAGTGCGAAGTCCAAAGCGTCCGTCCGTCAAGCTGTATTGAAAACCCCCGGCGTATCCGAGGTGATCAATCGTCTGACAGTCAGAGGCAAATCTTTGGGCAATCGTTGCAATCAGGGCGTACGGCAGCGCCCGAGGTCCTGAAAAAGGGCAAGCAGACTATGGAGGTGGCGATTACCAAAGGCGAACGTACTGATCCAAATAGGGTCCCATTCTTCCGGAACTACGGGGTGCACCATATTTATTCGGAAGGCTTTTGGGTTTAGAAAGGCAGGCAAGGCTTGGCAGTTTCATAACCGTGCCACAAACGTTCATCTCGTTTGCTTAGGCAACCGATCCACGAAAGGAGGCTTTCAACATAATGTCATCCAAGATCAATGGAGCGAATGGCATTCAACGACTGGTCGAAAAATACAAACAAGATTTTCGGATCAGTGAAAACCTGGAATATTACGCGATTGAAGATTTTGCGCGCGCCGAAAGAGGCTACGTACAATTCTGTTTGAAAAACGGAGGTTCGGGCCTGAGTGCAGTGGCCGATTCCTGAAGCGGCCCCCATACGGTACTCATCACATCAATCGATTAACAGGACGGGCCATTCATCGTGCCCGTCCCACCCTGCGGGGCTAACAGTGCACTGTCGAGGCAGGGCACATCCAAGGAGAAAAAAGATGAGCTACATGCAATCGACACGGCAGAACAGAACGCCTTTGAACGATATGGTCATGGAGCGAAATAAAAAGCGTGTGCTGGTCGTAGACGATGACCCTATGGTGCGGGATCTCGTATGCAAGATGTTTGCCGGCATCGGCCTGAAAACGGTCCCTGCTGAAAATGGGCGCGAAGCGTATGAGCTGTTTCAGCAGGGGGTATTTGACTTGGTGGTGACCGATCTGGAGATGCCAGTGATGGATGGGTTTAGCCTGATCAGGAAATTAAGGCGGCAGTCCAGTCATATTCCGGTTGTCGTGATTACAGGATTGTCCGATGACCTGGTGCACTGCGACGGAGAGGTCATGGAATGCATCATCCTGCATAAACCTTTCACCCTGCGAGAGCTTACGCAGGCAAGCATCAAGGCGCTGGATGCAGGTCATTACGGAAAAACGAATGCACCCCGTTACGCGCGCAGGGGTCCGGTGCACATTACGGTCAGGCCGTAGTGCGATGCAGTGCGGGTTTATTGTCGACCAGCCGCTATTTTGGGTACTGCGGCTTCGGTCGAAAGGGCCATTAACGCGCAAACCGGCAGGTGGTCGGAGGCCTTCCTGGAGGATAGATCCGAGGGAATGGTAATTTGAAGTGGCATAAAGTGATCGGAAACAAATATATGATCGATGCGCAAGACAGGATACAGGGAAAAGAAGGTGGGTTTGGGATAGCCCTTCTGGCGCGCATGGACCTGCACATCTTTGAACCGGGCGCTCAGCATGCGGTATTCCAGCGAGCGCGGACCGGCATTGAAATCCCCGCATAAAATGATCGGCTCTTCCGAAGAGATGCTCCCCAGCCAGTGCCTGCCCAGCAGTCGCCGGACTTGACTGTGGCGGTCCCGCATACGTAACCCAAGATGGGTATTGACAATATGGATGGGGCCGTTGGCCGTTTGCAGGCAAATCCAGGCTGCGCCCCGGGGTTCCTTGGTGGGGTTGGCATCCCGTGACGGCAGCAAACCATTCTTGACCATGTAATGCGGAAAGCGCGTCAGGATGGCGGTACCGAAATATCCCCAACGGCTTTTACGCAACGGGTAAAACCGAGCTTGCATGTCCAGCTTTTCTGCAATCCACTCGGCTTGGTTGCGATAGTACATCAGCGGTCCCATCGCTTCGACTTCCTGCAAGGCCACGATGTCCGGATCGATCCTGGCAATCGCGCGCACTATGTCGGCGGGGCTTTCGCGTCCATACACGTTGATACAGCTGTGGATGTTATAAGTCATGATTTTAAAAGAGAAGAGTTGCTGGGGCATCAAACCTCCCGTGTCTTCGTCTGCATGGGCCGGAGGCCACCGCATACAGCGGACAATACGACGAGGCCACGCTGTCCGACTGGGCGCGCACTATTGCTGACTGGCATCGGGCCGCCGAACGGTATCCTGCTAATTCCATAACGATCAGAACGGGTATGCCGCTCAAGATGCATTGCGCCTGCGCGCCTTGATCGATGCCGCGCATCCCCGGCGGTGAACTCTCTTGAGTAGCCGACGGTTCGCAAAAATAATGACGCCGGCGATCAATGCAAATGGCAAAACGATCAATCTCGTCGAAATGTCGCTGAAGGGCAGTGTCCTGGGCGCTGCAAAGTGGCCTGGAACAGCAAAATACGAATGGATGACATCCCTACCTTGCCGGCCAGCCTACCTTCAAAGAAGATGTTAATTACACATTTCACTGTATAGTGCGGCTCGTGGAAGGGGCATATTATCAATAAGCTGTGAACGGGTCTTACAGCCGCACGCAATTAAATGGATGGGGCGCGAACTACCTACCCGGATCGCCGGGGGGTGAAATCCGAAAGATGGCCAAGTACTGGCGATATCGGGTCCGTTCTGTAATTCGATCTCACGATGTTTTTAGTTAACGCATCCATTGAAAGGAGGATTTTATGTTCCCACTCAGGAAAATAGTAAGTCCTACCGATTTCAGTGAAGCTTCCCAATACGGTTTGAGAGCGGCTATCGAAATCGCCGAAAAGTTCGAAGCGGAATTGATCGTGGTCCATGTTATCGCCTCGGTTCCAGTGATCGCCGGCACCTACTCGATGTCCGGAGCGCATGCCGTTAATCTGGTGGAAAGCATGCAGACGGAAGCACGTCGGCAGATGGACAGGTTGCTGGAATCGATACCAAGCGCGCTGCGTTGCGACGTGCGGCTCATTCAGGGGCAGCCGGCGGAGGAGATAACGCGCCTCTCCTCGCAGGAGAAGGCCGATATGATCGTGATCGCCACCCATGGGTACTCGGGGTTCAACCGCTTTTTGTTTGGGTCGATTGCCGAAAGGGTGGTTCGCACGGCAACTTGTCCTGTCCTGACGATTCGGCCACCGGAGGTGGCGTAAGATACAAGGCGTTTGTTCCCACGCAACTGCGTGGGAACAAAGCGCCTGGTCGCAGAAAGCGCTCGGAAGCGTGCCCCTTACAGGACGGTCGCGCCTGCCTTGATCATTTCTTCCAGGGCACGGCGGCCCTTTTCTGCATCGATGGGGCGCGTGGCCTCCTGGATGATTGCCATTTCCACTCCAAGTCGGCGACCGTCCATGACCGATGCCAGAATGCATACATCCAGGGCCAGACCCGTGACCCACAGTCGGCGTACGCCGTCAAATTCAAGTTGCACATTGAATCCGGTATCATCGAACACCGAATTCTGATCCTTATCGAGGCGAACGCCCTTGGTGATCACCATAATGCGACGATCCATGTATAAATCTGGGTGAAACTGCGCGCCATCGGTATCCTGAATACAATGCGGCGGCCATTCTCCACCGCGTTCCTTGAAACTGATATGATGGACAGGATGCCAGTCCCGCGAGGCGTATACAGGTATAGCCTTTTGGAGCGCGGCCTCCGTCCATTGATTGATAACGGTGATAATGCGGTCGCCGTCGGGGACCGGCAGCAGGCCGCCCGGACAGAAATCCCACTGCACGTCGACAATCAGCAGACCGTCGCCTTTTTGCAGATGTTGCGTCTGATCGAACATATAACCTCCTCAAAGATCTTGATAAAAGGCGAAACATCGACGGTCTCCTTCACTTCAGTAAACCGTCGATGGTCATTAAGTACGCATCGAGAAGATAGGTTCCCATGGGGCATAAGACCTATTTTTCGAAGTGCTCCGACGTATGACAGCAGGGCACGCCGAGCCTTTGAGTGTCTTTTTGAATGCGGGGTGTCTGCAAGACAAGGATCGCTATAATCCTTGAAAGCACGGCGTGAATACAGGATAGGCCTACTCCACCTTACCTGTGGAATGGTTAGCTTAGGCAGCTTCAGGTTACAAACGCCGGTGAGCAGGGCGTGAATCCCGCAAATCACCCGCACGGACGGCTTTTGCGACGACGCGGGCACAGGACAGAAATCGTATGCAGTTGCCCGGCGATCCAAATATGTCGGCGGAGCGCCCGCCGCTACCCTATAACCAGAGAATTCTGATTGCTGTCGCTATCGCGCTGGCCGGACTGGTTTTGGCCCTCGTGGTTTGGTTTGCGCGCAATGTTCTGCTGTTGATTTTCGCCGGCATCCTGGTGGGCGTTTTTCTACAGGGGGGTAAGCGGTGGGTGATGCGCTTTACACGGCTGCCCGCGGGTTTTGCCTTGGGAATCGTACTGGCTGGGGTTGTCATTGTATTTGGCCTCTTCATCACGTTTCTGGTGCCGGTGATGATCGATCAGACGCTGGCCCTGTGGGAGCAGATTCCCACATCGATGGAGAAATTCAAAGCATACCTCTTTCACTACGGATTGGCCGACGAATTCGAGCAGCAGACCGAAAAAGCCGGCGAGATGCTGGTGGGTAAAAACCAGGAGGACCTGTTCAAAGCATTAAAGAGCATTTTAGAAGTTTTCTCGGTCACGTTCGGTACGGCGTTCGGATTGGTTTTCATCCTGGCGATCGGCATCTATATCGCCGGCGATATGCACATGTACTTTAACGGCGTGCTGCGCCTCATCCCGCCGGGACATCGCGCCAGAACCCGGCAAATAATGTTGCGGTTGGGACATGTGGTGCGCTGGTGGCTGATCGGTCAAAGTTTGTCCATGCTGATCCTGGGAAGCACGGTGTTCGCGGGGTTGCACGTGATTGGCATTCCCAATGCGACGGTGCTGGCATTGTTGACGGCATTGATGACCTTTATTCCAAACCTGGGGCCTTTCATTGCCTTTATCCCTATCGCGCTGGTGGCCGCGCTGCAAAGCACGCTGCACCTGATCTATGTGGGCATTTTCTACGTCATCATTCAATCCATAGAAGGATTCGTGCTGACCCCGATGATCCACCGCAAGGTCATCACCCTGCCGCCGGTACTGATCATCGCCACCCAGGTGTTGCTGCTCACGTTGCTGGGATGGTTGGGTGTGATTTTGGCCATGCCGCTGGTGGCGTGCGCAATGATCCTGGTAGAGATGGTGTACATCGAAGACATACTCGGAGACAAGGAGCGGATTTTATGAAGCCATGGCTCAAATGGATATTATGGGCGGCCGCTGCCTTTTTGGTTATTATACTGCTGATCGTCCTGGCTTCGTATGTCGCTGACGAACCCCTGCGTGCCTATTTTGAAGAACAGGTCAACCGTAATCTGAAAGGGTACCGTATCAGTCTTGAAGATGTGGATATCAACCCATTCGGGCCATCAGTCGTGCTCGAAGGGGTCCGTATCATCCAGGAGAAACATCCCGATCCGCCTGTGGCCCATTTCCCAAGCATAGATGCCGGCGTGCACTGGCGGCCGATCCTGCGGGGGCGACTGGTCGGCGAGATTGGCCTGGACCGTCCGGCGTTCCATATCCATTTGAAACAACTCGAAGAGGAGACCGCCAATGAAACCAAGGTGCAGGATCGCGGATGGCAGGAGGCGGTCAAAGCCATTTTCCCGCTCGAAATCAATTTTTTCACGATCACGGACGGCGAACTGACCTATATCGACCAAGACCCCGAGCGCCCCTTGCAGGTGCGCGACATTGCCTTCGAGGCGTCCAATATCCGCAATATCGAATCCGAAGAGGGCGATTATCCGTCACCTTTTCGGTTCGAGGCCGTTCTTTTTGAAAAAGGTCGGGCAAACGTGCAAGGCGATGCCGATTTCCTGGCCGAACCGCATCCCGGAGTCGATGCCCGTCTGAATATCGAAAACGTGCCGCTGGAATATTTTGCGCCGGTTCTGGCGCGCTATCACATCACCTTGACCCAGGGCCGTTTGGATGCTTCCGGGCAGGTGGCGTTCGCGCCAAGCATCAAGGCCGCCCACCTTGAAAAACTGCAGGTGTCGGCCTTGAAAGTGGATTACGGCCATTCACAGGACTCGGAAAGCTTGGAAGCCAAAACCGCCCAAAAAACCAAAGCGGCTGCTGACGAGGTGAGCAACGATCCTGAGTTCCAACTGCGTGTAGATCAATTGCACCTCGAAGGCGATGTTGGATTTGTCAATCACGCGGTTGATCCGACCTATCGGCTTTTTTTGCAAAATATGGATTTGCGCGTCGAGAATCTATCCAATCATTTCAAAGAAGGTCCTGCCGAAGTCACATTGGCCGGTGCCTTTATGGGCAGCGGACAAACCAATGCCAAGGGGACTTTTCGTCCGGAGCAAAACGGTCCCGATTTTGACCTGAACGTTAAAATCGAGGGCACCTTCATGCCGGCGCTGAATGATCTGCTGCGCGCCTATGGCAACTTCGATGTGGTAGCCGGCACTTTTTCACTCTATTCCGAACTGCAGGTGCATCAGGATATGGTCGATGGCTATGTCAAACCGCTTTTCAAAGACCTGGAGGTCTACGATCAACGCCAGGATGAAGAAAAGGGCCTTTTCCGCAAGATGTACGAAGGGTTGGTCGGGGGAATGAGCGACCTGCTTTCCAGGGATCCGGGAGACCGCGTGGCCACCCGCACCGATATTTCAGGAGAAGTTGAGAATCCTCAGGCCGATACCTGGCAGGTGGTGCTCACGTTGGTTCAGAACGCCTTTTTCAAGGCCGTTCTGCCCGGCTTTGATCAGGAAATTACAAGGGAATGATGACTCCTGCTGCTCCCTGCTCACCAACAGATTATATGTTGTCCTATCATTCTTTCTTCCCTTCAGTCAGCGGATGACGAGAGCCCTTTTTAATCGTAAAAAGTCCTGCCTTTCCAATCACCTGTTTCACCACACATCCTTAGGTCGGACGCCTTGCGGTACACCATGTCCTCCGCAAGCTGCCTGCCATTGGAAACCTGAAACTACGCCTTATTCCCTATTTGGCATTTTTTTACTTCTTAAATAGGCTCTGTAGATGCTTTACTAGTTATTCTGAAAAATACATGAAAATAGTGATAAATCGATATCTTCAGGCTGCGTAGCAAAGTGTGATAAAAGCGAAGCAGGACAAAACATGGTTGCGGCTGCCGGAAAGAATGCCTAATATGTTTTAACCGCGCAGGATATTTAATAATTCTGCCGTAGTAAAATAACGGAGGTAAAATGGAGAGATTCTTACGATCTTATGAAAATAGTATTCGGGGTGCCATGCACATGACCGGCACTCTGTATGATATGCTCGCGACAGCAATGCGTATGAATGCTTTTACGCAAACCTTGGCAGCGCCAGTGGCGGATTACGGAAATTTTCTTAAAGAAAAGGCGGCGCCCATTTCAGATCGACCCTGGATGAGTGAAAATGAAGTAGTCGCGCGTTGGCCAAGAATCATTTTACGAAAATTCAATGAGGGTGAGAAGGGGCACGCTTTGCTGCTAGTGCCACCGGAGGCCGGCCACAATAGCCAAATAGTAGATTATGGCCCTGAACAAAGTCTCGTGCAATGTGCATCGGATAACTTCCGAGGAGACGTTTATGTGATGGATAAATTGCGCGCCGGCCTTGAACATGCGTCCTATTCTATTGAGAACAGTATTCACTCCCTGGACCAGTGTGTTCAACACATCGGCGAGCCTGTTCACCTGGTGGGGCTTTGCCAGGGAGGCTGGCAATCTGCCATCTATGCAGCGCTTTACCCTGAAAGGGTTAAAACATTGACCCTGGCGGGTGCCCCCATCGATTTTCATGCCGGCGATGGCATCATCAGCGAATGGGCCAAAACGCTGCCGATATCTTTTTTTCAGGCCATGGTGGCCATGGGCCGCGGACGCATGCCAGGTGCGTTCATCACGACCGGTTTTAAAATGATGAATGCTTTTGATCGGTTCATCGGCGATGATATGAACCTTTATGATAACATCAACGATCCCGATTACGTTGAAAGATATCGGCTTTTCAAGCAATGGTATGAATTTACCCAGCCGATTGGCGGACAGATGTACCTGGAAGTGGTCGAACATTTGTTCAAGGAGAATAAACTCGTGAAAGGTCTTCTGGAAGTCATGGGGCGCAAAGTGGATCTTTCTCACATCCACCAGCCCCTTTATCTGATCGCCGGGACCGAAGACGAGATTACGCCGCCGGCCCAGCTCTTTGCAATGGGTAAACATGTTTCTTCGACAGTGATTGAGGAAAAACTGGCTGAGGCAGGCCATATTGGTGTGTTCATGAAGAACCGTGTGATCAAAGAGATCTGGAGCGATTTATTTGAACGACTATCTTACGAAGCCTTCGCACCGGAGCGCACAGAATATGCCTTCGAAAGCCGCCCGCGTTGTGAGGAAGAATTGACGGTTTAGAGATATAAACGGCGCTTTGAAAAGAGCCCTGAATACCCAGGGCTCTTTATTCTTATCCTCATCCATTGACAATTCTGCCGCCATTCGGATGTAGAACCTGCCCCGTCATGTATGACGCATCGGCACTGGCCAGAAAAACGTAACTGGGGGCCACTTCACCGGGCTGCCCGGCGCGCTTCATCGGTGTATTAAGCCCGAATTTCGATACTTTCTCTTCGTCGTAGGAGGCTGGAATCAGCGGTGTCCAGATTGGCCCGGGGGCGACGGCATTGACCCTAATGTTGCGCTCGGCCAAACCCAGGGCCAGTGAGCGGGTAAAGGCCACGATGGCGCCTTTGGTGGTGGCATAGTCGAGCAGTGTCGGATTGCCCTCGTAAGCCGTCACCGAGGTGGTGTTGATAATCGCGCTGCCCTCTTTTAAAAATTCCAGGGCGGCCTTGGTCATATAAAACATTGAAAAGATGTTGGTCCGGAAAGTCTTTTCCAGTGCTTGCGCGGTTATATCCAAAATGCTTGCGCGCGCATGTTGCTCTGCGGCATTGTTGATCAGAATGTCAAGCCCACCCAGTGTTGCGACGGTCTGCTGGACCGCTTTCTGGCAAAAGGATTCTTCGCCCACGTCGCCGCTGATGGTCAGACAGCGTGCGCCGATTTTTTCGACTTCTTTGCGCGTCTCTTCCGCATCCTTATGTTCGTTCAGGTAGACGATGGCGACATCGGCCCCTTCGCGGGCAAATGCAATGGCCACTGCCCGACCGATCCCGCTGTCGCCACCGGTAATAATGGCCCGGCGGTCCTGAAGCCTGCGCCCGCCCGGATACTCAGGCGGTTGCGAGTCTGGTTTGGGGGTCATTTTCGAGCGTTCCCCTGGCTGTTCCTGCCGCTGGGGTGGAAAGGAATGTTGTTCGGCCATGATCGTTCTCCTTTCAAAAGAAACAAAACGGCGTTGCCGGAGTGTTGTTCATCGCTTAACGCAGGCAATGTAATCCTGAAGCGTTTACACGACTATTGGCACGATCCTGTATTTGCCCCCGGTCCGGCTGCCCTGGTACCCATTGTGCCCGCTGGCCTCAGAATGTAGGGTGGGCATTGCCCTGGGCATTGCCCACCACTATTGCCCGCCAACAACATCATCGGTTTCTGACACTGATCCCGGCCAAGCAATTGAATAGACACCTGATCGAACATAGCGATGGAACGTTGAATACGGACATAAGACAATGGTGGGCGATGCCCACCCTACTTGCCCTGGTGGCCATCGTCCCAGTAGGCCTCAGTGAAGGTCGTGCTGCTTGCGCAAAGCAAGACCCACGGACGTGTAGGGGTAGCCATGAAAACGGCGCATCCGCTCCCGGAGGGATGGCCAGTCAGCTTCGAGGTCCAACGCGCCTTCCAGCATAAGCCCGCAGGATGCAATCGCATCCAGCAGCATTTCAAGCCGTTGCCTGTCGAATACATTCCAGTCCACCGCAAAACGTTTACCCGGGCCTTCGTACCACATTTTTTCATCGGCGCTTTGGGCGTAATCGGTGGTCAACAACAGCCGACCGCCGGTTTTGAGTGCGCGGGCGAGTTCTTTCAACGCGACCGTCATCTCCGCCAAAGGCAAATGTTCTATTACCGAAATGCAGAAGACCCCATCGAAATGTCCCGATGGCAATGGCAGCTGCTGCAAACGGCCGCGGACGTAGCGCAACGACATACCGGCTGGAACGGTCAGGCAGTCCGGCAGGTCGGGGTCTATAGCGGTCACCCGCAGATCCTGCCCTCCTAAAAAGAGTGGGAAGACAGAGGCGCCGCAGCCCGCGTCCAGCACCCGGCTGCCAGGGGGCAGGTCCGCCCGCTGCAGCGCCCAAGGATACTCCCACTGTTTGCTGGGGTGCAGGTAAAGGCATGGATCCGTGCGCAGCAGGTCCTCCATTTGGCGGATCGTATGGCGATAAAAAGGGGTGTTCAGATCATCGAGGTTCATCAGCCGGTTGGTTTCAGATAGCCGCATGACGTTTTCCTTCAAGCCGCTCCGTCAGTGTTTGCGTAGCGTTGTTCAGAACAGTAGATAAAGGGACCGCATCGATGCAGCCGTTGCGGTCGATCAGGCAGCGGTTCAAGACCAGGCATTGCGAAGGGCCGAAGGCCTGAGTCTTTCGATAAGGGCATGGCGAAGGGCTGCTGATTCCGCGGTGTTGCGCGCCCGGGGGCAGATAGATGGCCGCCGAAGTTGGACCAAAAACAGCGACTACCGGCGTTCCGACGGCAGCACTCATGTGCATTATCCCCGTGTCATTGCAGATCAGCAACGCGCAGCGTGCCAGCAGGGCGGCGGTGTCCAGCAGGTGCAAGGTGCTGACCATGATCGGTTTGGGTGGCGATTTCATCAAGGCGACCATCTCGTATGCGATGGCCTGCTGCGGGCCTGCAAAGACCACCACCTGACAATTGAACCTTTCCACCAGCGCGTCGGCCACCGCTGCCATGTGGGCGATAGGCCAACGTTTCAAAAACGAAGAGGCCAATGCAGATATGCCGACCATTATGCGCCTATCGGCCGATGGCGTGCGCAATGCCGTGGCGGCACGGGCCATACGGTCGTTGTCCAGTGCGAGTCGCGGATACGCGGAACGGGCGACAGGCAGTCCCCAGGCGGCGCGCACCGCCTTTTTCATAGCGTCCACCCCATTCAGGCCGTCGAGCGGCATATCGGTCCCGGTGTCCAGGATTTTACGACCATTGCGCCAAATCGTATCTCTGACCGCATGAACCGCATGCGACACATCCAGGATCAGATCGAAATTTTTGCGGTCCAGCCATGTCGCAATCGCACTCCGGATATGTGGATCGCCCTTATCGCCCCAATGGCGCAGTCCCCATTGCTGAATGCTTTCCAGGGCGTGCCAATGGGGGTCGTCCTGAAGGAGGTCCAACGCCGGCAGGGCCCCTAGAAGCGTCACCTGTGCGTCCGGCCTGAGGGCTTTGAGCGCCTCGAGTGCGGGGAGTTGCATGATCACATCTCCAATTCCGTAGTGCAAACATACGAGGGGACGCCGGGCGTCTGCAAGCATGAAGAAACATACCTTTCAGGTAAAGCATGCGAAGGAGAATTAAAGGAAAATAAACTTCACATGGAAAGAAATTCCCCCTATCCATATGGGCTGAGCACGGCAAATCCAATCGGGTGCAGGCCTGATTCTAACCTCCGCTAAATTGTATTCCGAAGAGCGCGGCGCGTGGCAAAATCCTGCCTGATCGGCGGAGAATTCCAGATTATGAATGCCTGCGAAAAAGAGCCTAAATAGTGGTTTCACCGTATGGCACGACCGCGCCTGAAAAGCTACTTTCCTTGGCAAGCAGGGCTTTTCTTGCCGTTGCTTTCTTCGGTTCCCATAAAAATAAGGGGCTTTGGTTTCCACGAGGTGTTAATGCGCATAGCCTTTTTTTACCACTCCATAGTGTCCGATTGGAACAACGGCAATGCCCATTTCCTACGAGGTATCGTTACCGAATTGCTTGCACGTGGCCATGACGTCCGGGTCTGCGAACCCGAAAACGGCTGGAGTCTTCAAAATCTCACCATGCAATTCGGACAAGAGCCTTTCAAAATTTTTCGCAAACTCTTCAGCGGCATTCGGCCGTATTTTTACTCTGCCGACTTGACTGAGTTAGACAAACTGTTGGAAGACATCGATGTGGTGATCGTCCACGAATGGAACGACGCCCGCATGATCCGGCGCATCGCCGGAATACGCAAGGGCGGTGGTGCGTTTAAATTGCTTTTTCACGATACCCATCACCGTTACTTTACTTCTCCGCATCTGCTTGACGAAATCGATCTGCGCAATTTCGATGGTGTGCTGGCCTTTGGCGAAGAACTGCGCCTATACTACATAAAGCAGGGAATTGCACCCGCATGGACCTGGCACGAAGCCGCCGATACCCGCATATTCTATCCGCGCCATCCGGATCGGCATCGCCGCGATCTGATCTGGATCGGCAACGGCGGCGACGGAGAACGTAATCTCGAATACCGCCAGTTTCTCCTGGAGCCGGTGCGCGTCTTGAAGTTGCAGGCCACGGTGTATGGCGTCCGCTATGACAGTGACGCGCTGCAAACGCTGCAAACCGCTGGCATACAGTATGGCGGGTGGTTGGCCAACTACCAGGTGCCGGCGGCTTTTGCCGGTCATCGTTTGACCCTGCACATTCCGCGCGCGCCTTATGTGCGGGTCTTGAAAGGTATTCCTACCATCCGGCCCTTCGAGGCCTTGGCTTGCGGTATCCCGCTGATCTGCACGCCCTGGGAAGACACGGAAAACCTTTTCAGCCCGGGCAAGGATTACCTGGTGGCGCGCAATTCGGCCGAAATGAAACGCCACATTCGCGACGTGCTCAATGACGCTTTTCTGGCCGCCGCGATGAGCGCTCATGGACGGCGCACGATCATGGCGCGGCATACCTGTGCGCACCGGGTCAATGAATTGATGGCCATTTTGGCGTCTCTCGGGGTGTCCGCTCAGGACGAGGAACCACCCTACATGAAGAAAGCAGGCAAGCAGTGATCAGTTCAATCATGTTCTGGAACGAGCCCAACAACCTTTCTCACTGGGATTTTACCATGGATCCCCAATGGTCGGTATTTACGGAAATGACCCAGGCGGCGGCACGCACGGTGCGATCCTTGTGCCCCGATCTGCGACTGGTGCTGGGCGGCATATCGCCCATCGATCCTGTATTTATTACTTTGCTCGATGATTATCGTCTGCTCGACAACCTGGATGTCGTGGCGGTTCACGGATTTCCCCTGGACTGGAACCATTGGAAAATAGACGAGTGGCCGCAGCGCATTGCCGAAATTGAAGCGGTCAGTGGTCTGCCGGTGTGGGTGACGGAGGTGGGCGTGTCGACGTTCGGCGCCGATGAAGTTCAGGTGTTCGGCTTGCAGCGCACCGCTGAACTGCTCTTGGACCGCGTGGAAAGGGTCTACTGGTACAGTTTGCTCGACCTGCCGCCGGAATGGGAGGCCACCACGCGCCACAAGGAGTCCGAAGGCAGCGCTTACTATCGCCATTTCTACATGGGGCTGATCCGCGCCGATAATACGCCTAAACCGGCCCTGGCCCACTTCGATCCGCGCATGGGCGTGTGCCAGTGGCTTCACTATCAAGATCACCGCATGGACACGATTGTCGAAACCCTGCGCCGGATGAAGGTAAAACATTTGCGCACCGGCATCAGTTGGGCTGATTGGCACCGTCCGACTGCCCTGGCCTGGTTCGACCGCCAGATGGCAGCGCTGCAGGATTTCGATCTTCTGATTACCTTATGCTTTACGCCGCCTTCACGCGGCATCCGGCCGTGTCATACCAGTCCGCCGGCCAATCCCGAAGAATTTGCGTCTTTTGCCGCGCAGGTCGTGGAACGTTATGTTCTGCCCTCCGCGGGTTCACGCAGGCGCATCCGATCCGCCTGAAAGGATTCATTTGTGACCATTTTTTTACTGATCCGGCATGGGGCCAACGATATGCTCAACAGCGGCATTCTTGCCGGCCGGGCAAAGGGCGTTCATTTGAACGCGCAAGGGCGAGAGCAGGCAGCCGCCCTGGCCGGGTACCTGGCTCCTTGGCCCTTGAAAGCGGTCTACAGCAGTCCTCTGGAGAGAACCGTTGAAACCGCCGAGCCGATTGCGCAGGCCCAGGGGCAGACGGTGACGATCCAGCCGGCGATCAATGAGGTCGAATTCGGCAGCTGGACCGGGCGCCGTTACAATGACCTGTCCGGCGACCCCCGATGGCAGGATTTTAATGCCGCGCGCAGCAGTACCCGGATTCCTTCGGGTGAAATCGGTTTGGAAGTGCAGGTGCGCATGCTCAGCGCGATGGAAGAAATGCGTTGCGCGCATGGCGCCTGCATGTTGGCCCTGGTCAGCCACGGCGACCCGATCCGGTCGGTTATGGCCCATTGCCTGGGCATGCCGCTGGATTTCATTCATCGTTTCGAGATCAGCCCGGCGTCGGTCAGTGTCGTGGATCTGACCTACTGGCATGCGCCGCGAATCTTGTGCATGAACAACACTGGGAAAGACTTGCCCCTCCAGCTCAACCGGTGATCGTCCGCCGTCACGCCCATCGGCTTGTATATACACGTTATCGCAAGTAGTAATACGGTCCGTGCCTTATTGTGATTACCTGGACTGAAGCAAATCTTCTTTTCGCACCCATTCTGTTGCACAACTTCTTTTTGGGTCGTTGACCCATAACTGTTTGCCAGTGGGATCGTTGCCCGTTGGTTCTTCACAACGTGCCGTTCTACCAAAATTGAAACCAAGGAACGATAAATGGAACATTCAATTCTGATTACAGGGGGGGCCGGATTTATAGGTTCTCACCTGGCGGATGACCTTGTGCGACTGGGGCACAGCGTCCGCATTCTGGACAATCTATGCGAACAAGTGCATGGGCCGGACGGGGCCATACCAACCTACCTGAACCCGCGGGCGGAAATTATTCAGGGCGATATCTGCGACCGCAAAACCGTGGCTGCGGCCCTGAAAGGCGCGGGTGCGGTGGTGCATCTGGCGGCCGCGGTCGGGGTCGGTCAAAGCATGTATCAGATCGAAAAGTATATGCAGACCAATAGTCTGGGAACGGCCGTGCTCCTCGAAGAAGTCATCAAAAACCCCGTAAAAAAACTCGTGGTCGCTTCAAGCATGAGTATATATGGGGAAGGCTGCTACCGCACCGCCGACAACGTGCGCCTTACCGCCGGTCAACGCACGCACCAGCAACTCGGTGACGGGGTCTGGGATATCCTGGATGTCAACGGCGCGCCACTCATTCCGATGCCCACGCCTGAAAGCAAAGCGCTGACGCTCAGTTCGGTGTATGCGCTTTCCAAGTACGACCAGGAGATGTTGTGCCTGATGGCCGGTCGTACCTACGGGATACCGACTGTGGCCCTGCGTTTTTTTAATGTCTACGGACCGCGTCAGGCGCTGTCCAACCCGTATACTGGGGTGCTGGCGATCTTTGCCGCGCGCCTGTTGAACAACAAGCCGCCGCTGATATTCGAAGACGGCCGCCAACAGCGGGATTTCGTCAGCGTGCACGATGTGGCGCGCGCCTGCCGCATGGCCTTGGCCTCCGACCTGAAGGAAGAGGTGCTCAATATCGGCAGCGGCCAGGCTTACACCATCATCGAGATCGCTGAGCTGCTGGCGCAGGTCATGGGCAAACCGCACATCGCGCCGGTAATCACCGGTAAATACCGCGTCGGCGACATTCGGCATTGCTATGCGGATATCAGCCGCGCGCGTCGTCTGCTCGGATATCATCCGGAAATATCCATGACCGACGGACTGGCTGAATTATGCAAGTGGCTGGCCGATCAACAAGCCGAAGACCATGTTGACCGTGCCCACCTGGAACTGGCAGAAAGGGGTTTGACTGTATGAGCGCCTATCCATCGTGTAAGCGCACCAGACAGACAGCCAGTTCGGGCGAAACGGTTCTGATCACCGGCGGCGCCGGCTTTATCGGCACCAATCTGGCGCATCGCCTGCTTTCCGAAGGCTGCACCGTGCGGGTCCTGGACAATCTTTCGCGGCGGGGGGTTCAACGTAATCTCGACTGGCTGGCCGCTCGGCACGACCCCGAACGGTTGCAGATCAGCATCGCCGACGTGCGCGACTCCCAGGCCGTGGAAAAGGCGCTGCAGGGCACACAGCATGTGTTTCACCTGGCCGCACAGGTGGCGGTGACCACGAGCATTGCGCAACCGCTGGAAGATTTCGATATCAATGTGCGCGGCACGCTCACCCTGCTTGAAGCCATGCGCCGTCAGAAACATCCGCCATCGCTCGTATTCACATCGACCAACAAGGTGTATGGCAATCTCGACGATGTGCCCCTGCGCCGCAACGGCTCGCGCTATGAGCCCCGAAAGAGTTCCACGCGCCGCTGGGGCATCGACGAAACCCAGGCGCTTCAGTTCTGGAGCCCTTATGGCTGCTCCAAGGGAACCGCCGACCAGTATATTCTCGATTATGCGCGTGTGTACGATCTGACTGCGGTGGTGTTCCGCATGAGCTGTATCTACGGTCCGCATCAGTTCGGTACGGAAGATCAGGGCTGGGTCGCCCATTTCCTGCTGTGTGGATGCGCCGGCATTCCTATTACCGTATTTGGTGATGGTATGCAGGTGCGCGATCTGCTTTATGTCGACGATCTGCTCGATGCACTCCAGATCGCCTGGCGGCAGGCCAGGCCATTCAGCGGCATGGCCTTTAACATCGGCGGGGGCCCGGCCAATACCCTGAGCCTGGTGGAACTGCTCGCAATGATCGCCGAATTGGAAGGCAAAGCCCCGGTTGTGCAGTTTGCCCAGTGGCGTCATGGCGATCAGCGGTACTTCGTGGCCGACACCCGCCGCTTCGGTGAACTCAGCGGATGGGCGCCCCGGATGGATGTGCGCGCCGGCGTTACCGCGCTGCATCGCTGGTTCCAGCAATACCCACCCGGCAGCGCCGCGCTCTTTTTGAACACCGCTGAAATGAATGTCTAACCGTTGCCGGAAATCCCTCGATCTTCCGGCGAAACCGGCTTAGGAGATCGGATGACAAAAAACAGCTTATCAGCGCTCGGGACATCGGTCCCTCGGCCGAGCGCCGAACCTGCCGCGACCATGCAGGCGGCCGTATTTACCGCTGCACGTACGGTCCGTATCGAAAAAGTGCCCATGCCGCAGCCGGGCCCCGGACAGGTGCGCGTGCGGCTGCAGGGGTGCGGCGTGTGCGCTTCCAACCTGGGCCCCTGGCTGGGCGGTCCCTGGCAGCACTATCCGCTGGCGCCCGGTGCCCCGGGCCATGAAGGTTGGGGGGTGATCGATGCCCTCGGTGAAAATGTTCGCGAGCACGCCATTGGGCAACGCGTGGCCGTGTTGTCGCAGAACGCATACGCGCAGTATGACATCGCACCTGCCGCCGCGGCTCTGCCGTTGCCGCCGGAACTGGACGATCACCCATTTGCGGGTGAACCCCTGGGCTGCGCCATGAATATCTTCCAGCGCAGCCGCATTGCACCTGGCCAGGATGTGGCCGTCATCGGCATCGGCTTTCTGGGCGCGCTGTTGACCCGTTTGTGCGTTCAACAAGGCGCCCGCGTCATCGCGGTCAGCCGGCGCGACTTTGCGCTGGAAACGGCTCGCCAGAGCGGCGCTCACCTGCGGTTGTGCTCCGAGGATCCTTCGGTGGCCGCGCGTATCATGGAATGGACCGGCGGCCGGGGTTGCGAGCGGGTCATCGAAGCAGTCGGCATGCAGTGGGCGCTTGATCTGGCAGCCGAGATCACCGCTGTGCGCGGACGCCTGGTCATTGCCGGCTATCATCAGGACGGGCCGCGCCAGGTCAATATGCAGCAGTGGAACTGGCGCGGCATCGACGTCATCAACGCGCATGAACGTGATGCCGATATTTATCTGCAAGGTATCGCCGCGGCCATCCGGGCGGTTTGCGAAGGACGCATCGATCCAGCGCCGCTGTACACGCATCGCTTCAGCTTGCCGGAATTGGCCGACGCGTTCCACACGCTCGAAAAACGCCCGGAAGGATTTTTAAAAGCATGGATTACGCCATAAACAACAAGTCCGCATCGCTCCCGCACACCCTGAGGTCCAAACCACGTCTGGGATTTCTGGGCGTGGGCTGGATCGGCGGTCACCGCCTCAAGTCCATGGTCGACAGCGATTTGGTGGATGTGGCCGCCATTGCCGATCCTTCCGCTCAAAACCAGACGAATGCACTGACCATCGCGCCGCGGGCACAGTGCGTTCATGATTTGGAAGCATTGTTGGCCCTGGATCTGGACGGGATCGTCATTGCGACCCCCAGCGCGCAGCATGCCGCCCAAGCCTGTGCGGCCCTGCAAGCCAATGTGCCGGTCTTCTGCCAGAAACCATTGGCGCTCGATGCTGACGAAACCCGCCGCGTGATCCGCGCCGCGCGCACGGCCGACCGTCTTTTAGGCGTCGACCTGAGTTACCGGCATTTGCGCGGGCTGGACCAGATGCGGCGCCTGCTGATGGAGGGTGCGTTTGGAAAAGTCTTTGCGGTAGATTTGGTCTTCCATAATGCCTACGGCCCGGACAAACCCTGGTACTACGACAAAACCGCCGCTGGCGGTGGGTGTGTCATCGATCTGGGCACCCATCTGGTCGACTTGATGTTCTGGCTGCTGGACAATCCCGGTGTATCCCACGTGTCCAGCACACTTTTTGCCGGCGGCGCCCCACTCGACGGACGCGCGGAGATTGAAGATTTCGCATCGGTGCACATGGCCCTGGACGGTGGCATCGATGCGCGCCTGGCCTGCTCGTGGAATCTGTCGGCCGGCCGCGAAGCAATAATCCAAGCCGTCTTCTACGGAACCAAGGGCGGCTGCTGCGTCCGCAATGTGGGCGGCTCCTTCTTCAATTTTCAAACGGAGCGCTATCAAGGCACGCAGCGCGAAGTACTTACGCCACCTTCGGATGACTGGTGGGGCGCCGCGGCCGTGCACTGGGCGCGCACGCTGGGCAATAACGCTCGCTACGACGCACAGATCGAAGGATTGATCCGCGTCGCAGAAGTGTTGGACGCGGTATACGGGGAAAAAAGAGAAGTGTAATCCATGGTCCCAAACCCAATTCCCCTGCCAGTTCCGGACATCCGGCGGGTATTGATTACTACCGATACCATCGGAGGGGTGTGGTATTATACCATGGAGTTGGCGCGGGGGCTGAAGAAATTGGGCGTGGAGCCGTTGATCGCGGCCTTCGGGGAAACGCCTGCTCAGGAAAGAATGGCGTACGACGATTTCGCGATTTACGCCTTTCCGTGTCGCCTGGAATGGATGCAGGACCCTTGGGATGATGTGCGCCGCTCGGGCGAATGGCTGCGTGACCTGAGCGATCGATGCGACCCGGATGTGGTGCACCTGAACAGCTATGCCCATGCGGCCATGGGATTTTCCGCACCTGTTCTGGTGGTAGGCCATTCTTGCGTTTTTTCATGGTATCAGGCGGTCAAGCGGCGCGCGCCGTCGCGGCGCTGGGACCGCTACCGCGAGGCTGTTCAGATGGGGTTGGCCGCAGCCGATGCTGTGACCGCGCCTACCGCCGCGATGCTGGCCGAACTCGACCGTTATTACGGCCCCTTCAAAAAATGCCATCCCATTCCTAACGGGCGTGGCATTGCAGATTTCCCGATGTCCTCGGCCAAGGCACCGATTGTTCTCAGCGCCGGGCGGGTATGGGATGCGGCCAAGAATATTTCAGCGCTGGCGCAGGTGGCCGAAGATCTGGCTTGGCCGGTGATGGTGGCCGGAGAACAGCGCCATCCAGACGGCGGACAGACGACTATCGATAGTGTCCATCCCCTGGGCTTCTTGAGCCAATTGCGTTTTGCGGCGTGGCTTTCCAAAACCTCGATCTACGCGTTGCCCGCGCTGTATGAACCTTTTGGCCTGACCGTGCTCGAGGCGGCCCTGGCCGGCTGCGCCCTGGTGCTCGGCGACATTCCCAGTCTGCGTGAAACATGGGACGGCGCCGCAGTGTTCGTGCCCCCACGCCGGACCGATCTGCTGCGCTCCGCGCTCGAATGCCTGATCGAAGACCCAAAGCTGCGCCACAGGCGTGCCCGCAAGGCCCGGCAGCGCGCGTTGGAATACACGGCCGAGAAAATGGCCTGCGCCTATCTGGCACTTTACCAGCAATTGTTGGGAAAACAAGGGGCGCAACGGGCGCTGCATCGGCGCGCGTGAGAACCATACCCAATCGCGAGGTGACCATGACATCCAAAAACCTGGATATTGCATTTTTCGGTTCTTCCCTTGTCTCGGCCTTCTGGAATGGTGCGGCCACCTACTATCGCGGCCTGATTCGCGCCCTGCACGCACGGGGGCACCGGATCACGTTTTACGAACCGGATGCTTATGAACGGCAGCAGCATCGCGATATGGCCGATCCGCCCTGGGCGACCGTTCGCGTCTATCCCGCCGATGACGAGAGCGGTGTGCGTGCCGCCCTGCAAGCGGCCGCGGATGCGGATATCATCGTGAAGGCCAGCGGGGTAGGGGTCTACGACGATCTGCTCGAAGCAGCCGTTTTGGACCTGCGCAACGGTCACAACCGGGTTGTTTATTGGGATGTGGACGCCCCGGCGACACTGGCCGCCATCCGTACCGACCCGGCGCATCCGCTGGCCGGATTGATCCCCGACTACGACGCGGTGCTGACCTATGGCGGCGGACCGCCGGTGGTGTCGGCTTTCAGCGAACTGGGTGCGCGGCGTTGCGAGCCGATTTACAATGCTCTGGATACCACCACCCACTTTCCAGTTGCCCGCGATCCACGATTCACGGCGGATCTGGGTTTTCTCGGCAACCGCATGCCCGACCGCGAGGCGCGTGTCCACCAATTTTTCTTTCAACCGGCTGCGGCCTTGCGTGGCCGGCGTTTTGTGCTTGGCGGCAGTGGGTGGGCGCAGCATGCGCCCGACCTGCCCAATGTGCACTACCTCGGGCATGTCTACACCGATCAGCACAATGCTTTTAACTGCTCGTCGTTGGCCATTCTCAACATCAACCGGCAGAGTATGGCCGATGTGGGCTTTTCACCGGCAACGCGCATATTCGAAGCCGCCGGTGCTGGCGCCTGCCTGATCAGCGATGCCTGGCCCGGCCTGGACGCATTCCTGACCCCCGGCAGCGAGTGCCTCGTTGCGCGCAATGGCGAAGAAGTTATTGCCTTGCTGGAAAACCTGCGGCCCGACGAGGCTGCCCAGATCGGTTGCGCGGCCATGCGGCGCGTGCGCGCACAGCATACCTACACCCTGCGGGCGGCGCAAATCGAAACCCTATTGCTGGAAATTCTGGAGGACTGATGAACATCGTCTTTATCGGATTGTCAATCACTTCGTCGTGGGGCAACGGCCACGCCACCACCTACCGTGGCCTGATCGCGGCCTTGGCGCGACGCGGCCATCAGGTCACCTTTCTGGAACGCGATACACCCTGGTACGCTGTCAATCGCGATCTGCAGACGGCGCCGTACTGCACCATCGGGCTTTACCCGCTCGTATCGGAGTTGAAACGCCGCTATAACGAACTGGTGCGCAATGCAGATGTGGTTGTGCTCGGCTCTTATGTGCCTGACGGCGTGGCGGTCGGTGAATGGGTAGTGGCCACTGCCCGGGGCGTGACGGCGTTCTATGACATCGATACGCCAGTGACCGTCGCCAATGTGAAGGCCGGCCGCTGCAGTTACATGACCGACGATCTGATCGCGCGATTCGATGTCTATCTTTCGTTCACTGGAGGGCCTTTCCTGTCCGCGACCCAGAAAGAATACCATATCCCAGAGGTCTATGCATTGTACTGCAGTGCCGATCCGGCATCCTATTTTCCCTCCGGGAAGACCCAGGCGTACGACCTGGGTTACATGGGTACCTACAGCCCGGATCGCCAACCGGCCCTTGCGCAGTTGTTGATCGCACCGGCCAAAGTCTGGCCGCAGGGGCGTTTTGTCGTGGCCGGGCCCCAGTATCCGGATTCCCTGCAATGGGCCGACAACATTGCGCGTATTGACCATGTCGCTCCCGAAGACCATCGTCATTTTTACAACATCCAGCGTTTCACCCTCAACCTGACCCGGGCCGACATGATCCAGGCCGGCTATTGCCCCAGCGTGCGGCTGTTCGAGGCGGCCGCCTGCGCAACGCCCATCATCAGCGACGCGTGGCCCGGACTTGAGACACTCTTTGTGCCCGGTGAAGAGATTTTGATCAGTCGCAGCTCAGAAGAAACACTGCACTGGCTGCGCACGACGGGAGAGGATGTGAGGCGTCACATGGCCGACCGTGCACGTCAGCGCGTGTTGAGCGCGCATACGCCCGATCATCGCGCTGCGGAGTTGGAAAAAGTGGTCGCCGACCTTGGGCGTGAGCGCAAGATCGCCGCCCGCGATGACCGCTGGTACGAAACACTTCCCCTGGCCGGCAAAAGCATCTGACTGTCGGACCAATCTCATCGAAACTATTTTTCAGGTCGATGCCGCGGCCCGTCGTTTCCAGCGGATATTCAGTTTATGGAGTATCTTGGACATAAACAGATCCACCTCGTCTATTTGCAGCCAGCGCAGCGCCATCAAATAGACCCCCATGAACATAATGCTGAATAGCCCCGCGGCCGCGATCGGGTGCAGATCGAAGACATTGCGCAGCAGCAGAACCGGCAGCGCCAGAAAATTGATCAGTACGATCCATCCGATTTTCTTCCACGGCAGCAGTTCGCGCCAGCTGATTTGATAGCTGGAAATGGTTTTGACCGACAAAAAAATTCCGAGGGCAAATTCGGCTATGACAAAAGCGATAGCCGGCCCATAAAATCCGATCAGCGTGAAAAGCGCATACACCAGAACAATATTCACGATCAGAGCCAGGAAATTAGCGAAAACAAAATACATGTTTTTGTTCATGGCCCGCAATGGCGTGCCCAGTTCGAAACACCTGCGGACCATGAGCAGAAGATAGATCCTGAACAACGGAATGGCTTCGCTGTACTGGGTAGTAAAGAGCGTATTGATCAGAACGTCTGCATAGACAAACAGAATAAAAAAACACGGCAGCAGCAAAAATGCATACAATACATTGGACTGATTCCACAACCCCAGGGCCAGCATGGGGTCCTTTTTTATCCGGCCGGCCATCTCCGGAAAGATGACGTAGGTCACCGATTGGGTGATAATGTTCAACAGAGGAATCTTCTGGCTGCCGATGGCGTATATTGCCAAAGCCGCCGCACCCAGCTTGGCCGAGATGATCACGTTGCTCAAATTGGTGTTGAATTGTCCGATCACCGCGGCGAAGCCCAACGGCAGAATGTAGTACAACTGTTGTTTCAGCAGATGACGATCGATTCGCACCCCCAGCAAACGGTTTTTGAGCAGGTAAGCGACAGTGAAAATGGTTTTGGCGACTTCGAGCATGATCAGCAGATAGATGATGCGCAGCACGTCATTGGTGCGATAGGCCACCCATATCAGGGTTCCGGTGCGGATGATGATATTGGCGCTGGTCCAATAGAGCACATGGTCGGAGCGTTTCCTGGCCAGCAGCAATGTGTCCAGCAGATCGATATTCTGGTAGCAGAAAATATACAGCATCAGCCAAAATATGAAATTGTAGGTTGTCAGGTTGCCGATTTGATTTCGCAAGAAGTAGATGGCCGTGATGCCGATCAGGCTGAAAGCGAATAATAGAAAAGTCGTATTGGTCACCAACTTTTTCTCATTCGCGGGATCGACCGAAATGAAGTACATCAGGTTGCCTTTGACCCCGAAACTGATAAAGGACAAGGATATCGCCGAATAGACCAAAAATTCTCTGTACTGCCCGAAGGTGGTTTTGTCGAGCAGGCGCACCAGGAATATCGGGCTCATGAATTGCACGGCGAAGTTAAATAACTGGGAAATGGCAAGAATGAAGGTCCTTTGTGTCATGGATGCCATGCGCCGTTCCTTTACTGCCATTCATGCGCGAGCGCGATACCGCCATAGACGTTGACGGGAGGCGCGGGTTCGAAGTAACGGCCGCCGGCGGCATTGATGCGCACGTTGCCATTGTATTCGGCATCGAAGAGGTTGCGCACACCCACAAAGGGTTCAATGCGCCAATGGGTCCACTGTTTTATGAACCCTGTGCGCAGATCGACCACGGTGTAGTGGTCATTGCTGAGCGTATTTTCGTCATCCACATAAAAACGTCCGATGTACCCGGCGCTGGCGGCTGCGTAGATACCGGAAGCGTGCCGATACACGAGTTCATTCCAAATCTGATGGCGGGGCAGACCGGGCACATCATTGCCATCCAGATCGCGCGCGTCTTTGCGGTAGTTTTCGAATTGAGCGTCCAGGTAAGTATAGGCCAGATGAAATTCCCAGTCGCGCAGGAACTTGTGGGTCCATTCGATCTCCGCCCCGATCCGCCGTGACTCGCCGGCATTGCGATAGAAGACCCGATCGGTGGCATCGCGGAAAGCGATCAATTCGTCTTCGAGGCGAATATAAAAAACAGCCGCCTGCACGGACGTGCTGCGATTGATGTCGCGACGCAGACCGATTTCGTAATTGGTCGCGCGTTGCGGTTCGATCTCCGGGTTGATGCCGCCCCCACCGTCGGGCCGATTGACCACTTCGGTGCTGGTCGGTGTCTCAAAAGATTGCGCGATGTTGGCATACAGGCGCAAATCCGGCAGTGGGGCGAGAATCCATCCCAAACGGCCGGTGAACTGGTCGAAGACCCTGGATCCCGAATCGTCGCCATCGGCCAGGAAGCGATCGTCTATCCGAAAGCGCACGCGATCGTAGCGCCCGCCTAAAACCAGCGAAAGATCGTGTGTGAGGCTGACCTCATCCTGCAGATAAACCCCCAGCGCGGTAACCGCTTCATCTTGCGACAGCAGCATGGTGTCGCCTGGCCGGCCGCCCACATTATCGAAATTGTTGCGATCGTCGGCTTGGTGTTGCAGATCGATTCCGGCCACCATGCGATGTGCATGGCCGGCCAGCGTCGCGCTCGCGTCGTATTGGACGCGGCCGCCGGTCACCTGCCGGTCCAATTCGATAAAGCGAAAGGGGATCGCGTTTTCAAGATCGCGCTGGCTGGCATACCCTGCAACTTCAAGATTGTGGCGGGGACGAAGCGCACGGCGATACACAAGGCCGATGCGTTCATCGTTGAATTCCTCACCGGTATTGTACAACAGGCTCAAAGGGGCCGCCTGCGACGGGTCGGAGCGCACCTGTTCGGCCGTCAGTCCTCCGGGGTCCTGGGCCTGGGGGGCGTCAACCGTGTTCACAAGCAGGGTAAGGTCGGAGACATCATCGATATCGAAGCGCAGCTTGCCGCTGAAAAGCGTGTTTTCAGCCTGGCTGTGCGCGCGGTATCCGTCATTGCGCAGATGGGACAAGGTGGCGAACCCATTGTAGCGCCCGGTCTGTCCGCCGCCTTGCAGGACATATTTTTCCAGACCGTAGGCGCCGATCACTGTTTTAGCCGCCATGAACGGGTGCAGCGGAGCGTCCTGGGTGACAATCGTGATGACCCCCCCGGATGCATTGCCGTAAAGCGCGGATATCGGACCGCGCATGACTTCGATATGCCCAATGGCGCTCGGGTCGATGGCCTCGAGGGGTGTTTGACCATCGGGCAGCGTTTGGGGGATCCCGTCGACGTAGATCTGGATGCCGCGCACTCCGAAAGCCGAGCGTGCGCCAAATCCGCGCATGGATATGCGCAGATCCTGGGCGAAGTTGTGTTCGTTTTGAACGTACAGACCGGGTACACGCCGGAGTGCGTCATCCAGTTTGACGGCCGGGCGCCCCTGTTGGATATCCGCATTATCGATGACGCTGACCGCCGCCGGCACGCGGCTGATCTCGGAAGCGATGCGCGGGGCGGTGACAACCACCGGCGCCAGCTCGGTTGCCGCCGGGGCAGCCTCCGTGCCAGTTCCGGAAGGCGCCCGCGCATCGCCCGGGATGTTCTCGGCCCAAGCCTCACCCGTCATCAGAAAGAAATGCGTCATGATGGCGAGAATGCCCAAGATGCGCGGCCAGGTGGATGCAAAAATAATGGCTCTTCCCATCTGCTGTAAGGCATCCATTGCGTGTTCCGTTTGTGGGTTATTGTAAAAAGGAACGACAGCATCCATTGATGCGCGAGGGCAAATTCTTACTTTTTAAGGTATCCGCAGAATTTGCGTTATGGGGTGAACGCTTTAAATTCACATGGGGACAACAGTAGCGTGGTCCGGCTCACGATTTGGAGGAGGGCCGCGATTTCCGAGTTTCCTTCAAACCGACGCTGCGTTTGAGAATCTCCATCAAATCTATGACATTGTTTTCTTCCTCAGTGTCATCGGCAACATCCGCGCGGTCCTTTATCGAGAGCACGCTTGCGCCTTGTTCACGTTTTTTACGGACAACATCCAGAAGGCGTGGCGTGTATGGATCGGCCAGTTCGGTGGCGTCAAAATCGGCGGCGGCGGCGCGGATTTCAGCGGTCATGCGTTCAATCAAAGGCGCCGGGGCGTTGTCCGGTTCTGCCAGGCCGATATCCTGGGGCAAGCGGATCTCGTCGGCGAAACGCAGGGTTTCAGCGCGCAAGATGCCGTTCGCGGATAATATGGCCACCAGGTATTCTTTGCCGCGCATGACGAATGTGGCAATGCCGGCGCGATCGGACGCTTCCATAGCCGCCGCCAGAAGGCGATAGGGCTTGATCGTGTCACCGGTCGGTGCCAGGAAATAGGCCCGCTCGAAATAGGACGGATCAATCTGCGCGACCGGTACGAAAAGGCGCAGATCGATCTCCCTGCTGCGCTTGGGCGCCAGTGCTGCCAGTTCGTCATCAGTGATGACGACATAGTGTCCCTTCTCGATTTCATAACCGCGTACGATCTCCTCCGGTTCGAGCAGGCGATCTTCTTCGGAACAGTAGTAGCGGCGCCGCAAGGGGGTGCCGTCCGGTGCCAGCATGCGCAGGGAAGCGCGCGTGGAACGCTGTGCCGGCAACAAGGTGACCGGCACGCTGACCAGACCGAAGGTGATCGTTCCGGACCAGATTGAAAATCCGCGCGCGGATGATGGTTCATGCTCGGGCAATTTTACGTTTCTCCTCATGGGCGTTTTTGATGCTCTGCTTCAGCATGTCGGCCAAAGAGATGACTGGCGACGGGCGCAGCTCGGCCTTCGGAAAAGAGGGCGTTTCGCCCCTCGCCTTGGTCATCACCAATGCGCGGACCCGTTCGGTATAGTCGTCCTTGAAAGCTTGCGGATCGAATTTATCTTCAAGCGCTTCGACCAACTGTTGGGCCATGCGCAATTCAGGGCGCGTCAACTCCCGGGATTGCGGTGCCTGCAGGTCGGATACGTCCACGATGTCATCTGCGTGGCGCAACGTCATCATTTTCAGGTAACCGCTGGCCGCGTTCAGAGCGCCGAAGTAGGCCTTCTTGCGCATCGTCCAGCGCGCAACACCTGCCAGGCGCTGTTCGCGCAGGGCCAGAACAAAAGCTGCATAGACCTCGTTTTTTCCGTCCGGTCCCAGGTAATAGGGCCGGTCGAACCATTGGTGGCTGATCTGCTCCGGGCGTACGAAGCGGGTTATGCTGATCTCACGGCTATCCGGTGGTTCCAGGACCTTTAGATCCGCATCATCCAGAAGGATCATTTCGCCCGGTTCGATTTCGTACCCGCGGCGGACCTCGTCGGAGGCAACAGGCTGTCCGGTATCCGGATGTACCATTTTTTGCTGGACAGGCGCGTGATCCGCGCGATGCAGCAATCGGAAGTGGACCTTGCGGTCTGAAACCCCTGCATAGAATTTAATGGGCACGCTGATGCTGCCGAAGCGGATCACGCCCTTCCACATCGCCCTGGCTGGCATGCGGATTTACCTCCATAGCAATTAATCTCACCTTCGGTGCTCACAGGCGATCCCCCACGGATCACCTCCTTCGTACCAATTCCGAAGTCAGCTGATCGTTGCGCATCGCACGATGGTGCGCACCGGCATAAATTTAGTTGCAAAAACCGACTCAGCAACTCTCTCCGGGTTCTTTACAGTCCTTGCGCCTCGCGAATAAGCGATGGCCATTACGAAACGTGTATTTGTTTTGATGCGTTGGCATTTCCGGGATCACCGGGGATTGAAACCGATTTCGATATACTGAGTAAGCTCGGCTTAAAGGGGGTGGGGTCTGTATTTTGCCACAGATCCGGAGTTCTTATCTTTCAGTTTGTCAATCAACTGCTTTAACAAGAAAAGGAGGAATATTCATGATTCCTGACGCCAGGACCCGCGTTGTGCTGCATACTTCGGATTCATCCCAACGTAAAATCAAACAACGCATGCAAGCCGATATTCAGTATTACCAGCAAGCCGGACCGGAGGCCATTGAGGAGCGCCTCAAGGAATTGGACGGTGAATGGGATATTGAACGAACCTTGGAAGCCAATGCCGCTGCATTGTCTTTAGTGAGCTTTATTCTGGGCAGCAAAGTGCATCCCCGGTTCTATTGGTTGTCGGCCGGGGTGGCAGGGTTTCTGCTGCAGCATGCCATTCAGGGATGGTGCCCGCCACTGCCGTTTTTCCGGCGTATGGGCATCCGTACCACCGAAGAAATAGACGCTGAACGGTTCGCCCTGAAAATGATCCGTGGGGATTTCAAAAAGCTACAGCAATCCACCGAAACCGGTTTTGTGGATGTGGCGGATATGACAACTTTGTTGGAAGCCGCAAAACTGGCATAGTTGATTCTCAAAGATTCGTGAGGCCCTAAATAAAGGATGCATACTGTCGGGATACAATGCTGACCCTATGTACGCGTATGGCTTGGGACCCTAATGTTACGCGTAAGGTGTTTCGCTTCTTCCAGTCGGCCCGCGCATCGAGTGAATCGTCTCGAACATTCACAGTCTCGAACATTCACAAAAGAACCGCTTTGGGCCGTGTCCATGAGGGGCATACCAGGATCGTATTCATTTCGTTCCGGTTTGCAGCTCCTGCGCTGCAGGTAAGGGCCTGATGTAAAAGTAAGTTATCAACGAGTGTTTTGCGAAAGGAGATTAACATGAGCATGGAAAAGGATAAAACCAATCTGCAAACCGAACCGGTGGAAGACGAAAAAAAATCCTCTTCAAGCAGCCAGCCAGAGACGGGAGGCGTGGGTCACAGAAGCGCTTTTTCCGAAAGCCAACCAACGATGGCGGGCCGGGGAGACAAGAGCATCGCGGGCGGTTCCACCGGTGGCCGTGATCCCGGAGGCATTGGGCGCGGCAGTTCGTTTTCAACAGACCCCCCTAAAATGGAAGGCCGCCCGGAGGTACAAGGTTTTGCGGAAAGTGACAAAAGCCATGAGAAAACCCGCCTATCGGATCCCGGAGGGGTGGGCCACACGAGTCGATTTTCAGAGAGCCAGCCAGAGATGGCCGGCAGGGATGATACGCAGAGTTATGCAGCTGGGAGAGTGACGCCCGGAACGGAAGGTATGCACGAAGGGGAAGGCAAGCACCGTATCGAAGAGATGCAGGAAAAGCTGTCTTTCCGAGGTGAAAAAGTCAAACAGGAAACACAGAAACGTGTCATTCCATTTCTTTCGAGTCGCAAAGAGAGATTGGTAGAGCAATTGAACGATACTGCCGGCGCCTTGCGCGAAACAGGGGCCCAAATGGACGAGAGCAACCGAAGTGCGGACCTGGTCCGGATGTCTGCCAAAAAAATCGAACAGTTAGGTGGATATCTGGGATCCCGCGAGATCGACGACATCGTGGACGATCTCCAGCAATATGCACGCAGCAAGCCCTGGATGATCATGGGGGGCGCTTTTGTACTCGGTATTGCCGCCGCCAGATTTATCAAGGCGGGTGGGCGCCAGCATTGATATGGCGATCTGGCTGAAAATAAGGAGTGATCATGCAAAGACAATTTCATAGGGAGTATGGCACCTTCGAGCAAGAGGACCAACGTTCGCTGGGCGAACTGTTTTCTGATTTGACCAATCAGGTGACCACGTTGATGCGCAAGGAGATTGAGTTGGCGCGCATCGAAATGACTCAGAAGGCATCCAGTATGGCCAAGGATGCCGTATTGATAAGTGCTGGTGGCGTGCTTTTGTACGCCGGTCTGCTGGTTTTGTTGGGAGCCGCATCGATTGGATTAGCGACATGGATGCCACTATGGCTGTCCACCTTAATCGTGGCAGTGGTCGTGTTAGCGATCGGGGGCACGTGCTTAATGGTCGGCAAAAACCGCTTGCGCAGCAAGGATCTTAAACCTGAGCAGGCGATCATTTCGCTCAAGGAGAATAAAAAATGGATAAAACAGCAGACGACGTAGAAAAGGGCCGGATACGCGCGAGTGAGACTGGCAATCGGGGGATCCCCTCCGGCAATCCGCCCATTGCCCAAATAAGGGCTGAAATTGATAGGACGCGCGACGAAACCATACGAACCATCAACGAGCTTGAACGGCGTCTGTCGCCTTCGCGACTAAAAGAGCAGGTGAAGGACAGGGCCCGCCAAGCCACGGTAGGGAGGGCAAGTGCCATGGCGAAACAGACCGGTGAAACGTCGAGAAAATGGGGAGCGGTGTTTTTTGAGGCGCTCAAACAGAATCCACTGCCGACCATGCTCGTCGGAGGGGGCTTGGCCTGGCTGATCGCCAACGGGGTGCGCCAGGAGGAAAGTACTTATGGGACAATTCAAGCCGAGGAGGAATTCGGTTTCGAAGACAGGCGCAGGAGTGTCGGTACAGACGCCTCGGGAACCTATGGCATGGGGTTCATCGATCGCAGACGTTCACAGCCCAGCGAACAAACCGGTCGCCGCACTGAGGATATCAAAAGCAAGGGCCGCGAAAAAGTAGAGGAAGCGCGCCGGCGCGCCGATGATATCAAAATGAAAGGACGCCAGAAAATGGATGAGGCCAGAAGCCGCGCTGCTGAAGTAAGTGAACAGATGCGCACCAAGGCGTCGCAGACGGGCGAACAGCTTCGGCAAAAAGCCTCACAAACGGGCGAACAGGTACGTCAGAGGGCCGAGCAGTTCAGCGCGTCCGCCTCGGCGTATGGTCGGCGCGCTCAGCAGCGATTTTCCCAAAGCGGCCAATCGGCCACTCAGAGCTTTTACAGGTCTCTGGAGACCAACCCTCTGGCGATTGCCGGGATCGTGTTGGCCGCCGGCGCCGCCATAGGCCTGATGATTCCTGAAAGCCGCTATGAAGATGAAAAACTGGGGCCCATCCGCGATGATATGCTCGACAGCGCACGTGAGACCGGTAGGGAAAAACTTGAACAAGTCGAGGCGGTGATTCGGGAAGGCAAAGAGGCTGCCAAGGAAGAAGCCGAACGGCAAGGATTGGTGTCTAAAGAAACTTCCGAACGTGCGGAACAAAAAGCGAGTCAAGCAACCCAGGACCTAACCTCTAAGGCGAGTCAAGCAACCCAGGACATATCCTCTAAGGCGAGTCAAGCAACCCAGGACATATCCTCTAAGGCGAGTCAAGCAACCCAGGACATATCTTCTAAGGTGGGGCAGAAAACGCCCGGTACCGGCGAGAATATTTAAAAAGGGAACAGGAGAGCTTGGGGCATTCATCGCGCCGACTCTCCTGCCCTTCCGTTTTAAAATTTATTCCTATCAAAATGATATGCGGGTTTTAATCCGTATAATACCTCTTATTGCCCATTTCATAATGACCCCGCCAATCCCAACTTATGTAACAGGCCGACGGATCTCCCCGATGCGGTGCATCCTGCCACGGAGTCGGCTTTTATAGATAGAATAAACAGGAGGATAGTTCCATGAAGTTAGATAACCTCAAACAATTATACATACATGAACTAAATGACCTTTATTCGGCTGAAAACCAAATATTGGAAGCGTTGCCCAAGATGGTCGAGGCCACTGACGACAGCCGGCTTAAAAATGCTTTCATGAAGCATTTGGAATTAACCAAACACCAGGTTAGGCGGTTAGAGGAAATTTTCGATCAACTCGGCGAAAAAGCCGAGAGTTCAAAATGCGAAGGGATGAAGGGCATTATCAAAGAAGGCGAAAGCTTTATAAAAAAAGATAAGAGTTTTTTCAGAGGAGACATAGATAACGATGTTCTGGACGCAGCCCTGATCGCCAGCGCACAGCGGGTGGAACATTATGAAATATCCGGCTACGGCACAGCCCGAACGTATGCCAAACACCTGGGCTATACCGAACAGGCCTCTTTGCTGCAGCAGACGCTTGATGAGGAAAGCAGGACCGATAGGGAGTTGACCGAATTGGCCGAGTCTTCGGTCAATATTAAAGCTGCCAAGTAAAAGTATTATAGGGCCGGCGGTCGCTTCCGCCGGCCTGTCCTTCAATTGACGTGTTCATAGGCGCGTTTTGCGGGTGTCTCGGACAATTTCCGCATCGCTGGGGTGTTTGGAAAAAAACCACCTTTCCAAGCAATCAGTGCTTCCAGATACAAAGATTGCAGTTGTTCCTTGGCCATCGCTTGTTTGATGGGCGGCAGTTTCAGGATGACGCCCAGGAGTGTAGCCATCATCCGATGGCTCAGCAGCGCCTGGTTGTCGAAAATCAGATTTTGTAACACACCGCGCTCAACAGCCATCTGAACGGTGCGATGGAACATGTCCAGTGGCGTGATGACCCTTTGCGGCCTCGGGTACAAGCGGATGGCCGTTTGCGGACAGTTGCGCACGCAAATGCCGCAGCCCAGACAGATTGATTCATCCAGCACAGCGTATGGCCGGGAGCCATTTTCTCGCGCTGCAGCCATCTGCACTGCTTCTACAGGGCATATGCGTGAGCAGATGCCGCAGCCGTTGCACTTGCCCATCTCAAACGCAGGCATGAAGTTGGAGGTCTGAATGGGCAGCAGAGCCCCGAATTTCCGGGCCGCGATTAAGCCTTCACAGCAACAGCGGCAGCAGTTGCAAATGAAGCTGACTTGTTTTTGCACATTTTCTCCACCCTGCACCAGGTTGTAGGCATACGCTTTCTGCAGAAGGTCCATCCCTTCAATCGCATCTATTTTGCGGGCGAAACCGTTGCGAACCAACGGTGCGGCTACCTGGTTGAGGGTGAGGCAGATTTCCTTGGGGGCATTGCAGTCGCGGTCGACATGCGCCATCTTGTGCCGGCAGTAACACATCCCCACGGCAATGGCCGACGCACTCTGGATCACGTGACTGGCTTTTTCATAATCGAGAATCTCGGTCGCACCCTCCAGTATGGCCGGTTCAACCACAAATACCCTGCCCAGCGCGGTTTTGCCGGCAAGAAAGAGGTCCTTGATGAAATCCTGCTCTACGTTGATATATTCGTAGAAAAGTCTTGAAAGGGTTTGCTGGTCGATATCCGAGCGCACACGCATCAATGAAAACTCGAAAAATCCAGCCATGGGCGGAGGCAAGACATACAATTTGCGACCGGAATCCTGGCGAATATCCATCAGCAATCCGCGCGAGGCCATCTTTTCCAGGCTGCGCCGGGCCTCCTTCTCGGATACTTTCCAGATTTTGGCAGCGCGGGTGGCATTGAACGGTCGTAAAGGCACCGCGGCCGCCAGGCGGGCTTCCTCGGGTGTAAAAAGCAGTTTTAGAATTTGATAGAGAAGATCCGTTGAAGGTGCCCTTTGGGGGAAGGCGTTGAGGCGTCTGCCCAGTTTTTTATAGACATTGACAGTATAAGCCAAAACGGTGCCTCTCTTTCGGAATAATGAAGAATATGCAGGCACTATCACGATACATGCAAGTGAAAGGGTTGATGTTGATCATGATACCACGGGGGGCTTCATTCAATAGAGTAAAGATAGTATTCAAGCAGGGGCGAGCAGGTACTGTCCGTTGGCCTGTGGGCGTCTGCCAGTGGCGCTTTGCGCTTGGATGTGGACAGACACGAGACCACGCGCAGCGTGTTTCAACCGACCGACATACAGGACGCATGCATGATGCAGTGAAATGCGTGACTTCGGGATCATTATAGGGCAATTCAGTGTATTTTCCAAGCCTGGGACAATGCGTAAAGTATAACGATTTGGGTTCTAAACCGTCGCGAGAGCGCAGTCAGGTAGGGTGGGGCATTGCCCACCATTGTCTTATGCCGATCGCCTCTGGATTGGCCGTATTCGACGTTTCATCGCTATGTTCGATCCGGTGGCTATCCAATCGCTTGGGCCGGGTTCAGTGTCAGAAACGATGATGTTGTTTGTGGAGAATAATGGTGGGCAATGCCCACCCTACATTCGGGATTGGCACCGAGGCGGTGATCCTGGTGGATCATGGCGCGGACCACCCACCCGGATCACCGGGCGGTTTTGACTTTTTTACGTCACCCAAACCCGGTGTCTCACTTGACCGAAGTTGATAACCAAATAATGCTTTTGGTTTTAGAATGACGCAAGGGCCTATATACTCAGGAGGCACAGGTGCATATGAAAAATGTGTTGCGAATCGCCGCGGTGGGAGATCTGCATTGCAGGCTTTCCAGCAAAGGCCAAATAGCCCCACTATTCGCCCGACTCAGCGAGCAGGCCGATGTGCTGCTGCTGTGCGGCGATCTGACCGATTACGGTCTGCTCGAGGAGGCGCGCATCCTGGCCGATGAGTTGAAAGACGTGGTGGCGCGTATACCTACCATCACCGTTCTAGGCAATCATGATTTTGAATCCGGCAAACAGGTCGAACTGTTGCATTTATTTTCGGACGCGGGCCTGATCCTGCTGGATGGAAACTGTTACGAGACGTGTGGGATCGGTTTTACGGGCGTCAAAGGGTTTGCGGGCGGATTCGACAGAAGGGCTCTCAAACCTTGGGGAGAGAGCGAAATAAAGGCATTCGTGGAGGAAAGCCGGCAGGAAGCCGCGCGCCTGGAATCCAGTCTGGCCCTGCTATCGACCCCGCAACGCATTGTCCTTCTGCATTATTCCCCTATTCGTGCAACCGTCATGGGAGAATCCCCGGAAATCTTTCCTTTCCTCGGATCCAGTGAACTGGAAGCAGCCCTGAACCGTCACGCGGTGCGGGCTGTGTTTCACGGCCATGCCCATGCCGGCAGTCCGGAAGGACACACGCAACGCAACGTACCGGTGTACAATGTGGCCTTGCCCCTGATGCGCAAATTATACGCCGGGCAACCGCCGTATCGCATCGTCGAAGTGACCGTGAACCCGGATCACTGCGGTTCGGATACGACATGCTGACCGTAGGGTCTTTTTGAAAACGGAAATGTCCACAAAGAGGCAGAAATGGATCCACAAGATGGGTTGCGGAATGTCTCCGATCCCCAACGCAAAATTTATCGCAAGGCTCTGGATGTCTTGATCCAAGCCCAATTTCCTTTTTTGGTGGGTGGCGCTTTCGCCTTGAAATATTACACGGGCGTCAGCCGCGATACCAAGGACATCGACTTGTTCATTCTGCCCCAGGATTACGAGCGCGGCCTTCAGATTCTGGCCAAGGCCGGCTTCAAAACGGAGCATACTTTTCCGCATTGGCTGGGCAAGGCCACATACGGTGCCTACCAGATCGATATTATCTTCAGCTCGGGCAACGCCATCGGCAAAGTGGATGCGTTGTGGTTCACGCATGCCGCCACCGGCGAGGTGCTCGGGGTGCCTGTGTCCATCTGCCCTGCCGAAGAGACCATCTGGTCCAAAGCCTTTGTCATGGAACGTGAACGGTATGACGGGGCCGACATTCTACACATTCTGCTGTTGCGGGCCGCCGATTTGGATTGGCCACGTCTGCTCGAGCGATTCGGACGGCATTGGCGGATTCTTTTCAGCTACCTGATCCTTTTTGGGTTTGTCTATCCTTCGGAAAAAGAGAAAATTCCCGCTGAAGTGATGAAGACACTGTCGGATCGTTTGCACAACGGCTCCGACGAGGTATATCCCGGAGAACGCATCTGCAGGGGAACGCTGCTGTCGCGTGAGCAGTACCGCCTTGATATTGAGCAATGGGGGTTCGCAGATGCCAGACTGCATCCGCTCGGAGAGATGAGCGCCGAGGAAATCAAGCGCTGGAGCACCCCTGACAAAGAAAAATAACGGGTTCCGTGTTGCTCACTGCCCCTGCATCCTGCGCAGGTAATGAATCACCGCCCAGATATCGTTTTCTAACATCGTATGGCTCAGGTCAGGATGCCGGTTGAAGCCGAAACCGATTTTGAAGAACAAGTCCGCGTCACTCTGGCGCTGCACCCGTTCGGATGCCAGATTGGTGGGCAGCGGTGCAAAACTCTGGCCGACCGTGCCATGACCTTCCCCGCGGGGGCCGTGACAATGGGTACAAAAATAACCGTACGCTTGGCGCCCCTGCGCCAGCACCGGCGGCGTGGGGTGCAGGGGGTTGGCCAAGGCCTCAGCGCCCATCATCCGGAGAGTAGAAAGAGTGCCACCCGTGGCGATTGCCCCCATCGACATGACAGGCATGTGCGTTTCATAGGTATCATAGCCCTCGTCGGTGGTCATGCGGGCGTAATCGCAACCGGCACAGAGCCATGAAAGGCACGCAAACCAAAATAACACTGCAACGCTATGGCGAACCATCAGGGGCTCCCTTCAGGTAGGGGTTGGTCGGGTCGGTGCGGCCATCGATATGCTGGGGCGGTATGCGCTCTTTCAATTCACGCGGCACCGCCCCCGTATCGCGCGCTTTTCTTTCGGTGGAATAGGGGCTTTGGCCCGGCACATCCGGTAAATCGCCAAAATTCCATTGGCGGACCTTCTTGTCACCCACGGTAATAAAAACCATCAGCCCCCAGGCGATAAACACCAGGGCGATCCCTACCGGCAGCATCATGCTCTTGAGTGTCGATTGGTTTTCAGCAGGGCTCATCGGATCACCTCCCATTTCAAAAAACGGCGTCTCCCAGGATGCCGATCACCACCCAATAGGCCAGGACCCATATAGCCACCCCAACATACATGAACACCAGAAAAGGGGTGATCGGATGGTGCTCCGATTTGGGCACGAAATCGGGTTTGAGTTCCTCGAAGGGATCGTCCATGGCCTCGCGATCGCGCGGATATCCTCGCCAGGTGATATAGATGGCAATCATCAGGATAAGGCCCAACGCCGTCCCGTATACCCAATGTTGAAAGTCGAGAAGTGGAAAAAAGCGCATGGCGGTTACCTCTTATACCTCACGCACGCCGAGCAGGACCGCAATGATCAGTGCTCCCAGAACCATCAGCGCACCGAATGACAACACATACAACTCAACAATGCGTCCCACCCGCCGCCGCTGTCCATTGTCCGGCGGCAAGTCGGTCAAGGGAAAATAGGCGGCCCGTTTCTGGTCTTCGAACTGCCCGTTTTTAAACGCCCAGAAAAAAGCCGCAAAACTGGCCACCAGGGTCAAAACGATCAGGGCGATCCATTCGATCAGGTAAAACATCTTTACTCCTCTTCCTTTTTGAGGGGGCTGTCAGCGATCTCGTTGGCGATATCGATGGTCACCGTTTCCCGCCGGCTATCGGTCTCGCCGATAAAATACACCGCCACATATTCGCCCACCGACCAGATCTTCTCCGATTCGAGTTCTTCCTTGAAGAACGGCATGGCCGTGCCGGTGATGCCGTTCATGATCTGATAGTAAAGTATCCCGCCGCTGATGCCTCTGCCTTTTAAAAGGGTAAAATTCAAGGGCGGCGGATCCAGATAGGGCTGCGCCGGTCCCATGCCGTCGCCGATAGGGCCATGACATCCGATGCAAAAGCCCTGGTAAATCCTCTTGCCGCGGTTGAGACGGTAATCCGTGGTCGGATATGGGTTGGGCAGTTCGCGCCAGGGTGCGGGCACGTGATCGTGCAGCCAGCGGACATTCTCGTCGGGGCCGGCCCGGAAGGCTTCCAGGGCCTTTTCTTTCCAGAAATTCTGGCGGGCCATGCGGTGGTCGGCCAGTTTGAAGCCCAGACTCTGCTTGTAGGCGATCAGGGCTCTGATTTGATCCATACCCAGGAACTCCCAATTGGGCATGACCGATTCGGGGCGCACGAACCGCGGATTGATAAAATGGGCCACATGCCAATCATCCGGATGCAGGCCGCCCTCCTGGGACAGATCGGGGCCCCAGCGTTCGGTGCCCACCAGATGCGGCACATCCAGCACGTAGTCGCCGGACTGCGAGATCCGCTCAGAACCGGACCCCCAATCGAACGGCCGCACGAATTGGGTGTGGCAGAAAGTGCACCCGTTATTTTGGTAAATCCGGCGCCCCTCTTCTTCGAGCGGTGTGCGGGCGCGCACCACCGCGGACGGCGCCTCGCTGATCGTGTGCCAGGGCAGGAGCATCGAGATGAACAGAACGGCCGAGAAAATCAACAGGCATCCGGTTACGATGACCATGGGGACCATCTTCACGGCAGACCCTCCTTGATTTTTCCCGGCCAGTACAAGGTGCGCAAAAGGTTGTACAGCCCGATATACGCCGCACCGATGATGAACAACCCGGAAAACAGGCGCAGCACCATGTAAATGTGCATCATGGGCAGCGTGCGGTAGATCGCTTCACCGTTGAGCCAGCTGTTGCCCTGGATCAGGCCGGCCGTCGAGAGAACCAGGTGGAAAGCCGTCAGGCCGAAGATCAACAGCCAGTATTGTATGTCGGCCAAGCGCTTTTCGTACAGCGGACGGCCGATAATGCGCGGTATGATCAGCCAGATGCCTGCCAAGCCGATAAATCCAGCGAAACCCAGAACTCCCAGGTGCGAGTGCGCGATCACCCAGTTGTTTAAATGCGTCACGCGCTGCACGGACGGCAAGGCTTGCAGCGGGCCGGCGATGCAGACCAGGGCATACCAGACCAGACCGGCGAATACGAATTTGCCGGCAATATTGGCATGCAAGACGCCCAGCCGCCCGCGCATGGTCAGCCACAGATTGACCAGCACCGTGGCCACCGGCAGCAACATGCTCAGGCTGCCCGTGATGGCGACCACCTTCAGCCAGGTCGGAATAGGGGTTTGAATGATATGGTGAGCGCCGATATGCGAATAGAGCACCAGAATCGTCCAGAACCCGATCAGAGACAAACTGTGGCTGTACAGCGGCGCGCGACTGACGATCGGCACGATATAGTAGGCCACGGCCACCGCCAGGGGGGTCATAAACAGCCCGATGATGCCGTGGCCGTAAAACCAGGCCAGATTGGCGTCGGCCAAACCGGCCAGAGAGCCGGTGCGCGGGTTCCAGACGGCATTGCCGAAGAAGTAGAAGCACCAGGTGAAGACCAGTGCGGCAAAAAGATACCATACGCTGACGTAGAGAATTTTCTCTTGCCGCCGCAGGGTGGTCATCAGGTAGTTGACGAAGATCAGAGCGAACGCCGTCAAAATTCCGATGTCCACCGGCCAGATCCATTCGGCGTATTCGCGCGATTGGGAATACCCCAATCCCAGCAGCACGTTGCCGGAAAGAATGGACAGATTCCATACCCACAATGCGAGCTTGCCCAGCCGCTCGCTGTACAGGACTGTGCGGGTCATGACCGGGATCAGATAAAACCCGGCCCCCATCAGACTGGTGCCGACAAATCCGAAGATCACCGTATTGGTGTGCATGGGCCGCAATCGGCCAAAGACCAGAAAGGGAATATTGTCGATCAGTTCGGGTGCGGCCAAATGGGTGGCATCGATGCCGCCCAGCGTGGTCCCCACCACGAACCATATGGCCGAGCTCAGCAAAAAGGCCTTGGCTGTCCCATTGGGTTCGACTTTCAGCAACTGCATGCACTCTCCTTTGAAAAAAAGATTCGGGTAATCTTTTTTTCAGCTAATGATGACACGCCAACCAGCAGTCGGTTTGCGCTCCCAGCTGTTGATGACAATCGATGCAGAATCCCATTTTGAACTGTCTGCGGACCAGGCGATCCTGTGCTTCCACCAGCCCGTGGCACTCGCTGCAAGCCAGCTCGGCCCAGCGCAAATGCGGCTGATGATTGAACTGGACATAATCAGGCACGTAAAAAACGCGCTTCCACAGGATTGGCATGCCGGTCGTCAGGGTTTGTTTTTCTTTCATGATTTCCGGGTGGGTCGGAATGACGTAGTCGTGACAGAAGAAACATTTGCTCATTTCAGGCAGGCCGGAACGAGGGCCGTGATCCGGAAAAGGGTGGCAGAAACGGCAGGCGATCTGTTTGGTGCCTGCATGCACCCGGTGGCTGAACGGAATGGGCTGCTCCGGGCCGATATCCTGGTGCGGAAAGCCATAGTAGTAAAAAAGCATGAGCAGTCCTGCCACACCGATGCCTATGTAAGCCCACTTTCCGCGCCGCGGGTGGTAAGAAGGGACCGGCTTTTTCGAATCACTGTTTTTCATGCGTTCATCTTTGCGGCATTCATAATATTGTTTTCGGGTGAGGGCATACCCTTTTCAAAACGTGCACATGGGGAGGTGAGCATATCAAACCGACAGGATGCCTCCCTTTACACTTTACACTTCGCCTTCATCAGTTGAGCGAAGTGCATACCAGAAAGGTTTTTATCTGCCCATCGATCAATGCACCCGCTTCAATCCTTGCCAGAACAACGGATCGGATACGGGCAGCAGCGGAAAACGCGTCAGGAAAAAGACGATGCACAAACCGATCAATCCGAAAAAACCAACCGTGATTAATAGCTCCAATAATCCCAGGGGTATTTGGGGTCCCTTCCATATCGAAGGGGCGATCAACAAAAACCGTTCCAGCCACATGCCAATCAGGATCAGTAAGCAGAGCGCGACCATGAATCCGTGCTTCAATTTGATGCGGCGGCTGAGCAGGACCACAAAGGGCAGGGCAAAGCATACGATCAGAACCGTCCAGGCCAGCGGTTTCCAGGGCAACGCGCGTACGCGTTGAAGTACAAAGTGGCTCTCTTCGGGCAGATTTCCGAACCACATAATAAAAAACTGGGCGTAGAAAAAGTCGGCCGTGATCAGACAAAACCCCAACAGCAGCTTGCCCAGGTTATGCAGATGCAGAGGCTTGATGTAAGGCGATAGTCCCAGTCGGCGTTTTGCAAAAAAGCACAAGATGATCAGGGCAGCGATGCCGGTGAAAAAACTGCCTGCAAAGTAGTACGCACCGAAAAGGGTGCTGTACCAGTGCGGGTCCAGGGACATGATCAGATCAAAGGCCACAACCGTCAGCAGGACACCGAAGAAGATGGCGTAAATATTTGCCCATACCGTTTGGGTCGCACCACGGTACGCCTCTGTAGGCGGCGCGGGCGCGTCTTCTTTTCTGCCAAGCAGTTGCTGATCGCCGCGTATGCCCAGATAAACCATAACCGATGCCGCCACCGCAAGCAGCAGCAATGCCGCACCTTCGCGGATAAAAAAGAACGGCACATTCAGCCAGGCGCGTTTTTCGGGCAGGTCCTCGTGGATCCACGGAAACAGATGCTCCTTGCCGATGAAAAGCAGCCAGAAAAGTAGAAACGCCAGGGGCAGGAATAACACCGGAGATTCGGCCAGGCGCTTGAGTGACCGGCCCCAGTTGGCCTTGGTGATGATCAGTACGGCTGAGAACAGGACGGCTCCACAACTCAAGCCGGTCCAGAACACCAGGTTGACCAGGAAAGCCTGCCAGGCGCGCTGGTTCATGGCACCGGCGGTGCCATAAAGAAAAGCGGCGGCCCCAGCCACAACACAGACTGCCAACACCAGAACGATCACCCATTCGGGTGGCCGGCCATGGGCGTCCTGAAACACGACGGTAGGGTCAACTTCGGACATCGCGAATCTCCTCTGCACCGCTGTCGCGTAATATTTGACGGATGGCGTCGCTGCGCGCCGGCGGGCAGGCCAGTAAGATCCCGTAGCGATCCACCGTGAAGCGTGCGTCATAATGTGCGGGGATCCGCAAGCGGGGCAGGCGCGTGAGAATCAGCAGTCCGGCTACTCCGGAAAGAATCGCGAATAGAATGCAGAACTCGAAGGCCACAATGACATTGGATACACTGGGAATCGGAGGCTTGCCCCAGACGATGAAGTTCCATTGCGCCGCGGTATAAACCGCCAGGGCCAAACCGAAAAGAATGCCGAAAATGCCGCCAAAAAGAACAAAGCGGCGCACCGGGCTGGGTTTCACTTCCAGTGCCTCTTCCACCTCTTCATTGAGCGCGGGAGAGTAAACCGTTTCAACGTCGATTTTTTCTGTTTTCATTCTGTCGATCGCCTTGAGAACATCATCGACATAAGCGTAGATGGCCAGTAGTCTGTCCGTCATAGAACCTCGCCCCCGTTAGCCTGTCAGCCCGTTGGCCCATTGACTCGCGTTTGCCCCGTTATCTGGAAGGGCGAACCTTGTGTGCGCCCGCGCGTGCCACGCAAGCGCGTTTGTCCGTAGGATGCCGGCGTTGCTCACGGACTGAGGGGTCAACGCCCCCCACGGTGCGGTGCTGGCAAATCTTCTTTCAATTCGGTCATGGAAACGGTGGGCAGCAATTTCGTGAACAGCAGGAAAAGAAAAAAGAACATGCTGAAAGAGCCGAGCATGATGCCGATTTCCACGATCGACGGTCCCAGGTACAGACCCCATGAATAGGGGTCATATTCATGCGCCGGGGAACTTAAAATGATGATATAGCGCTCAAACCACATACCTAAATTGATCAATACGGATATGATGATCAGAGAGACCAAGTTGGTGCGCAGCTTTTTGATGTAGAAGAAAAGGGGTGCGACCGCGTTGCAGATGAACATCAGCCAGTAGCCAAAAGCATAGGGTCCCACGGCACGCCAGTGAAAAATTTCTCTTTCCGCCTCATTGGCGCTGTACCAGGCAATGAACATTTCGGTCAGATACGAGTAGAGCATGATCAGGCCGGTAAAAACGATGGTTTTGGCCACATTTTCAAAAATTTCCATCGTCAAAATGTTTTCGAAACGGTAGAGAATGCGCAGGGGGATTAATAGAATCAGCACCATGGCCAGACCGGAGTGAATGGCGCCGGCCACGAAGTAGGGCGCGAAGATGGTGCTGTGCCATCCGGGCACGATGCCCAGTGCAAAGTCCCAGGATACGACGCTGTGCACCGAGATGACCAGAGGCGTCGCCAAAGCTGCGAAAAGAAGGTAGACCCAACCGTAATGGCCCCACTGACGGGAGTTTCCGGTCCATCCCAACGACAGGAAACCGTAAATTTTTTTGCGCAGACCCTGGAATTTTTCGCGCAGGATGGCCAGATCGGGAATCAGGCCCGTGTACCAGAAAATCGAACTGACCGTCAGATAGGTGGAGATGGCGATCACGTCAAACACCAGCGGCGACTGAAAATTGGGCCACAGGTTGCGCTGGTTGGGGTAGGGCAAAATCCAGTAGACGATCCACACCCGTCCCAGGTGGATCAACGGGAATAGACCGGCCACGGAAACGGCGAACACCGTCATGGCCTCCGCACTGCGCGCCAAGGGTGTGCGCCAGGGGGCTTTGAAAAGATAGAGAATGGCCGAGATCAAGGTGCCTGAATGCGCGATTCCGACCCAGAATACGAAGTTGATCAGGTAGGTGCCCCACATTACCGGATGGTTGTCGCCAGTGGCGCCGATGCCGGTGGCGATCTGCCATCCCCACGCAAACACACCCACGAGAATGCCCATAAAGGCCATGGCCAGCATCACATAATAGGCCTTATTGGGCCGTGAAAACCCGGCCAGAACCGTATCGTTGACCTCATGATAACGCATTTCTTTCATCGTACTTTCCGGGTCAGGGTTTGTCTTTATACAAACTTATTCAACTTTCGGTTTCCAAACGCCGGTGATCCGGGCGGGTGGTCCGCGCCACACGCCATTCGTTCAAGTGAGGCTAAAGGTGTACTCCGGGTCGGGCCGCAAACTCGCTGGCGCTCAAACAGTGCGGCCCAAACAACCCTACGCACACCTTAAGCCTCACTAAATCTCATGGCTGACTGTGGCGCGGACCACCCGCCCGGCTCACCTCACTTCGTGCCAATCCTGAAAGTTGAGAAACTTACTTAAGAGATAGCATTTCCTTCTGTTTGATTTGTCATGGCTTTCTCCGTTGTTGCATCAATAGACGTGCTGTCTCGCGGTTGTTCTAACAAGTCAACGGGCTACAGCGTTTGCGTCAGGCGCTTCAGGTAAATGACGGCCGGTTTGGTATTCAGATGGTGCAGTACCTGATATGCCCGGGCATCTTGCATCAGTTTGGCCACGCGGCTTTGCGGATCCAGCAGGTTGCCGAAGATCAGCGCATCGGTCGGACACGTCTGGGCGCAGGCTGTTGTGAATTCCCCGTCGCGCAGCGGCCGGTCTTCGTTGCGGGCCGTCACCTTGGCCGCCACGATGCGCTGGATGCAAAAGGAGCATTTTTCCATAATCCCCTTTTGGCGCACCGTGACATCCGGGTTGAGTTGCATTTCCAGCGGTTTTGGCCGGGTCCAGGTGAACCAGTTGAAACGGCGCACTTTATAAGGGTCGTTTTGCGAACAGAAGCGCGTGCCGAAACAGCGGTTGTACACTTGGTTGTTGAGACCTTCCGGGCTGTGGTGCGGGGCAAAAACCGGGCAGACCGCCTCGCACGGAGCACTGTCGCAATGCTGGCACAACATGACCAGCCAGCCTGCCCGATGGGTGTCCCGGTCGAAGTAGCGTTGGGCCCTGATCCACGACATTTCGCGCATTTTGAGCATCTGTTCGCGGCCGACGAAGGCCACGTTGTTCTCCGCATAACAGGCCACCACACAGGCCCCGCAGCCAATGCAGCGGTCCAGATCGACGATCATCGCCCAGCGATATTCCGCGTGCTGGTGCGGGCCGTAGAAGTCGATCTCCTTGTGATAACCGTCCGGCAGGGGCGGCGTGATGTGCGGCTTGTGACCGGCGGCGACTTTCTCTTTGTGGTGTTCGAAATCTTCATGCGCCAGGAAATCCCGGCCATGATCGGTGAAGCTGCCGCTGGTGGCGGCGATGCCGAAACGGTCCGGCAGCCGTTGGATCGTGACCGTGAACGTCGCGCCGGCCAGTGTGCCATGCGGATCGATGCCGGAGGGGAGCAGGGTGAATGCATTGGCCGGCAGGCCGTCGGCAAAACGACCGAACCGGACATGTCCCTGGCCGATCGGCACGGCCAGTTGGCCTGGCGGAACCGAATACATTGGCAAGACCGGCACATCGATGGCCCCGTCGGGCGATACGATCCGTACCATGTCGCTTTGCGACAACCCCAGCCGGTCGGCATCCTGCGGGTGCATTTCGACCCAGCCGCCCCAGGTGATCTGGGTGATCGGATCGGGTAACTCCTGCAGCCAGGGGCGATTGGCCATGCGTCCGTCGTAAAATTGGATGGTCGGATACATGATCGCCGCGAAAGTCCCGGCGCCCGGCGGCTGTGGCGGGGCGGCAAAAATTGTGTCGCCTGGCGCTTCGGCACTCAGACGCGCCGCCGTCCGGCCCTTTTCGTCAGGCCGGCGGACGCCTTGCCGCAAGCTTTGAATCCAGAAGCGCCTGAAGGAGTTTGGGGCCTCACTGCGTTCCGCATGCTTGCGCCAAGCTGAACGCAACCGCTGCGCATACGTGGGCATCGGATCCGTGTCGCGTTCGAAGAAGGTTTCGATCAGCATGTCCCCCAGAGGCCGGGTATCGAACACCGCCCCCATGGTGGGTTGCATCAGGCTCATGATACCTGGTTTGGGATGGTAGTCGCCCCAGGTTTCCAGAAAAGTATGGGCTGGCAGGTGCAGATGTGCATGCACCGAGGTTTCGTCCGGAAAACTGGAGAAACTGACTACCATCGGGACTTTCCCGAGGCTTTCGGACACCTGCCAGGCCATTGGCAGGGTGAACGCCGGGTTGACATCGCACAACAGCAGCAGATCGATCTCCTTGTCCCGCAAACGGTCGCTGAACACCTGCATGTCCGCCATCGAAGCGGCCGCGCCCAGCGCATGCGGCTGCTGGAAATCGATCAGGGTGAGACTCTCTTGGGTGACGGCGCACAGCAGGTTGGCGGCGACCGCCGTGGCGTATGCGTTGGGCATCAAACGGCCGTTGCCGCCCGCCAGCGCGAGAGGACGGGCGGCCTGGGCAAAGCGGCGCGCAATGGCGCGCAAAGTTTCTTCAGACACACCGCTGCCCTCGGCCGCGCTGCGCGCCGTATGATCGCCGATGGCCTGCTGGACCTGTTCGCGCTGGGACCTCGACCAATGCGCGGGCTGTTCTTCCAGAAGAATCTTAAGCATGCCCACGGCCACCAGATACTCCTTTCCGGGGGCCGTGAAAACGGCGTGATCGGCATTGGCAGCCGTCAGCGACTGGCGCGGACCGACGTACACGAAAAAGTTCTTGCGCCCAGCTCCGGGCTGGTGAAAGGCGGCAAAGCGGCGCGCGTACTCCACATTGGAAAGCCAGGTTTCCAGAAAATCGGCGTTGAACGAGATCAGGAAATCGGCCTGATCGATGGTGTAGGTGGGCAGCGCGGCGTGGCCGAAAACAGTCTGATTGGCGGCTTGCAGGGACTCATACGACAAAGGCTCATACATCAGATGGGCGCGGGGACCGGCGCCAAATTGCGCCAATCCATCGTCGATAACCTCTTTGAGTGTGCCCGCGAGCAGCGGTGTCAACAGCGCGACGCGCTCCTGACGGCCCTGCCTGCGCAGCGCGCGGACTTTTTCGTACAGCAAGGTCTCGGCCTGCGCACGATCGATCAGCTGAAGGGCGCCCTCACGGGATCGCAGGCGCGGACCGCGGATGCGATCAGGATTATACAGGCCAGTGAGCGAAGCCTGTCCGCGGGGACACAGTTTGCCCGTGTTGATCGGATGCAATGGGTTTCCTTCCGCCTTGATGATGCGGCCATCGCGATTGGCGGCCAGCATGCCGCATCCGGCCGGACATTCTCGGCATACCGTGGCGAAAACGGTCGCTATGCCCGGAAGAATGCCCTCGGGGGGGCGCACATACGGAATCAAATCCGGCAGCTCAGGCCCGCAGCCCGTAGCGAAGGCCACGCTGCCCCAACCCATCCATTTGAGGAACTGTCGTCGTCGGATCCCCTTGGCCATAATAATCCTTCCGGGTTTCCATCGGTGTTTGTGGGTCGGCACTAAGCCTCTATGCCGGTCTGATCGGATTTCATTCGTAGGGTCGCGCTGCGACTGCGAGTGCGTGGAGATGTAGACGCAGACTAGCATTGCGCAGGATCGAACAAAATCAGTTTAAGCATGTATTTGGCAGGGGGGGGGCAAGGTATGCGGCGCCCCCCTTGTCGCGACAGTGCGCTGCCTGCATATGGTCATCGTTTTATCCCGGTATAGAGTCTTTACAGTATTTTCGATCTCTCATCGTGTGCATTAAAGTTGAGCATTGTGCATGGGCTGTTCTACCCGTTTTTTCCCGCTTTGCGACGATGGTCGCTATCTGCATGCGCGCTCACCCAGTTGAACGATCCTTTCGTGCGATGGGTTTATCGCTTTGTATACCCCGACAGGGAACCGGACTTGAGGAAATATGCCGTGATGGCCATCACTGAAGACCAATGGACCGCATTTGATCGTTTAAACCCGGGGACTATTTTCCGGCTGGGCGCCGAGGGCGGAGTGGCCGCCGGAACCACTTTTATCCTTTTTCAAATGGTGGCCGCCGGGCTGTCGGAGGGCGCGTTCGTTGTGCCTTTGCGAATGATCGCGGCCATGCCGCTGGGCCGTGATGTGTTGAGCGCCTGGTATCCGGCTTTTGCCCCCATAGTGATCGCCCTGGGCATTCACCTGATCCTGTCCGTGCTTTATGGTGTGTTGTTCGCCCGTTTTCTGGCGGCTTATGCGGTCCGCCCCAAAACGATACAGCGGTTGGTTGTCTTGGGCGGCCTGTTCGGAACAGGGCTTTGGTTGACCAACTTCTATCTGATTGCACCTGTTTTTGGGTGGTACTGGTTTCCGTTGGGCACTTCCGCCTGGGTGCAAGTTATCGCGCATGGGGTTTTTTTCGGAATGGTTCTGGGCGGGTATGTCCAATACCGTTCAGCTGAAACAGGTAAGGCTGAGACATCCATTTAGTACCTGAACGCGGCCGCAGGGCCGAATAATCCGCCTTCCTTATGGGAATCAGGTAGACACCTGATTTCTTTCCGACGCATGGGAGACTACTTTGACGATAATGCCGGTACGGCAAGAGGGAGTTCTATGAATAAGATCATCATTCGAGGCATTCTGTCGCTGGCCATCGTTTTGGGGCTTTTGGCCGGCGGCGGTTCGGGCCTGTCCAGCGCCCAGGAATCGCCAGAGGCTGGGCAGCCGGGCGGCAAAGGCCCGCAACCCCAAACGGAACTGCATATGCTGCGGGTCAGTGATATGCTCGGTCGTAAGGTGCGCGATGGTCAAGGCGCCGAAATCGGTGAAATTGAAGATGTGGTGCTCGCCGAATCCGGCAGAGTCGATTATCTCGTGTTGAATGTTGACGGGCGCATGTATCCAATCCCCTGGGGGTTGTTCGGCCAATCGGCCGGTGGCGGAGACTCGCCGGAGTGGCAGGTGGCCGTCGATCGCCAGCGGTTGCAGCAGGCGCCTTCATTTTCGGCGGAACAGTGGCGCACCATGCGGCAGACCGAATGGATGGAACGGGTTCATTCCTATTTTGGTGCCACCCCTCAGACCCCACCCGGTGAACCGCTCAAAGCGCCGAGCGGATTGCGTATTGTCGAGTAGGTGCCTCTATTCTTTGCTTGGTCCTCCTACTTGGCTACGGGTTTGGCTGCCTCTGGACAGATTCATAAACATCAATCTTACTTAATTGAACGAACATAAAAGGAGATGATGGTGCAATCCCTCCCAAAAGAGCGTCGTGCCCTTTGCGGGATATGTCCGGCGGGTTGCTGGGTCGTTGTGTCATATGATCTGCAAGGACGTATCGCGACGGTTCAGCCCGACCCCGACTCACCGTTGGGCCTCGTCTGCAAGTTAGGCGAACACTCCGCCGAGATCGTCCATAGCGCCAACCGCCTGCAAACGCCGTTGCGCCGCAAAGGTCCCAAGGGGAGCTTCGATTTTGAGCCGATCAGTTGGGAGACGGCTTTTGAAGAGATCGTCGATCGGATGCAGGCCATCAAAGCCGAGTCCGGACCCGAGGCAACGGCCATTTACACCGGCCGCGGCAGCTTCGAGTTGGCCATGTGCGATGTGTTCCAGCCGGCCGGTGTGGCGGTTTCCTCCGCATCGAGCGTGCTCTTTCCTTTTGGCTCGCCGAACACCATGGGCGTGGGTGCGCTGTGTTACGTCTCTTATGCCATGATCGCCCCGCATGTCACCATGGGCGGCATGCTGATCACGATGTTTTCCGATCTGGAGAATGCCGAATTGATTGTGGTGTGGGGTGCCAATCCGGCCACGGATTCCCCGCCAAACGATTATTACCGCATTTTGAAAGCCGTCGAGCGCGGCGCGCAGGTGGTGGTTATCGATCCGAGGCGTACGGCCATGGCCAAAACCGCCGGCGCCGAGTGGATTCCGGTTCGGCCGGGCACCGACGGGGCCCTGGCCCTGGGGCTGTGCCAGGTGCTGATCGAGGAAGAACTCTACGACGAGGCCTTTGCGCGCGATTGGACGCATGGTTTCGATGCGTTTGCCGAGCATGTGCAGCATTACCGCCCCGAGATGGTGGCCGCGATCTGCGGTGTGCCGCAAGAGACCATTCGTTCCCTGGCGCGGCGCATCGCCGCAGCGGGCGGCGCTGCGCCGGTGATGTACACCGGATTGGAGTACAACGACAGCGGCGTGCAGGCCATTCGCGCCACCATGGTCCTGTGGGGACTGGCCGGGCAGTTGGATGTGCCCGGCGGACGCTGCTTTGCCATGCCCGGCAGCGATTTTCCGGTCAACCGTGAGGGGCTGATCGCCAATCCCAACATGAAAAAGGCCCTGGGCCGTGATACTTTTCCGGTCTACAGCGCCTATCGCGGCGAATCGCATGCCAATGCCCTGCCGGAGGCAGTACTGAATGGCCGGCCGTATCCGATCCGGTCCCTGATCGTTCTGGGCGCCTCGATCAGCACGGCCTGGCCGCAGCCCGAGGTGTGGCGGCGCACCCTCGATGCCCTCGATTTCCTGGTATGCATCGATGTCAACCTGACGGCCGACAGCGCTTACGCCGATATCGTGCTGCCAGCGGCCACCTGGTACGAAATTCAATCTTACATGCGGTATGGGCCTGTGTTCCGCATCCGTGAAAAGGTGATCGAGCCATTGGGTCAGTCGCGCAACGCCTTCTTTATCCTGACAGAACTGGCCGAGCGCCTCGGATACGGCCATCTTTATCCGCGCGATGAGGAGGCCCTGCTGCGTCATGCATTGAAAGGATCACCGTTTACATTGGAACAGGTGCGCGCGGCTGGCGGTACGGTGCGTATCGACACGCAACTGATGCAATATAAAAAGTGGGAAAAAGGTCTGTTGCGCCCGGATGGCCAGCCCGGTTTCGACACTCCCACCGGCAAGTTCGAGATTGCTTCGACCATTCTTGAAGAGCATGGCTATGCGCCCCTGCCGGTCTATACCGAACCGCAGGAAGGGCCTTTGGCCCAGCCTATACTGGCCCGGGAGTTCCCGCTGGTGTTCAACTCGGGCGCGCGCGTCACGACCGATTTTCGCAGCCAGTTTCACCACATCCCAGGGTTGTCGCGCCAACGACCCGAACCGACCGTCACGCTCAATGCCGGCGACGCCGCGGCCCGCGGGATTGAAAATGGCGATGCAGTGCGGGTGCGCACGCCCCGCGGGCAGGTGCGCATGCGTGCGCTGGTTACCGAGGACATCGTGCCCGGCGCCATCGATGCCAACATGGGCGGCGGCGGTCCGTTGGGGCCGGCCGCTTGGCAGGCCTGCAACATCAATGACTTGACCGAACGGCGTCATGATCCGATTTCGGGGTTTCCCATTTACAAATCGCTATTGTGCGAAGTTGAAAAGGCGGATCAGGCCGGGGCTGCCCTGACGATCGATTCGGGTGAAAGCGTGGCAGCTAACGCACCATCGGCACACGCAGTCAGTGCGTCCGCTGTCAAGGAACGCATTTACCTGGATCACAACGCCACAACCAATCCGGACCCGGAAGTGTCGCGATTCATGATGGCCCATTTTCAAAACGGATACGGCAACCCTTCTTCGATCTACCGCGAAGGGCGCAATGCCAAAACCGCCATCGAGGATGCCCGGCGCTCGGTCGCCAAACTGCTCGGTTGCACGGCGCGGCGCATCAGCTTCACCGGCGGCGGCAGTGAAGCCAACAACTGGGTGATCAAAGGGGTGGCGCTGGCTCAGTGGGCCCACAAGCCGCATTTGATCACCTCGGCCGTCGAGCACCCTTCGGTACTGAAAGTGATGGCCTGGCTTGGACAGGCCGGCTTCGGGCTGACCATTCTGCCGGTCGACCCGTACGGTCAGGTCAATCCCCGTGACCTCGATGCGGCCATCACCGAGCGGACCGTTCTGATCAGCATTATGACCGCCAACAATGAAACCGGCACGCTGCAGCCGATTGCCGAAATGGCGCGCATCGCCCGGGCGCACGGCATATTGTTTCACACCGACGCGGTGCAGGCCGGCGGCAAGATTCCCCTGGATGTGGCTGCCCTGGATGTCGATTTTCTGACCTTATCGGCGCACAAGCTTCACGGGCCCAAAGGGGTGGGCGCGCTTTACATGCGCAAGGGCGTGCAGTTGACGCCCCTGATCCACGGGGGCGGACAGGAATACGGCGTGCGCGCCGGCACGGAGAACACCTTGGGGATCATCGGGTTCGGTCAGGCCGCGGTCCTGGCTGAAAACCGTCTCGATACCGATGGTGACCGGATTGCGGGCCTGCGTGACCGCCTGCAGGAACACCTGTTGGCCATTGTGCCGGAAGCCAGGATCAACGGTCATCCACGCGAACGTCTGCCCAATACCTTAAATCTGTCCCTGCCTGCCATTCGCGGCGAAAGCATGGTGTTGGCCCTGGATCTGCAAGGGGTCAGCATCTCCTCCGGCTCAGCCTGTCGCTCAGGATCGCCCCTTCCGTCCCATGCGCTGCTGGCAATGGGGCTTTCGACCGAGCAGGCCCATTGTGCGCTGCGATTCTCATTGGGCAGCGCCAACACCGAAGCCCAGATCGATCGGGTCGCCGAACTGATCGACCAAATCGTTCACCAATCCATGCACAGCGTGCGCTTTGTGGCCTGCCGGTGATCGCCGGACAGGGTGCAGCAGTGCCGCGGAAAGAGAGTCCAATGAACGGCCGATCGGTAAATCGCGTGACCGTCAGCAACTACTTGAACGATGACTTCAGTGCCCGCATTGCCGACGATGTGCGGCGCGGGCTGTCCAGAACACCCAAAGCCATTCCTTCCAAATACTTTTACGATAGCCGGGGATCACGCCTGTTCGATCGGATTTGCGAGCTGCCGGAGTACTACCCGACGCGCACGGAAATCGGCATCCTGCGCGACCGCGCCCGGTCGATTATGTCCTTTTTCGAAAAGCGTCCCGGTCTTCTGGTGGAGATCGGCAGCGGGTCGGATGTGAAAATCCGCCAGTTGCTCGAGCGGATCGATCCGGCCTGGCTGCGTCACATCCGCTATGTCCCGATGGACATCAGCGCCGATTGCGTGATCGGCGGGGCGCGGCGCCTGCTGGCGGATTTTCAGGGACTGTCCGTCGAGGGCATCATTGCCGATTTCACGTGTCACCTGGAACAGATTCCCCCCGGCCGCAAAATGATTGTCTTTCTGGGGGGCACCTTCGGCAATTTTACGCCGGCCGAGGGCAACGATCTTCTGATGCGCCTGGCCGCAACCATGGGGGCCGAGGATCGTCTCTTGATTGGCTTGGATATGGTCAAGGACCGGCCCATCATCGAAGCGGCCTATAACGACCGGGCCGGCGTAACCGCGGCATTCAACCTGAACATTCTGAATCACATCAACCAACGGTTGGATGCGAATTTCGATATGAACCTATTCGAGCACCATGCCTTTTTTAATCCGAATGAAGAAAGAATCGAAATGCATCTGCGGGCCAGAGACACATTTACCGTGCAGATCGCCGGGTTGGCGATGGCATCTTTTTTCCGCCGCAACGAAACCATTCGGACCGAAATAAGTCAGAAATTCAGCCGGCAAAGCGCACATGCGCGTTTTCGGAAGGCCGGCCTGGAGGCGGTCGCCTGGCACACCGACGCGCAGGACTGGTTTTCCCTGGTGGAACTCGCCAAAAAGCGCTTTGCCCATGTCGGTTCTGCGGCGCATGCCGCCTGGACGCAGAAAACTTCCGTTTACCCTGAAAAAAGAGAGGCGCCTGCATGAATGACCATCTTCACCGCAAGCGGGGCAGGCGGCTGGCCGCCGTTATTTATTCATCCATGGCCGCTTGCCTGCTGAATTTCCAGGCGGCCCACGCCGACCCCCCGACCGCAAGCCTATGGGATGTCGGTCAACTCAGGGCCGGCCAAAACCTGGCCACCTCCCTGCGTGCACACAAAATTTCTCCGCAATCCATCCAGCGCATTGTCACCGCATTAGATCCATATGTGGCTTTCAAACGGATTCAACCCGACACGGTCTACCGTTATGTTTTCGATCCGGAGGGAGTGCTGCGGGAGTTCACCCTCGAAGCCGGGCATCGCGTGTGGCACCTGACCCTCACGCAGAAAGGGGGTGCAGTTGTACGCCCGTTCAACGTTACCCGGCGGGTTGAAACGGGCGTCGTCGACGTCGTTGTCGACACTGATGTGGGCACAGCCATCCGGAGCGCGGGAGAAGCGCTCAGTTTGGCGCGCCGTGTCGAACGGATACTGCTGACGGACTTGGATCGCGCCTTTGAATTGCGCAAGGGCGATCGTTTCAGAATCGTCGTGGAAAGGATTCATTTGGCCCACTGGGTGATGCAGTATGGGCGCATCGAAGCATTCGAGGTGTACAGAGGCAAACAGGCGATATTGGCCATCGGTCACAACGGCGGCTACTACGATGCGACCGGCCATTCGCTGACCCGCCATTTCCTGAGATTCCCGCTCAGCTATCGGAACATCAGTTCCGAGTTTGTGAAACAGCGAAAACATCCGATTCTGGGAGGTGTCCGACCGCATCGCGGCATCGATTTCGCGGCACCCATCGGTACGCCGGTCTGGAGTATCGCCGATGGCGAGGTTATCGCGGCCGGCTGGCGCAATGGTTTCGGGCGCACCGTGGTGATTCGCCATAATTACGGCTATGAAACTTTGCATGCGCATCTGAAGGCGTATGGACCGGGCATTAAAGTCGGGCGCACCATCCGGCAGAAGCAGATTGTCGGATACATCGGCACGTCCGGGCTTTCCACCGGTCCTCACCTGCATTTCGAGCTAACCCGGGATGGCAAGCACCGCAATCCCCTCAAAGAGCCGTTTCCGCAGGCCGTTATCGCATCCGATGAACGGGAAGCCTTCTCAGCAAAACAGGCCAGGGTTGCCGCCCTTCTATCGCCCGATGATGAAACGGCAGTCGCAATCGAAATGCCTCATCCGGTTTCTACACTTTTCCAACGGTGATGATGTTACCTGTCTTTCGGTATGCAATTACTTGCTGCACCGTATACTGTAAGTTACAGGCATATGATAGCTCACACATGACATGGCTGTAAAAGCCATGAACCCTAAAAGGAGGTGACCAACTATGTGTTACAATTGTGGATGCAACATGCCTAATGATGACCATGGCAAAGGCCACATGGGTGTCGATCCGAACGGAAAAGCCATTACGGAAAAAACCTTTCAAGCCGCCGGCAAGGCATTCGAAATGTCGATGGAAGAGTCCAAGGAGAATACCCACAAACTTTTGAAGAAATAACAACCACCAACCGAGCCTGTCAGCGACGGCAGTCGATTGTTGCCGCCGCATTTTCTGTATGCTGCATAAGCCCGTCTTTGAGGCCGACATCCGGTGCACTGCCGGTGGAACATCTTAACAAGAACAAGAAAGGGAATCTTTATGGCACATCAACTTCTTCAAATAATCGAAAAAGATCATGAGGAAATTAAAGAGATCCTCGAGCAGTTGGAAAATGCATCGCAAGGTGCGGTCAAAAAGAAAGAAGATCTTTTCATGAAGTTGAAAATGGAACTTTTGCCGCACATGAAAGCTGAAGAAAAGCATTTTTATCCTGTGCTCGGGGAGAGCAAGTCGTCCCGCCAGATCTCGATGGAAGCCATTGAAGAGCATCACGTGGCCGAAATGGTATTCAAAGAGCTCGACAAATTAGATAAGGATGAGGAAAGGTGGTCGGCCAAACTGAAAGTTTTCAAGGAGATTCTCGAGCATCATATCGAAGAAGAGGAGGAAGAGGTTTTCGAGGTGGCCGAAGATGTGCTGGACGAAAATCAATTGGATGAAATTATGACGGCTTTCAATGAAGAGAAAGAAAAAGGCAAAAAGAAATACAGGTAAACCGGCTAAGTGATCCGGCGCCCCATCCGGCTGCCACCCGGTAACGGGTCCCATATTTTTTCCTCGCGTTCCCACCTTTCAGCGTGGGAACGCATGAAATTCCTTTAGCCAAGGGATTCCGATAGTGATATTCGCCGGCGTCATTCTCAGTGGATTTTTCCTGGCTTTCCTGGTCGCTCCGCTTTTTAAAGTACTGGGAAAAGCGGCTCCCTGGGTGATATCGCTGTTTCCATTCTCACAATTACTCTTTTTCCTCATGCTCTGGACCAACCGGCCGCACGCAACCGGGGAACTCGTCGCGTGCACCCAATGGGTGCCCGGGGCAGGCGTCGACCTGTGCTTTTTAATCGATGGTCTGAGCATGGTGTTCATGGTCCTGATCAGCGGCATCGGCGGGTGTGTATTTCTCTATTCCAAGGATTATCTGCACGACGATCCACACCTTGATCGCTTCTACAGTTATTTGCTGGTTTTCATGAGCGCCATGCTGGGGCTGGTGGCGGCCGACAACGTGATCAGCCTGTATGTTTTCTGGGAACTGACTTCGATCAGCTCCTTTTTGCTGATCGGGTTCCATCCCGATACGCCCGAAGCCCGCCGCGCCGCCTTGCAGGCCTTGCTGGTCACCAACCTGGGAGGGCTGGCCATGCTGGCCGGTTTGGTGATACTGGCCGAAGCCGGCGATTCCTACTATTTTTCGGAACTGATCCAGCGGGGCGATGTCATCCGTGCACATCCGCATTATTCGGCCGCCTTGCTGCTGCTGTTGACCGGCGCTTTCACCAAGTCGGCGCAGATGCCGTTTCATATGTGGTTGCCCAACGCCATGGTCGCCCCCACGCCGGTAAGCGCATACCTGCATTCGGCCGCCATGGTCAAAGGCGGTATTTACCTGGTCGCGCGCATCAGTCCGATCTTTGGGGGCACGGCCCTGTGGTTCGGCGCGCTGACGATCGTGGGCGGCATCACGTTTGTCATCGCCGCCGTCTTGGGGTTGGCGCAGCGGGATGTCAAACGGATGTTGGCCTATTCGACCATCAGCGTGCTGGGAATGCTCATGGCGGTGCTGGGAATCGGTAATGAAAAGGCGGTGCAAGGCGCCATGGTCTATCTCTTTGCCCATGCCTTGTATAAATCGACGCTGTTCATGACCGGCGGCGCCATCGACCATGCCGCCGGCACGCGCGATTTGACCCGCTTGGGCGGTCTGGGCCGGATGTTGCCGCTGGTCGCCGGCGCCGGCATTCTGGCGGCCTTTTCCAAATCGGGAGTGCCGCCGACGGTGGGCCTGATCGGCAAGGAACTGATTTATGAAGCTGGCCTGCATGCGCACAGCGCGCAGAAGGTCATCGTTGCCGGCGCTCTTTTCGGCAACATGTTTCTGGCAGCAGTGGCTTGGGCCGCAGGCATCCGCCCGTTTGTAGGACGGCTTCAATCGCCGGAAGCGCCGCATGCGCTCAAGCCCATGATGTGGTTTGCGCCGCTGGTCCTCGGGGTGCTTGGGGTGGCCTTGGGCTGGGCGCCTGAAATCGTGGAAAAGACTTTCCTGCATGCGGCCGCCAACACGGTTTCCGGTCATCCGGTCCCTATGGACCTGGCCCTCTGGCATGGTTTCAACACGGCCGTGCTCTTGAGCATCCTGACCCTTGCCGGCGGCGGCCTTTTATTTTGGGTGCGACACCGATGGCGCCGGTTTGCCGAGGCGCGGCCCTGGGTGGGTCCCGACATCCTGTATGACAGGCTCCTGAGCGTACTGAAGGGTATCGCCAGGTTGTCTACGCGGCTGCTTCAAAGTGGTTATCTGCGGCAATACATGATCTTGGTCTGGGCCGTCAGCGCCGGGATGGTGTCGTGGATGCTGTTCGATGCAGCGCCGTTATCCTGGCCGGCCTTTGCGCCGGTGCTGCCGCACCTGCACGAATGGGTGATAGGCAGTGTCATGATGGCTGCCGCAGTGTTCGCCATTGCCACGACCCAGCGCCTGGTGTCCATCCTGGCGTTGGGCGTGATCGGCTTCGGCGTTACCTTGTTCTTCGTTCTGTACAGCGCCCCTGACCTTGCAATTACCCAGTTTCTGGTGGAAACTTTCAGCGTGATTCTGTTTGTCCTGGTGCTCTACCGGTTGCCGGAGCTAAAAGATCGTTCCCCTGTGGCGACCCGCGTTCGCGATGCACTCGTCGCCCTTGCGGTCGGCGCGGTGATGACCCTGCTGGTGCTCGGGTCACCGTCCGTTCAGTACTATCCCAAAATATCGGAGTATTTCGCACAGGTGGCGGTGAGCGCGGCCCACGGTCACAATATCGTCAATGTAATCCTGGTCGACTTCCGCGTAATGGATACCCTGGGCGAAATCACCGTACTGGCGGTGGCGGCGATCGGTGTCTACAGTTTGTGGCGGCGCGAAGATGCTTAACCACCTTCCCGGCTCAGCGGGGCCTTGATACATAATGTGATCCACCATGATATGCAATCTAAGGAGCACGAATTGCCTTCGTTGATTCTAAGTTATGTGTGCGGTCATCTGGTGCCGCTGCTCCTGGCGGTTTCGGTGATTTTTTTCTGGAGTGGTCACAACCAACCCGGCGGTGGCTTCATCGGAGGGTTGCTGGCCGCCGAAGCGGTATTGATGATCGTCATCGCCCAAGGTGTGGATGCCGCACGTCGTCGCATGCCACTGCAGCCCGGCACACTGGTCGCCGTTGGCTTTCTGACGGCCGCCGCCGCGGGTCTGCCAGGCTTGATCCTGGGGGAACCCTTTTTTTCCGGCCAATGGACCGAATTGACCTTGCCCCTGCTGGGCGCCAAAATACCTTTGGGGACACCGCTTCTGTTCGATACAGGGGTGTACCTGCTGGTCATCGGCGCAACACTTTCGATCGCGTTCACCTTCGGGGAGAAATGATATGTACATGATGGCCTTGCTGGTTGGCGGGTTGTTTGCCATGGCCGTGTATTGTCTGTTGCGGCGTAACCTGCTCAAACTGGTATTTGGTTTCCTGATTCTATCGCACGCGGTCAATCTGTTGATCTTCACAGCCGGTGGTCTGACCCGCAATGCACCGCCGATCGCGCCTTCCGAAGCCAAATTTCTGGCCGCACCGTATGCCGACCCGCTGCCCCAGGCCCTGATTTTGACGGCCATTGTCATTAATTTCGGTGTTTTCGCTTTTTTGCTGGCCTTGGTCGACAAAGCCCGTCGCAAGACCGGCACGGACGATTCGGATGCCATGAAGGGAAGCGATGCATGAATACACTGCTGGTCCTGCCGGTGATCGTTCCTATAGGCGCAGCGGCCTTTATTTGGCTTTTCAACAGCCGTCCGCGCATCCAGCATGCGCTGGTTCTGCTGACTGTGGCTGCAACGCTGGCCGTGGCTTGCCTGATCTTGCGCCAGACCGCCGCCGGTGATGTCCACAGCACCCAGATCGGCCATTGGCCGGCGCCTTACGGCATCACGTTTATCGTCGACGGATTCAGTACCTTGATGTTGCTGATCAGCACCCTGATCGGCGGCATGGCGGCCCTTTTTTCTATCGGAGACACGGCTGATCGCCGCCATGCCGGATACTTTCCGCTCTTTTTCATTCTCCTGGGGGGCGTCAATGGCGCATTCCTGACCGGAGACCTGTTCAATCTGTATGTATGGTTCGAAGTCCTGTTGATGGCCTCTTTCGTCCTGATGGCCCTCGGCGGCCAACGCACGCAGATCGAAGGGGCCGTGAAGTATGTCATGCTCAACCTGGCAGGGTCCACGCTGCTGCTGGCCGGCATCGGCATCATCTACGGATTGACCGGTACGTTGAACATGGCCGATCTGGCCGCCAAACTGGCGGGCGTGTCGAATGCCGGTCGCGTGAATGCAGCGGCCATGCTTCTGCTGGCGGCCTTCTGCATCAAAAGCGCCATCTTTCCGTTCTTCTTTTGGCTGCCGGCCTCATACCATACGCCGCCGCCGGCCGTGGCGGCCCTGTTTGCGGGTCTGCTCACCAAAGTCGGCATCTATGCTCTGGTCCGTATGTTCACGCTCGTTTTCGTGGCGGACACTGCGGCCACTTTTAAGCTGCTCCGCATTCTGGCGGGACTCACCATGGTCAGCGGTGTGTTGGGCGCACTGATTCAAAAAGACATGCGCCGGCTTTTCGCTTTCCTGATCGTGAGTGAAATCGGATTCGTCCTCATGGGCATCGGCTTCAGGACCGAGCGGGCCTTGACGGGCACCATTTTTTTTCTGATGCACATGGCAGTGGTCAAAAGCACGCTGTTTCTGATGACCGGTGTGATCGAGCATTGGAAAGGCACTGTGCGGCTGGACCGCCTGGGCAGTTTGTTCGAAGACCATCCCGCATTCGGATATTTATTTCTTGGGCCGGTTTTCGCGCTGGCGGGACTGCCGCCTCTGTCGGGTTTCTGGGGCAAGTACGTCCTGGTCCAGGCCGGCCTGATCGAAAAGTACTACCTGTTGGTGGGCGTTGCGCTGGCGGTCAGCCTGACGACGCTGTGGGTTGTCGCTAGAATCTGGATGGAAGCATTCTGGCGGCCCGCTTGTGCCCCCAAGCGACGCGCCGACGCGCCTCTGGGTCTTTTGCGCATCGGCCCGATCGTCGTGCTGGCGGCCGTTACATTTCTGCTGGGTCTGTGGGCCGAACCGTTCCATGCCCAAGCCTTGCAGGCCGCCGGGCAACTGCTGCATCCGTCCGCCTACATGCAGGCCGTACTGGGAGGCCCATAATGAAGAACACGCGTCTTCCGATCCGGATGATAAAGTTAGGCGCTTTCGTTTTTTTCTATCTGAAGGAAATCGTCTTGGCCAATATCAAGGTAGCCCACGATGTCCTGACGCCCCATTTGCGCATACGCGCGGGTGTCGTGGCCGTGCCCCTTGACCTGAAAAAAGACATCAGCCTGGTCATCTTGGCCAATCTGCTCAGCATTACGCCCGGCACCTTGAGCCTGGACATTTCGACTGATCGCAAAGTGCTTTACGTGCACGCCCTCTATCTTGAAAATCCGGATGCATTTCGCAAAAACATCAAAACCCAATTTGAACGCCGACTGAAGGAGATATTCGAATGACACTCACCGGTTATGACCTGATGACCATTGCGATATTGGTGGCATTGTTTCTTTTGTTTAGCGCACTAGTGTGCGCGTTCGTGCGATTGGTCAAAGGCCCTGATCTGCCCGACCGCGTGGTGGCCCTGGACATGATCGCCATCATCATCGTCGGTGTGTGCGCCATCTATGCGATCAAGGCGGACGAAGCCCTTTTTTTGCGGGTGGCCATTGTTATCACCCTGGTCAATTTTCTGGCCACCATTGCCATCGCGCGCTACTTGTCGGAGAAAGCCTTATGATGAAAGAATGGATTGCGGCCCTGTTGTTGGTGACCGGTGCCCTGGTACTGCTGTTCGCGGCCATCGGCATTTTGCGATTTCCCGACCTATACGCACGCATGCATGCGGCCTCCAAAAGCACCTCCTTCGGCGTGGCCCTGATGTTGATTGGTACAGCTGTGCATTTCATGGCTTTCAGTACAGCCTTGGAGGCCCTGCTGATCGTGCTTTTCCTGTTTATGACAATCCCGATATCCGCCCACATGCTCGCCCGGGCCGGCTACTTTCTAAATGTCCCCATGTACGAAGATACCGCCGTGGACGAACTTAAAGGCCAATACGATTATGAGCGCAAGGTGCTCCATTCGAAACAGGTATCGCAAGGAGATCGTTCGCTTTGATAGTTAGCAGGGTGGGCATTGCCCACCACCGCGCTGTTACAACATCGTCGGTTCTGACACTGATCCCGCCCAAGCGATTGGATAGACACCGGAGGGGAACATAGCGATGAACCTATGAATACGGCCAATCACAGACACGATCAACATAAGACAAAAGGTGGGCGATGCCCACCCTACCTGGCTGAACGACGATTCCGGACCCCCCCCACAAAGCCACAACTATTGTACACCCGATTGAAATAGTGATAAAGAGGCCTATTTTTTATGCCAGTATTTCTGGGCGATCCCTTAAATATCCACAAAGTATGCAAGGAGAAGCGTCTCATGGACGGTGTCAAAACCCTTTCCAGGCCAATCGCTTTCTGGGTCGGATTTTTTAACATGTTGGCCTGTCTGGTGCTGATCGGTGCAAGCTATTGGGGCTTGCAGTCAATTTCTAAAACCGTGTTGCCCCTGGCGCAAAACACTCCGGGGGTTCCGGAAATTGAGCGGTTGGCCCGTTGGACCGGCGACGCGCTGCAGTGGTTCTGGCCTGCGCTGGCGCCTGCCGCAGTATTGTTTTTCCTTGTGTTGACGCTGTTGACATGGCTGGTGTTGCGCAGTCGCGTGAAAAAGCGCCTGCCGTCTCCTACGACCGCGCGTCCCCGGGCGGCCAAACCGTCCGCTGCGTCCAAAGCCGAAGATACCCGGCAAACGCTCGAGATGAACCAACGGATTTTTTTGCATCTTATAGCGACGCTGCAGAAAGAGGGCCGTCTCCTCGATTTTTTTTCTGAAGATCTCGCGCAGTACGATGACGGCCAGATCGGCGCGGCAGTGCGCAATATCCATGAGAACTGCAAAAAAACCATCCATAAATACCTTGCGCCCCAGGCGGTGGTCGATCGGGAGGAAGGCGAAGAAATCTCCGTGGACAAAGATTTTGACGCCAATGAACTCAAACTCGTCGGCAACGTGACCGGTCATCCGCCATTTAAAGGCATCGTGCGCCACCGGGGCTGGCGCACCCGTAAAATCGACTTGCCCACGCTTTCCGGACAGCAGGATCCCGGCATTATCGCACCGGCGGAAATAGAGATCATTTAGAAGGATTTAAGTTTCAGGTGGTAGGTTTCAAGCCAAGGATGAGGGACATTCTGATATTCTGACCCGAGCGTGCGCGCCAGATTGTCGATACCTGACACCTGAAACATAACATCTGGCACTTATTTTTTTACAAAAGGTAAAACTTTCCATGACTGATTCCCGTTATATCATCGGCATCGACCTGGGGACGACCAACAGTGTCGTGGCCTATGTCGAAGCTGATATTGATCGCATTGAAGAGGCGCCCATCCGTTTGTTCGACATTCCGCAAGTGGTCGACGCCGGCGTTTTGGAAGCCCGTCCGATTGTGCCTTCTTTCGTGCTCGTGCCGGCCGCGCAGGAGACACCGCAAGGTGCCATGGCGCTGCCCTGGGATCCATCTGCCGGCATGGCCGTAGGCGAATATGCCCGCCGGCGCGGCGAAGAGATTCCGCAACGGCTGATCGCTTCGGCCAAATCGTGGTTGTGCAATACCCTGGTCGACCGCAAAGCGCCGATTCTCCCCTGGGAGTCGCACCAACCGGGCAATGCCCCGCAAATTGCCAAACTGTCGCCCGTGGAAGCCTCGGCCGCCATACTCGGCCATATCCGCGATGCCTGGAACCATACCATGGCGCGAACGGATGCCGGCCTGGACGAACGCCTGCGAATTGAAAACCAATTGATTTATCTGACCGTGCCGGCTTCGTTCGATGCCGTGGCGCGCGAGTTGACCATGGAAGCGGCCGAACTGGCCGGATTGTCGCAGGTCACGCTACTCGAAGAGCCCCAGGCGGCTTTTTACGCCTGGATCGGGGGCAGTGAGCGCTGGCGCGATGCGGTTGCGCCGGGTGACCTGATTCTGGTGTGCGATGTGGGTGGCGGCACCAGCGATTTCAGTTTGATCCAAGTGGCCGAAGAGGCCGGCGACCTGGTGCTGGACCGGATTGCCGTGGGCAACCACCTGCTCGTCGGCGGCAACAACATGGATCTGGCCCTGGCCTACGCGCTGTCCGGACGGCTGGCCGAGCGCGGCACGCGCCTGGACACCTGGCAGATGAGCGGCCTTTGGCACAGCTGCCGAAGGGCCAAGGAGCAGATCCTTTCCGATACCACGATCGACAGCCTGCCGGTCACCATTCTGGGGCGCGGCAGCAAACTGATCGGCGGTACGATCACCATCGATTTGACCCGCGAACTGATCGAAAGTGTGCTGCGCGACGGGTTTCTGCCGGCGTGCACCCGCGACGACAAACCCAAAGCCCCGCAACGTGCCGGTATCCGGGAATTCGGGCTGGCTTACGAGGCCGATCCGGCCATTACGCGTCACCTGGCTGCATTTCTGGACCGCCGCAATCCAGAAGACAAACCGGTTGTGCCCACCGCCGTGTTGTTCAACGGCGGTGTCATGAAATCGGCCTTGCTGCGTGAGCGGGTTGTGTCTGTGTTGAACAGCTGGAGCGGCGGCAATCCCATCCGCGAGATCGAAGGCAGCGATTTCGACCTGTCGGTCGCGCGGGGGGCCGCATATTACGGGCTGGCGCGACAGGGCAAGGGCGTGCGTATCCGCGGCGGACTGGGGCGTGCTTACTATATCGGCATCGCCGCCGCCATGCCGGCCGTGCCGGGGCTTCCATCGCCGACCAAGGCCTTGTGCGTGGCTTCTTTCGGCATGGAAGAGGGCACTACCGCCGATATCACCGAACGCGAGTTCATGCTGCTGGTCGGCGAGCCGGTGGTGTTTGATTTCCTCGGCTCTACGACGCGCGTCGACGATGCCATAGGTACCGTGGTCGAAGATTGGCAGGGCGAAATCGAAGCCATCACCACCTTGGAAACCACGCTGGAAGGCGATCCGGGCCAAGTCATCCCGGTCTCTCTCGAGTTGCACGTTACCGAAGTCGGCACACTTGAAGTATACTGCGTCTCGAGGATCGACGCGCGCAAGTGGAAACTCGAGTGGAACGTCAGAGAGCAGTAGGCTGCTTGCCCATTGGCCGACGCGCCGTCTACGTCGTCCTCAGCACCCGAAAAGGACACACGGGTGCACGCGCCAAGGCAAAAAATTCGGGTCAGTGCCCCACGGGCTAACGGGCCACGGGATAAACAGACATGAACGACACCACTCTCGCCGCCAAGCGCTTCATCATCGGCATCGATCTGGGAACCACCAATTCGGCGGTTTCCTATGTCGACCTGTCTGCGCCGTCGGCGGCCATCGAAATTTTCAATGTGCCGCAACTGACCGCGCCGGGGGAGTTCCGACGGCTACCCGTGCTGCCATCTTTCTTGTACATTCCCGGTCAGTACGATATCGACGGCGCCGCCATCACCCATCCCTGGCCCAAGGTCGAAGATGATTTTGCCGGGGCGCTGGCACGCGACCAGGGCGCTCAGGTGCCAGGGCGCCTGGTATCGTCGGCCAAAAGCTGGTTGTGCCATGGCAACGTGGACCGCAATGCGCGCATTCTGCCCTGGGGCGCGCCGCAGGAAGTGCATAAGGTCTCGCCCGTGCAGGCCGGCGCCGCCTACCTTGGGCATATCCGACGTGCCTGGAATTACAGCCGGGGCGATGAAGAGGAACTTTTCCTCGAAAACCAGAATGTCGTGCTCACCGTTCCGGCCTCGTTCGACGAGGTGGCGCGCGAGTTGACCCTGGCGGCCGCTAAATTGGCCGGCTACCGTCACGTCACCCTGCTCGAAGAACCGCTGGCGGCCTTTTACAGCTGGCTGGTGCGGCATGAACGCCAGTGGGACGATTTCGTCCGGCCAAATGAATTGATCCTGATCTGCGACGTGGGCGGCGGCACCACCGATTTCACCCTGGTCACCTTGAATGCCGTCGAAGGCGGCAGCCCGCGATTCGAACGCATTGCCGTGGGTGATCACCTGATCCTGGGCGGCGACAACATCGATCTGGCTCTGGCGCGCCGCGTCGAAGCCCAATGGAGCGCCGGCCGGCGCCCAACGCTGGACACCAATCGCTGGAAAAGCCTGACGCATCAATGCCGGCAGGCCAAAGAGCACATCCTTTCCGGTGAAGCCGACCACCACCGCATCACCTTGATGGGCGGCGGCAGCCGCCTGATCGCCGGGACCGTAACGGCCGAATTGGACCGAACCACGATCGAGCAGACGATTCTGGAGGGCTTTTTTCCCCTTATCGACAGCGATGCCGTGGATCCTCCGGCGCAGAGGGCTGCCATTACCGAATTCGGGTTGCCTTATGAACCCGAACCGCGCATCACCCGTCACATGATCCGGTTTCTGGAGCGTCACCGCCAGGACGTGGCGGGCATCCTGGGCAAAGCCGCACCCATGCCGGATTTAGTGCTTTTCAACGGCGGCGCCCTCAAGCCGGAGAGCATTCAGACGCGCATCATCGACGCCCTCTGCCACTATTACGCACCCACCGCGAGCGACCGGCCGCGCGTACTTGAAAACCGCAACCACGACCTGGCCGTGGCGTTGGGCGCGGCCTACTATGGCTTGGTCAAGATCGGCCGGGGAGTGCGCGTCGGCAGCGGCAGTCCGCGCGCTTACTATTTGGGCGTGGACCTGCCGGGCCAAATGACACCGGAGAGACGTCAAGCCATATGCCTGGTCGAGCGCGGCCTGGACGAAGGCAGCGTCATCGAACTGGGCGACAAGACGTTCGAGGTGCTGGCCAATCAGCCGGTGCGTTTCGACCTGTTCAGTTCCACCTACCGCAGCCGTGATCGCAGCGGAGAAATGGTCACCGTCGACGACTCGTTCATGCCCCTGCCGCCGCTGCAAACGGTCATTCAGTTCGGCAAAAAAAGGGTTAAAACCGCAATTCCGGTACGCATCCAGGCCGAGTACACGGAGATGGGCACGCTGGCTCTGTGGTGCCGCTCGTTGGTCAGCGAACATCGCTGGCAACTTCAGTTTCAATTGCGCGACAGCGCCCAGCCGATCGAAGTACGCGAGGAAGTGGTCCTGGATGCCGACCTGGTCAGGCAAGCGCGCCAGGCCATGCAGGCCGCATTGGCCGGCACAGGCCCGAATTCCTTAGACGGACTGGTCAAACAGATCGCGACCATCGTTGACCGTCCGCGCGAACAGTGGCCATTGTCTTTGATACGCGAGTTGGCTGACGCCTTGCTGGCAGAGCGCGACGTGCGCGCCCGGACGGCCCAGCACGAAGCGCGCTGGTTGAACCTGACCGGATTCTTTCTGCGGCCTGGGTTTGGCGACAGCCTCGATCCCGAACGCATCAAGCAAACCTGGAAAGTGTACACGCAGGGCGCGGTGCGGCCCAATCACGCCCAAGTACAGGTTGAATGGTGGATTATGTGGCGCCGGGTCGCCGGTGGCCTGACGCCTGGACAGCAGCGTCAGCTCAGCCAGGAGCTGGGAACGTTGCTGCAGCCCAAAAAAGGCAAAAAAGTGCGTCTGCCCCAGCAGCTTCAGCTTGAAATCTGGATGGCCGTGGCCAACTTCGAGCGGCTTTACACGAAAGATAAAATCCAGTGGGGCCGCCTGCTGCTTGCCCAGCTTGCACCCAATCAGACCCGGCCGCAGTATTTCTGGGCTCTGGCGCGAATCGGCGCGCGGGAACTGCTGTATGGCCCGGCCGATCGCGTGATCCCGCCCCAGGAAGCGGCCCAGTGGATCGCGTTGCTGCTGAACCAATCCTGGCCCAACCCCAAATGGATTGGTGCAGCGCTGGCCCAACTGGCGCGCAAAACCGGCGATCGCACCCGCGATGTGGCGCCGGCGCTGACAGCGCGTATTCTGGCCTGGATGGATCAGTATCCCGAACTCTCCGACCAACAGCGTTACCTGACCGAAGTCGTGCCGATCGCCCGGCAAGAAGAGCAGGTTTTGTTCGGTGAATCGTTGCCTTCCGGCATTGTGCTGCGGGTTGATTGATCCATTGATCAATGGGCCTATGGGTACGTTACCCTGGTATCTACAGTCCTTTGCCGTTCAATTTGGGGTTTTCCCTCATGGTTTGCCCATGCTCATCCCCACTTGCCAAGTTTGCTCCATGACCTATGATCTTAATCATTCCATGTGGAAGCTAATCATACCATGTGGAAGCGTCTCTCCCTTAATGGGGGAGAAGAAGTAAAAACTGGAGCGGAACAAGTGACTTATGCAGAAGCAGGAGACCTGCACAAACTTGCCGCGCACCCATCCAACAACCACGCAAGGGAGGCCCACTTATGAACAGCATCATCAATCGCAGCAGCTCGAAAACCACCCCTAAAGTCAGCGGAGCTGTCAAAGACGAATGTTATGCCATGGATCAGTTGATCAGCCGCATCGCCAAGTCGCTGGTGGATCAGCCGGAGAATGTCACTGTGTCCACCGTTAATGGCAGTCAGACGTTGGTATTGGAATTGAGGGTTGCCAAAGAGGATGTGGGCAAGGTCATCGGCAAGCAGGGGCGCACGGCGCAAGCCATGCGGATGCTTCTCTCCGCTGTTTCTTCCAAGGCCAAAAAGCGCACCGTACTTGAAATCATAGAGTGATGTGGCTTGAAGGCATTTCCTTTGTTCTGTTTGCCGCTCGAGGGATATGGCTGAAGAAAAGGCTTCAGCCATTATTATCATCTGGTTATGCAGTTCCCTCCAGTGACTCTGGCGTTTTCGGGATTGGCTCACCGGGTTTTTATACGTCACCCCACGCCGTATCTCACCTGACCGAGTGGACAACCAAATATTATTTTAACTTCAGCCGCTATTGCATCTGCAACGCCAGTTGCCGACACGGCGTCTGACGCGTGCCGTTCGCACGCTAGCCATAAATAGCACCAGGCTTCTCCGTTATTCAGCCGCCTGGGAGCGAGAATGAGGTGTAAACACCCCCTGCGCACCTAAAAATACTAAATGGCACCCATACTAATGAAGCGCATGTGATCGTACAATTTCTATTTATGATTACCAAACAGGATCTCAACATGGCCAATCATCGTTCCAAAGTGATCGCTCTGAGTGTATTACCTGCCGCGCTATTAATCATTCTGGGCGGGCAATGGCTTCTTCCGGACGCCGTGCTCAACCAAAGCATGCCGGCGCCGACTTACATGTTGGGTCTGCTGAACCTCATTTTTCTGGGGATGACTTCTCTGTCCATCAGTTACCTGGCCGCCCGCAGCTATCTTCAAAGTGGTGCGCTCGGTATGCTGCTGCTGGGCAAAGGCGCGCTGATCTTCGGACTGGCCGCGATCATGTCGGAGTGGTTCCTTTACACCTGGGGCGGCTTCAATGTCATGGTCACGATCTACAATTCCGGCGCCCTGCTGACCGGCCTGCTCTATTTTGCAGCGACGCTGTTGGTCATCCTGGACTGGCCGCGTGAAAAAGATCCCGTTAAACGCAAGAACAAATTGATGATCAGCTATCCGGCAATCTTGGTTCTCGCCATCCTGATCGCGGTTGCCAGCCGCGCTGGCATGCTGCCAGTCTTTTTCAGCGAGCCTTCGGGGTCATCCAGTGTGCGTGAGATCGTAGTCGGCGCGTCATCGATGTTGCTCCTGGTTGCTGGGCTGCATGTCCTGTTTTTTTATGTTCAGAAGCGGTCGGATTATCTTTTCTGGTACGGACTGGCCCTGATTCTTATCGCCGAAGGGCTGTTTGGCAGCCTCTTGCAAAGGTCGATCACCGGTCCGATCGGTTGGACGGCGCGACTGGCGCAATATATCGGTGGCATCTACCTGTTGATCGCGGTGCTCTCCCTTATCCGGCGTAAGTCTCTGGATTATGAGTTGACCGATTTGCTGAACCGGCCATCGACACTTTACACTTCTGTCTTTCAAAATAGCCCGACCGGCATCGTTCTGTCGGTCGCGCAGGGTCACCTGCTGGCAGCCAATCCGAAGGCGCTGGCCCTTTTAGGCTACGATGCCGACCAGATCGGACAACTGCGAGTCCGTGATCTGATTGGGGATGGCGGGCGCGGTGCGTCCGAAGTGTTGCAAGATCGTGGTGGCAAGCCTTACCATGGCGAATGGCCGATGGTCCGCGCCGACGGCGACGTCTTTCCCGCCGAGATCACACGCACCGTCTTCGAAGACCAACAGGGAATCCTGCTCGAAGCACTTCTTTTTCGCAATATTACCCACCGCAAACAGGCCCAGGAGGACCTGCAGGCCGCCTATGCCGTTAACGAGCGCAACCTGGCCCAACTGCGCGCAATATTCGATCACCTGACCGTTGGTCTGGCCGTTTTTGATCCCCAAGGCAATCTTCTGGAAATGAATCCGGCCGCCATGAAGATATACGGCTTTGAAGATCCCAATATGATCAAGGGGCACTTGAGTCGTTTGTCTACATTTTTAGAGGTGTCCGATCTGCAGGGTAATCTTTTGCCGCCCGAGCAATGGCCCATCGGGCGTGTCCTGGCCGGCGAAATTTTCCAGGAGATCGAGGTGCGGTTGCGCCGACGGGATATCGAAAAATCCTGGTTTGCATGCTACGGAGGCACCCCGATATACGGGCGCAAAGGGGAGATGCTGTTTGCCCTGGTGAGTGTGCGTGATATTACCGAACGAAAACGCGTCATGGCCGCGTTGCGCGAGAGCGAAGAGCAGTTCCGCGCCTTTTTTGAAAAGGCGGGCGTAGGCGCCGTACTGGTAGAACTGGGATTGCGGTACATGCGGGTGAATGATCGTTATTGCCAGATCACCGGCTACAGCCGGGAAGAACTGTTGACGATGGGGCCGTTGGACCTGGCGCCCACTGAGGATCGTAAAAGCGATCGCGAATCGATGCTGCGGTTTTATCGAGATGACCGCAGTGCTTATGACGTGGAGAAACGCTATGTGCGCAAAGACGGAACGATCATCTGGGTCCATGTGACCGGTACATTTGTGCGCGATGCTTCAGGCCGGCCTTTGTATACAGCGGCTTTGGTCGAGGACATCACCGAGCGTAAGCAAACCGCGGTGGCCCTGCAAGAGAGTGAGCAGCGCTTCCGCGAAGTGCTTGAAAACTCGCTGGACGTCGCCTACCGCCGCGATTTGCGCAGCGACACCTACGACTACATGAGCCCCGTGGCCGATCGGACGATGGGTATTCCGGCCGATGAATTGCGGGAGATGTCGACGGAGGCCTATCTGCTGAGGATTCATCCGGACGATCGCGGGCCCTTTCAGGAGATGATCGCGCAGAGCATGCAAGGCCGATCAGGACGCGTACAGTACCGTTTCAAGGGTTTGAACGGCGCCTACCGATGGCTCGCCGACCATTTTACCATTCAAAGGGACAGTCATGGCGCTCCTTTGTACTGCAGCGGTATCATTCGGGATATCAGCGTCCAGAAACAGGTTGAAGCCTCTTTGCGTGAAAGCGAAGAGCGCCTGAAAAGTTTTTTCAAGGCCAGTTCGGTCTACATGGCGGTAGTGGAACTGGCTGATGATGACTTTATTTACCTGCTCCCCAACGAGAAGACCGCCGGGTTTTTCAGTTTAGCGCCGGAACGGATCACCGGCATGCGCGGCAGGCAACTGGGGATGGACGAAGAGACGATTGCGCAGAGTGTACAATTGCTCCAAAGAAGCATGGAACAAGAAGAACCGGTCATCCTCGAGCTTCCGATACGCTACAAAGGGCAAGAATCCTGGTTTTTGTTGACCATCAGCCACATTCCGGGCAGCCCTGCCGACCGGGCGCGCTTCGCCGTCACCGGATTCGATATCACGCCGCGCAAGCAGGATGAAGAAAAAATCAAGCAGTCGCTCAAAGAGAAAGAATCGCTGCTTCAGGAGATTCACCATCGGGTCAAAAACAACATGCAGGTGATTATCAGCCTGCTCAATCTGCAATCCGGCACCATCAAGGATGCCAAAGTCAAGGAACTGTTCAAGGAAGCCAGCAGCCGGGTCAACGCCATGGCCTTGATCCATAGCATCTTATACCAGTCCGCGGAATTGACCGGTATCGAATTGAAAAAGTATTTCGAAAGCCTGGCCGCAAGCCTGGCCGGCATGTACCGAACGGCCGGGGTCAGCATTAAAGTGAATGCCGATCATATTACTATGAATATGGATCAGGCCATACCCTGCGGGCTGATCATCAGTGAATTGATCTCAAATGCACTGAAGTATGCTTTCCCAGGGGGCGCGGGCGGCGAAATCTTCATAGAAGCGTATCGATCCGATGCGCATTACACTGTGAGTGTCCGCGATAACGGCATCGGGTTGCCTGAATCCGTACAAAATGGATCCGTGGAGACGCTGGGCCTCAAACTGGTGTGGGGACTGGCCGAAAATCAGTTGGGCGGAAAGTTGTCCGTGGACAGATCCAACGGCACCTGTTTCAGGATCGATATCCCGCTCGACTGAAAGAGGGTGCCAATACCTGAAGCGAAGCCGCCCCAGAAAGGAATAGGCATGCAAGATTCTCGCAACGCCCAGAACACCATTTTTACCTTATTGTCCACCATGAGCCACGACTTGCGAACGCCACTGACCGCGATGCTCAATATGATCAATGTGATCCGGGATGATCCGGGGCGGCACTGCACGGACCAGAACCTCCAGTTGATCCAGGAGGCCGGGCAGGAGCTGAAGAGTCTTTTGGAAGACACCTTCAGCCTGGCCAAAATAGAATCAGGGCGTTTCATGCTGAAGGAAAGTCCCGTAGCGCTGCGCGATCTGCTCGGCCAGGTGGTCAAGGCCTACGCAGCGGAAGCGCAGAGCAAGAATATAGAATTGCGCCTCGATGTCGACTCTGCTTTGCCAGCCATGATCATTACCGACAAGGAGCGCTTGCGCCAAGTGGTGACGAATCTTGTTTCCAATGCGTTAAAATATACGTATGAAGGCGCGGTAACGTTGCGCGCGGTGGGCCAGGATGCGCCCGACGCAGCGGGTGGGCAGCGGCTGATTGTGGCGGTGGAGGATAGCGGCGTCGGCATACCCCAGGACCTGCAAACAAGGCTTTTCGATAGTTTTTTTCAGAGTGCCGGCAGCGGCCTTGCCAAGGAAATCAGCGGCACCGGATTGGGATTGGCCATCAGCAAACGCATTGTGGAAAAAATGGGTGGCCGACTTGTTGTTCGCAGCGCTTCCGGAAAAGGGAGCACGTTCAGCTTCGATGTGCCCTGCCGGGCTGCACAGGCGCAGCCGCCTGTGCGACAACCGGAAGCCCGTGCGGATTTGGCCGGTCTCGGGCCTTTGCGCGTGCTTATTGTCGAAGACAACTATATCAATTCGCTCTCCTTCAGCCAGATGTTAGAGCAGCAGGGTTTCCACGTGCACAGTGCCGCCAATGGCAAGCAGGCTTTGGATCTGATTCGGGAAAAGTACTTCGATGTGGTGCTGATGGATGTAAAAATGCCCGTGATGGACGGACTTGAAGCCACCCGCAGAATTCGCAGTTCCCCGGATGGGCGTATAAGCGCCACGAAAGTCGTGGCCCTGACAGCCTATGCCATGCCTGAGGATCGTGAACACGTTTTCGAGGCGGGTGTCGACGATCTGATCTCCAAGCCGATCGAAATAGAGGAATTGACGCTGGTGCTGTCGCGGGTACTCAAAAAATAGATTCGCCAGGGTGGGGCCTTGCGCCCGTCTTATTCAGATACGGTATTGTACAGGACGCTGTTGACCTTTTCCAGCAGCGCTTTGGCCGAAAAGGGTTTTTGAATGAATTGCAATCCCTTGTTGAGCACACCCTGTCGCGTGATGACGTCGGCCGTGTATCCGGACATGAACAAGGCCTTTGTTTCCGGATGGTATTCACTAATTCGCTGATACACTTCGGGCCCCTTCATCGTCGGCATGATCACATCCGACAACAGCATGTGCAACGTTTGCCGGTAGTCTCGCGACTGTTGAACGGCGTCCTCGGCATCGCGTGCCTGTATGACATTGTATCCGTTTTCGGACAGTATCCGGCATGTCATGCGCAGCACAGAGGGATCGTCTTCAACCACCATGATGGTGGCCGACCCTATCAAGGGCATGTGATCGGACGTGGATTCCGGGTCCATGATGCACACCTCGTCCGCAAAACTGGGCAGGTACACCTTGAAGGAGGCGCCTTTGCCCGGCTCGCTGTACACTTCGATATGGCCATTGTGCTGCTTGACAATGCCGTAGACTGTCGAAAGGCCCAGGCCTGTGCCGCTTTCCTTGCTTTTGGTCGTATAGAAAGGCTCGAAAATACGTTCGATGGTATCCTTTTCCATGCCGATACCGCTGTCCGTGACCGCGATCATGATATAGTTGCCTGGTGTTACTTCCGTCCTTGCGGTGGCATAGTTGTGGTCCAACTCCATGATGGCGGTTTCGATACTCACAGTGCCGCCGTCGGGCATGGCATCGCGGGCATTGACCACCAGGTTCATCAGGATTTGTTCGATCTGGCTGACGTCAGCCTTCACGATGGCAGGTTTACGCATCAGTTTGAAAGTGAGGGTGATATCCTCGCCGATGACCCGTCCCAGCAATTTTTCGAAATCCATAATGACCTGATTGATATCGACCCAATTGATGTTCAGAACCTGTTTGCGGCCGAAGGCCATCAACTGTTTGACCAGCTGGCGCGCACGTTCGGAAGCCTTGAAGATCTCCTGCAATCCTTCAAAATGGGGATGATCGGGGGGCATGCCACTCATGAGCAGTTCGCTGTAGCCTAAGACTACATACAAAATGTTATTGAAATCGTGGGCGATACCGCCGGCGAGCCGTCCTATGGCTTCCATCTTCTGGGATTGATGCAGTTGAAATTCAAGTTTTTTGATTTGGGTGATATCGGTCAGATTGACCAGCATGCCGGACGGCTTCACATCCGTCCGGTTTTTATTGTACTCGTTTTTTGGCATGGCCGCAAAATCGGCGATCACTGATAAGCGCGAACCGTCTTTGCGTAGCACCTGGTGCTCCGTTGGCCCCCGGCTCTGCATAAGAGAGTGATCGTCAGGGGCTGACGAGGGTTTTTCATCCATTGCGATGAATTGCCGAAAATCGAGCCCCCGTTCAAAGTCATCGACTGAAACACCCAGCATTCGCATCGCGGCACTGTTCATATAAGTGATCAAGTGCCGGTAATCGATTTCGAACACGCCGGTAGGCAGCAGCTCCGCCATGGTTTTGAAACGCTTTTCACTGAGCCGCAGTTTCTTTTCCATTGCAGCTTTGTACAATCCGATTTCAAGTGCGGAGTGCAGTTCGGCTTCATTGAAGGGTTTGATCAGGTAGCCGAAGGGTTCGGTAGATTTGGCCCGGTCCAGCAAGGACTTGTTTCCGAAGGCCGTTAAAAATATTACCGGTATTTGAAAGCGCTCGTGAATTTCGCTGGCAGCCTGAATGCCGTCCATGTCGCCCTTGAGAATGATATCCATGATGATCAGGTCGGGCTGGGCCTGCTCGGCTTTCTGAATGGCTTTTTCACCTGAGTCGGCATGTGCACAAACCTCATACCCCATGTTGGTGAGACTTGAGATGAGATCCTGCGCCACAATGAATTCGTCTTCCACTACCATTATGGAGGGTTTGCCCATGGTGTCGTCGCTCATCTGATAAATTGAGAAACCGTGACCAATAATGCATGAATTGCACTGTCCGGTTATGCAATGGTTTGCAGTTTGTCCCGTCCCGGGACAGTAACTCTTATAGTAAGGGCGAAAGGATGGAAAAACAATGGGGGTGGGAAATCCCACCCCCCAGGTCCTCGATGCTTATGCGATGTGCTGGCTTCGAAGCCCGTTAGAGAAGCACACTGTGTGAGTTATCGGTCGGTCGTGCCTGAACCCTTACCGCTACCGCCACCCATGCCAGGCTGGTGCATGGAATCGCTGCCCATGCCGCTCGGCTTAGACTTGGAGTGACCGGGGCTGCTGCCAAAGTAGCCATGCACTTCCTGTTCATATTGCGGAGAGGCGATCTGGCCCCAATTCTCACCCTCGAAACTGGGTGCGTTATCCAGCTGCTGCTTATCGATGCTCGCAGTCAGTTTATCCTCGTGCATACGCAGATTGGCGGCCTGCCAAGGAATGGGAACGTATTCCGCGCCGACACCAAGGACGCCACCTTTGGCCAGAATGACATATTGAACCTGGCCATCGTCACCAATAACGAGATTGTCTATACTGCCCAGATCTTCACCGTTTTGCGAGACGACTTTTTGACCGACGATGTCGCTTGATTTATGCATGCCGGCTTGTTTAAAAGCCGCTTTGTCCTTGTCCATGGATCCTGCTCGCGCATCTGTTTTGCGGGGGCTATCACCGTCGGTGACTTCTTTGGAGAGGTTGCTGCCGGACTTTTGGCCTTCAGCCGCCAGGACCGGTCCAATAGCGGTCGTCAGTAGAAAAACGGTTGCGATGGCTAATGCTTTAAGCTTCATAATAATAAATCTCCTTTATTTGATTATTTGATCTTTTCCCCACACATCCCTCCCACACGTCTATGGCGCGTTACTGAAACGTTAGGCATGAAACCCAAGACGGACAATGTAGATTAGACTGTATAAGGAGCTGCATAAAGTATTATGCGAGACCGTCTAACGGGCTCTCTATGGGCTGAAAATGCAGTCCAGACATTACTGCGCCCTTGGAAATAGGCACAACGCAGAGTGTCCTATGGTTGGCATGGGTTTGACCGGAGATAAGAATACCGATTAGAACCCATGTCAAGGGATTTATTGACCCTTATCATAAAGAGTCTTTTCTGTGTTCAATCCATGCACCCTGGAGTATTACCCGTGAGTCTCGATCACTATCGCCGCAAGCGCGATTTCCGGAAAACACCCGAACCGCAGGGTGGCCCTGCCGCCGATGCCGGTGGTCGACGCTATGTGATTCAGAAACATGCCGCACGGCGGCTGCATTACGACTTTCGCCTGGAACTCAATGGGGTCCTTAAAAGCTGGGCCGTCCCCAAAGGCCCCAGCCTGGACCCCAGACAAAAGCGCCTGGCCGTCGAAGTTGAGGATCACCCCCTCGGGTACGGCGATTTCGAAGGGGTTATACCGCCCCGGCAGTATGGCGCCGGCACGGTGCTCGTGTGGGATCTTGGCTTTTGGGAACCGGAAGGTGATCCTGAAGTCGGTTTGGAAAAGGGCAATTTAAAGTTTATTCTACATGGCCAAAAACTCACCGGGCGCTGGGCGTTAGTGCGTATCACCGATGAGGGGGATAAGAAAGAATGGCTGCTGATCAAACATCAGGATGACGCGGCGGTCCGCAACGGCGCCGACACCGTTTTGGAACGCCAACCGGAAAGTGTTTTAAGCGGCAGAAAAATAGACGAGATTGCGGCCGACAGGGATCGGATCTGGCAGTCCGGGCGCGCGGCAGGTGTAGCGGCCAAACCAGGCCTGACCGGTATTGATCCTTCTAAAATACCCCAGGCGGTGCGGGCGGCGTTTCCGGAAGAATTTCTGCCACAGTTGGCGGGTACCGCGGATCATCCGCCGGATGGCGAAGAGTGGCTGCATGAGATAAAATACGATGGGTATCGGCTCACCTGTCACATCCAGGCGGGACAGGTGCGGCTGATCACACGCAACCAGCATGACTGGACCGATCGTTTCAACGCCCTCGTTCTTGAAGCCGCCCGACTGCCAGTTCGTTCAGCCATTTTGGATGGCGAGGTGACGGTTCTGCGCCCGGACGGCACCACGGATTTCCAGGCTCTGCAGAACCATATCAAAGGGAAAAAAGATGGTAAACTGATCTACTATCTGTTCGACCTGCCGTACTGCGAAGGCTACGATCTGAGCGCGGTGCCCCTGATACAGCGCAAACAGTTGCTCAAGCAACTCATGCAATCCCAAGGCAAGCCGCGTTCCGGCATACTGCAGGTAAGTGGCGAGATCCAGGGGCAAGGTCAAGACGTTTTTCATAATGCCTGCCTTTTGGGGGTGGAAGGGATCATTTCCAAAAAGAGCGCCGCCGCTTATGAACAGCGCCGGGCCGCATCCTGGCTCAAAATCAAATGCACCCAGCGGCAGGAGTTTGTGATCGGCGGCTATAGCGGTTCGAATGCCTCTCCGGGGGGATTGCGGTCACTGCTGGTCGGATATTTCAAGGATCAGCGCCTGATCTATGCAGGTAAGGTGGGCACCGGTTTCAGCGTCCGTCAGCGCAGTACCCTCAAAAAGCAGCTCGATGACGAGAGGCAAACCACCGCACCGTTTGATAATCCCCCGCGCGGAAAAGATCTGCACTGGAGCCAACCGCGCCTGGTGGCCGAAATTGCCTTTTCCGAATGGACGCAGGAGCGCGTGCTGCGGCACCCGGTGTTCAAAGGCCTGCGCGAGGACAAGCCGGCCGGCCAGGTGGTTCTCGAATCGCAGGCCGCCGCACCATCTCGGGCTGAGCGGAGCAGGCCGGCCTCGAAAAAGTCAACGGCTTTGGACATCGCGGGCGTGCGCCTGACCCACCCGGATCGGGTGCTCTACCCGGAGTTCGGGTTGACCAAAGAGAAGCTGGCCCGCTTCTACGAGCGTATCGCCGACTGGATTCTGCCGCACATCCGGCATCGTCCCCTGACCATCGTGCGCTGCCCCCAAGGCAGCACCGAGGAATGTTTTTATCAGAAGCATTTCAAGGAAACACTGCCCGAACAGCTCAAGGCCGTGCGAATCAGCGAAGGGCGGCAGGAACGCAACTATATCTACATCGAAGATCTGCCCGGACTGATCGCCCTGGTGCAGATCAGTGTGCTGGAACTGCACCCGTGGGGCAGTCGCATCGAACATCTCGAAAACCCGGACACACTGGTGTTTGACCTGGACCCTGACCCGGAGTTGGAGTGGGAGTATGTCGTGCAGACGGCGTGGCATTTGCGCGGGATATTGCAGGGATTCGGTCTGAGCAGCTATGTAAAGACGTCTGGCGGCAAAGGGCTGCATGTTCAGGTGCCGGTCGCTGCAACCGCAACTTGGGACGAAGCCAAACGATTCGCCCAAAAGATCGCCGTCGGTATGGCCGCGGCGCAACCACGGCGCTACACCGCCAACGTACGCAAGGCCCAGCGCAAAGGCAAAATTTATATCGACTATTTGCGAAACGCCCGCGGCGCCACCAGTGTGGCGCCCTATTCGACACGGGCGCGTCCCGGCGCGCCCGTGTCCATGCCCCTGCACTGGGAAGAACTTTCCATGCGCACCGGCCCGGATGCGTTTACGGTCGAAAATGTGGCTGAGCGCCTAGAACGCCTGAAAGACGATCCGTGGCAGGATTACATCCGCATCCCGAACGCGTTTCCCGAAAAAGACCTTCCGGAGCATGGATAATGCGTGAGAATAAAAAAAGACAGGCACTGCAAGGAGGCCGGTGGGCGTGAAAGATAAAAAACGGCCTGGAAGGCGACTCCTGATTTTGGTGCGCCGCATCGGACGGAACGAATCCACAACCTTGTTGCTGCTTTTAATGGTGGTCGGTCTGACCTGGGCCTTTGTGGCCATTGCCGACGAAGTTGTCGAGGGCGAGACCCGCTCCTTTGATCGCTGGCTGATCCTGGCCTTGCGCAATCCGCGCGATGCCAATGATCCGCTGGGCGGGCGCTGGTTGGAAGAACTATTCAGGGATATCACGGCCCTGGGCAGCAACGGGGTATTGGCGTTGATTACCCTTTCAGTAATCGGCTATTTACTTCTCTACCGCAAATTGCGCACAGCCGCGTTAATGATGGTATCGATTGCCGGAGGAACCATTTTAAGTTATGGCTTCAAAACGGTGGTCGGCCGACCACGGCCCGACCTGATATCGCATGATTTTTTTGTTTCCACCGCCAGTTTTCCCAGTGGGCACGCCACCATGGCGGCCGTCACCTATCTTACGCTGGGCGCACTGCTGGCGCGTATTCATCCTGAACCGCGCGTGAAAGCGTACTTTTTGCTTCTGTCGATGGTCATCACACTGATCGTGGGGGCGAGTCGCGTTTACATGGGGGTGCACTGGCCCACGGACGTGCTTGGCGGCTGGACCCTGGGCACCGCTTGGGCCCTGTTGTGCTGGCTGGTTGCCCGTTGGCTGCAGAGGCGCGGGCGAATGGAGCCGGAAGGGCAGGTTCCTGAGCGAGAATGACCTTGCAGCATATCTTCTGGTTCATATGCGTCGAAATACGGATAGCACTGTATTTTCAAAACGACTGCTGAAAATTATTTTTCCCAGGCAAGCCATTCACTCAGAACAACAAAAACACAAGGAGGATTTATGAAAAAAAGTGTCTTGAGGGTGTCGGTGGCGATTCTGTCCATACTGATATCCTTCTCTTTTGCAGTGGCGGCTGAACACGAAGACGACAAAATGTCCACCAAGGACAACACCCGCACAGAGCAGGGCGCCACGATGGATCGCAAAGCCGATGACAATGCCGCTACGGCCCAGAACCAGCAAGACATCATGGAGGCCCGCCAGAAATCGGAGGAAACCGTGAGCCAGGCCACTGCTTTGCTCAGCGATTTCTCGAAAGCGACCGATAAGAATCGGATCCCTGATGCGGTTTTAAAAGAAGCCAAGGCAATGATCATTGTTCCCGATGTCGTCAGGGCTGGTTTGATTGCAGGCGGGCGCTATGGTCAGGGCGTATTGGTCACCCGCAATGAAAAGGAATGGAGCAATCCAGTCTTTATTTCCCTCGGTGGCGCCAGTTTGGGGGCACAGATCGGGGTCGAATCAAGTGATGTCATCATGGTTGTCCAAAATCAGCAAGTCGTGGATAATTTACTTCAGGACAACGAATTCACCTTAGGTGCAGATGCCTCCGTGGCAGCTGGCGATATCGGGGCATCCGCCCAAACGACCACTGCTGATGTCCTGACGTACCAAAAAACCAAAGGTGTGTTTGCAGGCGTCGCCTTGACTGGTGGGGTCCTGGATGTCGATGAGGATGCCATGGTGGCGTATTATCGCACGGATGATGCTGCCAGCGCTTACTATGGCGACGAAAAGGAAGATGGTCTGGCCCAGAAAATTATCGACGGCCAAAAAACCGATAAAATGACCGCGCCCCAAAGTGCTGAGACATTGAAGGAGTCATTGAAGCGTTTTGCACCGCAGAGCTAGCATTTGATTCGGTTTGCTTGACTTGGTGCAAGGCCCCAACGCTTGTGCGTGAATATGAAAGCTCCACCCGTCCGGTTCACCTCACTACGTGCCATCCCGAAAGTTGAGTTACAAGTTCCAAGCGCCCGTTGTGAAAGATGCAACGGGCGTTTTGCGTTTTGGTTCGCTGAATCAGCGCTATCCGACATGTTTTTCCTGCACGTGTCGTTGCGCAGGAGAAAAGTATTCAATAAAACGAGAAGAATACGATTGCTGTTAGCAGCTATCCTACCAACTTGGCTTTCAGCGTGATGTGGGTTCCGGCCAATGCCTTCGAGACGGGGCAGTTGGTTTTGGCATTTTCCGCCTGTTCCATGAATGCCGATTCCTCTATACCGGGAACATCCGCTTCGGTTTGCAAAACAATGCCGGTGATGGCAAATCCCTGACCCTTCATTTCGACCGTCACGTCGGCACGTGTACGAATGCTGCGCGGTGCGAAACCGGCTTTTTCCAGCATGCCTGAAAGCGCCATTGAAAAGCAGCCGGCGTGTGCCGCCCCGATCAATTCTTCGGGATTGGTGCCCTGGCCATCTTCGAACCGGGACTGGAACGAATAGGCGCCTTCATACGCACCGCTGCCCAGTTTCAAGGTCCCGCGGCCATCCTTGATTTTTCCATCCCATTGGGCTTGTGCTGTTCTGGTTGGCATGTTTCCTCCTTGTTTGTTTATTGGTTGAACCGTCGATTGATAATTCTCTGCGTTCATGAACCGGTGTGCATGAACTTGCCTGACCCATCGGAACGGTACAGATATTAACAATGAATAAAGCTTACGCAAATTTGTCCAAATTGCAGATTCTCCTATTCATGCAGATTCCACGATTTCAACACATCAACGAAGACATTGACTCAGCAGGTCGCGCAGGGCGGCCGGGGAGGTTACGCGGTACTTGGCGGCGGTATCGCCGGGGCCGACTTTGATGCTGATGTCCCTCTCGCCGGCTACCCGGAACATGGATTCATCCGTTTCGTCATCGCCGGCGCACAAGACGCTATCATAGCGGTTGAGGGTCTTCAGATGCTGCAGGATAACCCCATTGTTGATCAGGATGGAACTGATCTCGACAATTTTGCTTCCGTGATGGATCTCCACTGGCAGATTGGACAGCAACTCTTGCAGTTCAATAACCAGTTGGTGCGCTTTCCATGCACCGAACTCGACATCGGCACCGCGATAGTGCCATACGACCGAGGCGTTCTTTTCTTCAACGAACGATCCGGGCGTCATGTCCGCGTAATGGAACAGCATGTCCGCTACCCGGTTCTTCCACTCCAGATCGACATGCGCTTCGAACTGGATCCACTCGCGTGCGTTGCGGTGCTTGTAGTAAAAACCGTGTTCGGCGATCAGATGGAAGCCGTGATTTCCGAACCAGCGCGACATGTCGTCGCGGGTCCTTCCGCTGATCAGATACACATCCAACCCTGATTTTTCCAGAAGAATGAAAAGCGCCTCGAGGGCTGGATCGGGCCCGGCCTCCTCTGGATTGTTGCGCAATTCAGTCAATGTGCCATCGTAATCCAGAAAGAGACCCCAGCGGCCCTCGGCCATCGAGCGCTTCAACGCGTCTGCCGAGAGCGAAAGGACTTTGTTGGGCGAACGCATGTCTTCTGTGACCGAACTCAGATCCTGGATAAAAGAGTGCGCCCACAAACGTGCATTGTAGCGCAATATGCGACGGCGCATGGGTGCCATGCGCCGGTTGCGCTCGGCCGGCGGCATGTTCAGGGCGTCGTTGAGGGCGTTGGCCATTTGCTCGATGTTGTAAGGATTGACCACTGTGGCTTGCGGCAGTTCCTGGGCCGCACCGGCGAATTCGCTCAGGATCAACACGCCGTTATGGTCTTTCTGGCACACCAGGTATTCCTTGGCCACCAGGTTCATGCCATCGATGAGGGGCGTGACCATGGCCACATCGGCCAAGCTATAGAGCGCGCACAACTGGCTGAAGGTCACCGACTGGTGAATGAAGTGAATGGGGGCGTTTTCGATGGTGGCCAACTCGCCATTGATTTTGCTGACCTTGCGCTCGATATCGCGACGCAGCTTCTGGTATGCATCCACACTTTCCCGGGAGGGTACGCTGATGAAAATGAACACCACATCGCGCCGTCCCGACTCGATCAGAAATCGCTCGATGGCATCCAATCGGCGCGGTACGCCTTTGGTGTAATCCAGCCGTTCCACGCCCAACACGACTTTTTTGCCCTGGTAGATGCGGCGGTACTCACGCAGGTGATCGTGATAGGCCTGCGACTGCATCTCGGTTTCGAATTTGTCGGCCGGAATGGATATGGGATACACGCCCACCGAGACCAGGTGGGTTTCGGTCGCGATGGTGTTGATTTCCGAGGCCAGGCCGAGGATGCGTTGGACGGTGCTGCGAAAGTGGCGCAGGTAATCGGACGTGTGAAAACCGATCAGATCGGCGCCGAGCAGCCCTTCGAGCAGTTCTATGCGGTTGGGATGGCAGCGGAAAATTTCATAGGAGGGAAAAGGGGTGTGCAAGAAAAACCCGATCTTCAGATCCGGCCTTTGCGCACGAAGCAAAGCCGGCAAGAGCATCAGGTGATAATCATGGACCCAGACCATATCGCCGTGTTGGGCCCGCTCCACGACGCTCTGCGCGAAAGCGCGGTTGACACTCTTATAGGCATCGAACCAGCGGCGATCATATCGTGCATAGCTGGGCAGATAGTGCATCAACGGCCACAGACTGGAATTGGAAAAGCCTGTATAAAAATCTTCTACATCCTGTTCGGACAGGAATAGGGGCGTATAGCCAAAGCGCTCCTGCAGTTCGCGGGTGATCTCCGTGCGGCGTTCGGGATCTTCCACCGGTGCGCCCGCCCAGCCGACCCATTGGAAATCATAGTCCGCGCGTAACCCATCCATTGCCGAGACCAGGCCACCCGCCGAGGCGGTGATGGTGTCCGTCACAACGACCGGCAGACGATTGGATATATTGATCAAGGATTGCATTCAAACATCTCCTGAACGTACATGCAATCATATATATGCACCTTGCGCCATACCGTACAGTCCCCATTTCGCAACTGAAGGATATTCAGAAATTATTCTTTTTGGTTATCCGGTTCGCTCCAGTGACTATTGGTGAAGTACCTCCCCATTTTGCACGCTTTTACGAATTGGCATGGAGGAGGTGATCCGGGTGGTTTGACATTTTTACGTCACCCACACCCGTATCTCACTTGGCCGAAGTGGAACACCAGATATCCTTTATTGTTTTATCGGTTTCCCGCGTAAGCATCTGGATTTCCATATTATGAACCACGGGACACCCATCATTCCGGCAGATCGGCCTGTACGTCCGTGAGCACCCTGCAGGCATCTATGACATATTGTTTGTGAATCTTATTGGACGGATAGGTCACCCCGGCGATCAGACTGAGCGCCATATTCACTTGGTCGAGCGGTTTGCGCCAACGCGGGGGACCTTCGGCTCTCAGTCGTTCGATCAGGCCGTCACGCACATGCACGACGATGTTCTCGGCGTGATCCACGCTTGCGATCAATTTGGGGACGGGCAATTCAAACACATGCTGCAGGCATTCGACCGCCTCGCGACACAGCACACGCAAAGAGCGTTGATCATTTTTGTCGATAGGGACGATCATCGGCTGCTCTCCTTCTTGCGCAAAACAGCAGCACTGATAAGGAGCGCGCCACATGCGAACAGCCCCCAGGCCACTGCCGACCGCGATGAAGACCGCCGCGCTTTAGGGAGCGTTCGGGTGGCGCGGTCTTTCCCTGCCGAACCGGCGCTTTTTTTTGCGTGATCGGCAGGCTGGTCAGCATGTTCTGCGTTGTTGCCGATCTTTGGTTCGCGGGTATACGCGAAATAATCCCGGGCACGACGGCCCGATTCCTGGCCGGCATACACCAGCACCGTTTGCTGCACCATTGCGCCCGCCAGCTTTAGCACGGATGCCGCGTTCGACACCCTCGATCGGTTCGTGTCGAATCGATCCCACAGGCGCAGCGCCAGCGAACCGAGCATACCAATGCCCAGAAAGCCAATGCGATACCAGGGTTCATAGCGCGATTGCGCGATGGCGCTAGCCTCGGCCGAGCGGCGCCAGTGGCCATCCAGCACGGCTCCCAAGGCCAACTCAGCAGCCCCTGAAACAAAGGCGAGTTTTTTGATGCTGGCGGTGGTTGCGCCGCAGGTGCCGTTGTGCATCGGAAACAGCAGCAGGGCCGCGGCTGCATTGGATACACCGGCGCACGCATACAGGGGCGCCATGAGCGGATAGGCACTCGCCCAGGCGGGCATATTGGTCTCTTCCAATTCGGTTCCCATGTAGGCGATGGCCACGGACCCCAAAAGAGCCGCTGGCAGGCTGAAGGCACGGCCAGCCCAGTTGCCGGACCGGGTGTACCCGATATCGGCCGCCACCTGACCGGCAGCGGCCAACCCGCTGAAAAAGGTAAAGGGGCTGATCGACCAGATCCCGATGGACATGGGCGAACTTTTTTTGAAAATGCGCAGCATATTGTACCAGCGACGGGGGGTATGCAGCGCGGCAATCAGGATCGCAGCACTGTTCATGCCCCCGGCCACTGCCAGATAGCGGCCGGCGCGCACCATCCGGCGGTTTTGCCCCCGCAGATCGGCCACAGTGGCAATAATCTGTGAGCCGCCGGCTATTTGGGTGGAAAGAAAGGCCAGGGCGGTGTTCCATTTGTAATGGCTGTGCTTGATGGGCGTCAGATCGTAATAGCCGTGCCCAGCGTAGCCGGGCAATGCCGCCGGCAAAGGGGCGGCCGGGGCAGGATAGATCTCCCGGCGGGCCTCGTTGCGATAAGTGGTCATTTTCGCGCGCTGCATGGGTCACCTCTTTCTGCCGGGCCGGGGGGCTTTTGACTGTTGCGTCATCAATACGGCCGCCAATGCGCCTAAGCCGGCCACGGCTGCCAATCCGGTGCCGAGGCTTTTGGCGACGCGCCCGGAGGGCAGTTGCGGGGCGACCGGCAGATTGTAGACTTCGGGGCGGTCGAGCAGCAAAAAGAAACAGTAAAGCTGCTGGATGCCGCCGGTTGCCCCGGCTGTACCCGGTGCGCCGTAAAGGTAGGCATTGTCCACGCCGAGCGCATGCAGCTTTTCAACCCGGCGCGCGGCGCGGGTCAGCAGAACGTCCACCTCGCCGAATTGAATCGAATTGGTCGGGCAGCTTTTGGCGCAGGCTGGTTCGAAGCCGCCCTTGAGCCGGTCATAGCACAGGGTGCACTTGTGCGCTTTGCCATCGGAAAAGTTGATCTCGACGACGCCGAACGGACAGGCGGGGACGCAATAGGCGCAGCCATTGCAGATATCCTGCTGGACGACGACCGTTCCGAATTCAGTGCGGAACAGCGCCCCGGTCGGACAGGCGTCCAGGCAGCCGGCCTGCTTGCAATGTTTGCACACGTCGCTCATCATCAGCCAGTGGCTCTGGAAGGGCTTGAGCCGATTGGCCCGGCAGCCGGGGTTGTCCTCGATCTGCTCGATGAAGGTCACGTGCCGCCAGGTGATCGCGGACAGTTCGCGCGTATGATCGTAGCTGTTGGCAGTCAGCCCGATCTGTTGGGCGGGCAGGGCGTTCCACTCTTTGCAGGCAACCTCGCAGGCCTTGCAGCCTATGCACAGGCTTGTGTCGGTGAAAAAACCATATGTGCGGCCCGGCCGGATCGTTATGCCGGCGGTCAGCTCCGATTCATCGGGAATCACCCGGCTGAGCGTCGATTCGGTATGGTCGCGCGCGCGCATTGGGACGGCGGGTGGATAGACGGCCGAGGTCATTTTTGAGCCCTCACTGGCAGGCGGCCCTTGCGCAGATTGCAGGTGAACGCCTTACCTTCATGAATCGTGGTATTGGGGTCGCCGATGATCGCCGTCAGCGTGTTGGCGATAGCGCCCGTGGCATACCCATGCCAACCGAAATGAAACGGCATGCCGACCTGGTAAATGGTGCGGCCATCGATGGTAAACGGTCGCAGGCGATGGGTAACCATCGCTTTGGCTTCCACGGACCCCCGGGCCGTGGACACCACGACCCAGTCCAGGGTTGCAATATCTTTTTCGCGCGCCAGTTCGGGAGGGATTTCAACAAAGCCTTCCGGCTGCAGTTCCGCCAGCGAGGGGACCATGCGGGTAGGCATGCCGCCGGAATGGTGCTCGGTCAGGCGATAGGTGGTGATCGCGTAGGGATAGGCGGGATCGGCGGGTGCATGGTAGGGATTGTCCGGGCGCAGCCACTTCTTGGCCAGCGGGTTGTTCTGTTGATGATAAAACAGGTTGTGCACGGGCGATTCCACCGGCTCGTAATGCGCGGGCACCGGGCCGTCTTTCATTCCCGAGGTCACAAAAAGCGAGCTTTTGCCGTCCGATATCATGGTGAACGGCGAATCCCCATCGATGGCCGCCATGCCCTGCGGGTCTTTGGACCAGTCCGGTTTGTAGCCGGGCGCCTTGTCGGGCGGAAAATCGGGAACATCGTGTCCGGTCCAGCGCTGCTCACGATCCTGCCACCACACGTAGCGCTTGCGTTCCGACCAGGGCTTGCCGGCCGGGTCGGCGGCGGCCCGGTTGTACAGCATCCGGCGGTTGTCCGGCCAGGCAAACCCCCATCCCAAGTGGGTGCCGGGGCCGTCCGGTCCGTCGGGAACATGCGAGCGCGCCTGATTGTGGCCGTCTTTGGGAAACACCCCGGAGTAGATCCACACGCCGCAAGCGGTGGAACCATCGTCCTTGAGCTCTTCGGGACTTACCAGTTGCCTGCGGTCCGGCCAGGTGTAGCCGTTGATTTCCTTCAATACGGCTTGCGCGGAAGGATCGTTGTAAGGGCCCATTTCAGGATAGTCCCAGGTCAAGTGCCTGATCGGATCGTCCCGCCGATCGGGGGTGCCGGCATACAGCGCCTTGAGCCGCTTGCCCAGATGATAGATAAACCACAGGTCCGAGCGGCAGTCGGCCGGTGGCTCGACCACTTTGTCGTGCCACTGGACCAGTCGATGCGTATTGGTAAACGTGCCGTCCTTTTCACCCGGCAGGGCGGCCGGCAGCAGAAAAATTTCGGTTTTGATCTGGGATGGGGACAACTCGCCGCTGATCACCTTGGGACATTTGTACCAGAATGAAGCGGATTCGCTCTCGAAGGTTTCACGCACGACCAGCCATTCCAGGTTGCCCAAGCCCTTGCGCACCAGCCTGGAATTATGGCCGCCGACCACCGGATTCTGCCCGATCAGCAACAGGCCGCGAATGGTGCCATCCGCCATGGCCATGGTCATTGGCAATTGCGAGTGATCGCCCATGATCTTCGGTATCCACGGATACCCCCATTCGGTGCCGTCATTGGCATGTTCCCCATACCAGGCCCGCAGCAGGCTCTTGGCAAATTTGGGGAAGTTGTTCCAATACCCCCTTTTATTGGTCTGGCCTTCGAGATACTCTTTGAATGTCGCATCGCTTTTCAGGGCATGCGGGTGCGGCAGGTATCCTGGCAACATGTTGTAGAGGGTCGGCACGTCGGTGCTGCCCTGGATGCTGCAGTGACCGCGCAGCGCCAGAATGCCGCCCCCCGGTCGGCCGATATTGCCCAACAGCGCTTGGATGATGCCGGCAGCGCGGATGATCTGGACACCGGTGCTGTGGTGCGTCCAGCCGACTGCATAGCACCAGGCGCCGGTCCGTTCGCGGCCGCTGTTGCGGGTCAAAGCCTCGGCCACTGCCAGGAAGGTGTCCTTGGGGCAGCCGGTCACCCGTTCAACCATCTCGGGCGTATAGGCGGCATAGTGACGTCGCAGGATGTTGTAGACACAGCTCGGATGCTTCAACGTCAGATCGACCGGCGGCGCCCCGCTGCTGATGCGTCTGAGTTTCTGGCTGTAAGGCTCGCCCGTGGTCACATGGTTTTCTTCGAGCTTTTGCGGCGAGGCTTCCCCGCGGTATTGCCAGGTTTCCAGGTCGTAGGAATGGCTCTCTGGGTCCCATCCCGAAAAAAAGCCGTCCAGTTCCGCCACATCCTGGTAACGGTCGTTGATGATGGTGGCCAGATTGGTGTAATGCAGCGCGTATTCTTTGAACCACAGGTCGTTTGCGAGGATATGGCGGATCAGCCCGCCCAGAAAGGCAATATCCGATCCGCAGCGGATCGGCGCATAAATGTCGGCCAGGGCCGAGGTGCGAGTAAAGCGCGGATCCACATGGATGATCGTTGCCCCGCGCTCTTTGGCCTCGAGCACGAACCGGAAAGCCACCGGATGGTTTTCGGCCATATTGGACCCCATGATGATGACGCAGTCCGAATTGGCCAGCTCCCACTGGGGCATTGTGGCGGCCCCGCGTCCGAAGGTAGCGCCCAGACTGGGCACGGAAGAGCTGTGTCAGACACGGGCCTGGTTTTCCACCCAGACCATTCCCAGTGCGCCCGCGCACAGTTTTTTAATCAAATAATTTTCTTCATTGTCCAGCGTCGCACCGCCCAGTGAGGCCAGCGCCATGGTGTGATTGACCAGCGTGCCATCCGGCAGCCGGGAAACGAAAGTCTCATCACGCGTTTGTTTGACCCGCAGGGCAATGCGCTCCATGGCCCAGTTGAGCGGTTTGTCTTCCCAGCGGTCGGAGTGGGGCGCACGGTACTTAACCGTCGTCAGGCGTTTGGGGTTGTTCAGCCAGCCGAACGTGCCGGCACCCTTGGGGCAAAGCGTGCCCTGGTTGATCGGACTGCGCGGATCCCCTTCGACGTGGATGACATCGTTGCCCTTGGCATATATCAGTTGGGCGCAGCCCACCGCGCAGTAGGGGCAGATGCTGGTTCCGATCTTATCCGCCTCTTCCAGGCGCGGCCGCAGGCGACGCGATCCCTGGGACTCGGCCGCGGCTCCCGATGGATCTTGACCGGCCAACTGCCGCGGTATCGCCCAATCTTGTGCGATGCCGGAGAGTTTGTCGCGCCACCGGGGCCGTTGGGTGATCGTCATGCGGTTCTCCTTCCGAATCCGTTGGTCCGTCTGTTTCCCACGCGCTGCATGGGATGGGCCCTCTTATGGATCTCACAGCGGCTCGATCTCGTGAGCGATGCCGCTGGCCAGGTTGGGTTCGCCTTGGTAGTGCACGGTCACCGGCGTATCGGCGGCATGCCAGCGCTGTAGATCCTGTTGAGTGATTCGCGCTGAATGCGAAAGGCTGAATAGAAATCCCTGGCCGATGTCATTTAATAACCGGAAGCGTTCTTCCTGCACGATGATGATGCGTCCGGACATTCTTTGGTATTTTGCCATGGTTTTATCCCGTTGGCGCCCGTGGGCCCGAAAACGCGTTGGCCCGTGCCGGGGGCTTGTCAGCCGGACGAGGGTGGTTTGTCTGCGCGTTTTGCAGTTGTACGTTTTCTGGGTGTTGTGCGTTGGCCCACGGGTTTTTCGATGGGCGCCGCAGTCGTCTTTTTTGGCGTACGCTGTTTGACCTTGATGCCGTAGAGATGTTCCATGTACTGGCGCGCGCTTTGTTGCCATGAAAAGCGCGCAGCGGCGGCCTTGGCGCAGATAGTGCGCCATTTGCGCGGATGATCTTGTTGCAAGTCCATCGCGGCACGGGTGGTGGCGACAAATTGGGTTGCCTGTTCGGAAAGTGTCGCGCCTTCGAACGCGAAGCCGTTCACGCCATGCTGCACGGTATCGCGCAAACCGCCTACCGCATGCACAACGCAGGGTTGCCCGTCGCGCATGGCCAGCATCTGGCTGATGCCGCACGGCTCGAACGAACTGGGCATCAGAAACAGATCGCCATTGGCGTAGAGTAATTCGGAACATTTTTCGGAATAGCCGTTGAGGAAGATAAAATGGCTGTTATGTGCGCTCATGTAGGCCAGGAACCGCTCATAGTCGCTATCGCCGCTGCCCAGCAGCAGATAGTATCCGCGACCGTCCAGGGCATCTAAAATTTGCTGCAAGGCAGTGCGGCCGGAGTCATCGGCGGTCCGCATGAGCAGAAATTTCTGATCGACCACGCGGCTGACGCTGCATAGCAGCAGGGGCTTTTCCGCCGTCTGCGCCAAACCGGTCAGACGATCATAGGCCACAAAGTGCCTGGTCAGCAGCCGTTCGTGGCCGCCTGCCCACTGGACAACTTCTTTTCTCAGGGCCCGTGTCAATTCGCCTGTTTCCAGGCGCGCCGGTGCGCGCTGCGCCGGATATGCGCAGCCGTTGAGGATGCCGATCAAACGTCCGCCCTCTTGCTGGTAGCGTATCACAGACTCCAGGCGTTCGGCCCCGAAAAAGTGCGGTTTACGGCTCGGTTGGCAGATCTCTTCGGCATAGGTGGGCGAAACCGTATGCACCATGTCGGCCAGACGAATGCCGGTCGCCATGGGATTGTAGCACTCCGACCATTGCGGGTCGCCCACATCGATCCATTGGTAGGCCAGGCCGGGAAACCAGGCTTCGAGGGAAGCATCGTTGTGGCGCAAGGGACGAATCCCTTGAATGGCCAGATTGTGAATGGTGAATGCCGTCCGCAGTGGGGTCATCGGTGGTGATACGCGCCGCAGCAAAGCGATCAGGGCAGTATGCCAGTCGTGCAGATGCAAAGCATCGATCGTGCCGAAAATCTCTTGCCCGATGGCAGCGGCGGCGGCGGCGCAGAAGCAGGCAAAACGAGAGCTGTCCGTAAAAAAAGGCTCATTGTGGGTATCGTCCACATAAATCAGGTGCCGGCCAGCGGCAGGATCGTAGTGTTCTATCCAGGGGTGCTGAATGACACAGTTGCGCACCCCGGCATGCGGCGATCGGTCCGGGACCTCGTAGATATCGGCCCAATGCGGGGCGCCGCGGAAAAGAAAGCTGGCTGAACCGATGCGCTCACTGCCGGGTCGCAGGTGTTGGTACCCGTAAGAGGGCGTTAGCAGCGTCACCTGGCAACCCAGATCCGCCAAGGCAGGCGCGATATCGCGCACCACATCGGCCATGCCACCGACCTTGCAGCCAGGCAGCCGGTCGTTTTCGGCCGCGACGTGAAGAATATGAGGCAAAACCACCTCTTTGTTGGGATTTGGGTTGGCGCGATGACTGCACCATACAGCAGGAAGGTTGGCCAAGCCTATAAGGTCTGGACCGGATATAAGACCGTGCGGGGTCATTACTCGCGATCGGCTGAGTGGGTGGACGCTATACAGTCCATGGCTCGTGGGTCGCACCTGCAAGGTCCTGTCATCCTATCATCCAAGTAAAATACACAGCCAAGCGTCTGCTAAATCAATGATCAACCCTATTCTTCTCTTTTTATGCAACCATTAGGTTTGAGGCTCTCAATTTTTGGAAAAGCCGTGGCTTCTTATCAAATAATGAAACCTTATGGAAAGATGGAAAGGTTCGCATGGCAGATCCCTTTGCGATAACCGATTGCGCCCTGATCGTGGTGGCCACCGGAGAAAAGGCCCATAATCTGCGGGAGCTGCATGACCGGTTGCAGCGCATGGAAGATCCCGGCGTCATGTACTTCCATTTTTGGGATGGTCTGCTGCGACCCAATTTTGTCGATCCCGAATATCAAAACGATTTTTCCGCGTGGGCTTACCGTCATCTTCACGATCAGCGGCTGGCTGAAAGACTTTCGTTGATCAATCCCGGTGACTACAGAACTATGAGTGCATTGCGTCAACGCGTGATTCACATTATCGAAGACCGCATGGATGAGGGCGATTTCGACCCACACGGCGATGCCGGCCATTCTTTTTACTTCATGCGCTCGCAAATTGTAATTTTCGATACGCGCATGCGCGTTCATACACCGGAAGAGATGGGGGCGCGCATTCCCAGAATGTCGACGAGCAGTATTTTCTACCATTTCATCGACGCCCGGCGCCGCACAGCCACGCGGCGCAACGACTTTGTCGAGTGGCTCAAGGCCTCGGGCGATCAATACGGCCGTCTGGCGGACGCTATTGCCATGATCGATCCTTACTTCAATACCTTATTGGAGATGCGTGCGCAGCTGGCCGCTGTTTTCGAGCATCATCTCGGGACATTGAACCAATGACGGGCATGCTCGAAAAATATGCGGCTGTTGAAGGGGAGACGATCATCGATCATCTGCGCCAGTTGGCGGCGCCTTTGAAAGGCATGCGCATGGTGCACGTAAACTCCACGCGCGCCGGCGGCGGCGTGGCCGAAATACTGCACCGCCTGATTCCCCTGAAACAGGAGTTGGGTATCGACGCCCAATGGGAAATCGTCACCGGCGACGAACGCTTTTTCCAATGCACCAAAAGCATGCACAACGCCTTGCAAGGCAACCGCGAAGATATCGACGGGGATTTGCTGCGTCATTACGAAGAGGTCAACCAGCAGAACTGCAAACGGCTGCAGAACAAGCTGAGCGATGCTCAGGTCGTGATCGTTCACGATCCGCAGCCAGCGCCGTTGTTGCAGTTTTGTGAGCAGCGCCGGGGCAAGTGGATCTGGCGCTGTCATATCGATGCCAGCAAGCCGTACCGGCCGGTATGGCGCTTCCTGAAGCCCTTTGTGGAAGGCTATGATGCCAGCATTTACTCTCTGCCGGATTTTGCTCAGCCGATGCGCCACCCTTTGTATATCATTCCGCCCAGCATCGATCCGCTGAGTGAAAAGAACCTGGATTTGCCGGACGAAGAAATCCGCGCAATCCGTTCCACCTACAATATCGATCCGGAACGTCCGGTGATCTGCCAGATTTCGCGTTTCGACCGCTTCAAGGATCCTGTGGGAGTGATCGCCGCCTATCGACTGGCCAAAGCCTTTGGCCCGCCGTTGCAACTGATTCTGGCCGGCGGTGCGGCCACCGACGACCCGGAAGGCGAGGAAGTGTTGGCCGAGGTCCGCGCGGCCGCTGCCGGCGATCCGGACATTCACATTCTGCTGCTGCCCCCGGATGCGCATCGCACCATCAATGCCCTGCAGCGTATCTCCGATATCGTCTTGCAAAAATCGCTCAAGGAAGGCTTCGGTCTGACGGTGACCGAGGCCATGTGGAAAGGCAAACCTGTGATCGGCGGCGCCGTGGGGGGCATCCGGCTGCAGGTGGTCGATCATACGACCGGTTTTTTGGTGAGCACGCCTGAAGGGGCGGCCCTGCGTATCCGCTATATGCTCACCCATCGCGATCGTATGGCGGAAATGGGTCGTAAGGCCAAGGCCTATGTTCTGGAAAATTATCTGCTGACCCGCCATCTGCGCGAATACCTGACCATGATGGTGGCCGTGCTTTCCGGCAGCCGGGATCGCATTGAACTATCCACCCCTAATTTTAACGGCGGTAAATCATGACGCATCATTTTTCAAATGTCCGTTTGGGCGCCCGCTTAACCGCGCCGGACGTGTGCGCGTTCCTGGTATGGGCGCCCTTCGCCCGCAAGGTGGACGTTGCCCTGACGGATCCGCAACCGCGGCAAGCGGCCTTGTCCGCTGTGGGCAACGGCTATCATTATGGGCAATTGCAGGGGGCGGGACCGGGAACGCGTTACCAGTACCGCTTATTCACCGGGCAGGCGCCGGACGATGTCGATCCGTTGGTTCGTCCCGATCCGGCCTCGCGCTATCAGCCCGACGGCGTGCATGGCCCTTCCCAAGTGGTGGCGGATGATTTTGAATGGCACGACAGCCTATGGCGCGGCCTGCCGCTGAGCCACTATATCATTTACGAAGCCCATGTCGGTCTCATGTCGGAAGAAGGCACTTTCGATGGCATGATCGCGCGCCTGGACGACCTCAAAGAGCTGGGGATCACCGCCCTGGAACTCATGCCGGTCGCGCAGTTTCCGGGCAATCGCAATTGGGGCTACGACGGGGTCTATCCCTTTGCCGCGCAAAGTACCTACGGCGGCGTGGACGGACTCAAGCGTCTGGTCGATGCCTGTCATCAGAAAGGTCTGGCGGTCATCCTGGACGTGGTTTACAACCATTTCGGCCCGGAGGGCAACTATCTGGCCGATTTCGGGCCCTACTTCACCGACGCGTACCGCACGCCTTGGGGAGCGGCCGTCAACTTTGACGGCCCTCACAGTGCAGATGTGCGGCGCTATTTCATCGAAAACGCCCTCTACTGGGTTATCGACGTCCATATCGACGCCCTGCGCCTGGATGCGGTGCATGCGATTTATGATTTTTCGGCGCGTCCTTTTCTCGAAGAACTCGCGATCGCCGTGCAGACCGCCGCCGAGCAGCGCAATCGCACCGTCCTGTGCATCGCCGAAAGTGCATTGAACGACACGCGCATTATCCGGCCGCGTGCCGTGGGCGGATTCAATCTGGATGCCCAGTGGAACGACGATTTTCACCATGCCCTGCACGTGCAGCTGACCGGTGAACACATCGGCTATTATGCTGACTTTGGCCGTCTGGAGCACTTGGCCAAGGCATGGCGCGACGGCTATGTGTACAGCGGTGAGTACTCTGCGTTTCATCAGCGGCCGCACGGCAATTCTTCGCGCAGCACGCCGGCGCGGCAACTGGTGGTGTTCGCCCAGAACCATGACCAGGTCGGCAATCGCATGCTCGGCGAGCGCCTGGACCGCCAGACCTCTTTCGAGCGACTCAAGGTGGCGGCCGCGACCGTTTTGCTGTCGCCTTTCATTCCCCTGCTTTTCATGGGCGAAGAGTATGCCGAACCGGCTGCATTTCCCTATTTCGTGAGCCATTCGGATCGCGACCTGGTTGAGGCCGTGCGCCAGGGAAGGCGTAAAGAGTTCGAGGGCTTTGTGTGGCAGGGCGAGCCGCCCGATCCCCAGGATGAAGCGACCTTCGCCAGTGCCCGCCTGGACTGGGAGCTGCGCCGGCGCTCTCCGACCCACGCGGCCCTGTGCGCTTTTTACCAAACGTTGATCCGCCTGCGTAAAACCGTGCCCGCCTTGAAGACCCTGAGCAAACGCCGGCTGCACGTCGCAACGGATGAAGACCATCGCTTATTGTTCATCCGCCGCTGGCATGCCAACGACGAGGTGGCTCTGCTGCTGGGGTTTAATGCCGAACGCGTTATTGCCCCCGTGCCTTTTACGGCAGGCATTTGGCGCAAGTGTCTGGATGCGGCCCAGGAACCCTGGCAGGGGCCTGGCAGTCCGGTGCCCGAGGTGGTGATCGCCCAGGGCCCCCTGAAGATGGAGGTGCCGTCTTTCGCCGTGCTGCTTTGGCAGCGGTCCGAGCAAAGCGGTTCCGATAGTAAACCGGAAAGGATAACACCATGACCAACCGCTATGTTTGCATCCATGGTCACTTTTACCAGCCCCCGCGTGAAAATGCGTGGTTGGAAGCGATCGAGATCCAGGATTCGGCCTACCCTTATCACGATTGGAACGAGCGCATCACAGCGGAATGTTATGCCGCCAATGCGGCCTCACGCATTCTGGACGCTCAGCAGCATATTCTCGAACTGGTCAGCAACTACTCCAAGATCAGTTTCAATTTCGGCCCGACCCTGCTGGCTTGGATGGAGGACCGCACGCCGGATGTATACGGCGCAATATTGACTGCCGACCAGCAAAGCCAGGAGCGCTTTGGAGGGCATGGTTCGGCAACGGCGCAGGCGTTCGGCCATCTGATCCTGCCCCTGGCCAACAGCCGCGACAAGTATACGCAGATCTATTGGGGAATCCGCGATTTCGAACATCGTTTCAAAAGACAGCCGGAAGGCATGTGGTTGCCCGAGACGGCGGTCGATCTTGAAAGTCTGCAGATAATGGCCGACCTGGGGTTGCGTTTTACGATTCTGGCACCGCACCAGGCCGGCAGCTTCAGGGGATCGCCAGAGGCCGAATGGCAGGATTTAAGCAACAGCGGTATCGATCCGCGCAGGCCCTACACCATCGAACTGGCCGGCGGCAAGCAAATGGCGCTTTTCTTCTACGATGGCCCTGTATCGCGGGCGCTGGCTTTCGAGAACCTGCTGCGCAGCGGCGAATCTTTGGCGGCCCGGCTGCTGGGTGCTTTCCGCGACGACGACGGTGATCCGCAATTGGTGCATATCGCAACCGACGGTGAAACCTACGGTCATCATAAAAGCAACGGTGACATGGCCCTGGCTTACGCCCTGCAAATGCTCGAAAAAGATCCCTCCGTGCAATTGACCAATTATGGAGAGTATCTGGAAAAATTTCCGCCCCAGCAGGAGGCGCGCATCATCGAGCGCACCTCCTGGAGCTGCATTCACGGCGTGGGGCGCTGGCATGAGGACTGCGGTTGCAATTCCGGGGGCCATCCAGGCTGGAACCAGCAATGGCGGGCGCCCCTGCGGCAGGCCCTCGATGAATTGCGTGACCGTCTGGCGCCGCTCTATGAAAGCAAAATGAAACGCTTTGTCAGTGATCCCTGGCGGGCACGCGACGACTACTTGGATATCATCCTGCGGCGTAAACCCGATAATATCGACCGCTTTCTGGAGCGTCACAGCCTTCATGAGCTGGCCATAGCCGACCGGGTGTCCGTGCTCAAATTGCTGGAGATGCAACGCCACTGTCTGCTGATGTTCACCAGTTGCGGCTGGTTTTTCGACGAGCTGTCGGGCATTGAAACCGTTCAGGTAATCCAATACGCCGGCCGCGTGCTGCAACTGGCCGGGGATCTGTTTGAGGAGGAGCTGGAAGGCCCCTTTCTGGAGCGCTTGGCCCAGGCCAAGAGCAATTTGCGCGAACACGGCGACGGCCGTCAGATTTTCGAAAAGTGGATTCGGCCGGGCATGATTACGCTGCAAGTGGTGGCAGCCCATTATGCCATCAGCTCATTGTTTGAAGAGTATCCCGAAAAAAGCGAGCTATTCTGTTTTACGGCCGAAAAGGAAGCCTACCATAACCTTGAGGCGGGCCGCTCCAAAATCGCTACCGGACGGGTGATCATCACGTCGAACATTTCCCAGGAAAGCCTCGACTTCTCCTTCGGCGTCTTGCACATGGGCGATCACAATATTACTTGCGGTGTGCGCGTGTACACCGGTGGCGGTCGTTACCGCGAGATGCAAAAGGCCCTGTTCGATCCTTTCGAGCGGGCCGATTTTCCCGAGGTGCTCAATCAACTCTCACGCCACTTTCCGGGTTCGCTCTATTCGATCAAATCCCTGTTCCGCGATGAGCAGCGCAGCATTCTGGATACGATACTGCATGCCACCATTGAGAATGCCATTTCAGTCTACCGCGCAATATACGAACCCAACGTGCCGCTGATGCGTTTTCTCAAAGACGCCAACAGTCTTAACCCGCGGGCATTGGTGGCCGCCGGTGAAATGGTCATCAACAACGCTTTGCAACGTGAGATGGAACAGCCGGAGATCGATCAGGAAAAAATAGCGAATCTGCTGGATGAAGCCGCACAGGCACGTATTCCCTTGGATGTGGCCAGTCTTGAATTCGCGCTGCGCACACACCTGGAAAACCTGGCCAAGGAGTTTCGTCGGCTACCGGAAGAGTTAGCGATTCTATCGCGTCTTTTGTCCGGGGTGGAGTTGGTTTACCGTCTGCCTTTCGATGTTCACTTGCGCAAAGTGCAGGATATCTTCTGTGAAGTAGCCGCATTGAAGCGCGACGCGATGCGCGCCAAAGCCGAAGCCGGTGACAAGCCAGCCGGCGAGTGGCGTCGCTTTTTCGAAATGCTCGGTGAGAAGCTGCTGGTCAAGCTTCGTTGATTTCGCCAATCCGTTAAATGGTCGATTCGTGGCGTCGCTTGCAACGAATGAACAAATCAACAAACAACGAGGGGACACCATGAACCTGCCCACAGCGACCTACCGCATTCAACTGCATGCGCAGTTCGGGTTTCGACCGACGGCCGACCTGCTCGATTATCTACAGGCCCTGGGCATCTCACACCTGTATGCTTCGCCGGTGTTCAAGGCACGCCCCGGCAGCGCGCACGGCTATGATCTCGAAGATTCGAACCAGTTCAACCCCGAACTGGGAACCGAGGCGGACCGGCACTATCTGGTAGAGCGGCTTGCCGCGTTGCAGATGGGATGGTTGCAGGATATCGTCCCCAACCACATGGCTTTCAGCGGCGGCAATCCATTGCTCTGCGATGTGCTTGAAAACGGGCCGCGGTCTTTATTTCACGACTTTTTTGATATCCAGTGGGACCATCCCGCACCGGAGCTCAACGGTGCCGTCAGCGCGCCTTTCCTGGGCGACGACCTGGAGGCATGTCTCGACAGAGGAGAACTCGCGATTCACTTGACCCAACAGGGGGTACACGTCGATTACTTCGCCCAACGCTATCCCCTGTCCCTGGATGCCTACCGGCAGGTGCTGTGCGGTGAGGCCTGCGATCCGGCCGGCGCATCGGAACCCGGTCCCGACGATGACCTGCGCAAGGCCATTGAACGTCTCGTGCGTTCGGCGCGCCTGTATGACGTCTCTGAGCGTCGCAAGGCCCTGGCGGCGGCCAAAGCAGATTTATGGGCGCTATACTCCACCAACGCGCACATCAAGGCCGGCGTGGACGACCGCCTGTCGCACTACAACAGCCATCCAACCCAATCAGGAATAAAAGAGTTGCTGGCGCAGCAGTATTTCCGCCTGGCCCATTGGCAAACCGCAGCCCGCCAGATCAATTACCGCCGATTTTTCGACATCAATGAACTGATCACCTTGCGCCAGGAACTGCCGACGGTGTTTGAGCATACCCATCACCTGATCGTCAAACTCGTGCGTGAGGGCGTGTTTGACGGACTGCGCGTCGATCATGTCGACGGCCTGTTCGATCCGCGCGACTATCTGGAACATTTGCGCCGCAGCTGCGCAGATACCTACATTGTTGCGGAAAAGATTCTGGGGACCGACGAAGCCTTGCCGGAAGAGTGGCCGGTGCAAGGTACGACCGGCTACGAGTTCGCCGCCCACAGCAATGCCCTGTTCTGCTGCCCGGATCACGAAACCGCGCTGACCGACCTGTATGCGCAATGGACCGGCAATCAAGAAAGCTTTGCCGCCATCAGCCGCCAGTGCAAGGCGCAGGTGCTCAAAAACCAATTCGCCGGCGATCTGGACAACATGGTTCTGAAATTCGAGGCCGCCATGCAGGCCGATGCCGCCGGTCCAGCGCTGTCGCTGCCGGACTTGACAGCCGCGCTGGCGGCGATGCTGATCTGCCTGCCTGTCTATCGCACTTACATGAGCGCCTCGGAGCACAGGGCATCTGACGATGCGATCATGCGACAGGTATTTGCCGATGCCAGGGCCCAGCGCCCCGAGCTGGCCGATGCGCTGGATGCCATTGAACACTGGCTGGCGAGTGAAAGGATGCCGCTGCGCTCCCGCGCCGGAAAATGGCTCGGTGAAAACAAACGGCAGCGTGCCTTAGCTGCTTTCGAACAATTGGCCGCACCGCTTACCGCCAAGGGCATCGAAGATACCGCCCTTTACCGCTACAACCGTCTATCCGCCTTGAACGAGGTGGGGGGCGATCCCAGCCAGTTCGGAGCGACCCGGCAGCAGTTTCACGCGTTTGCCGCCGGGCGGCAGGAACATTGGCCGCATACGCTCAATGCCCTTTCCACCCACGATACCAAGCGTTCGGCCGATGTGCGCGCACGCATGCTGGTCCTTGCCGAACTGCCCGGGGACTGGGCCTCGCAAATAACGCGTTGGCGTGAATGCAATGCGGCGCATGCGCGCCGGACCGACCGAGGCCCGGTGCCGGATCCTGAAATGGAATACCTGTTGTATCAGACGCTGGCAGCCACATTTCCCGCCCAACGCAATGAACTGCCCGATTACTGCCGCAGGATCGATCAGTTTTTGAAGAAAGCGGCCCGCGAAGCCAAACAGCGCACCTCCTGGACGCAGCCGGACGAGGCCTATGAGGACGGGTTGACGGCCTTTCTGGAAAAAATTCTGGATCCGGCGGAATCCAATGCTTTTCCGAACCTGATCCGCCCGTTTGCAGCGCGCATCGCCCATTTCGGTACGTTCAACGCCCTGTCCCAGAGCCTCATTTATCTGACGGCTCCCGGCATTCCCGACATTTATCAGGGAACCGAGTTGTTCGACGACAGCCTGGTTGATCCGGACAATCGCCGTCCGGTAGATTTTCAGCGTCGTCGGGGTTACCTGAGAGACATCGAAAAAAGTTTTCACGGTGTGCCGCTGACCTTGGTAAAGGCATTGATGGCGCAGCGCAGCGATGGCCGTATCAAGCTTTTTGTCACCTGGGCCGCTTTGCAGGCGCGCCGGCGATATAAGGATCTCTTCGCGCAGGGACGCTATCTGCCGATGACCGTCACAGGCCAGCGGCAGAGGCATGTCGTGGCCTTTGCGCGGGTTTCCGGCCAGCAGTGGTGTCTGACCATCGTGCCGCGCTTTCCGGCAGGGTTGGTCAACGAAGGAGAGGATCCCCTGGGGCCGGCGGTTTGGTCCGACACACAGGTACACCTCCCCGCCGGCGCCCCCGTTCACTGGCGCAACGCATTGACCGACGCGTCGTTGCAGTCGTTGGAACGCCTTTCGCTTGGCCAGGTATTGGCGCAGCTGCCAGTGGCCATGCTTATAGGAGACCGCCGCCCATGATGGTTCGCACCAGTGGCATCCTGCTGCATCCCAGCAGTCTTCCCGGGCCCTATGGAATCGGTGACCTGGGACCTTACGCATTTCGGTTCGTGGATTTTCTGGCCGATAGCGGGCAGCATCTCTGGCAAGTTCTGCCTCTGACGCCCACGGGGGCCGCCAGCGGTCATTCACCTTATCACAGCGGTTCGACGTTCGCCGGCAACCCTTTGTTGATCAGCCCTCTGGTGCTGATCGAGCAGGGTTGGGTCGATGCGACCGATCTCAAAAGCGTACCGGCTTTTGACGAGCACCGGGTCGATTTCGCCGGGGTGGTGCGTTTTAAAAAGCGCGTGTTGCAAAAAGCGTTCGCCCGTTTTGCAAGCAATCCCCCCCAGGAAGCTTTGGCGGCCTTCGAGCGCGAGCACCCCTGGGTCGCATCGTATGCGCTCTTTGCGGCGCTCAACGATCATTTCCGGGGCGCGCAATGGTGCGACTGGCCGGCTGCCCTGCGCGAACGACGCCCCAAAGCCCTGGAGGAGGCTGCCCGGAAGTTTGCCGAGCCGATTCTTTTTCATAAGATGGCCCAATTCTTTTTCTTTGAGCAGTGGACCGCCTTGAAGCACTATTGCGGTCGCAAACAGGTCCAATTGATCGGCGATATGCCGATTTACATGCCGCTGCACAGCGCCGATGTCTGGGGCTTTCAGGATTTGTTCCATCTGAAGGCGGATGGCCAGCCGGCGGCCTTGTCAGGCGTGCCGCCCGATTACTTCAGCAGCACCGGTCAGTTGTGGGGCCATCCCCTTTACCGCTGGGACGTGCTGCGCCGCGACGGCTATGACTGGTGGATGGTGCGCGTGGCGCATCATCTCAAGCTTTTCGACCGCGTGCGCATCGATCATTTCCGGGGACTGGTGGCGTACTGGGAGGTGCCGGCCGGCGCCAAAACCGCCGTGGACGGGCGTTGGGTGCCGGGGCCGGCCGACGACCTGTTGACCCGGCTGTCCTACCGCATTCCCCAATTGCCGCTGATCGCCGAGGACCTGGGGACTATCGATGCCGAGGTGCGCGAAACCATGCTGCGATTCAACCTGCCGGGCATGCGGATTTTACTGTTTGCTTTTGGAGATGATTTCCCCAGGGGCAGTTTTCTACCCCATAATCATGTTGCCAACAGCCTTGTGTATACCGGCACGCATGACAACAACACAGCTTTGGGATGGTTCACGTCCGAGGCCGGTGACGCCGAACGCCGCCGCTTATTTGACTATGTAGGGCGTGAAGTGCCCTCCGCTGATGTGTCCTGGGAGTTGATCCGATTGGCCATGCAGTCGGTCGCCCGAATGGCCATCATCCCGCTGCAAGACGTGCTGGGGCTCGACGGCGGCGCGCGTATGAATCGGCCGGCCAGTCGGCGCGGAAACTGGGGTTGGCGCGCGCAAGAGAATGATTTCGGCAGTGATCTGGTCGGCCGTCTGCGGCAGGTATCCCGAACCTATGGGCGCGGCCAGTAAAGTCAGAGCAGACGCATGTAGCTCCTGGTCCAAATTCAATATGGCCAACCAACGGACGCCGGTCAACATAAGACAAATGATGGGTTTTATACGCAACACATCTCCAAAGTAGGGTGGGCATTGCCCACCACCGCGCTATTACAAGGTCATCGTTTCCGACACTGATCCCGCCCAGGCGATTCGAAAAACACCGGAGCGAACATGGCGATGAAATTTCAAATATGGCCAACCAACAGACGCGATCGACATAGCAAATGCGGTTGTCCTGACCGGACAGGCAATTATCGATTTACAAAATACCTCCTTCCATGGCATACAGACTTTTCCACTGCACGCCATACCATGATCTAATGATCTAAAAAATCGTTCACACCTGTGCGACCGCGCAGCGCTGACGACTCCGTCATTTTTGCTCACCGTCGGGGGTCGTGGCTTGGCTTTATGGCCGAATACGAAAAGCGTTCGGGGGGCTTTTAATGACACACAAAGACATCGTACCGGCATCGAAGGGCATGCCACGCGGGAAAAAAAGGAAGTGTTGCGAGGAGGTTTCCGCTGTGGGCGAACCCGCCCTGAATTATGGACCTGCTTTGCAGATGCCTGACACGGAAGGGCTTCGAACCGCAACGAACCACACTGACCGGATCTACTTCGATTTGTATGAACTCGCACCCATAGGGTATTTCGTTCTGGACCCCACCGGAGAGATTCTTAAAGTCAATCAGGCCGGCGCCGAGCTGCTGGATCTGGCGCGCAGTGGAGTGAAATCCCGTTGTTTCAGCGGTTTCGTGGCGCCGACCAGTCGCGAGCTTTTTTTTGCTTATCTGAAGACGACCCTTTCCGCTCAGACGCGCCGGCAGTGCGAGCTGACGATGCTCAGGGCTGACGGTACCCCCTTCTATGCTCTGATGGAATGTATCGCCTGCCGCGCATGCAACCGTGTTGGCCGCCAGTTGCTGACGGCCGTCGTCGACATCACTGAACGGGTACGCACCCGCGCCGCGCTGCAGGAAAGCGAAGAAAAATATCGTTTGATGTTCAGTCAAATGGTCAGCGGCGCCATCATGGTGGACCTGCTGGCCTGGGATGAAAAAGGATACCCTACGGACGGTCTGGTGGTAGAGGTCAATCCGGCCTTCGAACGCATCACCGGCATAGCCCGCGGCCAGGTTGTGGGCAAACGCGTGCTGGAGGTCTGGCCGCGGACACAAACCTGGTTCAAGTGGCTCGTGGAAGCCGACCACAATGGGTCCAATCAGGTGGTCCGTTACCGCGATCGCTATGATCGCTACTACTCGGTCACCACATTCCGCATCGATCAAGGCAGAGCCGCGGCGACTTTTATCGACATCAGCGGCCATAAAAAAGTTGAAGAAAAGATACAAAAGGCCAAGGACGTCCTGGAAATCCGGGTGGCCGAACGGACAGCCGCCCTGGAAAAAGCCAATGCTGAATTGCGCCAGGAAATTCAGATGAATCAAATCACCCAAAGGTGGCTGGAAGAAAAATCGGCGGAATTGAAAGTCCGCGCAAAGGAGTTGGCGGAAGCCAATGCCGCGCTTAAAGTACTTCTGCGCCAGCGTGAGCTGGATCGCAGTGAATTGGAAGAAAAGATCACGTGCAACATCAACGAGCTGATCCGGCCCTATTTGGACAAACTGGCGGCCAAACGGCTCGGCAGCAAGGAAAAAGCACTGCTGGCGGTCGTGCAGAAGAACCTGGACGATCTTTCTTCACCACTGCCCCATCGGCTGGTCAATGAACTCGGCCGTCTCTCGCCTACCGAAACCCAGGTGATCAATCTGGTCCGTCAGGGTAAAACCACCAAGGATATTGCCGATTTAATGGGGGTGGCGCAAAGCACAATCGACTTCCATCGGCATAATATCCGCCGCAAACTCAATCTTTCCAACACATCCCTCAACTTGCGGTCCTATTTGAATTCTCTTGAATAGTATGGGGTTTTTACCCCTATTGCGCCCACAATCGACTCATCTTGCAGCTATCGCTTAAAAGAATATGATGCAAGTGTTTTGATTAGGGTGGAACCGCTTCGGTGTGATCGAACTGCGCCACGCCCTGGTTGGTGAGTCTGAAACTACGCTTTAAAACAGCCGATGTGCCATCGCGCTGTGAATCCATGAACCCCGAAGCAATAGGAGAATGGTCATGAAAACACCCGTGCAGAAACCCTCTGTGGTATTTGGTGATCACGTTCAGCGGTCGTCCAGTGTCTATGTCAGCGAAGTTGATGCAAATTTCAGGGTTCCCATTCAGGATATGGAAGATGCGACGCCGGCCATGCGCAAGCTGATTCGAACCATCGCGCAATCTCTGGTGGACGATCCGGAGAGCGTGCAGGTCGATGTGGTTGAAGGCCAGCAAACCACCGTGCTGGAGTTGAAGGTAGCCAAAGAAGATTTGGGCAAAGTTATCGGCAAACAAGGACGGACAGCGCAAGCCATCCGGACGTTGCTGGGGGCTGTGTCCAATAAGGCAAAGAAAAGAGCCGTGCTTGAAATTGTTGAGTAACGGATTTGAATACCTGAAAACGGGCAACCCGAGGGTTGCCCGTTTTTTATAGTGACCCATTTCGGGTTCCAAACGCCGGTGAGCCGGGCGGGTGATCCGCGCCACACGCCATTTAAGCTTACCTCGCTGCATGCCAATCCCGAAATCATAGGCCGTCGCCGATCACTTGCTTTGTCTGGACGCGACGGTATCGGCCACGTAGGCCTTGCGTTCGCCCATCGGGCGGGGCTCTCCGGTGGTGCTGTCTTTTTGTGTCTGATGTTCCATTTCCGCATTGATCTCGGCACCCAGCAAAACGACATAGGTAGACAGAAAGAACCACAGCATCAATATTGCGATTGCCCCCATCGATCCGTAGGTTTTATTGTAGTCCCCGAAATTGGACACGTAATATGAAAAGAGAATGGATCCGATCATCCACAAAAGCGTGGCGATCACCGATCCCCAACTCACCCAGCGCCATTTTGGCTGTTCCCTGTCGGGGGCCAATCGGTATAGGAGTGCCAGGCCCACGACGACCATAAAGGCCATCAGGGGCCAGCGCGCGTATCCGAATATCCCCTGGGCAATGGATGATAATGGGAGCTTGTCGATCAGTGCGGGCAGGGCGACCAAAAGGCCCAAGACAATCAGAACCCCGACAATGCCGCCCACGGTCATCATGAGGGACCACAGGTTGAGTTTGAAAAACCCACGATTTTCTTCTTCATCATATACAATGTTCAAGGAGGTGATCAGGGCTTTGGTCCCCTTGTTGGCGCTCCATAATGTCAGCAAAAGCCCTATGATCATGCCAAAGCCCAATGCGCCGCTGGATTGCTGTGTTACGCGGGTCAATTGATCGTTAAGGATTTGGCTCACCTCGGCGGGCATCATGCCGCTGACTGCATTGAGCTGTTGGGAAACCTGCTGCGGATCGGCCACCAGTCCATAGATGGAAACTGCCGAGGCCAGTGCCGGCGGCATGGCCAAAATAAAATAGAACGCCACTCCGGCAGCCACAATGCTGAGATTGTCCCTGGCCTGCTCATCCTTGACGCGCAGGGCAATATCCCTCCAGGCCGGTGCGGGAAAGTGGCTGGGCTTTTCGGCATCTCGCCCTTTGTTATCTGGGTGTGCTTCTTTCATGGTGGTCCCCCTAAAAATTAAAGTATTTCAGGATAGGAATTGCCGCTGTCGGAGAGAATAGGGGCCGCACCGTATTTCATGCCCTTGCGGCCCCTCTTAGCGCAGGACCGGTATTCTCAACCACCGCTGATGAGATTATATTGAAGGCAAAGACGCAAAGGAGTGTGGGTTATGAAAAATAAGGTGGAAATATTACATAAATACACAAGTGATATGGTGGGCATTGAGAAACATTTTTTGGAAATCCTCGGATATCAGGCATCGGACAATCGATTGAAAAATTATAAAGAGGCCAGCGATATGGTGGTGCGGGTACAAGAGACCCTGAAAATGCATATCCGCATGCTTGATCATTACATGGAGAGCTTGGATGTCGGCAAAGCGGAGTCAAGCCTGAAGAAAGCGGCCACAAAGATCTCCGGCATGGCAACCGGCTTTTACAACCTGATGCGCCAGGAAGATACCGTTATGCGGAACCTGCGCGATGACTATGTCGCCATGCATATGGTCGTGATCAGCTACACCATGCTTTACTCTACAGCCTTGGCCCACCATGACGACACCCTTGCGGATATTGCGTTGAAAAACATGCGGGACCTCACGCCTCTGATATTCGAAATGAGTCGCATCATTCCCGCGATCGTCATCAAGGAATTGAGCTGGGAAGGCAAGGCGCCGGATGTGTCAGTGATTGAAAAGGCCATCAGCGACACGCAGGCAGCCTGGCGGTTGACCTGAACTGTCTTTACGTCACGCACGACAAGGCCGAACATCGTCAGAGCCGCACTTATTCACTTCGCAAGGGTGCCTGTTTTCGGATAAATGGCGGACCGCCGATATGAGTTCCGATGCGGCGCAGCCTTTGTTTTTGTAGTCGTCGGCACCGGCCTGAAACATGACCCGGGCGCGCTCTTGGTCTTCGTACATGGACAGGCCGATGATCCTGATTTCGGGGATTTCGTTGCGAATCACCGCGGTGGCCTCGATGCCGTTGATGTCCGGCATGCTGACGTCCATTAAAATGACATTGGGCTTTAGCTTGCGCGCCAGTTCGATCGCCTCTCTACCGCTGGTGGCATGGCCGATCACTTCGATATCCGTTTCACGCTCCAAGATACGGCTCAGCCCGTCACGGAACAGGGTGTGGTCGTCGGCAAGCAGCACCCGGGTTCGTGTCCCCTGAACGAAGATATCCTCTACTCCGGCAATCGATCTGTTTTCCCTGGCCGGCGGGGCGATCTGCGGTTGCTTCACCATGGGCACCATCAAGGTGAAGTGACTGCCCTGGCCGAGGGTGCTTTCGACCTGCAGGCTGCCGCCGATCAATCCCATGCGCTCGCGAATACTGAACAACCCGAAGCCACCCCCCGCATCCAGGCCGTCCAGGTGGGCCATGTCAAACCCCGCACCCTCGTCAAAGACGTCGATTCGCAAAAGGTTATCGCCCGCATGTTCCAGGTGCAATTCGGCCTTTTGCACCCCGGCGTGCTTGAAGGCATTGAACAGCAATTCGCGTACGGCTTCGAAAACCATGATATTGATATCGTCGGGTAGTTCGGGATTGTCTCCAAGGTGCAGAGCGACCTGGAAATTGTATTTTTCGTCCATGGACCGTTTCAGCCACTCCAGGCCGGTGGCCAGTCCGCCTTCGTGAAGGATCGGCGGACTTAAATCCATGCTCAAGGAACGGGAGACTTTGATCGCTTCGGCCAGGATGTTTTCGATATCACCGGCTGACTCTTTGTGATCGCCATTTACGAGATCTTCGACCAGGCTGCCGGCCTGCAGCTTTGCCGACGCCAGCAACTGCTGCAAGCCGTCATGCAAAATTTTGGACATCCTCTTACGCTCTCGGCTCTCGGCCATGGTCAGTTCGGAAGACAATCGGGCCAGCTGCTCGGCACGTCTTTTGAGCTCCGCATTTTGTCGGTAAAGCCGTTGCGAATAGGATTTCAAGGTTTGTTCGGTGGCTTTTTGCTCCGTCAGATCCGTTACGACCATGCAGAGCACGTCCATGTCGTCCATGGCGAGTGTGCGCAGTGACACCAGAGCCGGGACCGTGCTGCCGCCGACGGCCTTAAGGTGTAACTCCGCTTTCATACCTTCCTCGGCGAACGCCCGGCTTTGCAGAGACGCGAATCTCTCCAGATCCGGGGGTGCAAGGAATTTTGCAATGGCGTTGCCCATCACGTGGTGAATGGTTTGCTGGAGCATTTCCGCGAAACGACGGTTGCAATAAAGCACCGTGCCCTCTCTGGACACGATGACAGCGCCTTCGTCCATGGTTTCGATCAGAATGCGGTAGGTGTGATCTGCGCCTTTCAGCGTATAAATTTTATCTTTTTCAGGCCCCGAGACCACGAGGGCGTCGATGCGTCCGCCACGGATTGCATCGAGCAAATCTTCGGCCTCTTGCAACTTGGTGCGAAGATGATCGACAAGGGCACTTTCGTTTTTATTCATCATCTCCCCTTTTGAATCGCTCGATGGGTGTCCTTTCCATCAAACGACCATTTACATTCAGTCCTTGCGTTCGTCAGCGGGTGTTTTGGGGATAATGTTCAGACCGACCAGGATTTTTTCAGTGTTGGAAAGGTCTCCGATAAACTGCTGCAGTGGCGCCGGCAATTTTTTGAGCAGTGTGGGCGCGGCAATGATCTGCTCTTGCTTGCCCAGTTCGGGTTGTTGGTAAATATCGATGACTTCCAACTCATAGCGGCCCGCAAGGTGTTTTTGGCAGATGTCGCGGATATTCTGTATGGCCCGCAACGAACTGGGGGTCATCCCGCTCACGAAGAGCTTCAGAATATAGGTGCCTTTTTCATTCAGCGCCTTTTCGAACGCCTCCGTTGCACTCTTGATCGGCGGTTTATCACTCATTGGATATCCTTGTGTTATGCGGCTGACTCTTTGCGGCGCAGGTCCAGCCCGATCAGAACACGATCGGTATCTGAAAGATCGCCGATGATCTTGCGTAAGGGCTCGGGAAGCTTGCGCACGAGCGTTGGGATGGCCAAAATCTGATCCCCTTTGGCCAAATGAGGATTTTCCAGAAGATCGATCACCTCGATGCGATAACGTCCCTGCAGGTGCTCTTCGCAAATTTTTTTCAGGTTGGCAAAGGCCTGCAGCGACTTGGCTGTCTGGCCGGCAACATAGAGCCTCAGATTGTATTGTTCATCCGGATTAGGATGTTGCATGTCTTGCATGGTCACTCCTGTGTATCCGCCATCCGCATGCGGGCCATCTGCGTGCTTACCTGTGAGGCGGTTTGACTGTTCATTTGGTGTTCCTGAATGAGCTTTTCAATTTCTTCTTGATCGCTGTCCATTCGGGCTTGCAGTTCGTTGATGCGGGCCTCTGTCACCAGACGTTTGCGTTCGAGATCACGTTTTTTGCGTTCGATCTCCCTCTGGATGCGGGTCCATTCGGTTTTTTCGCGCGCTTCCTGGACCACGCGCGCGGTGCCGGTCAGCACACCGGCCGGCCCGGTATACACATCCACGAATTCGATTCCCTGATCGCTCATCACGAATTCGCGCAGCTGGTTCGAATGGGCCATTCCGCGCGATTTCACGATGTTGATAATCCGGTTGGCTTCGCCCCCGCTTTCGATCTCACGCAGCAGCATCCATGTGTCCATCAGCGAGGAAACCCCCACATGCTCGTCCACGATATCGCGACCGGCTTGCAGCAGGCTGGTGAACAGCGAGGTGATCAGTTTGGATTTGAGCATATCCACCAGACGCATCAGCGCGATTTTAACATCATACCCACTGCCGACGTTGATCATGTTGGAAATCGGATCGATGACAATGGCCGATGGTGTGAATTCTGTAATGATCTGTATCATCTTGGCCAGATGCGTCTCCAGGCCGAAAGAGGTCGGCCGAACGGATTCATATCGCAGCAATCCCTTGCCGATCAGTGGCTCCAGATCCATTCCGAGCGAGCGCATGTTGCGCACGATCTGGCTGCTTGATTCCTCGAAGGCGAAATACAGGCAGCGTTCACCGTTTTTACAGGTGTTATATACAAATTGAGACGCAAAAGAGGTTTTGCCGGTCCCGGCCGTGCCCGAGATCAAAATACTGCTGCCCCGGAAAAAGCCCTTGCCGCCGAACATGACATCCAGTCGGGGGATGCCGGTTGAGATGCGTTCATTGGTAACGGCGTAATCCAACCCGACCGAGGTGATCGGCAATACGGAAATTCCGCCCTCATCGAGCAAAAAGGGGTACTCGTTCGTGCCGTGGGTCGATCCGCGATATTTAACCACACGCATCCGGCGGGTGGAGAGCTGATCATGCACCCGGTGATCCAGGGCGATCACGCAGTCGGAGACGTATTCCTCCAAGCCGTGGCGGGTCAACCCGCCCTCAAGTGAGCCGCGTTCGGCCGTAATCACCGCCGTAACCCCGCGATCCTTCAGCCAGCGGAACAGACGCCGGATTTCCGATCGCAAGATGAACTGGTTGGCGAAACCGGAAAAAAGGGCTTCCAGCGTATCGAGCACCACGCGCCGGGCGCTGATCGCATCGATGGCGAATCCCAGCCGAACGAACAATCCTTCCAGGTTGAATTCGCCGGTCTCTTCGATTTCCGACCGGTCGATATGCACATAATCCAGGTAAAGCTTTTTGTCCGCTTGCAATTGTACCAAGTCGAAGCCGAGCGATTTGAAATTGGCGACCAGATCCTCTTCGGACTCCTCGAAACTGACAAATACGCCGGGCTCCGCGTATTCGACGGCGCCCCGGATTATAAATTCCATGCCGAACAGGGTCTTGCCGCTTCCGGCACCGCCTGAAACGAGGGTGGGCCGCCCTTTGGGCAGCCCACCGAAAGTAATTTCGTCGAAACCTTTGATGCCGGTCGGCGATTTGGGCAGCGCACTGATGCCGTGGCTTATTTTCATTCAGTCACTTTCCTTGTGTGCTCGATTGTGTTCAGCAGAATGGAACAAGGCAAATTTTAACAATAAAAACATTTACAATCATCAAACGACTCTGTCCAGAAAATTTAGATGATTAGCATTTATGCACGGATGCGGTGTCGCTTTTCTCCGGAACAGCGACCGCGAATGCGTTCAGCCATTAACAACTTTTTATCAATATTTTTATAGAATATCGCGAGCGATCAAGAAATGGCAATGGGGGAAAAACCCTAAATTGAAAAATTCACAGTATCACTTGCCTTACCCGTGCGGGCCGGGTTGGTATGCCAACCTGCGGGTGGTGTTGTTTTTAGACAATGCCATGCGCAAATATCGGTTTCCCTGCAGTCTATCTGGCCGCACTTTTCCTCGGGCTTACGAGAACCTCGTTGCCGTACTATCGTAAAGAATTCCACCTGTAGGGGCGACCGGCGGTCGCCCGGTGCGGGAGCAGAGCCATATGGGTGCGGCCTCGCCATTTGGGGCGATGACGCTGGCCGCTTGCAAGGCGCGGCGCCCTGTTCTATAGATGCTGATATGATAATCTTCACTTCCCTATGATGGCGGGGCTGGCCAGTAACCTGCGCAGCCAGTCGCATGCGCTCCAAAAAGCAAGCCGGTCGGCCCGGAGCTGTAAAAAATGGTTGGACGCCTGAAAAACAGAAAAGGCAATCCCATTCGTCATCCTTCTTTGGACAGGCTGGAGGCGACGGTTCTTGATTCCATCTCGGCCCATGTGGCGCTTCTGGATGAAAAGGGTGTCATTTTAAAGACCAATCGGGCCTGGCGACGATTTGCCGCTGATAATGGTGGCCGGCCACAAAACAGCTTCGTTGGCATGAACTACCTTTCTGTCTGCGATGCGGCCGCCCTGGCCGGCGATGACAATGCCCGCGCTGCCGCTGACGGTATCCGTGCGGTCATGCAAGGTGATATCACCGAGTTCGTGCACGATTACCCTTGTCATTCACCCACAATGCGCCACTGGTTCTACATGCGTGCCACCCGCCTGATAGATGCCGGGCCACTGCATCTCATCATCAGCCATGAGGAGATCACTGCCCTCAAAGAGGCCCACGAAAAATTGCAGCACAGCAAAGCGGCCATCGAGGAACAAAAGCAGAGCCTCGAGGAAAGCAACATTGCCTTGAAAGTGCTACTCAGGCAACGCAACCTGGACAAACAGACCCTTGAGCAGAAAATGCTCAACAATCTTAAAGATCTGGTTTTCCCTTATCTTGAAAGACTTAAAACCGCTCCGCTGCGTGCAAGGGACAGAATCCTTGTCGAGACCATCGAAAAACACCTTGACGAGATTGCATCTCCGCTGCTTCAGCGCCTGGTCAATATGAATATCCTGCTCACTCCTCAAGAAATGCAGGTTGCGGCATTGGTCAAGGATGGCAGGAGCAGCAAGGAGATCGCGGCGTTGCTGAATGTCGCCGAAACCACCGTCCATTTCCACCGCAAGAACGTGCGCGACAAATTAGGTCTTAAGAAAAAAACCGCCAACTTGCGTTCATATCTCCTGTCCATGCAGTAACCACTATCCATCACCTGACCGGAATCGGATTAGGGACTGCCGTGAGCGCCACGGCCCTGCGCATGGGTAGGTTTGACCTGCCATAATACAGTCAATCGGCTCGCATTGCCGCAACTCAACCGTGTTGTAACTTACTGGTCACATACGAAGAGCGAATTCACGAAAATAACCAGTGAGGTGAAATCATGGCCGAGAATCATAAGCAGGATTATTTTGATGACAGCAGTGAGGGACACGTTGATACCCGTGAAGACAATTTTGAGTGCGAAAAACCCGATGAGAACCTGGGCTGCGATCTTGGAATCGACGTACAGGGCTAACAAAGGAAGGTGCACGATGATAGGCTTGACACTCACGATCATACTGCTCGGATACTTCCTTAACCGGTATGCAATGGACCAGACTGCAAAGGCATATGGAACCTTGGCAGTTCAGAGCGAAGGCTTCAGAAATGAACCCAACATCAGCAAGCGGTGATTAAATCGGATCGATCTATAAAAAAAAAGGGCAGGGCCTAAACGTGGCCCTGCCTTTTTGTTTGTTCTTTTGTAACTTTTAAGGCTGGCGGCGCTGTCATTCGAATAGATCTGGAATCGCGGTTCAAGCTGAAGGGGTGATTTTGGACTATCAGCCTTTCACAAATCGCTTCAGTGCATTCTGCAGCGTTTTGGCGCTTTGCGGCGCATTGAGGCCTGAATCTTTTTGATCCGCGTTGAGGAACTTTCTGGATATCTGCTCTTCATTGTCGCCAAAGTAAGCGTTGGCCGATTTATCGTCCATCTGGTAGTAGGCCTTGGTGGCCTCTTCGTCCACGTCGATCCCACCACCCGTCAGAGCGACACCCACAAAAAGCCCTTCGGTTCTCTGGTAAGAAACGATATCGGCTTCAGTCGCCATTGCCTTGGCTTTGGCGCCCGCAGAACCGGCGGCTATGGAGGCATCGACACCCAGCGTAAAAGCTCTGTCCTGAAGCAGATTCCAAACGGCTTGCGGATTCTGGAAAATCATGACCATGTCGCTGGATTCGCCGCCAATTTGAGCACCCAGGCTGGCACCGCCGAGGGATACAATAACAGGATTGCTCCATTGATCCTGATTTCGAGCGAGCAAGACGCCTTGGCCATACCGGCCACCGGCGACCAGTCCGGCTTTGATGACATTCGGCACGATCACTATAGCCTGGGCACTTTTCAATAGGGCATCGGGAATTTTCTTGTTGCTGTCTGTAGCATTAGCCATATCGTTTACTAACTTGGTCGCTTTATCTACCGCTTCTTCCGCATCTCGCCGGGTTTCTATCCTGTCTTGCGCCGACCCCATTGGGCCACGACTGGCGGTCTCGGCTGCAATTGCAACCGAAGAAACAAAGAAGCAAATAAGACCCAGTGATATCGATTTAATCAGATTTATCCTCATGGGCTCTCTCCTTTTATCTTCTTGGCCTTGTGTCACAAATCACAGTTATCGTACTTTTCGCCGATCCAAAAATAAATAGGCGTAAACCTGTATTCGGGTGGGAACACAGTGGGGCTTTACCTAATAGATCCGTTAGATCCGTACCGTTTTATGTGAACAGCCCGATGACACTATAAAAGAGGTACTTTCCGAAAAGATCCAGCTGCCAGTGGGTGCTTGCGATTTGTTTTACGTTCTTTCCAAGCGGCGCCGTTTTGGTTCCAAGAACGGTCCCTTGTGGAAAACCACAAAAAAAGGGTTACGGAATAAACCGTAACCCATTGATTTCGTTGGTCGGGGCGAAAGGATTTGAACCTTCGACCCCTTGAACCCCATTCAAGTGCGCTACCAGACTGCGCTACGCCCCGACACAAGCCACCCTCTTTAGCATCCGGCCGAGTGGGTGTCAAGCCAGGATATGTAAAGAAATTGCATTCTGTTCAAAAAAAACCAAAACAGGCCTTTAAGTGGTCTCCGAGTGCAAAAAATGAAACTTTGACTTGTGGTGAAGTTGCAGAATTTCATAATATTCAAATAAAACAGTGGGGTTGAAAGTTGGCACTTGACTTGCTTTGCTTCCAGGAGTAATGCCAAGCACCATGTGTGATAATTCTCCGGGTGGTAATCAATCGGAAACTGGGCTTCAAGGGAGAACAACGGCGAGGGTTTTCTGCGGAAATGTCTATTCCGCGTTTTGATTTGAAACTGCAGAGGAGGAAAAGATGAAAAGTGGTTTAAGAGTAATTGGTATTTTGGCTTTGATCGTTTTGATGGCGATGGCGTGCTCGAAAAAGAACGATGAGCAGGCGCAATCTTCGGAACAAGAGACGCAAATTCAGCAGCCGGCCGATACCGCAGCCGCACAACAAGAAGAGGAACAGGCCGTTCAGCCCCAGGAAGAACAGGCCCCGACCTTGTTGCAGGATGACACCGCGGAAGGGAATCAAGAGGATGCGCAGGACGATCAAGTTGCCGCAGGTACAGAAGAAATCATCGGTACGGTGGTAAAGACCGATGACGGCGTCGCAATTTTCAGCGATTCCGGCAATTACAGCGTTACCGGGCAGGATCTTACGGATCTGGTCGGCAAAAATGTCAAAGTGACCGGCATGATCGAAGAGGGTGAAAAACCCACGATCAGTATTACCTCTCTGTCAGTGATCGAATAACCGCGCACCCATAGCGGTTCGTTTACAAGGCACCCGGACTACGGGTGCCTTTTTTTGTGCCGAAAGAAAATTCCGGCCATTGCCGGAAGCTGTGCAAGGTTTCCATTTCCCTGAAAAACGCGATGCGCTCTTTTTCGGATCTGCCCATTGACCGGACGTCCTTCATCGAATAAAGACTCTTGGCGTGAAAGTCTCCTTTTCGGTATACAGAATCCGATCGGGGCGGCCTGCCGAACAGCGCTGTTGGCAAATCGCCGCCCGAAACCAGCGAGGCCGAGAGTGATTGTGTTTACAATGCGGAAACGTTTCCGCTGACGCATCATCTATTAAAGACCAGGACATTCAAACGGGAGGGGAAATGGGACATTTCAAGATCAATGCCAAGGATGTGATGTTTATCCTGAAAGAACAGCTGCATTACGGTACTTTATGCGATTTAGATCGATACAAGGATCAGAACGAACGTACATTCGATATGCTGGTCAAAGAAGCCATCGAGTTTGCCAAGGGTGTTGTTGATCCATTGAATGAACCTGGCGAGAAGGTGGGGCTGCGTTTTGAAAACAACCAGGTTATCTGCCCACCGGGCTACCGTGCGGCTTTCAAACAGTATGGTGAGGATGGCTGGACGGCAGCCGTACGCGACCTGGAATACGGTGGCCAGGGCTTTCCCAACATGATGCGCATCGTCATCAATGATTTCATGTACGGCGCCTGCCAGTCTTTCAATATGGCCCCCAGCTTGACCCACGGCGCGGCCCATCTGATTGAGAGCTTTGGGACGCTCGACCTCAAGGAGACCTATGTGCCGAAAATGTTCGATGGCACCTGGGCCGGCACGATGTGTCTGACCGAACCCAATGCCGGATCCAATCTGGCGGCATTGGAAACCACCGCTTATCCCGAAGGTGACCACTACAAAATCAAAGGCTCCAAAATTTTTATTTCTTGGGGCGAGCACGATCTGACCGACAACATTATCCACCTGGTGTTGGCGCGTATCGACGGCGAACCGGAAGGTGTGCGGGGTATTTCGCTCTTTGTCGTACCGAAAGTGCAGGTTAACGCAGACGGCAGCCTGGGGGCCCCGAACGATGTGGTCTGCACGGGTATCGAGGAGAAACTGGGCCTGCACGCCTCGCCGACCGCCGCGCTCAGTTTCGGCGCCAAGGACGGCTGTATCGGCTATTTATGTGGTGAAAAGAACAAGGGTCTGGCCCACATGTTCCAGATGATGAATGCCGCCCGTATCAATACCGGCGTCAGCGGTATGGCTATGGCCAGCACCGCCTATCTGAATGCCTTGGCTTACGTCAAGGAACGGGTCCAGGGCAGGGATGTGGCCGCTCGTCAGAAGGGGGAAGTCAAAATCATCAACCACCCGGATGTGCGCCGCATGCTGTTGTCGATGAAAGCCATGGTGGACGGCATGCGTTCGATGATCTATACAGGTGCTTTCTGGTCCGATCTGGCCCTGGAAATGCCAGATGGCGACAAGAAGCAGTACTATCAGGATCTTGTCGATTTCCTGACGCCGATCATCAAGGCGTATTGTTCGGACATCGGATTCCGCGTTTGTGAAACCGCCATGCAGTGCCTGGGCGGCTATGGCTACTGCAAGGATTATCCGCTGGAGCAGTATCTGCGCGACGCCAAAATCATGTCCCTGTATGAAGGTACCAACGGCATCCAGTCGATGGATCTGATGGGACGCAAAATGAGCATGCGCGAGGGCGCCTGCCTGAACGCCTTCAAAAACGAGATTATCGGGTTCTGCGAGGCTCACCGTGAGCATCCGGAACTGGGCGGTCGCGTGCAGGCGCTGGAAAAAGTGGTCGCGCGGCTCTTTGAAGTGGCCGCTGTAATGCGCGAACGGATGGACAGCGATCCGCTGCAGTGGGCCTCGTACACCTATCCCGCGCTGATCGCGTTCGGGGACGTGATCATGAGCTGGCGCCTGCTGGACATGGCGGTCATCGCCTCGGCCAACTTGAAAAAGAAAGCTTCGGATTTCTACCAGGGCAAGGTGTATCAAGCCACTTTCTTTGTGGACGTGACTTTGCCGCAGACCCTATCGGCCATCGACACTTGTTTGCGGCCGGGCAGGGAAATCGTGGAAATACCCGAAGCCGCGTTTTGATTCCGGCCCGACCCGGATACATGGTCGGGGGAATTGCTCTCCCGACCATTTTTTGTATGAGTCGGTTATCCAAGTGGGATTAGGGGTATCGCAGTGACACCGATGGCTGAACGGATTTTCAAGAAACCGAAATCACTTCCTCCGGGGGCGACGATCGGTGTGGTCGCACCGGCCAGTCCTTTCAAACGTGAAGATTTGGAACAGGGGCTTTCGATCCTGAAAGCCAGAGGGTATGCCATCCATTTGGCGGACGGCCTGTTCGAAACGCAAGGGTATCTGGCGGGCGATGATTGCCTGCGCGCCGAGCAGTTGCACACCACGTTTTGCGATCCGCGGGTGGATGCCATCCTGTGTGCGCGTGGCGGTTTTGGCTCACTGCGCCTGCTCTCGTTGCTCGACTACGAGCTGATTGGCGCTCACCCCAAACCCTTCATCGGGTTCAGCGATATCTCGGCCCTTCATCAGGCCTTTCTCATTAAAGCCGGGCTGGTCACGTTTCATGGCCCCATGGTCTGCACATTGGCCCGCGGCGATGCGGTCACCCAAACTTCCCTGTGGCAAGCGGTCGGTCAAAATCAGCCGGTGCAAGTGTCTGTCCGAGACCAGCACCACCGCATGGTCATGCCCGGCAAGGCTCAGGGATTGTTTGTAGGCGGCAATCTGGCGACCTTGTGCCACCTGCTTGGCACACGTTATGCAGCAAGCTATGAAAACTGCATCCTGTTCATTGAAGAGACAGGCGAGGCGCCTTATCGCATCGATCGTATGCTGATGCAAATGAAGTTGGCCGGCTGTTTAGATGGGGTCTGTGGACTGGTGCTGGGCTCTTTTACAAATTGCGGAGAAGAAGGCGATGTGGAGCGCCTGGTGCGACAACTCTTTGACGCTCGCCCAATTCCTGTCATGGCAGGGGTGAGTGCCGGCCACTGCGATCGCAATGTGACATTGCCAATGGGCATTCAGGCATATCTGGATGCGGATCGCGGCGAATTGCGTTTTCTGGAAAACGCCACGCTCTCAAACGCGCCAACGTGCTAACGGGCCAATAGCCACATGAAAATCGATTTCAGCGCGGCCGATCATCTGATGCGACGGGCAGTAGCCAGCCGCGTTTTTCCCGGAGCGGTTCTGCTGGTGGCCTGCAAGGGCACGGTTGTGCTGCATCAGGCTTACGGCATGGCCGATCTTTTTACTGCTCGGCCCATGACACGCGAGACTGTGTTCGACTTGGCTTCTTTGACCAAACCGCTCGCGACGACCCTGGCGACCATGATGCTGGTGCAGCAAGGGCGCCTGGATCTGGACAGGCCCGCGTGTGACTACTGGGCCCCTATCAAGGGCCAGGGTAGGGAACGCATTACCGTGCGCCATCTGCTGAGTCATCGTTCCGGCTTGCCGGCCTGGCGGCCATACCACCTGTTATTTAGAAATCTTTCGCCCGAAACTTGCCAGCGCCGCTTCCAAGAGGCGATCAGCGCTGAAAGCTTATCGGCGGCACCAGGCGAACGGTCCGAATATAGCGATGTGGGGTTTTGGGTGTTGCAGTGGATTGTCGAGCAGGTGGCGCAACTTCCGATGGATCGTTTGGTGGAAGACGCCATTTACGGGCCACTATCTGTCCGGCCCCTTTTTTTTAACCGGGCGGGTCGCCAAGCACCGTTTCCTTATGCGGCCACCGAACTGTGTCCGCTACGGGGCCGATTGCTGATCGGTGAGGTGCACGACGACAATGCCCATGCCCTTGGCGGAGTCGCCGGTCACGCAGGCCTTTTTGGAAATGCCGCTGCCGTGGGGACCCTGTTGCAGGAATTGCTCTTGGCAGCGGGAGGGCAATTGGCGCATCCCCTGTTTGACCGCGATTGTCTAAGGGGCTTTTTCGAGCGGCAGGCGAATAGCCGCTGGTGTCTGGGTTTTGATACGCCGGCAGAAAGCGGGTCAAGCGCCGGTCACTCTTTCGAAGCCGGCAGCGTGGGCCATCTTGGGTATACGGGCACTTCTTTCTGGATGGACCGCGTCCGGGAGACCATCGTGATCCTGTTGTCCAACCGTGTGCATCCATGCCGTTACAACATCGCCATCAAGGCTTTTCGCCCGCATCTGCACGATGCGGTCATGACCGCCCTGTTCACGGCCTGATACATGGCGTAAAATCCGTGGTGCGTGACCATTCGGAAGGTGGAAAACGAGTAGGAGAACAGACCATTTTTACCGCAATTTCCGTAATTTATTCTTGAAAATAGCCCCTGTTTCTGGTAGCGCAAATGGCAGCTTTCGATCTCATCAGTTGCCACTGATGTCCTGGCTACCAAAGCGATTGAAATCAACATCCATATGATAGGAATAGTCAATGAGCTTTTTGGATTCGATTCTGGGATTTTTTTCCAGTGATTTGGCGATTGATCTTGGGACGGCCAATACACTGGTGTACGTGAAGGGCAAGGGTATCGTTTTGAGCGAACCCTCGGTGGTGGCGGTCCGGACGGATAATCGTTCGCGCAACCGTGTTCTGGCAGTCGGATTGGAAGCAAAGAAAATGTTGGGGCGCACCCCCGGCAACATTGTCGCCATACGTCCGATGCGCGATGGCGTTATCGCCGATTTTGAAGTCACTGAAGCCATGCTGCGCCATTTTATCCAGCAGGTGCACAACCGGCGATCTCTGGTGCGCCCGCGCGTCATCATTGCCGTACCATCGGGGATTACGCAGGTGGAAAAACGGGCGGTCCGTGAATCGGCCGAATCCGCGGGCGCCCGCGAGGTTTTTCTCATCGAAGAACCGATGGCGGCGGCGATCGGTGCCAATCTGCCCATTACCGAACCTACCTGTAACATGGTGGTGGACATCGGCGGCGGCACCACTGAAGTGGCAGTCATCTCACTGGCCGGCATCGTCTATAGCCGCTCCCTGCGGGTGGCCGGCGATAAGATGGACGAAGCGATCATTCAGTATATAAAACGCAAATACAACCTGCTGATCGGCGAACGCACGGCCGAAATTATCAAAACCACCATCGGCAATGCCTATCCGGATCCCGATAAAGTGGAAACTATCGAGGTCAAAGGCCGCGATCTGGTTTCCGGTATTCCCAAAATTCTGGCCATCGATTCCGAAGAAGTTCGTATGGCCATCTCCGAGCAGATCGACGCGATTGTGGAAACGGTCAAGATCGCCCTCGAGCAGACCCCTCCCGAACTGGCCGCCGACATTGTCGATCGCGGCATCATGCTGACCGGAGGCGGTGCATTGCTTAAAAATTTGGACAAATTGCTGCGCGAGGAAAGCGGCTTGCCGATTACGGTATGCGACGACCCCCTGTCCACGGTTGCCCTGGGATCAGGCAGAGCGCTCGACAACATTGAAATCCTCAAGCAAGTTGTGATCTACTGAACTCGATGTTCTCAAAACGAATGGCGTTGGTCATAGGCTTGATTATACTGATCACGCTCAGTATCCTGACTTTGTCGTTGAGCAGTCGCCAACCGAAACCGGCCTTTGGTCCAGGACGTTTCGCCATTGCGATCGTTGCCCCGTTTCAACGTCTGATCAGCCATGTCAATGGAATATTGAGTGGTGTCTGGGGTCACTATTTTTTCTTGGTTTCAGTGGCCAAGGAAAATGATCGTCTGCTTGAGCAGATGGCGCAGGCCGATACCCTCCATTATCAGAATCAAGAATTGCTCCAGGAAAACGAACGGCTGCGCCAACTGCTCTCTCTGGGACGCGAAATTCACAAACCGGTAGTGGCGGCGCGCGTGGTCGGCAAGGATCCGTCGCCCTGGTTTCAGACGATCCTGGTAGATAAAGGTGTTGAAGACGGTGTCCACATCGGGTCTCCGGTAATCGATCCCAAAGGTATTGTCGGCTTGGTGGTCGAAGTCACCGACAACTATGCCAAAGTGATGTTGATCACCGACCCCAATAGCGCCGTCGATGCAATCGATCAAAGAAGTCGGGCGCGCGGGATCATCAAAGGCGGCACGTCCGGTTATTGTGTCCTGAATTACGTATTGCGCAATATCGATCTGGATAAGGGCGATACGCTCATTTCCTCCGGAATGGACGGCGTTTTTCCCAAGGGAGTGCCCATCGGGAAAATCGAGGAGATCACCCGTAAAGAGGTCAGTATTTTTCAGGAAGTTACCGTGACGCCCTTTGTGGATTTTGAACGCTTGGAAGAAGTCCTCATCGTACCTTTGCAAGAATCCGTCGACCCGCTATGACCGTTTTATTCTATATCCTCACATCCCTGTGTTTGGTGATCATCAAGACCACCTTGATTCCTCAGTTGCCGATGTTCGAAAAATTCTATGACCTGCTGATTCCAATCATCATTTATCTCAGCTTTTTCAGACGCAAGCGCGAGGGGATCCCGGTCGTGCTTTTTTTGGGTTTCATGATGGACAGCTTGTGTGGCGGGCCAATGGGCCTCTACATACTGATTTACGCCTGGCTGTACATTGGAATGCACGCCGTGTCTCAATTTTTGCACACAGGCAGTGTTGTGATGTTGACAGTGGCGGTCGCGTTCGGGGTCGTTTTTGAAATCTCCATCCTTTTGGGGTACATGGCTTTCATCGCACCGCGCGCCAGTATCCCGGTGGATGCGGGCAAAACCATCTTGCTGCAGATCATGTGGGCGCTGATTACCGGTCCGTTTATCTTGATCATCATCGCCTGGGCACAGAAACATCTCGATAGCTGGCGTACGCGGATTTTTGCTGATCTCTGATTGCCTGTGCCCGGGTCGGAGTAGCTGCATAGCGGATTTTCATGCCGAAATTCAAGCGAACAACGAACGAGCCCCATGCCTAACTATTTTGAAAATGTTGATAGCGAATGGTTCAGCCAGCGTCTCACCCGAGTGTTGATCGTCGTGTTGTTGGCTTTTGCCGCGTTGACCGCTCGGCTGATTTACCTGCAAGTCATAGCGGGTAAGGATTTTCGGAAACAGTCCCAGATCAACAGCATACGCCTTCAAGATGTCGATGCACCGCGTGGGCTGATACTGGACCGCAACATGAATGCGCTGGTCGATAACCGGCCTTCCTTCGATCTGTATATTACGCTGAAGGATGCCAAACCGCTCGAACAGACCTTGCAAAAGTTGGCGGCGCTGCTTCAGGAACCGCCCGACCCGATGGCCGCCCGCATCAACAACAGCAAAAAGCGCGGGATATATGCGCCTATCCTGATAAAGCCGGACATCAGCCGCGATTCGCTGGCCGCCGTGGAAGTCCACAGATTCGCTTTGCCCGGTGTCGAGGTGCATGTGACACCTCGCCGTCACTATATATACGAAAATCATGCCGCCCATCTGCTGGGGTACATGGGCGAAATTAATACCGCCGAGTTGCAGAGCAAAACCTACGAAGACTGCAAAAGCGGTGACGTCATTGGAAAATTCGGCACTGAAAAAGCCTTTGAGAGTGCTCTGCGGGGTAAGCGCGGCGGACGGCAAGTGCAGGTAAATGCCGCCGGCCAGGTGGAGCGTGTTCTCAGTGTCGTGGACGCCCGGCGCGGCCATGACCTCGTTTTGACCCTCGATCATCCGTTGCAGAAAAAGACCGAAGAGATGCTGGCGGGCCACGCCGGCGCGGCCGTCGCTCTCGAACCGGATACGGGTCGCGTGTTGGCCCTGGTCAGCAGCCCGGCTTTCGATCCCAACCAGTTTGTATCCGGGATTTCTCACGATAACTGGAACGCGTTGATCAACAATCCGTTTCGGCCTTTGGAAAACAAAGCAGTGCAGGCCGAATACCCGCCGGCTTCGACCTACAAAATCGTGACCGCCATTGCCGGTTTGGAAGAGAAGGTGATCGACGCTAAAACCACCTATTATTGCCCCGGATATTATACTTTTGCCAAACGCTCTTATCGTTGCTGGAAAAGGGGTGGGCACGGGGAAGTCGACGTGGTCAAAGCGCTGTCCCAATCGTGTGATGTCTATTTTTATAAGGTCGGCGAATCCTTGGGCGTCGACCGATTAGCCAAGTACGCCCATGCGCTGGGATTGGGAAGTCCCACCCAGATCGGCCTTGACCGTGAATCCAGAGGATTGATTCCCACAGCTGCCTGGAAGCTGAAACGCTATGGGGTACCCTGGCAAAAGGGCGAAACGTTGTCGATCGCTATCGGGCAGGGGTTTGATTTGGTTACGCCCTTGCAGATGGCGGTTCTGATGGCGGCGATCGGAAACGGCGGAACGCGGTATAAGCCTTACCTGGTTGAAAAAGCCCTCGACAACGACGGGAACACCACTTTTCAGGCCTACCCTGAAGCAGTGGCCACATTGGAGCTGCAACCGGAAACGGCGGCCCTGGTCAAAAAAGGGCTTTGGGACGTGGTCAACTATCCCCGGGGAACTGCCTATCAGGCGCGCAGCACAGAAATTTTTTATTCCGGAAAAACCGGCACGGCCCAGGTGGTCGGCAGGGGGGATGACAACGCGCCAAACAAATTGGCGCCCAAGGATCATGCCTGGTTTGTCGCCTATGCACCTTCGGAGAACCCCAAGATTGCGATTGCCATCATTGTCGAGCATGGCGAACACGGTTCATCCGCCGCAGCGCCGATCGCCGGTGAAATGATAAAAACGTATCTGGGCTTGGAAACACTTGTGCCATCGGCGCCGGACGCGGCCATCAAAGCGGATAACAGTGGCGGCGCCGTAACGCCCAGCAGAACCGCAGGAGAAAGCCAATGATGATCGATCGCCGTCTGGTCCAATATTTCGACTGGTGGATGCTGTGCCTGACTGCCGCCATCACCACCATAGGACTGATCAACCTCTATAGTGCCACCAACGCTGGTGCGGATATGCATTCCAGTCTGTTCACAAAGCAATTGATCTGGTACGCAGGCGGTACGGTCATTATGGTGGCGGCTTTTCTGGTCGATTTCAAAGTCTATGAACGCTGGGGGCATCTCATCTATGTCATCTGTTTAGCGCTGCTGGTGGCGGTTCTGCTGGTTGGAAAATTTGTTGCGGGGTCCAAACGCTGGCTGGTGCTCGGCCCGGTTTCCATACAACCTTCTGAAATGGTCAAGATAGCCGTCATTATTATGCTCTCCAAATACTACGCACGTGTGGTCAGGACCGAAGGTATAGGGTTCAGGGAACTGATCACCCCCGGGTTGATCACGGCCATTCCCTTCCTTCTCATCGTGCGTCAACCCGATTTGGGGACCGCCATGCAGGTCCTTCTGATCGCTTCGGCCATCACCATGTACATTAAAATCGAACGACGTACGCTGATTGCCCTGGTCATCACGGCGGCTTCGGTCGTCCCCATGATGTGGTTGTTCTTTTTGAAAGGATACCAGAAGGAGCGGATCATGACATTCCTGGACCCTGGTCGCGACCCGTTGGGCGCCGGATATCACATCATCCAATCCAAAATTGCAATCGGCTCGGGCATGTTGACCGGCAAAGGATATTTGCAGGGCACACAGAACGCCCTGGACTTTTTACCGGAACAGCATACCGACTTCATTTTTTCCGTTCTTGCCGAGGAATGGGGGCTCGTCGGCGGCCTGATGATGCTCCTGGTATTTTTGTTGTTGATTGTGTGGGGACTGCAAATCGCCCAGCGCAGTCGAGATCCCTTTGGCACGATATTGGCAGTAGGGGTGACCGCCATGTTTGCATGGCAGGTGTTTATCAATGTCGGTATGGTCATGGGCTTGATGCCGGTAGTCGGCGTAACACTGCCTTTCATCAGTTACGGCGGCTCATCGGTTCTAACGACCATGGCGGGGGTCGGTTTGCTCCTCAATGTGAGCATGCGACGGTTTAAGTTCGAAAAATAAGGAAGACTGCACAGCACACTTTCCACACTGAATAGCCAAGGAGGAACAATGTTTAAAAAAGAGAAAAATCACGCCGTCGACTCAGCCGCCATCACCACCCTACTGGGACGCGACACCATCATTGAAGGCACGTTGACGTTCAAAGAAACCATCCGTGTTGACGGGCAGATCCGCGGCAAGCTGATCAGCGCCGAAGGGACGCTGATCGTCGGCGAAAATGCGGTTTTGGACGCTGATATTCAAGTCGCCGTGGCCATCGTGAGAGGTAAGGTCAACGGGCGCGTTGAAGCCAGTCAACGTGTCGAAATCTATGCGCCCGCCCAGGTTCATGGAGACATAGGCGCCCCGGCGGTAGTCATCGATTCCGGCGTTGTTTTCAATGGAAACTGCCGAATGCAGCCGGAACTTGGCAAGACCGGCAAATCCGCGAAGCCGGATTTGAAAGAGTTGAAGAAAGTCCCCGAATCCAAGCCGAACGAACAGAAAGTTGCATAAAACCTTTGACATTTCGAATGGTCGAATGCTATACAGCCCCCTTGTTCACGCCAGTCGACTAGTGTCATTTTTGTGTCATTTCAAAGTTATAGACCATAAATAATTCGGCATTGGAGGCAGCTTTATGGTTGATATCAATTGGACTGTTTTTGTTCAAATCGCTAATTTTCTTATCCTTCTTTTCGCTTTAAATGTCGTTTTATTTAAACCCATTCGCAGAATCCTCAACCAACGCAAAGCCAAAATGGCAGCCCTGCGAGACAGTGCTGATGCCACCGATCGACACGTCGCGGAAAAGGGCCAGGCTTTCACTGATGGGATCAAGGAAGCCCGGCTGCAAGGTCAGAAACAAAAAGAGGCCATGCTGAAGGCCGCCACCGATGAGGAAAAAGAGATTGTGGCCCGGATCAACGCCAAGGCACAGGAAGATTTGGCGATTGTAAAGGCCAGAATCGAAAAAGATACTGAAGCTGTTCGGAGTGCACTGGAGAAGGAGGTCGATACCTTCGCCGGTGCCATCACGCAGAAAATCTTGGGGAGGGCGGCCTGATGAAGAGTGGTGGACGTTGCGGCATGTCGCGGCTGAATTGGCCTGTCATTGCAGTTTCAACTGCAGCGATCGTGTCGGTGTTGTTAGTCGGGGTTCCGGCTTGGGCGGTGAGCGAGGGCGGTCATGGCGGAGACCATGGCGGATGGCAGGCGACCGACTGGTACCGGGTGATGAATTTCGCGGTGCTGGCTATCGGTCTTTATCTTTTGTTGCGCAAGCCGGCTGGGCAGGCGCTGAGCGGCCGGATCAAGGGTATCGCTCAGGAGTTAGAAGACCTGGAAGCCCGCAAGGCGGTGGCTGAAAAGCAGCTCGCCGACTACAGCAACCGGCTGAACGCGCTCGACAAGGAAGCGTCCACCATAGTCGCCGAGTATGTGCGCCAAGGCGAAGAGGCCAAAGCGCGGATTCTCGTTGCGGCTGAAAGCGCGGCGGACAAGCTCAAGGAGCAGGCTCAGAAAAACATCGATCATGAATTTCAACGTGCACGGCTGACTTTGCAGCAGCAGGTGGTTGAAAAAGCGCTGGCCAGGGCGGAGAAACTGATTGCAGACAAGATTTCGGCTGCGGACCAGGATCGCCTGATTGATGAATATCTAAACAAGGTGGTGGCATAATGAAGAATCTGGCAATCGCGCGGCGTTATGCCAAAGCGCTCCTACTGATCGGTAAAGAGGACGGGCAGACCGAACAATATCGCCAGGAACTGGATAGCATCGCACGGATGATGGCCGACGATGAATACTTGGCCAATACCATCGCCAACCCCCTGTACAAATTTGGTGAACGCAAACAGGTTCTCGTGAAAGTCATTGAGAAACTCGATCTCACCAGAGTGATGTCCGCGTTTCTGCAATTGTTGTTTGAAAAAGGCCGCATCGGATTTATCGGCAGCATCAATGATTTCTACCAGATGCTGGCCGACGAAGTGAAAGGTGTGGCTCGCGCCAGTTTGGTTTCGGCAAGCGAACTGACTGCCGATACCATTGAAAAGATCCGTTCGGCCTTGTCCAGAAAGACAGGCAAGGAGGTCGTTCTGGAAGTGGAACAAGACCCTGGGCTTATCGGGGGTATTGTGACCCGTATTGGGGATCTGGTCTTGGATGGGAGCATTAGAACACAATTACTCAATATGAGGGACTCTTTAAAAAGGGGTGAGCGTGCATAATGGAACTAAGAGCTGAAGAAATTAGTCAAATCATTAAAGAGCAGATTACCGATTACGACAAAAAGGTCGAACTGAGCGAAACGGGCGTGGTCCTGTCCGTGGGTGACGGCATTGCCCGCGTCTACGGTCTGGAAAAGGTTATGGCTATGGAACTGGTCGAGTTCCCTGGCGGGATCCTCGGACTGGTGCTCAACCTGGAAGAGGACAACGTCGGTGTCGCCGTCATGGGTGAAGACATTCACATCAAAGAAGGCGACATGGTTAAACGGACCGGTAAGATCGCCCAGGTCCCGGTCGGCGAAGCTGTGTTGGGCCGTGTTGTGGATGCCATGGGCGCCCCGATCGACGGCAAGGGACCGATCGATGCCAAGGAGTTCCGCCGTGTTGAAATGGTGGCCCCCGGCGTCATCCAGCGCAAAAGCGTTCATGAACCCTGCTACACCGGATTAAAAGCCGTCGATGCCATGACCCCGGTCGGCCGCGGTCAACGCGAGTTGATCATCGGTGATCGTCAGATCGGCAAAACCGCATGTGCCATCGATGCTATTCTGGCTCAGAAAAATAGCGACATTTATTGTATCTATGTTGCCTGTGGACAGAAACGGTCCACGGTTGCCCAAGTGCATGCCGTTCTGGAAAAAAACGGCGCCATGGAATATACCACCATCGTCTCGGCCACCGCCAGCGACCCGGCTACCTTGCAGTTTATCGCACCTTATGCCGGTACCGCCATGGGCGAATATTTTCGCGACAATGGCAAACATGCCCTGATCATTTACGATGACTTGTCCAAACAAGCTGCCGCTTACCGCCAAGTCTCCCTGCTGCTGCGCCGCCCGCCCGGACGCGAAGCCTATCCCGGCGACATTTTTTACAACCATTCCCGACTGCTCGAGCGTTCATCCAAGTTAAGCGACGAGTTGGGCGCCGGTTCTCTGACGGCCTTGCCCATCATCGAAACACAAGCCGGTGACGTTTCGGCCTATATCCCCACCAACGTTATTTCGATTACCGACGGGCAGATCTACCTGGAACCGAGTTTGTTCTTTGCCGGTATTCGGCCGGCTATTAACGTTGGCCTTTCGGTATCGCGCGTCGGCGGCGCCGCCCAGGTCAAGGCCATGAAACAGGTGGCCGGTACCCTGCGCCTGAGCATGGCCCAATACCGTGAACTCGAAGCATTCGCAGCTTTCGGCAGCGATCTTGATGCTGCTACCCAGCGTCAGTTGACGCGCGGCGCGCGTCTGGTGCAGATCCTGAAACAGCCCCAGTACCAACCGCTGCCCATGGAGAAACAGGTGACGATTCTGTTTGCCGGTTCGCGCGGTTACCTTGATAAATATCCTGTGACCATGGTCACCAAGTACGAGGCCGGCCTTTATCCCTTCATTGAAGAGCGGTTCCCTCAAGTCTTCGAAGGCCTCAAATCAAAGCAAGCCATTGACAGCGATTTGGAAAAGCTGATGAACGAGGCATTGAAAGCTTACGACGAGGAGTTCAAAGATACCATTAAGTAGCTTTCATCATTCGCTCAAGTGACTGCAGACCATTAAAGGATAAGGGCTTAGCTGTATGGCAACTTTAAAGGAAGTACAACTCAAGATATCCGCCGTTAAAAAGACCAAGCAGATCACAAAAGCCATGAATATGGTGGCTGCATCCCGACTCAGGGGCGCTCAAAGCCGCATGGTGGGCTTTCGCCCCTACGCCTCAAAATTCGAGGCGGTGTTGGGAAGCCTTGCGCAAAGTGCCGGAGAAGGCAGCAGTCCATTGCTGATTGCCAGGGAGGAGATCAAACGGACGCACATCATCCTGTGTACCTCCGACCGCGGGTTGTGCGGTGGCTTCAACACCAACCTGATCGAGAAAGCTGCCGATCTTGCCCAGGAAAAGATCGCTAAAGGCATTGAGGTGTCGTTCACGGCATTCGGCAAAAAAGGCCGTGACTGGATGCGTCGTGAAAAACGCACGATGGTGGATCAGCATCTGGGTGTCGTCGGAGGCACTTTCGGTTTCAACGTGGCCTCGACATCCGGCCGCAGAATGGTCACTGGCTTCCTGGAAAACGAATATGATGAAGTCATCATCGTCTATGCCGAGTTCTTGAGCATGGCCAGGCAAATTCCGGTGATCAAACAGGTGTTGCCTATTCCTCCTCTTGAAAAGGCCGACGAGGCCTTGCAGGCGGATGCGGACGCACCGTACTTACCCGAGCACATTACCGAGCCGTCACCGGAAGCCCTTTTGGGCGAACTGTTGCCCAAAAGCGTGGATGTACAAATTTATCGTGCGTTGCTGGAGACATCGACCAGCGAACATGCCGCCCGTATGATGGCCATGGATAACGCCACCAAGGCGTGCAACGACATCATCCAAAGCCTGACATTGGCCTACAACAAAGCGCGGCAGGCCGCAATTACGGGTGAATTGATGGATATCGTGGGCGGCGCCGAGGCCCTCAAAGGTTAAGACGAATAACTGACTCAGTTTACAGGAGGTCTTTAGATGGCAGAGAATATTGGAAAAATAACACAGGTCATGGGACCTGTCGTTGACGTCGAATTCGAGCAGGGCAAGCTGCCGACCATTTACACGGCGCTGCAAATCACCAATCCCGCGATCAATGATGAACCAAACAACCTGATCGTGGAAGTTGCTCAGCATCTTGGAGACAACGTTGTCCGCACGATCGCGATGGATGTTACCGACGGTCTGGTGCGCGGAATGGAAGTAAGGGACACCGGCAATCCCATTATGATGCCCGTGGGGCAGGCAAGTCTGGGCCGCGTCCTCAACGTGGTCGGTCGCCCGGTCGACGGTCTTGGACCGGTCAGCCAGGAAAAGATGATGCCGATCCACCGTGAAGCGCCCAAATTCACGGAGCAGGACGTTAATGTCAATGTTCTGGAGACCGGCGTCAAGGTTATCGATTTGCTGGTTCCCTTTCCCCGCGGCGGTAAAATGGGCATGTTCGGCGGTGCCGGCGTGGGCAAGACCGTTATCATGATGGAAATGGTCCATAACATCGCCATGCAGCACGGCGGTATCTCCGTGTTCGCCGGCGTCGGTGAAAGAACGCGTGAAGGCAACGATCTTTATCATGAAATGAAAGAGTCCGGCGTTTTGCCCAAGGCCGCTCTGGTTTACGGACAGATGACCGAGCCCCCCGGAGCCCGTGCCCGTGTTGCCCTTTCCGCATTGACCTGCGCTGAGTACTTTCGCGATGTCGAAGGCCAGGACGTGCTCATCTTCATCGACAATATTTTCCGGTTTACGCAAGCCGGTTCAGAAGTGTCCGCTTTGCTGGGCCGCATGCCCTCTGCGGTTGGGTACCAACCGACGCTGGCCGTCGACCTCGGTGAACTTCAAGAGCGCATCACCTCCACCGACAAGGGGTCCATTACCGCTGTACAGTGCGTTTACGTGCCTGCGGACGACTTGACCGACCCGGCGCCGGCCACCACCTTTGCGCACCTTGATGGTACCGTGGTTCTTTCACGTGCCATTTCGGAAAAAGGTATTTATCCCGCCGTGGATCCGCTGGACTCTTCGTCCCGTATTCTGGATGCCAACTACATCGGCGAGGAACATTACCTGGTTGCACGGCAGGTTCAGCAAATTTTGCAGAAATACAAAGAACTCCAGGACATCATCGCCATCCTTGGAATTGACGAGCTCTCTGAAGAAGACAAAATCACCGTCGCCCGGGCTCGTAAGATCGAACGCTTCCTGTCGCAACCCTTCCATGTGGCCGAAGTTTTTACCGGCATGGCTGGGAAATACGTCAAGATCGAAGAGACCATTCGCGGCTTCAGAGAGATCTGTGACGGCAAGCACGACGATTTGCCCGAGCAGGCCTTCATGATGAAGGGCGGAATCGAAGAGGTGATCGAGGATGCCAAGAAAAGGCTGGCTGAGGCTGCCTAACGTGTAAGGGGAGAGCATGGCTGAAAATATTAAACTCGAAATCGTGACCCCGGAGAAATCGGTCGTCAGCGAAGAAGCCAAAATCGTCATGGCGCCCGGCACATTGGGAGAATTTGGTGTGCTATCCGGCCATACGCCCTTTATGACCGGTTTAAAGCTTGGAACGGTCCGCTATGTCGATACGGCCGGTAAAGAGCGCTTCGTCTTCGTAAGCGGCGGATTCGCCGAAGCTCTGCCCGATCGGGTAACCATACTGGCTGAATCGGCCGAAAGGCGCAAAGACATTGACATCGAAAGGGCCCTGGCAGCCAAAGCGCGTGCCGAGGATCGGCTTTCAAAAGCTGGCGATGATGATGTGGATTTTACGCGCGCCCGCGCGGCGCTGACAAGGGCCATTATGCGCATTCGTCTCGCGGAAACCCCGCGGGTTTGACATTCGATTGCAAACGAAATCAAAAGGGCAACCTGAATGGGTTGCCCTTTTTTTTCGGATCGGAACAATAATGGTACTTACCATTTCGGAAAATTAGCGAGTTAGCCTTATGAAAAAACCAACGTGTGGCGTCGTTATATTGGCCGCCGGCCTGGGTACCCGGATGAAATCGGATAAGGCCAAGGTGCTCCATGAGATCTGCGGTTCTCCCATGATTGAATATGTGGTCGGCACAGCTCGGGCAGTTGCGGGCGACAATGTCGTCGTTGTGGTCGGACATCAGGCGGAACTGGTCCGGTCGACGGTACGCAAAATCGGTGCTACCTATTTTGCCCTTCAGGAAGAGCAACATGGAACCGGGCATGCCATGGTTTGCGCCATGCCCCATATCCCGGAGGATGTCGCTCAAGTGGTTGTTCTTTGCGGTGATGTGCCACTTATTCGCCCAGCCACAATCGAACGGCTGCTATCCGACCATATCGCCCATGAAAGAGATGCGACCCTATTGGCGGTTGCCGTCCCCGATCCTACAGGATATGGTCGTATCATTATGAATTCAGGCTGTCTCAGCGCCATTGTCGAGGAAGCCGACGCCGACGGCGAGCAAAAGAAAATTCGAACCATTAACACCGGGATCTACGCCGCAAAACGGTCTTTTCTGGAAAAAGCATTGCCGCAACTACGTTCCGACAATGCCCAAAAAGAGATCTATCTGACCGATATCATCGGTATAGGATACAAGGAGAGCCGGAATATCGGGGTTGTCCTGGGAAACGACAGCAATGAAATCATCGGCGTCAACAGTCCCGAAGATCTGCAAGCCGCCGAAAAGTCGATGCGTCTCCGGATTCGTGAAAAATCTTGACTTGGCAGCTTGCCAACGCTTATAGTAAACTCAAATATGAGGTGGACATTGGATCAAGAATCGGTATTGCAACAGTTTGATTTTTTGACTCAAAAAATAGAACTACTGATCGAAGCCTGCAAACAGCGCGAAAATGAAAATGCCGACCTGAAGCGGCAAATGGAACAGCTGATCTCGCAGCTGCAGGAAAAAGAGGTTAGCGAGAAGCGGGATGAAGAGCTGAAAGCTTTGGTCAAAACTAAAATTGATAGTCTGATGGGCAGACTTTCTGAGTTCACGGAAGAGTGAGGACTTTATTATATACGGAACTTAAGGGGAATGTTGTTCGTTGGATCAGGTACTAACCATAGATGTCTTAGGGCAGCCGTTTACCTTTAAGACCGATTCGAACGTGTCGGATGCCAAGGCGGTTGCCGATTATGTCATCAGATCGGTTGATCAAGCAAAGACGCAGTGTTCACATAAAACGTTGTCTCCTGATAAAGGGTCGATATTGATATTGACTGCATTGAATATAACGAATGAGTTTTTTGATCTCAAAAAGAAACATCAGCAGTTATTGCACGATATCGAACAACGTTCCGCGAATTTGCTAAATACGCTCGACTCTCAACTTGTTTAGCGGGTTCGCGCGGTGGCACGCTTAATCGAAGGTACGTACTTGTCTTGCGTTAACATCCGAATGAAGCCCCGCGTTCCGCTCTTGCCGGCAACACAGGCAACAAACGTATTGATACTATTTGGGTTTTACCCCTGCTGTGCGCGTGATTGGAAAATGTGCTTTGACCCAACATTTTCTTAAACGGGAGCCAAGTCTGATTTCGGTGTGCAAGTTCTGCATGTACAGAAAAGCCTAAAGAAGTCGCAAGGCGCCCACTTGCCTTTTTGGATCAAAGGCCATCCCAACACGGCAATTCGGTGGGGGTACCTCCCAGCTCATGGGATAACCATCCCTCGCGAAAGCACTATTTGTTCGCGGACGTTTGTCATCTCCCATCAAAGTCCCATTCAGATCCGCTTCCACCATCATTCAAGCGCCCATTATGAAAAGACAGCCCATTGTTAAGCCTATGCTTACCCGTGGGCGCAGTGTGCAGGCGATAAGACATGTCCTATTGCGGTTAGGGTTGCCTGCCAGCAAAGGATTTCAGGCCATTTTCGAATTCTGTGAACTCAGTGACAATGAGGGCAAAGGGGCGGAGTTGCTCAATGGCCGGTATTAACTATAAAAATAACTATGTGGAGGCATGATGGATGCATATGTACTCGGTCTGACGCTCGTTGGATTCGGGATCGGCTTTGGGCTCGCTTTCTGGCTCAGAATGTTGGCGGACCGCCGAAAAGCCGATACCGCTCACAGCGAAGCTGAGACGATTATCCAAGAAGGCAGGAAAAAGGCGGACGCGCTTCTGACAGAAGCGAGCCTTGAAGCTAAGGATCGCCTTCTTAAAATGAAAAATGAATTCGATGTGGAAACCAAGGAAACCCGCGCGGAGCTCAAGAAGCAGGAAAAGAGGTTGATTCAGAAAGAGGAGAATATCGATCGCAAAATCGAGGCCCACGAGCGCAAGGAAAAGGATCTTGCCCTCCTGGAAAAAGATATCGAACAGCGCGTGGAACAGATCGCTCAGCAAGAGCAGGAATATGTAGCGCTTTTGGATGAACAGAAGAAAAATCTTGAAAAAATTTCCGCGCTGACATCCGAGCAGGCCAAGGAATTGCTGCTGCGTGCCATGGAAAATGAAGCGCGTTACGAAGGCGCAAAGTTAATCAAACGGATCGAGAGCGAAGCCAAGGAAGAGGCCGATAAAAAGGCCAAGAGAATTTTGGCGACCGCCATTCAGAGGTATGCAGCCGATTATGTGGCCGAACGCACAGTCACAGTGGTTCAATTGCCTAGCGATGAGATGAAGGGGCGCATTATTGGTAGGGAAGGGCGCAATATTCGTGCTCTGGAAGCGGCAACCGGCATCGACCTCATCATCGATGATACTCCCGAAGCCGTGATTTTGTCCGGATTCAACCCGGTCCGTCGCGAAGTTGCGCGACAATCCTTGATGAAGTTGATTGCCGATGGCCGTATTCACCCGGCCCGCATTGAAGATGTGGTCAAAAAAGTGACCTTGGAGATCGACACGGCCGTGAAAGAAGCTGGAGAACAGGCGGCCTTCGATTTGGGAGTTCACGGTATTCACAGTGAATTGATCAAGTACATCGGGCAGTTGAAATATAGGACAAGTTACTCCCAGAATGTGCTGCAGCATTCGATCGAAGTTGGCTTTCTCTGTGGCATAATGGCTGCCGAGTTGGGTTTAAAGGAAAAACTGGCCAGGCGTATGGGACTGCTGCATGATATCGGTAAAGGCATCGATCACGAAGTGGAGGGACCACATGCCCTGATCGGATCCAGGTTGGCCAAAAAATACGGTGAATCACCACAAGTGGTCAATGCGATTGCGGCACACCACGAGGACATACCGCCGACGACAGTTTACGATGTTCTCGTACAGGCTGCGGACGGCCTGTCGGGTGCCAGACCCGGCGCTCGCAAGGAATTGCTTGAGAATTACGTCAAACGCCTTGAAGACCTTGAAGGCATTGCCACCTCATTCAAGGGGGTTGAAAGCGCATATGCGATTCAGGCCGGCCGAGAATTGCGGGTCATTGTCGAGAGCACCAAAATCAATGACGAAGACGCCATCCTGGTCAGTCGTGACATTGTTAAGAAAATAGAGGAAGTTTTAACGTTTCCCGGTCAGATCAAGGTGACGGTCATTCGAGAAACGCGGGCCGTTGAATATGCAAACAAGTAATTTGAGCGTTCGTTAAATGTCATTCATTGGATTATGACATCTTATTCGTCGAATCGGTAAGTGGTTGACGAAACGAATCGACTATAAGCGAATCAAAGAGAGTGAAAATGTCGAACGTTATTCGTGTGCTGCAGGAGAGAGGGTTCATCGAACAGATGACCCATGAGCAGGAGTTGATGGCGTATATCGAAGGTGGCAACGTGAGTTGTTACATCGGCTTCGATCCCACAGCCTCCAGTCTGCACGTCGGGCATCTCTTGCCCATCATGTCCCTCGCCCATATGCAGCAGCATGGTCACCGCCCGATTGCCCTGGTGGGAGG